>NZ_CP061721.1:2908206-4362309 GCF_014764445.1 Pseudarthrobacter sp. BIM B-2242
CCACGAGTCAAAACTCCGCCAGTATTTGAATCAATTGGCATAAAGCAAGCATTCCTTAGAATCATCGCCGAATCAATTGAGCTTCTTTTTATTATTCTTCACACTGGTGCCAATGCCAGGTGGCATAAGTCATGGTGAGGGAGAGTCGAATGTATTCACGCGCACAGTCGCCGCGCACCGCCGTCGTTGTCGGTGCTGGAATGGTTGGCCTGGCTACGGCCTGGCATCTGCAGGAACGCGGCATCGAGGTGACAGTCCTGGATCGCTCGGGCGTCGGCGCCGGCGCTTCGTGGGGAAACGCCGGCTGGCTCACGCCGGGCATGGCCATGCCGCTCGCGGATCCGACACTGTGGTCCTATGCCCCGAAGGCGCTGCTCGATGCCACTGCCCCGCTGCACATCCCGGCCCGACTGGATCCGAAGCTGTGGGCATTCCTGGCCCGTTTCGGCCTCCATGCCACTGCTAAGGCCTGGAGGAAGGCCATGGCAGCCCTGACGCCGATCGACCGGATGGCCCTGGACGCGTTCGATGAACTGACTTCCAGCGGCGTGGACGCATGGACCCGCAAGGGACCCTTCATCATCGGATTCGAGGGAGAAAAAGAAAGCGGGCCGTTCATCCACGAGATCCAGCAGGTGGAGAAAGCCGGCCAGAGGGTACCCCTTACACGGCTGGACAACCCGCAAGTCAAGGTGCCCCAGCTCTCGGCCGGCGTCTCAACGGTCTACGAGATGGACGAACAGCGCTTCATCGAACCCGGGCCATTCGTTCAGGCGCTGGCAGATGCCGTGCAGGCCCGGGGCGGAAAGATCCTGAGCGGGATGGACGTACGATCACTGCGTCACGGACCGAACGGGATTTCCGTCGAGAGTTACGGACAGGAACCGGTTAACGCCGACGTCGTGGTGCTGGCCACCGGTGCCTGGCTTCCGGCGCTGGCCAAACCGCTCGGAGTGAAGACCCGGATCCAGGCCGGACGTGGCTATTCCTTCAGCGTCGCGACCGACCAGCCCGCCGAGTTCCCCATTTATTTCCCGGCCCGCCGCGTAGCGTGCACGCCATATCAGGGGCGGCTTCGGATTGCCGGGACCATGGAGTTCCGCGGCCCGGACGAGCCGCTGCAGACGGGACGCATCGATGCCATCCTGGCTTCGGTACGGCCGCTGTTCACCAACATGGACCTGGAGAACCTGGAGGACATTTGGGTGGGCGCTCGCCCCGTCACACCCGACGGGCTGCCGGTTGTCGGCGCCACCCGTTCCCCCGGTGTTTACGTTGCCGGCGGTCACGGAATGTGGGGCATCGTGCTTGGTCCGGCCACCGGCAAACTGCTGGCCGAGCAGATCGCCACCGGCCACATCCCTGAGGCGATCCGCCCCTTCGACCCGCTCCGGTAACTGTCAGCCCGGTATGTCCGCTGTCCCGTCCCGGCACTGTGCCGGGACGCCGGCCAAAGCCCGGCAGCCACGCCTCCGGCTGTGCAATGAGCTGGACGCGCGGCTGCGGGAAATTCGAGTACCGGCTACTCGTGCGCTCACCCGCCCTGCCTCGTATCGTCAATAAAAAGTCCTGGGGGACGTTGACGGTGAAAACGATTCTCGGGATGGATTATGGGCGGCAATGCCTTGCCACTGCTGGACCCCGCGGTTTTGGACAGACTGCGGGAGGGGCTCGATGACGATGGCGGAGTGTGGAAGGTGTTCATCCACAACTTCATCACTCTCCTGCCAACCCGGCTCCAGAAACTCCGGCTTGCCCTGACTACCGGGGATCTGAGCGGCGCCCTGGATGCTGTGCTCAGCCTCAAGACCTCCAGCCAGATGGTCGGGGCCGAACGCCTGGCGGAGCTTGCGGCGGGGTTGGAGCGTTCCATCCGGCTCGACACCCGCCACGCTGAACCGGAGAGGCTGCTGCCCCGGCTTGCGGCGGACCATCTCCCCCGGATCACGCGATGCAGCCGCCAGACCACAGACCTGCTGCTGAAATACCTGTCATAAACGACGGCGTGATCTTCTGGTTGGCGAGCCAACAAACTCCCGCCAAAAAAGAATTCATGACGTGCATCCACAAGGGGCGCTCCGCCGGTAGTACAGGTGTCAGCACAAGCACAGCCCGTCCCCCGGGCGTCCCTATGAGGAGTTTGAAATGCGCAAAACAACCTACGCCGCCGGAGCACTGTCGCTCGCCGCCGCACTGGCCTTCGCTGCTCCAGCCCAGGCCGGCGGCTGGCACCACCACGGCGATGACCCGGCCAAGCTCTCGGTCCTGCACGGTGTGCCCGGCCTGACCGTGGACGTCTGGGTGGACGGCAACCTCACACTCAATAACTTCGAGCCCGGAGACTTGGCCGGTCCGCTGGAACTTGAAGCCGGCGACTACGAGATCGCCATCACCGCCTCGGACGCCACCAGCGCGGACAACCCGGCGATCGGACCGGTCACCGTTGAACTCGAGGAGGGCAAGAACTACACCGCGGCAGCCCACCTCGACGCTGATGGCGCTCCCACAGCCACACTCTTCACTAACGACACCAGGGCTCCCCGCAACGACAACAAAGGCAAGCTGACGGTCAGGCACATAGCCGCAGCCCCGGCAGTCGACGTCCTGGCCGGGGATACGGCAGTAATTGAGGACCTCAGCAATCCTGACGAGGCCACCCTGAGGCTGAAGGCCGGAACAGTTTCGGCCTCCGTCGCCGCAGCGGGGACCACCGCCCCGGTCATCGGGCCGGCCGACTTCACGGTTGAGGGCGGCAAAAACACGATCGTGTACGCCTGGGGAAGCCTGGCAGATGGCACCCTGGCCACCACGGTCCAAGTTGTTGACTCCGAGAAGCAAGGGCGTGGCCGCCACTAACAACGGCGTGCGCAGTAACTGGCTGCGCCGGCACTCGCCGGCATTTACAGCGGGGACACCTACGGGTGGCCCCGCTGTTTGTGCGCCACCCGGGATGACGCAAGGAATTTGTGGAGCTAAGGAGATTCGAACTCCTGACCTCTTCGATGCGAACGAAGCGCTCTACCAACTGAGCTATAGCCCCGGAACAGCCTGAGTCCCGGAAGGAACGGCAGGGCCGGTTGAACTTAGGCTACAAATATTCCCTGCCCATTACCAATTGAGAATCAGGCGCGACGGCGCTGCAGGACGTCGTCGAGGTTGCTGAGGGCGCTCTGCGCCTTCGTCAGGGGCTTGTCGGCAGGTGCGGCAGCCGGTGCGGTTGCGGGTGCGCCCTGCTTCAGGGACGGCTTGCCCGTGGCCTTCGGCGCTTCAGGCAGGTCAAGCGGCCGGGGCGCCGGACGCTCGGCCTTCGCGGCCTCGACGTAGACGGGCTTCGGCACGTCAACAGGTTCCCACGTAGTTTCAGCAGGCTTTTCGGCGGCTGCAGCGCTGGTATCCCCCGCCGCAACAGCGACAGCCAAAGCCGCTTCCCGGAGTTCCATGGCGGTCAGGGGTTTTGGCTTGGGCTGGTGCGCTTCAGCGTCGAAGAGCCGGCTTTCCGGCCGGGCGGCCGGCTGTGGCGTGGCCACGGCCGGCGTGACAGGAGACTGGCGGCGCACGGGAGCGCTCATAGCGGCGCGGAAGGCGGCGTTCATTTTGGCCTTGCGGTCACGCACAGCCAGGAAACGCAGCAACGCCACAGCAAAAACAGTAATGGCCAGCCCGGTGACGGGCAGCCATGCCGTCCCAAGTCCGAAGAGCAGCAGAACGCCCGACACAAAGGCAGTCAGCAGTGCGACAACTCCAACGAGGGCGATGCCAGTTCGGCCATATCGGATCCGGAACCCGCCTGTCGTCGCACGGCCGGCTGTTTCGGCTGCGGTTCCTGGGCTCTTCCTGATATCCATGGCTTTCTCCTGCTGGGCGGTGATGTTCATGACCGTCCCGGCTCTCGGGTCCGATGATTCAACAGCTGGGACGTCCGCGAAATACTCGCCGGCGGCCTGGGCCTGGTGCCGGCGGTTTCGCAGGACGTACGGCGCTACCCATACGATCCAGAGCACGACGGCAACCACAAGGATCACTGAGCTGCTGAGGGGGATGTCCACAATCAAAACCGTATGAGCATTCGACCGGCCGCAGCGGCATTAGCCTCGGTGTGTCGCGGGCAACGTGGCAAATCAATGGATTTATGACTCCGGAAGGGCCCTTGCAGGTCAGGACCGGGCCGCAAGCCACCGGTTCAGCAAACCCTCCGGCACTTCCTCCGCCGTCAGGGCAAAAGACCTGTGATCAGCCCATTCCCCATTGATATGAAGGAAGCGCGGCCGGTAGCCTTCATCGCGGAAGCCCAGCTTTTCAACGACCCGCAGGCTGGGACCATTCTCAGGCCGGATGTTGATCTCCATCCGGTGCAGGCCCAGCGCCTGGAAGCAATGATCCGTGGCCAGGGCCACGGCGGTAGGCGCAATGCCATGACCTGCCCGGGCCTGGTCAACCCAATACCCCAGCGTTGCCATCATGGCGGAGCCCCACACAATCGATGAGACAGTCAGCTGGCCCACGATGACCGGTGACGCCGAGCGCGGCGTGCGTTCGGCGATAAGAAACGGCAAGGCGGTGCCCTGGGCGGCCTGAATTTTTAGGGACCGAACCATTTGCCGGTAATCCGGAAGGACGCCGCCGGGGGCCGGGTTGGAAGCTTCCCATGGTGCCAGCCAGTCCCGGTTGCGTGACCGGACCTCGGTCCATTCCCTCTTGTCCCGGTACCTGATGGGACGCAGGACCAGGTCACCGCACTCCAAGGTTGTGGGCCAGATGGGTCCGGAACGCACGGCAGCTATTTAGTGAGGCCGGCAGTGAAGCTCGGGAGCCAGTCGCGCAGGCCCGGGCCGAGGTCGTCGCTGTCAATGGCAAGCTGGACGCAGGCTTTGAGGTAGCTGAGTTTGTCACCGGTATCGTAACGGCGGCCGCGGAACACCACTCCATAAACGCCGTAGCCCTCGCCGCTTCCGGCAGCCAGTTCCTGCAGCGCGTCCGTCAGCTGGATTTCACCGCCGCGGCCTGGACCGGTCCGCTCAAGCACTTCGAAAACTTCAGGGTGCAGAACGTAGCGGCCAATGACTGCCAGGTTGGAAGGTGCCTCATCCACGTCGGGCTTTTCGACGAGCTTGTTGATCCTGACGTAACTTTCGCCGTCGATGGACTGAACGTCCGCGCAACCGTATGCACTGATCTGGGAGGGCTCAACCTCAATGAGGGCCACCACGGAGCCGCCCGTCTTGGCCTGGACTTCAATCATGGTGCTGAGGAGTTCGTCCCGGGCATCGATCAGGTCGTCGCCGAGCAGGACAGCAAAGGGCTCGCGGCCCACGTGCTGCTTTGCACGAAGGACAGCGTGGCCCAGGCCGTTGGGATCGCCTTGCCTCACATAGTGGATGTCGCCGAGGTTGCTTGCTGCCTGAATCGACTCAAGCTTGGCCAGGTCACCCTTGGCTTCGAGGGTGTCCTCCAGTGACGGAACCCTGTCGAAGTGGTCCTCCAGGGCGCGCTTGTTGCGGCCTGTGATCATTAGGATGTCGTTGAGACCAACACTGACGGCCTCTTCAACCACGTACTGGATGGCCGGCTTGTCCACCACCGGGAGCATTTCCTTTGGCATCGCCTTTGTGGCTGGCAGGAACCTGGTTCCGAGCCCTGCGGCGGGAATTACGGCCTTGCGTACAGTCTGCTGAGAGGTAGTCACTGGACTAATCTAACGGAGGGGCTGGTCATTCAATAATTGTTGGCCACCCAAACCTGGCACACTGCATCAGCGCACCCCCGGTTGGGACGGCGGCGCCGGCATAGGAAAGAAGGAACGGCATGTCCGACGGCGACAGGGCGGCAAAGGCCGGCATCCGTGCACTCCATCGCGAGCGCCGCACCGCGACCAACCCTGACCAGCGCGATGAGGCAGGTGCCGCCCTTGCGGCCCACGGCGCCGCCTGGGCCAAACAGCTGACGGGTGGAACGCCGTCGACCTTTTGCGCCTACTTTGGCGTGGAACCCGAGCCTCCCACCCTGCCCCTGATCCGCGAACTCCACCGCCACGGCCACACCGTCCTGCTCCCTGTCTGCGAGCCGGGCCGGCGGCTCAGCTGGGCACATTGGACCCCGGAAGCCGAGTTTGTCCGAAGCCGCTACGCCCCCGTCATGGAACCCGCCGGCACCCGCCACGACCACGACATCCTGGCCTCCGTGGCGGGGCTCTTCATCCCTGCCACCGCGCTGGACCGCAGCGGGAACCGAATCGGCCAGGGTGGCGGCTATTACGATGTCCTGCTGGGCTCCCTGGACAGCAGGGGGCTGGACATCCCGCTGGCCGCTATCGTCTTTGAATCCGAAGTGCTGCCCGCCGGAACAATTCCCGCCGAAGAGTTTGACCGGAAGATCCCTTTGGCCTTGACCCCCTCAGGCCTGGTGGCACTCACCGTCCCTTCCTGAGGGGCGCCCCGCGGCACTCTGGAGGGCCACGCGCCGGGGGTGATAGAATTGGCACTCAGGCCCTGCGACTGCTAATGGACGGCCCGTCCGTTCACGGCAACACAGGACCTCTCGTTTGCCCAAGAGGAGGAGCATCAGTGCCCACTTACGCCTACGCCTGCAAGGATTGCGGCCACGCCTTCGACGTTTTCCAGTCGTTCACGGACAGCACCCTGACGTCCTGCCCGGAGTGCCAGGGAGCCTTGCGCAAAAAGTTCAACAGCGTTGGTGTGGTGTTCAAGGGCTCCGGTTTCTACCGGACGGACTCCCGGGACGCCAAGGGAAGCACCGTTTCAGCTGCCCCGGCCGCCGCACCCGCCCCGGCAGCAGCACCGGCACCCGCCGCTGCTGCCGCCGCCAGCTGACCTTTCACCCACTCTGGCGCGGGCTGATCAGCCCGCGCTAAGGCTGGTGCCTCCGCGCTCCGGAAGGACGCGTCCGACGCCGCCGGGAGAGTTGTCCACATAGGCACCATTGCTGCTGTCTGGCGCTGCCCCGCGAAAGTAGCGTGGGTGCCATGCCCGCCACCCTTTTCCGCCCCAGCCGCCGGTCCGTTCTGCCCGCACGCGGGAGCCACCGCCCGCTCTCCGCACGCCGCCCTGCCGGCCGGGGCGGCAGCCACAGACTCGTGTCGTGGCTGAACCGGAACCGCCGCCTCGCCATCGCCCTCCTGCTGTGCGCAGCTGCAGGCATAACGGTCCACCAGCTCACTCCCCCGCCTGCCGACACGGCGATGGCGCTGGCCGCAGCGCGGGACCTGCCAGCGGGCACAGCGCTGGCGGCAGCGGACCTGATGCAAGTGAAGATTCCGCCGCAGATGGTGCACCCCGGAACCGTAACCGGCGCCGGGGAAGCTACTGGAATGCAACTGGCAGCCCCGCTGCGGAAGGGCCAGCTGCTGACCGATTCCCAGCTGCTGGGGCCGGGGCTCCTCACCGGTTCGCCGCCCGGCTCCGCGGCCGTGCCCTTAAGGATGGCAGATCCTTCCTCGATCCAGCTGGTCTCGCCGGGCCAGTTGGTCAATGTAGTGCTGACCGGTGCCAACGGCTACGACCAAAATTCTTCGTCGGAGGTGCTTGCCGCGTCCGTCCCCGTCCTCTGGACCTCGGGGCAGGGCGGCAAGACCGGGCAGTGGCTCGGCACAGCCGAGACCGACGGGCTGATCGTGGTGGCGGCAGCACCTGACCAGGCTGCCCGCCTGGCTGGCGCGTCCACGCAGGGCAAGCTGTTTTTTGTCCTGGTGGGGCCGTCAGGAGCAGCCGGGTGAAGCGGCGCGGCTTGTCTCAGCCGTGGGCTTTACCCCCAGTGCGGTGGCTTGTTTTCCTTCAGCCAGGCGTCGTGATCGTTGTCGGAATCATCGCCCCAGTTCCTGGCATCGTCCTCGGCAGCCTTGTTCGGCAGGACGCCTGCCGTGCCGCCCTCCTGGTCCCCGGGCACGGGCGACTGCGTGGTGCCTTCGGTGTCCGGGTGGTCGTTGCTGTCAGTTTCGCCCTGGTCGGGGTTCTGTGGGCTCACGGAAGCCTCCTCACTGTCCAGGCGTGCAGCCTGGCCTTCGTTAATGTCATGATGTGCCGCCCCCGTCGTCAAGGGGTCCGCGTCCTCGTCGAAAAAGCCTCCGGAGGCATTGCCGCGGCCGGGTGGAAGGACGTTTTCCAGGCCCAGGTAACCTGCAATGCGGTCAGCGCACGTGGAGGGGTCCGTGAAGACTTCGATGGTCCAGAGCGGCATGTAACGCCAGCCCATCCGTTCCAGCAGTTGCGGGCGGAGACGGCTCCGCTCGCGGACTGTCATGGTGCGGTAATGCTCCGTGCCGTCGGATTCAATGGCTACCGGCCACGGGATATCCGCGTCGTCCTGGCCCATGGTGCTCAGCGGGTCGGCTGCCGCCACCACGTCGATAACACCGTCGTACTGGTGCCAGACCCGGGCGCCGCGGGCGCGCAGCCTGTCACCGAGATCGGCTACCAGCGGATCTGCCCCGAGTGCCTGCTCGCTGGCAGCCGCCCGCGACGCCGGTGTTCCCAGGTCCGTCTTTCCCGCAATCTCACGGTTCAGGAGCTCATAGAAGTCCACGGCACCATAGGAAAGCCGCGTGTGGTCGAGGTCTTCGGGCTGGAAGCACGTCAGGACATGGATGGACCGCCGGGCACGCGTCATAGCCAGCGCGAATTTCTCACGGCCCCCCTCAGCAGACAGCGGACCGAAGTTGTGCAGCGCCCGGCCGTGCGGGGTACGGCCGAAGCCGGGCGAGAAGATGATGTGATCGCGCACCAGTCCCTGTGCCCGTTCGAGGTCAACCACCCGGAACGATTCCGGCCCCCCACCGAAGAACCCGGCGAGGGTTGGGTGGTTGGGCAGTTGCAGCCGGATGGACTCACCGATCCGGGCCGCGTGGCGCAGGCTGGCGGTGACCACGGCGAGCGAGGTGCGGGAGCGCAGCCGCGCGTGTTCGAACACGAGCTGCACCACCCGGTTCACTTCGGCCACCACGGACTCGACACCCTCGTGGTCGGCGCTCGGCAGTCCGGTCCCGTCCGGCAGGTACTCCACTGTCAGTGCGCGGTCCAGGCCGGTGGCGGCCTGGCCCTCGGGGAGCCGGCGGAGCCCGTCGTCGTAGAAGTTCTTGCTCAGTTGCAGGACCAGGTCCTCGTCCACGGCACGGTAGACAAAATTCAGCCGCCACACGGGCAACACCGCGGAGAGCGCAGAGAAGGCACTTTCCACCCGCTGGTGCGGTGCCTCGCCAACGGCCAGGCGCTCCACCCCCACAGTGAAGGTCCGCGGGCTGGCGATTTTGGCGTCACCGAAGGCAATGACCTGCTTCGCCCGCGCAATGGACGGCAGGACAGCCTGCAGCGACGTCGCCTCAGCATCCAGGATGACCACCGCGTCAAAGCGCTGTTCGGCCGGCAGAAGCCCGGTCATCAGGTAGGGGCTCACCGACCAGACGGGAACCAGCATGGGAACAAGGTCCGGTGCCTGGGCTGTCAGCGCGGCGAGGGTCACCCTGCCGTCCTTGAGTAGGCTGCGCAGCAGCTGGGCCTGGCGCGGGTGTTCGGCCAGCGCCGCCTGCCACCGTTCGGAAAGATCCCAGCGAAGCCGCGCTGCACCGCTGGCAATGTGGGCATTGTCGGCGAGCCGGTATTCGGCCTCCAATTGCCGGAGGGCGTCGCCGTCGGACATGGCAAGGTAATCGTCGCCGCTGATCATCGCTTCAAGTGCGGACTGCCACCAGGCGAGCTCAAGCTCGGCGCCCACACACGGCGCGGCTACCTCCCGCTCGGCCAGATCGTCAAGAAGTTCACCCAGGCCGTGCTCGCGCATGTTTTCCACGAGCAGCGTCCGCTCCGGCAGGGTTTTCAGCGTCTGGGTGTCCGCGACCAGCCGCTCAAGCCGTTCCATGAGTTCCTCGTAGCGGGCGGTGGCCAACGAGCCGCCGGCGCGGGTGTGCCGAAGGGCCTCCCCCAGCTGCGTCAGCTCCCCGTCCAGCGAACGGTACATCACGTTCATTTCGGCGAGGCCGGACGGAACAGCCGGGTGGCGCTGCGAGGTGGCGTAACCGGACCAGAGCGCCCGCTGCTCCTGCACCAGCACCAGCGAACTGTGGAGGTCAGCAATGTGGACGCCGGGCCGGACGTACTCCTTGGCCACACGCCGCAGCCGGGAACGCTGCATGGACGCCATCTCAACGTTCCGCTCCCGGCGCCATGCGGAGGACGCAGTGGCGGAAATCAGGTCGTGGACGGGCCTGTCGAAGATGTCCGGGGTGAATTTGTCCAGGCTTTCGCGGACGGCAACGAGCAGCTCGAGCTGTTCGCCCCATTCAGCAAAGGATGTGCCCAGCCGGATCTCGGCGTGCTCGGCCACGCTGTGCATGCGGTCCCGCAGGACCGGGAGGTTCTCCGCCACGGAGCGGGCCAGCTCCTGGGCTTCCTCAGTCTCCTTGCGGGTGAGGAGCCTGGCGCCGTGCCATGGGCTGGTGGTGGAAGCCCGGCTGAAGCTGCCAAGCTCGGCGGCGCGGCGCAGCCTGCCCGCGAGTTCGTTGCGGTCACGGATGCTGTCCAGCACGCTCCGCTTCAGCCGCACCGTGGTGGCGGGGGACGGGTGAATGGCTGTCAGCTCGGCAAGCGACTGCATGGCCTGGTACGGCGAGCAGCCCCAGCGCTGACGCACGTTGTGCAGGGACGCCACATGGTCCATCAGGGCGTGCCGGTGTTCGGTCAGGGTCTTGTGGAGGTTCCCCAGCTGCGGTTCAAGCGATTTTTCGTTCCGCACGATGGCGCGGACCAGCTGGGCCTTGAGCTGCTGCGGGGTGGCGGTGCCGGAAAGCTGGAACAGGATGGATTCCAGGCCCAGGGACTCCAGCTGTGCAGACACTTCGGTGAGGCTGGCCCGCCGGTCACCCACGACCAGTACCGAGCGTCCCGCATCCACCAGGGCGCCGATGGTGTTTATGGCAGTCTGGGTCTGGCCCGTGCCCGGCGGCGTGCTGACCACCAGGGAGTCCCCGGCGCGCGCAGCGTCAATGACGTACTGCTGGTCCGGGTCGGCATCCAGCAGCAGCAGTTCGTCGGCGGGGTGCCGCTCGTCGACACTCGGAAAGCGGGACGGGTCCGGTTCCTCAACGTCAACCACTTCGCCGCCCGCGGCCGTAGCCAGCGCGTTGATAAGGGGGTTGCCGTCGTTGATCCAGGGGTCGTCGAGGTTGCCCGAAAGATCGGCAAAGGTGGACACGAGCAGGTTGTGCTGGGCTTCCGCGCCATGGATGGGCTTGATGAGGGACGCAAGCTTGTCCAGGACCGGCTGCGGGTCAAAGCGGGCGGTGCTGTAGGCGAGGCGCGTGACGGCGTTCACGTCAAAGACAATGCCGTGGATGGTCTTCAGGTGCCGGACCAGTGCGGGATTGATGTGCGCCTGTTCGGTGAGTTGAAGCTCGTAGTCGTCCTCGCCGGGACGGACTGTCAGCGAGATTGCCGTGAGCATGACCGGCGCGGAAACGCGCTGGGGCTTGCCCCCGACGGCGGAGGTCCACACCACAGTGCCCGCAGAAAAGTACCCGGCATCAATGCCGCGGTCGTTGGCCAGTTCGAAGATTTTGGAGCGGATGTTCCGCGATGCCCGCGCCGCCACGACGTACTGCTGCTGGTCCCGGATCAGGGTGGACAGCCGTGTCCTGCGGCCCGCCATCAGCTGGGCGAGCCCGGACGGGTGGGCATGGGTCAGGTCAATTGACCCTTCCGGGGTCTTGGTGAATCGCAGCATGGTGTCTGCCCCGGTAACGGGTTTGAGCCCGGACAGCCATTTTCCGAGCTCCTCAGAACCCTCCGGGTGGCCTTGACCAACTGACACTACTGCCTTCTTTTCTGCGTTTGCACGTGACGCCCTGGACCATACCGGCATGCTTTCGAGCGTAGCCGCAAAAGGGACCGGGATGAGAGACCGCAACACTGGGACAGGGCAAATTAGGGGATTTGAACGGAGGAAAGCAATGGCCGGACTCCGCTGACGGAGGCCGGCCATTCACACTGCTATTCCCACTCGATGGTTCCCGGCGGCTTGCTGGTGACATCCAGCACCACGCGGTTCACACCTTCCACCTCGTTGGTGATCCGGTTGGAGATCCGGGCCAATAGATCGTAGGGCAACCGGGACCAATCAGCCGTCATCGCATCTTCGGACGAGACGGGACGGAGCACGATCGGGTGGCCGTACGTGCGGCCGTCGCCCATGACGCCGACGCTGCGGACATCGGCGAGCAGGACCACAGGCATCTGCCACACCTCGTTGTCCAGGCCGGCTGCGGTCAGCTCGGCGCGGGCAATGGCATCCGCCTTACGGAGCAGGTCCAGGCGTTCCTTGGTGACCTCACCGACGATGCGGATTCCCAGGCCGGGCCCGGGGAAGGGCTGGCGGCCAACGATTTCCTGCGGCAGTCCCAGTTGTGCGCCGACGGCGCGGACCTCGTCCTTGAAGAGGGCGCGCAGCGGTTCGACCAACTCGAACTGCAGGTCCTCGGGAAGACCGCCCACGTTGTGGTGGCTCTTGATGTTGGCTGCACCTTCGCCGCCGCCGGATTCAACGACGTCCGGGTACAGCGTGCCCTGAACCAGGAATTTGATCTTCTCACCGTGCGCGGCAGCCTCGGCGATGATGGCCAGTTCGGCTTCCTCGAACGCGCGGATGAACTCGCGGCCGATGATCTTGCGTTTCGTTTCCGGATCGCTGACGCCGGCGAGGGCTGCCTGGAAGCGCTCCTGCTCGTTGGCAACATAGAGCTTGACGCCGGTTGCGGCCACGAAGTCGCGTTCCACCTGTTCTGCTTCGCCTTCGCGCAGCAGGCCATGGTCAACGAACACACAGGTCAGCTGGTCGCCGACGGCGCGCTGGACCAGTGCCGCGGCAACCGCAGAGTCAACGCCGCCGGACAGGCCGCAGATGACCCGGGCATCGCCGATCTGCTTGCGGATCCGGTCCACCTGCTCCTCGAGGATGTTCCCAGTGGTCCAGTTTGGTTCCAGCTTGGCGCCCTTGAACAGGAAGTTCTCCAGCACCTGCTGGCCGTAGGCCGAGTGCTTCACCTCGGGGTGCCACTGCACGCCGTAGAGGGACTTCTCCTCGTTGGCGAAGGCAGCCACTTCAGCGCCGGCGGTCGTCGCGAGCACTTCAAAGCCTTCGGGAGCGGTGTGGACGGAGTCCCCGTGGCTCATCCAGGTGTTTTGGTGCTGCGGCATTCCCTCCAGAACGGAGCGGCCCTCACCGAGGATGGTGGTCTGGGTGGAGCCGTATTCGCGCAGGCCGGTCTTGTCGACTTTTCCGCCCAGGGCGTTCGCCATGGCCTGGAAGCCGTAGCAGATGCCGAAGACCGGGATTCCCGCTTCGAAGAGGTCGGCGCCGACGGAGGGGGCCCCGTCAGCGTACACGCTTGAGGGGCCGCCCGAAAGGATGATGGCAGCGGGGTTCTTGGCCAGAAGCTGCTCGGTGCTGTAGGTATGCGGAACCACTTCCGAATACACATTCGCTTCCCGGACGCGGCGGGCAATCAGCTGCGCGTACTGGGCACCGTAGTCAACAACCAGCACCGGCTTCTTGGAAGTTTGGGATGCAGTGG
Organism: Pseudarthrobacter sp. BIM B-2242; assembly: GCF_014764445.1. NCBI lineage: Bacteria > Bacillati > Actinomycetota > Actinomycetes > Micrococcales > Micrococcaceae > Pseudarthrobacter > Pseudarthrobacter sp. BIM B-2242. The sequence goes on from NZ_CP061721.1 coordinate 2,921,777, forward strand.
GAGTAGTCACCGTCATAGCCTACTTTGCGCGGTTGCCCCGCCGCACGTTCGGGGCGGGGGGTGTGACGGATCCGACGTCCGACGGCGGGCCTCCCCTGCCGTTGGAACGCTTAGTACCGCTGGGCGGCCTGCGGGTGCGCGGCAAGTTCTGCCTCGACCTCAGCATGGAACTTCTTCTCCACGAAGAAGGAGAGGAACGGCACCACGCCGCCGAGTGCCAGCAGGATCAGCTTCAGGAACGGCCAGCGCATCAGCGTCCACAGCCGGAAGTTGGAGATCAGGTACACAACGTACATCCAGCCGTGCACAATCAGCACCGCGACGGACAGGTTAATCCCGCCTTCGACGCCCTTGGGTTCGGCATCGGCAAAGCCCAGGCCGAACGGCTGCCCGGTCACGGCGTTTGTTCCGCCAGCAAACAGGTACTGGCCAAAGGCGTAGCGGGCGATGAGCTCGGCGCAGAGGAGCAGCAGCATGCCGCCGGTCAGGTAGGCCAGAACCTTGTAGAACTTCAACGCGGAGCGGATCTGCGCCTCGGTGCCGCCGAAGCGGCGCTTCTTGGTTTTTCCCTGTACGGAATCCTGCTGGATGGCCGGTTTCGGTTCGATCATGGCTTTACCTTTTGTTGGAGCTGTTCGGAAGTTGGCTGGCTGGGCGGGGTGTCGTCGTCATGGTCGTCATCGAGCTCGTCTTCGAGTCCCCTCTGGTAGTCGTCTTTCACCATCCGCCACCAGATAAACAGTGCGAACCCGGCAAACACCACCCACTCCACGGAGTAGAAGACGTTGAGCCAGTTGACTTTCTGGGCCGGCGGCTGAGGGCCGATGTTCAGCGGTTTCAGGTCGCCGCCAACCGAGGCCGCGCTCACGTCGGAGCCTTCAGCCATTTCGGACGTGGCCGCGATAAACCCCTGGTAGCTGCTGACGTCCCAGTAGTTGATGAGTTCGGCCACAGACACCGCGGTAGCGCGCCCGGGTTCCGGCGCCGTTTCCGGCAGCGGCGATTCGGACGGCAGCAGCCGCCCGGTCAGCCGGACAACGCCCGACGGCGGTGCGGCGGCGTCGTCGGGGTCCGCTACCCAGCCGCGGGCTACTGGAATCCAGGTCTGCGGGGAGGCTGCGCCGCCGGTGAGTGCGGGCGCACCCGTCACGGAAAAGGCGGACACCACCCAGTAACCGGTGTTGCCGTCCTTCAGCCGGCCCGGCACGAGGACCTGCTTTGCGGGGTCATAGGTGCCCTCGGCGGAAACCATCTGGTCCGAGACCGATCCGGGGAAGAAGCCTCCGGGCGTCAGCGTTTCCGTGAGCGGCCTGGCCTGCTCAGTGGCCGGGGTGACGGGAGCCTCGGCTTGCACGGACCGCCCGAACTGCCACTGGCTCAGCAGGACAAACACCCCGGAGACGAGTATGGCGAACACCAGGCCGGCGATCCATCGGGGCTTCAGGGCTGTTTTCCACACCCCTTAACCGTACTTCGTTACGCCGTAGAACAACTAAACGCACTGGTCCCTGCCCACCGGAATGAGCCTGCCCCAAGCTTCAGTGGTCGAAGAACACCAGGCTGGAGTTGATGAGCTCGGAGATGACCTCGGCATCGTAGGCCCGCCGGAGGGATTCGCGGAAGGACTCCTTGGAAAGGGACCGCGCCAGCGTGGCCAGGACTTCCAGGTGGTCGGAGAACGAGCTTGCCGGGGTGGCGATGAGCAGGATGACGGTGGCGGGCCCGTCGGAGGCGCCGAAGTCCAGGGCATGCCCGTACTTGGTGATTCCCACCGCGATGGACGTCCGGGAGACAAATTCGCTCCGGGCATGGGGCAGGCCGACGCCGCCCGGCAGGCCGGTGGCGAGCTGGTGTTCCCGGGCGTTGACGTGTTCCAGGAAGCGCGGGAGGTCCGTGACCCGGCCTGCCTCGAAGAGCCGTTCCGCGAGTTGCGCCGCAGCGTCCGCCTTGTCCGTGGCCTCCAACTCCAATATCACCAGTTCAGGTGTGGTGAGATCGGCATCGTACCGGTCAAGTGGTTCCGCCAAGGCGTGTCCCTTCAGTCAGGAGAAGTGGTGCTGCTCGGGCCCCTCAGCGCAAGGGGACAATGTCATCCACGCCCAGGCGGGCGGCGTCGGCTGATTCGTCGTCCGGCTGCTGCTGGCTTAGCCGTTCGGCCTCAACGCGCGCGATGTAGTGCTTTATTTCGTTCTCGCGCTGCGCATCGCTCCAGCCAAGGACTTCGCCCATCAGTTTAGCGACTACCGGCACCGCCGACACGCCACGGTCCCACGCCTCAATCGAAATCCGCGTTCGGCGGGTCAGCACATCATGGACGTGCCGGGCACCTTCATGGGTGGCGGCGTAGACAGCCTCCGCCTGCAGGTAATCGTCAGCGCCGGGCAGCGGCTCTGCCAGCTCGGGCCGCTCCTTGATGATGGCGAGCACTTCCGGGGTCATGGACCCGTAGCGGTTGAGCAGGTGTTCCACCCGGGCCACGTGCACGCCATATTCCTCGGCTGTCCGGCTCCTGCGGTTCCAGGCGGCTTTGAAGCCGCTGGCCCCCAGCAGCGGGATGGTTTCGGTGCAGCTCGGCGGAACACGCTCGTCCATGGTGCGGGTGGCCTCATCCACGGCATCCTTGGCCATCACGCGGTAGGTGGTCCATTTGCCGCCTGCCACCACCACCAGGCCGGGCACCGGGTGCGCCACCACGTGTTCCCGGGAGAGCTTGGCGGTGGAGTCGTTCTCACCGGCCAGCAGCGGACGCAGGCCCGCGTAGACACCTTCGACGTCTTCGCGTGTCAGGGGCCGCTTGAGTACGGTGTTGACGTGTTCGAGGATGTAGTCGATGTCTTTGCTGGACGCTGCCGGATGGGCCTTGTCCAGGTGCCAGTCGGTGTCCGTGGTGCCGATGATCCAGTGCCGGCCCCAGGGGATGACAAACAGTACTGACTTCTCGGTACGCAGGATCAGGCCGACGGTGGACTGGAACCGGTCCCGCGGCACCACAAGGTGGATGCCCTTGGACGCCCGGACCTTCAGCTGACCGCGGTCCGTGACCATGGCCTGGGTTTCGTCGGTCCATACACCGGTGGCGTTGATGACCTGCTTTGCCCGGATGTTGAACTGGGAGCCGTCCTCGTGGTTGACCACCTTGGCCCCCACAACGCGTTCACCCTCCCGGAGGAAATCCACCACCGCCATCTGGTTCACTGCATGGGCGCCGTAATGGGCCGCGGTCCTGATGAGGTTGGCGCAGTATTTGGCGTCGTCTACCTGGCCGTCGTAGTAGCGGATTGAACCCACAAAGGCATCTTTTTTCAGGCTGGGCGCAGCCCGGAGGGTTCCCCGACGGCTGAGGTGTTTGTGGAACGGAACGCCGCGCCGGTGCCCGTTGGAGATGGACATCAGGTCATACAGGGCGATGCCGGCTCCGACATAGGGCCGTTCGAGGAAAGGCTTCGTCAGCGGATACAGAAAAGGCACCGGCCGGGCCAGGTGGGGGGCGAGCTCGGAAAGCAGCAGCCCACGCTCCTGCAGTGCCTCCTTGACCAGCCCAAAATCAAGCATTTCGAGGTAGCGCAGTCCGCCGTGGATCAGCTTCGATGACCGCGAAGACGTGCCCGCCGCCCAGTCGCTCGCTTCCACGATCCCCACGCTGAGGCCACGGGTCACGGCGTCCAGGGCCGCTCCGGTGCCCACGATCCCGCCGCCGACAATAAGGATGTCAAGTTCGTTGCCCGGCTCGGACGTAGCCCTGAGCCGGGCAATCGATGCTTCCCGGGCTGCGGGCCCCAGGGCACCGCCTTCGTTTAGAACACTGTTCATGGAACGCCTCCCCTTGCCGCTGCTGCCGGTAGTAAACCCACACTACTTCGTTGCCGCGCGGATGGGCAGGCGTCCACCAGCCCTTAGTTGCCGGTGTAGGGCGATACCACGACGTCGACGCGCTGGAATTCCTTGAGGTCCGAATACCCTGTGGTCGCCATCGAGCGGCGGAGCGCCCCGACCAGGTTGGACGTGCCGTTGGTGTGGTGCCCCGGCCCGAAGAGGACCTCTTCGAGGGATCCGACGGTCCCCACGTTGGCGCGGTCCCCGCGCGGCAGCTCCAGGTGGTGGGCCTCCTGGCCCCAGTGCCAGCCCTTCCCCGGAGCCTCTTCGGCCCTGGCGAGCGCGCTGCCCAGCATCACGGCGTCGGCGCCCATGGCAATGGCCTTGACGATGTCACCCGAGGTGCCCATGCCGCCGTCGGCAATTACATGGACGTAGCGTCCGCCGGATTCATCCATGTAATCACGGCGGGCGGCCGCGACGTCGGAGATGGCGGAGGCCATGGGCGAGTGGATGCCGAGCGCGCGGCGCGTAGTGGCCGTGGCTCCCCCGCCGAAGCCGACCAGGACGCCCGCGGCGCCGGTCCGCATCAGGTGGAGCGCGGGTGTGTAGCCGGCGGCGCCGCCAACGATCACCGGGACGTCGAGCTCGTAAATGAACTGCTTGAGGTTCAGCGGTTCATCTTCCTTTGAGACGTGCTCGGCGGAGACGGTGGTACCGCGGATGACAAAGATGTCGACGCCGGCGGCCACCACCGTCTTGTAGTGCTCCTGGGTGCGCTGCGGGGTCAGGGCACCGGCCACCGTCACGCCTGCTGCGCGGATCTCGGCGAGGCGGGAGGTGATCAGTTCCGGCTGGATGGGTGCCCGGTAGAGCTCCTGCATTCGCCCTGTCACTGCGGGACTGTTGACCTCATCGGCGAGGGCACCGATCTCGTCCAGGACGGCCTGGGGGTCCTCGTACCGGGTCCAGAGGCCCTCAAGGTCCAGCACGCCGAGCCCGCCCAGCCGCCCGAGGGCGATGGCCGTCTCCGGGGACATGGCTGAATCCATGGGTGCCGCGATCACGGGCATGTCGAACTTGTAGGCATCAATCTGCCAGGAGACAGACACGTCCTTGGGGTCGCGGGTACGACGGTTGGGGACGATCGCAATGTCATCCAGGGAGTAGGCACGACGCCCACGCTTGCCACGGCCGATCTCGATCTCGTAAGTCACTGCTCTAGGTTATCCCAGCCCCGGCGTTGTCCTTGGCCGGAGCTAAGATGCCGGGATGGGCAACCGCTGGATCTTCGATGGGCACATAGCCGGCATTGGCACCGCGTCAGGACTGCGGGCGGTGGTGGGCGTGTGGCAGGAGTCCCCGTTCGGGTCCTTCGCCGATGTTATGGTCCAGCAGCCCTCCGGGCACCGGCTGCTGCTGGCCCCCACCCGGGAAGTAGCCGCCTTCATCGCGGCGACGTACAGCTTCGATTCGGTGCAGCTGGTGGACGTGAATGCAGTGTTCGCAGATCACCGCCTGACGGTGGACGCCGGCCCGCTGCAGCTAAGCGCCGGCGTGGGGCGCAGAACCCTCCTGGGCACAGCACTGCGGGCAGTACCAAGGCCCCTCGCCGTGCACCCGGCCTGGCTGCAGGCAATCAGTCCCCTGGCCGGGCTGCTCAGTCCTGGCGCCCGGACCTCGGGCAGCGCCGGAAGCGGCAGGCTGGAGTATTACGGGGTGAGCGACCTGCACCACATCAGCTCCGCCGTCGTTCGCTGGAACGGTGCGCACGCCGGGGAGCTGGCACCGATTAATCCTGCCGTGACCTTCGGCTTCAGCAGTGTTCCCGCCCGGCCCGGCCTGGCGAGGGTCCGCACCACCGTGCTGGACGCGGCCGGGGACAAGTCCCCATCGCGGCGTCCGGCCGAATAACGTAGTTTGGGCACAAAGCGGAACAGCAGGGTCCGCTGCGCTAAGAATTTGGGGGACGCAATGGCGCCTGGCATCTACGGTGCTGACATCGAACAACTCCGGGCATTGTCCCAATCGCTGGGCAGGTCCGGGACACGGCTGAAAAGCGTCGAATCCACGGTCAATTCCCTGGTGCAATCCTCAGCGTGGAAGGGCACGGACGGGGACAGGTTCCGCAGCGAATGGTCATCTTCCCTGCGTCCCATGCTGAGCCATACCTCGGAGGCTTTGCAGGATCAGTCCAGGTCGCTGCTGAAGCACGCTGACGAACAGGAGCAGGCCAGTGGCGCGGGTTCTTCTTCCGTGCCGGCCGGGTCCGGCGGCGGCAGCGGCTCCGCGAACAGCTCCAACCCTGGACCCGGCTGGGGTGATGCCTTCACCGATCCCAACTACCAGCACGCGTCGTCGGGCATTGAGTGGCTCCTCGAAAAAATGGGAGTCGGGGATGGCAGCGCCGCGTCGGGAATTGCCTCGGCGCTGATGTTCGTGGCTGACAAGTTCAACTGGAACCTGGAGCTCGCGCAGGTGCAGGCAGGCGTCAGCAAGTTCTTTGACTTCATGAAAGGCGCCGGAAAAGTACTGGGCGTCCTGGGCGGCGCAATCGGCGTCCTGGATGTCCTCTCCGGGATCGACGGAAAGGACCCGTTCAGGATTGCCGACGGGCTGATTGGCGGCGGCTTGTCCGTAGCCGCCCTTGTTGCCACAGGAACCATTGTGGGAGCACCTGCCGGCATAGTCCTGGGCGGACTCGCCCTGGGGTGGGGCCTGTTGGGCATGATGTCAGGAGACGTCCCGGTCACCAAGAGAATCTGGGACTTCGGGGCAGGAGTAGTGGGCGCCGTCAAGGACGTTGCCTCTGCGGCCAGCGACGCTGTCGGATGGGTTGGCGGTAAGCTCGGTTTCGGCTGAGGCCCCGCCTGCACCATCCTGAGCCAGAACCATAGATGACGTAAGGAAATCATGACAGCCTCCACCACTCCGGAAACCGTTCCCGGTTCCGACCTGCCTCCCGCGGCGTACCGGATGACCAGCCACGAAATCCTGGCACTGCTGGCGTTTGAACCTGGTGCCGGGACTGCCTTGACCCGCCGGGTACTGGGCCTGGCCGAGCTCCCGGATGACCACGACCTTGTCCGGGCCGGAGTGGGGACCTTGAACATTCGGGACACCGTGGAGATCAACGGCGAGGAGGTCACCCTGCTTGCTGAGGCAAAAGTTCTCGCAAGAATCTTCAGCACTTCCTCCGAGTGGTTCGACATCACCCGGATCGGGTCCCAATACGCCTCACCGAGCTACCTCGTGGACTCCCCCGCGGGCCGGGCGGCGGTCTTCCTCCGCCCCCTGAGCGAGTACCTCTGCCTTCCCTTGCGGGACGACGTGGACCTGTTCGACTTTGTGCAGGCCCAGGTAGATGAAGCAGTTGCCACACTCGGCAGCGAGGGCGGCGGCATCGTTACTTCGAGGCGGTACAGCGTCCGGACGCAGGAACCTGTTGTCGCCAACATTAAAATTCACGAAGCCGGCCCGCACCAGCTCGCCTCGGCGCCGCTGGACGAGGACGGCCAGCTTGGCGTCCGGGATTTGGAGCCCGCTGAGCAACCCGGCCTGGTGGTCCGCGGGTTGCTGGCAGCCGCCTCGTGATGGATACCGCGGCATCCGGCACCGCCAGCTTTCCGCAGCGTGCGCTGGGGTACGCCCATCGCCGCGCGCGTGTCTTCTGGTTCTGGTGGATGGGCATGATCTTTGGCTTGCCCGGGCTGGCACAGGCAGCCGTCCTGGCGGCCACAGGTCAAAGCCCCGAGAACGGCCTGGTGCTGGCAGGCCTGGGTCTGGCCATCTCCGGAGCCGGCTGGCTGATGGCCATTGGGCCACGGTTTACGCGCACGGATCCACGCCCGGCTGACGATGTGAACCGCGCCGAACAGTACGTGCGGATAGCCCCTGGTTCGGCGATTGGCATGATAGCGGTCATGGTGGCCATCGTTGTGGCCCTCATGTTCGCCACCCCGCGGGGCACGGCACCGGACGTCCTGCCCATCCTCGCGCTTTTGGTGGTCTTTCCGTTGCCGGTGGCGGCCGGGTTGCTGTATTCCGCGCACCTGCACCGTCACCGGGAACGCTTCTTCGCCGGCTGGCTGGAACGCCGGTAGCAGAACGCCCGGCAATACTCAGCATTCAGGGCGAAGGCCTCCATGACGACTCAACCTGCCTTCGCGGCAGGTCAGCGACCTTGCGTGGGTTCTGGTCCTCGGCCCGTTGAGAGCCGCGCTGGGCGTCTTCCGGTGGAAGCGGGTACGGGCCTGGGCACGTGGCGCGACCCTTACGGAAATGCGGCCTACGGTCCGCTTTGAGCGTCAAGGCTGAGCTGTGACTCGAACATCCTGAAATAGCGGCCACGCAGTGCCACAAGCTCCTTGTGGGTGCCCTGCTCCACGATCTGCCCGTCCTCGAGCATGTACACAATGTCGGCCTTCTCGATGGTGGCCAGTCTGTGGCTGATGGCAATGATGGTGCTGCTGCGGTCCGCGAAAAGCCTGCTGAAAATCCTGTGTTCCGCCAGTGCATCGATGGCCGAGGTTGGCTCGTCCATCACCATAAACGACGCGCCCCGGTAGAAGTTCCGAGCCATGGCAAGCCGCTGCCACTGCCCGCCGGACAGCCCGCTGCCCTTCCGGCCGCGCGGATCTTCCATCCAGTTGCTGACGTGGTTCTCCAGCCCGTTGGGCAGCTTGTTGATGAATTCGAGGGCCTCGGCGTCGGCCGCGGCCCGCCGGATCCGGTCCTCGTCGCGCGGCGAGTCCACGTCACCAAAGCGGATGTTGTCCGCGGCCGTGGCGAACTCGTACTTCAGGAATTCCTGGCTCAGCACTGCCAGATGACGGTGCCAGGAGGTGACATCGACGGCGGCGAGGTCGACGTCGTCGAGCATTACCTGTCCTGAGTCCGGAGCGTACAGCCCGGCCAGGATTCTGATCAGGGTGGACTTTCCGGCTCCGTTCTCCCCCACGATGGCGATGTGCTGGCCTTCACGGATGGTCATGCTGATACCGCGGATCACCTCAAGGTCGCTGCCTGTATAGGTGAAGCGGATGTCCCGCAGCTCCACGGTCCTGGGAGCCTGCAGCAGCGGCGGCGCGTGGCGGGAATGGACCGGAAGCGCCATGAACACTTCATAGTCCTTGAGGTTCGCCAGGTCCTCATCGATGGAGCTCAGGGACGAGACAAGGCTGTTCGCTGTGGACAGGGCGCGGCTGACGATCTGCTGGACATACAGGAACTGGCCCACCGGCTGGGCACGGGCAATGATCTGGCCCACCACCCAGATCAGCGAGACCACTTCGGCGCCGTACTGGAGCGCGTCGGCGGCGAGCTGTTTCGGGATATAGCGCTTCTGGAAGTCCAGGCGTCGGCGCTCGTCAGCGTCACGCAGCCGGGACCGGAAATCCATCAGGTAGCCCACGATCCCGTACAGGCGCATTTCAGCGATGTGCTGCGGTCGGAGCAGGTTCGTTTCGATCATCCGGCGCTGCCGGCGTGAATCCACCTGCGTGTTCCAGTGCGCGATCTGCTCCCGGGAAAGCTTGAACTGCAGGTAGACACTCGGCACGATCGCCACCAGGACAATGACGGCGATCCACCAGCTGACCAGCAGCAGGGCCCCGACGGCCAGGATCACCGACACCAGCTGGGTGAAGATCGCGGCGATCCGGTCCAGGACCCTGGCATACGAGTCGGAGAACCGCTTGGCGCGGTCGTACAGGTCGACTGTCTGTTTGTCGTCGTAGCGCCAAAAATCCAGGGCCAGGAAGCGTTCGTACATCTGGTCGCCCACGATGGCTCCGACCTTGAAGCTCATCAGCTGCTGGATGTAGCGGTCCACGCTGCTGAAGGCACCCCAAAAAAGTCCCAGGGCGGCGGTGATGATGACATAGACGATGGCTTGCTGGCCCGCCGCGGCATCACCCGAGTAGGCGGCCGCCAGCGCGGTGGTTGTCAGCGCGGCGAAGAACGTGGTCACCAGCGGCAGCGTGGCCGAAATCAGCGACCCCATAACTTTCATGACGACGGCGCCCGGTGAGGCCCGGAAGCTGACGCGCAGCACCTGCGCCACGGCGCGGGCATAGGGCCTCAGTGCCAAACGCCGTCGAGCGTCCCTTTTCGGGTTCAGTTCGGCAGGGTGGCGTGATTCGGACATGGATTCAGCCTAGTGCCGTCCACAGATACAAATAGGCCGCGGGGAAACTTCCCCGCGGCCTATTTTGGTTTGTTTAGCGCGAACCGTAGTTCGGGGCCTCCACTGTCATCTGGATGTCGTGGGGGTGCGATTCCTTGAGGCCTGCCGGGGTGATCCGGACGAACTTGCCGCGGGCCTTGAGCTCAGGGACGGTGGGAGCACCGGTGTAGAACATGGTCTGGCGGAGGCCGCCCACCAGCTGGTAGGCCACGGACGCGAGCGGTCCGCGGTAGGCGACGCGGCCTTCGATGCCCTCGGGGATGAGCTTGTCATCACCGGAAACGTCCGCCTGGAAGTAGCGGTCCTTGGAGTAGGACGTGTTCTTGCCGCGGGTCTGCATGGCCCCCAGGGAGCCCATTCCGCGGTAGAGCTTGAACTGCTTGCCATTGACGAAGATCAGGTCACCCGGGGACTCATCGCAGCCGGCGAGGAGGGAGCCCAGCATCACCGTGTCGGCACCTGCAACCAGCGCCTTGCCGATGTCGCCGGAGTACTGCAGGCCGCCGTCGGCGATCAGCGGAACGCCGGCGGGGATGGCAGCCTTGGCGGACTCGTAGATGGCGGTGATCTGCGGGACGCCCACGCCGGCAACCACGCGGGTGGTGCAGATGGACCCGGGACCGACGCCCACCTTGATGCCGTCGGCACCGGCGTCGATCAATGCCTGGGCACCTTCGCGGGTGGCTGCCTGACCGCCGATGATGTCCACGTGGGCCGCCACGGGATCGGACTTGAGCCGGCGGATCATGTCAAGCACCCCCTGGGAGTGGCCGTTGGCGGTATCCACGAACAGGGCGTCAACGCCGGCCTCAATGAGGGCCATGGCGCGTTCCCAGCCGTCGCCGAAGAAGCCGATGGCGGCACCGACGCGGAGCCGGCCCTCGTCGTCCTTGGTGGCCAGCGGATACTGCTCGGCCTTAGTGAAGTCCTTGGTGGTGATCAGGCCCTTGAGCCGGCCCTGCTCGTCAACGAGCGGGAGCTTTTCGATCTTGTTGGTGGCCAGCTTGTGGGAGGCTTCCTCACGGCTGATGCCAACGTGCCCGGTGATCAGGGGCATCTTGGTCATTACGTCACTGACGAGCCGCAGCGGGAAGTCGGACTCAGGGACAAAGCGGGTGTCGCGGTTGGTGACGATGCCGAGCAGCCGCATGCCCTCATCCACCACGGGCAGGCCGGAGACGCGGTACTGCGAGCAGATCTCATCCAGTTCAGCCAGTGTGGCCTGCGGGCCGATGGTCAGCGGGTTGGTGATCATTCCGGACTCGCTGCGCTTGACGCGGTCCACCTGGTCGGCCTGGTCCTGGATGGAAAGGTTGCGGTGGATCACGCCCAGCCCGCCCTGGCGTGCCATCGCAATGGCCATCCGGGATTCGGTGACGGTGTCCATGGCGGCGGACAGCAGCGGCGTGTGCACGGAGATCCGCTTGGAAATCCGCGACGACGTGTCGGCTTCGGACGGGATGACGTCCGTGTGGCCCGGGAGGAGCAGGACGTCGTCGTAGGTCAGGCCGATGAAGCCGAAGGGGTTGTGCTCGGGCTGGGTCATGAGTGCGCCTCTTACCTTGGGTATTTTGTTCACGGGTAGGGGTTGCAGCTGATGACCAGCCCGTCATTACGGGACTGGTCGGTGCAGGGGCCTAATAAGTTTGTGCCTCGCGCACGGAAGCCATGCGGAAAGCTTTGAGTAAATATTAGAACCTCGCAGCCAATCCCCCTATTCCGGCAGTCCATTGTGAGCAAGGGCACCCCGGGTACACGTCACGTCCAGCCGGTTGCCGACAGCAGCCGCTCCTCAAACATGGGGATCATGCTTTCCACGTAGGTCCGGCTGAGATGGTTGTCGTCCTTGTACACGTAGACGTTTCCCACCACCGCCGGGCAGATCCCGCCGGCACAGATGAAGTCGCTCAGGTCCATCAGGTAGAGCCCGTCAACTTTTCCGCGGTAACTCTCCAAGGGCGAGGGGTCCACCAGGGATTCGTTCAGTGGCGGGTTGCAGGCCGGGGCGTCCGGTGCGTTGCGCTGGACGCATTCCGGCATGCTGAACGTGAACCGTGGGTTGTCCCGGATGCCCACCACCTCGATGCCGGCGTCGGCGAGCGGCTGGATTCCTTCCAGGTAGGCGGGCACCTCGGTCTCGAACGGGGCTTCCTCGTGGGTCAGGGTGGCCACGGTGAAGACAGCATCCGGCCGGTGCTCCAGGACATAGGCGGCACTGGCGCGGTTGTAGGCGTTGCATTCGGCATTCCGGGTCTCCGATTCGGCCCCGAAGCGGCAGGCAGGCATGAGCAGGGTGACCAGCTCCCAGCCGCGGGCTTCCGCGATGGGAGCCAGCGCGGCCAGGTACTGCTGCGCGTGCGAGTCGCCGAGCACCACGATCCGTTTGGTGACCTCACCGGACGGAACTGCCTGGCGGCATCCTTCCAGCACCGGATCCGGGGTGGCGTTTGCCTCGATGCAGGGCGCGTGGATTCCCGCCCAGTCGTTATCCAGGGCCGCCGGAGCCGGGATGATCCGGGCCGCGGGTGCCGGTGTGCCGCCGTTTCCCGTGGTCAGCTGGGCAGCCCCGGGCGTCAGTTCGCGGGGCTGCGCTGCGGTGGCAGCCTCCTCGGCGGAGAGGCTGGTCTGCCACACTGCCACGGGCCCTGCAAGGAGGGCGCAGCAGGCAACCACGACGACGGCGGTCCGCCAGCTGCGCACCTGCGGCCAGTGCCACTCGCGGAGCGGCTTTTCCACAAAACGGGTGGTGAGGACAGCTAACGCTATGGAGGCGGCGATGATGGCGGCGCCCTGGATGAGGGTGGGTGCCTCAACGCCGGTGGCGGCCAGGGCCAGCACCAGGACGGGCCAGTGCCACAGGTACAGCGCATAGGAGTTGTCTCCCAGCGAGACCAAGGGCTTCCAGCTCAGGAGGCGGTCCACGCCGAAGCGGCTGCCGCTCTGGCCGGCCACAATGATCGCTGCCGCCGCAAGGGTGGGCCACAGGGCCACGAACCCCGGAAAAGCGCGGTCCACTGTCAGCAGCAGGCCGCAGGAGACCATGGCGGCCAGGCCGGCCCAGCCGAGGATCAGGCGGAGGACTTTGCCCGGCTTAAGCAGGGGCAGGCCCAGTGCCAGGAGCGACCCCAGGGCGAATTCCCACAGCCTGGTCCGGGTGTCGAAGTAGGCATACGCCTGGTTGGTGGCCGTCTGGTCCACCGAGAAGCAGAGCGAGGCGGCGAGGATGGCTGCGAACGCGGCCGCCAGCAGGCCGCGGTAACTGGCGTTCCACCGCCGCCGGAGCAGCTTCCACACCACTGCCGAGGCCGCGAAGACGAGCGGCCACAGGATAAAGACCTGCCCTTGGATGGACAGGGACCAGAAGTGCTGCAGCGGGCTTGCTGCAGCGTGGTCCTGGGCGTAGTAATCCACGGCGGTGTCCGCGAGCAGCCAGTTCTGCCGGTACAGCAGCGACGCCCAGGCCTGCTCGAGCACCATGGGCCAGCGGCTTTGCGGAAGGATCAGCCATGTTCCGGCCAGCACCCCAAGGATCACCACGACGGCGGCGGGCAGCAGCCGCTTGAAGAGGTGCAGCCAGTGGCGGAGGAGGTTGAGGGAAGTTCCCGCTTCGACCTTCCGGACGAAGGACAGAGTCAGCAGGAAGGCCGAGATGAGGAGGAAGATATCCACCCCGCCCGATACCCGTCCGAGCCACACGTGATAGGTCACCACCATGAGGACGGCGAGCGCACGGAGACCCTGGACTTCGGGACGGAAAGTGGGTTTCCGGCGGGCACTGCCCGTATCCGCCGCACCGCCCGGGGCAGCCTCTGTTCCCGCAATCAACACAAATGACCCCTAAAAACCGGCTGGCAAAAACATCAAGCCTACGGACAGGCGCGGCCCAAGGCCAATCAGATCCCGCCAAAGCCGCACACTTCACAAACTATGCTGGCCACTATCAGGGAAGGGAGCGGACGTGATTGTCCAGCTGCGGATTTTTGTGCCCGAGGAGCTGTCGGCAGTAGTCCTGCGGGCATGCAAGGACCAGGTGGGGACGGCTGAGACGGCGTTTTTCCCCGGCGCGTCCGTGGCTCCACAGGGCGATGTCATCGAGGTTCAGGCCGCCAGGGAATCGGTTGAGGAACTGCTCGAGAAACTCCACGTCCTCAAGGTGGAGGAGGTGGGCTCGATCATCATAGCCATGCCGGAGCTGGTGTTGTCGCGGCGTGCGGAGAAAGCGGAATCGTCCGCACCCGGAGACGGCGCGGACGCCCTGATCTGGGACGAAGTCAGCCACCAGACGGGCGAGGACTCCAGGCTCACGTGGAGCTACCTGGCATTTCTGGTACTGGCTACACAGCTCGCGGCGATCGGGATCGTGACGGATTCCACCATCGCTATCGTCGGGGCAATGGCCGTGGGGCCGGAGTTCGGCCCCTTGGCTGCGCTGGCAGTTGCGTTGGCGAGACGGCAGTGGGCCCTGGGGCGCCGGGCTGCAGTGGCACTGGCAGTGGGTTTTCCTGTTGCCATGCTGCTGGCGGCACTGACCGCCTGGCTGTCCGTCCCCCTGGGCCTCTTTCCCACCGATGCATTGGATACCGGGTCTGCCGTCGAATTCATCTACCACCCGGGCCCGTACTCGCTGATCGTTGCGGTCCTGGCGGGAGCCGCCGGCATGCTTTCCGTCATTAGCCGCCGTTCAGCGGCGCTGATCGGTGTTTTTATCTCGGTCACCACCGTCCCTGCGGCCGGTTTCGTGGCGGTTGCCCTGGTCCTGGGTGAATACCAGAAAGCGGCGGCGTCAGGTTTCCAGCTGCTGCTGAATCTTGTGGGCATCGTTGTGGCCGCCGTGGCCGTCCTCCTCTTCTACCGTGTGGTCTCCAAGCGGCTGCCCGAGGCAACGGCCCGGCAGCTCAGGTGGCAGCTACGGCGGACCCGCGGCTGACAGGGGCCGGAATCTTCGCTGCAAGGTAGCGGGCGTCGCGGCCGATGCCGGGAAGGGTGTCCGATGCCTCGGCGTACAGAAAGCGCTGGCCGAGGAAGAACAGGCCCGGGGTGTCAAGTGCCACGCCGCGCCACTGCCGGGGCAGCGCGCCGTCGTCGAGCAGTGCCGGATCCATCCAGCTGAAATCATCCTTGAACCCGGTGCACCAGATCACGTTCGCAACGTCCAGCCGCGTGCCGTCTTCAAGGACCGGAAGCCCGGACTGCACTCCGGTGACCCGCGGAACCCGCTGGACGCCGGCGGCGGCCAGATGCTTGGTCTTCGTTCGGATCAGGGGTTCGGCATGGGCCTTCATGGCTGGCAGCAACCGGCGCCCGATCGGCGTCCCCAGGGTGAGCACATGGAGCCCGACGATGCGCACCACCGGGAAGGCGAAGCGCGCCGCGACCCGGCCGTGTTTCACCGGGAGCTCCGCCGTGGGCTTGCCGGCGACGTAGGTCACATGGGTCCGGGACACCTCCCTGGCGATTTCCGCTCCCGAGTTCCCCAGCCCCACCACCAGGACAGGGCCGTCCTGCAATTGCAGGACGTTGCGGTAGTGGCTGGAGTGGAACTGGACGACGGCGGGCGCCAGGTCCGCAGCGAAGCCCGGTACCTTGGGCGTCTGGGTGGAACCGGTCGCCACCACGACGTTGTGCGCCTCCCAGCGGTGGCCGTTGGACGCTGCAATGAAGCGGTCCGCGTCCCGCCAGAGGCGTTCGACGCGGACGCCCCTGGAGACGGGAAGGTCGAGTTGTGCGGCATAGCCTTCGAGGTATCCGGCGATGTCATCCTTGGTGGGGAAGTTCAACGGATCGCCCGGGAACGGGACGCCGGGGAGTCCGTCGAATTTCGCGGGCGTAAAGACCCGGAGCGAGTCCCACCGCTGCCGCCACGAGTCACCGGTCCGTGAATTGGCATCCAGGATCCGGAATGTCCGGTTTTGCTCCTTCAGGTAGTGGCCCAGGGTAAGGCCCGCCTGTCCCCCACCGATGATGAGGATGTCCAGCGTGCCGGTCACGCCGCTGGTATCCATGGCTGTTCTCCTTTGCGGTTAAGTTTTTGGGTTCCTGCGAGGACTGGAAGGTTCATGTTTTGAGGCTACGGGCGCAGGCCGGATGCCCGCGTCGGCCGAAGTATGCAATTACTGCCAAGGCCCCGATGGGTATTTTTATGCAGCGGCTCCGGACCGCGCGGTGCTGTTCAGCCCACCAGCCCGTGTTCGTAGGCGTAGCTGGTGGCGGCTGACCGGGAGGACAATCCCAGCTTCAGGAAGATGTTGCTGATGTGCCGGGCAACGGTCTTTTCGCTCAGGTACAGCTGGCCGGCGATGGCACGGTTGCCGCCGCCCGCGGCTACAAGCCTCAGCACTTCCACTTCCCTCGGCGTCAGGGGTCCTGCAGGAGTCCGGGAACCCGTCCGCAGCAGCGACGCAGCCCAGGCTGCGGCCGGGGCCGCGCCCAGTTCCAGGAACTCTGCGTGGGCTGCTTCGAAGTCCATCACGGCGGACAGCTCATCGCCGAGGGCGCGGCACGCGGAACCGAGCAGCACCCGGCTGCGGGCGGCCTCGAAGGGCACCCCAAGTTCCTGCCACAGCCGCCATGCCTCCTGGAGCGGTTTCAGGGCAGCGGACGGGTCTCCGCCGGCCAGCCGGACAGCGCCGTCTGCCTGGCAGGCAACGGCCCGGATCATGGGCATAGGGCTTTCGACGGCCAGGGCTTCCAGCTCTTGGGCCCCCTGGCTGGCGGCTTCCAGGTCGGCGGCAGCAAGCTCGATCTCCACCACTGCCGGCAGCATGTTCCGGCGGGTTGCGGCGTCTGCGGCACCAGCTGCCCGCCGGATCATCGCTTGCGCCTGCTGCGGATTTCCCCGGGCCAGCCAGAGCAGCGCGAGGCCAGGCTGCGGATCGTAGCCGGACCGGGCAGCCTGCCGGTAGGACGATTCGGCGTCGTCCAGTTGTCCCCTCAGCCGTTCCACCTCTCCCTGCTGGTAGTGGCCGCCGTACAGCGCCTGCGGATCGCCCCGGACGGACAGTGCTTGCGCTGCGGCGGCCGCCTCCAGCGCTTCGGCCCAGGCACCGTGGAGCAGAAAGAGCTCGGCCCTGTGTGATTGGCACTGGCCGCTGAAGGTCACCATGTCAGGCCGTTCAGCGCACCAGCGGTCCAGGGCTGCCGTCCACGCCAGTGCCCGCTCCAGGTCCAGGGCCAGGTGGCAGGTGCCGATCACCGCGCAATAGATGATTCCTGACGGAATCGGGGAGAGCTCACCTGCCGTGACGGCCACCATGACCTCGTCGAACATGTTGAGTCCCTGCTCAGGGTGGCCAAGCATCAGGGTGGCCTGGCCTGTGCCGAGGAGGCCAAGCGCGGACAGGTCCCTGTCGTGGAAACGCTGGCCCAGGCCGGCAACGGTGGAGAAGGCCTCCAGCGCGCCGGCCGGGTCGCCGCCATAAAGTTTTTCCAGGCCCAGCGGGAGGAGCAGCAGGCCCTGCACAGAGCTCGGCCCCGCCTGTTCGTCCACAAGCCGCTGGGCGCGGGCAAACCACCCGCCGGCCCGGGCCTGCTCCCCCATGAACATCAGTTGCATGCCCATCCAGCCCGCGCACCGGGCGGCACTCTCGACGTCGCCCATCACCAGATACTCCTCGTGGGCGCGGGTCAGGGTCTCCAGCCCCGTGGTGCTGTCCCCGGTCAGGATCTCGGCCGTCGCCAGCTGCTCAAGATCGGCAGCCGGCAGTCCGCCGCGCCGGTCGGCTTCACGGAACGTCTGGCGGGCCTCTGTCCAGCGATGTTCCTGGAACGCTGACCGGCCCTGATCGATACCGCTCCCCGCTGACACCCAAGCCTCCCCTCGGTCACCCTGCACCGCCTGACACGGGCGGCCCGCAACCGGCATAACTCCGGGCCGCGGCAGGCCCGCGTCGGCTTTAAGCGCCACGGTACGCCCGCGGGAGAACCGGCACAAGCTAGGGACGGAGCAGCGTTCGCAGCGTCTGGATGGTGTCAGCCTCAGCCGCTGTTTTGTCGTCGCGGTAGCGCTTGACGCGTGCAAACCGCAGGGCGATTCCGCCCGGGTAGCGTGTGGATTGCTGCACGCCGTCGATGGCGATCTCCACCACCGTGACGGGCTCCACCCAGACGGTACCGGCCGTGCGCCGCACCTCCAGCTCCTGGAACCGCTCCGTCTGCCAGCGCAGCAGCGCGTCGGTGAGGCCCTTGAAGGTTTTGCCCACCATCACGTAGCCGCCGGGTTCGCCGAACTCTCCGGCCGGGTCCAGCGCACCCAGGTGCAGGTTGGACAGCAGCCCGGTGCGGCGTCCGGATCCCCACTCGCAGGCGAGCACCACCAGATCGTACGTGAGCACCGGCTTCACCTTGATCCAGTTGGAACCACGCCTGCCGGCCGCGTAGGCCGAACCGACTGCCTTCACCACCACACCCTCATGGCCGGCGGCAAGAGCATCGCGCGACACCCTCTCAGCCACCGCTGCATCCGCTGTGATTTCCCCTGGAATCCTGTGCTCCGGGGCGATGCGTTCGAGGACGCCGATGCGCGCGGACAGCGGCTCATCCAGCAGGTCGCGCCCGTCAATATGGAGGACGTCGAAGAACCAGGGGTGCAGCACGGCCGCCCGCTCCACGTCCGCCCCGAACCTGGACATGGTTTCCTGGAAGGGCCGCGGGACGCCCTCCTCGTCGAGGGTGAGGGTTTCGCCGTCGAGGATCACGTCCCGCACCGGGAGTCCGCGCACCACCTCCACCACCTCGGGCAGCCGGTGCGTCACCTCCGCCAGGGTGCGTGTGTAGATGCGCACCTCGTCGCCGGCCCGGTGCACCTGGATGCGGGCGCCGTCGAGCTTGTATTCCACGGACGCCTCCCCCGTGATCTCCAGCGCCGCGCCGGCACTCGAGGCAGTCGCGGCGAGCATGGGCTGTACGGGACGGCCGACGACAAGGCCGACGGCGTCAAGCTGGGCTGCCGTGCCCGTGAGCGCCAGCAGTGCCGTCCCGCCGAGGTCCCCGGAAAGCATCGCGGCGCGGCGTACCGCGTCCACGGACCTGTCCGCGGCGCGGGCAATCGCGTCGGTCAACACCCCCTCCAGGGCACCGGTGCGCAGTTCCCCCAGCAGCACACCGGCGATGAAGGCCTGTTCGCGTTCGGTGGCTGCCGCCGTCAGTGTCCGGAGCGTTGCGGCGCGTTCCGCTGCTGACCCGGCGCCTGCGGTGGTCAGCAGCCGGTCCAGTGCTGCGTCGAGATCGGCGACAGTAAGGCCCGGCCCGGCGGCCGGCTCCCCCATGGCCGCCGATATCCCGCGCCAGCCCACCCCTACCCGGCCCTGCCGCGGCCTGGCGGTGAGTAGGCCGACCACCGTGGCGATGTCCGCCGGATCAAGCCGGCGCAGCAGTTCCGCCAGGGCGTCGACCTTCGCGAGCCGGGAGCGTGTGGACGTAACGGTCTCCGTGGTTCTCACGAGCTCATCGAGCAGCATGGCATCAGTCTGCCACGGCGGCTGGCTCTGGACAGTGCCCCGCCGCCGTTCCAGACTTGGTGGATGGGTATCATCGTGGCGAACCTGTTCCTCACCCTCGACGGCGTCTACCAGGGGCCCGGCGGCCGCGAGGAGGACACCGAAGGCGGTTTTACCTTCGGCGGCTGGCAGTTACCGGTGTCCGATGCCGAAGCTGAGGCAGCCATCGAGGCAGGGATCGGCCAGATCGATGCCCTGCTTCTCGGCCGGAAGACCTACGACATCTTCGCGGCCTACTGGCCGCACCAGTCCGATGACATTGGCGGCACGCTCAACCGGGTGCCCAAGTTCGCCGTCTCCAGCACCCTGACTGATCCGGCCTGGGAGGGAACGACGGTCCTCCCGGACGCGGCGGCCGCGGGCCGGCTCCGCGACGAGTACAACCAGGTACACATGTTCGGCAGCGGCGTCCTCATCCGGTCACTCCTTCAGGCAGATGTCCTGGACCGCCTCCACCTGTGGCTCTATCCGGTCACGCTCGGGCAGGGCAAACGGCTTTTCGACGCCGGGACCGTTCCCGCCACGTTCCGCCTCGCCGAGCCGGCCCGCACCTTTCCGAAGGGCTCGGTGTCCCTGGTCTACGAGCGCGCCGGCGAAGTCCGGACGCAGGACATGCCGGGAGCGTAGGCCCGGAACGGGCGGTCCCGGGCAACAAAAAACCGGCCCAGCGGAAGCTGGACCGGTTTTTGTGCGGAGCCGGTGGGCCCACGCCGAAGAGCAGACGCTAGTGGCTGTGGCCTGCGTG
Organism: Pseudarthrobacter sp. BIM B-2242; assembly: GCF_014764445.1. Lineage (NCBI taxonomy): Bacteria > Bacillati > Actinomycetota > Actinomycetes > Micrococcales > Micrococcaceae > Pseudarthrobacter > Pseudarthrobacter sp. BIM B-2242. The sequence goes on from NZ_CP061721.1 coordinate 2,942,016, forward strand.
CTCGTCCTCGTCGGCCGGCTTCTCCACCACGAGGGTCTCCGTGGTGAGAACCAGCGCAGCGATGGACGCCGCGTTGCGGAGGGCCGCACGGGTGACCTTGACGGGGTCGATGACGCCGGCACGGATCAGGTCTTCGTACTCGCCCGACTTGGCGTTGAAGCCGTTGTTGGTTTCGAGTTCGGCAACCTTGGCCGTCACAACGTAGCCGTCGAAGCCGGCGTTCTGGGCGATCCAGCGCAGCGGCTGGACCAGCGCGCGGCGGACAATGCCCACAGCTGCGGCGGCGTCGCCTTCAAGGGCCTTCACTGCGGAGTCCTCGTCGAGGGCCTTCAGCGCGTGGATCAGTGCGGAACCGCCACCGGCCACGATGCCTTCTTCGAGGGCGGCGCGGGTGGAGGACACAGCATCTTCGATGCGGTGCTTCTTTTCCTTCAGCTCAACCTCGGTGGCTGCGCCAACCTTGATCACGCCGATGCCGCCGGCCAGCTTGGCCAGGCGTTCCTGGAGCTTTTCACGGTCCCAGTCGGAGTCGGTGCGGGTCAGCTCGGCGCGCAGCTGGGCGACCCGGGCTGCGACGTCTTCTGCGGAACCGGCGCCGTCAACGATGGTGGTGTTGTCCTTGGTGACCGTGATGCGGCGGGCGGTACCCAGCACCTCAAGGCCGACGGTGTCCAGGCTGAGGCCCAGTTCCGGCGAGACAACCTGCGCACCGGTGAGGGTGGCGATGTCCTGCAGCATGGCCTTGCGGCGGTCGCCGAAGCCCGGGGCCTTGACGGCAACAACGTTCAGGGTGCCGCGGATGCGGTTGACGATGAGGGTGGACAGTGCCTCGCCCTCGATGTCTTCGGCAATGATGAACAGCGGCTTGGAGCTCTGCAGTGCCTTCTCCAGCAGCGGCAGGAAGTCCTGGACCGAGGAGATCTTGCCCTGGTTGATCAGGATGAGGGCGTCCTCAAGGACGGCTTCCTGGCGCTCGGTGTCGGTCACGAAGTACGGGGACAGGTAGCCCTTGTCGAACTGCATGCCTTCGGTGAGGACCAGCTCGGTCTGCGTGGTGGAGGATTCCTCGATGGTGATCACACCATCCTTGCCGACCCTGCCGAACGCCTCGGCGAGGAGCTCGCCGATTTCGTCGCTCTGGGCCGAGATGGCGGCAACGTTGGCAACCTGGGTGCCTTCAACCGGGCGTGCGTTCTCAAGCAGGCGGGCAGCAACGGCTTCAACGGAAACCTCGATGCCGCGCTTGATCTGGCCCGGAGCGGCGCCGGCAGCAACGTTGCGCAGGCCTTCCTTGACCAGGGCCTGGGCCAGGACGGTGGCCGTGGTGGTGCCGTCGCCGGCAACATCGTTGGTCTTGGTGGCTACTTCCTTGGCCAGCTGGGCGCCAAGGTTCTCGTACGGGTCATCAAGCTCAACTTCGCGGGCGATGGTGACGCCGTCGTTGGTGATGGTGGGTGCACCCCACTTTTTGTCGAGGACAACGTTGCGGCCGCGGGGGCCGAGCGTCACCTTGACAGTGTTGGCGAGCTTGTCGATGCCGGCTTCAAGAGACCGGCGTGCAGCGTCATTAAACGCAAGCTGCTTTGCCATGGTTTTGTCCTTTCAAGACAGAACCCCGCGCAGCTGACCAGCGGGATGCAAGGTCAGCGGCACGGGGATCCAAAAAGTTACTTTACGACGATCGCCAGGACGTCGCGGGCGGACAGCACGAGGTACTCGGTGCCGCCGGTCTTGACTTCGGTTCCACCGTACTTGGAGTAGATCACAACGTCGCCAACGGCTACGTCGACAGGTACGCGGTTGCCGTCTTCGAAGCGACCGGGGCCTACTGCAACAACTTCACCCTCCTGCGGCTTCTCCTGTGCGGAGTCCGGGATAACCAGGCCGGAAGCCGTGGTCTGCTCGGCTTCGAGCGGGCGGACAACAATACGATCCTCAAGAGGCTTAATAGAGACCGACACTCGGACCTCTCCTTCTACGTCAGCAAAAATTCATGGACAGTTGAGCTGCTTCACCATGGCTGGCAAACCGTCGTCGCGGTGCCGGCAGCAGCCTGGCTGGAAGCTCTTCATGTGTTAGCACCCTCCTAGGGAGAGTGCTAATGACGACTCTATGTAAGTGGTTAGCACTCGGTCAAGGCGAGTGCCAGAATTATGTCCCTGGTGAACAGCGGCGAACTGGTTCAGCGGCCGGCGAGGTCGTCGAAATCCACGTCTTCGTCGCCCTCGTCGCCTTCAGTGGCGGTGCCCCGCTTGAGGTAAAGCACCACGGCCCCGCCGACGGCAGCCAGCAGCGCAATCACCAGCAGGATGATCCCGCCGATGCGTGCGCCGGAGTAGAGGCCGCGGATGTCACGGGCTTCGTCGGTGGCGTCCTGGATATCCTTGCCACCCACGGAGTACACGGTGGCGTTGAAGGTGTCCAGGAAGAAGATGATCACCAGCAGGGCAATGCAGATCACGGCTACTGCGGAGCCGGCAATCAGCGCGGGGCGGGCTATCTTCACCCAGTCCGTGGGGGTGGTTCGGGGTGGTCCGGACGGCTGGGTGCCTGCACTGTCTTCCATGCCTTCAACCCTATCGGGAACCGGGCTCCGGGCCGCCTCCACTAGGCTTGACGTCATGCCCCAAGCACCGCAGGACCAGATCGCCCCACTGCTGACCAGCGAAGGGTGGGAGCTGCTGGCGTCGCTGGGGCCGTACCGCGAGGACGGCGCCTTCGAGCTCAATTCGGCCCTCCGCAAGGCCGGGCACTCCCCCGAAATGGTCTCCGCTGTCCTCACCCAGTCCAGGCTTCGTACTAAGGCTGAGGCGAAGTTCGGGGAGTTCGCCCGGAGCATGCTGTTCACCCAGGCGGGCCTGGAGCAGGCCACCCGGCTCAACGTGGCGGCCCGGCACGCCGAACGCTTCGCGCAGGCCGGCGTCCGCCACGTGGCGGACCTGGGCTGCGGACTCGCCGCCGACTCCCTGGCCCTGGCATCGATGGACATCACCGTCACCGCCGTGGAAATGGACGAGACCACCGCCGCCTGCGCCATGGTCAACCTCATCCCGTTCCCCAACGCCACGGTGGTCCACTCCGACGCCACCACCGTTCCGCTGGACGGGATCGACGGCGTCTGGCTGGATCCCGCACGGCGGGTCACCTCCAGTTCGGGCACCAAGCGGATCTGGGATCCTGAGGCGTTTTCGCCGCCGCTGTCCTTTGTGGAATCCCTCGCGGCCACGGGGCGCGCCGTCGGGGTCAAGATGGGTCCCGGCATGCCGCACGAATCGGTGCCCGCCGGCTGCGAGGCGCAGTGGGTCTCGGTGGGCGGCGACGTCACCGAGGTGACCCTCTGGTTCAACTCCGTGAGCAGGCCGGGGATCCGCCGGGCCGCGTTGCTGCTCGGGCCGAACGGAGCCGCGGAGATCACCAGTGCGGAGGATTTCGGCGGCGGTCCCGCCGCCCCGGTGGGCCCGGCAGAGGGCTACCTGTACGAGCCCGATGGCGCCGTGATCCGCGCAGGCCTGGTGGCCGACGTCGCGCTTGAACTGGGCGGGCACCTGCTGGACGAGCACATCGCCTACATCTGCGCCCCGGAACTCGTGGACACCCCGTTCGCGCGGGCCTACAAGGTCCTGGAGGTGATGCCGTACAACGTCAAGGCACTCAAGTCCTGGGTCAAGGAGAACGGCATCACTGTCCTGGACATCAAAAAACGCGGCACATCCGTCACGCCCGAAGAACTGCGGAAACAGCTGTTCGCCGGCAGCAAGGCGAACAGCAAAAAGAAGGCCGGAACCAAAACAGCCACCCTCGTCCTCACCCGCATCGGGGAGGACCGGGTGGCCATCTCGGTGGAACCCGTCTAGAGCCGTCTGCCGTTAGGCGTCCGGCGGAGCACGTCCTACTGGGCGCGCATGAAGGCCTCGGCGGCCCGGACCTGCTCGTCGGTGGGACGCACACCCGTGTAGAGGACAAACTGCTCAAGCGCCTGGATGGTGGCCACCTCCGCTCCGGTGATGACCTTCTTCCCGGCCGCGCGGGCCGCCTTGATCAGCGGGGTCTCGGCCGGCAGCGCCACGACGTCGAACACCACTGTGGCCGCGGCAATCGCCTCCTCCGGGAAGGACAGGGAGTCGACGTCGGGACCTGCTGCCATCCCAATGGGCGTGACGTTAATGATCACGTCAGCCGTGCCGCCGTCGAGCGCTGCCCGCCACCGAAAGCCGTACTGGTCCGCGAGCGCCCGGCCCGTTGTTTCGTTCCGCGCGATGACAGTGACGTCGGAGAAACCGGCGTCACGCAGCGCGGCAACCGTGGCCTTGGCCATGCCGCCGGCGCCCTGGACCAGCACCGAGTAATCAGTGGGCACGGCGTTGGTTTTCAGCAGCTGTTCAATCGCAGTGTAGTCGGTGTTGTAGGCCTTCAGGTGACCGTCCGTGTTCACGATGGTGTTGACCGAGTCGATGGCCTTGGCCGAGGGATCCAACTCGTCCACGAGGGCCATCACGTCCTCCTTGTAGGGCATGGATACGGCGCAGCCGCGGATCCCCAGGCCGCGGACCCCGGCAATGGCCTGGGCCAGGTCCGTCGGGGCGAACGCCTTGTAGATCCAGTTCAGGTCCAGCTGGTCGTAGAGGTGGTTGTGGAACCGGGTCCCGTTGTTACTGGGCCGGGCCGACAACGAGATGCAGAGGGTCATGTCTTTATTAAGAATGGGCACCCGTCCATTAAACGCCCCTCCCAACTAAGTAGCGCTAACTGTCGTTATGAGGCGTCAAAACGACAGTTAGCGCTACCTAGTTGGGGTTAGGGGCAGCCGGTGCCGGCCGGGAAGCTTCCGACGGCGGCAGGCAACTTCCCGGGGGCCGTCGCCTTGCCGGTGAGCACGGCAACCAGGGCATCGAAGGCGCCCGGCGTCCTGCCGTACAGGGCGACCTTCACGGACGCGGCGGAACCTGCCAGCGGCCAGGGTGCATCGAGCGTCACGGCGACGTCGCCTCCCGCGGGACGTCCGCCGTAGCCGATCAGGGTGACCAGCGGACCCTGCCCAACAGCAAGTCCGTCCTTGGCCGCAGCCGCCGCGAACCGTGCACGGTCCTGGTCAGAGCCGCCGGCGATCCGGATGCCGGGGGACGCGATGGGCCCGGCACAGTGCCCGGACAGCACAGTGACGGCTGCGGCGGAGACCCGTGCCGAGGTGTCGCCACTGCTGCCCGGGGCGGCTCCCGGTGTCGTCATACCCGGCGTGGCTGCGGCGCGGCCGCGCCAGGTCATCATCGTGGCCACCCTCGTGGCCGCCTCATCAAGGCGCGCCGCAGGCACTGTTCCGGCAGCCACCGCGCCCACAATGGCCGCATGGGCCTGCCCCACGTCGGCGGGCATCAGCAACAGGTCCGCGCCGGCCGCGAGGGCTACGGGAGCGGCCGAGCCGCCCGGATATTGCTTCTGGATGGCACCCATGTTCAGGGCGTCTGTCACGGCCACTCCCTTGAAGCCCATGCCCCGCAAGGCAGCGTACGTCGGCTTTGATAACGACGCCGGGACGCCGGGTTCCAGCGCGGGCACGGCAATGTGCCCCGTCATGATCATCGGGGCACCGGCGGCGACGGCTGCCCGGAACGGTTTCCAGTCGCGGGCCTCGAGGTCAGCGATGCTGGCGGGCTGAACCGGGAGGTCCTGGTGGGAGTCCACGGTCACCGAGCCGTGGCCCGGGAAATGCTTGATCGCCGGCAGGACGCCGGCCTCCTGCATCCCTTGCGAAAACTCCACGGCCAGCTGCCCGGCCTGGTCAGGGTTTCCGGTGAGTGACCGGGCCCCGATGGTCGGATCCGCCGGGCCGATGGTGACGTCGGCGTCCGGCGCGAAGTCAACCGTGAAGCCTAGCGGCGCGAGCTCGGCCGCCATGGCCCGGCCGGCGTCCCTGGCAAGCGGACCGTTGGCTGCCGCTCCATAGCTCATGGGTGTTGGCCACTCGGTCAGCGGCGCGCCCAGCCGGGCCACGATTCCGCCCTCCTGGTCCACGCCGATCAGCCCGGGCCATGGCCTGCCGTCGGCGCGCGCAGCCTGCGCGAGCCGGGCGTTTACGGCTGACATTGCTGCAGGGTCAGCCCGGCCGCCCGCGTCCAGGGGGATGTTATCGCCCATAATGATGGACCCGGCCAGGTGCAGGCGTTCGATGGTGGCAGCCTGGGCTGCGGGGTCGGCCCCGGGGTACACGGGCATCAGCACCTGGCCTGCCTTCTCCGCCACGGTCATCTTCGCCACCGCTGCCGCGGCAACACTGTGGTCCCGCTGCTCCGGGCCCCAGCCCAGCGGCTTCAGCCCGGGGTCAGGCGAGGGCGAGGGCGAAGCGGAAGGAGGTGCCGCCGTCGGACGCTCTGATCCGGACGGTGAGGCGGTCGCGGAGCCCGGAGACGCGGGCCCGGTGGCCGGAACCGCGGTGCAGGCAGCCAGCACGGCTGCAGCAGCGGCGGCCGCGAGGGGGAGGGTGATTTTGTGAATACTGTCACGGGTACGCACGAACAAAGCCATTAGGACGATGCTACCCCTGCACTAGACTTGGACGCGGCGCATGCCCACGGAAACCGAACAGTTAGGAACGCATTTGAAGATTGATTTCGCTTCATCGAAGCAATCAACTCTTGGTGTGGAATGGGAGCTGGCCCTGGTCAACGGCCAGACCGGCGAACTGGCATCGGTGGCCAACGAGGTGCTGCGCGGCGTATCCGCCAAACACCCCGAACTCAATGAAGACGACGAGCACCCCCACATCAAGCAGGAACTGCTGCTGAACACGGTGGAACTTGTCACCGGGATCTGCGAGACCGCCGCCGAGGCCAAGGAAGACCTCAGCAGGTCCCTTGCCGCCGTCCGCGAGATCACCGATCCCATGGGCGTGGAAGTTTTCTGCGCAGGCAGCCACCCGTTCAGCCCCCCGCAGCTGCAGCCGGTTACGGACAAGGCCCGCTACGCGAAGCTGATTGACCGCACGCAGTGGTGGGGACGGCAGATGGTCATCTACGGCGTGCACGTGCATGTGGGCCTTGACCGGCGCGAAAAGGCCCTGCCGGTACTCGACGGCCTGGTCAACTACTTCCCGCATTTCCAGGCCCTCTCGGCCTCAAGCCCGTACTGGGGCGGTGAGGACACCGGCTACGCCTCCCACCGCGCCCTGATGTTCCAGCAGCTGCCGACGGCGGGCCTGCCCTTCCAGTTCCGGTCCTGGGAAGAATACGAGTCCTACGTCCAGGACATGTTCACCACCGGCGTGATCGACACCCTGTCCGAGATCCGCTGGGACATCCGCCCCGTACCCAACCTGGGCACTATCGAGATGCGCATCTGCGACGGCCTGGCCACCCTGGAGGAAGTTGGCGCCATCGCCGCCCTCACCCAATGCCTCGTGGACGAGTTCTCCACCACGCTGGACAACGGCGGGACCATCCCCACCATGCCGCCGTGGCACATCCAGGAGAACAAGTGGCGGGCCGCCCGCTACGGCATGGAAGCCATCATCATCCTTGACGCGGCCGGCAACGAGCAGCTTGTCACCGACCACCTGCTGGAAACCCTGAACCGGCTCGAACCCGTGGCCGCCAAGCTCGGCTGCCCTGATGAGCTGGCCGACGTCGAGAAGATAATCCGCCGCGGCGCCGGCTACCAGCGCCAGCGCCGCGTTGCTGCCGAGCACGGCGGGGACCTCCAGGCCGTGGTCCTGGACCTGGTCAAGCAGATGCGGAACGGGCCGACGGGCTGATCCCCCGCACGGGCCGGCGCCGTGGACCGTCAGGAAGTGCGCCAAGTACCTTCCGGCGTTGCGGAACGGAGCGCTGCAACCACAGGCGCGGTCCCATCTTCTGTGGCGAGGCCCGCCGACAGACGGCGTGCGCGCGCGGCGTAGTCCGGCGTCGAAATTGCCTGCCTGATTGCCTCCGCCAGCCGTTCCATGGTGAGTTCCCTGTAGGGCACCGGCTGGGGGCCTGCGCCGAGCGAAGCGATCCGGGCCGCCCAGAACGGCTGGTCCGTGTAGATCGGCACGCTGACCGTCGGCACGCCGGCACGCAAGCCTGCCGCCGCGGTCCCGGCTCCGGCGTGGTGGACCACCGCTGCCATCTGCGGGAACAGCCACTCATGGGGAACCGCTCCGATGCTGATGGCCTTACTCCCGGAGACACCCTGAACGCCCTGCAGGACGGCCCGCACCCCGGCACTTCGCGCAGCGTCGAGCATAAAGTCGACGTCCAGCGCCGCGCTGCTGCCGAAACCGAAGAAGACCGGGGGCGGTCCGTCCGCAAGGAACGCTGCCAGTTGGCTGGATGGCTGCCAGCCCGGCTCCGCGTGCGGCCACCAGTAGCCGGTCAGGGCGAGGCCGGACCGCCAGTCCGCCGGGCGGCAAAACACCGTGGGGCTGATGCCGTGGAGGACGGGGCTGTTGGCTTTCCTTCGGTCCCGTTCGGAGGCAGCCCGGGACCTCCCGGGCAGGCCGAGCACCTGCCGCACCCGGGCGCTTGGGGCGTCATACGGCGCTTTCCCGGCTGCTATCAGCGAACCAAGCAGCCTATTACCGGCCGGCCCCAGGCTGCGGGCCGACCCCAGAACCACGGGCGGGTACGCGCCGCTGGGCTCAGTCGGCTGCAGATGGGCGCCGATGGCGGGAATCCCGAGTGCTTCGGCCACGTCATAGGCGAACGGGGCCACCGAGTTGGCCAGGACCACGTCGGCTCCCGCTTCGACGGCCGCCAGCGTGCCGGTTGCGGCCAGCTCAAAGTAGTCACCAAGTTCGCGCATATAGCTGCGCAGATCCGCGCCTGTCTCTTTCCGTCCTGGCGGCGCAGGGCTGACCAGATGGCTCATGTCCCCGGGCAGCTCCCGATGCTCGCAGCCGGCGCTGGTGACCACCGGGGCATAGGCGGCATTGGAGGCGATGGCGACATCAAACCCCAGGGTTCGAAGCCTGCTGCCCAGCCCTGCCATCGGGGCGACATCGCCTCGGGTGCCGGGCGTGATCATGAGTATCTGCATGCCGTGCCTCATTCCGCTTAATTGCGAACACTGATCGCAGTAAGAATATAGTGGAATGGAGGCGGGGACAAACGCGACGGACAGGATGAGGGGCGGATAAGGGATGGCGAAGGATCACCCTGTAGATGTCTGGCAACGGCCGGAGCGTTCGGGCGTCGGGCCAAAACCGGGGCACTCGCGGCATGGAATCGCCCTGGCGGCGATCGGGATCGCCGACCGGGACGGACTGGCATCAGTGTCCACCCGCAGTGTCGCTGCAAGCATCGGAGCCGGCGCAGCCACCCTGTACCGCTACCTGAAATCGCACGACGAGCTCGTTGAAATCATGATGGACACGGCCAGTGCTGAATACGACCTCGGCCCTTCCAGTGAACCACCAGGCATTCAACTGCTGAACCTGGCGCACCAGGGCAGGGCTATCATGCACCGGCATCCCTGGCTGGCCCCGCTGCTGCTGACCCGTCCGTCCCTGGGGCCTAATACCCTCCGCTACCTGGAGCGCGCCTTGGCCGCCCTCCAGCCCGTGGACCTGCCCGGACCCGCCAAGATGCAGACGGTGGCCATGCTGACGGCCATCACATCCGCCTATGTACAGAATGAACTCGCCGCCGCGGACTCAGGAAACGGCGACGGCGTTGCACTGGCACGCTCGAAATATGTCGCCGAGGTCCTGCAATCAGGTGACTACCCGCTGCTGGCCAATGCACTTGCCGGACAGCAGGAAACCGGGATCCCGGACAAGGTATTTGCCGGTGTGATTACCAATTACCTGGCGGGGGCGGGCGTTGCGGTTGCCACAGTTTCCGATTGAAAGCTAGCCGGGCGGTTCAACCTGCCCTAGGCGGGCAGGGACACCGCGGTGACCGGCATGGATGAGTCGGGAGCGAAGCGGATCCCGCTCGGCCCGACCCCCGCCATCACCAGCTGCGCTCCCAACGCCGCCACCATGGCCCCGTTGTCCGTGCACAGGTCCAGGGGCGGCACGTGGAGTCTGATGCCGGCGGACGCACACCGCTGGCCGGTGAGCTCGCGCAGCCTCGAGTTGGCCGCCACTCCCCCGCCCAGCAGCACGTCCTTAATGCCGTGCTCCCGGCAGGCCAGCACGGCCTTGGACGTAATGACGTCCACCACGGCTTCCTGGAATGCCGCGGCAATGTCCGCCACGGGGACCGCCTCGCCCCGGGCTTCGAACTGCTCCACGCAGCGGGCGACGGCGGTCTTCAGGCCGCTGAAGGACCAGTCGTAGCGGTGCGGGCCGGGTTCCTCGGCGGTACCCATGTATTTCGGCTGGCTGAGGCCGCGCGGGAAACGGATGGCCTTGGCGTTTCCGGTGCGGGCCAGCTTGTCGATGGCCGGGCCGCCCGGATAGCCGAGGCCCAGGATGCGGGCCACCTTGTCGTAGGCCTCGCCGGCGGCGTCGTCGATGGTTGAGCCGAGGAGCCGGACGTCGTCGGTAATGCTGTTGATCTTCAGGATCTCGGTGTGGCCGCCGGAGACCAGCAGCGCGCCGAGGTTTTCCGGGAGCTCCGGGGCAGCCGCGGCACCGTCCAGCAGCCCGACGCCGACGTGCGCCACCAGGTGGTTGATCGCATACAGCGGTTTGCCCGTGGCCACGGACAGTGCCTTTGCAGCACAGACCCCCACCATGAGCGCGCCGGCGAGCCCTGGTCCCGAGGTGACGGCGATGGCGTCGACGTCGACTAGCGTCACGCCGGCATCGGACAGGGCCTGCCGCAGCGTTGGCACAAACGCGTCAAGGTGCGCGCGGGACGCGATCTCAGGGATGACGCCGCCAAAACGGACGTGCTCGTCCATCGAGGAGGACACGGTGTTGGTGAGCAGCGTGGTGCCGCGGACGATGCCCACGCCGGTCTCGTCGCAGGAAGATTCGATGCCCAGCACCAGTGGCTGCGAGCGGTTCATGCCTGGTCTGCTTTCGTTGGTGAGCCGGCTTCAGGTGTGGGGTCGGCGGCGCGCGTGGGGTCGGCGGCGCGCGTGGGGTCGGCGGGCGCAGAGCCGGGCACAGAGCCGTCGGGCACCAGCTGCAGCCGCATAATGAGGGCGTCAACGCCGTCGCGGTAGTACTTTCGCCGCACATGGATCTGTTCGAAGCCGAACCGCACGTACAGCTGCTGCGCCCGCGGGTTGTCTTCGCGGACCTCCAGCAGCACATCGGCTGCGCGGCGGCGGCGTGCCTCGTCGATCAGCCGGGTCAGGAGGGCCGAGCCGATGCCCCGTCCCTCGTGTTCAGGCACGACGGCGATGGTCTGGACGTCCGCGATGGGTTCGATGCACATCAGGCCGGCGTAGCCCACAATGCCCCCGCCGCTTTCTGCCACGAGGTAGCGCCGTGTCCCGGGCTGGGCCAATTCCGCGAGGAACATCTCCAGCGGCCAGGCATCCGCCGGGAACAGCCGCTGTTCGAGGGCATTGACCGTGGGAACGTCCTCCAGGGTCATGTCCCGAAAGACCACGCCGTCGTCGCCGGAGCGGCCGGTACCGCCGGGCGTGCTCATAGCGCCCGCTTCCGCGGCCCGGGCACCTGGGCGTCCGATTCCCGGAGGTACAGGGGTGTGGAGTCCAGCAGCTGCCCGCCGGACGCGAGCCGGGCCAGCGCGAACTGCCCGAGGTACAGGGCGTCGGGCTGTTCCGTGCTGAAGTCGGGGTCTGCCCGCAGGACGTCACTGTACAGCCCGGCACCGGCGCCGTACGCCGGCAGATCCGGCAGGTCCGCGGCAAAGCCCACGTGCGGGCCGTCTTCCAGCTGCGGAAGCTGCCCCTCGGCAAGGCTGTAGCGGGCCCAGTAAACCTCTTTGCGCCGCGCGTCGGTGACCACCAGGAACTCGGCAGCCGCGTCGGTGGATTCGGCCACTTCCAGCGCGACGGCGTCGAGGCTCATCAGCCCGTAGAGCGGCTTGTCCCAGACGAAGGCGAGGGTCCGCGCGGTGGCTATCCCTGAGCGCAGGCCGGTGAACGGGCCCGGGCCCACGCCCGTGACAATCGCGTCGATGTCCTGTCCGGTGACGCCGGCCGAGGCGAGCAGGTCCTCGATGCCGGGGGCCAGGACTTCGGCGTGGCTGCGGGTGTCTTCCGTGGCGAAGCTGGCCACCACGCCTTCGAGGGCATCGTCCGAGACCAGGGCGGCGCTGGCGACGGCCGAGGTGTCGATGGCAAGGATGAGCATCAGGATGTCCCTTCGAATCCGCCGAGGACGGGCTTGGTGCTCCAGCGGGGGCCGAAGCCGCGCATCACGATGGTGCGCGGTTCGTCGTCGTCCCCGGTGTCAAAGTCCAGGACGTCGGTGTGACCGGGGATCGGCTCGGAGGCTCCCACCGCGTCGAGTCCGATAGGGCGGTGCAGGTCCACTTCCAGGCGGCTGTCGGTCAGGTGCTCCACCCGGCCGCGCCCCCACTCCACCACCGTCACGGACGAATCCAGCGTGTTTTCCAAGTCGATATCGTCAATTTCCGACGCCGAGCCCAGCCGGTACGCATCAACGTGCACCAGATCCGGGCCGCCGGGGCGCGGGCCGTCAGGCAGGTTGGGATGGATCCGGACCAGGACAAACGTGGGCGAAATGATGCCCGCGCGGACGCCCAGGCCCTCACCGAGGCCCTGGGTGAACGTGGTTTTCCCGGCACCCAGCTCGCCGGTCAGCACCAGCAGGTCCCCCGCCTGCAGCATCTCGCCCAACGCCGCGCCGAGCGCGTGGGTCTGGTCCGCCGTCGTCACCTTGAGCGTCTGTTCCCAGGCAGGCACCTCCGCCTGCGCCGACGCCGTCACGGCGTGACCTGCGCGGCGGACTGCGGAGCAGCGGAACGACCGACGGCGGAACTTTCGTTAATGACGGGGCTTTCGTTTACGAACCGGCGCGGCACCCGGGGGCTGATCCGGGTGACGATCTCGTAGTTGTTGGTCCCGGCGGCGACGGCCCAGTCGTCAGCTGTGGGACCGTCGTCGTCCCCGTTGCCGAACAGGACGGCCTCGGCGCCGAAAAGGTCCGCGCCGGCGGGGCCGATGTTGCCGACGTCGATGACCATCTGGTCCATGGCGATCCGGCCCACCACGGGGTAGGTCCGGCCGGCCACCCGGACAGGCCCGCCGGTAGCCACGCGGGGCACGCCGTCCGCGTAGCCCATCGGGATCAGGGCCAGGGTGCTCGGTCCGCTGGTGTGATAGCGCAGGCCGTACGAGACACCCTGCCTGTCGGGGACGTCCTTGCACTGTGAAACCAGGGTGCGCAGCGTCATCGCCGGACGGAGGCCCAGCTCGGCGGACGTCTGGCCTTCAAACGGCGAGAGGCCGTAGATGCCAAGCCCCACACGGACCAGGTCAAAGTGCGTATCGGGGCGGGAAAGCGTGGCCGGAGTGTTGGCCAGGTGCCGGACTTCGGGGTCCACGCCGGCGTCCTCGGCCACGGCCACCACCTCGCGGAAGACGGCCAGCTGCTCGTCGGTTTCGGGCCGTTCGGGCTCGTCGGCAACTGACAGGTGCGAGAAAATGCCAACCACACGCAGGAGGCCCTGGTCCTGATACTCCATGGCCTCGCCCACCAGCTGGTCCCATGACGCGAGGGTTGCGCCGTTCCGGCCCAGGCCCGTGTCCACCTTCAAATGGATCCGGGCAGGCCGCTCCTGGTCACGCGCGGCAGCAACAATACGGTCCAGTTCCCACCCTGAGCAGCCGATGTCGACGCCGGCAGCCACCGCCGCGGCAAAGTTGCTTTCCGTGGTGTGCAGCCACGCCAGCAGGGGCGCGTCGATGCCCGCCGCCCGAAGCGCCAGGGCCTCGGAGATATGCGCAACGCCCAGCCAGGAGGCACCGGCGTCGAGGGCCGCACGGGCAACGGGAACCGCGCCGTGCCCGTAGGCGTCGGCTTTCACCACGGCCATGACCTTGGCAGGTGAGGCCACATCGGCCAGCCGGCGGACGTTGTGCCGGATGGCGTCCAGGTCGATCACGGCGGACCGCTCGTACAGCGGATCCGTCCCTGGGGCCGCGCTGAAATCTCCGGTTGCTAGGGGGTAAGTCACGTTAGTGATTCTAGTGCGGCCTGTCAGGGCGGGATAATCGGCGTGCCGCTGCGGCGACGCCCCGTCGTCGGCCGCTACGCGTCGGAGAGGTGCGCGATGGTGGCACTGGCCCGGCGCTGGGCCGCGAGCGGGACGTCGCTGACAATGTCCGCGAGGAAGCCGAAGCGGCGGAGCCACTGGCTGCTCTGGCGTTCGGGCCGGGCGTTGGCCCGCTTCCACCAGTCGGCAATGTCGCCCCAGCCGGGCGCGGCCAGCGAGCCGCCCACCTCCTGCACGGCCAGCGAGGCGCACAGGTTGGCGAAGCGAAGCCTGTTCCCCAGCGGCCAGCCCGCGAGGCTGCCCACAATAAAGGCGGCATCGAAGCAGTCGCCGGCGCCGGTGGGATCAAAGGCGGTGACCGGCAGGGACGGCACCCACTCTTCCTCCCCGGTTTCGGAGTCCACGGCCATGGCACCCTGGGCGCCGAGCGTCACCACGGCCACGGGCACGCGGTCGGCCAGGGCGTAGAGCGCGGACCACGGGTTGTCCTTGCCCGTGAAGGCCATCGCCTCGCGCTGGTTGGGCAGGAAGGCGTGGAAGTACTGCAGGTTCTCCAGCCTGACCGGGGCCCATTCACCGCTGGGGTCCCAGCCGACGTCGCCGAACAGTTTGACCCCGGCCTGGTGCGCCGCCTTGGCCCACGGTTCAATCTCGACGCCGAGCTCGGCGATGCCCGCGAGCGCCGGAGGCGGCGGCCCGATCAGTTCCGACGCCGTGACGGGGGCGGGGTGGCCGTGCGTCACCAGCGACCGGTCGTGCTGGACGCTGAGCGAGACGGTGACCGGCGAGTGCCAGCCCGGCACGCGGCGTGACAGGCTCAGGTCCACGTGCTCCTGCCCCGCCAGGATTTTCCAGTTGTAGTCCCCGTACCCGTCATCCCCGAAGGCGGCAGCGAGCCCCGTCTTTAAACCGAGCCTCGCCGCGGCAATCGCCTGGTTGGCCACGCCGCCGGGACAGCTGCCCATCCCTTCGCTCCAGATTTCGGTGCCGGGCTCGGGCGCGTGCGGCAGGCCCGTGAAGATGATGTCCTGGAAAACTGTGCCCGCCAGGATGAGGTCGAACCCGCCATCGGTCTGTGAACGGACGGCGGCAAGCGGATCGAAACGGCGGTCCGGAGTGACGTCCATGTCCCGCAGACTACGCCCTGCCACCGCGCTGCGGTAGTGGTGCGCCCGCGGGGCCTACACTGCTGACTATGCGGCTCATGATTGCCGGCGGCGGCGGATTCCGTGTGCCCCTTGTCTACCGGGCGCTGGCCTCTGGCCCCTTCGCCGGGCTGGTCAGCGAACTGGTGCTCTACGACGTCGACCCCGGCCGCCTCAGTGCCATCGCCGCGGTCCTGCGCGCGATGCCTGTGTCCGGCACGCCAACGCCCGACGACGGTGCTGCCGCAGGTGCGCGGCCGCCCGCCGTCCGAACCACCACGTCGCTGCGGGAGGCATTACGCGGCGCCGACCTGGTGTTCGCCGCGATCCGCCCCGGCGGTACGGCCGGCCGGGTTGCCGATGAAAGGGTGGCCCGGGATCTCGGGCTGCTGGGCCAGGAAACCACCGGCGCCGGCGGCATCTCCTATGCCCTGCGGACCATCCCGGAGATGCTGCACCTGGCACGGCAGATACAGGAACACTGCCCGGACGCGTGGCTGATCAACTTCACCAACCCGGCTGGCATGGTCACCGAGGCGCTCGTTCCGGTGCTCGGCAACCGGGTCATCGGGATCTGCGATTCCGCGGGCGGGCTGGTGCACCGGGCGGCGCGGGCGTCAGGGCTGTCCCTTCCTGACGGGAGGCTCGACGGCGTGGGCTACTACGGGCTGAACCATCTCGGCTGGCTGTACCGGCTGGAGTTCGGGGGCCGGGACCTGCTGCCCGGGCTCCTCGCCGACCAGGCTGCCCTCGCGTCCTTTGAGGAAGGCCGGCTGTTCCCCCAACCGTTCCTGGCGGAGCTCGGCGCCCTGCCCAACGAATACCTCTATTACTACTACCAGCGCGAGAGCGCCGCCGCAGCCATGCGCTCCATGGCGGTCACGCGGGGCGAGTCCATCCACCACCAGCAGGCGGGGCTGTACCCGCGGCTCGCCTCTGCCGGAGCAGACGCGTTCACGCTGTGGGACGCTGCCCGGCGCTCCCGGGAGGAAGGCTACCTCGCCGAGGCACGCACGCATGGTGAGCAGCGGGACGAGGCCGATCTCGCCGGCGGCGGCTATGAACGGGTCGCCCTCGCCGTGATGCGTGCGCTGGCGGACGGGCCATCCGGCCCTGGCCGCGACCCGGGCGCGTCCGAAACCCAGCTGATCCTCAACACGCCCAACACCCTTCCTGCACAGGCGGCCGCCGCTGCAGGAGCTGCTCCGCAAGCGGCCATTCCGGGATTGCCGGCGGACGCCGTCGTCGAGGTCCCCTGCACGGTAACGCCCGACGGCGCCGTGCCGCTGGCGCAGTCGGCCCCGCCCCCGGAGCAACTCAGCCTGCTGCGCCGGGTCAAGGACGTGGAACGGCTCACCGTGAGGGCCGCGACGCAGGGCGACCGGGCCGCCGCCGTCGACGCCTTCAGCAGGCATCCCCTGGTGGACTCGGCTGAACTGGGGGCGGCACTGTTATCCGCCTATGAGCGCGCCTTCCCTGCGCTGGGTGCACTGTGGCGGCAGGAGTAGTGTTTTACCGAGTGGATAACAGCCGGGGCGGACGCCGCTCCGGCGGCGGGAAGGAGGGGCCATGACACTGATCCGCAGGGTCGCGTTACTCTCCCTCCACACCTCCCCCATGGAGCAGCCGGGCTCCGGCGACGCCGGCGGGATGAACGTCTACATCCGCGAACTGGCCGCCGCGCTCGCTGAAACCGGCGTGGAGGTGGAAATCTTCACCCGGTCCACGTCAGCCAAGCAGCCCGCCGTCGAGCATCCCAGCCCCGGTGTGTGCGTCCACAACGTGCTGGCCGGGCCGCCGCGGAAGATCCCCAAAGAAGAGCTGCCAGCACTCCTCCACAGCCTGGTGGCCGAAATCGACCGTATTCGCCAGCATCAGCTGCACGGCCGGTACGACGTCATCCACTCGCACTACTGGGTGTCCGGGATTGCCGGCCTGGAACTTGCGGAGCTGTGGAACGTGCCGCTGATCCACACCATGCACACCATGGCCAAGGTCAAGAATCTCCTGCTCCAGTCCGGCGAACAGCCCGAACCGCGGCGGCGCGAGGAGGGCGAGCACCGGATTGTGGACGGCGCCGCCCGGCTCGTCGCCAACACCAGTGCAGAGGCCAAGGAACTCGTCTCCCACTACGGGGCCGACGCCGACCGGATCGATGTGGCTCCGCCGGGCGTGGACCTCACCACCTTTACCCCTGCGTTCCGGGCACGGTCCAGGGCGGAGCGGGGCATCCCGCCGGAGACCTTCCACCTGCTCTTCGCCGGCCGGATACAGCGGCTGAAGGGTCCGCAGGTCCTGCTCAAGGCAGCCGCGCTGCTGCGGAAGCGGCGGCCTGAGATCGATCTGCGGCTCACCATCCTTGGGGCGTTGAGCGGGAACAAGGACTTCAACCTCCACCAGTTGATTACGGAAGCAGGCATGGACGACGTCGTGACGCACCTTCCGCCGGTGAGTGCGCCGGAGCTGGCGTCCTGGTTCAGGGCGGCGGACGTTGTGGTGATGCCGTCTTACAGCGAGTCCTTTGGCTTGGTGGCCATTGAAGCGCAGGCCTGCGGAACCCCGGTGGTGGGAACGCGCGTGGGCGGCCTGTCCCGTGCGATCTGCCATGGCCGGACCGGACTCCTGGTGGAGGGGCACCACGCCAGGGACTGGGCGGACGCGTTCGAAGCCCTGTACGACGACCCGGAAACCCGCGCCGACATGGGCCGGGCCGCCGCCATCAGGGCCGAGAACCTGGGCTGGAACCGCACCGCGGCCATCACGCTGGAGACTTACCACACCGCCGTCGAACAGCACCGGGCAAGCCGGCTGATCCCGGACGTCCACACCATCGCGGCGGCAGCGGCCGTCGCGGCGCCCTAAGGAGCCTCAATGACCGGCCTGAATTCCCTGAGCGACCTGGAGATCGCACGGCGGGCCATCATCAGGCCAATTGCCGATATCGCAGCGGCGGCCGGCATCAACGCGGCATCGGTGGAACCCTACGGACGGTACAAGGCCAAAGTTGATCCCTCCCTCCTGACCGCGCCCGCGCCTTTCGGGAAAGTTGTGCTGGTCTCGGCAATGTCGCCCACGCCGGCCGGGGAGGGCAAGTCGACCACGACCGTGGGGCTGGCCGATTCGCTGGCCCGGGCCGGGCACAAGGTGATGATCGCGCTGCGGGAACCGTCGCTGGGCCCCATCCTCGGCATGAAAGGCGGTGCCACCGGGGGCGGCTATTCCCAGGTCCTGCCGATGGACGAAATCAACCTGCACTTCACAGGCGACTTCCACGCCGTGACGTCGGCGAACAACGCGCTGATGGCGCTCGTGGACAACCACATCTACCAGGGCAACGAGCTGAACATCGATCCGCGGCGGATGACGTTCAAACGGGTGCTGGACATGAACGACCGGTCCCTCCGCGAGGTGATCATCGGCCTGGGCGGGCCCACGCAGGGTGTGCCGCGGCAGGACGGCTTCGACATCACGGTCGCCTCGGAGATCATGGCTGTCTTCTGCCTCGCCACAGATCTGGCCGACCTCCGCGAGCGCCTGGGCCGGATCACGTTTGGCTACACCTACGCCCGGGTTCCCGTGACGGTGGCGGACCTCGGTGTCCAGGGTGCGCTGACCCTGCTCCTGAAGGAAGCCATCAAGCCGAACCTGGTGCAGACCATCGCCGGCACCCCTGCCCTGGTCCACGGCGGTCCGTTCGCCAACATCGCGCACGGCTGCAATTCGCTGATCGCCACCCAGACCGCCCGGCGGCTTGCGGACATCGTGGTCACCGAAGCGGGCTTCGGCGCGGACCTGGGCGCTGAGAAATACATGGATATCAAGGCCCGGATGGGTGGCGTGGCGCCCTCCGCCGTCGTGGTGGTGGCCACTGTCCGCGCGCTGAAAATGCAGGGCGGCGTACCCAAGGACCGGCTCACCGAGCCCGATCTTGAAGCGCTGCAGGCCGGCGTCGCAAACCTGCGGCGGCACATCCACAACGTGGAGAAGTTCGGGGTGGCGCCGGTGGTGGCCATCAATAGGTTCTCCTCCGACACCGATGAGGAGCTCGACTGGCTGTTGGAGTGGTGCGCGTCCGAAGGTGTGCAGGCAGCGGTGGCCGACGTGTGGGGGCGCGGCGGCGGCGGTGACGGCGGCGACGAACTGGCCGCGAAGGTGGCGGCGGCGGTTGCTGCGCCATCGTCATTTCGGCACCTCTATCCGCTGGACCTGCCTGTGGAGGAGAAGATCCGGACCATCGCCCAGGAGATCTACGGTGCCGACGGCGTGGACTTCTCCGTCCCGGCCCTGAAGCGCCTGGCCGACATCGAGAAGAACGGCTGGTCCGGGCTGCCGGTCTGCATGGCCAAGACCCAGTACTCCTTCACCGACGACGCCTCCCGGCTCGGCGCGCCCAAAGGCTTCACCATCCACGTGCGCGACCTCATCCCGAAGACCGGCGCGGGCTTCATCGTGGCGTTGACGGGAGCGGTCATGACCATGCCCGGCCTGCCTGCCGCCCCGGCCGCGATGCGCATGGACGTTGACGACGCCGGCAACCCGGTCGGCCTCTCCTAACCCCGGACGCTCTCTCACTTAATGCGGGTTTTCCGGCGACGCTCTCTCACTTAATGCGGGTTTTCGCCCAACCCTCTCGCACTGCCGGCGGCGTTACGAACGCGCGCGGGCCGGCGTCACGTTGGCGGCAGCAACAGTACGCGCCGGTCCACCTGCCCGGCCGCCCCGCTTCAGCGATACGAAGATCGCCACAGTGCTCAGCACCACGAGGCCGCACACAAAAACCACGGAGGCGGGATCGGTGGCGAGCAACGCCGGAATGGCACGGCCCGGCACTGTCACAGCAAAGGCGAAGGCCACGGCAATGCCGATGTAGCTGCCAATCATGTTCCCCAGATGCGACGCGATATTGCCGCGAATGGCGCTCACCAGGCCGAGCGTGACGGTCACGATGGTGAAGGCCGACAGCCCGTGAAGCCAGCTGAAATGCCCATCGGAGACAATCCAGAAACTGCTGAAGCAGACGTAGTACATGGCTGAGACCCACACGTAGCCCATGGTGCGGTGGATCCGGTCCCGACGCCTGCGCAAGATCTGCAGGGGACCGATGGCCAAGACAAAAAGCGCGGCAATAACGTGGCTGACAAGTAGGACATTCCAAGGCTCCATAGCATTAGGATAGAGCCACTATCCATGGCTGTACATCAGGATAGCGGGAACCCGCTTGACTATCCCGGCGGGCCACGGAAAGAGGGCGGAATGCAGCTCAAGCAACTGAGCGAGCGGTCGGGAATATCGCCGGCGAGCATCAAGTACTACCTGCGGGAAGGCCTGCTGCCGGGCGGTGAGGCCATCCACGCAACCCGTGCGGAGTATTCAGCACGGCACCTCGAACGCCTCGACTTGATACAGGCACTCCGCAAGATCGTTGGCCTGAACATCGCGCAGATCCGCGGTCTCGTGAAAATGGCCGACGGCGTGCCCCGCCTTGATCTCCTCGCCGCGGTTCAGCGGGTGGTTCTTAACCTTGAAAACTACACCACGGCGGTCGGCGGGGACGCCGCAGCGGCGACTGACGCCGTCGTACGCCTTCGCGGTTGGCCTGATTCCCCCAGTGACGCACGGAGCGCCCTGACGGCCCACCTGGAACTGATGGCGAGCCTCAACATTCCGGTCTCAGAGGACGAGCTGGAGACTTACAGCAAGGCAGCGGACGACGTCGCGCGGATCGACATTGCCGCCACTACCGCGCCGGAGAGTGTCGACAAGCTCATCCTCACGGCGGCCGTCGGCATGCACACACACAGCCAGCTCCTTTTGAAGCTGCTGGCACTCGCACAGGCCAGCCACGCCATCCGCCGGTACCTGGGTTAACGCCTGCGACGCTCCCCCGCCGTTAAGTGAGAGAGCGTCGCAGGAAAACCCACATTAAGTGAGAGAGGATCGCCCGAAAACCCACATTAAGTGAGAGAGCGTCCGGGGTGGGGTTAGCGCTCGAGGTCGCCGCGGATGAAGGCCTCGACCTTTTCCCGGGCGAGGTCGTCGTTGAACTGCTCCGGCGGGGACTTCATGAAGTAGCTCGAAGCGGAGAGCAGCGGGCCGCCGATGCCGCGGTCCAGGCCGATCTTGGCGGCGCGGATGGCGTCGATGATCACGCCGGCGGAGTTGGGTGAGTCCCAGACTTCGAGCTTGTATTCGAGCGACACCGGAGCGTCACCGAAGTTGCGGCCCTCGAGGCGGACGAAGGCCCACTTGCGGTCGTCGAGCCACTGGACGTAGTCGGACGGGCCAATGTGGACGTCCTTTGCCGCCAGCTCGGCTTCGACGTTGGAGGTCACGGCCTGGGTCTTGGAGATCTTTTTGGACTCCAGGCGGTCGCGCTCCAGCATGTTCTTGAAGTCCATGTTGCCGCCGACGTTCAGCTGGTACGTGCGGTCCAGGGTGACACCGCGGTCTTCGAAGAGCTTGGCCATGACGCGGTGCGTGATGGTGGCGCCGATCTGGCTCTTGATGTCGTCGCCCACGATGGGGACGCCGGCGGCGGTGAACTTGTCCGCCCATTCCTTGGTGCCGGCAATGAAGACCGGCAGGGCGTTGACGAAGGCCACGCCGGCGTCGATGGCAGCCTGTGCGTAGAAGTGCGCAGCATCCTCGGAACCAACCGGCAGGTAGCAGACCATAACGTCGGCCTTGGCTTCGCGGAGCGCGGCGACGATGTCAACGGGCTCTGCGGGAGACTGCTCGATGGTCTCGAGGTAGTACTTGCCGAGGCCGTCCAGGGTGTGGCCGCGCTGGACGGTCACGCCGGTGGGGGGAACGTCGGCGATCTTGATGGTGTTGTTCTCGCTGGCCAGGATGGCGTCGGCAAGGTCAACGCCGACTTTCTTGCCGTCGACATCGAAAGCGGCAACAAACTGGACATCGTTGACGTGGTACTTGCCGAACTCAACGTGCATCAGACCCGGAATCGTGGCCTGGGGATCGGCGTCGCGGTAGTACTGCACACCCTGGACGAGCGAGGCGGCGCAGTTACCCACACCAACGATGGCAACACGAATCGGATTTGCAGACACGGAACTCCTTTGAAGAAAACCTCAGCCGCCAGGACGGTCAATGCCGGAAAATACGACGGCGGCGCGCTGGCAGTGCGCCAATCGGCGCTTTATCATCTTACCCAACCAAGCAGGGGCCGGGATTGTTCCCGGCCCCTGCGTGAGGTGTGTGACAAAAGGCAGCGTTATTTCTGCTTCCAGAGGTTGATGTCCGATTCCACGGCGAACTCGTCGATGGCCTGCAGCTCATCGTCCGTGAAGTCGAGGTTGCTGACCGCTGTGAGGCTGTCTTCCAGTTGACGGACGCTGGACGCGCCGACCAGTGCCGAGGTCACCGAAGTGCCCTTGCCCTGCTCGCGGAGGATCCAGGCGATGGCCATTTGCGCCAGCGTCTGGCCGCGGCCCTCGGCGATCCGGTTGAGCCCGCGGATACGGCCAAGGTTTTCATCGGTGATCATGCCCTGGTCCAGGGACTTGTCCTGCGCGGCCCGGGAATCTGCCGGGACACCCTGGAGGTAGCGGTTGGTGAGCATCCCCTGGGCCAGCGGCGAGAAGGCGATGGATCCGGCTCCCACCTGCTCCAGGGTTTCGTAGAGGTTGGGCCGCCCGTTCTCGGTCCAGCGGTTCAGCATGGAGTAACTCGGCTGGTGGATCAGCAGCGGCGTTCCAAGTTCCTTGAGGATCCGGGCCGCCTCCAGGGTCTGCTCGGGGGTGTAGGAGGAAATCCCGGCGTAAAGCGCCTTGCCGGAGCGGACGGCGTGGTCCAGTGCGCCCATGGTCTCTTCGAGCGGCGTCTGGGGATCCGGCCGGTGGCTGTAGAAGATGTCCACGTAATCCAGGCCCATGCGCGTCAGCGACTGGTCCAGGCTGGCGACCAGGTATTTACGGGAGCCCCAGTTCCCATACGGCCCGGGCCACATGTCGTAGCCGGCCTTGCTGGAGATGATGAGTTCGTCCCGGTACGGCCTGAAGTCGTCCTGGAAGTGGCGGCCGAAGTTGGTCTCGGCGCTGCCGTAGGGCGGTCCGTAGTTGTTGGCGAGGTCGAAGTGTGTGACGCCCAGGTCGAAGGCGCGGCGCAGGATGGCGCGCTGTGTCTCGAAGGGTTTGTCGTCGCCGAAGTTGTGCCACAGTCCCAGGGAGATGGCCGGGAGCCTCAGGCCACTGCGTCCGACGCGGCGGTAGGGCATGGATTCATAGCGGTTTTCCGCGGCTGAATAAGTCATACGTTCCATCCTGCCATCTGTGATGCAGGCAACAGGACGGTGCCGCCCTGTTACGCCGCGGGCTGACAGAAGCCAGCCCGCGGCGGTCAAACCTAGTCCAGCACGACGGCGGCACTCCACGACGCAAGGCTGAGTGAGCCGCCTTCCGCGTGCACCGCTTCGTCAGTCGCGAGCAGCACCGTTTTGCCGACGTTCTCCAGCCGTACCGCCTCCGGGGAGAAGTTCAGCAGCACCTCCACGGATCCGCGCCGGAAGCGCAGCCACCCGGCGTCGTCGTCGAACGTCACGTCGGTTTCGGCGAAGCCCAGGTCGGCAAGTTCAGGGTGGGCGCGACGCAGTGCGGTCAGTGACCGGTACAGCGCCAGCAGCCGCGCGTGGTCACCTTCCGAGGCTTCGGCCCAGTCCAGCTTGGAGCGCCGGAACGTCTCGGGATCCTGCGGATCGGGTACGACGGCGGGATCCCACCCCATGCGCTCGAACTCACGGATCCTGCCCTCCGCCGTCGCCTTGCCCAGCTCAGGCTCGGGGTGCGAGGTGAAGAACTGCCACGGCGTGGAGGCGCCGAACTCCTCCCCCATAAACAGCATGGGCGTGAACGGGGAGGTCAGCGTCAGGACGGCGGCCAGAGCCAACGGCCCGTAGGAAAGCGACTGCGACAGCCTGTCCCCGGTGGCACGGTTGCCGATCTGGTCATGGTTCTGGCTGCACACCACCAGCGCGGCGGGGTGCACCAGCGACGCGTTGATGGGCCGGCCGTGATGGCGCCCGCGGAAGCTCGAGTAGCTGCCGTCGTGGAGGAAACCGTCCTTGAGGACCTTGGCCAGCACCCCGAGCGACGCAAAATCGGCGTAGTATCCCGCCGTCTCGCCGCTGACGTTGACGTGGACGGCGTGGTGGTAGTCGTCGCTCCACTGCCCGGCGAGGCCGAAACCGTTCACGTCCCGCGGGTACAGCAGCCGCGGATTGTTCAGGTCTGATTCCGCGATCAGCGTCTTGGGCAGCCCGGTTTCGGCGGAAATGGCATCGCCCAGCGCCCCGAACTCCTCCAGCAGATGCACGGCCCGCTCGTCCCGCAGCGCGTGGACAGCGTCAAGGCGCAGGCCGTCCACATGGTAATCGCGCAGCCACAGGGCGGCGTTGTCCAGGATGTATTCACGCACGACGTCGGAGCCGGCGGCGTCGAGGTTGACGGCGTCGCCCCACGTGTTGGCGTCGCCCTGCTTGAGGTAGGGGCCGAACCGGGGAAGGTAGTTGCCGCTGGGCCCGAGGTGGTTATAGACCACGTCCTGGATAACGCCCATGCCGGCTGCGTGTGCGGCGTCCACAAAGCGCTGGTAGGCCGCAGGACCGCCATAGAGCTCGTGGACGGCGAACCACTGCACGCCGTCGTAGCCCCAGTTGTGGGTGCCGTTGAAACCGTTGACCGGCAGCAGTTCCACAAAATCCACACCGAGGTCCGCGAGGTAGCTGAGCTTGCCGGCCGCTGCATCGAGGGTTCCTTCGGGCGTGAAGGTTCCCACGTGAAGTTCATAGATGACCGAGCCGCGCAGTTCCTTCCCGCGCCAGCCCGCATCCTGCCAGGTGTGGGACCCGGGATCATACGTCCGGGACAGCGCATGGACGCCCTCCGGGACGCGGCGCGACCGGGGGTCCGGCAGAGGGGTGGTGTCGCCGTCGAGCAGGTAGCCGTAGTCCACTTCGGCATCCTCCGGGGCATCCGGCGCGGACCACCAGCCTTCCGCGCCAGGGACAGCGGCGACCTGTTTCATGGGGTACCGCTCACCGTTCGCGAGCAGCACCACCTCAGAGGCGTCCGGCGCCCAAACGTCGAACCGGCCGGAACCTTCGTTTACCAGGGTCATGCGTTGTCTCCATCCACCGGTACCAGCAAAGCCACCGGGTAGGTACCCAGGACGTCGGCCACCGAAACCGTACCGGCCCCGTAGCTGGTGCCGGTGAGCTCGTCCTTCATCGCGGTGGAAAGGTCGACGGCGGTGTCCCGCCACCCGCCGTCGTGTTCCAGTCCCACGGGGAGCCGGGTAGCGATGGTGAGCGCCCCAGAAGCGCCGCGCTGGAACGCCAGCACGTGCCGGGAGGCGGCCCCGGTTGCGGTGACCGGACGGTAGTCCTGGAAAAGGTCGGGCCGGTCGCGGCGGAGCCGCAGTGCACGGGACGTCACCAGCAGCTTGCTGGCTTCGGTGCCTGCCGCGGGCAGGGTGCCGGCGTCGATGGCTGCCAGCTCCATTTTCCGCCGGGCAAAGTCGACCGGGCGCCGGTTGTCCGGGTCAGTCAGCGACCGCTCCCAGAACTCGGACCCCTGGTAGACGTCCGGAACGCCGGGCATGGTCAGCTGGACGATCTTGGCTGCCAGAGAGTTGGACGCGGCAGCGGAGTCGATCCGGGACACGAAGTCCTCCACCACGGTGGTGACGCGGACGTCGTCGAACGCCGCATCCACGGCCGCCTGGACGCGGGCCTCAAAGTCCGTGTCCGGGTTGGTCCATGTGGTGGAATTCCCCGCCTCGCGGGCAGCCTTTTCGGCGTAGCCCTGCAGACGTTCCCGTGACGCCGGCCAGGCACCCACGATTGCCTGCCACAGCAGGTTTTCATAGGGTCCGTCCGGAATCGGGGCCAGTTCACGGAGCGTGGCCAGCGTGGCGGTCCACTCGTCCGGCAGTTCGGCGATGACCGAGATTCGGGCCCGCGCGTCTTCGCTGCGCTTGGTGTCGTGCGTGGACAGCGTGGTCATGGACAGGGGCAGGTCCTCGTGCCGGCGCCGCATCCGGTGATGGAATTCCTCGGCGGACACAGCGAACTCGGTGGGTTCAGCGCCCACCTCGGTCAGGGTGCCCAGCCGGGTGTAGCGGTAGAACGCGGTGTCCTCCACGCCCTTGGCCATGACCATCCCCGAGGTCTGCTGGAAACGCACGGCGATGGGGTTGGCGGGGTCCAGCAGCAACGGCAGCAGGACGCCCACAGCCGGAGCGAGGTCCGGACGGTGCTCTGCCGCTGACCCGCACGCTTCCTTCAACACCTCGGCGCCCACCGGCAGGTAGCTGCGGTAGACCGGGAACGAGGCGATGATTTCGGCGATCGCGTCCGCTGCAGCCTCAACGGACAAGCCGTGGGATGCGGGCACCAAACGCGCCAATCGAAGCACCTCGGACCGCAGGATGCCGTCAGCGATCATCCGTTTGGTGCCGCGGATCATCTCCGCGTAGTCGGCCGGAGCACCGGTACCCCGCAGGGCGGCGTCCAGCTGATCGAGTCCCTGCTGGCCGGCAGGGTCCACGAGCACCCGGTCCACGTCCGCCAGTGCGTCGTAGCCGGTGGTGCCCTCGCAGGCGAAGTCTCCCGGGAGCTCCTCCCCCGGCTCCAGGATCTTCTCAACGAGCACATACGCACCGCCGCTGGCTTCCTTCAGCCAGCGCAGGTACCCGGCGGGATCCGCCAGGCCGTCGGGGTGGTCCACACGAAGCCCGTCCACCAGGCCGTCGGCGAACCAGCGCTTGACTTCCGCATGGGCCTGGTCAAAGACCCAGCGGTCCTCCACCCGGATGCCCGCCAGCGTGGTGACCGCGAAGAACCGCCGGTAGTTCAGCTCCGCGTCCGCGCGGCGCCAGTCCATGAGCTGGTAGTGCTGGCGGCCGTGGACGTCCTGCGGGGAGTCGCCGTCGGCGTAGGTGCCTGGCGCTAGCGGGAAACGGTGGTCGTAGTACCGGAGCTCGCCGTCCTTGACCTCCAGCTTGTCCAGGTCATCGTCCGAGCCCAGCATGGGCAGGCGGATCTTCCCGCCTGCCAGGTCCCAGTCGACGTCGAACGCTGCGGCGTAAGGCGAGCCCTGGCCCTCCTGCAGCAGCGACCACCACCACGGGTTCTGCGCCGGTGAGGCCACGCCCACGTGGTTGGGGACGATGTCCACCAGCACACCCATGCCGTGGGCACGGGCGGCCTTGGACAGAGCCAGCAGCCCTTCCGGGCCGCCCCGCGCCGGGTCAACAACCGAAGGATCCGTCACGTCATAGCCGTGGTCCGAACCCTGTTCCGCGGTGAGGATGGGCGAGAGGTAGACCCAGTCCACACCCAGCGACTTCAGGTATGGCACCGTGTCCGCGGCGTCGAAAAGTGTGAAGCTGCTGCGGATCTGGAGCCGGTAGGTGGACGCCGGAACCTTCACTTGGCTGGCTCCTTCGGCGCCCTGACCTTCTTTGTTTTCCTGGGCTCCGGCACCGTGGGTGTGCTCAGGGCAGCGGTTTCGGCGGTAGCCGTCTGGGACAGTGCAGCAAGCGAGGCCGCAACAGAGTGGTCCGGCTCGGTCTCCTCCACGGTGTGGGCGCGGAGTACCACCAGGGACTTTGCGGCGACAGGCAGGGCCTCACCGGCCTTGACCGGTGCAGTGTCCGCGTTGTGACCGGCAGTGTCGATGATGATGTCCCAGGCCGGGGCATACTCATCGGAGGGCAGGGTGAACGGCACGGTGTCGTCGTGGGCGTTGAAGTACAGGACGAAGTTCACGTCCGTGATCCTGCGGCCGCGGTCGTCCTTGCCCTGGATGCCGTCGCCGTTGAGGAACACACCAACGGAGCGGCCAAAGCCGCTGTCCCAGGCCTCGGGCTCCATGGTGTCGCCTGAGGGGTCCAGCCATACGATGTCCGGCAGCCGCTCGCCTTCGCCTCGCAGCACGGGCCGGCCGTCGAAGAACCGGCTCCGGCGGAAGGTGGGGTGCTTGGCGCGGAGCGCGTTGACTGCGGCCGTGAATTCGATGAGGGGCTGGTCGATGTTCTCCCAGTTGATCCAGGTCAGTTCCGAATCCTGGCAGTAGCCGTTGTTGTTGCCCTGCTGGGTGCGGCCCAGTTCGTCGCCGTGCAGCAGCATGGGAACACCCTGGGAGAGCAGCAGCGAGGCGATGAAGTTCCGCTGCTGGCGGGCGCGCAGCCCCAGGACGGCGGGATCGTCGGTGGGACCTTCGGCACCGCAGTTCCAGGACCGGTTGTGCGATTCGCCGTCGTTGTTGTCCTCGCCGTTGGCATCGTTGTGCTTCTCGTTGTAGGAGACCAAGTCTGCGAGCGTGAAGCCGTCATGGGCGGTGACAAAGTTGATGGACGCCACCGGACGGCGGCCCGAGTGTTCGTACAGGTCAGCGGACCCGGTGATGCGGGAGGCGAATTCTCCCAGCGTGGCCGGCTCGCCGCGCCAGAAGTCGCGGACGGTGTCGCGGTACTTGCCGTTCCACTCGGTCCACTGCGGCGGGAAGTTGCCCACCTGGTAGCCGCCGGGGCCCACGTCCCAAGGCTCGGCGATGAGCTTGACCTGGGAGACCACCGGGTCCTGCTGGATGAGTTCGAAGAAGGTGGAGAGCTTGTCCACGTCGTAAAACTCGCGGGCAAGGGTGGAGGCGAGGTCGAAGCGGAAGCCGTCCACGTGCATCTCGGTGACCCAGTAGCGCAGGGAGTCCATGAGCAGCTGCAGGGAGTGGGGCTGGCGGACGTTGAGCGAGTTGCCCGTGCCTGTGTAGTCCATGTAGTGCTTCTCGTCGCCCTCCATGAGGCGGTAGTAGGACTGGTTGTCGATGCCCTTGAAGGACAGCGTGGGGCCCAGGTGGTTGCCTTCCGCGGTGTGGTTGTACACCACGTCCAGGATCACTTCAATGCCGGCCTGGTGCAGCGAGCGGACCATGGCCTTGAAGTCCTGGACCTGCTGGCCGCTGTCGCCGTTGGAGCTGTAGGTGTTCTGCGGGGCAAAGAATCCGATGGTGTTGTAGCCCCAGTAGTTGTTCAGGCCCTTGTCCTGCAGTGTCCCGTCATTGACGAACTGGTGCACCGGCATCAGTTCGATGGCGGTGACGCCCAGCTTCTGCAGGTGCGAGATGACCGACGGGTGCGCCACGCCGGCGTAGGTGCCGCGCTGCTCCTCGGGGATCTCGGGGTGAAGCTGCGTCAGGCCCTTGACGTGGGCCTCGTAGATGACCGACTTGTGGTACGGGACGCGCAGGTTCTGGTCACCCTCCCAGTCGAAGAAGGGGTTGATGACAACGCCCATCATCATGTGCGGAGCGGAGTCGTCGTTGTTGATGGTGTCCGGCGCTTCGCCCAGGTTGTAGGTGAACAGCGCGGGATCCCAGTCGATCTGCCCGTGCACGGCTTTGGCGTACGGGTCCAGCAGCAGCTTGTTCGGGTTGAACCGGTTGCCGGACTCGGGGTCGTAGGGCCCGTGGACGCGGTAGCCGTATTTTTGGCCCGGCTGGACCTGCGGGATGTAGCAGTGCCAGACGTAGCCATCCACTTCATCGAGGGTAAACCGCGTCTCCACGCCGTCGTCATCGAAGAGGCAGAGCTCAACCTTTTCGGCGCGTTCGCTGAACAGCGCGAAGTTAGTGCCAGTCCCGTTATAAGTGGCGCCAAGCGGGTAAGCCGATCCAGGCCAGATTTCCATGCGTGCTCCTCGTTGTTGTTCGACAGCAGGGGCCCACCAAAACATCACCGCACCCCTGCCAGCGCAGAACCTGTTCCTACGGTAGCGGGTGGGTGTGACTATTACGTTTCGAGCCCCCGTGTTTACTAAGCAGACTGACTTTACCCCAAACGTCTGCTATCGCGCCCGCAACGTGCCGGTAAGCCCTGCCCAGACCGCCGGTACCGCGTCCGCAATCCGCCCGGCAGTGAGCGGTCCCCCGGCGGCAGCGGCCTTGCCTGCCAGGCCGTGGAGGCTGGCACCCAGCGCCGCGATCGCCGCCCAGCGCTCGTCCGGGTCGATGCCTGCGTCACGGAAGCGCCCGACGTCGGGCCCCATCTGGGCGAGCAGCCCACCGATGATGCCCGCCAGGACGTCGCCGCTCCCGGCGGTGGCGAGCCACGGAGTGCCGTCGGCCTGGCTGTAGAAGTCCTGGAACGGCGACGCGACCAGGGTGGTGGCGCCCTTGAGCAGCACGGTGGCCTCGGTCAGGGCGGCGGCATGCCGGACGGCGCCCAGGGTGTTGGCCTCCACCGCGGACCGCTCGTAGTCAGCGCCGAGCCGATCCAGGAGCGCCGCCAACTCGCCGGCGTGCGGGGTCAGGACCACCTGCGGGCCCAGGACGTCGGGCAGGGCGGGCAGCGCACCGGCGTCGGCGATCACGGGCAGCCCGGACTCCACGGCGTCATAGGCCCGCCGGAGCTGGTCGGTATCGCCGGGACCCATGCCGGATCCCACCAGCCATGCCTGCACGCGCGTGTCCGCCACCGAACCGGTGCTGCAGACCACTTCGGGGCAGGACTGCCGCACCAGGTCGGCGACTGCGGGCGGGCCGAGGTAGCGGACCATGCCCGCCCCTGCAGCCAGTGCGCCGCGGCAGGCAAGCACGGCCGCGCCGGGGTAATCGGCAGACCCGGCGACGACGCCCAGGACCCCGCGGGAGTATTTGTGTGAGCGCCGCCCGGGCCGCGGCAGCAGTTGCCCAAGGTCGTCCGGTTCGAGCCGGCGCAGCGATGGCCAGGGCAAGTGTTCCTCGATGCCGATGGGCACCACCTGGACGCGGCCGGCGTGGTCGGCGCCGGGGTCCGCCAGGAGGCCCACCTTGGCCGCCCCGAACGTCACTGTCAGGTCCGCGGACAGCACGGGAGCATGGGCTTCGCCGGTGTCGGCATCCACGCCGCTGGGTATGTCGCAGGCCACCACAAGCCCGGACGTACCGGGGTCAAGGCCGGCAACCAAGGCGGCCGCTGCACCCCGCAGCCCGCCCTGCGCGCCCGTCCCCAGCACAGCATCAATAACGACGTCGGCGCCCGCCACGTGCGCGGCGAGCTCACCGGCGTTCACGTCAGTGAGCACATGGACCCGCCCGCCCGCGCGTTCAAAAGCGGCCAGCGCCTCGGGGTGGGCCGCGCCTGCGGTGAGTACCGCCGTCGTGCGCATTCCCCTGGCGGCCAGGAAGGACGCGGCGAAGAGTCCGTCTCCGCCGTTGTTGCCCTTGCCGGCGAGGACGGCCACGCTGGCGCCGTACAGGCGCCGGCCGCGGGACCGCAGCTCGTGCACGATTGCGTTGGCGAGGCCGTAGGAGGCGCGCTGCATCAGGACAGCCCCCATGCCGGCGGCCAGGAGCGGCTGTTCGGCCGCCCTGATCTGTGTTCCGGTGTAGGCGCTGATCACGGTGTCAGGTCCCTTCGCGGCTCGGCCGAGGGGCTCTCTTAGCCTTCGGCGATGACCGTGGCGGTGGCGATCCCGCCGTCGTGGCTGATGGACACATGCCAGCGCTTGACGCCCTTGGAGTCAGCCACGGCCAGGACCGTGCCCTTCACCTGGATGGTGGGGCCGTGCTGGTCCAGGCCGATCCAGCAGTCCTGCCAGTTCATGCCGGCCGGTGCACCCAGGACCTTGGCCACGGCTTCCTTGGCCGCGAACCGGGCAGCCAGGGACCGGGTGTTCAGCTCGCGTTCCGCAGGGACGAACAGCCTGTCCCGAAGCCCAGGCGTCCGCTCAAGCTGGCGGCCGAACCGCTCAATGTCTACAACGTCTACCCCAATGCCAACAATCATGGCACTACTCTACGGTGACGCCGGACGGCGGCGGGCCATATGACGGAAGCCCCGAGCCTGAGGCTCGGGGCTTCCTATGTAGAACGAGCGTGGGCCGTTCAGCCCGCGATTACTCTACGGTGACGCTCTTGGCGAGGTTGCGCGGCTGGTCCACGTCGTAGCCCTTGGCCGCGGCCAGTTCGGCGGCGAAGATCTGCAGCGGGACGGTGGTCAGGAGCGGCATCAGCAGCGTCGGGGTTTCGGGGACGTAGAAGACGTATTCGGCGTAGGCCTTCACGGCTTCGTCGCCTTCCTCGGCGATGACCAGGGTGCGGGCGCCCCGGGCGCGGACTTCCTGGATGTTGGAGACCACCTTGGCGTGCAGCGAGTCGCGGCCGCGCGGGGACGGGACAATCACGAATACCGGCTTGCCTTCCTCAACCAGCGCGATAGGGCCGTGCTTGAGCTCGCCTGCGGCGAAACCTTCGGCGTGGATGTACGCGATTTCCTTGAGCTTCAGCGCGCCTTCGAGGGCCACGGGGTAGCCCACGTGGCGGCCCAGGAACAGGACGGACTGCTCGTTGGCCATGCCTCGGGCCAGTTCGCGGAGCGGGCCTGCGTTGTCGAGGATGGTCTGGATCTTGTCCGGGATTTTGCCCAGGTCAGCCAGGACGTCCTTGATCTGCCCGGAGAAGATGTTGCCGCGCAGCTGGGCCAGGTACAGGCCCAGGAGGTAGGCGGCGGTGATCTGCGCCAGGAATGCCTTTGTGGAGGCCACCGCGATCTCCGGGCCTGCGTGCGTGTAGAGCACGGCGTCGGATTCACGGGGGATGGTGGACCCGTTGGTGTTGCAGATGGAGATGGCTTTGGCGCCCTGTTCGCGGGCGTACCGGACAGCCATCAGGGTGTCCATTGTTTCGCCGGACTGGCTGATGGAGACCACCAGGGTGTTTTCGTCCAGGATCGGGTCGCGGTAACGGAATTCGTGCGCCAGTTCCACCTCGGTGGGAATCCGGCACCAGTTCTCGATGGCGTACTTTGCCACGGTCCCGGCATAGGCTGCGGTCCCGCAGGCCAGCACGATGATCTTGTTGACCTTCTTGAGCTCCTCCGGATCGATGCGCAGCTCGTCCAGGGTCAGGTTCCCGTTCAGGTCCGAGCGGCCCAGCAGCGTCTGGCGGACAGCGTCCGGCTGGTCGTGGATTTCCTTCTCCATGAAGGAGCTGAAGCCGCCCTTGGTGGCGGATTCGGGATCCCAGTCGACGTGGTATTCCTTGCCCTCGGCCGGGGCGCCGAAGAAGTCGGTGATCTCCACCGTGTCGGCGGTGATGGTGACAATCTGGTCCTGGCCCAGCTCCACGGCGCGGCGGGTGTAGTCAATGAACCCGGACACGTCCGAGCCCAGGAAGTTCTCGCCCTCGCCCAGGCCAACCACCAGCGGGGAGTTGCGGCGGGCTGCCACCACAACACCGGGCTGGTCAGCGTGCACGGCGAGGAGGGTGAACGCACCCTCCAGCTGCTGGCAGGCGAGCTGCATCGCGGTGGCCAGGCCGCCGTCGGCGGTGTTGCCGTTAAGTTTGGTGCGGAAGATATCGCCCAGCAGCACGGCCGCGACCTCGGTGTCCGTTTCGGACGCGAACTCGTAGCCCTTGGCCACCAGGTCCAGCTTGAGTTCGGCGAAGTTCTCGATGATGCCGTTGTGGATCAGAGCCAGCTTGCCGCCGTCGGCCAGGTGCGGGTGCGCGTTCTGGTCCGTGGGGCCGCCGTGCGTGGCCCAGCGGGTGTGGCCGATGCCGGTCAGCGTCTCCGGCAGCGGGTGCGCCTCCAGCTCGGCCCGCAGGTTGCTCAGCTTGCCTGACTTCTTCCGGGACTGGATGGATCCCTCGGAGACCACCGCTACCCCGGCGGAGTCGTAACCCCGGTACTCAAGGCGCCGCAGTCCCTCAAGGACCACATCCAATGCACTGTGACCGGCATTCCCACGGCCATCAGCATGACCCACATATCCCACAATTCCGCACATGCGCATCAGCTTATCGGCAGCAGGGTTGAGATTTAAACTTGGGGCGCCGCATTTCGCTCTCAGCCGCGCGCGGGGCAGAATCTCTATAGTGACTTTGCAACGCAACGAAGCGAACGGCGAGGGTGTCTCCCCGTTCGTTGAGCTGGACCGTCAGACCTGGTCCCGGCTCGCCGCCCAGATGGAGCAGCCCCTTAACGAAGAGGACATCGTCCGTCTGCGTGGCCTCGGCGATCCCCTGGACATGAAGGAGATCCGCGAGGTCTACCTTCCGCTGTCCCGGCTCCTGCACTTATATGTGGAGGCAGCGGGCCAGCTGCATTCGGCCACCACCACCTTCCTGGGTGAGAAGACCCAGCGAACGCCCTTTGTTATTGGCGTGGCCGGATCCGTGGCTGTGGGAAAATCCACAATTGCGCGTGTGCTCCGGGAGATGCTGCGGCGCTGGCCCGGCACACCGAACGTTGAGCTCATCACCACAGACGGCTTCCTCTATCCCCTCGCCGAGCTCAAGCGCCGGCAACTGCTGGAACGCAAAGGCTTCCCCGAGTCCTACGACCGCCGCGCGCTGCTGCGCTTTGTGAGCGAGGTCAAGGGCGGCGCGGAGGAGGTCCGTGCACCCTGGTACTCGCACGTTACGTACGACATCGTGCCCGAGAAGGAAGTGGTGGTCCGCCGCCCGGACGTCCTCATTGTGGAGGGCCTCAACGTCCTGGCTCCGGCGCGCCCGCGCCAGGACGGCCGGCAGGGCCTGGCGGTGAGCGACTTCTTCGACTTCTCCATCTATGTGGACGCCAAGACGGCCTACATTGAGGAGTGGTACGTGGAGCGGTTCCGGCGGCTCCAGAGCACGGCGTTCGCGCAGCCGGAGTCCTACTTCCACCGCTACGCATCGCTCTCCCCCACCGAGGCCGAAAGCACGGCCCGGGACATCTGGAAGCGCATCAACGAGCCGAACCTGGAGGAAAACGTCCTCCCCACCCGCGGCCGCGCCCAGCTGGTGCTGACCAAGGACGCGGACCATTCCATCCGCCGCATGCTCCTGCGGAAGGTTTAACCCAGGTGTGCCACAACTGTGTGGCCGGCTCGTCTTCCGGAGCCAGCCGCCGCTCCTTTGCCCGCTTCCTCGCCGCCGGGGCCGGACTGACTGTTTTGGCAGCGTGCACGCCTGAGGCACCCGTGGCCGAGGCGCCGTCGTCGTCCGCCCCCATTCCAACCATTACCTCCGAATACACCACCCCCTCTCCCGCCGCTGTGGAAAGTACGACGGCGGCAGCTGAGCCGCCTGCGCAGGTTCCCGTTCCGCCGTCGGCTGCTGCGTCATTGCCCGGGCAGTTCTCACTGACGGATCCGGCCAGCCCCTGGGTGGTGGTGAACAAGCACCGTCCGCTCTCGCCGGCGGACTATGCGCCTGCGGACTTGGTCCAGCCCAGTGTGCAGCTGGCTGCCTCCGGCGAGGCGGCCCTCCTTAACAGCACCACCGCGGCCGCCGCGGAGGCGATGTTCGCCGCGGCCGCACGGGAGGGCATGGTCATGGTGCTGGCGAGCGGCTACCGCTCGTACGGCACGCAGGTCGTGACGTACAACGGCTATGTTGCGGCGCGAGGGCAGGCGGATGCCGACACGGCCAGCGCCCGGCCCGGCTACTCGGAGCACCAGGCCGGATGGGCATTCGACATCGCCGACGGCGGCGGAGTGTGCGGTTTCCAGCCTTGCTTCGCAGACCAGCCGGCCGCCGTCTGGGCGAAGGCGAACGGGCACCGCTTCGGCTTTGTGGTGCGGTACCCGTGGATGTTCCACCCCGTCACCGGCTACTACTACGAGCCGTGGCATCTGCGCTACATCGGCGTTGAGGCAGCCACGGACATGGTTGGGCGCGGCATCAACACCGTGGAGGAGTACTTCGGGGTGGAAGCGGCGCCGGGGTACCCCTAAACGAGATCGATGCCTGTTCGGTTCCCGACACGGAGGAAAAATTTACAAATTAGTCATGTGCGGCTCATGTTGGTGCGCTAGTTTGGTCCTATGTTGACAGGATTCAAGAATTTCATCATGAAGGGCAACGTCGTAGACCTTGCCGTCGCCGTCGTGATGGGTGCCGCTTTCGGTGCCGTCGTGACCTCAATTGTCGAGGGCCTGCTCACACCGCTGATCGGCCGTCTGTTCAGTGCCAAGGGCATTGAAGAAATGCAGTGGGAGGGATTCATGTACGGATCCGTCATCTCCTCCATCATTTCCTTCCTGCTGGTGGCCGCCGCCATCTACTTCATCGTCATCGTGCCCATGAACCACATGATCGAGCGCCGCAACCGCCGGCTCGGCATCGACCCGGACGTCAAGGAAGAATCTGCCGAGGATCCGCAGATCGCCCTGCTCACCGAAATCCGTGACTCGCTGCAGAACCGAGCACGCTAGGTTCTCCTACGCACCAACCAAGTGTGGCCCGCTTCCTGACGGAGGCGGGCCACACTTGTTTGAGACTTAGATCAGTCCGTCACGAGTTCGAGCGCAAGCTCGGTGCGGACCACCTGGGCCAACCGCTCGGCGATGGACTCAGCAGTCGCTTCGTCGCCCGCTTCCACCATGACCCGGACCACGGGCTCTGTACCGGACGGACGGAGCAGGACGCGGCCGGTTTCGCCGAGTTCGGCCTCGGCCACCGTTACAGCCTGTGAGAGGGCCGAGGACTTGTTGACGCGGCTGCGGTCAACGCCTTTGACGTTGATGAGGACCTGCGGGAGCTTGGTCATCACGGTGGCCAGTTCCTTGAGCGGTTTGCCGGTCAACGCAATCTGCGCTGCCAACTGCAGTCCGGTGAGAACGCCGTCGCCGGTAGTGGCGTAGTCGGCGAAGATCACGTGGCCCGACTGCTCGCCGCCGAGGTTGAAGCCCCCGTCGCGCATACTCTCGAGGACGTACCGGTCCCCCACTGCTGTTTCGCGGATGCTGATGCCAGCATCGCGGAGCGCGATCTTGAGGCCGAGGTTGCTCATGACGGTGGCGACGAGGACGTCGTCGACGAGCTTCCCCGAAGCCTTGAGCGCAACAGCCAGGATCGCCATGATCTGGTCGCCGTCCACTTCGTTGCCTTCGTGGTCCACGGCGAGGCAGCGGTCGGCGTCGCCATCGTGGGCGATACCCAGATCCGCGCCATGTGCCACTACTGCGGCCTTGAGCTGTCCTAGGTGCGTGGAGCCGACGCCGTCGTTGATGTTGTGGCCGTCCGGGTCAGCGCCAATGACCACGACGTCTGCCCCTGCATCCTTGAAGACCTGCGGCGAGCAGCCGCTGGCGGCGCCGTGAGCGCAGTCCAAGACAACTTTGAGACCGTCCAGGCGGTGCGGCAGCGTGCCAAGCAGATGGA
Organism: Pseudarthrobacter sp. BIM B-2242; assembly: GCF_014764445.1. Classification (NCBI taxonomy): domain Bacteria; kingdom Bacillati; phylum Actinomycetota; class Actinomycetes; order Micrococcales; family Micrococcaceae; genus Pseudarthrobacter; species Pseudarthrobacter sp. BIM B-2242. The sequence goes on from NZ_CP061721.1 coordinate 2,979,384, forward strand.
CGACGTAGCGGTCCTCGGCATCTGAGAAGCGCTGGATACGGCCCACGTCGGCGCCGACGGGCCGGACGGGCTCCTTGCCCATCTGCTCCTCGATGGCGTCCTCGACCTCATCAGGGAGCTTCTGGCCGCCGCGGGCGAAGAACTTGATGCCGTTATCGGGCGCAGGGTTGTGCGACGCGGAGATCATCACGCCGAAGTCGGCGTCGAGATCGGCCACAAGGTAGGCCGCGGCCGGAGTCGGAAGCACACCGGCGTCGTAGACGTCAATGCCGGAGCTGGAGAGCCCGGCCTCAACGGCCGCGGCGATGAACTCACCGCTGGCGCGGGGGTCACGCGCCACCACGGCGCGGGGCCGGGTGCCGTTGGTGTTGCGGTCATGACCCAGCACGACGGCGGCTGCCTGGGCGAGCTGCATGGCAAGCTCCGCCGTCAACAGCCCGTTAGCCAGGCCCCGGACTCCATCTGTTCCAAATAATCTAGACATCGGGGTCAAGTCTAGGGGATGCCGGGTTCAGGGCTTGAAATGACAGGTCAGACGGACCGCCAGCTCGTCATAAGACGGCAATTAACGGCAGAAGCCCGCCCCGCCAATGGCGGAACGGGCTTCTGTGCAAGCGGATTTAGCGCTTGGAGTACTGCTGAGCCTTGCGGGCCTTCTTGAGACCAGCCTTCTTGCGCTCGATGATGCGTGCGTCACGACGCAGGTAACCGGCCTTCTTCAGGGTGGCGCGGTTGTTGTCGACGTCGATCTCGTTCAGTGAACGGGCGATGCCGAGACGCAGTGCGCCGGCCTGGCCGGAGATGCCGCCGCCGTGAATACGGGCGATAACGTCGTAGGCGCCTTCGAGATCAAGGATCTTGAAGGGCTCATTGACGTCCTGCTGGTGCAGCTTGTTCGGGAAGTAGTTGTCCAGCGCACGGCCGTTGATGGTCCACTTGCCGGAACCCGGTACAACGCGGACGCGTGCAACAGCTTCCTTGCGGCGGCCAACAGCTGCGCCGGCAACGGTCAGGGCCGGGCGCTCCTTCTTCGGCGCAGCAGCTTCAGCAGCTCCGCTTTCAGAGGTGTAGCTGGTCAGGGTTTCCTCAGCCTCAACGGCTTCGGTGGTCTCTTCGTTCTGAGCCACGATTCTCCTTGTATAGATAAGTTGTTTGGTGGCCAGGACTACTGGGCGACCTGGGTAATTTCGAAAGTCTTGGGCTGCTGGGCGGCGTGGGGGTGCTCTGCACCGCGGTACACCTTCAGCTTGCCCAGCTGCTGTGCAGCGAGGGAGTTCTTGGGGAGCATGCCCTTGATGGCCTTCTCAACGGCGCGGACCGGGTTGGATTCCAGGAGTTCCGCGTAGTTGACGGAGGTCAGGCCGCCCGGGTAGCCGGAGTGGCGGTATGCGCGCTTCTGCTCCAGCTTGGCGCCGGTCAGGGCTACCTTTTCAGCGTTGATGATGATGACGAAGTCGCCCATGTCCATGTGGGATGCAAAGGTGGCCTTGTGCTTGCCGCGCAGCAGGATTGCGGTCTGGCTGGCAAGACGACCAAGGACAACGTCTGTGGCGTCAATGACGTGCCACTGGCGGTTGATATCGCCGGGCTTCGGGGTGTACGTACGCACGGTTTTTGCCTCGTTCTTGTTCTGGCGTTCTTGTTTAGGTGTCCCTCAAGCGTGGGCACCTACTATCTATGCGCTACCGGAACAGAGGTGAGGGCTCTATGTAACCAGTCATCCAGAAGTCTCGAATGTGCTCGTTGAGTAGTTATCCTGCAACCGGATTCTCAAGCGGGCACGCATCATCGAGAAAGGACACGCACAACGACTACCAATGTTAGCTTGAACTCGGCCCCAGGGTCAAAATGGGTGAGCCGGACTGTCTTCACCACGCGCCGGCCCGATTCAAGCAGGGGGACTCGATGACTTCTTTGGGCTACGCCGGTTCAACGCTGCCGCTGTATGTGGCTGGCATCGGGCTCCTGGGACTCATTCTGTCACCCATAGCTGAGCTGCTGATCGCCAGGCTCCTCCCCCGGATCGGCGGACTGCCCGCCACCCGTATAAGGATTACGACGGCGGTGATCACCGGCGTCCTTTGCGCCGCCTTCGCTTGGCGCTTCGGATTCGACGCAGCGTTACCGGCCTTCTTACTGCTTGCCGTCCTTGGTGTGCAGCTGGTCCGGATCGATATTCTGCTGCATTTGCTGCCGAACCCCCTGGTTTTGTCCCTGTTAGTAGGGGGACTCATTTGCCTTCTCGCCGCGATTTTTGGTGGAACGCAGGGGGCAGACGTACTCCGAGCAGCTGCCGGCGGGGCAATTCTCTTCGTCATCTACCTGGTTCTGGCGATTATTTCGCCAGCCGGCATGGGAATGGGCGACGTCAAATTCGCGGCACCGATCGGTCTTTACTTGGGCTACCTAGGCTGGAGCCATTTGCTGTACGGCGGCCTGTTGGGATTCATCCTGAATGGGGCCGTCACGGTCGTCATTCTGGGCAAAAACCGCTCAGAACGTACCTCTGAGGTGCCTCACGGGCCGTCCATGCTTGCGGCCGCGGCCGGTGTTGCACTCCTTTTGGGGCCCTTCGCATTTACGCATGGTTGGTTTGTTTGATCCGGTAGTGCCGGTGGCCGCCGGCGGCGAGTAGGCATCTGAGCCGGTAGTTGGTGAAGTTGCGGAAGCCTCGGGCTATTCTGCGGGTGGTTTCGATGACTCCGTTGATTGCTTCGGTAGGCCCGTTGGAGGCGCCGTTCGTTTCGAAGTAGGCCAGGATCGCGGTTTTCCATTGTTTGAGTGTCCGGCCGAGGCGGGCGACTTCCGGGATTGGGCAGGACGGGAAGGACCCAATGACTTCATTCACGAGTTCCCTGCCCCGCTCCGGCCGGGCGTGATAGATGTTGCGGAGCTTCTGGTAGCACTGCCATGCGAGGGTGACTTCGTCGTCGGGGTCTCCGGCATTGAGTTTCGCATCGAGCCGGGCGGACTGCTTGTCGGTCAGATGTTCGGCGCCGATCTGCAGGGTCCGGCGGATACCGTAGAGCGGGTCACCCTTGCGTCCGCGGTGGCCGAGAGTGTTCTGCTGGACCCGGCGGCGGACTTCGTCGACCATGGCCGATCCGAGTTTCACGACGTGGAAGGCGTCCAGGACCGTGATGGCTTCGGGCAGTTCGTCGCGGATCGCGTTGGCGTAGCCGCGGAACGGATCCAGCGCGGCGGTCTTGATCCCGGCGGTGAACCCGGGGCCACGGTCTTTGAGCCAGTCGGCGTAGGCCTTCCCGGACCGGCCTGGAACCAAGTCAAGTAGCCGTGCGTGCACCACGCCGTTCTCGTCGCGGGTGTGGTCCACGATTCCGGTGACCATGCCGGATCCCGGCGGGCCGGTGTGTGACCAGACGTGCTCATCCACCCCGAGCGCGTCAACGCCGGCGAGCCGATCGGAGTTCCTGATGCGGCGGGTGGCTTCTGCTCTGATGGCGTCCCAGACGGTGTGCCAGGAGACCCCGAGCTGGTGGGCCAGGGCCGAGACCGAGGTATCGAACCGCTGCAGCGCGTCGGTCGCCCAGTGGGCGGCTCGGGCGGTGAGTTTCGCCCGCGGCCCGGCCAGCGGGTGTTCTTCACTGAATGTTGTTTTTGGGCAGTCCGGGTCCGGGCAGCGCCAAACACGTTTGGCCCACAGCAGCCGCACCGGCTGGCCGAAACAGGGAATGTCATGGAGCCGGACCTGGCGGCGTCCGTGGCCGACCGCGACGACGCCGCAGTCCGGGCAACCGGCGAGGTCCACATCGGTTTCGACGCCCAGTACGAGGCCAGTCCTGGTTGCCGTGACGGAGCTGACGTGGACGCCCTCGACACCGAGCAGCGCATCCGCGCGCATGCACCAGCGGCCAGCAGAACAAGACATAGAGTTATTCATGTCAGGGTCTCTTTTTGGTTTTGGTTGCTTGGTCGCTACCAATTCAAAGAGGCCCTGACCTCTTTACTGCCGCACCACGCCGCACCACATCGCACCGCAGAATACCTACGCGATGGCGCCATCCTCAGACTGCGCATCCATGCTTATCTGCGAAGGCCCCCTTTTGGCCTAGGCCCGCGACGCTCCTCGAATACGGCTAAGGATCGCTTCCACTGCCGTAACCAAGTAGTGACCTGCGTACTTGTATCCCCTGGTGCGAGTACTTGGGATTGTGTTCCGAGTACGTGATTAAGGTGACCCGAAAAAAGTCGAGTACCTCTACGCGTTGTTGCCAGGTTCCCCGAATGACAATCTCTTCTTAGCGAAGTCCAGCCGCTAAGGAATTAGGGGGCAGCTGGAAATTCGTTGGAATCAATTCCAATCCATTTCACCGAATTAAGGAAATTACAATGACTTCTCTTATGGTCTCAATGACTGCGTTCATCGCCGGCGTTAAGGATCGCCTTGCATCCGAGAAGGGCGCAACGATGGTGGAGTACGGAATCATGGTCGCCCTCATCGCCGTCATCGTCATCGTGGCCGTCGGCCCTCTCGGGGACGCGATCGCGGCGATGTTCGTAGACGTCACCGATAGCGTCGACGGCCCGTAGTCAGGTTCAAACAGTGTTTGGCGGCGGAGGGTCCACCCCGCCGCCAAACACATCTATTGAGGTCACCCGAGCGAACTGGGGCGCACATTGCTAAAAACAAAAAAAGAGCGCGGCGCGGTAGCCGTCGAGATGGCAATACTGCTGCCCCTCTTGCTCATGCTGCTCATTGGAACCATCGAATTCGGCCGCGTATTCAATGTCCAAATCTCACTAAATCAGGCGGCCCGAGAAGGCGCCCGCCACGCCGCTATCCATTACGGTGACCCGACCTTAGATGTGGAAGGTACTGCACTAGCCGCAGCGCCGTCCCTCGACAATCTGACCGTACTCGTCACGGACAACGCCACCGAATGCGCTGATGATGGCGCCAACGTCGAGGTCATAGCCAGGACAACTCTCAATTCAGTGTCTGGTTTGTTCGATGTCGAACTACTGGGAATGCCCGTAATTTTCCCGCTGGAACTAACTGGAAGAGGGGTCATGCGATGCGGCGGTTAAAACTACCACTGTTGCCGCCGGACGAACGAGGGGCATCCAGCATCATCGTTGCCATTCTTTTGGTCGTCCTCCTAGGTTTCGGAGCTCTGGCCGTTGATGTCGGCGCGATGTATTCCGAGAAAGGTCAACTTCAGAATGGAGCAGATGCCGCAGCACTAGCTATTGCACAGGAGTGCGCTGCGAAGGCAAGCACCGCCCCCTGCGCCGCGGACCAGACAACGCGGGCTGTTCCGTTTGCCAACGGCAACTCCGTTGACGGCGACAGCGGTGTTATCTCGGCAACCGTTAACGCCGGCGTAGTGGACGTCCTTACCGAGACGCCAGAGAAAGCGAATGGCGAGCACTTCTCGTTGTACCTGGCTCGCGCCCTGGGATTCGAGTCGGTTGAAATTCAAGCCGCCGCTCAGGCCACCTTCGGAGGTATCGGGGCCGCCGATACCATACCCTTGACTTTTTCGCAGTGCGAATCAGATGCAACCTTCGTAAAAGGACTGCAGTTCTTTCCAACGCACGGTGACAAAATTGCCGAGGAACCTCCCTATAACTGCGCACACCAGTCGTCGTCCGGACACGAACTTCCAGGTGGGTTTGGCTGGCTCAAACACCCTGGAACGGTATGCTCCGTGCACGTCGATGTTGATGATCCATGGATTGAGGCAAGACCGGGCACCAGCTTCGACGAATCTTGTGCATCAACTTTTGACCGATGGGCGGAGCGTCTCGACGCAGGTCAAGAAGTGAAAGTCCTGATTCCAATCTTTGACACCGCCTGTCCTGAGCCAAAAAAGGTAAAGACGGGCCCAGATCCCTGCCTTAATTCCCCTTTCGGTAAAGCATTCCATATTGAGGCGTTCGCCCAACTATCAATTCGCGGATGGCATCTCACTGGCGGCGGCAGCACGTATATGACCGATGACGCGACGGACCTGTCAACAGCCCTGAAGCTGAAGAACTCCGACACCGGCCTGTTTGGAGAATTCATCCGTCGCGTGTCTCTGGTAGAAGCAGCCACAATGGGCGGGCCCGTCAAATACGGGGCATTGGGCGTGATGCTCACGCAATAGCCGCTTGAAAATCACTGGGAATTTCAATCCATAAAGGAGCAATTCAATTGAAAGCACGCCTACTGGGAGGCATAGCAGCGTTAGTCCTGTCTATAGTCGGAGCCCTCTTGCTATTCGTTTACGTTCAAGGTGCGGATAACCGCGCTCAACAAGGTCTCGAACCGATTGATGTGTTGGTAGTCGCCGACCGTATCCCCGCGGGAACCAAAGTGGCTGACATCCGCAACCGGGTTACGTTAGAGGCCGTTCCACGCTCGGCTGTAGCCGAGGGCGTTCTGACCAACCTGGACGAACACGCGGGGACCGTGACTGCAGTTGATCTGATGCCGGGAGAGCAGCTGATGTCATCCCGCCTTGTGGACCCCAAAGACCTGGTGCCCGGCACGGTGCCAGTCCCGGACGGCCTGGAGGAAGTTACTTTCCTCTTGGAGCCTGAAAAGATTCTGGGCGGCCGTGTGAAGGCGGGCGACAAGGTTACTGTTTTCACTTCATTTGAGTCGAAGGACGAGATGCCCGCCGATGCTCCTGTTGCTGCGGAAGTCAAAGGCTGGAAACAATCCACGGGCCTGCTCTTCCACGATGTATTGGTCACCGCGGTGCAACAGGCAACGCCAGAAACCGCAAAGTCGACTGGCGCTGAAGCGGACAAGGGTGTGGCCATGCCCAGCGGCTCGGCTTTCGTGACAGTAGCACGGAGCGATACAGACGCAGCTAAAATGATCTTCAGCGCTGAATATGGCAGCCTCTGGCTATCGAAGCAGACGGACAGCACAACGAAGAACGATCCGCCGGTCACTACCTTCGGTGGGCTGTACCCGTGAGTCGCTTCGTAGCAATCACTGCGGTCCGCGACTTCGAGGGCAACATCCGCGAGGCAATCATGGGTGCTCTTCACGGCGATCTGCAAACTCTCTCCCCGGAAGTGCTGGCCGGCGGCCCGGAAGACGTTTTCAAGCAACTCAGCGGCGCGCCGCCGGAGGTGTTAATTCTCGGACCAGGTGTAACTCCAGACAACGCCCTGAAATTGGCCACGGTTTTCGACCTTCAGTATCCCGAAATCAGCCTCATTTTGGTCGCCGAACCAGCACCGGAACTGGTTCTCCGTGCGATGCACGCAGGGATACGCGACGTTGTCAGGCCCGATATCGACGTGAACGACCTTCGAGTCCTGTTGGAGCGCGCGTGCCTGGCTTCCGCTAGCCGGCGTCGCGGCATGGGCCCTGCTGCCGAGTCGGCACAGGAGCGCGGCCGCATCATTGCCGTGATGTCTCCGAAAGGCGGCGTCGGCAAGACGACCATAGCTACCAACCTCGCCGTCGGACTGAGCAAGCTTGCCCCCATGAGCGTTGTTATCGTAGATCTCGACCTACAGTTTGGCGACGTCGCCTCTGGGCTACTGCTAGAACCCGAGCACTCAATCACAGAAGCCGTTCACGGTCCCGCTGCCCAAGACTCCATGGTTCTCAAAGCTTTCCTGACGGTGCACCCCGCGGGCCTCTACGCCCTCTGTGCTCCTAAAACTCCGGCGGAGTCGGACTATATAACCGCAAGTCACGTCACCCGACTCCTCAACCAGTTGGCGACCGAGTTCAAGTATGTAGTGGTCGATACTGCCCCGGGGCTTGGGGAACACTGCTTGGCCACGCTTGAACAGGCAACAGATGGCGTATGGGTTTGTGGTATGGATGTGCCGAGCATCCGCGGGCTTAGCAAAACCTTCAGCGTACTGAAGGAGCTGCAATTGGTACCCCAGGGACGCCACACAGTACTCAATTTTGCAGACCGCAAGAGCGGCATCTCGGTGGATGACGTGGAATCAACTATTGGTGTACCCATCGACGCGGTCATTCCGCGGTCCCGAACTTTGCCGTTTACAACAAACCGCGGAATTCCTGTGCTGCAGGGTAACACCAGAGACGCGGCATCAAAGGGCCTGAAAAGGCTAGTCGACAGGTTCGACGCTGACTGGATCGCCTCCAGTCAGAACAAATTGCACAGACGGGTGGTATTGACATGAAGCTATCGGACCGTCTTTCAACATCGGTAGCCAATCGGCTGCCCGCGACAGGGGCCCCGCAGGCCGGAACCCCTGTTGACAGCGCTCCCTCTGGTGCCGTGGCCGAGCGTACGATTCCCCTGGCGGAACCAAGCCAGCCGACAACCTTGTCCCGGGGCAGTTCTCCAACGCCGGTGGCAGTGGACGCCCTTGCGGGGCTGAAGCAGCGCGCTGCAGAAGCGCTCTTTGAACGGATGGGGACCAGATCGGGAGACTCATCGACCTCCGAAGAGGACCTCCGCGCACAGGCGGTCGATGAACTGTCCTCGGTCATTGACCAGGAGCAAGTGCCTCTGTCTCCGGAGGAACGTCGCCGCCTTATCCGCGAAATAGCGGATGAAGTCATGGGTTACGGTCCTCTTCAGCGATTGCTGGAAGATCCTTCCGTAACCGAAATTATGGTCAACCGATTTGATCAGATCTACGTGGAGCGATCCGGCCATCTCTCCCTTACCGGAGCGCAGTTCAGTTCGGATGACCACCTGCGGAAAGTAATCGAGAAGATTGTCTCGCGTGTGGGCCGAAGGATCGATGAATCGTCACCCCTTGTGGATGCACGCCTCGAGGATGGGTCCCGCGTCAACGCAATCATTCCACCCCTAGCTGTCAATGGACCATCGCTGACAATCCGAAAGTTTAGCCACGTTCCGTTGACGGTCCAGAACCTGATCGACTGGGGCTCCATCACACCTCAAATGGCAGAACTGCTAAGTGCATGCGTTCGAGCACGATTGAATATCATCGTTTCCGGCGGTACCGGTACAGGCAAGACAACCTTGTTGAACGTCCTGTCCTCTTTCATACCTGAAGATGATCGCATCGTCACCATCGAAGATGCCGTGGAACTTCAGCTCCAACAAGAGCATGTCGTTCGACTCGAAAGCCGGCCTCCCAACATCGAGGGCAAGGGTGCTGTGGGAATTCGTGAACTAGTCAGGAACTCCCTGCGGATGCGACCCGACCGAATTATTGTCGGGGAAGTCCGAGGCGGTGAGTCCTTGGACATGCTTCAGGCGATGAATACCGGCCATGATGGTTCGCTTTCCACAGTTCACGCAAATTCGCCTCGAGATGCCGTCGCACGACTGGAGACTCTTGTACTGATGGCCGGAATGGATCTCCCACTAAGGGCTATCCGAGAGCAAGTTTCTTCGGCTGTAGATCTAATAATCCAGGTGACCCGCTTGCGTGATGGCAGCCGAAGGGTCACCCATGTGACTGAAGTTCAAGGAATGGAGGGCGAGGTTGTGACCCTCCAGGATGCGTTCGTCTTTGACTATTCCGCGGGCATGGACGACGAAGGCCGTTTTCTGGGCAAACCAGTTTCCACCGGGATTCGGCCGCGTTTTCTGGATCGTCTTTCAGACCACGGAATCTTCGTATCGCCCGAAGTTTTCGGTAGCGCTTTCAGCCCCACGGTGAGAAGGTAACCATGGACTTTCCACTACTTCTCGTCGCGGCGTTCGTCCCCTGCCTCGGTGCGCTGCTCCTACTCTTTCTCGTAGTCCTGAAACCCAAATTTGATGCGCTTCCGCGTGACCGTCGCCGACCGCCATCAGAACTTGCTGATCCCACAGCGATAAGTCGTCTTTCGCAGTCGGCCGTCAATGTCGTGGGCGATGTCATCGGTGAGTCAGGTGGCCCCTACAACAGGACAGTCTTATACAATGCCGGCGTCAAAATGCCGCCAGCGGACTTCACAGTTGTTGTCGCCGTTGGCTCTTTCCTGGTCGCCGTATTTGCGACGCTGGTGACCAATATCTTCATCGGCCTTCTCCTAGGAGCAGCGACACCGTTCCTCACGCGCTTTATCTTGGTGATTCTCACCGATCGGCGGAGGGGACAATTCGAGAGTCAACTCATAGACACTATTCAGATGGTCATCGGCGGACTCCGCGTCGGACACAGCGTGATGCGTTCCATCGAAGCAGCCGCCGTTGAATCGGATGTTCCGACATCCGAGGAACTGTCCCGCATTGTTAATGAGACGCGAATTGGTAAAGACCCCCGACAAGCCATCGAAGAAGCCTCAATTCGAATGGACAGCGAAGACTTCCGTTGGATTGGTCAAGCCATTCAGATAAACCGCGAAGTGGGCGGCGACTTAGCCCAAGTATTAGAGCAGGTGGCCGGAACCATTCGTGAGCGTAGTGAAATTAAGGGCCAGATTCGCGCCCTCAGTGGCGAGGGAAAGATGTCAGCCTACATACTAATGGCAATGCCCGTCGGGGTCGCCATCATGATCAGCTTCATCAACCCTGGCTACATGGACGTTTTCATTGAGGAGCCGATCGGTATCGCCATGCTTATTGCCAGCTTCATCATGTTCGCAATCGGTGGCTTCTGGATGAGCCGCATCATCAAGATCAAGTTCTAGGAAGGCTCGGCCCGTGACTCCAACCGTATGGTTTATTATTGCCACTATAGTCCTTCCCTTGGCCTACTTTTCATGGACGCTCATCACTGCAGACCGAAAAGGCATGATCGCGGTTCAAACAAATCTGGGCCAGGGATTGTCCGCGACCGGAAACATCGAGTACCGGCGATTTTCCACTCTTCTTGTGCTTTCAAAGCGGTTCACCCCCGGAAGCTACGAATCCAAGCTGGACAGATGGCTGTCTCTGGCTGGTCGCCCCGAGGCAATCCCACTTGAACGGCTGATTGTCGGAAAACCCGTCCTGGCACTTGCCGGAGCTCTCCTGGGTTTGCTCCTCTTCACCGGGGATCCGAACGCGAAGAATCTCGCCATCGGGCTGTTCATTACGGTATTTATGTACTTCGTGCCGGATTTGCTGATAGTCAACAAGGGCATCAAACGGCAGGTGGCCATGGAACTGGAACTACCGAACACCTTGGATCAGATGCTCATCTCCGTGGAAGCGGGACTCGGATTCGAGGCTGCAATGTCCCGAGCAGGACAATACGGCGATGGGCCTCTCGCGCAAGAGATCGTGCGTACCCTCCAAGACATCCAGGTGGGTCGCCCCCGGCAGGAGGCCTATGAGGCATTGGCCGCCCGCAGTTCGGTTCAGGATCTGAAAAGTTTCGTCAGAGCCGTTATTCAGGCCGACAAGTACGGCATCGGGATAGCAAGCGTTCTCCGGGCCCAGGCAAAGCAAGCGCGAGTGAAGCGGCGCCAGCGAGCCGAGGAAAAGGCTTTGAAACTTCCCGTGAAAGTCCTCTTTCCGCTTCTACTCTTTATCTTCCCTGTGCTTTTCATCGTGTTGCTTGGGCCTGCGGCCATCAATATCATCGAGGCTTTCAGCTAGTACGTGCCACACCGCGTCACTTGGCGCCCCAAATACCGGACCCCCTCGGCACCCAGAACCGAGGGGGTCCGCTTGTGTGCCGGAACCATTGGGTTCCAAACTTGAGCATCGGATCAACAATGGAATTGCGCAGGAAATTCACGCTGGGAAAGCGGTTGTGAAGGAAGTTGCAACACTAACTTTCCGTGCTGTTTTCGCCATACTTGGACCTTGCCGTTATCAACGCAGTTGACACGTTCAGCGGCCAGTGACTTCGGATCAAGCGCTGCAGGGATGACTCAAGGTTTCCACAGGATCTCCGAAAAAATGGACCGTCACCTAACTACAGTAAGTAGCCTTGTCGCATGGACAGTCCACCAATCACCTCCAGCAGCGGGGGTGTCCCTGCCGAGCCGTCGGCTGCGGGATCCGCCGCGGGGGTGAAGGGTGGCGTGCATCCAGGCGTACCGACGGCCGGCGCGGAACCTGCACGGTGGGTTCAACCTGAGATCCTGGCCGAGTTGGAAGCCGAGCTGAACGGTCCCGAACTGGCCCTCGGCTTCGCTCGCGACTACGCCGCCTTGTGGGACCAGCGCTTTAGCAGGCTGACAGCAGCCATCACCGGCCAGGACCGGGCGGCTGCACTGGACGCCATCATCAGCCTGCGGATCGCTTCCGCCATGGTGGGCGGCGTCCGGTTGGCCACGCTGGCCCAAGCACTTGAGCACACCGTCCGCGGCAGCGATTTCGCTCAGGCCCACCAGCTATTGGCAGGCCTGGCTGACCACGGCGTCCGCACCATCGCAGAGCTCCAGTCCACCTATATCCAGAAGTACAGCTAGCCCCTCAGCGGTCCGGCGCCGGCCAAACCGGCAGGTCGGTCCGTTGGGGTGCCAGCCGGTAGCCAACTCCCCTGACCGTCTGGAGCCAGCGCGGTGACTGCGGATCCTCCTTGAGCTTGCGGCGAAGATTCCCCACGTGCACTTCCACGGCCCGCTCGTCAGCTTCACTGATGTACGCGCCCGGCTCATACGAGTCGCCCCGGACTGCGCGGACCAGGTCGGACCGCGTGCACACGGCACCTTCCCTCCGGAGCAGTGTGTGCAGCAGGTCAAATTCGCTGCGGGTAAGCCCCAAGTTGGACTCGCCGATGGTTACAGTGCGGGTCCGGTAGTTCAAGGCGAGTCCGTTGTGCTGCAATACGCCCGACTGTCCGGACGGGTCTTGCCCGGACAGCGAATGCCCCGAGGCACTCTGCCCAGACAAAGAGTGGCCGGGCGAAGCCTGCTCCAACGGAGTGTGTCCCCAGGTGGCCTGCCCGGCGGAAGTTCCCAACAAGGCCGGTGCCGCCGGAGGCGACGCCCAGGTGGGCGAAGCCTGCTGTGTCGGGTTGATCTCTTGGCGGGGCCGGCGCATCATTGCGGCCACCCTTGCCCTGAGTTCGCGCGGCCGGAAAGGCTTTGCAATGTAGTCGTCAGCTCCGGCGTTCAGTGCCGAGAGCAGATCCGGTTCCTCGGTACGGCCCGTCAGCATGACCACGTACGCATCGCTGAAACTCCTGATCCGCCGCAGGACCTCAAATCCGTCGATGTCCGGGAGGCCGATATCCAACGTGACAACATTGGCCATTTTGTTCCGGACCACGTCCACGCCTTCACGTCCCTCAGCGGCGGTATGGACCTCAAATCCAGCCTGACGCAGCACACCCTCCAGGAGGTTGCGTATATCCACGTCGTCTTCGATTACGACTGCTACCCCAAGATCTTCCATTTATCTATCCCTGACGCCAGGTGAAAAAGGCCCCCATTAGCCCAGCGCTAATCCCTTTTCCACTCCAACTCTCTCTACGCTACAAGGATGAACGGCAGATGACACTACTTCCCGTGTTTGGGTCTGAAATGTCAATTACCGTGACAAGACACGTACATTCGTGGGCGACCGAAGGAGCTAGTGCTTCCGCACAGCCCGCGTCAGTTCGGCCCGGGCCAGCATCTCGTCGTCGGACGGGTAGGCCACTTCCTCAAGGACCAGCGGGTGCGGGGCCGCCAGCACGGACTTGGCGTCGCGCTTCTTGGCCAGCAGCCGCTCGTAGAGCCAGCCCGGCTGCTCCACGCCCTCACCCACATACAGGGCCGAGCCAACCAGGGACCGGACCATGTTGTGGCAGAAGGCGTCGGCCTGGACTGTGGCCACGATGACGCCGTCCTCGCCGCGGCGGAACTCGAAGCGCTGCAGCTCACGGATGGTGGTGGCTCCCTCCCGCGGCTTGCAGTAGGACAGGAAGTTCTGCAGACCCAGCAGCTTGGACGCACCCTCGTTCAACAGCGATACGTCCAGCGGATTCTTGTGCCACAGCGTGAAGTAGCGTTCCAGCGGGTCCCACAGGGCAGGGCCGTCCGCGATGCGGTAGCTGTAGCGGCGCCACAGCGCCGAGAACCGGGCGTCGAACCCCACCGGGGCCAGTGACACCTGGTGCACCTCGATGGCCCCGGACAAATCGCCCAGCCCGCGGCTGAGCGCACCCCGGATCCGGCGAAGAAGCGCGACGGCGGGATCCAGCTCATGCCCCCGCGGCAGTCCCAGCCACTCGGCCTCCGTGAGGTCCAGGTGGACCACCTGCCCGCGCGCGTGGACGCCGGCATCGGTGCGCCCCGCCACTGTCACCCTAATGGGGCGCCGGACCAGCAAGGCCAGTGCCTCCTCAAGGATCCCCTGGATGGTCCGCAAGCCAGGCTGCAGCGCCCACCCGCTGAAGGGGCCGCCGTCGTACGATAAATCAAGCCGCAAACGCAAAAACCCGCCGCCCCCTAAAACGGGGGCCGCGGGTTTTTGGTGGTTCATAGACCTAAGTCTATGCGACGGAACGGGCGAACTACTTCGCTTCGTCCTCGTCCTTCTTCTTAGCGGCGGGAGCCTTAGCAGCCTTCTTGGCGGCCGGAGCTTCTTCCGTGGCAGCTTCCTCAGCGGCCGGAGCCTCTTCGGTTGCAGCTTCGGCTTCAGCCTCGGGAGCAGCAGCAGCTTCGGTCTCTACAACCTCGGCCTCGGGAGCTTCAGCAGCTTCCTCGGCGGCAGGAGCAGCGGCTACTTCCTTCTTGTCAGCGTCGCGCTTTGCAGCAGAGGTAGCCTCGGCTACGACGGCCTGCTTGGCGGAAACCGGCTCGAGAACCAGTTCGATGACAGCCATGGGAGCGTTGTCGCCCTTGCGGTTGCCGATCTTGGTGATGCGGGTGTAGCCGCCTTCGCGGTTCTCCACTGCCTGTGCAATGTCGGTGAACAGCTCGTGGACGATGCCCTTGTTGCTGATCAGGCCGAGTACACGGCGGCGGGAAGCCAGGTCGCCGCGCTTGGCGAAAGTCACCAGACGCTCGGCGTACGGCTTCAGGCGCTTGGCCTTGGTCACCGTGGTGGTGATCCGCTTGTGCTCGAACAGTGCAGCGGACAGGTTCGCGAGCATAAGACGCTCGTGAGCCGCTCCGCCTCCGAGGCGCGGACCCTTAGCGGGGGTAGGCATAATAGTTTCTCCTCATATGGAAGCCGGTGGTGGGCACACCATGGTGCCCGCCGGCAAAGATCTGTTTTAGAGTTCGTCGTCGCCGAAGGCGGCGTCGTCCTCTTCAATTGCTGCGGCGCGTGCTGCGAGGTCAAAACCGGGAGGCGAGTCCTTGAGGGACAGGCCCAGTTCAACCAGCTTTGCCTTGACCTCGTCAATGGACTTCGCACCGAAGTTGCGGATGTCCATCAGGTCAGCCTCGGAGCGTGCAACGAGTTCACCCACGGTGTGGATGCCCTCACGCTTGAGGCAGTTGTAGGAACGGACGGTGAGGTCCAGATCCTCGATCGGCAGTGCCATGTCTGCTGCCAGGGCAGCATCCGTCGGCGACGGGCCAATCTCGATACCTTCAGCTGCGGTGTTCAGCTCGCGGGCCAGACCGAAGAGTTCCACCAGGGTGGTACCTGCGGAAGCAACAGCATCGCGCGGAGCGATGGCCTGCTTGGTCTCGACGTCGACAATGAGCTTGTCGAAGTCGGTGCGCTGCTCAACACGGGTTGCTTCCACGCGGAAAGTAACCTTCAGCACCGGCGAGTAGATCGAGTCGACCGGGATACGGCCGATCTCGGAGTCGCCGGACTTGTTCTGAGCTGCCGAAACGTAGCCGCGGCCGCGCTCGATGGTCAGTTCGAGTTCGAACTTGCCCTTCGAGTTCAGCGTGGCAATGTGCAGATCCGGGTTGTGGAATTCGACGCCGGCCGGCGGAGCAATGTCCGCGGCGGTGACGATTCCGGGGCCCTGCTTGCGCAGGTAAGCAACAACCGGCTCGTCGTGCTCGGAGGAGACCGAGAGGCTCTTGATGTTCAGGATGATCTCAGTGACATCCTCCTTGACACCGGGAACCGTGGTGAACTCGTGCAGCACGCCATCGATCCGGATGCTGGTTACAGCGGCACCGGGGATGGAGGAAAGCAGGGTACGGCGGAGGGAGTTTCCGAGGGTGTAGCCGAAGCCCGGTTCCAGCGGTTCGATGATGAACCGTGAACGGTTGTCGGAGACTACCTCTTCGGAGAGGGTGGGGCGCTGTGCAATGAGCACTTAGGTTTCCTTTCGGCGAGCATCCGCTATATGACGCAACACAGGTGGTGGAAATTCGGTCTGAAGACTTAACGCGGCTGGGCTTGCCCGGACCGTAACGGTCCGGGCAAGCTCAAACAGCTGGAAAGGCTTAGACGCGGCGGCGCTTGGGCGGACGGCAGCCGTTGTGGGCTGCGGGGGTGACGTCCTGGATGGAGCCAACCTCCAGGCCAGCGGCCTGCAGCGAGCGGATTGCGGTCTCGCGACCGGATCCCGGACCCTTCACGAAAACGTCAACCTTGCGCATGCCGTGCTCCTGCGCACGCTTGGCAGCGGCTTCGGCAGCCATCTGAGCGGCGAAGGGGGTGGACTTACGCGAGCCCTTGAAGCCGACCTCACCTGAGGAAGCCCAAGAGATAACAGCGCCGTTCGGATCCGTGAT
Organism: Pseudarthrobacter sp. BIM B-2242; assembly: GCF_014764445.1. Classification (NCBI taxonomy): domain Bacteria; kingdom Bacillati; phylum Actinomycetota; class Actinomycetes; order Micrococcales; family Micrococcaceae; genus Pseudarthrobacter; species Pseudarthrobacter sp. BIM B-2242. The sequence continues at coordinate 2,995,810 of NZ_CP061721.1, forward strand.
GGAAACGATGGTGTTGTTAAAAGTGCTCTTGATGTGCGCCTGGCCCAGCGCGATATTCTTTTTGTCCTTCTTACGCGGCTTGCGAACCGCGCCACGAGTCTTTGGGGGCATTTTTTTCTCCTACAGAAAGTTATCGGGGAAAGCCGTGTTAATCCCGGAGGATTTAACGGGCCTTCTTCTTGCCTGCGACGGTACGCTTCGGGCCCTTGCGGGTACGGGCGTTGGTCTTCGTACGCTGCCCACGAACGGGCAGGCCCTTACGGTGGCGAATACCTTCGTAGCTGCCGATTTCAACCTTGCGGCGGATATCAGCTGCTACTTCGCGGCGAAGGTCACCCTCAACCTTGTAGTTGCCTTCGATGTAATCACGCAGCTCAACCAGCTGGGCATCGGTGAGGTCCTTAACGCGGACGTCAGCGCTGATGCCAGTGGCAGCCAGGGTTTCGTGTGCACGGGTCTTACCCACGCCGTAGATGTAAGTAAGCGCAATTTCCAACCGCTTTTCGCGGGGAATGTCTACGCCAGCGAGACGAGCCATATTGGCAGTACTCCTTGAATAAACCGGAGGTCGTAGGCAGTACACCCGCACGTACTGTGCGGCCCCAGCCTCCGACCGGGGGTTAGCTGTCCGGGCTCATACGTCCCAATTCAGCTTGTGCTGCCTTTATTTACTTGCGTGGGTTAGCAACCCAGGGTTTCCTTCAAAGAAGGAAATTAGCCCTGGCGCTGCTTGTGGCGCGGGTTCTCGCAGATCACCATGACCCGGCCATTACGGCGGATCACTTTGCACTTTTCGCAGATCTGCTTGACGCTCGGCTTGACCTTCATGGCATTCCTTTGCGTGTGGCAGTTGGTCAACTGGTCCAGCCTTCAGCTGATGCTGAGACTGCCCAGAATTTACTTGTAGCGGTAGACGATACGACCCCGAGTGAGGTCATAAGGGCTCAGTTCCACCACTACCCGGTCCTCAGGGAGAATCCTGATGTAGTGCTGGCGCATCTTGCCTGAGATGTGCGCGAGTACGATGTGCTTGTTGGTCAGCTCAACGCGAAACATCGCGTTAGGCAGCGCCTCGGTCACAACGCCTTCGATCTCAATGACCCCGTCCTTCTTGGCCATACCCTCCGCTAACTGTTGTTGCCGCAGCCCTGCCGGATTGCACCGGACATGACCACGAACGTTTTTGTTGGATCGGTTATCACCTCAGGCCCCAAACAGGGCACAGCAGGCCAGACAACCAACAAGCAACACTACCCTCTATCGCGGTAAATGTTAAATCGAGCATAGTAACCTACAGGGCGCCGTACGCACCATATTCGCCGGCAGGAGTACTCACCGCCGCCGCGCTGTGCACCCCATCCAGAATCGCCAGGCGTACGACGTCGGCTGCCGCACTTTGGAGCGTGATGAGACTTATCTGCCGGGCAGTCTCCGTACTCCGGTCCAGCGCGACGTCACCAGTCGCCAGGCAAAAGACAGTGTCCCCGTCCGCCAAGGTATGGCTCGGGTTGAGCGCCCGGGCCAAGCCGGCATGGGCAGCAGAAGCTGTCCGCTTACACTCGGCCGGGTCCAGGACGGCGTTCGTTGCTACTACGACAAGGGTCGTATTGAGTCCGGATCCCGGCTGCGCTTCCGCCGCAGCAGCTGTGCCAATGGGCAGTCCCAGCGCATTTACGACTGCGATCGCCCCCACAACAACGCCGTTCTCGAGCGTGATCGAGGCCGTGCCTACTCCCCCTTTGTAGGTCCGGGCTATGACTGCTCCGGTTCCTGCGCCTACGTTGCCGCGCGCGACGGCGTGCCCGTCCTTCTCGGCGGCGGCGGCGACGGCTGCCGCGTAGCCCATGTCCGCCGTCGGGCGCGCTGAAAAATCACCGCCGCGGCCCAGGTCGAAGATCGCGGCGGCGGGGACGATCGGCACCACTCCCCCGGTGACGGGGAAGCCCCGGCCGTTCTCCTCGCACCAGCGCTGCGCGCCGTGCGCCGCGACCAGGCCGTAGGCGCTGCCGCCGGTGAGGACCACGGCGTCGACTGTAGAAACCAGGGTGGTGGGATCCAGGGCGTCGGTCTCGTGCGTTCCCGGACCGCCTCCGCGGACGTCCACGGACCCGACCGTTCCCGGCGGCGGCAGCACCACCGTCACCCCGCTCAGCCACCCGGCGTCGTTCTTCTGTACGTGCCCAACCCGGATCCCCGGCACATCGGTAATGGCTCCCATGGCCTCCATTCTGCGCCATCACCTACAGCACTTCCCTCCCGTCAGGCAAACACTATGCAATACTGCAAGCAACACGGCGTAAATGGGCGATGAAGCCTTCACTAACTATCCTCTGACGAGGGCTTATGCGGGATTCTGCCCACCAGCCGTGTGGTGAAGTATGGCTAGATCCCCTTGCCCGTCGGCCAGCCATTGCAGGCCCCGATCCGTTAGAGACACGAATGACTCGGCAACTTGCTTCCACGCCACCCACCAGTCCACCCGGCCGGTCCGGTCCGCCGGAGAGGCTTCGGAGCCGCCGCTGGTCCGGCCGGTCCCGGCGTGATTTCATCGTCTTCCTCGCTCTGGCCCTCCCCAACCTGATCCTGATTGCCGTGTTCACCTACCGGCCGCTCATCAGCAACATCTACTACTCAACCCTCGACTGGACCCTGGGCTCCGCCTCGGCAACCGTCGTTGGGTTCGAGAACTACGTCACCTTCTTCACCAGCGACGACGCCCCCAAGGTACTCGGCACCACAGCGGTGTTCACCCTGGTGACAGTCGGCGGGTCCATGCTGCTGGGCCTTCTCATCGCGTTGGCACTGAACTCCAAGGTTCCCGGCACCACCTTTGCCCGGTCCGCGGTCTTCGCTCCCTATGTGCTTTCCGGGGTGGGCGTGGGCCTTGTCTGGCTTTTCATCTTCGACCCCGGCTACGGCGTCCTGGCCTGGCTGCTGCGCGGTATCGGCCAGCAGAGCCCCCAGTGGATCAACGATCCCCAACTGTCGTTGGTGATGGTCATCCTGGTCTATATCTGGAAGAACCTGGGCTACTGCGCCGTTGTGTATCTGGCCGGACTGCAATCGCTGCCGCAGGATGTCATGGAGGCAGCCTCGCTGGACGGGGCCAACGGATTTCGCCGGTTCATCAGCATGTCCATCCCGCTGCTGTCCCCCACCACCTTCTTCCTCCTCATCACCACCATGCTGAGCTCACTCCAGGCGTTCGATTTGATCAGGATCATGACCCCCCTCGGAGCCGGCACCAGCACCCTGATCTACGAGGCGTATTTGCAGGCGTTCGGCGCGTTCAACAGGGCAGGATATTCCGCGGCCATCTCGGTCATCCTCTTCGCCATCCTGCTGGTCATCACCGTCCTGCAACTCCGGTTCGTGGAACGGAAGGTGCACTACTCATGAGTTCACTCTCACCGGTCAATCCTGACCCGGCCGCTCCCCCGGTGGCATCGGAGCCCTTCACACCGCGGGACCGGCCCTTCTCGGCCCGGAACCTGGTCCAGACCATCGCCGGCGGCTACCTTCCCCTGCTGCTGGCAACGCTGGTGGTCTTCCTCCCGCTGCTGTGGATGATCCTGAGCTCCTTCAAGCTCCCCGGGGAAATCATCACCATGGATCTGAAGATCCTGCCGGCGAGCCTGGACCCGCAGAACTACAACATAGCGATGACCACTGTGCCGTTCGCGCAGTTCTTCATCAACAGCACCATCGTCACCGTGGTGGGCTCAACCATCAAGGTGCTGCTGGCCATCCTCACGGCCTACGCCCTGGTGTTCGTCCGTTTCCCCTTCAGGAACGCCATCTTCATCCTCATCCTCGTGGCCCTGATGGTTCCGCCCCAGGTCTCCATCCTGCCGAACTACATCCTGATCGCCGGGATGGGCGGCAAGAACACTCTGTGGGGCATCATCCTGCCCGGGCTTGGCACGGCGTTCGGGACGTTCCTGCTGCGGCAGCATTTCCTCACGCTGCCGGCCTCCATCCTGGAGTCTGCCGAGATTGACGGTGCCGGTCACTGGCGACGCCTGTGGCAGATCGTGGTCCCTGTGTCTGTCCCGTCCATTGCCACCGTGGCGCTGGTGACAGTGGTCAGCGAATGGAACGAATACATCTGGCCGCTGATCATCACTGACCGCCCGGAAACCATGACGTTGCCGGTTGGCCTGACGCTGCTGCAGAACTCCGAAAGCAACGCTTCCGGCTGGGGCATCCTCATGGCCGGCGCAGTGCTGGTGATCGTCCCCATCCTGGTGGTCTTCGCAGCCCTCCAGCGCTATATCGTTGCGGGCCTCACCCAAGGCAGCGTCACAGGCTGACCCTGGCTCGCCGCCGTTCGCTAACCCACACAGCTCTAACCCACACAGCAGCACCTTCCTAGGCAACAACCGAAAGGAACACCATGACTACGAATCTGGACCGGAGGCATTTCCTGGGGCTGGCTGGCGTAACGGCCGGCGCCGCAGCACTTTCCGCCTGCGGAGGGCCCGATACCGGCGGCACCACCACCTCAACGGAGGCCGCGGAAATCGACTTCAGCGGCGTCAAGCCGGCAGCCACCATCGATTTCTGGACGAACCACCCGGGCAAGTCCCAGGATGTTGAGAAGGCGATTATCGAAAAGTTCCACGCCAAGTACCCTGACATCAAGGTTAACCTGGTCACCGCCGGGGCAAACTACGAGGAAATCGCCCAGAAGTTCCAAACCTCCCAAGCCGCCAAGTCCGGGCTGCCCGGAGTTGTCGTGCTGTCAGACGTCTGGTGGTTCCGCTACTTTACGAACGGGAGCATCATCCCTGTGGACGGGCTCATCAAGGAACTGGACATCAAGGTGGACGATTTCCGCCAGTCCCTCGTGGACGACTACAAGTACGATGACCGGCAGTGGGCGCTCCCGTATGGACGGTCCACCCCGCTGTTTTACTACAACAAGGACCATTTTGCCGCGGCCGGCCTGCCGGACCGGGCCCCAGCCACCTGGCAGGAGTTCGGCGAATGGGCCCCCAAACTCAAGGCCACCTCCGGCGCGCAGTACGCCTACATCTATCCCGCCCTGGCCGGCTACGCAGGCTGGACACTGCAGAATAACCTGTGGGGCTGGGGCGGTGCGTGGTCAGAGGATTGGGACATCACGTGTGATTCACCCGAAGCGGTGGAAGCCCTGCAGTGGGCCCAGGACTCTATCTACAAGCACAACTGGGCCGGGGTCTCGTCCAAGGAAGCCGCTGACGATTTCTCAGCCGGCCTGACCTCCTCCACGATTTCCTCCACCGGCTCGCTCCTGGGCGTGCTGAAATCCGCCACGTTCAACGTCGGTGTCGGCTTCCTGCCGGGCGGGCCGAAGGTGAGCAGCGGGGTGTGCCCCACCGGCGGTGCCGGACTTGGCATCCCCAGCGGCATCACCAAGGAGGAACAGCTCGCCGCAGGGACGTTCCTGAAGTTCATGACCGAACCGGAGAACACGGCGGCGTTCTCCGCTGCAACGGGGTACATGCCCACGCGCACGTCGGCGGACATGGCCACGGTGCTGGCGCAGACACCGCAGATCAAGACCGCCATGGACCAGTTGGCCGTGACTAAGGTCCAGGACCGGGCCCGCGTGTTCCTGCCCGGGGCCGATCAGGAAATGGCCAAGGCCGCGGCGAAGATCCTCACGCAGCAGGGCGATGTGAAGGCCACCATGACGGAGCTGAAGAAGACTTTGGAAGGCATCTACATCAAGGACGTCAAGCCGAAGCTCAAAGCCTGACGCACGGCCCGGCCCGGTTTCGACGCGCAAAGTCGCCCGGGACACATAAAATCCCTGGAGACACCCGTATTCGGGTGTCGCCAGGGATTTTCTGCGTCGTAGGGGAAAACGCGTGTCCTCAGGTGCGCCGAAGCCTACGGGATCGGGACAGGCGTGACGCCGAGCGGCACCAGGTGCTCCGCCCCGCCGTCGGGAGCTGAGAGAACCCAGATCCCCCGATCGTGGACAGCCACGGAATGCTCCCACTGGCAGGAGCGCTTGCCGTCGGTGGTCACCACGGTCCAGTCATCCGCCAGGACGGCGGTATCGATGCTGCCGCGGACCAGCATGGGTTCAATGGCCAAGCATAGGCCGGCCTTGACCTTGGGGCCGCGGTGACTGGTCCGGTAGTTCAGGACGTCCGGCGCCATGTGCATCTCTGAGCCGATGCCGTGGCCCACGTAGTCCTCGAGGATGCCCAGCGGCTTGCCCGGAACCGACGAGACGTAGTCGTCGATGGCTGCGCCGACGTCTCCCACGTGGCCGCGCTTGGCCAGCGCCGCGATGCCGTGCCACATGGCTGCCTGGGTGACATCGGAGAGCCGCTGGTCCTCCGGATCTGCGGTGCCCACGATGACTGTCCGCGCGGAGTCCGAATGCCAGCCGTCAACAATCGCGCCGCCATCAATCGAGATGATGTCGCCGTCGTTCAGGACACGGCCGCCGGGGATGCCGTGCACCACTTCCTCGTTCACGGACGTGCAGACGGTGGCCGGGAATCCGTGGTAGCCAAGGAAGTTGGACTTGGCGCCGGCTTCGTTCAGCACCGCGGCGAAGACGTCGTCCAGGTGCTTGGTGGTGACGCCGGGCACGGCCGCTGCAACGGCAGCATCCAGTGCACGGCTCAAGACCAGGCCGGCCTCGTGCATGGTGCGCATCTGGGCGTTGGTTTTGTATTCGATACGGGGCTGGCCGAAGGCCATGGTGTGTCCTCTCAATGGCTGAGGCTCCTCCCGGGGTGCCGGGAGGAGCCTCGAAATACTGTTTGCCTGACTCAGGCGGCCTGTGCTGCCTTGATGGCAGACATCACGCGGTCGGTGACCTCGTCGATGCCGCCGATGCCGTCAACCTGGGTAAGGATGCCGCGTTCGGCATACTTGGCCACAACGGCCTCGGTCTGCTCGTGGTACAGGTCAAGGCGGTGGCGGATTACGGCTTCGTTGTCGTCGCTCCGGCCGGTTTCCTTGGCGCGGCCAAGCAGGCGGGCAACGAGTTCCTCGTCGTCGGCCGTGAGCTGCAGGACGACGTCGAGCTTTTCTTCGCTGTTCGCGAGGATCCCGTCGAGGTAGTCAACCTGCGCGGTGGTGCGCGGGTAGCCGTCCAGGAGGAAGCCGTTTTCGACGTCGTCCTTGCTGAGGCGGTCGCGGACCATTTTGTTGGTCACGCTGTCCGGAACGAAGTCCCCTGCGTCCATGTACTTCTTGGCTTCGATGCCAAGGGGCGTTTCGCCCTTTACATTCGCGCGGAAGATATCACCGGTGGAGATCGCCACGACACCGAGGCGCTCGGAAATACGTTCTGCCTGGGTTCCTTTACCGGAACCGGGCGGTCCAATAATCAACATTTTCGTCATCGCAAAAGCCCTTCGTAGTGACGTTGCTGTAGTTGCGCATCTATTTGCTTGACGGTTTCAAGGCCAACGCCCACCATGATCAGGATCGAGGTGCCACCGAACGGGAAGTTCTGGTTCGCGTTGATCAGTACCAGTGCAACCAATGGAATCAGCGCCACGAAGCCCAGGTACAGGGCGCCGGGCAGCGTGATCCGGGAGAGCACGTACTGCAGGTAGTCCGCGGTCGGTTTACCGGCACGGATACCCGGAATGAAACCGCCGTACTTCTTCATATTGTCGGAGACCTCTTCTGGGTTGAAGGTGATCGCGACGTAGAAGTATGTGAAAAACACGATCATGGCGAAGTACAGCGCCATATAGATCGGGTGGTCGCCACGGGTCAGGTTGTTGTTGATCCACTCAACCCACGGCTGAAGCTGTTCACCGGCTTTGGGCTGGTTGAACTGCGAGATAAGTCCCGGCAGGTAAAGCATGGAGGAAGCGAAGATCACGGGGATCACGCCGGCCATGTTCACCTTGATGGGAATGTAGGTGCTGGTGCCGCCTACCGTGCGGCGTCCGATCATGCGCTTGGCATACTGCACCGGAACGCGGCGCTGGGACTGCTCCACGAACACAACCAGGGCAACGGTCACAAGGCCGATGGCCAGGACCATAAAGAACGTGCCCGGACCCTGCGAGCTCCAGATGGCGCCCAGGGAAGTGGGGAAGGTCGCCGCGATGGAGGTGAAGATAAGCAGCGACATGCCGTTGCCCACACCCTTCTCGGTGACGAGCTCGCCCATCCACATGATGAGTCCGGTGCCGGCGGTGAGGGTGATGATCAGCAGGATTGTGGTGATAATGCTGTTATCCGGGATGATCGGCAGTGCACAGCCTGGCAGCAGCTGGCCTGAACGGGCCAGCGACACCAGCGTCGTAGCGTTCAGCAGGCCCAGTGCGATGGTGAGGTACCGCGTGTACTGCGTGAGCTTGGACTGCCCGGAGGCGCCCTCTTCGTACAGCTGCTGGAACCGGGGAATAACCACCCGGAGCAGCTGCACGATGATGCTGGCCGTAATATACGGCATGATGCCCAGGGCGAAGATGGACACCTGAAGCAAGGCACCGCCGCTGAACAGGTTGACGAGCTGGTAGAGCCCGCCTGCTGTCTGACCGTTCTGCAAGCATTGCTGGACATTCTGGTAGTTCACACCAGGCGAGGGAATGAAGGCACCCAAGCGGAAGATTGTGATGATTCCCAGCGTGAACAACAACTTGCGTCGCAGATCAGGCGTGCGAAAGGCCCGGCCAAATGCGCTAAGCAAGCGTCCTCCTGTGTTGTTAATAAGCGTGGTGTGATGGGGGTCAATAATCCCAACAACCGAGTCTAACGGGTGGATTGGCCATGCGAATAATCCGCAAGGTCAACCGCGCGACGGGCGGCAGGAAATTTTCGGCAGGCGGATATGAAGAAACTCCCGGCGTGCAGGGCCCTGGGGTCCTGCACACCGGGAGTTCACAACGGGCTTATGCCCACCGTCTACTAGAGAGCGGTGGTGCTTCCGCCTGCTGCAGCAATCTTCTCTGCGGCGCTGGCCGAGAATGCGTGGGCCGTGACGTCAACCTTGACGGTGATGTCGCCGGTGCCCAGCACCTTAACGGGCTGGTTCTTGCGAACGGCACCCTTTTCGACCAGGTTCTCCACGGTGACTGCGCCACCTTCCGGGAACAGCTCGTTGAGCTTGTCCAGGTTTACAACCTGGAACTCAACCCGGAACGGGTTCTTGAAGCCGCGCAGCTTCGGCAGGCGCATGTGCAGCGGCAACTGGCCGCCGGCAAAGCCAGCCTTGATCTGGTAGCGGGCCTTCGTACCCTTGGTACCGCGACCGGCGGTCTTACCCTTGGAACCTTCACCACGACCCACACGGGTCTTGGCGGTCTTGGCACCCGGGGCGGGACGCAGGTGGTGGACCTTCAGAGCGTTCTGCTTCTCAGCAGCCGCGCCCTGTGCCTTCTCAGCAGTGTTCTTCTCTGCCATTTACTTCGCCTCCTCTACCTGTACCAGGTGCGGAACCGTGTTGAGCATTCCAACGGTCACGGCGTCGGCGGTGCGGACAACGGTGTGTCCGATCCGCTTCAGGCCGAGGGACCGCAGGGTGTCGCGCTGGTTCTGCTTGCCGCCAATGACGGACTTGATCTGAGTGATCTCCAACTGAGCGTCGGAGGGAATCAGGTTCTTAGCCATGACTTAGACACCCGCCTTCTGGTTCAGGATTGCCTTCACCATTGCCGGCGGAGCAACCTCGTCGAGGGGCAGGCCGCGGCGTGCTGCCACTGCTGCCGGCTCTTCGAGGCGCTTCAGTGCATCAACGGTCGCGTGAACGATGTTGATGGCGTTCGAGGAACCGAGCGACTTGGAGAGGATGTCGTGGATGCCCACGCACTCCAGTACTGCACGGACCGGGCCACCGGCGATAACACCGGTACCGGCGGAAGCCGGACGCAGCATTACGACGCCTGCGGCAGCCTCACCCTGAACGCGGTGCGGGATGGTGTTGCCAATGCGGGGAACGCGGAAGAAGGACTTCTTAGCCTCTTCAACGCCCTTCGCGATTGCGGCGGGAACTTCCTTAGCCTTGCCGTAGCCAACGCCGACCATGCCGTTACCGTCGCCAACGACGACCAGAGCGGTGAAGCTGAAGCGACGACCACCCTTGACCACCTTGGAAACGCGGTTGATGGTGACAACGCGCTCGATGAACTGGCTCTTTTCAGCTTCACGGCCGCCGTCGCGGCCGCCACGGCCACCACGGTCGCCGCGGCCCTGGCCACGGTCTCCACGCTCGCCACGACGAGCGCCACCACGGCGGTCATCGGCAGCGGCTGCGGGAGCAGTGGTCTCAGTGGCCGGAGCAGCTACGGCTTCAGTCGCCTTCTGATCTGCAGACACAGTGTCCTTTTCGTTGTTTGCTTCCGTCACAGTGACAGCCCACCTTCACGTGCGCCGTCAGCGACAGCGGCAATCCGGCCGTGGTACTTGTTACCACCGCGGTCGAAGACAACTGCTTCGATACCGGCAGCCTTCGCGCGCTCGGCAACGAGCTCGCCAACGCGCTTGGCCTTGGCGGTCTTGTCGCCTTCGAATGCACGAAGATCGGCTTCCAGTGTGGAGGCGCTTGCCACGGTCAGGCCCTTGGTGTCATCGACAACCTGGACGAATACGTGGCGTGCGGAACGGTTGACGACCAGACGAGGACGTACAGCCGTACCGGAGATGCGCTTACGGATACGAAGCTGGCGGCGGCTGCGCGAAGCAGACTTGCTCTTGTTCGTACGCTTCTTGTTAATTGAGATGGCCATGGTTACTTACCAGCCTTTCCGACCTTGCGGCGGATGACTTCGCCTGCGTAGCGAATGCCCTTGCCCTTATAGGGGTCCGGCTTCCGCAGCTTGCGAATGTTGGCAGCAACCTCGCCGACCTGCTGCTTGTTGATACCTGAAACAGAGAGCTTGGTCGGGGTCTCAACTGCAAAGGTGATGCCGTCCGGTGCGGAGACATTTACCGGGTGGCTGTAGCCGAGAGCGAACTCAAGGTCAGATCCCTTGGCCTGAACGCGGTAACCAGTACCAACGATTTCAAGCTTCTTCTCGTAGCCCTTGGTAACGCCCTCGATCATGTTGGAGATCAGGGTGCGGGTCAGGCCGTGGAGTGAACGGGAGGCGCGCTCGTCGTTCGGGCGGGCGACAGTCAGGGTGTCTGCTTCCAGGGAAACCTCGATCGGGCTGGCCACAGTGTGGTTCAGCTCGCCTTTGGAACCCTTGACGCTGACGACAGAGCCGTCAACCTTGACCTCAACGCCGGCGGGAACGGTGATGGGGAGACGTCCAATACGTGACATTATTCTCTTCCTTTCCCGTTACCAGACGTAGGCGAGGACTTCGCCGCCCACGCCCTTCTTGCCGGCTTGCTTATCAGTCAAGAGGCCGGAAGAGGTGGACAGGATTGCGACACCCAGGCAACCGAGCACGTGCGGGAGGTTGGTGGACTTTGCGTAAACACGCAGGCCCGGCTTGGAAATACGACGAACACCAGCGATTGAACGCTCGCGGTTCGGTCCGAACTTGAGCTCGAGGGTCAGCTTCTTGCCAACCTCAGCGTCTTCTTCTTTCCAGGAGGCGATGTAACCTTCGGCCTTCAGGATGTCGGCAACGCGTGCCTTGAGCTTGCTGTACGGCATGGACACGGAATCGTGGTATGCCGAGTTTGCATTGCGCAGACGCGTAAGCATGTCTGCGACAGGATCTGTCATTGTCATTGTGGGCTCTTGCCCTTCCTCATAACGGTTTCCTCGCTGCGGCAAAGCCTCAGCGAAGGACCTGTTACGTAGCTAGATTAGTCTTCGGCCTTGAACGGGAAACCAAGCGCCTTCAGCAGCGCACGGCCTTCGTCATCGGTCTTGGCAGTGGTAACAACCGTGATGTCCATGCCGCGGGTGCGGTCGATGGAATCCTGGTCGATTTCGTGGAACATAACCTGTTCGGTCAGACCGAAGGTGTAGTTGCCATTGCCATCGAACTGCTTGCCGCTGAGGCCGCGGAAGTCGCGGATACGGGGCAGAGCCAGCGTGACCAGACGATCCAGGAATTCCCACATGCGGTCTCCACGCAGAGTTGCGTGTGCGCCGATGGGCATGCCTTCGCGCAGCTTGAACTGTGCGATCGACTTGCGGGCCTTGGTTACCTGCGGCTTCTGGCCGGTGATCAGGGTCAGATCGCGGACAGCGCCGTCGATCAGCTTGGAGTCCTTGGCGGCATCTCCAACACCCATGTTCACAACGACCTTCACCAGGCGGGGAACCTGATTGACGTTGTTGTAGCTGAATTCCTCAATGAGCGTGCTCTTGATGGAATCGGCGTACTTGGTCTTCAGACGAGGAACGATCTTCGTTGCCGGAGTCTCGAGAGTCTCAGTCATTAGATGTCCTTCCCGGAGCTCTTGGCCACGCGGACACGCACTTCGCGCTTCACGCCATCGCGCTCAACGGTCTCGGTGCGGAAACCGACGCGGGTGGGCTTCTTGGTGGACGGGTCAACCAGAGCCACGTTGGAGATGTGGATCGAAGCTTCGACGACCTCGATGCCACCGGTCTTGGTGCCGCGCTGCGACTGACCGACCTTGGTGTGCTTGGTTACGCGGTTAATGCCTTCAACCAACACGCGGTTGGTCTCCGGGAATACGCGCAGAACCTTGCCCTGCTTACCCTTGTCGCCGCCGCGCTCAGCCTTGGCGCCAGTGATGACCTGAACGAGGTCACCCTTTTTGATCTTAGCCATGGACTAGAGCACCTCCGGAGCCAGAGAAACGATCTTCATGAACTTCTTGTCACGGAGTTCACGACCAACCGGTCCGAAGATACGGGTACCGCGGGGGTCACCGTCAGCCTTCAGGATCACAGCTGCGTTCTCGTCAAACTTGATGTAGGAACCATCCGCACGGCGGCGTTCCTTCTTGGTACGGACGATGACTGCCTTAACAACATCGCCCTTCTTTACGTTGCCGCCCGGAATTGCGTCCTTGACGGTAGCGACGATAACGTCGCCAATGCCTGCGTAGCGACGGCCAGATCCACCGAGAACGCGAATGGTAAGGATTTCCTTAGCACCCGTGTTGTCGGCGACCTTGAGTCGCGACTCCTGCTGAATCACTATTTACTCCTTGCGTCGCGCCGGTTCTCAGACCGAAAATCTTCCTACGGAATGAGCCTTGCGGAACGGTTGATCGGGGTGTCTCTTGACCTGCCTGGATTTTGCCAGACCAGGCCTAAACTCCCGTGCCAAAAACATTTGCTTCCCAGGCGGTTCCGGACAGGTCCGAAGCGCTAGGGGGCACTATGCCGTGGCACGATTGTTTACGAGGTTGATGTCGGCACACGAAAGGCGCCATACAAACTCAAAATCTTAGCACAGTTTGGCCCAGCTCCCATATCACAGAGCAGCTGTCCCTGCCCATTCGCCGCCGACAGCACACGGGAACCACCGACGACGTCACGCACCGCACGCTGCTGGCCCGCCCCGGGTGCCGCTCCCCCGAAATCCCGGCCACCCGCCGTCGGACGCTCTCTCACTTAATGCGGGTTTTCGGCCGACGCTCTCTCACTTTCTTGAAGAAAGTGAGAGAGCGTCCAAGGAAATTCCACGTTAAGTGAGAGAGCGTCCGGGGTGGAGGGGCGGACGACGGCGGCACCCACGCCACGTTTTGGCCCGCCGCGTGCCGGGCGGCCCAGTTGCTACTCCCCCGGTTAACGCGGGAAACCCCCGCTCCCAAAAGGGAACGGGGGTTTCCGTGCAATACCTGCGGGCAGGTGTTACTTGGCCTTTTCGAGGACCTCAACCAGACGCCACCGCTTGGTGGCGGACAGCGGGCGGGTCTCGGCGAGGAGAACGAGGTCGCCGATGCCGGCGGTGTTCTCTTCGTCGTGAGCCTTGATCTTCGTGTTGCGGCGGATGACCTTGCCGTACAAAGCGTGCTTTACGCGGTCTTCTACCTGGACAACGATGGTCTTTTCCATCTTGTCCGAGACCACGTAGCCACGCTTCGTCTTACGGTAACCGCGTTCGCCAGCCGTAGCTGCTGCGGAAACAGTTTCCGTCACGTTCTCGTCCTTTTCACTCACTTGGCATCCTCCTCGGTCTCAACCGTTTCAGCCTTTTCGGCCTTCTTGGTTGCGGCCTTCTTGGACTTCTTTTCTTCCTTGGCTTCCACAACCGGTGCGGCAACCTCGGCACGAATGCCCAGCTCGCGCTCACGGAGAACGGTGTAGATGCGTGCGATGTCCTTCTTTACCGCGCGCAGACGACCGTGGTTCTCCAGCTGACCGGTGGCGGACTGGAAACGCAGGTTGAACAGCTCTTCCTTAGCCTTACGGAGTTCTTCAACGAGGCGCTCGTTGTCGAACGTGTCCAGCTGTGCGGATGCAAGTTCCTTGGATCCTACTGCCATTTCTATTCACCACCTTCGCGACGCAAAATGCGTGCCTTCAACGGGAGCTTGTGGATTGCCAGGCGCAGGGCCTCGCGAGCTACCGATTCTTCGACGCCGGAGATCTCAAAGAGAACCCGACCCGGCTTGACGTTAGCGACCCACCACTCCGGTGAACCCTTACCGGAACCCATGCGGGTTTCGGCCGGCTTCTTCGTGATCGGACGGTCCGGGTAAATGTTGATCCAGACCTTGCCGCCACGCTTGATGTGGCGGGTCATCGCGATACGGGCAGATTCGATCTGACGGTTGGTGACGTATGCCGGGCTCAGAGCCTGGATGCCGTACTCGCCGAACGAGACCTTGGTGCCGCCCGTAGCAGTTCCGGAGCGACCCGGGTGGTGCTGCTTACGGTGCTTGACTCGACGTGGGATAAGCATTTAAGCCTGTCCTCCTTCTACTGCAGCGGGTGCAGCCTCAACTGCCGGAGCGGCGGCAGCCGGAGCTGCCTCTGCTGCCGGACGGTCGGTACGACGGCGGCGGTCACCACGGTCAGCGCCACCCGGGCGGCCCGGACGATCGCTGGGGCCGCGGCCACGGGACGGAGCAGCAGCTGCCTGCTGAGCCAGTTCCTTGGAGGTGACGTCACCCTTGTAGATCCAGACCTTCACGCCGATGCGGCCGAAGGTGGTCTTGGCCTCGTAGAAGCCGTAGTCGATGTTCGCACGGAGGGTGTGCAGGGGCACACGGCCTTCGCGGTAGAACTCCGAGCGGGACATTTCAGCGCCGCCCAGTCGACCGGAGCAAGCGATACGGATGCCCTTGGCACCTGCACGCTGTGCGGACTGCATGGCCTTCTTCATCGCACGGCGGAAAGCCACGCGGGAAGTCAGCTGCTCAGCAACGCCCTGGGCAACAAGCTGTGCTTCCATCTCGGGGTTCTTGACCTCGAGGATGTTCAGCTGAACCTGCTTGCCCGTCAGCTTCTCAAGCTCGCCGCGGATGCGGTCTGCTTCAGCGCCGCGGCGGCCGATGACGATGCCGGGACGTGCCGTGTGGATATCCACGCGGACACGGTCACGGGTGCGCTCGATTTCAACCTTGGCGATGCCGGCGCGCTCCATGCCCGTGGACATGAGCTGGCGGATACGGATGTCTTCGCGAACGAAGTCCTTGTACCGCTGGCCGGCCTTGGTGCTGTCAGCAAACCAGTGCGATACGTGATCGGTGGTGATGCCGAGTCGGAACCCGTGCGGGTTAACTTTCTGTCCCACTTAGCGAGCCTCCTCTTTCTCCGGGGTAGCGACTACCACGGTGATGTGGCTCGTGCGCTTCTTGATCTGAAATGCACGACCCTGGGCGCGCGGCTGGAACCGCTTCATGGTCGGGCCTTCATCAACAAACGCTTCGCTGATGATGAGGTCACCTTCGTCAAACGCAACACCGTCGCGGTCCGCGAGGACCCGGGCGTTGGAGATTGCCGACTGAACTACCTTGAATACCGGCTCTGAAGCTGCCTGTGGGGCAAACTTCAGAATTGCCAGAGCCTCATTCGCTTGCTTACCACGAACAAGGTTGACGACGCGCCGGGCCTTCATAGGCGTTACGCGGATGTGACGCGCAATTGCCTTGGCTTCCATTGCTTTCCTTCTCTCGTCTTTGACGTAAGTGCAGGCGCCTAGCGGCGCTTGCCCTTACGGTCGTCCTTGACATGGCCGCGGAATGTCCGCGTGGGAGCGAATTCGCCGAGCTTGTGCCCGACCATCGACTCAGTGACAAACACCGGGATGTGCTTGCGTCCGTCGTGCACGGCGATCGTGTGCCCGAGCATGTCGGGAATGATCATCGAACGGCGGGACCAGGTCTTGATGACGTTCTTGGTGCCCTTTTCGTTTTCCCTGTCCACCTTCACAAAGAGGTGCTGGTCAACGAAAGGACCTTTTTTCAGGCTGCGTGGCATGTGTCCAGGCTCCTATCGCTTGTTCTTGCCAGTACGACGACGACGCACAATAAGCTTGTCGCTCTCTTTGTTCGGGCGGCGGGTGCGGCCCTCACGCTTACCGTTCGGGTTGACGGGGTGACGTCCACCGGACGTCTTACCCTCGCCACCACCGTGCGGGTGGTCAACCGGGTTCATGGCGACACCACGGACGGTCGGGCGAACGCCCTTCCACCGCATACGGCCGGCCTTGCCCCAGTTGATGTTCGACTGCTCGGCGTTGCCGACCTCGCCGATGGTTGCGCGGCAGCGCACATCAACGTTGCGGATTTCGCCGGAAGGCAGACGCAGCTGGGCGAAGCGGCCTTCCTTGGCAACAAGCTGGATCGATGCGCCGGCGGAGCGGCCCATCTTGGCGCCGCCGCCCGGACGCAGTTCGACTGCGTGGATTACGGTACCGACCGGGATGTTGAGCAGGGGCAGGTTGTTACCGGGCTTGATGTCAGCACCGGCACCTGCCTCAACGACGTCACCCTGGGACAGCTTGTTCGGGGCGATGATGTAACGCTTGGTGCCATCAACGTAGTGCAGGAGGGCGATGCGAGCCGTGCGGTTCGGATCGTACTCGATTTCGGCAACGCGGGCGTTGACGCCGTCCTTGTCGTGGCGACGGAAGTCGATCAGACGGTACTGGCGCTTGTGGCCACCACCCTTGTGACGGGTGGTGATCTTACCGGTGTTGTTACGGCCGCCCTTTTTGGGCAGCGGACGTACCAACGACTTTTCCGGCGTTGACCGCGTGATTTCGGTGAAGTCCGCTACGCTCGAGCCACGACGGCCCGGTGTAGTCGGCTTGTACTTACGGATTCCCATAGTTTATTTCCTCGTTAAAGTGGTCTCCGCTACGAGAGCGGACCGCCGAAGATGTCGATGGTGCCTTCTTTGAGGCTCACAATTGCACGCTTGGTGCTCTTGCGGGTACCCCATCCGAATTTGGTGCGCTT
The DNA here is from genome assembly GCF_014764445.1 of Pseudarthrobacter sp. BIM B-2242. NCBI lineage: Bacteria > Bacillati > Actinomycetota > Actinomycetes > Micrococcales > Micrococcaceae > Pseudarthrobacter > Pseudarthrobacter sp. BIM B-2242. The sequence continues at coordinate 3,013,069 of NZ_CP061721.1, forward strand.
GCGCTTACCGGCACGGTTGATGGTGTTGATCGATTCGACCTTGACGGAGAAAATCTTCTCCACGGCCAGCTTGATCTCGGTCTTGTTCGAGCGGGGGTCCACCAGGAAGGTGTACTTGCCCTCATCGATCAGGCCGTAGCTTTTTTCCGATACGACGGGTGCAAGCACGACGTCGCGCGGGTCTTTGATGGTGGCTGCACTCACTTGGCATCCTCCTCGTTCTTTGCTACTGCCTTGTCAGCAACGAATGCTTCGTAGGCAGCCTTGGTGAAGACAACGTCGTCAGAGACGAGTACGTCGTAGGTGTTCAGCTGGTCTGCGTACAGAACGTGAACACCGGCGAGGTTGCGCACGGAAAGTGCTGCAACATCGTTGGCGCGCTCGATGACAACCAGCAGGTTCTTGCGCTCGGAAACTCCGCGCAGCGTTGCAAGTGCGGACTTGACGGACGGCTTGGTGCCCTCCACCAGTTCAGCAACAACGTGGATGCGTCCGTTGCGGGCCCGGTCAGACAGTGCGCCGCGCAGGGCAGCAGCAATCATCTTCTTGGGGGTGCGCTGGCTGTAGTCACGCGGTGTGGGACCGTGGACAACGCCACCACCGGTCATGTGAGGAGCACGGATTGAACCCTGACGGGCGCGGCCGGTGCCCTTCTGCTTGAACGGCTTGCGACCTGCACCGGAAACCTCGGCGCGGGTCTTGGTTTTGTGGGTACCCTGGCGAGCAGCAGCGAGCTGGGCAACGACGACCTGGTGCAGCAGCGGCACGTTGGTCTGAACGTCGAAGATCTCTGCAGGCAGGTCAACCTTGACAGTGCTAGTCATTTAACTAGGCTCCCTTCACGGCGGTGCGTACGAGTACGACCTGGCCGCGGGCGCCGGGGACGGCACCCTTGATCAGGAGCAGCGACTTCTCGACGTCAACTGCGTGAACCGTGAGGTTCAGCGTGGTGTGACGAACGGCGCCCATGCGGCCGGCCATTTTCATGCCCTTGAAGACGCGGCTCGGGGTGGATGCGCCACCGATTGAACCGGGCTTACGGTGGTTCTTGTGGGCACCGTGGGAAGCTCCAACGCCGTGGAAGCCGTGACGCTTCATAACGCCGGCGAAGCCCTTACCCTTGGTGGTGCCGATGACGTCGATCTTCTGGCCGGCTTCGAAGAGCTCAACAGAAAGCTCCTGGCCCAGCTCGTAAGTGTCAGCATCTGCAGTGCGCAGTTCGACGACGTGGCGGCGAGGCGTGACGCCTGCCTTTTCAAAGTGACCAGCCAGCGGCTTGGTGACCTTGCGGGGATCGATCTGGCCGTAGCCGATCTGTACAGCTACGTAGCCATCAGTGTCTGCGTTGCGCAGCTGGGTGATGACGTTCGAATCTGCCTGGACCACAGTGACGGGGATGAGCTTGTTGTTCTCGTCCCAGACCTGGGTCATGCCGAGCTTCGTGCCCAGCAGGCCCTTTACGTTACGGGTTGCGGTCATAGTCTCTCAGCACCTCCCTACAGCTTGATTTCGATGTTCACGTCGGCCGGCAGGTCGAGACGCATAAGCGAGTCAACAGCCTTCGGCGTGGGATCGATGATGTCGATAAGACGCTTGTGCGTGCGCATTTCAAAGTGCTCGCGGCTGTCCTTGTACTTGTGCGGAGAGCGGATTACGCAGTAGATGTTCTTCTCCGTAGGCAGCGGCACAGGGCCAACTACCGTTGCGCCTGCGCGCGTGACCGTCTCAACGATCTTCCGGGCTGAAACGTCAATGACCTCGTGGTCGTATGACTTCAGCCGGATGCGGATTTTTTGTCCCGCCATGTCGCCTGACTCTCTTTCAGTTAGTGCTGCTCTGAGTAGGGCTGCTCTGTTCACTTTCGTGTTGCATGTGGCTGCCGAAGCATTTGAAGTCTGAACTACCACCCGCCGCACAAGCTGAATCCGGATGAATCCGGGTTCCTCAACCTGCCGACGTAACCGACCCCCGCGGTCGGGCGTGTCGCGCTTAGCACGCATACAAATCCGCAGTTCCATGGGGAGTGGGTTATGTTTGGGCTTCCACTTGGACCCTGACACCCGGCATTATCCGGATCGGGACACGAAGAAGCGCTTGAACAACTCATCTAGTATGCCGGATATTGTGCGGAGAAGCGAATCTGCAGCCCGGCGCCTCCCTACGGCGCCGTCGGCCCTCAGCGTCCGGGCCCGTGAGTCTCCGGTCGGAGGCCATTGCCTTCCCCAACATCCGAATGGATGATGGGGTCATGACCGTCGAAAATGACGTTTCCATTCAGGATCTGGCCGGCCGCCTGCCGCCCTCCTTCACTCTGGGAGTAGCCGCGGCCGCGTTCCAGATTGAAGGTGCCCTGGCCACCGACGGCCGGGGCCCCTCAGGCTGGGATGCTTTCGTGGAGAAGCCCGGAGCCATCTGGGACGGCCACTCGCCGGCAATGGCCTGCGACCATTACAACCGCTCGGCCGAAGATGTGGCGCTCATGCGGGAGCTCGGAGTCGATTCCTACCGCTTTTCGCTTTCCTGGCCCCGGATCCAGCCCGATGGCCGCGGCCCCTTCAACGAGCAGGGCCTGGATTTCTATGACCGGCTGATCGACCAGCTTCTTGACGCGGGCATCTCGCCCATGGCGACGTTGTACCACTGGGATACGCCCCTGCCTCTGGAACACGGCGGCGGCTGGATGAACAGGGCCACGGCCGAAAGGTTCGCTGAATATTCAGCTGCGGCCGGCCGGCGTTTTGGTGACCGCATAGACCAGTGGGTCACGCTCAATGAGCCCGCGTCCGTTGTACTGAACGGCTACGCCCTGGGCACCCATGCCCCCGGGCGCTACCTTCTTTTTGACGCTTTTCCTGCCGTCCACAACCAGCTGCTGGCACACGGCCTGGCTGTGCAGGCCCTGCGTGCGGAGGGGGTCCGCGGCAGCATTGGCGTGACCAACCTGCACTCCCCCGTTCGCCCAGCAACAGGAAAGTTTGCCGACAGGGCCGCTGCCAAGGTCTTCGACATGATGTTGAACCGGATTTACGCGGATCCTCTCCTGCTTGGCCGGTACCCTTTCGCTCTCCGGCTTGCGAAGCCGTGGCTGCGTTCGCTGCCCAGGATTTCCGACGCAGATCTCCGCACCATCCATCAGCCGGTGGACTTCTACGGGGTGAACTACTATCAGCCGGTGAAAGTTGCGGCCGGGCAGGGCACCGGCGAAGACCTGACGGTTCCGGCGGAAGCGATGATCAAGATTCCGGCCCACCAGGTGCCGTTTGATGAGTACGAGACAACGGGTTTCGGGTGGCCGGTGGCTCCGGATCATCTGGGGATCCTGCTGCGTGAACTCAAGGACCGCTACAAGGATGCTTTGCCGCCGATTTACATCACGGAGAGCGGTGCCAGCTTCCCGGAGCCCGAACATGTCACCGGCCCCGTGCCAGACCAGCCCCGGATCAACTACATCGCGGCACATCTGCAGCATGCTATGGAGGCCACAGCCCCCGGGGGCATCGCTGACGACGTAGAACTACGCGGCTATTACGTGTGGACGCTGATGGACAACTTTGAGTGGGCTGCCGGCTACTCTCAGCGGTTTGGCCTGGTCCACGTGGACTTCGAAACCCTGGAGCGCACGCCGAAGGAATCGTTCTACTGGTACCAGGCACTGAGCCAGGCCCGGAAACCGCTGGCCGGCTAAGGCCTGGCTACTGGTTCTTGTTGGCGCGGTTGATGCGCTTTGCGCGGTCAATCTCGTTGCGGAAATGCTTCTTGGCCCAGAACACTCCTGCGACCACGGCAACAACGATGACCAGAAAAATCAGGAATTCCATGATGTACTCCTCTCGCTGCTAGCAACAGTATCAGTGCCGGCCTGACGGTTCCCGGTGGTTGCCTGGGTGAGGATCACCAGCGTGGGGGTTGCCGGACCCTGGCGTCCCCGAGGGTCCCGGTCCTGCCTCCGGCCCGCTGCCTGGCCCCGTATTCGGTCCACTGCCTGGTCCGGCGTTCGGTCCCGTGTTTGGTCCCGTATTTGGTCCGGCTTCCGGCGCCGCAGTGGACGTGCGGTTGAGCCGCCAGACGGCAAACACGATGAGTCCCACGGCCACCAGCGCCAGGAGAACGAACGTGTAGTTCCTCATCGCCCACAGAATGCAGGCCGCCACTCCGGCCGCTCCCCACCAGACAAAAAGCCGCTCGCCCACAATCAGCCCGGCCACCAGCAGGGCCGCGAACAGCACCAGTATCCACAGTTGCTGCGCACCGGTGCCGCCGAACACCACACCCAGGCCACTGAACGACAGCAACAAGGCAGCTGCTCCCACCAGGATCCGCCCGGCCGCGCGGTCGCCGGAGAAGTAGCGCAAGCCACCGAGGACGGCAGCCAAAAGCACGTACCACTGGACCACCCAGAAGGGATCCGGCAGGTCACCGAATCCGCGGCTGTTGAGCCGGCCCGGTCCATCCAGGACGAAGATTGCGGCCCGCTGGACCGCGGCGGTCAGCACCAGCGCGCCGGCTTCCAGCACAACCCGGCGGGCGCTCACGGGAGCCTCATGGTAGGCAATCGCGACGGCGGCAGCCAGGACGGCTGCCGCCGTCCAGGAGGTTTCATCGTGCGGAACTCCGGCCATGGCCACGAGGATGACTGCCACGAAGGCTGCCCCGGCAAGGGCCCAGCGGCGTACCGGATCGGACTGCAGCGGCGTACCACGAACCAGCCGCACGGCGTAAAGCACTATGGCTGCCGAGCCTGCGCCGGCCAGCCACGGCAGGAAGTTGCCCCAAACGCCGGTCTGGTCCGGGATGGACTCCGCCGCCAGTGCCATGGCACCGCTTAGTGCCGCCACAGCCGCCAGCGGATACAGCAGCGGCTGGCCTTCGACATGCGACGCCGCAAAGAACACAGCCGAAAGCACCAGGACGGCGGCGCCGGTGACCCAGTCTTCCGCCAACGGTGCGAGAACCAGGCCGGCAACGGCGAAGGAGCCAGCGGTTACCAGCCAGAGCCAATGCTCGCTGTCCTCTGTGCCAACGTTCAGCCTCCGACGCAGGATGCCCGCAGCGACCGCAACTAACGCCACGGTCAGCAGGACGACGGCAGTTCCGGTATGGCTCAGTATGGCCGCCGCCAGGTGTGTCCCGCCGAAGGTGAACAGCGGACCCAGGCTCAGCACCCCGAACAGCGCAGCGTATACGGTGAAGTAAAGAGCACCGCGCGCGCCGAAGAACTTCCTGGCAACGACGGCGGAAGCCAGGAGCATCAGCAGTTCCAGCAGCACCACCCAGCGGCCGCCGTCGTCCTCCCCCGCCTGCAGCCGTGCGCTCCCCCGACCTGCCACATACACAAGCGGCAGCAGCGCCTGGCCCGCCAGCGTGATCCAAACGGCTGCCTGCTGGAACGGAACCTCGGCCAGCCGTGCGCGCATCGCCCACCGGACCGCATGCTGGGCGGCGAGCACCACGGCGAAGGTCAGCGAAACCACTGTGGGGGAAGCGGAGATGTCGTAGCTGAGGACCAGCGCCAGGGCGGCAGTCAGCACGCGGGCGGCGACAAAGTACCAGCCCTTCCGTAGGCGCTCCGGCTCGGCCACCACCATCACTGCCGCATACACGGCGAAGATGCCGAGTATCAGCTCTACGTTGAGGAGGTTGCCGTCACTGAAGACAAGCAGCGAACCAAACGCGAACGGCGCCAGCCAGACGGCGCCGGTCTCCCTGCGGAGGAAGTAGCCGGACGCCGCAGCGCCCAGGGCTGTAAGCACGGCGGCGGAAGTGGCCTGCCAGCCCGTGGACATCGATTGCGCGAGGCTGGCGGTGGCCACCACCTGCATGACGACCACAGCGCCGGCATCCGCGAGGACCCACCGGGGAGCACGACGGCGGGCGGTGGCCAGCAGAGGCAAGCCCACCTGGAGTGCCAATACTGTCACGAGGACCGTGGCGGGGCGGAGCGCCTCGTCCGCGATGACCACCGGACCCGCCTCGTCGTGGAGTTGGCGGAAGGCGGTCAGGGCAAGGACCGTTGCTCCTGCCCGGGCCAACCACCAGTACGCCCAGCGGTGCTGACGCAGCGGCAGTTGAACCGCAATGATCGCCAGATAGGCAACTACCAGGATCAGAACTACGTTTCCGGCACCCTGGGAGACCAACCGGAAGGCTACGGCTGCGGTAACCAGGGACATGGCCAGCGGCATGGCTTCCCATACGGTCGCGGACCAGTCCTTGTCCGCGGCGGGCCGGGGAACCAGCAGCAACCCGATGGCCAAGGCCGCCGTCAGTTGGATGAGCAGGGCAACAAATGTCAGTTCGTGGGCCGGCAAGGTCTCAAGGAACGGCAGCCCGATCAGGACCAGGGCTCCAGCACCCGCGAAAGCACCCAGCGTTGCCTCCGGCGCGACGGTCTTGACGCCTGACCGCTGCAGGAGGGCAGTCAGGAGTTGCTGGCACACCAGTGCTATCAAGAGCGCGAATGCCGCGGCTTCAGCCCGCGCCGGACCATGGTCAACGACAGCTGTTACAGTCACGGGCACCGCCAGCGTCAAAGCGACCCGGGCTCCCAGTACAAGCCGACCGCGGAATGTACCTGACGCAAATGCTGCCCGGGCAGCCCAGTAGGCAGCGCCGAGGAACAGCATGACGGCAAACGGCCAGTCACCCATGGACGGGGACGCCAGCCCGGCAAGGACCAGGGCAGCCGCCGGCGGCCATTCGGTCCGGCCCGGCCACCGGGCCGCCAGGACCATGCCCGTCACCAGCGCCAACAGCACCGGAACCCAGAGGGGCACGGGTCCATCCACCTGCAACGAGCCTTGGCCGGTAAGGCTGCGGAAGAGACCCGCAGTAGCCTCAGCGATACCGTAGGCGGCCGCCGCTGCAAGCTGCAGAACGAAGGTCACCGAAGCATCGGCGGGCCAGCGGCCGCGGGCGCTGCCCGTGCCCGTGCCCGTGCCGGGATCGGAACCCGAACCGGCGGGGGCCTGCAGTCGCTGCGCCGCCTCGGGGAATCTTGTGGCTAACCGGTCCGTCAGCAGTACCAACCCAAATGCCTGGACTGCAAGCAGGACGCAGAGGGCCAACAGTGCGTCGCTCCCCCGGCCGGTGAGGTCCCAGATTGCGACTGCGGCCGCCACAGTCAGGGCAGCCCGGGCCAGGTAGAAGTTTCGGAGCCCCAGCGGACCCTGGACCACAGCCATCAGGGCGAAGTAGATCCCGCACAGGGCGATGATCAGCGCATACTCCGCTTTGTCCAGATACAGCGGCACACATGTGGCCGCCACAGCGACGGCCGGGACGACGTAAGGATGCAGGACCATCAGAGGCCGGACATAGACCGGTGGCAACCAGCCGGGCCGTCCCAGCGCCAGGCAGGTCAGCACCACTGCCACGCCCATCAGGGCGGCGAAGTACCAGACCAGTGCGCCCCCGAGGACGGAAACGCCCGAGAACGCGGTGGAGGCGACGAACGTCAGCGACAGGTAAACCAGGACCCGGCTCTCCAGCCGGACAGCCGCCGCAACATAGGCAACAGTGCCCACCAGCGATGTCAGTAGCCAGGCGGTGGGGCCGTCCGGCAGGGCAAAGTTGTAGAGTGCCAGCCCGGCGACAGGAACCATGGCGAGGCCAGTGCCTGTGAATGCCACCGCTGCAGGCCGAAGCCGCGGGACCCTGGCGTGAAGGACGAAGCCTGCACCGTAGAACAGCGCCGTCACGGTGCAGACCCCCGCAAAGCGCATCGTCGGAGGAAGGCTGGTACCAATGAACAGTGCGGCAGCAGCGACCAGCAGAAGGCTGGCCACATACAGGGTGATGTTGATGTTCTGGCGGTCCCGCTTTTCACGGCGGGCCTCGCGCTGGGCAGGCGTTTCCGGATATGACCGGAAGGACGCCGCAGGAGCCTGGGGCGGCACGATGGAAGACCTCGGGGTGGTGACCAGGGGTGCCGCTGGGGGCGCAGGCGAAGCAGGCGAAGCAGGCGGGGACTGGATTTTTACAGGCGCAGGCGGGGCCTGCTGCGCGGCTGGAGTCGGGGACCGCACTGCCGCCCATGGTGACGCTGGCGGCATGGAAACGGGGACATCAGCATTTCCTGCCGGAGCCGGAGCAGGACGATCGCCGCGTACCGCCGTCGGCCCCTCCCCTGCGGACGGTTCAGCAGGGGCAGGACTAACAGGCTCACTGGTTGCCAGGCGTGCCCCGTCCTCTGCCTGCAGCTTGGCCATGGCGTCTAGCCACCCTTGGAGGTGCCCGGCGCGGTAGCCCGCTTCAAACATTTCGTCCCTCACGGCGATCCCTCTCTACGGCGCAGCAGCCTGCACAATTAATCCAATGAGTGGATTAACCATAGCAAACAACAGCCCCGCTGCGAAGATACGCAGCGGGGCTGTTGATAAGTCTCAAGGACCCGGCAAGCGGGCTCCTGATCCTAGATCAGCAAGTGGTTACTTGATGATCTTGGTGACACGGCCTGAACCAACGGTGCGGCCGCCTTCGCGGATAGCGAAGCCGAGGCCCTCTTCCATGGCGATGGGCTGGATGAGCGCAACGGTCATCTCAGTGTTGTCGCCAGGCATAACCATTTCCGTGCCTTCCGGCAGGGTGATAACGCCGGTTACGTCCGTGGTGCGGAAGTAGAACTGCGGGCGGTAGTTGGAGTAGAACGGGTTGTGACGTCCGCCTTCGTCCTTGGAGAGGATGTAGACGTTAGCCTCGAAGTCGGTGTGCGGGGTGATGGAACCCGGCTTGACGACAACCTGGCCACGCTCTACGTCATCACGCTTCAGACCGCGGAGCAGGAGGCCACAGTTCTCGCCGGCCCATGCTTCATCGAGCTGCTTGTGGAACATCTCGATACCGGTAACCGTGGTCTTCTGGACCGGGCGGATGCCGACGATCTCGACCTCGGAGTTGATGGCGAGGGTTCCACGCTCGGCGCGGCCCGTTACAACGGTGCCACGGCCGGTGATGGTGAAGACATCTTCAATCGGCATCAGGAAGGGCTTGTCGCGGTCGCGGATGGGGTCCGGAACAGAGTTGTCCACGGCCTCCATGAGTTCCTCAACGGACTTGACCCACTCGGGGTCGCCTTCCAGGGCCTTCAGGCCGGAAACGCGGACAACCGGTGCTTCGTCGCCATCGAAGCCCTGCGAGCTGAGGAGCTCACGAACTTCCATTTCAACGAGGTCCAGCAGTTCCTCATCGTCAACCATGTCGGACTTGTTCAGCGCGACCAGCAGGTAGGGAACACCAACCTGGCGGGCGAGCAGAACGTGCTCGCGAGTCTGAGCCATCGGGCCGTCAGTGGCGGCAACCACGAGGATTGCACCGTCCATCTGAGCAGCACCGGTGATCATGTTCTTGATGTAGTCAGCGTGACCCGGAGCGTCTACGTGTGCGTAGTGGCGCTTCTCGGTCTGGTACTCAACGTGGGAGATGTTGATGGTAATGCCGCGCTGACGCTCTTCGGGAGCAGAGTCAATGGACGCGAAGTCACGCTTCTCGTTGAGAGTCGGGTACTTGTCGTACAGCACCTTGGAAATGGCGGCCGTCAACGTCGTCTTACCGTGGTCAACGTGACCAATGGTGCCGATGTTAACGTGCGGCTTAGTCCGCTCGAACTTTGCCTTTGCCACAGGTTCCTCCTAGAACGTTTTCAAATGACTTACCCTTCAACCGCGCTTATCGCGGCAGAAACTCAGGTAAGTCTACTTGGGGGGCTTTGGATTGGTGAAATTGCAGATTCAGGAACTAATACTAGTGCCTAGTGCCTGTTCGTGCAGATGGCCAGGAACCGGCCAAAACCGGGACTGCGTCCTGACCCGGTTCCGGCCATCTGCACCAGGTGTGCTTCCGCTAAGCGGAAACGCACCCGAGTTTGTCGCTGTGAAAGTCCGAAGGACTATTCGCCGCGGGTCTTCTGGATGATCTCGTCGGCAACTGCCTTCGGGACCTCGGCGTAGCTGTTGAACGTCATGGAGTACACAGCGCGGCCCTGGGTCTTCGAACGCAGGTCACCGATGTAGCCGAACATGCCGGACAGCGGGACGTGCGCACGGATGACCTTGACACCCTGTGCATCTTCCATGGACTGCATCTGGCCACGGCGTGAGTTGATGTCGCCGATAACTTCACCCATGTATTCCTCAGGGGTGCGGACTTCGACATCCATCAGCGGTTCGAGCAGAACAGGGTTCGCCTTGCGTGCAGCTTCCTTGAAAGCCATACGGCCGGCGATCTTGAACGCCATTTCCGAGGAGTCAACATCGTGGTAAGCGCCATCAATCAGCGTTGCCTTGATGCCAACAACCGGGTAACCGGCCAGGACGCCGTCGTTCAGTGCATCCTGGATACCCGCGTCAACGGACGGGATGTATTCGCGCGGAACGCGGCCACCGGTGACCTTGTTCTCAAACGCGTACAGCTCGCCGTCGGCGGTGTCCATCGGCTCGATCGCGATCTGGATCTTTGCGAACTGACCCGAACCACCGGTCTGCTTCTTGTGCGTGTAGTCGTGACGCTCTACTGCACGCTTGATGGTTTCGCGGTAAGCAACCTGCGGCTTGCCGACGTTCGCCTCGACCTTGAATTCGCGGCGCATGCGGTCCACCAGGATGTCCAGGTGGAGCTCGCCCATGCCGGCGATGATGGTCTGACCAGTGTCTTCGTTGAGGGAGACCTGGAAGGTCGGGTCCTCAGCGGAGAGCTTCTGGATGGCCGTGGAGAGCTTCTCCTGGTCACCCTTGGTGTTCGGCTCGATGGCAACCGAGATCACGGGCTCCGGGAAGCTCATGGACTCGAGAACGATCTGGTTGGCGGAGTCGCACAGGGTGTCACCCGTGGTGGTGTCCTTCAGACCGATGGCTGCGTAGATGTGGCCGGCGGTAGCGCCCTCAACGGGCATTTCCTTGTTGGCGTGCATCTGGAACAGCTTGCCGATGCGCTCTTTCTTGCCCTTGGTGGAGTTGACCACCTGTGCGCCTGCTTCCACGTGACCGGAGTACACGCGGATGAAGGTGAGCTGGCCGAAGAACGGGTGCGCGGCAATCTTGAACGCCAGAGCCGAGAAAGGCTCTTCGGAAGACGGCTTGCGGGTCAGTTCCTTCTCTTCGTCGCGGGGATCGTGACCGATCATCGGCGGGACGTCGAGCGGGTTCGGCAGGTAGTCGATGACAGCATCGAGCATCGGCTGAACGCCACGGTTCTTGAACGCGGAGCCACAGAACACCGGGTAGAGCTCAGAGTTGATGGTCATCTTGCGGATGCCGGCCTTGAGCTCGTCGACGGAAATCTCTTCGCCTTCGAGGTACTTCTCCATGAGCTCTTCAGAAGACTCTGCAACGGCCTCAATGAGGGCTGCGCGGTATTCCTCAGCCTTTTCCTTGAGGTCAGCCGGGATCTCCTGGATCTCGTACTTGGCACCCATGGTGACGTCACCCTTGGAGTCGCCGGGCCAGACCAGTGCACGCATGTACAGCAGGTCGACGACGCCGATGAAGTCGTTCTCGGCACCGATGGGCAGCTGCATTACCAGCGGCTTGGCACCGAGACGGCTGATGATGGTGTCGACGGTGAAGTAGAAGTCAGCGCCGAGCTTGTCCATCTTGTTGACGAAGCAGATGCGCGGAACGTTGTACTTGTCAGCCTGGCGCCAAACGGTCTCGGACTGCGGCTCAACACCTTCCTTGCCATCGAAGACGGCGACAGCGCCATCGAGGACGCGCAGTGAGCGCTCAACCTCAACGGTGAAGTCAACGTGGCCGGGGGTGTCGATGATGTTGATCTGGTTGTTTTCCCAGAAGCAGGTCACGGCGGCAGACGTGATGGTGATGCCGCGTTCCTTTTCCTGTTCCATCCAGTCAGTGGTCGAAGCGCCGTCGTGCGTTTCGCCGATCTTGTGGTTCACACCCGTGTAAAACAGGATGCGCTCGGTGGTGGTGGTCTTGCCGGCATCAATGTGGGCCATGATGCCGATGTTGCGGACCTTACTAAGGTCTGTAAGCACGTCCTGTGCCACGGTGTCTCCCTTTCGGATGGACTGCACGTTCGCCGCCGGCTCAGGTGAGCCGGCGGCGTCCGGGAAGTATTACCAGCGGTAGTGTGCGAAGGCCTTGTTGGACTCGGCCATCTTGTGGGTGTCTTCGCGACGCTTCACAGCGGCACCGAGACCGTTGGAGGCATCCAGGATTTCGTTCTGGAGGCGCTCGGTCATGGTCTTTTCGCGGCGGGCCTTGGAGTAGCCAACCAGCCAACGCAGGGCGAGGGCGGTCGAGCGACCCGGCTTGACCTCAACCGGAACCTGGTAGGTGGCGCCACCAACGCGGCGTGAGCGGACCTCGAGGGAAGGCTTGACGTTGTCCATGGCCTTCTTGAGGGCTGCTACGGGGTCGCCGCCGGACTTGGCGCGGGCGCCTTCGAGGGCACCGTAAACGATGCGCTCTGCGGTGGACTTCTTGCCGTCAACGAGCACCTTGTTGATGAGCTGGGTGACCAGCGGGGAGCCGTAAACGGGATCTAGTACGAGCGGCCGCTTCGGGGCCGGACCCTTGCGAGGCATATTACTTCTTCTCCATCTTTGCGCCGTAACGGCTGCGTGCCTGCTTACGGTTCTTCACACCCTGGGTATCGAGGGCGCCACGGACGATCTTGTAACGGACACCCGGAAGGTCCTTAACACGACCACCGCGAACGAGCACAATGGAGTGCTCCTGCAGGTTGTGGCCTACACCGGGGATGTAGGCAGTAACTTCCACGCCACCGTTGAGGCGCACACGTGCGACCTTACGCAGAGCCGAGTTCGGCTTCTTGGGGGTGGTGGTGTAAACGCGGGTGCAAACACCGCGGCGCATCGGGCTGCCATTCAGGGCAGGAGCCTTGGTCTTTTTGACCTTAGGCGTGCGGCCCTTGCGGACCAGCTGGTTAATCGTAGGCACTCTCGTGTTCTCCGTTGGTTTGATCTCTACCGATACATCCAGGCGTCAGCCGTCATCGCATCGGTTTTGGCGTTGTCCTTGCAGCCTTGGTGTCTCGAATCGTGCCTAGGCGTGCAAAAGAGTGGCATTCGTTGCGCACCTAACCCGCAACCCGGAAACAAGCTCACACCCAACATCATGAGAACAAAACCAAAATGATGCTGCGGCGGCCTTCATCCACTGCCACACAGAACAATTACCAAAATTCTAGCACGGCTTGCTCCCGCGCCTTAATCGGGTGTAAGGAGGGCGACGGCGGAAGCCGGGTGCCGCCGTCGTGTTCCCCCCCCCAGCGTCCTTCCGCGCTTAAGCAGCAACGCGGGGTCACTGTGAGCCCAATCCACGGTGTGGATCGGGCCGTAAGTGACCCCGCGTTGCCTTAGGCGTTAGCGGAAATCGTTGCCAAGATCGTAGTCATCCAGCGGAATGGCGTGGAACTCAGGAGCTCCGTCGCCGCCCAGGGAATCGTACGAGAAGTCACTGAATGCGCTGGGGCCGGTGAACAGGTTGGCCTTTGCTTCTTCAGTGGGCTCCACGGTGACCTCGGTGTAGCGCGGGAGACCCGTGCCGGCCGGGATCAGCTTACCGATGATGACGTTCTCCTTGAGGCCGAGCAGCGGATCGCTCTTGCCTTCCATGGCCGCCTGCGTCAGGACGCGGGTGGTCTCCTGGAAGGAAGCTGCGGACAGCCAGGACTCGGTGGCGAGGGACGCCTTGGTGATGCCCATGAGCTCAGGACGTCCGGATGCCGGAGTCTTGCCCTCGGACACAACGCGGCGGTTGGCATCCTCGAAGCGGCTGCGCTCGGCGAGCTCGCCGGGCAGCAGATCCGATTCGCCGGACTCGATGACCGTGACACGGCGCAGCATCTGGCGGACGATAACCTCGACGTGCTTGTCGTGGATACCGATGCCCTGGCTGCGGTACACGCCCTGGACCTCGTCCACCAGGAACTTCTGCGCGGCACGGGGACCCATGATGCGCAGAACCTGCTTGGGATCAACCGGGCCGTTGATGAGCTTCTGGCCTACCGTGACGTGATCGCCATCCTCAATGAGGAGACGTGAACGGCGCAGTACCGGGTACGCGATCTCTTCAGATCCGTCATCCGGGGTGATGACCAGGCGCATCTGGCGCTCGGACTCTTCGATGGCGATGCGGCCGGCTGCTTCAGCAATCGGTGCGACACCCTTCGGAGTACGGGCTTCAAAGAGCTCCTGGATACGGGGCAGACCCTGGGTGATGTCGTCGCCGCCGCTGGCGGACACTGCACCACCGGTGTGGAACGTACGCATGGTCAGCTGGGTACCGGGCTCACCGATGGACTGTGCCGCGATGATGCCCACGGCCTCACCGATGTCCACGGTCTTGCCGGTGGCCAGCGAGCGGCCGTAGCACAGGGCGCAGGTGCCAACGCTGGACTCACAGGTGAGTACAGAGCGGACCTTGACCTCGGTGATGCCGGCTGCGAACAGCTCAGCGATGACGACGTCGCCGCAGTCAGTGCCGCCGGCTGCAAGGACATTGCCATTGGAGTCCACAACATCAACAGCGAGCGTACGGGCGTAGGCACTGTTCTCGACGTTCTCGTCCAGGACCAGTTCGCCGTTGGCGTCCGGCACGGCAATGGGCGTGACCAGGCCGCGCTCGGTGCCGCAGTCCTCTTCACGGACAATGACGTCCTGCGAAACGTCCACCAGACGACGGGTCAGGTAACCCGAGTTGGCGGTACGCAGCGCGGTGTCAGCCAGACCCTTACGGGCACCGTGCGTGGCGATGAAGTATTCCAGCACCGACAGGCCCTCACGGTAGGAGGACTTGATGGGACGCGGGATGATTTCACCCTTAGGGTTGGCCACCAGGCCACGGATACCCGCGATCTGACGGACCTGCATCCAGTTACCACGTGCACCGGAGGACACCATGCGGTTGATGGTGTTCATCGGCGACAGGTTGTCGCGCATCGCCTGGGCGATCTCGTTGGTTGCCTTGTTCCAGATCTCGATCAGTTCCTGGCGACGCTCGTCGTCGTCGATCAGGCCCTTGTCGTACTGGCCCTGGATCTTGGCGGCCATGGTTTCGTAGCCGGCAAGAATCTGCGGCTTGTCCTTGGGCACCTCGATGTCCGAGATGGCGACGGTGACGCCGGACCGGGTGGCCCAGTAGAAACCGGCATCCTTCAGGTTGTCCAGCGTTGCCGCCGTGACCACCTTCGGGTAGCGCTCGGCGAGGTCGTTGACGATCGTGGACAGTTCGCCCTTGTCCGCAACGTTCTCAACCCAGGGGTAATCCTCAGGCAGTGTCTGGTTGAAGATGACCTGGCCCAGGGAGGTCTCCACGAGCACCGGCTGGCCGGGCTCCCAACCTTCCGGAGCTTCCCAGCCCGCGTAGGGAACGAAGCCTTCAAGACGGATCTTAACCTGCGAGTTCAGGTGCAGCTCGCGGAGGTCGTAGGCCATGATGGCTTCGGCAACCGAGGAGAAGACGCGGCCTTCGCCAGCTGAACCGACACGCTTGGTGGTCAGGTGGTAGAGGCCGATGATCATATCCTGCGAGGGCAGGGTGACCGGACGTCCGTCCGAGGGCTTCAGGATGTTGTTCGAGGACAGCATCAGGATGCGTGCCTCGGCCTGGGCCTCCGGGCTCAGCGGCAGGTGCACTGCCATCTGGTCGCCGTCGAAGTCAGCGTTGAAGGCGCCACAAACCAGCGGGTGCAGCTGGATTGCCTTACCTTCAACAAGCTGAGGCTCGAAGGCCTGGATGCCGAGGCGGTGCAGGGTAGGTGCACGGTTGAGCAGCACCGGGTGTTCGGTGATGATCTCTTCCAGCACGTCCCAGACCTGCGGACGGTAACGCTCAACCATGCGCTTGGCCGACTTGATGTTCTGTGCGTGGTTGAGGTCAACCAGGCGCTTCATCACGAACGGCTTGAAGAGCTCCAGTGCCATCTGCTTGGGCAGGCCACACTGGTGCAGCTTCAGCTGCGGGCCGACCACGATGACCGAACGGCCGGAGTAGTCAACGCGCTTGCCAAGGAGGTTCTGGCGGAAACGGCCCTGCTTGCCCTTGAGCATGTCGCTCAGGGACTTCAGCGGACGGTTGCCCGGTCCGGTGACCGGACGGCCGCGGCGGCCGTTGTCGAAGAGGCTGTCAACAGCTTCCTGAAGCATGCGCTTCTCGTTGTTGACGATGATCTCCGGCGCGCCGAGGTCAAGCAGGCGCTTGAGGCGGTTGTTGCGGTTGATCACGCGGCGGTAGAGGTCGTTGAGGTCGGAGGTCGCGAAGCGGCCACCGTCCAGCTGGACCATCGGGCGCAGTTCCGGCGGGATCACCGGGACGGCGTCAAGAACCATGCCGAGCGGGCTGTTGTTGGTGGTCAGGAACGCGTTGACCACCTTCAGGCGCTTCAGGGCGCGGGTCTTGCGCTGGCCCTTGCCGTTGGCGATGATGTCGCGCAGCAGGTCAGACTCGGCCTGCATGTCGAAGTTCTCAAGACGCTTCTTGATGGCTTCGGCACCCATGGATCCCTCGAAGTACATGCCGTAGCGGTCGCGCAGTTCGCGGTACAGGCCTTCGTCACCTTCAAGGTCAGCGACCTTGAGGTTCTTGAAGCGGTCCCAGACCTGCTCGAGGCGCTCGATTTCGGCGTCGGCACGCTTACGCACGTTCGCCATCTGGCGGTCGGCGGAGTCGCGGGCCTTCTTCTTGTCGGCAGCCTTGGCGCCTTCACCTTCGAGGCGGGCGATCTCGTTTTCGAGGTCGCGGGCAATCGTGGCGATATCGGAGTCGCGGTTGTCGATCAGCTGCTTCTTCTCGATGTCGTGCTCAACCTGCAGGTTGGGCAGTTCCTCGTGGCGGCTGTCGGCGTCGACGCTCGTGATCATGTAGGCGGCGAAGTAGATGACCTTTTCGAGGTCCTTCGGAGCCAGGTCAAGGAGGTAGCCCAGGCGGGACGGAACACCCTTGAAGTACCAGATGTGCGTGACCGGGGCGGCCAGCTCGATGTGGCCCATGCGCTCACGGCGGACCTTTGCGCGGGTGACTTCGACGCCACACCGCTCGCAGATGATGCCCTTGAAGCGCACGCGCTTGTACTTACCGCAGTAGCATTCCCAGTCGCGGGAAGGGCCGAAGATCTTCTCGCAGAAGAGGCCGTCCTTCTCAGGCTTGAGCGTGCGGTAGTTGATGGTTTCCGGCTTCTTAACCTCGCCGTAAGACCAGCCACGGATGTCATCCGCGGTGGCGAGGCCGATCTGCATGAGGCCGAAGGAGGATTCGCTGGACATATGGTCCCTGTTCTCTCTTGTTCTCTAAATTCTGAAGTCTTGGGTTACGGGAAGAGGGAGCCCCGGAGCAAGGCAGCGCGGCGGGCCGGCTGCCCTGCTCCGGAGGACTCTAGACCTCTTCTACGGAACTGGGCTCTGCACGAGACAGATCAATACCCAGTTCCTCCGCAGCCGTGAAGACTGCGTCATCAGAGTCACGCATTTCAATTGTGGTTCCGTCCGTGGAAAGTACTTCCACGTTCAGGCACAGCGACTGCATTTCCTTGATCAAGACCTTGAAGGACTCAGGCACGCCCGGCTCGGGGATGTTCTCGCCCTTGACGATGGCTTCGTAGACCTTCACGCGACCGTGGATATCATCCGACTTGATCGTGAGGAGCTCCTGGAGCGTGTAGGCGGCGCCATAAGCTTCGAGCGCCCACACTTCCATTTCACCGAAGCGCTGGCCACCGAACTGTGCCTTACCACCCAGCGGCTGCTGCGTGATCATGGAGTACGGGCCGGTGGAGCGGGCGTGGATCTTGTCGTCCACCAGGTGGTGGAGCTTCAGGATGTACATGTAGCCCACGGAGATCGGATCCGGGAACGGCTCGCCGGAGCGGCCGTCGAACAGGCGGGTCTTGCCTGAGGAGTTGATCAGGCGGTCGCCGTCGCGGGTCACGTTGGTGGAGTCCAGCAGACCCGTGATTTCTTCCTCACGGGCGCCGTCGAACACCGGCGTTGCAACAGTGGTCTGGCCACTCTCGCGCGGCAGGTTCGGCAGCTGCTTGACCCACTCGGGCTCGCCTTCGATCTTCCAGCCGGTCTTGGCAACCCAGCCGAGGTGCGTTTCGAGCACCTGGCCCACGTTCATACGGCCCGGAACACCCAGCGGGTTCAGGACGATATCGACCGGGGTACCGTCGGCAAGGAAGGGCATGTCCTCGATCGGGAGGATCTTGGAGATAACACCCTTGTTGCCGTGACGGCCGGCGAGCTTGTCGCCGTCGGTGATCTTACGCTTGGCAGCCACGTAGACGCGGACCAGCTGGTTCACGCCCGGGGGCAGTTCGTCGTCGTTGTCGCGGTCAAAGACGCGGACGCCGATGACGGTGCCGGACTCGCCGTGCGGGACCTTCAGGGAGGTGTCGCGCACTTCGCGGGACTTCTCACCGAAGATGGCGCGCAGCAGGCGCTCTTCCGGGGTCAGTTCGGTTTCACCCTTCGGGGTGACCTTTCCAACCAGGATGTCGCCGGCTTCAACTTCAGCACCGATGTGGATGATGCCGCGCTCGTCCAGGCCTGCCAGGACTTCCTCGGACACGTTGGGGATGTCACGGGTGATTTCCTCGGCACCAAGCTTGGTGTCGCGGGCATCGATCTCGTGCTCCTCGATGTGAATGGAGGAAAGGACGTCCTCGGCAACAATGCGCTGCGAGAGGATGATGGCGTCCTCGAAGTTGTGGCCTTCCCATGACATGAATGCCACGAGCAGGTTCTTACCCAGGGCGAGCTCGCCCTGGTCCGTTGCCGGGCCGTCGGCGATGATGCCGCCAACCTCAAGGCGCTGGCCTTCGTTAACCAGGACGCGGTTGTTGTAGCAGTTGCCCTGGTTGGAGCGCGCGAACTTGTTGATGCGGTAGTTGGTTTCGGTACCGTCGTCGTTGAGCACGATGACCAGTTCAGCGGAAACCTCGGTCACCACACCGGCCTTCTTGGCGATGGTGACGTCACCGGCGTCCACTGCTGCAGCGCGCTCCATGCCGGTGCCCACGAAGGGAGCCTCGGAACGGACCAGCGGCACAGCCTGGCGCTGCATGTTGGCACCCATGAGTGCGCGGTTGGCATCGTCGTGCTCGAGGAACGGGATCAGGGCCGTAGCCACGGACACCATCTGGCGCGGGGAAACGTCCATGAACTCGACCTCGCCGGCGGGAACGAGCACAGGCTCGCCTCCACCACCACGGGCGCGGACCAGGACGGTCTCTTCGGCGAACTTCTTGTTCTCATCCAGCGGGGCGTTCGCCTGGGCGATCAGGACCTCAGCTTCGTCGTCAGCCGTGAGGTACTGGACCTCATCGGAAACAACGCCTTCGGAGACGAGACGGTAAGGAGTCTCGATGAAGCCGAACGGGTTGATGCGGCCGTAGGATGCCAGCGAACCGATCAGACCAATGTTCGGGCCTTCAGGGGTTTCAATGGGGCACATACGTCCGTAGTGGGACGGGTGGACGTCACGGACTTCCATGCCTGCGCGGTCACGGGACAGACCGCCCGGGCCAAGCGCGGACAGACGGCGCTTGTGGGTCAGACCCGAGAGCGGGTTGTTCTGGTCCATGAACTGCGACAGCTGGGACGTTCCGAAGAACTCCTTGATGGCTGCGACAACCGGGCGGATGTTGATCAGGGTCTGAGGCGTGATGGCCTCGACGTCCTGTGTGGTCATACGCTCGCGGACAACGCGCTCCATGCGGGACAGGCCGGTGCGGACCTGGTTCTCGATGAGCTCGCCGACGGCGCGGATGCGGCGGTTGCCGAAGTGGTCGATGTCATCGATCTCGACACGCAGTTCGTGGTCCTGGCCGTCGCGCTTGCCCGTGAGGGTTTTCTCGCCGGCGTGCAGGGCAACCAGGAACTTGATCATGGCTACGATGTCTTCAACGTGCAGGACCGAAGCTTCCTTGTCGCCAAGGGAGCGGTCGATGCCAAGCTTGCGGTTGATCTTGTAGCGGCCAACCTTGGCCAGATCGTAGCGCTTGGAGTTGAAGTACAGGTTGTCCAGGAGTGACTGGGCAGCCTCGACTGTGGGCGGCTCGCCCGGTCGCAGCTTCCGGTAGATGTCCAGCAACGCGTCTTCGCGGGTTTCGGTGGCGTCCTTCTCCAGCGTTGCACGCATGGAGTCGTACTGGCCGAATTCTTCGAGGATCTGGCCTTCGGTCCAGCCGAGGGCCTTCAGCAGAACCGTGACCGACTGCTTGCGCTTACGGTCGAGGCGGACGCCGACCTGATCGCGCTTGTCGATTTCGAGTTCAAACCATGCACCGCGGGACGGGATGATCTTGGCAGTGAAGATGTCCTTGTCACTGGTCTTGTCAGCGGTGCGCTCAAAGTAGGCGCCCGGTGAACGGACCAGCTGGGAGACGACCACACGCTCGGTGCCGTTGACGACGAAGGTGCCCTTCTCGGTCATCAGCGGGAAGTCGCCCATGAACACGGTCTGCTGCTTGATTTCGCCCGTGTTGTTGTTCATGAACTCGGCCTTGACGTACAGCGGAGCCGAGTACGTTGCGTCCCGGTCCTTGCACTCGGCCATGGTGTACTTGGGGTCAGCGAACTCCGGCTCCGAGAAGCTCAGGGACATGGTGCCCTGGAAGTCCTCGATCGGGGAGATCTCTTCGAAGATGTCCGACAGTCCGGACGTGGTGGCGACGCTGAGATCGTTTTCTTCGACAGCCTTCGCTACGCGTGCCTGCCAGCGTTCGTTGCCGACCAGCCAGTCAAAGCTGTCCGTCTGCAGGGCAAGCAGATTCGGAACGTCAAGAGGTTCGTGAATCTTTGCGAATGAGAGCCGGCGAGTGGCACCATCAGTGCTGTCGGCGGTGTTAGCG
This sequence comes from Pseudarthrobacter sp. BIM B-2242, assembly GCF_014764445.1. Taxonomy (NCBI): domain Bacteria; kingdom Bacillati; phylum Actinomycetota; class Actinomycetes; order Micrococcales; family Micrococcaceae; genus Pseudarthrobacter; species Pseudarthrobacter sp. BIM B-2242. The sequence goes on from NZ_CP061721.1 coordinate 3,033,895, forward strand.
GTTTCGTTATTAGAGGTGCTCGAGGCGACCAAGAGGGATCCTTCCACAGACCTTCAGGCGTTTTCAGATCTCCCCCGCTGTGCACCCTGCGGAATGACTCCGCAGTGCTACCATCCGGTTCCGCTATATGACCCGGGGCCGGGGCCGACCATACAATGACGTTGTTGACGGCACGTTGATGGTCAGCTGCCAGGCAAAGCCCACCGCTATATGAAGGCTGAAGGTAAACAGGGAAGACGCAAATATCTACGATACGGCAAAACTAATTACGTGTCTACCCCACAACCGCAGGTTTTGCAAGCACTGATTTTTTGGCGCGAACCCGGGCATCAGAGCGTCAGCGTAACGCCCTCCGCGGTGCAGGCTCCGGCGTTCGCAAAGACTGCGTCCCGCACGGCGTCCTTTGACGCCTGCTCCGGTTCTCCCCCGGTATTTACAACGGACGAGTGGTCAATGGCAAGGGAACCCAAGGTAGTGAACAGTGCTTTCAGGTTCCCTGTGTAGTTGTCCTTTACAACCCTGGCTGCCCGGTAAACGTCCTTGTAGGCGTTGCGGTCAGCGGCGGCCGCCCGGTACTCGACGTAGAGCGAGTTAAACAGTTCGCACGCTTCCCTGGTCCCGCTGGTCTGCGGCTCCGCCGAGGCGGAAGAGCGCGACGGCGACGCCTGGGCCGGTGCCGCGGCGGACGTCGCGGGGGTGGTCTCCGAGGTGGCGGGAGCGGACACGCTGCAGGCGGTGAGTCCCACGAGACCGGCCACCGCCGCCGCCGCGCACGCCCACACCATGGGCACAACTCCCCCACCGCCGGCGGGGCAAGGGCCCCGCGCAGGAATGGGCCGGGAGGCCGCAACGTTCTGGTAGTTAGGTGATGATGCTCACGATAGCCTTGGCCTACATCGCAAAAGAATGGAAGAGATAACCATGGGCAATACCCCGGACAACACTGACGTTGTCATCCTTTCAGGCGTTCGGACCCCGCAGGGCCGCCTCAACGGGCAGCTGGCGTCCTTCACCGCCGTCGAACTCGGCGCACACGCGATCAGGGCGGCGCTGGCCGCGAGCGGCGTGGACGCCGGCAAGGTGGATGCGGTCATCATGGGCCAGGTGCTGCAAGCCGGTGCCGGCCAGAACCCCGCGCGGCAAAGTGCAATTGGCGCCGGGATCGGCTGGAACGTTCCCACTGTCACCATCAACAAGGTGTGCCTGTCCGGCCTCACCGCCGTCATCGACGCCGCACGCATGATCCGCAGCGGGGACGCCACCGTGGTGGTGGCCGGCGGCCAGGAATCCATGACCCGGGCGCCCCACTTCCTTCCCGGATCCCGCCAGGGCTGGACCTACGGCTCCATCCAGGCGCTGGACGTTGCGGCGCATGACGGCCTGACCGACGCCTTTGATGGCGAGTCCATGGGGCTGTCCACCGAGACGCGAAACCTGACGCTTGGCATCGACCGCACCTCACAGGACAATGTGGCTGCGCAGTCCCACCAGCGCGCGGCGCTGGCTGCCAAGGACGGAGTCTTCGACAACGAGATCGCCCCCATCAGCATCAAGCAGCGCAAGGGCGATCCTGTGGTTGTTTCCACTGACGAAGGCGTGCGGCCCAACACCTCCATCGAAACCCTGGCCGGGCTGCGGGCCGCGTTCGTCACTGACGGAACCATCACGGCGGGCAACTCCTCGCCCCTGTCCGACGGCGCCTCGGCACTGGTGCTTGCATCACGCCGGTTTGCGGAGGACAACGGCCTAGAATACCTGGCCGTTGTGGGCAGGCCCGGCCAGGTCGCAGGTCCGGACAACTCCCTGCATTCCCAGCCGTCAAACGCCATCATGAACGCCTTGGACCGGGCCGGCTGGACGACGAAGGACCTGGACTTCATCGAAATCAACGAAGCCTTCGGTTCCGTGGCGGTGCAGTCGCTGAAGGACCTTGACTACCCGCTGGAGCAGTGCAACCTCCACGGCGGGGCCATCGCCCTGGGCCACCCGATCGGGGCCTCCGGCGCGAGGCTGGCCCTGCATGCCGCCCACGAACTCAAGCGCCGGGGCCGCGGCAAGGCTGCGGTGTCACTGTGCGGCGGCGGCGGCCAGGGCGAAGCCCTCCTGCTGTACCGCGACTGATGGAGGCAGGACTGATGGTGAGGCGAAACTAATGGTGGAGGAAGCCGGGAACGGAAGCGCCGCCGTCGGACGTGAACGCTTCCTGGCTGATGCCGCCGCGCGCGGCCTTGAGGTGCAGATCGTGCAGCGGATGGCCGCGCGCAGCCTCGAGGAGGCGGCCGGGATCCTGGGCATCACGCCGGCGGACATTGTGAAGTCGCTGGTGGTCAAGCACAAGGACGGGACGTTCCTCTTTGCGCTGATCCCCGGCAACCGGCAGATCTCGTGGCCCAAGCTGCGTGCCCTTGTGGGGGTCAACAAGTTGTCCCTGCCGTCCGCGGACGTTGCTTTGGACGCTACCGGCTACGAACGGGGCACCATCACACCGTTGGGCAGCACCACCCAGTGGCCTGTCTACGCCGACTCCACCATCACAGGCCGCCGGATTTCCATGGGCGCGGGCGAGCACGGCTACAGCGCCTTTGTGGAAGCCGACGCGCTGACATCAGCCCTCGGCGCCGTCGTCGCTGATATCTCGGACCCCACCTAGCAACGCGGGGTCAGATGCTGCCCAATAATGTGCATTTCAAGGGCAATATCTGACCCCGCACTGCGGTTAAACGCAGGAAAACCCCGCCCAACTGGCTGGCAGTGGGGCGGGGTTTTCCGTGAAGCAGCGTGAGTTACTTGAGGGTAACGGTAGCGCCGGCAGCCTCGAGCTGCTCCTTTGCCTTTTCGGCAGCTTCCTTGGTGACGCCTTCGAGAACAGCCTTCGGAGCGCTGTCAACAACGTCCTTAGCTTCCTTCAGACCCAGGGAAGTGATGGCGCGAACTTCCTTGATCACTGCGATCTTCTTTTCGCCAGCTGATTCGAGAACGACGTCGAATTCGGTCTTCTCTTCAGCTTCTTCAGCGGCGCCGCCACCGGCGGGGCCGGCAACAGCAACAGCAGCTGCAGTTACTTCGAAGGTCTCTTCGAAGAGCTTGACGAACTCGGAGAGCTCGATGATGGTCAGTTCCTTGAAAGCTTCAATGAGCTCTTCGTTGGTGAGCTTCGCCATGGTGTGGCGTCCTTCCTATAGGTGGTGCTTGGCGGCCTGGGCCGTTGCCTTCGCACCGGAGTCTGGTGGGTAAAGAGAAACTAGTTCTCTTCGGCAGCGGGTGCTTCGGCGGGAGCCTCTGCAGCTGCTTCGGGGGCTTCTTCAGCTGCAGGAGCTTCTTCAGCGGCGGGAGCCTCGGCAGCTGCCGGTGCACCGTTCTCTTCTTCAAGCTTGAGGCGCAGTGCGTCAATGGTGCGTGCAGCGGCGGCAGCAGGAGCCTTGAGGATGCCTGCAACCTTGGCGAGCTGCAGCTCGCGGGACTCGAGTGCTGCCAGGGCAACAACTTCGCTCGCGTTCAGTGCCTTGCCCTCGAAGTAACCGGTCTTGATAACCAGCTGCTTGTTGGCCTTGGCAAAATCCGTCAGGCTCTTGGCAGCGGCAACTGCGTCACCCTTGATGAACGCGATTGCAGTGGGGCCGGAGAGCTGGTCGTTGAATGCTTCAACGCCGGCTTCCTTGGCTGCAATGGCGGTCAGGGTGTTCTTGACGACCGAGAACTTGGTGTCCTGGCCGAGAGAAACACGCAGCTGCTTGAGCTGTGCAACGGTGAGCCCACGGTATTCGGTCAGGACAGCGGCGTTCGATTCCTTGAAATCGTTAGTGATCTCAGCTACTGCTGAAACCTTTGTAGGCGTTGCCATAACCCTCCTTCCGGGGATAGTGCCGGTATGCGACGGTCCCCGCTCAGGTGAGCTAAAACTAAAAAACGCCCCGCGCAGATGCACGGGGCTTGGCTCAACATGGCTTATGCCGTGGAGCGTTGCTTCGTTCACCTGCGCCGGCCGCCCTATGTTCAGGGTCCTTCGTCCAGAAAAACACTTGGTCTCCCGAGCGCAACTGCAGAGTTGAGCTGAGTTCAGGAGAGTGGATTTCCAACAACCGACGGTCTTTGGTAGTTCAAGCGTACGGGACGCCCTGCCCGTCCGCCAAATTGGCCCTCAGCTCTTGCTGGTTCCAAGGTACGGGAGTTCCTTTTCCCAGATGCCTGTCACACCGGCCGTGGTGAAGCCCAGCTGCTGGTTGACGGTCAGCAGGTACCTGTTTTCCGGCGCGTTCCAGGTGTAGATCACGCGGGCATCGGGGAACTGCTCGGTAAGCCGTTCCATGTTTGCCACTTTGATCAGCAGGCCAAGCTTGTTACCGCGGTGCTCCTGCAGGACCAACGTGTCATCCTGGAAAACCACATCCGGCCGATGGGCAAGCACACTGATGGTGGTCAGGCCAACCAGCGTTCCGGACGCCAGATGCTCGACGGCGGTGACCACCGTCCGCCTCCCCTGCGCAATGGTGACCTCCTCCGCTTCACGGAGGATCCGGCCGTCGAACACCATATCCGGCTCAACCGGAGGTTCCAGGGAAGGGTCGACGACGGCGCCCGCCTGGTTTTCGAGCGTAGCCACCGCTTCCAGCCACTCGTCCGGGCAGCGGTCCGTCCAGTGGTGCAGCCGGTAGCGGCCGTTATTGGCCTCGTCCGCTTCCGCCTGCAGCTCAGCCACCAGCTTCGTATCCAACGGCAGCGCACATGAACTGAACTGCTCGATGTGCTGGAGCGTGTAACCGGATTTACGGGCGAACTCGACTTCCGGGCTTTCCAGCGGCACAAACCCCTGCCCGGAGCCGGGAACCAGCTGCGCCCTCTCGAACTCGTGCAGCGATGCGCCGGGATGGTTGGTGTCCACCAGGATCTGGGTGCGGCCTTCATTGCGGACCAGGTGTTCAGCGGCCAGCAAAAGCTTGCGGCCCACCCCCTGCCGCTGAATTTCGGGCAGGATATCCAGGGTGAACTCGGCCAGGTCCAGGTTGTCCGTCAGCGGAAGGGCGATGTCCACGGTGCCCACGATCTGTCCGCCCACCTTGGCCACGAGGATAATCTGCCGTTCATAAGGGTCCGCGAGTTCGAGGAGCTTTTCCAGCGGCGTATAGGCGAGGTCATCGCTGCCCCACGTCTGCATCCTGACCTTGCGGCCCACTTCCACCGCGGCCAGGAAGTCCGCCGCGTCCGGCGCGTCGAGGGAGTCCGGAATCCACAGCTGCTCGATCCGCACGTCTTTAGCCCTCAGGGGCATCATCCCAGCCGTTTCTGCCATTCACCCTCATAACCAGCAGGCTTGAAACCAAGCGTTATATTGATCGCCAGCATATGCTCGTTTTCCACAGCATTCCACGTCAGGACCGAGCGCGCCGCCGGCCAGCGGTCCTGGGCGGCCCGCAGGTTCGCAGCTTTGATCAACAGGCCCAGTTTCCTTCCCCGGTGCTCCGCGGACACCAGGGTGTCCTGCTGCGTGATGCTGGCAGGAACGCCTGCCCGCCAGTTCAGGACCGTGTAGGCAACGAGCTCGCCGGATTCTTTATGCATGGCAGCTGCGACTTGGATCTGCACCCCGCCCCGGCTGTTCGACCGCTCCTCATACCGCACCCTGTCCGGGTCCCAGTCTTCGGCCTCCCAGCCGAGCCCGGCCGTGGGCACATCGGTGCTCATCCGGTTTCTGAGGACCGCGTATTGGGCCACGAGTTCGTCCGGGCACACGTCTCCCCAAGTTTTCAGCACGTAGCCGTCCGCCCGCAGGGAAGCCACTGCTGTGAGTTCTTCCAGGCGCTCCGGCGGGACCGGAAGCGCGAGGCGGCTGGCCCGCTCCACCTGCTCCAGGTCATAGCCTCCTGCGACGGCAAAGGCGATGGTGGGGTCATCAAGCGGGAGTCCGCCTGCCCCGGATTTGGCCGGCAGAAGCCGTTCTGCCATGTCCACTGCTTCCGCCGGCAGCTCACAGTAGCCATCCAGCGACGTCCTGCCCCTGGCGACGGCCACGGCTTCCGCATACTCCAGCAGCCGGCGTCCCCGGCCCCGCCGCCGGAAGCCGGGCGCCACCAGAACGTTGATTCCGGCGGTGGCAGTGTTTTCCCGAAGGGGCAGCGACACCGAGCACGTGCCCACCGCCTCCCGGCCCTGCCTCGCGATGAAGACCTGCCGCTCCTCGTAGTCGCTGCCGCGCCAATACTCCATGTCCTCCAGGAGGGTAGGGCACCGGTCCAGGTTGCCCCACTTCTCCAGATGGTGCGCTTCGAGCAGCGCGTGGCAGTCGTTGAAGTCCGTGGCAGCGCCCGGACCTGGGCCGCTGACTTGGGTGCCGCCGTCGGGCGATGGCGGGATCGCGACTCGGGTGATGGCCAGCGGGGTCATCACCCCAGCCTAGCCATCCGGGCGGCTTAGCCGAAGGAAAATTAAGCAAAAAGGGACCGCCCGGCGTGGTGCCGGACGGTCCCTTTGGTGCCGGACAAGCCCGGCTGGAGTCGCTGTGAGGATTAGACCTCGGTCAGGACCTTGGTGACGTTGGGGTCAACGGAGATGCCCGGACCGAACGTGGTGGCCACGGTGGCCTTCTGGATGTAGCGGCCCTTGGAAGCGGACGGCTTCAGGCGAAGGACCTCTTCCAGTGCTGCTGCGTAGTTCTCGGCCAGCTTGATGGCGTCGAAGGAAACCTTGCCGATGATGAAGTGCAGGTTCGAGTGCTTGTCGACGCGGAAGTCGATCTTGCCGCCCTTGATGTCGTTAACAGCCTTTGCCACGTCAGCGGTCACGGTGCCGGTCTTCGGGTTCGGCATCAGGTTACGCGGACCCAGGACCTTACCGAGGCGGCCAACCTTGCCCATGAGGTCAGGGGTGGCGACGGCGGCGTCGAAGTCGGTCCAGCCGGCTGCGATCTTCTCGATCAGGTCATCGGAACCAACGAAGTCGGCGCCGGCAGCGATTGCTGCCTCAGCCTTGTCGCCGGTAGCGAAGACGAGGACGCGGGAAACCTTACCGGTGCCGTGGGGCAGGTTGACGGTGCCGCGGACCATCTGGTCAGCCTTGCGAGGGTCAACGCCCAGGCGGAAGGCAACCTCAACGGTGGCGTCGAACTTGGACGGGTTGGTGTCCTTGGCGAGCGTTACTGCCTCGAACGGCGCGTAGAACTTCTCCGCGTCGATCTTGGCGGCTGCTGCCTCATATGCTTTGCTGCGCTTTGCCATGCTGCTTATTTCTCCTTGTGCAGTTGTGGTCTGCGGACCGCGCTGGGCCCTGCCACAGTCGGATGATCGGGGCTTGTTGTCCGTGCCCCGGTGTCCAACATTTCAGTTTCGGTGGTGCCGGTTTCCCGGCGGTGCCGCCCGTCGTCGTGATCGGTTTCCCGGAAAAGACATTGGGCAGCGAGGGAATTAACCCTCGACGGTGATACCCATGGAGCGGGCGGTGCCGGCGATGATCTTCGCTGCGCCTTCGAGGCTGGTGGCGTTGAGGTCTTCCATCTTGGTGGTGGCGATCTCGTTGACCTGTGCCTGCGTCAGCTTGGCAACCTTGACGGTGTGCGGGGTGGGTGAACCCTTGGCAACGCCTGCAGCCTTTTTGATGAGCTCTGCAGCCGGCGGGGTCTTGGTGATGAACGTGAACGAACGGTCCTCGTAGACCGTGATTTCCACGGGGATAACGTTGCCGCGCTGGGCTTCTGTGGCAGCGTTGTACGCCTTGCAGAATTCCATGATGTTGACACCGTGCTGGCCAAGCGCAGGACCGATCGGCGGGGCCGGGTTAGCGGCGCCTGCCTGGATCTGCAGCTTGATGAGGCCGGTGACCTTCTTCTTGGGAGCCAATGTAGGGTCCTTCTCTCAATATCTTCCTGGGACACAGGAGCGTGCCTCAGGTTGTTGGCCGCCATGGCGAGGCGGCCGGCCGTTCCGGGGCTGCTAAGCGGGCAGTCCGGAACGAATTCTGTGCGGGTTGCTAGATCTTGCTGACCTGGTTGAACGCCAGGGTGACAGGAGTTTCGCGTTCGAAGATCGAGACCAGCACCACGAGGGTCTGGGATTCAATCTTGATCTCGGAGATCGTGGCGGGGAGGGTCTCGAACGGACCTTCCTTGACGATGACGGACTCGCCAACCTCGAAGTCGACGTCCACGGGGGTATGAGCCTGCTTGTTGACCGGCTTGCCCTTCTCGGCCTGCTCTTCTTCGAAGACCGGAGCGAGCATGGAGAAGACTTCATCGAGGCGCAGCGGCACCGGGTTGTGGGCGTTGCCCACAAAGCCGGTAACACCCGGCGTGTGGCGGACGGCGCCCCACGAAGCATCCGTCAGGTCCATGCGGACCAGGACGTAGCCGGGGATGCGGACGCGGTTGATGATCTTGCGCTGGGCGTTCTTGATCTCAACGACTTCTTCCATGGGCACCTGGATTTCGAAGATGTAATCTTCCATGTCCAGGGTCTGGATGCGGGTCTCAAGGTTGGCCTTGACGCGGTTTTCGTAGCCGGCGTAGGAGTGGATGACGTACCAGTCACCCTCCTGGCGGCGCAGCTTGGCTTTGAATTCGTCGGCGGGGTCCACCTCGGCCTTTGCGGCCGCGGCTGCCAGCGCATCGGCGTCGTTGCCTTCAGCAGCGTCGCCTTCTGAATCAGAATCCTCTTCAGCGGCATCCTCCGCTGCGGCATCGTCGGCAGCTTCAGACTCGTCGTCGGCGTCGGCGGATTCGGGCGCAGCGGACTCGACCTCGGACTCTTCACCGGTTTCGACCGTGGGGGCCGCCGTGTTGTCCGTGGACTCTTCCAGCTCAGTCTCGGTTACCTCGAGCTCCTGCTCAGACACTTGGTCTCCTGCTTCCTCATTGCCTAACATGCCTATTTAAATGGCTCAATTCCGCACACCGTGTGGTTTCTTACCGGTTACCCGGTCAGTGCCACGCGGCCTGCGGACGGTGCGCCTTAGCGATCCCCGGGGGCAATCCCGCCGAAGACCCAGCTGACCGCGGTTCCAAAACCGAGATCCAGCAGGCTGACGATGACCATCATGATGGCCACGAAAACCAGCACCACGAGCGTGTAATTGATCAGTTCCTTGCGGGTTGGTGCAACAACCTTCTTCAGTTCGCCGATGACCTGGCGAATGAAGAGTGCAATACGAGCGAAGAAGTTTGCCTTGGCGTCCTTCTTAGCTGGGCGGCCCTTGGAGCTGCTGGCAGCTGTTTCGGTCACCTGGTCCTCGCTCATCTTTGCAATGGTGGATTACCCGGTCCTGATCAGAACCATGGTTACTGCGCGTGTTCCGGCGGCATACCGCCGGAACAGCTTGCGCAGGGCAGACAGGACTCGAACCTGCAACCTGCGGTTTTGGAGACCGCTGCGCTACCAATTGCGCCACTACCCTATGGGAGGAAATACGAAACCTTGCCGCGATTGCCAGCTTTCACTGGGGCGCACGTCATCATCCGTGTTTCAACACCGGTGAACCAGTCTACGCAACAACTTCGTCTACGTCGAACCAGCTCGTTTCGGACCTTCGTTCCGCCTTCAGATGTGCCCCTGGCCTGCAGTCACATCCACGCCGACAATCCGATCGATCCGCTGAACAGCATAGAGTAGATCTCGTCGATTTCCACCATTCAGCCTCCGGGCTGCAAGCGAAGAACGGACCCGCCATGTCTTCCGCCCGCGTTTCCAAGCGCATATCCGCCATTGCCGAATCCGCAACCCTGGCCGTAGACGCCAAGGCCAAGGCGCTCAAGGCAGCCGGCCGGCCGGTTATTGGCTTCGGCGCGGGCGAGCCGGACTTCCCCACCCCGGACTACATCGTGAAGGCGTCCATTGAGGCTGCCGGCCAGCCCAAGTACCACCGCTACTCGCCCGCCGGTGGCCTGCCGGAGCTGAAGAAAGCCATCGCTGAGAAGACCCTCCGCGATTCCGGCTACGCGGTGGGCCCGTCCCAGGTGCTGGTGACCAACGGCGGCAAGCAGGCCGTGTACAACACGTTCGCCACGCTGGTGGATCCGGGCGACGAAGTGATTGTTCCCACTCCGTTCTGGACCACCTACCCGGAGGCCATCCGGCTCGCCGGCGGTGTTCCCGTTGAGGTTTTCGCCGGGCCTGAGCAGGACTACCTGGTCACCGTTGAGCAGCTCGAAGCCGCCCTCACGGAGAAGTCGAAAATCCTCCTGTTCGTCTCGCCGTCCAACCCCACCGGCGCCGTGTACTCCCCCGAACAGGTCGCCGAAATCGGCAAATGGGCTGCCTCGAAGGGCCTCTGGGTGGTCACCGACGAGATTTACGAGCACCTGACCTATGACGGCGTTCCGTTCACCTCCATCGCCACCGCCGCCCCTGAACTGGGCGACAAAGTGGTCATCCTCAATGGCGTGGCCAAGACGTATGCGATGACCGGCTGGCGTGTGGGCTGGATGATCGGCCCGGCCGATGTCATCAAGGCCGCCACCAACCTGCAGTCCCACGCCACGTCCAACGTGTCCAACATCATGCAGATCGCCGCCCTCGCTGCCGTCTCCGGCCCGCTGACCGCCGTCGACGAGATGAAGGTGGCCTTTGACCGCCGCCGTAAGGCGATCGTTGCCGGCCTCAACGCGATCGACGGCGTGGAATGCCCGACGCCGAAGGGCGCGTTCTACGTGTACGCGGACGTCCGCGGGTTGCTGGGGAAGGAATTCCCGACGGCGGCAGGCACCGCGACGCCGTCGACCTCCGCCGAACTGGCGGCCCTGATTCTCGACGAGGTGGAAGTGGCAGTGGTTCCGGGCGAGGCCTTCGGCCCCTCCGGCTTCCTGCGGCTCTCCTACGCCCTGGGCGACGAGGATCTGGCCACCGGCGTGCAGCGCCTGCAGGACTTCCTCGGCAAAGCCAAATAGGACGCTCTCTCACTTAACGCAGGAAAAACCCGATCGCTCTATCACTCTCTTGAGGAGAGTGATAGAGCGATCAGGTTTAAGCCACATTAAGTGAGAGAGCGTTGGGGAAAAAGCCACATTAAGTGAGAGAGCGTCCGAGGGGGCGGCGGGTTAGAGGAGGCGGCGCTCCGCGGCCCACTTGGTCAGCTCGTGGCGGCTGGACAGCTGGAGTTTGCGCAGCACCGCGGACACGTGGGTTTCCACGGTCTTGATGCTGATGAACAGCTCCTTCGCCACTTCCTTGTAGCTGTAACCGCGCGCGATCAGGCGCATGACTTCCAGTTCGCGGGCGGAGAGCTTGTCCAGCTCGTCGTCGGCGATGTCGGCAGGCGCCGTTCCGAAGGCGTCCAGCACAAAGCCTGCCAGCCTGGGTGAGAAGACGGCGTCACCGCCGGCCACCCGGAACACGGCGTCGGTGATCTCACGCCCAGAAATGGTTTTGGTGACGTACCCCCGGGCCCCGGCCCGGATGACCGCCACGACGTCCTCGGCGGCGTCCGACACGCTGAGGGCCAGGAACTTCGTGGTCCCCAGCAGCGCGGCGGAGCCGGCGATGACCTCACGCCCGCCGCCGCCCAGGCCGCCGGGAAGGTGGACGTCCAGCAGCACCACCTCGGGCCGCTCCCGGGCGATCACCGCAATGGCCTGCTCCACCGTGGCGGCCTCCCCCACCACCTGGATGCTTGCATCGAGGTCGGCTTTGAGGCCGGACCGGAAAATGGCGTGGTCGTCCACAATGACCACCCGGACGGTCTGGGCCGGGCGAACGGGGCCTGTTCCCTGCGCGTTGCTCATGATCTTCCTCCTGCATTGTCCGGCTGACGCATGGTGTCCGGCTGGCGCGTGGTGTCCTGCTGCCGGCCGTTGTCCGGCTGGCGCGTGTTGTCAGGCAGGCGCGCCGGGAGACCGAGCCGCACCTCCGTGCCGTCCGGCGTGCTTGCGATGGAGGCCGTCCCGCCGTGGCGCTTCATGCGTCCGATGATGGATTCCCTGACACCCAGCCGGTCCTCGGGCACGTCGTTGAGGCCGAAGCCGGGGCCCCGATCCTTCACGAACACTTCAGCCCGGCCGTCCGAGACCTCCAAGTACACGGAGACGGTCCCGCCGCCGTGACGGGAAGCATTCAGCATGGCCTCGCGGCTAGCCTGGACCAGCGCTTCGTGGGCCTCGGTCATGGCCGCATCCCCCACGCTCACCACCTCCACGGCGTTGCCCAGGACGTCTTCCACCTCGGCTGCGGCGGCCTTGATCCGGTCCGAAAGCTGACCAGCTTCCTTGCCGGGATCCTGGAACAGCCAGCCCCGCAGCTCCCGCTCCTGAGCCCTGGCCAGGCGCACCACATCATGTTCGTTGGCGGCCCGCCGCTGGATCAGTGCCAGGGTCTGCAGCACGGAATCGTGCAGGTGGGCCGCGATCTCGGCCCGCTCGGTCTCCCTGATTCTGCCTGCGCGCTCCGTTTCCAGGTCGCGCCAGAATTTGAGTGCCCACGGCAGCAGCACGATTATTACACCGCCCAGCACCGCCACCGAGGCCAGCAGCGCCAGCCAGGTCTGTTCCCAGGAACCGGACCCGGACACCATCACCAGCACGCCAGCCACTACCAGCGCGAGGCCCGCCGCGAGGCGCGCCCAGCCGCCCGCCTGATCGGCTTTGGTTTTGTCCACCAGCCCGGCGCGGCGGCTCTCATCGAGCTGCATCCAGGCGATGGCGGCGCCGCCGAGTACAGCCGCGGCGGGAATGAGGGTCCCCAGTGGCACGTCCACGCCCAGGAGCTGGGCGATCATAATGCCCGCAACCAGCAGAAGGCCGGCTCCTAACAGGATCTCCTTGCCGTACCGCATGCTGCGGAAGCGGAACCACGGCGGACTCACGCCCGCACCATAGCCCGCAGCGGACGGGTCAGCAGCGCCGGAACCGTAGGCTGCGCCGGAGCCGTACGCGGCAGTACCGTACGCAGCTGCGGCGGCGGAAGCACCGGCGTCGGGCACTTCCCACGGTCCGGCCACGGCGGGCAGCCCCTGGAGCTTCGACGTTGCGGGCGAGGGCACGAGGCTCACCGTCGGGGCAATGGGCGACGCCGGCCGCTTGGCGTTGCGCCGGGCACTTTCGTCTGCGGTGGGGACCATAATCCACAGCCACGCGTAAAACGCCAGACCGGCGCCCCCGGCCAGGGTTGCGAGCGCCATGCCGAGCCTGACGTTTTTCACCGGCCAGCCCAGATGCGCCGCGAGTCCGGAGCATACGCCCGCGATGACACGGTCGGGGCTACGGACCAGCGGTGGGCGGGTCATGGCGGTGGTCATGTGTCAATCCAAGCATGGATCAGGGTTCCCCGGACCCGGTTCAGGCCGGAACCGGGGGTAACTCAGGGACGGGTCAGGGTGTTCCCCAGTAGAGCCGTACCGCCCCGAACGGCAGGATCGAAGTATGAACTCGCAGACCCCTACCCCTGACGACGGCCAGCCCACGGAACCCCTCCCACCCCGCGGACCGGACCAACCCACCGAACCTCTCCTGCCGCCCCCGGCTGCAGGCCCCTACGCCGCTCCCCTATGCCCCGGCCAGCCAACTGACTTCTTCACCTGGATCCGGAGCCACGGCATCCAGCGCGGACGCGACCGGTGGATCGGCGGCGTCTCCAGCGGCATCGCGAACCGGATGGGCATCGACCCGCTGATTGTCCGCGGCATCTTCATCGTGCTGACGCTTTTCGCCGGCGTCGGCGTCCTGCTCTATGGCATCGCCTGGGCCTTCCTCCCGGAGCCCGATGGGCGCATCCACGTCCAGGAAGCGGGCGCGGGCAGATGGTCCAGCGGCATGACCGGCGCCCTGGTCACCGCCGTGGTGGGCCTTACCGGGCTGGGCGGCGGATTCTGGGGCTGGAGCCGCAACGGCTTCGGCGGATTCCTCTGGACCGTCTTCTGGGTGGGCGGCGCCATCTACTTCATCTACTACCTGACACAACGCAACAAGGTCCAGAACGGAGCTCCCATGAACGCCACACCACAGCCGGCGGGCGCCGGCGGAGACGCCTCCTTCACCGCGCCTTACCCACGAACCACCTACCCCACGGCCCCGTACACCTCGCCGTACGCCGCCACTGAGACGACCGGAACGCCCCCCTACACACCCGCGTCGCCTTCCGGTCCCACCCCGCCCTCCAGCGGAGCGTTCCCCGGCGGCGACAAGTACGGAAGCGGCGATGCGTACGGCGGCGGAGGCAGCTACGGCGGCGGTAACTACGGCGGCTACCAGCCCCCGCAGGGACCAGGCAAGACGCCGCAGGTCCGCCCCTCCGGCCCCGGCGCCCCCGCCGTTGCCATCACAGCGGGCGCAGCGCTGCTGGTCGGCGGCGGCCTCAAAGCCCTCGATGCAGCAAACGTGATCAACCTCGGTGACGCCGCCAACGCCATCGTCTGGGCCAGTGGTGCAGCAGTGGTCGGGTTGGGCATCCTCATCGCCGGCCTTCGCGGAAAGACGGCCGGGATCCTGAGTTTCTTCGCCGTAGCGGCCCTCATCACCGGCGGCATCTACAACGTGGTGGGCAACAGCGACAGGGTCCGCTTCACCGAAGTCGATTGGACACCGGTCAGCGTGGAACAGGCGCGGAACGGCTTTGACATCACCGCCGGCCGCGGCACGCTCGATCTCACCGAACTGAACCTCACCGCGCCGCTGACGACCGAAGTTGTGGTTCCCCTGGACGTCACGGCCAGCAACGTCACCGTGGTGATCCCCGACGACGTCCCCGTGAAGATCGAAGCCGACATGACAATGGGCAACATCCACGAGGGCAGCAACAACCGCGGCGGCATCACCACCCGGGAAAGTACCTACAACACCGACAAGCCCGGAGCCAGCCTGGTTGTGGAGATCGACGGCACCTTCAGCAACATCACTATCGAGGAAGGAAACTGACGTGAGCAGTTTTGATCCGGTACCGGATTCATCCAAGTCAGAAAGCACGACGGCGGCAGGCCAGTCCGGAGCCGACGCACCGCAGCAGCCATCCGCCCGCGTGGGAACCATAGTCTGGGCCCTCATCGTCCTGGCGCTGGCCGCCCTGATCATCGTGGCCCAGCTGGGCGTGGTGACCCTGAACGGCACCTATGTGCTGATCGGGCTCATGATCGGGGCCGGGGCAGCCCTTGTGATCGGCGGCCTGCTGTCGGCCCGGAAACGTGACAACGAACCCACAACAGGGAAGTCTTGAGCCATGGACAAGTTTTTCAGCATTGTCAGGGGCTTCGGCCTGAAACGCGGGCCGGAACGCTGGCTGGGCGGCGTGTGCGGCGGCCTCGCCGCCAAGCTCAACGTGGATGTGGCGTTTGTGCGGATCGCCTTCCTCATCTTCTGCCTCCTCCCCGGCCCCGCGGTGGTCTTCTACCTCCTCGCATGGCTGGTCCTTCCCGACCAGCAGAACTCCATTCCGCTGCAGAGCTTCCTGGACCGCCGCTCCCTCGGCGGACGTTAAGCACCCCGTTGCACACCAGGCCCCCGTTCCGGAGACACCCTCCGGGAACGGGGGCCTTGTGTAACCGGTTTGTGTCGTAACGCACACCACCGACTACAATCTAGGTTGAGCTCAGCGTGGCGCTCTGCCCGTACGCCCTTCAATAAGGATTTGAGCAGAGAAATGAAAATTGGAATTCTTACCAGCGGTGGCGACTGCCCGGGACTCAACGCGGTCATCCGCGGAGCGGTCCTCAAGGGCATCGCCATCCACGGCCACGAATTCGTAGGCTTCCTGGACGGCTGGCGCGGTGTGGTTGAAGGCGACATCATCGATATTCCCCGCACCATGGTCCGCGGCATCGCCAAGCAGGGCGGCACCATCCTGGGCACCTCCCGCACCAACCCCTTCGAAAACGGCGGCGGCCCTGAAGTCATCAAGGCCCACATGGACCGCCTCGGCATCGACGCCATCATCGCCATCGGCGGCGAAGGCACACTGGCTGCAGCGAAGCGCCTCACGGACGCCGGGCTCAAAATCGTCGGGGTTCCCAAAACGGTGGACAACGACCTCGACGCCACCGATTACACCTTCGGCTTCGACACCGCCGTCCAGATCGCCACCGAGGCCATCGACCGCCTCCGCACCACGGGCGAGTCCCACCACCGCTGCATGATCGCCGAGGTCATGGGCCGCCACGTGGGCTGGATCGCCCTGCACGCCGGGATGGCGTCCGGTGCGCACGCCATCCTGATCCCGGAACAGAAGGTCAGCATCGAACAGATCACGGAGTGGGTCCAGGAAGCCCACGACCGCGGCCGCGCACCCCTGATTGTCGTGGCCGAGGGCTTCGTTCCGGAGCACATGGAATCCCCGCATTCAGAGCGCGGTCTTGACACCTTCGGCCGGCCCCGCCTGGGCGGCATCGCGGACCAGCTCGCGCCGGAGATCGAGGCCCGCACCGGCATCGAAACCCGGGCCACCATCCTGGGCCACATCCAGCGCGGCGGCGTCCCCTCAGCTTTCGACCGTATCCTCGCAACGCGCCTGGGCATGGCAGCCATTGATTCCGTGGTGGAAGGCTACTGGGGCACCATGGTGGCCCTCAAGGGCACCGACATCGAGCACGTCGGCTTCGAGAAGGCCCTCGGCCAGCTGAAGACAGTTCCCCAGAAGCGCTACGACGAAGCGGCCGTCCTGTTCGGTTGAGCCGCACACGGCGCCTAGGCTGGGGATATGACTCTTGACCCGGGTTCCGCCGCCATCATCCAGCTCGCTTGGGCCCGGCACCTGGGGCTCGACGACGGTGCTTTCGCAGCTGCCCTGATTTCCGGTGAGCGGGTGGTCAGGGCGGACGACGCTGCAAAGACCGTGGAATTCGTGAGGCTTTTCGGCAGTTCAGCCCTGGTGGGCCCGCAGTGGGTCATTGACGCGGCCGCCGGCATCCCCGACGACGAGATGGCCCAGCACGTGACCCTCCTGACCCTGACCCGCTCGCACGGCGGCCACGGCCTCGGTGCTGCCGCACTGTTCTTCGCAGACGACCTGCCGCTCCGGCAGCCGTCCGAGGAACTGACCGTCTCGCACGGCAACCCTGAGGCGATCGAGCTCGAAGGGCTGTGCCCGCCGGACGACGTCAACGAAGTGGGCCTCTCCGACCTCGAAAACAGGTACACCATCGTGCACGAGGTCGACGGCCGCCGGGTTCCCGTGGCGTGTGGTGCCTACGCGGAATGGGAGGGCCTGCTGGCCCATCTGGGAGTGCTGGTGGACCCCGAGTGGCGTAGGCGCGGCCTGGGCTCCCTTGCCGCGTCGATCGCCGCCCACGAAGCACTGGCCGCGGGGCTTACTGTCCAGTGGCGCGCTGAAGTCAGCAACACCGGAGCCGTCGCCCTGGCGAGGAAGCTGGGCTTGGCTGCCGGCGGCATCCAGACCAGCGTCCACCTGGGCTGACCTGCCGCTACACGGGCCGGGTGGAGCTCTCCGAAACCGCAGCTGCCGGTGCCTCTCCGGCACCCCAGCCGTCAACGGGCTTTGGTTTGGCGAAGAACAGCGTCACAGCCGCCCCAAGCAGGATCACGGCCGCCGGCAGCATGATGGACTGGCCCATCGCCGTCGAGAAGCCCTCCTGAAGTGCCTCGGGCAGAGTCCCGGCGAACGACATGGGGCCGCCGCCTGCGGCTTCTCCGGGTGCCGCGGGGAGTTCAGCGGCGAGCCTGGCCTGGATCAGCACGGCTATCGCGGCACTGCCCAGCACGGCCCCGATCTGCCGGGTGGTGTTGTAGACGCCTGATCCGGCACCGGCCTGGCGCGGCGCCAGGTTCCGGGTTGCGGTGGTGCTCAGCGGAGCCCAGATCCCCGCGTTGGCCAGGCCCAGGACGGCGCTGGGGAGCAGGAAGATCCAGATGGGCGTGTCCGGGTGCATCAGTGCCGAGTTCCAGAAGAGCGCCACAGACATCAGGACCAGGCCGGCGGCCGCGATGTACTTCGGGTTGCCGCGGTCGATGATCCTTCCCACCACCGGGGCAAGCCCGCCGGATATCACGGCCATGGGAACCATCATGAGCGCGGACTGGGTTGGCGTCAGGCCGCGGACCATCTGGTAGTAGAAGATCTGCGGGAGAGTAAAGGCAGTGATGGTGAAGCCCACTGTGGTGATGCCGATGTTGGCGAGGGAGAAGTTGCGGTCCCTGAAGAGGGCCAGGGGCAGCAGCGGCTCGCCCTTGTTGAACCGCTGCCAGAGCACAAACACCGCCAGCACGGCGATGCCGGCAATGACGAGCCCCCATACGGTGATGGGACCGGTGATGGTCCCCCAGTTGTAGGTCTCGCCTTCCTGGATTCCGAAAACCAGCAGGAACAGCCCGACGGCGCTGAGCAGGACACCGGGGATGTCGAACTTATGCGGGTGGGTGCTGAGGGACGGCACGAACCGCCAGGCCAGGATGAAGCCGACGATGCCCACCGGAACGTTGATGAAGAAGATCCACTCCCAGCCCAGGCCATCCACCAGGACGCCGCCCAGGATGGGCCCCACGAGTGTTGCCAGGCCGGCGGTGGCTCCCCAAATGCCCATTGCCGGGCCGCGCCGGTCCGGCGGGAAGATGCGGGTGATCACGGCCATGGTCTGCGGGGTCATGATGGCAGCACCAAGGCCCTGGAGGACGCGCGCCATGATGAGTGACTGGACGTCCCCGGACAGTCCGCACCACAGCGACGCCAACGTGAAGACCGCCAGGCCTGTCAGGTACAGCCGCTTCGGCCCGAAGCGGTCGCCCAGCCTGCCCATGATGAGCAGCGGGACGGCGTACGCGAGCAGGTACGCGCTGGTAACCCAGATGACGGAGTTGATGTCCGCCTTAAGGCCCTCCATGATCCGGGGATTCGCTACGGACACGATGGTGGTGTCGATCAGGATCATGAAGAACCCGATCACCAGTGACCAGAGGGCTGGCCAGGGCCTTGCCACGCTTTCCAAGCGTCAGGCTCCCAGCAGATCGAGGATGTCCGTGCGGGCGAACATCTTCGCCGCGTCACGGGCAGACGGGGTGCCGGCGTCGGGATCTGCACCGGCCTCCAGCAGGAGTTTGGCGACGTCCGTGTATCCCTTGAAGGCCGCGCCGGCCAGCGGTGTCTGGCCGCGGTCGTTGGCCGTGTCAGCCTCTGCCCCGTGCTGGAGGATCAGCTCAACGGTCCCGGCATGTCCGTGGTAGGCGGCCAGCATCAGGAGGGAATCGCCGGCCGCATTGGTCATGGAAGCCGGCGCCCCTGCTTCCAGGTACGCGCGCAAAAGCCCGGCGTCTCCCTCGCGGGCGGCCTGGAAGAGCTTCTCCGCCAGCGCAAGCGTTTCCTCGTCAGGCGCCTGGCTGGCAGGCCCTTGCCTGAGGGATTCAGAAGCGTCGGATGCGGCGTTTTCGGTCATGAGCGGGTCCCCTTCAAGAATCCTGTCTGACGCCCCACAACCTGGCCGGCGTCGGGGGCAACAATCACTTCCTGGGCGGCGACATAGGGTTCGTCTCCGTCCAGCACCGTCAGTGTTTCATCCGGTGCCACCGACCGCTTAATGACTGCCAGGGCGACGGGGCCCATTTCGTAGTGCTGGGCCACAGAGGTCACCGTTCCGACCTTCCGCTCGCCCAGCATGACCGGGCTGCCCGGTGCCGGCATGGTGTGCTGCGAGCCGTCGAGCTGCAGGAACACCAGGCGCCGTGGCGGATGGCCGAGGTTGTGCACCCGGGCGATTGTCTCCTGGCCCTTGTAGCAGCCCTTGGCCAGGTGCACCGCGGTGCGGAGGAGGTCCAGTTCGTGCGGGATGGTTTTGTCGTCCGTTTCCGCGCCGAGCCGGGGACGCCAGGCAGCGACGCGGAGGGCTTCGGCGGCCAGCATGCCGGCGAGCGGGCGGTCCCCCAGCGTCTGCTCCAGCTGGGCGGCCGGCACCAGGTACTCGATCCAGGGCCGTTCCAGCCCGGGATGGTCAGCTTCCGCCACCACGGAATACGCGTAACCGCCTGCGCCCACGTGGGGCCAGGGATCACGCCAGGCCAGCAGCCCGGCCCAGTCAGGCACATCCTTGGTGGTGCCGAGGACGGCCCAGTCACCGGAGACATCGTTGATTTCGACGCGGAGCATGAACTTCATTTTGTCCAGCCACTCAGCCAGCGGGGCAGCCTCGGCGGCCTCGACGATCAGCCAGGTGGTTTCGCCGTCATCCACTACCCGGGCGTCAAACTCGATCCGCCCCTGGACGCTGAGCAGGAGCAATTCGCTCGAATCCCCCGGCTGCAGGCCGGTGACCTGCTGCGAAGACAGCGTGTTCAGCCAGGTCAGCCGGTCCGGGCCGCTGACAGTGACCACACCGCGGTGGGAAAGATCGACGACGGCGGTGCCGGCCGCGAGGGCGCGCTGCTCGCGCAGCGGCTCCCCGTAGTGGGATGCGACGCCGGCGTCCGCGCCGGTGGCCTCGACCGCGCCAGGGCGCGACAGGAGTGGGCTGGGGGTAGTCATACTGGGGGAACGTCCTTTAGTCAGTGAGTATTCCGGTCCCGTTCCGGCGAGTGCCCCGGCCCGGGGGTGCGGGGGCAGGGACCCGATGCGGCGATGCGAGGTGAGGGCGGGTATCAGCGGTATTCCGGATTTTCGAAATCGAAGCGTGCACCGGTTTTCCATTCTTCCGGAAGGTTGCCGTAGGCGGGAATCCCGCCGGCATCCTTCAGCATCCTGGCGAAATGCAACAGGTTCCAGGTCATAAACGTGGTGTTGCGGTTGGTGAAGTCTGACTCAGGGCCGCCGGAGTCGTCGTCCAGGTAGCTGGGACCAGGGCCGACGGCTCCTATCCACCCGGCATCGGACTGGGGCGGGATGGTAAAGCCGATGTGCTGAAGGCTGTACAGGACGTTCATGGAGCAGTGTTTGATACCGTCTTCGTTGCCGGTAATCAGGCACCCGCCCACCTTCGGATAGAAGGCCCACTGGCCTTTGTCATTGAGTTCCCCGGAGTGGGCGTAGAGCCGTTCAATCAGCTTCCTGGTCTGCGAGGAATTGTCCCCGAGCCAAATTGGGCCGGCCACAACCACGATGTCTGCTTCCTGCACCGCGGGGTACAGGTCCGGCCACTCATCGGTGGACCAGCCGTGCTCCGTCATGTCCGGGTACACACCGCTGGCGATGTTGTGGTCCACCGTCCTGATCACGCGCGTGCTGACGCCCTGCTTTTCCAGGATCAGGCGGCTGACCTCGATGAGGCCCTCAGTGTTACTGGTCTCCGGTGACCGCTTCAGCGTGCCGTTGAAGAACAGCGCCTTCAGGTCGCTGTAATCGGTGGTGTTCTGCGCTGCAGCCATGATGCTCCCGGGTTCACACAGGTCCGGTTCACCCGTACGGGCCAGTGACGCTGTGGAAGCTCAGTCTACTGATCGCCGGCGAAGTAGTGCCGGGTCAGGACACTTTCTTCAGGAAGGCGGAAGCATGCGCCTCAAGGCCGGTTCCGGGCTGTCCGGTGCCGCCTGTGGCAACGTCCCAGCGCCAGAGCAGGTTGCCGTCCACCAGTCCGAAGATCCTGGTGGCAGCGCTGTAATCCTTGGAATGGCTTCCGCGCATCACCATATCCGTGGTGAGCTGGATCTGCGGGCCCTTGATCTGCCCGTAGTAAAGCTCAGAGATCCCGCCCGGGTGGGCGATGGACACGGAGATGTCGAAGCCGCCGTCCTTGTTGCGCAGGGCTTCGACTTCGTCGGCGCTCTTGAGTGCCGGGACGATGTCTGCCGGAATCAGGCCCGGACCGCCGTCGGCATCGAGCTGTTTGCGCTCAAGCGCCCAGAAGCCGGTCTCAACCGTGAGTGGCCGCAGGCGGGTGCCGTCGTCGTCCGTCAACCAGCTTTCCGCCCGATACTGCAGGTACGGCAGGCCGTTGTGCGTGAAGGAGACGTGCTGGACAAAGTGTTCAGAATCTTCGTCACCGCTGCCAAGCCGGCCGCTGCCTTCCCACTCACCGATGAGCCAGGAAAGCGGAACAAGTTCCGGTGTCAGGTCTGTTGGAATTTCAATCGGCACAACAATTACCTCAGAAAAGCGCTAGCTCCGGGACAGGGGTTTACTTCTGGCCTTTGAAGAGGCGGTAAACCACAAAACCGGCAAACCAGGCCATGGCCAGGCTGGCGACGCCGAGAAGGACAAGGAAGAAGATTTCAAATGCAAGTACGGACATGATGCCATCCTAACCGTTAGTAGATGAGTAGTTTGTCTATGAAGTAAGCAAGGGAGCCCACCGCGGAAACAGGTGCCAGACCCATGCTAAGGGCGGCAGCAAGATTCAGCGGACCCCCGCGAAGTGTGACAAGCCGGCGGAAGCTGACCAGGACAGCGCCCACCACCACACCGAAGATCGCGGCCGGCACCACGGCGAGGTCGGAGAAGACCAGGCCGGCGAGCGGCCCCGCTAGTCCTGCCAGGGCGATGCCCAGCGGAGCCACCACCCTGTCCGGCCAGCGGATCAGCCCGGCGAGCAATGCCACGCCGGCGCTGATGGCCGCCACAAGCATCATTTCGCGGACGCCGTTGAACCGGGCACCTGCAATCCAGCCGGCGCCAAGGCACGAGAGGAGCACGCCGGCGCAGCAGCCCAGCGTGGATTCGAGGCGTTTGGCCTGGCCGGTCCCCCGGATGAGCTGCACCACAAATACGGCCATCATCCCCAACGCTATAAAGGCCGGAGTCCAGTTGAGGAATCCCGGGGCCGGGAGATAGCCGGCCGCGACTGCCGAGCCCACTCCGGGCAGCGCAATAACACCTGCAAGGGTCTTCTTCGCAGGGATTCGGAGGAAGTGGGGCCAGCCAATGCCGACCGCCACCGCGATGATACTTGCGACGCCGACCAGCGCTTCCCGGGAGACATACACTCCGGCGATGATGGCAACGAGTCCTGCGACGCCGATGAGGCCAATAACCCACGAGCCCAGTGATCGCGACGGGGTACGCACCGCCGGGCTGACTCTGGGCCCGCCCGTTTCGGTTCGCCGCTTCTGCTCTGCACTCAATTCGCTGCATTCCCGTTCTGGCTCTGGACCCGGCGGCTCTGCCGTCCGCGGCAGGGCGTTCTGCCCCATTCCCCAATCCTGCCTTATATGACCCGGATATGTCGCAAAACGAAGGTCTTGGCAGCAGGAATCCCTGTTCGCGGGAACACCGTTCGGTATACTCAGAGTTCAGCTACGCTTCCCGCAAAGGTTGCCGGCCGGATGGATTCCCGTCCGGCTCCGGCCAGCGCAGGGAGCTGGTTCCCGCCGGTGAGAACCCGGTTCAGTCGCCCGAAGATGCGCGGACGCCCCTTGGAGGAACAATGTCGCACATCCTGCTATTGACGAACAGCACCGGGTCATCGGTGGACATTCTGCCTGCCCTGGAATTACTGAATCACAGGGTGCATATCCTCGCCGCCGAGCCCACCGCCCTCCTGGAGACGGATCCGTGCGACATCGTGCTGCTGGACGCCCGGAAGGACCTGGTAGGCGCCCGCTCGCTCACCCAGTTACTCAAGGCGACCGGGTTGAGCGCGCCGCTGATGCTGATCCTTACCGAGGGCGGCATGGCTGCCGTCTCCTCTGCCTGGGCCGTGGACGACATTGTGCTCGATTCGGCAGGTCCCGCCGAAGTGGAGGCGCGCATCCGGCTGTCTGTGGCGCGCGCCGTCCCCGAGCAGGAGGACGCCCCGACGGAAATCAGGGCGGCCGGCGTGGTCATTGATGAGGCCAGCTACACGGCCCGCGTCAACGGCGCACCGTTGAACCTGACGTTCAAGGAATTCGAACTCCTCAAGTACCTGGCACAGCACCCCGGCCGCGTATTCACCCGGCAGCAGCTGCTCACGGAGGTGTGGGGCTACGACTACTACGGCGGCACGCGCACCGTGGATGTCCATGTGCGCCGTCTCCGCGCCAAGCTGGGCGCGGACCATGAAAACCTGATCAGCACCGTTCGCAACGTTGGTTATCGACTCACCCTGGTGCGTCAGCAGGAAGACGAACTGACGGAGGCCTGACAGCCGCGCAAAGCAACAGCCCCGGACCATTGGTCCGGGGCTGTTGCTTTGCGCCTGTAGGTGGAGGACATACGGGTCGAACGTATCGAGGCCACCCCACTGGTGGATCCCCCTCGCCCGGCGCGTTATGTGCCGGGTGAGGTACCGACTATACGTAAGCGGCAGGAAGCCATCAAATCGGGGCACGTTCCCGTGCGGGCGTATAGCCTTGCCTCATGAGTCCTGCGCACCCGGAAAAATGGCCCGTCCTTGTTGTCCACGGCGGAGTGGACAAGCAACTGCTGAAGGACTGCCTGGGCCTCCTGGCAGCCGCCGAGGAATCCGACGGCAACCCCTCCCTGTCCGAGCAGACAGTGGTAACCGTCCGCGCCGGTGACTCCGCTGAGCACTCCTTGCTGACCCTTGCCCTCTACGCCCCGGACGAGGACTCAGACCCCTCCTCCGGGCAGGACCTGGCCGGAGTCGCAGTGGTGGTGGAAGAGGCCGATGGCAGCGGCGTGCTGGAGATCGCCGTCCACCCCAGCTACCGCAACCAGGGTGTGGCGGACCGCCTTGTGGGTGCGCTCCAGTCCGGGCGCGGCCTCGACGGCCTGAAGGCCTGGTCCCACGGCAACCATGAGGCGGCAGCCGACCTTGCCGCGCGCTACGGTTACGGCCCGGTGCGCGAGCTCTGGAAGATGCGTCTGACCACCGCCACGGCCGAACTGCCCGACGTCGGCCTTCCGGACGGTGTCACGCTCCGCGCCTTTGTGCCGGGCAAGGATGAGGAGGGCTGGCTGGCAGCGAACCGCGCCGCGTTCGCCCACCACCCGGAGCAGGGCTCGCTGAACCGCGCGGACCTGGATGCCCGGATGGCGGAGGACTGGTTTGATCCCGCCGGCTTCCTGCTCGCTGTGGACGCAGAGGACCGGCTGCTGGGTTTCCATTGGACCAAAGTCCATCCTCGCCACGGCGCGCACCCGGCGATCGGTGAGGTCTACGCGGTAGGCGTCACGCCGGCCGCCCAGGGCATGGGACTGGGTAAGGCCCTGACTGTGGCCGGCATCAGGTACCTGCAGGGACTCGGGCTTCATGCCGTCATGCTCTATACGGATGCTGACAACGCCGCGGCAGTGGCGCTTTACCGGCGACTGGGCTTCACGCGCTGGGACATGGATGTAATGTACGGGCCCGTTGCCACCGTTTAGGCCCCGCCTGGTGAGTTAGCCCACTCGGCAGATAAACGGCCGTGCCCGGCCCGAAACCCAGGGCCCCCGGAGCGGGTTTGATTGTAAGGTTGGTAGAGAACCGCGCCGGCCTTGGGCCAGCATCAAGCGCCAGGTAATGAGGAGACACCATGAAACCGGAACCCGCGGGAACAGTCACGTCCGAGGGCCCCGCAGTGCCCGTTCGGGCCCGCTTTGGTTCATCCGAAGTCCCGGCCTCGCGCGCCACCCAGGATCGGATCGACATTCCGGAGTTTGCCCCCAACCTGGTACCCGAAGGCGACATCCGTCCGGACCGCTTCCTGGACCGCGAGCTCAGCTGGCTCGCTTTCAACTCCCGCGTTCTGGAGTTGGCTGAAGACCCCAACCTCCACCTGCTGGAGCGAGTGGCCTTCCTGTCCATTTTCGCGTCCAACCTGGACGAGTTCTTTATGGTCCGCGTTGCCGGCTTGAAGCGACGCATCGCCACTGGCCTTGCCGTGCCCTCCCCCGCCGGACTCAGCCCGGTTGAGGTGCTCGAAAGGATCGGGGACGAGGCCCACCGGCTGCAGCAGCGCCATGCCCAGGTCTATGCAGACCAGATCCGGCCGGCGCTCGCCTATGAGCACATTCACCTGATGCACTGGGACGAACTGGACGACGCCGCGAAACAGATGCTCAGCGAACTGTTCGCCGAAAAGGTCTTCCCCATCCTGACGCCGCTGGCTGTGGACCCGGCACACCCGTTCCCGTACATCTCCGGGCTTTCGCTGAACCTTGCCGTAGTGGTGCGCAACCCGGTCAGCGACAAGGAACTTTTCGCTCGCCTTAAGGTTCCGGACCAGCTGCCCCGCCTGATTTCCATTGACGGCCCGCGCGCCGGGGCCGTGGCCGGCCGCGTGGCACGCTTCATCGCCCTGGAAGAAGTCATTGCCGTCCACCTGGACAAGCTCTTCGCAGGCATGGAAGTCCTGGAACACCACATCTTCCGCGTGACCCGCAACGAGGACCTTGAGGTTGAAGAGGACGACGCCGAGAACCTCCTGCAGGCTCTGGAAAAGGAACTGCTGCGCCGCCGCTTCGGTCCGCCCGTCCGTCTCGAAGTCACCAACGACATCAACCCGAACATCCGGGCGCTGCTGATCCGCGAACTTGGGGTGGAAGAGTCCGAGGTGTACTCGCTGCCCGCCCCGCTTGACCTCCGCGGGCTGTCGGTTATCGCCGGCATCGACCGCGCCGACCTCCATTACCCCAAGCACATGCCGCACACGTCGCGGTTCCTCAACGAGTCCGAGACGTCCAAGGCCGCGAACGTTTTCTCCGCGATGCGCCGCCGCGACATTCTGCTCCACCACCCGTACGACTCCTTCTCCACCTCCGTGCAGGCATTCCTGGAACAGGCCGCCGCGGACCCCAAGGTCCAGGCAATCAAGCAGACCCTGTACCGGACGTCAGGCGACTCCCCGATCGTTGACGCTTTGATCGATGCCGCCGAGGCCGGCAAGCAGGTGCTGGCGCTGGTGGAAATCAAGGCCAGGTTCGATGAGCAGGCCAACATTTCCTGGGCCCGGAAACTCGAGCAGGCGGGCGTCCACGTGGTCTACGGCATCGTGGGACTCAAGACGCACTGCAAGCTGTCCCTGGTGGTCCGCCAGGAAGTGGACGGGCTTCGTCGCTACTGCCACATCGGCACAGGCAACTACCATCCCCGCACTGCCAGGTATTACGAGGACCTCGGCCTCCTGACAGCCAACGAACAGGTCGGACAGGATCTGTCCAAGCTGTTCAACCAGCTCTCCGGCTACGCCCCCAAATCCACGTTCAAGCGGCTGCTGGTGGCACCGCGTTCTGTACGCTCGGGGCTTATTGACCGGATCGAGACCGAGATCCGCAATGCCCGGGCCGGCTTGGCCGCACGGGTGCAGATCAAGGTCAACTCCATGGTGGACGAGGCCATCATCGATTCCCTCTACCGCGCTTCGCAGGCCGGTGTCATGGTGGACGTCATTGTCCGCGGCATCTGCTCACTGCGCCCTGGTGTGCCGGGCCTCAGCGAAAACATCACGGTACGTTCAGTGCTGGGCCGCTTCCTGGAACACTCGCGGGTATTCGCCTTCGCCAACGGCGGGGACCAGGTTGTCTACATCGGTTCGGCAGACATGATGCACCGCAACCTTGACCGCAGGGTCGAGGCGCTGGTCCAGCTGGCCAACGCTGAGGACATCACTTACGTTCTTGACCTGCTGCGCCGGTACATGGATCCGGAGACAGCCAGTTGGCACCTGGATAACCAGGGCCAATGGAGCCGCCACCACATCTCCGACGACGGCACGCCCCTTGACGACATCCAGTCCTGGCTTCTGGCATCGCGCACGCGCCAGCGCAGCCTGAGCCGGCGGTAGGTCCGGCGTTGTCCAGCGACATCCTTGTAGCAGACCAGACGGACCATCCCGGCGAAGCGGTCGCGGTGGTGGCGGCCGGCGCCATCCCGTGGCGGATCAGCTCGGACGGTCTTGAAGTCCTGGTGATCCACCGGCCCAGGTACGACGACTGGTCCTGGCCGAAGGGCAAAATCGACCCCGGGGAGACCCTGCCGGAATGCGCGGCGCGGGAGGTGCGCGAGGAGATCGGGCTCGCCGCGCCCCTGGGCATCCCCCTGCCGGCCATCCACTATCACGTGCCCTCCGGCCTGAAGGTGGTCCACTACTGGGCGGTCCGCGTCAACGGGGACCGCCTGGTTCCTGACGGCAAGGAGGTGGACCGTGTGGTGTGGTGTGCTCCGGAAACCGCGGCCGGCCTGCTGTCCAACCCGTCCGACGTCGCCCCCCTGGAGTACCTGCAGGCCGCCTATAAGGACGACCAGCTGGACACGTGGCCGTTCATCGTGGTCCGGCACGCAAAGGCAAAGCCCCGCTCATCGTGGTCCAAAGCGGAGGGTGAGCGGCCTCTGGCGGCCACCGGAATCAGGCAGGCGGAGGCCGTGGCCCGGCTGTTGCAGGCGTGGCAGCCGCCGCATGTGGTGACCAGCCCCTGGCGGCGCTGTGTGTCCACTGTGGCGCCATACCTGAAGATTTCCGGAGCGAAGGTCAAGCTGGTGGACGCGCTGACCGAACACCGGCACGCGCGCACCCCGAAAAAGACGGCCGCCGTCATTGAGACGCTGCTGGAAAAGCAGCGCCCCGTGGCGGTCTGTACGCACCGTCCGGCGCTGCCCACCGTGCTGGCCCAGCTGGCCAAGCGCATGCCCGGCCGCCTTCGTGCCCTCCTTCCGGACTCGGACCCGTACCTGTCCCCGGGGGAACTGGTGGTGTGCCACGTGGCTGCCAACCATAAACAACGCATCGTCGCGGTGGAGCAGTTCAAGCCCTTTGACGACTAAGGCTCCGGGCCGTCCCAACCATTGACGCGGGATTCTTTGTATCAAATACTTAGTACATTGATGCATAAAATCTTTGGGGGATGATGTGCCAGGCGCCGACAGCTTTGGATTCAGCGTCCCGGATGTGCCGCCGATGCTGCTGATCGGGCCGTTCCTGCTGGCTGCCGGACTGTACCTGCTGTTGCGGTGGGTGGTCCGGGCTCCCGGTGGCGGAGCGTCGGCGGTCAGCGTTTCCCAGCATGCGCTGTGGGTCGGCGTCCTGGGATGGCTTGCGAGCTCGCTGCAGTCCGCCGCCAACGCCGGCATCCTTCCGCTGACCGGCACCTCACCGGCCCTGGCCAGTCCTACCGGCATCCTGGTGGCGCTGGCCTGGCCGGTCCTTGGGTGCCTGGCCATCCACGCCATCGGGCAGCTGAGCTATCCGGGACCCCGGCTCCCCCGCAGGATTGCCAGCTTGGACGTCCGCAGGGTCAGGGGCTTCCTGCCACGCCGCCTGGCGTGGACTGTGCTGGCCATTCTTGCCGGCGCTGGCCTGCAGATTGCTTACGTGGCTACCCTTCCCGGCTACGAACCCATCCCGTTTAGCACCATCCAGGACAGCGCCGGCAATTTCCGTCCCGTCGGAGGAGACGGGCGTATCGCGGGAAACGTGCTGGCGGCCTGCCTGGGTGCTGCCTGGCTCGCCCTCGCTGCAGGGACAGCCTCTGTGCTGATGCTCATCAGCCGCCGCAGGCAGCTCGAGGCCCTGAACCCGCAGGAGAACGACGTTCTGCGGACTATCGCCATGAACAGGTTACTGCGGACCGTCGCAACGATCGCCGCAGGGCTTGGCGCTGTGGCGGGCAATTTCGCTGTCCGGCCGGACCCTGCCGCGAATTCGACCGGCTGGACCAATCCCGCGGGACTCGTGGCACTCGTGGTGCTGCTGACGATGTGGGCATGGGCACCGCCAAAGCTGCCAAGCGCCCACACAGACGGTTACGGAATCCGATTGGCTGACTCGCCGGCCTCCACCCACCCGGCCACCAGGCTGTCGGTCTCAGTCGGGGCAGCCATGGGCATCGCGGCGGTGGCAGCCGGAGTGCTGGCCACCTTTATCCCCGGATTCTTTGTGCCGGGCTCCGGGTTTCCAGGGCAGCAAATGTTCTTCGTGCCGTTGTTGGCCGTGACCGTCCTGCTCGTGGCAGGCGCGGGCGAGCTGCTGCTTCAGCGCAACTACGGTTCACGGGAGGTACCCAGGACTTGGCCGCGGGAGGCGGTCAGCCCCGCTTTGCTCACCACTGGTATTACCGCCGCCGTGCTGTACGTGGCAATCACTGCAGTAACGGCCGTGGGCGAGTGGAAACTGCTGGAGGCCGGGTTTGTCGGGTCACTGCGAGCGGACAGCCCCAATGGCGGATCAGCGGCATGGGCAATCGCCGCCACGGCAACAGCTGTGGTGGCAGCGGCCGCCTGCCTGCCCGTTGCGGTGGCCCGGAAGCGCCCCGGCATTTCCGCCGATCTTCCCGGCCTGGACGCCGCGCTCAGGGCAATTACGGTTCACCGGGTGGTCCGGACGCTGGCTGCCTACTGCACGGTCCAGGGCGGCGTGGTCCTGATGACGGCCAGCAGTGCGTGGCCGCCTGCCCTGGGTCTGCCCGCTGCGTTGTGGCCGGCCGCGTGGCAGCCGGTAATGATCGCCGGGGCGATGCTAGCGGCGGTCGGCGTGGTGATCGCTGTGATCCCCGTTCGGGGATTTGCGCGGATCCCCGCATCGGGCAGAACTGTTACGCAGGCGGCCCGATGAATGCGGGAGTGTCCGTAGACCTAAGGTCGGCCACCCCGCCGTACGAGCAGATCCGTTCGCAGATCAGCTCCCTGATTGCCACCGGTGATCTTGGGGTCGGAAGCCGGCTGCCCACCGTTCGCAGCCTCGCCGCCGATTTGGGCATCGCGGCTGGAACGGTTAGCCGGGCCTACAAGGAACTTGAGGCGGCCGGCCTCATCGAATCCCGGCGGCGGAACGGAACCGTGGTGGCAGAACCGGCGCCGGGAGCCTCGGCCCGATCAAACGGGACCGTGCCCGAAGCGGTGACTGCCGCCGTCGACCTTCTGATCAACGCGGGCCGCGACGCGCGGCTTAGCGATCAGCTGCTGCTCGACCTGGTCCGCGGAAAGCTCCAGAAGGGCTGACATGATGCAGGAACATTCTCATGACCGACGCCGGCAGCGCACGGGTTCGTGCCATCACTGGTGCTGCTGGCGCTCATGGCCTATCCAACACGGTTTGCGTCAGGGCTGTGTCGGCTGTTGCGGCCGCACCCGGTCCCAAAAGGTAGACTCTAGCCGTGAGTATCCCGACGCCCTACGAAGACCTCCTCCGCGACGTCCTGGCCCATGGCACCCACAAATCCGACCGGACGGGCACCGGAACCACCAGCGTTTTCGGCCGCCAAATCCGCTTCGACCTGGGCAAGAGCTTCCCGCTGATCACCACCAAGCGCGTACATTTCAAGTCTGTTGCGGTGGAACTGCTTTGGTTCCTGCGCGGCGAATCGAACGTGAAATGGATGCAGGACCAGGGCGTGACCATCTGGAACGAATGGGCAGACGCGGACGGCGAACTGGGTCCTGTGTACGGTGTCCAGTGGCGCAGCTGGCCCACTCCGGACGGCGGCCACATTGACCAGATCGCCGAACTGGTGGAGAACCTGAAGTCCAACCCGGATTCGCGCCGGCACATCGTGTCCGCCTGGAACGTCTCCGAGCTCAAGGACATGGCGCTGCCCCCGTGCCACGCGTTCTTCCAGTTCTACGTGGCAGACGGCAAACTCTCGTGCCAGCTGTACCAGCGGTCCGCAGACATGTTCCTGGGCGTGCCCTTCAACATTGCCTCCTACGCCCTCCTCACGTGCATGGTTGCCCAGCAGGCGGGGCTGGAACCGGGCGAGTTTGTCTGGACCGGCGGCGACGTCCACATCTACGAGAACCACATGGACCAGGTCCTCAAGCAGCTGGACCGGGAGCCCTATGACTACCCGCAGCTGAAGATCACCCGGAAGCCCGCATCGATTTTCGACTACACCTTGGACGACTTCGACGTGGTTGGCTACCAGCACCACCCCACGATTAAGGCACCGATCGCCGTATGAGCACCGAGAACACAGCAGATCCCCAGGCCTTCACCGAAGAGCTCGCCGATACCGTCACCGGCGTCGGCCTGGTGTGGGCCCAAACGTCCGGCGGCGTGATCGGCAAAGACGGCGACATGCCGTGGAACCTGCCCGAAGACATGAAGCACTTCACCCGGCTCACGCTGGGGCACCCGGTAATCATGGGCCGCAAAACGTGGCTGTCTTTCCCGGAAAAGTACCGTCCGCTGCCTGGCCGCACCAATATCGTGGTCACCCGGCAGAAAAACTGGGGCGACTCACCCGAGGCGAAGGGCGCCGTCGTGGTTCCCTCCCTGGATGATGCGCTCCTGGAGTCCCAGTTCGTCGACGGCGGCGAAACAGTCTGGATCCTGGGCGGCGGCGAAGTTTTCCGCCAGTCCACAGACCTTGCCAACGTCGCGGTGGTCACCACGATTGATGTGGAGGCCGACGGCGATACGTTCGCTCCGGAGCTCGACGAAACGTGGGAAGCGGCTTCGGCCGTTCCGCCGGACGGATGGCTGACGGCAGCCAACGGCACGCGCTACAGGTTTACCAAATGGGTTAGGACGCAGGGCTGAGATGCTGAAAAAACCGGAAACACTGTTTGTGCTGGGCTATATGCTCCTGCCGCTGCTCGCGCTGCTCTCCGCAATTGTTGGCCTGACCATGGTCCTGGGCGGCAACAAGATCGCCGGCGCCATCGTGCTGGTGGTGGTGACGCAGGTCTTCGCGTTCGGTGCCTTCTTCGCCCTGCGCGCCCGAAAGCAGGCCATGCTGCAGGACGACAAGCGCGGCTGACGGCTCATCTGTACCGTCAGCCTGATGAACTCTAACTGCAGGATCTTTTGGGGATGATGCATAGTGGCTGGAAATATGTGGGGGCCGGGGAGCGAGCGCGAACGGCGCAATGACGCCGTGTATGCCGAGCACAAGGAAGCCCTGTCCCGTGGCGAGAAGCGGGTGCTCCGCAGGACTGACACCGGCGAGCTCCACAGCTATGCCGGCGATGAGATCGGGTTCTCGCCCGGCCGCGGGCAGGCCCAGGTCAGGACCTGGTGGGGCATGGGAATTGTGTCCCTCGTCCTGGGACTGTTGTTTGTCGCATCCTGGATCATACTGCTGATGCCGCTGGGCAAGGGTGAGCAGCCTTTTTGGGGTGCGCTGTTCCTGACAGCACTAGCCGGGTTGGGCTGCTGGTACACGCTTGGCATGGCCAGGGACGAGCACCGGGCCGCCAGGATCCGCCAGGAGCGCGGTGCCCCCAGGCCCGGCAGCGGGCACGTGTCCACGCCTCCTGCCAGTCCTTCCCCGACGAAGCCCTCCGACGTCTGACCGCACCGGACGGTGACCGCCGCTTCCCGCCCCTCCGTGCGGCCTGCCGCCGCCGTGCATCGGGCCGTGACGTAACCGACTGCGCGGTGCCGGTTCCGAAGTCTAAACTGTACGAATGACTACAGCAGCTACCCCCTCCGTCGGCCTGGTCGGATGGCGCGGCATGGTCGGCTCCGTCCTGATGCAGCGCATGCAGGACGAAGGCGACTTCGCCAACATCAACCCGGTATTTTTCT
Organism: Pseudarthrobacter sp. BIM B-2242; assembly: GCF_014764445.1. Lineage (NCBI taxonomy): Bacteria > Bacillati > Actinomycetota > Actinomycetes > Micrococcales > Micrococcaceae > Pseudarthrobacter > Pseudarthrobacter sp. BIM B-2242. Next base: position 3,067,049 of record NZ_CP061721.1, read on the forward strand.
CCACGTCCAACGCAGGAGGTGCCGCCCCGTCACTCGCTGGAACAGCAGCGGGCAGCGCCGGCAAGCTCGAGGACGCGTTCGACGTCGACGCCCTGGCGAAGCTGCCCATCATTGTCACCGCCCAGGGCGGGGACTACACCAAGCGGGTCCACACCGAGCTGCGCGGCCGCGGCTGGGACGGCCTGTGGATCGACGCCGCCTCCACCCTGCGCATGAACGACGACTCCATCATCGTGCTGGACCCGATCAACCGCGACGTCATCGACAAGGGCATGGTCAACGGCACCAAGGACTTCATCGGCGGCAACTGCACCGTGTCATGCATGCTGATGGGCCTGGGCGGGCTGTTCAAAAACGGCCTCGTTGAGTGGGGCACGTCCATGACCTACCAGGCAGCCTCCGGCGGCGGTGCCCGGCACATGCGCGAGCTGCTCAGCCAGTTCGGCACGCTCAACGCCGAGGTGAGCTCCGAACTGGACGACCCGGCGTCGGCCATCCTCGAAATCGACCGGAAGGTCCTGGCTCACCAGCGCACGGACATCGACGCCACCCAGTTCGGCGTGCCGCTGGCCGGCTCCCTGATCCCCTGGATCGACGCGGACCTTGGCAACGGACAGTCCAAGGAAGAGTGGAAGGCCGGGGTTGAGACCAACAAGATCCTGGGCACCTCGGACGAGAACCGGATCATCATGGACGGCCTGTGCATCCGCATCGGTGCCATGCGTTCCCACTCCCAGGCCCTCACACTGAAGCTCCGTGAGGACCTGTCCGTGGCCGAGATCGAAACCCTCCTTGCCGATGACAACGAGTGGGCCAAGGTCATCCCCAACACCAAGGAAGACTCCATGGCCGGCCTGACTCCCGTGGCCGCTTCCGGCACGCTGGACATCCCGGTTGGCCGTATCCGCAAGATGGAGATGGGCCCGGAGTACATCAGCGCGTTCACCGTGGGCGACCAGCTCCTCTGGGGCGCCGCCGAGCCGCTGCGCCGCATGCTCAACATCGCCACAGGCAACCTGTAGCCTTTCCCCTGACACGAGCGGTCCCGACCCGCAGGAGCGGTGCTACCCGGCACCGCTCCTGCGGGCCGGGGCCGCTTCTGCGTCCTGGGCCCGCTCAGCGGTCCAGGAAGGTGATGTACCGTTCGGCTGCCCGGGTGAAGGCTGCCTGTGCTGCCGTACCCAGCGGCTTGGTGCCGTCGAAGAGTTCAGGCACGACGGCGGCGCTCCGGCCTGCGCCTGCGCGGGACCACGTGCCGATCACCTCTCCCCCGGCCACGAGGGTCTTCTTGAACACGCCGTTGCCGCCGGGGACGATCTTGTTGGCGTGCTCCGGCGCCAGCACCAGGCTCCGGTCCTGGTAGCCCAGCAGGAACTCGTCAAAGCCGGGCAACAGCAGCACCGACCGCTGGCCCGGCACACCGTCGTCGAGCAGTGATGCGGTCTCCGGCGACATCCAATAGCCGGCACCGCAGAATTCCAGCTCGACCAGCAGGCCCCGGACCTGTTCCATAGCGGACCGCACTTCGGTCAGCGGGATCTGGGTCCACCACGCGAAATCGCGGAGCGTGGCGGGGCCGTGGCTCCGGAAGTAGCGAAGCACGAACTCCGCGATCCCGTCCTGCCGCTCCAGCGTCCGGGACTCAGGGATCCACTCGTCGAAGGCCACCAACAGCTGCTGGTTCCCCGAGAGCGGCCCCTGGACCAGCCACCCATGCCGGCACAGCGTCCCCAGGATGTGGATCCCGCGCTGCCCGGCCGTGGGCTGGCCAGCGGCCTCAAACACGGCGAACAGTTCGTTCCTGCTGACTGACCCGCCCCCGACCACGCGCTCCAAGGCCACGTCCCGGCACTTTTCGATGTCCGCCCACGTGATGTCCAGTTCACGGTGCCGGCCCGCCACCACGCGGTGAAGCCGTTCCGCCGTCAGGCTCAGCATCCAGCGCAGGTCCTCCGGAGCCACCAGGTGGAGCGTTCCCCGCATTGGCCAGGAACGGACCACGCTGCCATCGTCCAGGGCGGCCCGGATGTCCGACAGCCCCGCACCGGGGACACGCAGTCCAACAGCCAACAGCGAAGCCTGCAGGTCCTGCGCCTGGGTAGCCGTCATCCAGCGGACAGCCGCCGGGACTGAGGCCAGCCCGGGACCAAGCAGCCCCTGCGATGCCAGCCGGAGCCGGCCCATAACGTTGCGGGTGACGCGGGTGGCTGCCATGTCCTCATCGTAGAACCCTGCCGGATAGGGTAGAAGCATGACTTTGGGGAGTTTGTGGCCGTTGTTCGCGCGTGAAACACAAGGATGGATGGTAGGAGGGACCGCTGCGGTCCTGGCCGGGGTGGCCCTCGGGCTTGCCCCGGCGCTGGGATACCCGGGCGGTGACGAGGGGCTTGAGGTGTTGTTGCCTTCCCTGTTCCTCTGCCTGGGCGGAGGGTACGCAGTCCTGTTTCCCGGTGTCAGGGTCAGCCGTGCCACCCTCCGCATTGTCCGCGACTGGAAACTCTATCCGCTCAGTGGCCGGCTGCTCTGGATCCTCGCCCATGTCACCGCCGTGACCGGCCTGGCGGTCTGCATCGCCGCCGCCACCACGGGCCTGGCGGTGCCGGGACTCCTCGTCTGGCTGTTTACCGGCCCCTATCTGGCCCTGACCGGATGGGCCGCCGCCCTGATGGGGGCGGCGGCGAACATCAGGCTGATCGGCAGCGAAGAAGGCCTCCTCGCACCGGCTGTGCAGCCCGGGTAAGGCTAGAGCGTCAGCCCGATCAGCAGCGGTTCCGGATGCAGTTCAATGCCAAAGCGTTCGACGACGCCGTCCCGCACCTCGCGGGCGATGGCCAGCATGTCCTTGGCACTGGCTGAGCCCCGGTTGGTAATGGCCAGCGTGTGCTTTGTGGACAGCGCCGCGCGCCCGCCGGACGCGCTGTCCGGTTCCAGGCCGTAGCCCTTGCCGAACCCGGCCCGGTCGATCAGCCAGGCAGCAGAGAGTTTGACCATGCCGTCCACACCGGCGGGGTACTGCGGTGCGTTGTCCGGCAGCCCGGCGGCGACGTCCGCGGGGACAACCGGGTTGGTGAAGAACGATCCGGTGGAATATGTGTCCCGGTCGGCGGCGTCCAGCACCATGCCTTTGGACGCGCGCAGGCGGAGCACTTCGCGCCGGACATCGTTTGAGTAAGCCCGTTTGCCGGGTTCGACGTCCAGGGAGCGGGCCAGCTCGGCGTAGCGGATGGGCGCACTCATCCGGCCCAGCGGCAGCTGGAATTCGACGGTCAGCACAACGTACCGGGGCGATCCGTCCACGGTGGTCTGCTTCAGGATGGAATCCCGGTAGCCGAACTTCAGCTCGGAGTTGGTGAAGGTCTGGACAGCATTCCGGGTCCGGTCCCACGTCCGGACCGCGGCGATGGTCTGGGAGACCTCTGAACCGTACGCCCCGACGTTCTGGACCGGAGTAGCGCCGGTTGCCCCGGGGATCCCGGAAAGTGCCTCGATGCCGGACCACGCATGCAGCACGGCGTGCTCCACGAGGGCATCCCAGTTGTGGCCGGCCTGCACCACCACCGCCACACCGCCGCAGGAGTCCTCAGCGTTAACAGTGAACCCTTCCGAGGCGATCTTCACCACGGTGCCGGGGAACCCGTCGTCGGAAATCAGCAGGTTGGAGCCGCCACCGATCGCGAGGACGGGCTCCCCCGCCGCGTCAGCCGTGCGGACGGCGTCGATGATCTCCGCCTCGGTCCGGGCTTCAACGTACTTGCCGGCGGGACCGCCCACAGCGGCCGTGGTCAGGGCCGCGAGCATTGTCTGGGTCACAGCTCCATCCCTAGGACAGCCTGACGACGGCCTGGGCCTTCATCAGCACTTTTTGCCCGGCCGAAACCACGGTGAGGTCAACGCGCGCGGTGCCGGCCTCGGCGTCGAGCTTTCCAACGGCGCCGCTGACCTCGATGGTGGCCCCGGGTTCCGTGGTTCCGGTGGTGTCGGTGACCAGGACCGGCTTGGTGAAGCGCGTCTGGAAGTCGACGACGGCGGCGGGGTCGCCTGCCCAGTCGGTGACCAGCTGCACTGCCGCACCCATGGTGAACATGCCGTGGGCGATCACGCCGGGCAGTTCCACGCCGGTGGCGAAGGCCTCGTTCCAGTGGATGGGGTTGAAGTCGCCGGACGCACCGGCGTACTTGACCAGGTCGGTGCGGGTGACCTCGATGGTCCGGCTGCCAATGTCCTGGCCGGCGCTGAGTTCGTGGAAGGTGGGGCTCATGGTTACTGTCCCTCTCCGCGGACGAGAATGGATGATGTGGCGGTGGCGACGGGCTCGCGTGCACCGCTGCCGCCGTCGGTCAGGGCAAAAATTTCCTGGCGCGTGGTGATCATGGCGCCTCCGCCCATGGCACGGACGCCGTCAACGTGCAGTTCCGCCACCAGCCGGTCGCCGGCGACGATGGGGCGGTGGTGGATGAAGCGTTGGTCGGCATGGACTACGCGGGTGAAATCGATGCCGGCATCAGGATCCTCGATCAGCTGGGCGTCGGCGCGCTGGGCGATGATGATGGCGAACGTGGGCGGCGCCACCAGATCGGTGTGGCCCAGGGCCTTGGCGGCCTCGACGTCGAAGTGGGCGGGGTGCGTTGCCTTGACGGCGCGGGCGAACTCGCGGATTTTCTCGCGGCCGACGTCGTACACCTCTGCGGCAGGGTAGCTGCGGCCCTGCAGATCCGGATTGATAGTCATGGCCTCAAGCCTATCGTTCCGGGCAGCCGTCGGGGTCTTGCCATCCCTTGATATGATGAATTCATCATTCCATCAAGTGACCTGCTTGCAGGATCAGGAGCGTTCCCGATGTTGACTGCCGCCCAGGCTCCGCTGTACGAGATCAAGGCCAACCTCTTCAAAGCACTGGCCCACCCCGCGCGGATCCGAATCCTCGAACTCCTGTCCGCCGCCCCGCACAACACGGCAGCGGTCAGCTACCTGCTTGCCGAGACAGGGCTGGAGGCCTCCCACCTCTCCCAGCACCTGGCCACGCTGCGCAGGCACAAAGTGGTGACATCGGTGCGGAGCGCCAACGCGGTGACCTACAGCCTGGCCCACCCGGGGATTTCGCAGCTGTTGGCCATTGCCCGCACCTTCCTGCTGGACAGCCTCGCCGACTCCAACGAACAGCTCCGACTGGCGCAGCAGCTGCCGGCCGGGCATCTGCCCGCGGAGTCCGCCTCGTGAGCACCGGGCTGCGTTCGGGTTCGCTGGCACTTTCCCGCTTCCTGCCGTCCCGGGCGGACTACGCAGGGCTCCGGCTCTCCTGGCGGACTGACGTTTTCGCCGGGATCACGGTGGGCATCGTGGCTTTGCCGCTGGCGCTGGCGTTCGGGGTCAGCTCCGGGGTGGGCGCGGAGGCGGGGCTCATCACGGCGATCGTGGCCGGACTGGTTGCCGCCGTCATGGGCGGCTCCCACGTCCAGGTCTCGGGACCAACAGGGGCCATGGTGGTGGTCCTCGCGCCGGTGGTGGCGGTGCACGGGACCGGCAGCGTAGCCCTGGTGTCACTGATGGCCGGATTGATGGTCTGCGCGCTCGGCATCAGCGGCCTGGGGAAGGCCGTGGCCTTTATTCCGTGGCCGGTGGTGGAAGGTTTCACGCTGGGGATCGCCGCCATCATCTTCCTCCAGCAGGTTCCGCTGGCCACCGGTACGGCCGGCACACCGGGCCACAACACACTGCTCGCAGCCATTGAGGCGGCATCGGTGGCAGTGGCACCCACCGTCGTGCTGACCCTCGCGCTCGTGGCGGGTGTCGCCGTCGTAATGATCCTGGTCCAAAAGTATTTCCGGGCACTGCCGGCCAGCCTCCTCGCGGTGCTCCTGGCGACGGCGGCTGCCGAACTTCTGCGGCTGGACGTGCCCCGGATCGGCGAACTGCCGCACTCCCTGCCATCGCCCTCCGTACCTGCCATGGATCTGGCTTCCGTGAGCGCCTTGGCGATGCCCGCCGTCGCCATCGCAGCCCTCGCGGCCATCGAATCGCTGCTTTCTGCACGCGTGGCAGGAGGAATGGCCGGGCCGGACGGAACTCCGAGCGGCCCCTACAGCCCGGACCGGGAGCTCACGGGCCAGGGCCTGGCCTCCATCGCCGCCGGCCTGTTCGGCGGGATGCCCGCCACCGGCGCCATCGCCAGGACGGCCGTGAATGTGCGGTCGGGCGCGAAGACCCGGCTGTCCGCCGTGGTGCATGCCGTGGTGTTGCTTGCCATTGTCTACCTGGCAGCCGGACTGGTGGGACGGATTCCGCTCGCGGCCCTCGGCGGTGTGCTGATGGTCACCGCGGCGCGGATGGTTTCCCGGCGCACCGTGACCGCGATCCTCCGTTCAACCCGTTCGGATGCGGCGGTCTTTATCCTCACAGCCATCATCACTGTGGCGTTCGACCTGATTGTGGCCATCCAGATCGGGCTGGCCGCTGCCGCCCTCTTCACGCTGCGGAAATTCGCGTCGCTGAGCAGTGTGCAGCGTGAGGAGATTGCCGGACCGGCCGCTGACGGCGATGAGCACATTGCAGTCTTCCGGCTCGATGGTGCCATGTTCTTTGGTGCCGCCGAACGCATTCTCCAGGGGATCAGCCAGGTCAGGGACGTTCAGGTGGCCATCATCAGGCTCTCCCAGGTGCGGATGCTTGACGCCACCGGCGCGCACGCCCTGGTGGAGGTGATCTCCGCGCTGGAGCTGCGCGGCATCACGGTGCTTTTGAAGGGAGTTCGGCCGGATCACCTTGCCCTGGTGACCAACGTCGGCGTGATCCGCTCGCTGCGCCACCACAAGCATTTGTTCGAGGACCTGCCGGCAGCCGTGGAACACGCCCGCAGCCACGTTCGCCGGAACGCAGCCGCCGCTACCGCTTGAGGTTCTTCCGGATGGTCTGGCCTCGCACCACGATCCCCGCGATGTGCAGCACAAGCCCGGCGCCAATAACCGCCAGGGACGCCATGGCGAGGTCGCGGTTGTTGGTGCTGTTGCCCACCAGGTTCAGGATGATCCCGACGGCGATGAGCCCCATGGCACCGAACGCCAGGACTTTGTATGAGGTGGGCGCGGACTCCCAGAATTCTTTAAGCACCGTGACAGTCTACCGAGCGTTCAGAACAGGGATTCCTGGACAGCGGGTACAGCCGAGGAAAACTCCCCCAGCACGAGTGTGCGTGCTGCGAGCCGGCCGAGGTTCACCACGAACTCCGAGTCCGTGCCATCCAGGAGGGCGAGGGCGTTGGCTCCGCTGAGCCCCGCAATGGTGAAACCATGGTGGCCGCCGTCGAGTGCATGCGGATAGGCGTGGCGCAGCGCCGGCCTGCAGAGTGCGGCAGCCTGCGCGGGCGGCACCCAGCGTTCATCAGCTACCTCAAAACCGTCGACGGCGGTCCGGTCAAGCAGGCTGCGGACACGGGCCGCGTGCCGGGCATTGATGTCCCCAAGTTCGGCTGCGGGGCGCGGCCCGGTCAGTGCCCCTGCCTTTGCGGCGGAGCGGACCTGCTGGACGAGTCCGGCCTCCCGGGTGACCATGTCCTCAAGGATCCGCACTACGCGCCCGTCCTGGGCCCGTGCCACGTAGCTGGCCACCACAGCCCCCTGTTCGGCAAGCCGGTTCCACTTCCTGAGGTCCGATGCGGTGCCCACTTTGCTGGCTCCGCCGGCGAACGTCGCCACATACAGCCAGTGCTCCTGCATCAGGTAGGTCCGCAGCCCGTCCGGCACGTAGCCGCCGCGGTGGAAGTCGTGGATGAGCCTGGAATGGTCCGCCACGAAGCATCGTTCACACTGTTTGCCCTTGGCTGCCGGCGCGCCGGCGGAGCACAGGACATGGGTCCGGCTGGTGGCCGAGTGGACCTTGTGGTGCCCCAGGCAGGACCTGCCTGGGGAGGTGACGTCGAAACCCAGCCGGATCCCCCGCCGGAGGCTTACCTCACGGAAGTCACCGGCCGGTGACTGCAGGCGCAGAACGGGGCTGCCGCCGTCGTGCCCTGCCTCCGTGGCCGGGGCACCGTCCCAAAAGACCCCGTGGACCAGATAACGGGTATCGGTCACGGGGTCTCCTGGTGTGAAGCTTCGGGTGCTACAGCGCGGGCTGCACTCCAAAGGCTACTGCGAGCTTCATGATCTTTTCGGCGCGGCCCAGCCGGGGCAGGTCAGAACCGTCGCGGATAACGCGGCCGTTGGCTTCGAAATCGGCCATAAAGTCCGTGGCCCAGGCGACGTCGGACGGCGTGGGACTGATGACCTCGTTGATGACGTTGGTCTGGTCGATGGCCAGGCACAGCTTGCCGGTCATGCCCATCATGACCGTGATGCCGGTCTGCTCGCGCAGGATGGGGTGGTTGGTGCCCACCGTGGGTCCGTCGATGGGGCCTGGAAGGTTGCCCACGCGGCTGGCAACAACCAGTTTTGCGCGCGGGTAGGCCATGGCCTCGGGGGTGGCCGCCATGCCGGTGTCGCGGCGGAAGTCGCCGGAACCGAAGGCCAGGCGGAAAGCGCCCTGCGCCTTGGCGATGTGGTTGGCCTCCTCGATGCCCAGCGCGGATTCCACCAGCGGAATGACCGGCGTATTGCCATCCATGCGGTGGAAGCTCTCGGTCACCTGGTCAGCTGACTCCGTCTTGGCGAGCATGACTCCGAGCAGGCCGGGAGTGCCGCGCAGCCCGGCGAGGTCCGCTGCCCAGAACGGGCTGGTGGCATCGTTGATCCGGACCCAGGCCTTGCCGCCGCCGCTCAGCCAGTCAATAACGTTTCCGCGCGCCTGGTCCTTCTGCGACGGGTCCACGGCGTCTTCGATGTCCAAAATGATCGAGTCAGCGCGGGAAACAGCCGACTGGTCAAACAGTTCGGTTTTCATCGCGTTGACCAGAAGCCAGGAACGGGCGATTTCAGCTGGGATGTTGCGCTCAGGCCGAACAGTCTCGGTGGCGATGGTAGAGGTCATGTATCTACCGTATCCGGCCGGGCACTGCGAGCGCTAAGCAGGATTGCCTGACGGGGCGACCAATACGAACATTACCGGCACCGCCCACGCCACCTGGATGCCCATGTAGGTAGCAGCAAGTGTCGTTATGACGGCTCAAAACGACACCTACTGCTACCTAGTTGGGTTAGGGGAGGTTGGTTCCCCGGGCTGCGATCCACAGTCCGTACCAGTCGGCCCGGGTCATGGCCTCTGACACCCGGCCTGCGTCCGCGCACGCCGCAATCCGCGCCGGGTTCACGGTGCCGATCACCGGCGCGATCCCGGCCGGATGCTTCATGAGCCAGCCGAGGAGGACAGACTCCCCCGTGCTGCCGTACTTGCCTGCCAGGTCCCGGACGAGGGCAGCCGTGGCGGTCTCGGCCGACGTCGGGTCTTCCGGCGCCGCGCCGGTGTACAGCCCCCGCGCCAGCGATCCGTAGGCCTGGAGCGTCACTCCGTTGCTGGTGCAATACTCCACCGTGCCGTGCGGGAAGGCGTAGTCCAGCGAGTCGGGATGGTTCACCAGAACCTGGCTCTCCAGCCACGCCCGCTTCAGCAGACTCATCTCCAGCTGGTTGGCCACGACGGGCACGTCCAGCCGGTCCTGCAGCGCATGGATCTGCGCGCCGGACATGTTGGACACGCCCACCTGCCGCACTGCCCCTTCTGCCAGCAACTGCCCGACGGCGCCCGCCACCTCGCCCAGATGTGTCAGGGGGTCGGGGCGGTGCAGCAGGAGCACGTCCACATGGTCAGTCTGCAGCCGCTTCAGGCTGCCCCTGACCCGTTCGAGGATGGCGTCCCTGCTGAGGTCATAATGCGTGGCCAGCCCGCGTTCGTTGAGCCGGATCCCGCACTTGGTCTGCAGCCGGATGCGGTCCCGCAGCCCGGGCGTTGCTGCCAGCACTTCGCCGAACACGGCCTCGGACTTTCCGCTGCGGTAGATGTCCGCGTGGTCGAACAGCGTGATGCCCGCGGCCAGCGCAGCCTCAACGGCGGCAGCGGCCTCGTCCACATGGTCGGTGCCGTGTGGCTCGTCGGACCAGCTGCCGCCCAGGCCCATGCAGCCATAGATGAGTTCCTGCATCAGGCGGTCTCCCCGCCCGCCACTCCCGGCGAAGTCATCAGCGCAGCCACGCTGTGCTGTTGGCGGGCAGCTTGCCGTCTTCCAGCTTGACGCTGCTGATGAGGACCTCGCCGGCGGGAAGCCCGACGGCGGTGTCCCCGAAGTTGGTCACTGACTGCCAGCCGCCGGGACGGCTGAAGTGCAGGACCTCCGGGTTGCCGGTCTCGATCCAGTCCAGTTCCTCCTCCGCCTGGAGCTCCCGGCGGAATTTCAGGGCCTTGCGGTACAGCTCTAGGGTGGAGTTTTCGGTGCCGTCCTGAGCCTCCACCGCGTACTTGCTGAACCAGTCCGGCTGCGGAAGGTGGGCACCGTCGGCGCCGAACCCGAAGGACGTCCCCTCGACCTTCCACGGCAGCGGCACCCGGCAGCCGTCCCGGCCCACCTCAACACCCTTGCTGCGGAAGAACGTCGGGTCCTGGCGGTCTCCATCCGGGATGTCCGCCACTTCCTGCAGGCCAAGCTCCTCGCCCTGGTAGAGATACGCGGAACCCGGTACGGCCAGCATCAGCAGTGTGGCGGCCCGGGCACGCCGCTCGCCCAGTTCCACGTCCAGCTCGTCCTGGGGACCGCCTGCCAGCAGCCACGCCTTGCCGTCCTGGCCCTTGGCGGGCTTCTTGTCGGCAGGTCCTTTCGCTGCCTTGGGCAGGCCGTAGCGGGTGGCATGGCGGACCACGTCGTGGTTGGAGAAGACCCAGGTGGACGATGCCCCGGTCTCCTTGGCCTCGGCCAGGTTGCGGGTGATGATCTCGCGGAATTCCTCGGCGTCGAAGTCTGCCTGGAGGAGGTCGAAGTTGAAGGCCTGGCCCAGGCCTTCAGGGCTGGCGTAGCGGGCGCGGCGGGTGGCGTGCACCCAGGCCTCGGCGACGGCGGTGCGCGGCGGGTTGTACTCGTTGAAGACCTCGCGCCACTCAACGTAGATGTCGTGGACCTCGTCGCGGTCCCAGAAAGGGTGCGAGCCGTCGTCGAAACCGTCGGTGCCGCTGTTCGCCTCAGACAGTTCCATCTTCGAGAGCAGCGGTTCGGTGAGGTCCTTGGTCAGGGCGTGGGCCACGTCTACACGGAAGCCGTCCACGCCGCGGTCGGACCAGAAACGCAGGGTCTTCAGGAAGTCGTCGCGGATTTCGCGGTTGGCCCAGTTCAGGTCAGGCTGCTCCTTCGCGAAGATGTGCAGGTACCACTGGCCGGGGGTCCCATCAGGTTCGGTGATGCGCTCCCAAGCCGGCCCGCCGAAGACGGAGTCCCAGTCCGACGGCGGCTGGTCGCCGTTTTCGCCCAGCCCGTCCCGGAAGATATAGCGGTCACGGGCGGCGGAACCCTTCGGCGAGGCAAGCGCCTCCTGGAACCATTCGTGCCGGTTGGACGAGTGGTTGGGGACGATATCGGCGATCAGCTTGATGCCGGCGCTGTGCAGTGCCTTGGCCATCTCGTCAAAGTCCGCCAGGGTGCCGAGCTTGGGATCCACGTTGCGGTAGTCGTCCACGTCATAGCCGCCATCAGCGAGAGCCGACGGGTAGAACGGGCTCAGCCACACGGCGTCGATCCCCAGCGTTTTCAGGTACGGGACCTTGGCGGTGATGCCCTTGATGTCACCGAGGCCATCACCGTTTGAGTCGGCGAAGCTGCGCGGGTAGATCTGGTAGACAGCAGCCTGCCGCCACCAGTTGGGGTCGGCGGTGAGGGCTGAATCGGACAGGGTTGCCAGCGTGGCAGTGGTGGGCAAGGGTTGATCCTTTTCATTGTGGCGGGTTCATTGTGGCGGGTTATTGGCTGGTGGATTTAGAAATCTGTCTGACGGCTCCGCGCGCGTTCATTTTTGATCTAAATTTAGTTCCTCAAGTATCATGTCGTGCAGGAGACAGGGAGGTCAACACCATGGCGGAAATTACCTCAGCAACACCCCAGCTGCTGCGGCGCGTCAGCGCCGGAGCAGTGCTGGATTTCCTCCGCGTCTCACAGGCAGTGACTGTCACGGAAGTTATGGACGCCACGGGGCTGACCCGGGCCACCGCCATCTCCGTCTGCGAGGAGCTCATGGACCGGGGCTGGATCCGCGAACTGGAAAACCAACGCGCATTCGGCGGCTACCAGAAGGGCAGGCCGGCACGCCGGTTTGAACTCAACGAACGGGCCGGATACGTCCTGGGCATGGATGTGGGCATCCTCAAGGCCACCGTGGTGGTGTCCGACCTGCGCGGCAACGCGCTGGGACGGGCCAGCCAGCCCTTCACGGATGCCGAAATTTCAGCCGAGGAGCGCATTGCCGGCATTGACAAGGCCGCCATGATGGCGCTCCATAGCGTGGGAGCCTCCCCCGACGACGTCCTGGCCGCCTGCGCCGGAATCGCGGCCCCCGTGGACCGCAACGGCGAGGTGCTGACCACCCAGCACTTCTGGGGACTGTTCGACGTCGGGCTGAAGTCCGCGTTGCACCAGCGCCGGGGCTGGACCGTCCTGCTGGAAAACGACGCCAACCTGGCAGCCCTCGGAGACCGCTGGCGCGGGGCAGCCGCCGGCGTGGACGACGTTGTGGTGATCCTGGCCAGCGAACGCCTGGGTTCAGGGGTGATCGACGGCGGGCGGCTGCTGCACGGCCGCGGCGGCGGCGCCGGGGAACTCGCGTTCCTCGAACTGCTGGAGGGCGTGGGAGACACCTACGGCATCGCAGCAATGGCCAGGACGTGGGCTGCCGACGCCCTGGCCGGCAACGCCAAAACATCGCTCCGGGAGTTCGCCGCCGAAGGCGCCGAGGCCGAACAGGTCTTCGCGGCCGCAGCCGCCGGGGACGCTGTGGCGCTGAAAATACTGGCCCGCCTGGCCGACAGGATGGCGAGGGTCATCGGGGCTATCGCCACCATGACCAACCCTGAACTTGTGGTGCTCGGCGGCGCCGTGGCCAATTCCGCGGGCGTGCTCCTGAAGCCGATCACCGAACGCCTGCCCCTTTACACAGCCACTCCCCCGCGGGTGGCCGTGTCCCCCTTGGGCGCTTCCGTGGTGACAGTCGGCGCCGTCCGCTGCGCCCTCGACTACGTGGAGAAGAACAGCCTGGACCTGGAACTCGCCCGGAGCGCCTGACCCGCCCCGGTGCTGCACGGCTATTCGGGCATGATCATGGTCCGCAGGTCCAGCTGGCGCAACACCCTGTCCGCTACTTCGGGGTCCATATCCGGCTCGTTGCGTGCCGTCACCACTTCCTGCCGGGCAGCATCGAGGGCGATCGTCTGGACAGCGATGGCCAGCCCGCGGCCCCTGCTCCGGAGGTCGGCAACGGATTCGTTCCGGAGGCTGCCGTCCAGGAGTTCGGCGTGCAGGCGGCCCATCTTTTCCTTGACCAGTGCCACTTTCTCGGGCGGCAGGTCCTTCATCAGGTCATGCTCCTTCAGGGCCGCGAAAGCGGCGGCCTGTGCCCGCTTGGCCAGGACCCTGGCGGCATCGCGTTCCTCCGAACCGTCGTTTGAGGCTTTGAGGACGCGCATCAGCCACGGGAGCGTCAGGCCGGGGAGGACCAGCGTGGCCAGGAGCACCGCGCAGGCGATTACCAGCATGTAGTCCCTGGCCGGGAAGGGTGTTCCGTCCGCCAGCGTCAGGGGCAGCGCCAGCGCAAGGGCCAGGGTGGCCAGTCCGCGCATGCCGCACCACGTCAGGATCAGGACTTCCTTGGCGGAGCCGGGCTGCAGGAGGTTCCTGCGCTTCCGTGCGCCCAGCGCCAGGACCGCCATCCAGAGGAACCGCACAGCGAACACGAGGACGCACACCAGCACCGCAACGCCGAGCATGCCCCAGATATCGTTGCCTTCGTCCTGGATGACGTGCCGGATTTCGAGTCCCACGAGCCCGAATGCCAGGCCTGTGACAAGCAGCTCCACCACATCCCAGAAAGCGGTCCGGGTGATCCTCTCGGCCGCATCTTCCGGGCGTGAATGGCGCTTCATCTCCAGGGCGGTGACAACCACAGCGATGACGCCGGAGGCGTGGACCTCCTCGGCCAGGATGTAGGCGGCGAACGGCACCACGAGCGTCACGGCACTGCGGGCCACCATCGAAGCCACCAGGCGGGTGATCAGGGCGGTGAGCCAGCCCATGGCGACGCCGACCAGCACGGCAACGGCAGCGCCGATGACAAACTTCAGGACGACGTCGGATCCCAGCTCTGTGCCGCCCACCGCCGCAGCCACCGCCGCCTGGAAGATGACGATGGCGGCGGCATCGTTGAAGAGGCCTTCGCTTTGCAGCACGGTGATGAGCCGCCGGGGCATGTGGACCCGGCCCGCTACAGACTCCACCGCAACCGGATCCGGAGGAGCAACCATGGCGCCCAGGGCGATGGCCGCGGGAATGCCGATCCCGGGGATCAGCAGCCAGGCGGCGCCCGCCACCACTGCCGTGGTGATGACAACCAATGCGACGGCCAGCATCAGCAGCGTCCGCCAGCGGACCCGGAAAACGGCCCACGAGCTGCGCTGGGCCGTGGCAAAGAGCAGCGGTGGAAGGAAGATGGGCAGGATCAGCTCAGGCGCGATGTCCAGGTCCGGGAATCCCGGGATGAAGGTGAGGGCTGCAGCCAGGATGAGCATCAGCACCGGATACGGCAGCCGGAGGCGGTCCCCCAGGCCGACGGCCACAACGGTGGCCAACAGTAGCCCGATGATGAGTGCCAACTGATCCATGTGCCTGCTTCCCCAACGGGGCGGCCTGTCCTGCCGCCCGGTGGGAGGCGCCTGCCGCCGGTCTCAGTTTAGCGGCGCCGGCACCGGCCGCCTTCCGGGCTGCGCCGGCCGGACGGGCTGCGCCGGCTGGACGGGCTGCGCCGGCTGGACGGGCTGCGCCGGTTGGATCGTCAGGCCAGCGGTTCCAGGGCTGCCGCAATGGGCAGGGTGCCGTCGCGGAACTCGATGGTCCGCCCCGCCGTCCGGGGTAAATCCAGTACAGCCGCAACCACGCTGGCCGTGTTGCTGCGCGAGGTGGCCCCGTTGCCGTCCCGTGGCGGGTTGACCTCGATCAGGCCGCTGGCCGGCTGGTCCGTCAGGCTCCCCGGGCCCAGAATGGTCCAGGCCAGGCCGGTGCCGCGCAGGTACTCGTCCGCCGCCGCTTTGGCGTCCGCGTAGGCAAAGAACGGGTTGTCGGCCGGGACGCCGTGGTCCGGGCCGGCGCCTAGGTAGGACACCATGACATAGCGCCCTACGCCGGCCTGCGCCGCAGCATCCATGGAACGGATGGCAGCATCACGGTCCACCGCATAGGTGCGCGTTGGGTTCCCGCCCCCGGCACCGGCTGACCAGACCACGGCATCGTGGCCGCTGAGTGCGTCGGCGATGGCCGCCGTCGTCGAATTTTCAACATCAAGGACCGACGGCGTCGCCCCCGTTGCCGCAACGTCTGCGGCATGGTCCGGGTTGCGGATGATCGAGGTGACGCTGTGGCCCTCTGTGGCGAGGAGCGTGGACAGGTGAAGGGCCACTTTGCCGTGGCCGCCGATGATAGCGATGCGGGTCATGGCTCCCATTGTGCCCGCAAGCGGCGCGTAAAGCTGTCAGGCGAGAACGCGGTAGCTCAAATAGACCACTCCGTTGCCGAATCTTCGTTCGTCGAGGAGTTCAAACTTCAGGTTCAGTCCGTCCGGCAGGAACCGCAGGCCGCCGCCGACGGCCACCGGGTTGACGAAAAGCCTGCACTCGTCCACGAGCCCGGCCCTGAGGGCGGCAGCGGCGAGAGTGGAGCCTCCAACGCCGAGATCTGCTTCTGTGCTGTCCTTCAATTGCCGGACCGCGTCGGCGTCAAATGTCCGTTCGATCCTCGTGCGGGCGGTCTCGACGGTGGCCAGCGAGGAGGAGTAGACAACTTTGTCTGCCCCCTGCCAGATCCGGGCATAGTCCTGGATATAGTCCGGAGCGTCCGCGGTGCCGAGGGTTTCCCAGACAGACATGACCTGGTACATGCGGCGCCCGAGCAGGTAGGTGCCGGCCTCGCGTTCGACGTCGTTAACGAAGCTGTGGACCTCCTCGTCCGGCATGCTCCAGCCGAAGTCGCCGTTCCGGTCCGCCACGTAGCCGTCCAGTGACGCGATGCCTGTGTAGATGAGCTTGCCCATCCGCTTATTGTGCCGCCGCCCTCCGCCCGTGAACAGGCCCCCCGCCCGCCCCGAGCGGCGACATCCCGGCGCTAACGCCCGCCCAAAGCGCCGAGACCTCGCCTCTCACTTGACGAAGAACTGCTGCGCCATGGTCCACAGGTTGGTGGTGGTCCAGTAGATCAGGACGCCGATCGGAAAGAGGATGCCGCCCACGCCGAAGACGATCGGCAGGGCGTACAGGATAATCCTCTGCTGCCGAACCAGGGGGTTGTCCGGGGCGTCCTCGGGCATGCTCCTGGCCATGATGCGCCGCTGCGTGATGAACTGCGCGGCCGTCATCACCAGGATCATCAGGACCGTGAGGACCGCCACCGCAGCCGGATCGCCCTGACCGCCGTGCAGCACCGAAGCTGACAACGTGGCACCAACAATGCTCGACTGGTCGAACTGCACCACCTGCCCGTGACTCATCGCCCCGATGCCCTGCCCTCGCCCGGCCGCCGACGTGATTCCGGAAAGGACCTGGAAGAGGGCGAAGAAGAACGGCACTTGGATCAGCATGGGCAGGCAAGCGGAGAAAGGATTGGTTCCGTGTTCCTTGTACAGCGCCATCTGCTCCTGCGCCATGGCCTGCCGGGACTGCGGATCGGACCGGCCCTTGTACTTGTCCTGCAGCCTCTTCAGGTCCGGTTGCAGGAGCCGCATCCGGCGCTGGGCGTTGACCTGCTTCAGGAATACCGGAATCAAGGCGGCCCGGATGATGACCACCAGCGCGATGATGGACAACGTCCACGTCCAGCCGCTCGCAGCGGGCATGCCAATGCTGCTCAGGGCATCGTGGAACCACACCATAACGGCGGACACCAGCCACTTGAACGGAACCATGAATGTTTCGAAGAAGTCCACCGGTATCCCCTTCGCCAGGTGCTGCCAAAGCTACGGCGAAATACGGCGCTTGTCACTGCCCCGCCCGCGCCAGTGCCGCCGGCGTGCCCGTGATACAGAAAAGCCCCCGGAATCTCGGGGGATTCCGGGGGCCTGTCCTGTAGCGGTGGGGAGGCTCGATCTCCCGACCTCACGATTATGAGTCGTGCGCTCTAACCAACTGAGCTACACCGCCACGAATGAGAAAAACCTGCGCAAGCCGGTCAAAAACCGCCTTGACACAGGCCCTCATTCAGAGCCCCCCACCGGAATCGATCCGGTGACCTCGTTCTTACCAAGAACGCGCTCTACCACTGAGCTAGGGGGGCAACGAGTAAATACTCTACCGGAAGATTTGGCCACCAACAAATCGAGGCCGCATAGGAGCCAAAAAGGCCTAAACACTAGCGTTGGCGGGCTTTTCAGGCCCCAGGAAGCCCCTCGGCCGCCACATCCGGCGGCGTGAGAGTGGTCACGTTTGCGGGGGACGTTGCACCGTCAACCGGGAACGACGGCGGAGGGTGGGGCGCCGCCGTCGTCGCTGCGTTAAATGCCAAGGGGCCGGCTCGAAAGCCGGCCCCTTGGGAGAACGTGTCAGGCTAGCTGACGGTTACCACTTGCCCTTGCGGTTGAAACCGCCCTGGCCGCCCTCGGTGCGGGGCTTGCGTGAACCGTCGCCGTGGCCGCCGAAGCGGGAGTCGCTGGCCTGGCCGCGGCTGGAACCGCTGTCGGCACCAACGCTGCGCTCTGAACGGTCGCTGTACGAGCGGCCACCACGGTCAGCGGAGGAACGCTCGCCGTCGTTCTTGCGGAAGTCCTTCTTGAACCCGCCGGCGCCCTTGAAGTTGCCGCCACGGTCGCCGCCGCCGGAGTAACCGCCGCGGTCGCCGCCACGGTTGCCCTGGTAGCCGCCACGCTCGCCGCCGCCGGAAGGCTTGCGGCCGTTGTCCAGCTCGAGGTGGATCAGTTCGCCGCCGATCCGGGTACGGGACAGTGCGCGCAGCTGCTCGGGGCTCAGGTCTGCCGGGAGCTCCACCAGGGAGTGGTCCGAGCGGATGTCGATGCCGCCGATCTGGGCGGAGGAAATGCCGCCTTCGTTGGCAATGGCACCCACGATGGAGCCGGGCATAACGCGCTGGCGGCGTCCCACGGCGATCCGGTAGGTGGCGTTGCCCTCGGTGAGCGTGCGGGTGGGGCCACGTGAGCCGAAGCCGTCCTTGGAGCGTTCGCGCTTCTGGAACTCAGGAGCTGCAGGCAGTTCCTTGACCAGCAGCGGCTGTCCGCCCTGCGCCATGACGGCCAGCGCGGCAGCGATCTCCGAAGCCGGAACGTTGTGCTCCTGCTCGTAGGAGGCGATCAGATCACGGAACGCCGAAACGTCCTCAGACTCGAGGGTCTCGGTGATCTTCTCGGCGAACTTGCCCAGGCGCAGCGTATTCACGGTCTCGGCCGTGGGCAGGTGCATCTGTTCCACCGGCTGGCGGGTGGCCTTCTCGATGGAGCGCAGCAGGTACTTCTCCCGCGGCGTCATGAACAGGATGGCGTCGCCGGAACGGCCTGCGCGGCCGGTGCGGCCGATGCGGTGGACGTAGGACTCGGTGTCGTGCGGGATGTCGTAGTTGACCACGTGGCTGATGCGCTCAACGTCAAGGCCGCGGGCGGCGACGTCGGTGGCCACCAGGATGTCGATGCGGCCTTCCTTCAGCGCGTCAACAGTGCGCTCGCGCTGCTGCTGCGGGATGTCGCCGTTGATGGCGGCAGCCTGGAAACCGCGGGACTTCAGCTTGTCAGCCAGGTCCTCGGTGGCCATCTTGGTGCGCACGAAGGCGATAACGCCGTCGAACTCTTCCACCTCGAGGATGCGGGTCAGCGCGTCGAGCTTGTGCGGGCCCATGACCTGCAGGTACCGCTGGCGGGTGTTGGCGCCGGTGGTGGTCTTGGACTTCACCGAGATCTCGGCCGGGTTGTTCAGGTACTGCTTGGACATCCGGCGGATCTGGCCCGGCATGGTGGCGGAGAACAGCGCGACCTGGCGGTCCGAGGGGGTCTGCTGGAAGATCTGCTCCACGTCTTCGGCGAAGCCCATGCGCAGCATCTCGTCGGCCTCGTCCAGCACCAGGTACTGGAGTTCGGACAGGTCCAAAGAACCCTTGGAGATGTGGTCGATCACACGGCCGGGCGTACCGACAACAACCTGGGCACCGCGGCGCAGGCCGGCGAGCTGGGGGCCGTAGGCGGAGCCGCCGTATACGGGGAGGACGGTGAAGTCATCGATGTGCTTGGCGTACGAGGTGAAGGCCTCGGCAACCTGGAGCGCCAACTCGCGGGTCGGAGCCAGGACCAGGGCTTGGGTCTTGCGTGACGGGCCGTTGAGGTCGTGGAGCTCGGCCAGGCGGGACAGTGCCGGTACTGCGAATGCTGCAGTCTTACCGGTGCCGGTCTGGGCGAGGCCCACGACGTCGCGGCCTTCGAGCAGCAGCGGGATGGTTGCTGCCTGGATCGGGGACGGCTTTTCGTAGCCGACGTCCTGCAAGGCGGCGAGGACGCGGCCGTCGATGCCGAGATCGGCGAACTTGATGCCCTCTTCCTCTTCCTCGGCCGGGGCTGCGGATGCTTCCTCGGTCTTGGCGGGAGCGGCAGGTGCTTCCTCGGTCTTGGCGGGAGCGGCGGGCGCTTCGGCGGCGGGCGCTTCGGCGGCAGGTGCTTCGGTAACGGGAGCCTCGACGGCGGGAGCTTCGGTTTCAGCGGCGGGCTCTGCTGCGGGGACAACGGCCTCGGTGAACTCGACGGTGGCGGTTTCGGCGGTTACCGCTTCGGCGGTAGCGTCATTCTGATTTTCGGGCATAGGGAAATTTCCTCATCCATAGGGGGCCAGGCGGCACTACCCGAGGTGAGCGGAGCCGCAGTACGTGTGCCGTGGGTGCCGGGCATCCATTGACCGGCCGGTCACTGGAAGTCCGGCGCTTTCGCAATCCCGTGGCAGGACTTCCCGCTGCATCTCTTGGCTGCTATCCCAGCAGTCTGTACAGCGTTTTCTTTAGCCGGCTCTCCCTATGAAAATGCCCGCATCGCATGTGCGGGCCCCAACACTTGCCAGTCCTGCCTCAAAAATTGGGCAGGAATAAGGGATTTCCGGAGTGGGGGATATTTCAAGTGTAAGGTACAGGTCCGCTTTGCTGCTAATTGAACGCACGACGACGGCGGTGAGCTTGCGCACACAGCTTCCGGTGGTGCCTCATGGCTGCGCACTGAGGCGCTCAGCTAGCCGCCCAGCCGCCGCGTCAGGGCTTCAAACTTCTTGCTGAATTCGGGCTGCTGCAGGCGGATCTCCCCATCGGCGTCGGCATCCCGGAGAAGCTCCATGGACTCCAGGTCAGGGTCGCTGAACCACTTGCCCACGGTGATGCCGTGTTTGGGCACAAAGATCCGGTGGATGTAGTCCCCCGCCTCGATGCTGCCGGTGCGGATCACCCTGAGGTACGTGCCCACCCGCCCGGCTTCCGTGAAGCGCTTGACGAACTGCGGTTCGGCAAGGCGCCGCTGGAAGACCGAGCATGGCGTCCGCGGCGAGGTGACTTCCAGTTCCACGTCCAGGCCGATCTTCCAGCGCTCACCGATCACTGCTCCGGTGGCGTCGATGCCGGAAACGCGGAGATTCTCGCCGAAGATGCCCGGCGGCAGTTCGCGGCCCAGTTCACCCGCCCAGAAGTCAGCGTCCTCCTGGGCATAGGCATAAATAGCCTGATCCGGGCCGCCGTGGTGCACGCGGTTGGCCTGGATATCACCCCGGAGGCCCAGCTTGTGCACCTTCACAGGCCCCTCCACCGGCCGCTTGTCGATGGCCGTCACACCCACGCTGGAGTCATCCGGCAGGAGCTGGTGGACACGGCAGACAGCAAGCACAGAAGCGGTTTCCATGGCACCAGTGTAGATTCCCCGGGCGTGAGTGGAGCCCGGGCGGCCGGGTGGGTACTTCTCCCCCGGCTTTCCGCTCGCAGCCGGCCGGGGCACCGGCTAGGCTGACTTTCAGGATTGAACTTCCGGCGCGCCGCTGCGCCCACTTTCAGCATGGACTACCAAGGGGGGACGTCATGGACCCGGATAAGGACCAGGGCAATGGTCCGGACAACGGCCAGGCCAAGGACCAACAGGGACAGGACGGGGCCAAGGACGCGCCGAAACCGCCGCCCTGGCAGGTACCCAGGCCGGAGCTGCGGCCTGAGCTCCTGAACGAACCCGTCACTCCGGTGGATCCCTTCGCCCGCGACCGCGAGCGCCAGAGCCACGAGGCAGCCACCCGCAAGAAGCGCTCCCAGCGCCGCACCGTCGTCGTGGGTTTGGGCGTCACTGCCCTGCTGGCCGGAACCATCACCGCCATCGTGGCAAGCAATGAGGACGAGCCTGAGTACGCGCAGGTGTGTTTCAACGATGAGACCGGCGAGCGCGTGGAAGATACCCAGTGCAACAGCTCGGCGGGCCGCGGCGGCGCGCTCTATGCGTGGTACTTCTACTCCCGCGGCGCCAGCGTGCCCGCGGTGGGCCAGAACCGGTCCGCGTACCCGAGCTACACCAATACCATCCCCAGCGGCGCCAAAGCCTCCACCGGCTACAGCACCAAGGGCGGAACGGTCAGCAGGGGCGGCTTCGGCAGCAGCTCCAAGGGCGGAAGCACGGGGGGCTAGGCGTGAAGCGGCTGTTATCGGAGCCCAGGCCTGACTGGAAGCAGAAGATCGAAGAGCAGGGCCTGGTCTTCTCCACCACCACCATGCCCGACGGCCGGAAGATCGAATACTGGAACGAATCCGCCTATTACGAGTTCACCCTCGATGAGGTGGAGTCACTCGAGATCCAGGCCGAGGACATGCACAGGATGTGCCTGGAAGCGGCCAAGTTCCTTGCCACCGGCGCCATGGGCACCATCGGCATCGGCCCGCAGGCCCTGGAGCTTGCCGCCGAATCGCTGCAGGCCGGGGATATGGACATCTACGGGCGCTTCGACTTCATCTATGACGGCCAGGGCGGTCCGGCCAAGATGCTCGAGTACAACGCCGACACCCCCACCGGCCTGATCGAGGCCGCCGTGGCGCAATGGTTCTGGCTGCAGGATGTGTTCCCTGAGAAGGACCAGTGGAACGGCATTCACGAGGCGCTGATCCGGCAGTGGAAGAAGATGCAGTACCGCACGGGGATGAGCACCCTTCACATAGCCCATTCCGAGGCCGAGGAGTCCGGCGAGGACTGGATGACGGCCGCCTACATGCGTGATGTTGCAAGCCAGGCCGGCTGGACCACCATTGGCATCAACATGTCCGATATCGGCTGGGATCCCAACCTGAACCGCTTTGTGGACCTGGACAACTTCATGATCAACACCATGTTCAAGCTGTACCCGTGGGAGCTGATGATGAAGGAGCCGTTCGGGCACCGTCTGCTGCAGCGGGCACACAACCCCCGCTGGGTGGAGCCCGCGTGGAAGATGCTGCTCTCCAACAAAGCACTTCTCGCCGCGCTCTGGCACCTGTACCCGAACCATCCAAACCTCCTGCCCGCCTATCTCAACGAGCCCGGCCCCCTGACGGAATGGGTGGCCAAGCCGCTGCACGGGCGCGAAGGCGACAACATCAGGATCCACGCCCCGGGCATCAATCTGGAGCAGCCCGGCGGGTACGGCCGCGAGGGCTGGTGCTACCAGCAGTACCAGCCGCTGCCCGACTTCGACGGCAACCATCCCGTCCTGGGCCTCTGGGTTGTCGACGGGGAATCCGTGGGCTGCGGAATCCGGGAATCGGATGGCCCCATCACCGACTACTTCTGCCGGTTTGTGCCCAACACCATTGACGCCCCGGCGCCGCTTTCAGCGCAGGCCCACTCAAGCAAAGCAGGTATCGCCCTATGAGCCCCCTGACACTTCCGATCCCGGTGACCGCATGAGCACGGAGACGACGACGGCGGGCGGCGGCTCCGGCGGGGGTGCCGGCGGTGCCGTCCCGGCGAAGGGACTCCGCGCGGGAATCCTGGACCTCGGTGACTCGGTCATGCTGGGCCTGGCGTCCACCGCGCCGGTCTATTCGCTGGCGGCCACGCTGGGCCTGATCGTGGCCGTCAACGGCAACTACACCCCGCTGATCCTGATCCTGGGTTTTATCCCGGTCCTGTTCATCGCCTACGCCTTCCGTGAGCTGAACAGCGCCATGCCTGACTGCGGCACCACGTTTACGTGGTCCCGCCGGGCGTTCGGTCCGTGGGCCGGCTGGCTGGGCGGCTGGGGCGTGGCCCTGGCCGGCATCGTGGTCCTCGCCAACCTGGCGCAGGTGGCCGGGCAGTACCTGTGGCTGCTGATCGGGGACGGCTCGCTGGCCGAAAACAAGGCGGTGGTTACGGGCACCGGCGTGCTGTTCATCGTCTTTATGACCCTGGTGAACTACCGGGGCATCCGGCTGGGCGAGCACGTCCAGCGTGTCCTGACCTACGTGCAGTATGTCTCGCTGGGAATCTTTGCTCTGGCCATCGTCATCAGGATCGCGGGCGGCGCCCCCGAAGGCCAGGCTTTCGACTTTGAGTGGTTCAACCCGGCCGGCGCCTTCGCAGATCCCGGCGCCGTGGTGCACGGGGCGTTACTGGCCCTCTTCATCTACTGGGGCTGGGACACCTGCCTTGCCGTGAACGAGGAAACCGAAAATCCCGCCACCACCCCGGGGCGCGGCGCCGTCACCTCAGCCTTCGTCCTGGTGGCAATCTACGTCTCCGTGGCCCTTCTGGTGATGATGTACGCCACGGTTGGAACCGAGGGAATCGGCCTCGGCAACGAGGCGAACCAGAGCGATGTGTTCCTGGCCATGAAGGACGTGGTCCTTGGACCCTGGGGCTGGCTGATCATCGTGGCCGTTCTGGCCTCGGTTCTGTCATCCACGCAGACCACCATCCTGCCGACGGCCCGCGGCACGCTCTCCATGGGTGTGCACGGCGCGCTGCCGCCGAAGTTCGGCGAGGTCCACAAGCGCAACCAGACACCCGGGTTCTCCACGCAGGTCATGGGTGCGGCCGCCGTCGTGTACTACGTGGCCATGAGCTTCCTCAGCGAGAACCTGCTGTCCGATTCCATCAGCGCCATCAGCCTGTTCATCGCGTTCTACTACGCCCTGACGGGCTTCGCGTGTGTCTGGTACTTCCGCAACACCCTCCGCAGCTCGGCACGCAACCTCTGGTTCCGGGGAATCCTTCCCCTCGTGGGCGCCCTGATCCTGACTGCGGCATTCTTTATCTCCGCGGTCCAGATGTGGGATCCGGCCTACGGCGACACGCAGATCTTCGGCATCGGCGGAGCGTTTGTCAGCGGCGTGGTGCTCCTGGCGCTGGGCGTGGTGCTGGCCGTCGTGTGCCGGTTCCTGCCCTCAACGCGGGACTACTTCACGGGAAAACCGGCCACGGCCGGCGCCCCGGCGGCGTCGGCCTAGGATGCTCCCATGAGCAACGCTGAACCCACTGCCGATGTGCCTCCCGCTGAAGACCCTTCCGATGTCCTGGCTCTGGCCGCCCTGCTGAGCTCCGACGAGCACGCCCTCCAGCAACGGATCCGGGACTTCACCGACCAGCGGATCAAACCAAACATCGCATCCTGGTATGACAACGCCCACTTTCCGCTGGAACTGGCACCGGAACTCGGCGAACTGGGCGTCCTGGGGATGCACCTTCAAGGGTATGGCTGCCCCGGCCGATCCGCCGTCGAATACGGCCTTGCCGCCATGGAACTCGAGGCCGGCGACTCCGGGATCCGCACTTTCGTGTCCGTGCAGGGCTCACTGGCCATGACGGCCATCCACAAGTGGGGTTCGGAGGACCAGAAGCAGGAGTGGCTCCCCCGGATGGCCGCCGGCGAAGTCATCGGGTGCTTTGCCCTGACCGAACCGTCGGCGGGTTCGGATCCGTCCTCCATGACCACGTTTGCCCGCCGGGACGGTTCCGGTGATGAAGCCGGCTGGGTCCTTGACGGAGCCAAGCGCTGGATCGGCTTGGCTTCCGTGGCCGGGGTGATGGTGGTCTGGGCAAAAACGGACGACGGCATCCGCGGCTTCCTGGTGCCGGCCGGCACGCCGGGGGTCACCGCCACGCCGATCCCCCGGAAGCTTTCCATGCGTGCCTCCGTCCAGTGCGATATAACGTTCGACGGCGTCCGGCTGGGTCCCGAGGCCATGCTGCCGGCCGCCATGGGCCTGCGGGCGCCGTTCACATGCCTGAACGAGGCGCGCTACGGGATCGCCTGGGGTGCCATGGGGGCGGCGCGTGATTCGTATGAGGCTGCCCTGGCGTACTCCCTGGAGCGGCTGCAGTTCGGCAAACCCCTGGCCGGGTACCAGCTGACGCAGGAGAAGCTGGTTAACATGCTGCTGGAGATCCAAAAAGGCACCATGCTGGCCATCCACCTGGGCCGCCTGAAGGACGCCGGAAAACTGCGGCCTGAACAGATCTCACTCGGCAAGCTGAACAACGTCCGCGAAGCCATCGCCATCGCCCGCGAAGCCCGCTCGATCCTCGGCGGCAACGGCATCACCCTGGACTACTCCCCGCTGCGGCACGCCGCTAATCTGGAGTCTGTCCGCACCTATGAAGGCACGGACGAAGTCCACACCCTGGTGCTGGGCCAGCACGTCACGGGCCTCGGCGCGTTCCGGTAGACCCGCCGGCGCCCCGCCCAACTAGGTAGCGCTAACTGTCGTTTTGAGGGCTCATAACGACAGTTAGCGCTACCTAGTTGGGATGCCAGGCCGCGGGTTCTTAGGCTGCTGTCACCGGGACAGGCACGGGGTCATTGTCAGTCTTGTCCTTCCGGATCGTCGCGCTGATAGCGGCGGCGATGGTGCACATGGCCGCGGCCCCGAACCAGGCGTAGGTGTACTCGCCGGTGGCATCACGGATGGCACCGGCGCCCAGGGCAGCTGCAGCCGCACCCAGCTGATGTGCAGCGAAGACCCACCCGAACACCACGCTGCCGTCCGCCCCGAACGTCTTGCGGCAGATCGCTGCGGTGGGCGGGACCGTGGCCACCCAGTCCAGGCCATAAATCACCACAAACACGATCATGCTCGGCTGGACGGTGGCGCTCAGGAGCAGCGGCAGCACCAGCAGCCCGATCCCCCGGAACTGGTAGTAGACGGCCAGCAGGACTTTGGGGTTGTAGCGGTCGGTCAGCCAGCCGGAGGCGATGGTTCCCACGATGTCGAAGATCCCGACGACGGCGAGCAGGCCCGCTGCGGTGGTTTGGGGCATGCCGTGGTCGTGCGCGGAGGGGATGAAGTGGGTGCCGATCAGGCCGTTTGTGGTGGCGCCGCAGATCGCGAAGCCGGCTACCAGCGCCCAGAACGTCCGCTCCCGGCTGGCCCGTTTGAGGATCTGAAGGGCGCGCACGGCAGCGTTGCTGCTGCGTCCGCTGTCCGCGGCAGGGGACGCAGCAGCGGCCGACGCTGCCGCTCCCTCCTCAGGAGCGGGTTCCCCGTATGGCAGGGCGCCGACGTCGGCCGGTGAGTTCTTGAGGAACTTCAGCACCAGCGGAACCACGGCGAGTGCGCCGGCGGCGATCAACAGCGAGGCCTGCCGCCAGCCCGGATCCTGGGCCAGCATGGCGATGAATGGCAGGAACACAAGCTGGCCCGCAGCGCTCCCGGCGGTCAGGATACCGATGACCAGGCCACGGCTCTTGGAGAACCACGTATTGGCGATGGTGGCGGCGAAGACGAGCGCCATGGAGCCCGTGCCCAGCCCGATCAGCAGGCCCCACGTGAGCAGGATCTGCCAGGACTGATTAACCAGGACAGTCAGCGCACTGCCGGCACCGATCATCACCAGGGCGGTGGCGGTGACGGCACGGATCCCGAAGCGTTCCATCAGGGCCGCGGCGAACGGGGCGGTCAGGCCGAACAGCACGAGGTTGATGCTGACTGCTGCCGAGAGCACGGTGGTGGACCAGCCGAACTCCTGCTGCAGCGGCACCATCAGGACACCCGGTGCGGCCCGGAATCCGGCGGCGCCGACCAATGTCAGGAAGGCAACGGCCGCGACGATCCAGGCCGGGTGCAGGCGGCGGCGCCGGCGCGATTTCGTGACTCTCATGCGGCGGCCGTGGCGAGGTTGATGGGGGCTTCCGAGCGGGTAAGGCTGTGCCAGCTGGTGTTGGCGGCCGTGAGCCGTTCCCCGCAATGGGTGCACGTGTCAGCCGAACCGGTCCGTTGCCCGCAGCCGGTATGGATCACGAACATGTGTGCCTCCGCTGAGGGTGCCGGGAGGTGCTTTTCGGACCACATCACCACGGCGTTCAGCACCGGAAGCGCATCCTCACCCATGGACGTCAGGACGTACTCCTGACGGGGCCGGCCGCCGTCGTCATAGGTCCTTTTGGCCAGCAGGCCGGCCTCCACC
This sequence comes from Pseudarthrobacter sp. BIM B-2242, assembly GCF_014764445.1. NCBI lineage: Bacteria > Bacillati > Actinomycetota > Actinomycetes > Micrococcales > Micrococcaceae > Pseudarthrobacter > Pseudarthrobacter sp. BIM B-2242. The sequence continues at coordinate 3,094,558 of NZ_CP061721.1, forward strand.
AGCCCTGTCAGGCGCTTGGTGAGTACGGAGTCAGCCACCGCCAGCCGGGACTTCATGGCGTCGAAGCGCCCGTTGCCAAAGAAGACCTCGCGGAGCACCAGCATGCTCCAGGGGTCGCCCAGGATGTCGAGGCCGCGTGCCATGCTGCAGGAGCGTTGGGACCAGTCGGATCGGAGTGCCATAAAGGCACCCTAGCTAACTTTCTTCAAGAAAGCCAGGGTGCCTTTATCAGCGGCGACAGAGTTATTTCAGGAAGGTAAACGCGTGCTCCAGGTCCGCGATGAGGTCCTCGATGTCCTCGATGCCGCAGGACAGCCGGATGAGGTTGACCGGGACGGCCAGCTCCGTGCCCTTGACCGAGGCGTGGGTCATCTCCGACGGATAGTTCATCAGCGATTCGATGCCGCCCAAGGACTCGGCCAGGGTGAACACGGAGGTGTTTTCCGCGACGGTGCGGGCCGCTGCTTCGCCGCCCTTGAACTGGACGGACACCATACCGCCGAACTTCTTCATTTGCTTTTTGGCCAGATCGTGGCCGGGGTGCGACGGCAGGCCCGGGTACAGGACGGCCTCCACCTCGGGGCGCTCAAGCAGCCATTCGGCCACGGCCTGGCCGTTGTCGCTGTGCCGGTCCATGCGCACGCCGAGCGTCTTCAGGCCGCGGGTGGTGAGGAAGGCGTCCATCGGGCCGGAAATCGCGCCGACGGCGAACTGGACAAAGCCGATCTTTTCCGCGAGGTCCGCGTCCTTGACCACAATTGCGCCGCCCACTACGTCGGAGTGGCCGCCAATGTATTTGGTGGTGGAGTGGACCACAACGTCGGCACCCAGGGCGAGCGGGGTCTGCAGGTAGGGCGACGCGAAGGTGTTGTCGACCACGAGGAGGGCCCCGGCGTCGTGCGCCACCTTGGCGAGTGCCTCGATGTCGGTGATCTTCATCAGCGGGTTGGAGGGGGTCTCCACCCACACGAAGCGGGTCTTGTTCGCCGCCACGGCAGAGCGCACAGCGTCCAGGTCCGCCATGTCCACGGGGGTGTTGCCGATCCCCCAGTCGCCAAGGACGCGGCTGATGAGCCGGTACGTGCCGCCGTAGGCGTCGTTGCCGAGGACGATGTGGTCCCCGGGCCGGGTCAGCGCCCGGATCAGGGAGTCCTCCGCCGCGAGGCCGGAGCTGAAGGAGTAGGCGTGGGTGCCGCCTTCGAGCGCGGCGAGCTGCTCCTGCAGCGCATCACGGGTGGGGTTGGTGCCGCGGCCGTATTCGTAGCCGTCGCGGAGTCCGCCGATCCCGTCCTGGGCGTAGGTGGAGCTGAAGTGGACGGGCGGGACCACGGCACCGGTGCGGGGCTCGAAGGCCTGGCCTGCGTGGACGGCGCGGGTGTTGAAGCCCTGGTTTTCAGAGGCAGTCATGGTGCTCCTTCGAAGCTAGTTGCTGAGGTAGGCGAGGAGGTCGTGGCGGGTGAGGATGCCCACCGGGGCGCCAACGAAGGTCACCATCACGGTGTCCACGTCGGAGAGCAGCTCCCGGGCGGCGGAAATGGTTTCCAGCGAGCCGATGACCGGCAGCCGCTCCCCCATGTGCTCAGAAATCTTGTCCGTCAGCTTCGCTTCGCCGCGGAACAGCTTGGACGTCAGGGTCCGCTCATCCACGGCGCCGAGGACCTCGCCCATCACCACGGGCGGTTCCTGGGAGAGGACCGGGATATGGCTGACGCCGAATTCATTCATGATGTTGATGACATCGCGGACGGTCTCATTGGGGTGGATATGCACCAGGTCCGGCAGTTCGCCGTTCTTGGTCTTGATGACCTCGCCCACTGACGCTTCCTCGCCGCCGGACAGGAAGCCGTAGGAACGCATCCACTGGTCGTTGAAGATCTTGGCAAGGTAGCCGCGGCCGGAGTCCGGCAGGATGACCACCACCACGGCGCTTTCCGGCAGGTCCTTGGCCACCTGCAGGGCAGCCACCACGGCCATGCCCGACGAGCCGCCCACCAGCAGCCCTTCCTCGCGGGCCAGGCGGCGGGTCATCTCGAAGGACTCGGCGTCGCTGACCGCAATGACATCATCCGGCACGGCCTTGTCGTAGTTGGCCGGCCACATGTCCTCGCCGACGCCTTCAACGAAGTACGGGCGGCCGGTGCCGCCGGAGTAGACCGACCCTTCGGGGTCGGCGCCGATGATCCGGACCCGGCCGCCGTCCGCCTCGGGGCGGTCAGCGGAAACTTCCTTCAGGAAGCGGCCGGTGCCGGTGATGGTGCCGCCGGTGCCGGCGCCGATCACGCAGTGCGTGATCCTGCCGTCGGTGTCGCGCCAGATTTCCGGGCCGGTGGTCTCGTAGTGGCTGCGCGGAGCGGCCGGGTTGGAGAACTGGTCCGGCTTGTAGGCGCCAGGGATTTCGGTGACGAGCCGGTCCGAGACGCTGTAGTAGCTTTGCGGGCTGTCCGGGGCCACGGAGGTGGGCGTGACCACAACTTCGGCCCCGTATGCCTGGAGGACGGCGCGCTTGTCCTCGCCCACCTTGTCCGGCACCACAAAGATGCACTTGTAGCCCTTCTGCTGGGCCACGAGTGCCAGACCAACGCCGGTGTTGCCGGAGGTCGGCTCAACGATGGTGCCGCCGGGCAGCAGTTTGCCGGTCCGTTCGGCCTCTTCGATCATCTTCACCGCGATGCGGTCCTTGATGGAACCGCCTGGATTGATGTATTCCAGCTTGACCAGGACAGTGGCTTTGATGCCGTCCGTCACATGGTTGAGCTTGATGAGCGGCGTGTTTCCGATGAGGTCCAGGACGGACTGCGCGTACTTCATACCTACAAAGCTACCGCCTGCCACGGCGGGCCCTTCCCCGGGGTCAGCTGCCCGCCGAGGAATCCGTCTGCCAGAGGCCCATGATGTTGCCTTCAGTGTCCTTGAAATAGGCGTACCAGCCCATGCCGGGAACGGCGTCCTTGGGCTGGGCTACCGACCCGCCGGCGGATTCGACCTGTGCCAGCGCAGCGTCAAGGTCCTCCACGTCGATGGTGATGATGGGGGTCTTGAGGCTGTCCGTACGCGGAAACAGGGCGCCGTTGATCGCCCCGGGCGTGCTCGGCATCCCTGTCTGTTCGTCCGACGGCGTGGTGATGGCGCTGGTGTAGTCCATCCCCTGCATGGGGACCAGATTCCAGCCGAATGCGCTTTCGTAGAACGTGTTGGCGCGTTCCTTGTTTTCTGTGGGGATCTCGAAATGCACAACTCCAGCCACTGCATGCTCCTTTGAATGCGAGGGGAAGGCGCGGACGCCCCGCGCCACATGGTGGAGTCTAGTCCCGGCTCCGGCGGTGTGTAAGTGGCTCCGTAAGCTTCATTGTCAGCCCGCCGTGGGACGATGAATGCATGACCATTGCTGACGCACCCGCCCGGCTGGCCGCCGCCGCGGACGCGTCGCTCCGCTGGCATCCGGACGGCCCCTACAGCCTGCAGCAGACGCTCGGCACCCTCCTGCGGGGCACCGGCGATCCGTCGTTTTCCTTCCGGCCGGACGGGCTGTGGATGGCGTTTACAACGCCGGATGGCCCTGTCACGCTGCACCTCACCGCTGCGGCGGGTTCGGGAGCGGGCGGCGTCGTCGATGGTGCCGTGGATGCCCAGGCGTGGGGCCCCGGTTCTGTTGCCGGGCTCGCGGGCGTGCCGCGGCTGCTGGGTGCCGGAGACGACTGGACAGCCTTTGATGAACCGGCCTTCCATGCCAGCCTCCCCCGTATGGTCCGTGAGGCCCGACGCCGGAACCTGGCTGTCCGCCTGCCCTCCACCGGACGCATGGTTGACTGCCTCGTGCCCACCATCCTCGAGCAAAAGGTCACCGTCATCGAAGCGCGCCGCGGCTACCGCTACCTGATGTACCGCTTTGGCTCTCCCGCGCCGGCAGCGGGCACGGCCGCTCCCGAGGGTCTCCGCGTCCAGCCCACGCCGGAGCAATGGCTGCGGATCCCCTCGTGGGAGTGGCACCAGGCCGGAGTGGGCCCGCAGCGCTCGGCGACCGTCATGCGGGCGCTGCGGTCCGCCGTCGCGCTTGAACGGCTGTCCGCCCTCCCTGCCCTGGAGGCGGCGGCAAAGCTGCAGGTCATTCCCGGCATCGGGATCTGGACCGCGGCCGAGGTGGTGCAACGGACCCACGGCTGCCCGGACTCCATCGCCGTGGGCGACTACCACCTCGCCGCCTATGTGGGCGCTGCCCTGACCGGTCGCCGGACGGACGACGCCGGGATGCTGGCGCTGCTGGAGCCGTGGAGAGGCCACCGTCAGCGCGTGGTGCGGATGATCGGACTCAGCGGCTTCCGCAAACCCACCTTCGGGCCGCGGATGACCATCCAGGACCACCGCCGGCACTGACGAATTTGTCATGGACTCGCCCCGGCAGGACGGTATAGCGTGGCGCCATGGAGGCTGCACCAGAGCCCCGGAATTCCGCATCCTCTGGAGTCACGCATGATCCACACTGACAAACTGACCAAGACCTTCGTGGTCAAGAAGGAAACGGTGGAGGCCGTCAAGGGCGTCGACATCGATGTTGCCCCCGGCGAGCTTGTGGCCTTCCTCGGCCCGAACGGTGCAGGGAAATCCACCACCCTCAGAATGCTGACCACACTGCTCAGACCCACCTCCGGCTCGGCCACCGTGGCAGGCGTTGACGTCGCTGCCGACCCTGCCGGGGTGCGCGCCCGGATCGGTTACATCGGCCAGGGCAACGGCGGCGGACACAGCTTCCGGGTCATTGATGAACTGGTGATGCAGGGCCGCTTCTACGGCATGAACACCACCGATGCCACCGCCCGGGCCCAGGAACTGCTGACGTCCCTGGACCTGGCCGACCTCGCCAAGCGCACCGTGGTCAAGCTGTCCGGCGGGCAGCGCCGGCGGATGGACGTTGCCCTGGGCCTGATGCACTCGCCGCGGCTCCTCTTCCTCGACGAGCCGTCCACCGGCATGGACCCGCAGAACCGGGCCAACCTCTGGGAGCACATCATGCGGATGCGATCCGAGCACGGCACCACCATCGTGTTGACCACGCACTACATGGACGAAGCGGACCTGATGTCCGAACGCGTCATCGTGATCGACCACGGCCAGATCATCGCCGACGACACCGCAGCCAGGCTAAAGGCCAACCTGGCCGGCGACCTGCTCGCCGTCGAGGTGGCGGCGGACTCGGCCGGGAGCGTGCGCGGGCTGCTGGGGCGGGCCGCCGCGGGCGGGGAGATCAACGAAAACGTGTACGACGGCGTGGTCCGCTTCCGCCTCCGGCTCACCGAGGGCGCCCGGCTGGCGCCGGCGCTGCTGAAGGAAATGCACGACGCCGGCGCTCCCGCACAGTCACTGGAACTGAAGCCGCCCACGCTGGATGACGTGTTCCTGGAGCTCACCGGCCGCAACCTGAGGGAAGGAGCGAACCGCTGATGGCTGTCCAGAGCAGTTTTGAGAGCGTGGAAAAACCGAGCCTCGGCCAGGTTCTCCGGGATACCAAATACGTGTTCTGGCGGGAGATGCTGCTGCCGCTCCGCGACCCGTTCTCGCTGGTCTTTTCGCTGCTCCAGCCGCTTGTGTTCCTGGGGCTGTTCGGGCCGCTTTTAGGCGCGGCTGTGGGCGCACCGGCGTTCGGCGGGCAGTCCACCCTCCAGTGGTTCCTGCCCGGCGTGGTGGTGATGATCGCCCTGTTCGGCACGTCCATGACCGGTTCCAATTTGCAGTACGAGCTCATGACGGGTTCCTACGAGCGGATTCTTGCCACGCCGTTGTCCCGCTCCTCGCTGATGATCGGCCGGGCCCTGAAGGAGTGGGCTCCGCTGGTGGTGCAGGGCCTGCTCATTGCCCTGGTCTGCATCCCGTTCGGGTTCGTCTTCCATCCCCTGCACGTGCTGTTCGGCCTGGTGATCCTGGGGATCTTCGGCATCGGACTCGGCGCGCTGTCCTACGCTTTGGCGCTGGTCTCGCAGAACAAGGAGTGGATCTTCTGGGGCGTCCAGCAGACGCTGCTCTTCCCGTTGATGATCCTGTCCGGCATCATGCTGCCCATCGAGGCCGGACCGGACTGGATGAAGACGGCCAGCCTGTTCAATCCCCTGACCTACCTGGTCAACGCCGAGCGGGAACTGTTCGCCGGGAGTGTCGGGACGGACACCCTCCTGGGCCTGCTCGCCGCAGCGGCGACGGCCGCCGTCGGACCTGTAGTTGGCGTGCGGGCCATCAACCGGAACATCAGCTGACGACGGCCGGGGCAGTTCTGCCCATCCCTTTCCCCGGCGTCGTGTCATAGGCTTCCTGAGACGCAGCAACGGCATTTGGGGGAATAGTGGCAGGCATCTATGGCGCCGACGTGGTCCAGCTCCGGGCACTCGGCAAACAACTCAGCACCTCGTCCGCGAGGCTGATGTCAACTCAGAGTGCCCTATCCCGGCAAGTGCGCGGCTCCACACCGTGGAAAGGTTCCGACGCCGACCGCTTCCGCCGCGACTGGGAAGGGACACACAGCGCCCTGTTGGCGAAAGTCGTGGAGGCCCTTGCCGCCGCCGGCAAGGCCGTGGCCCTACACACAGACGAGCAGGATAAGGCCAGCGGCGCCGGCAGCAGCCAAGGCGGCGCTGTGCACGGCACAGCCGGGAGCGCCGGCCGGAACGCCGGAACCTTCGACGGGCTATTCGACCGACCGGATCATTCGGTTCCCCGCCACCCGGACAAAGGACACGCGGACCTCAGCGGTGAAGAACTGAAGAAGCTGCAGGACCTTGTCCGGGACGCCGGAGATAACAACGACTTCTTCGAGGGGAACGACAGGGACGTCAATGAACTCCGCGATGCCCTTGCTGCCCTGAAACCTGCCCAGCTGGACCAATTCCTCAAGACGCTGTCGGACAACGAGTTAAGAAAGTTGGCCGAGGGGTCCGCCTCGGACGGCAAAGGTCTGTTCAACCGGGAGGGCACCACGCCCTTCGAGAGACACCAACTGCTGGACCAGCTGCTGTCCAAGGCCTCCGCCGAACAGGTGGACCGCCTGACGGGCCTGATCCCGTGGGCGCAGCCAAACGGCGAATCCATGGGTGACGCTGCCCGGCCGGGAGGTGCCAAAGGAAGCACAACGAATGACTGGCTGGAACCTACTGCGCCCGTGATCGGCCTGCACCCCGGCAAGGACGACATCCGCCAGACGGGATACGGCGACTGCGTGGTTCTGTCCGCTGCCGGCGCCATGATTAACGCGGACTCAGAGTGGGCCCGCAACCACGTGACCGACAACGGAAACGGCACTGTCTCCGTCAAGCTGTTCGATTCCCAAGGCCAGGAACAGTGGGTGACCGTGACCACCGATCTACCGGCCAACGAGGCCGGAGACCAAAAGGGCGCCCTGCCCGGTGACAATGGGAATTGGCCTGCCTACATTGAAAAGGCCCTCGCGCAGGTGTACACGGAAGATGACGCCCGGGACGGCACACCTCCAGGTGCTCCGCCCGACATTGCCCATGGACCCGGCAACTACAAGGCCATCGAAGGAAACTGGGGACCCGACGCCTTCAAGTACCTGGCGGGGCCGGACGTCGAACAGACGGAAGATGCTGAAAGCCTCTGGAAAGCAGCCGAGGAAGGACGTCCTGCCCTGGTAACCACTCTTGGTGATCTGCCCGACGGCGCACCGATGGGATACTTCACCGGTCATGCCTACTTTGTGACAGGTCAGGACGAGCAGGGAAACCTCCTTCTGCAAAACCCTTGGAGTCAGCACTACCCCATCCTGTCCATCACCAAAGAGCAGTTTGAACAGCAGTACCAGAACGCATCGGTGGCAGGCTGATGCGTCTGCTCCGACAGGCAGCCATGCCGGCGGCCGTGACGCTCGCGCTGCTCACCATCAGCTCATGTAGCGCCGGCCCCCAGGCAGAACCGACCACCCCTCCCACCTCACAGGAGTCCACCGTGACCACCAGCAGCTGCACCGGATCCGGTGCGTACCGGATTGTCCCGTCGATAAATGGATCCACACCACCGCTCCCGCACTCGGGGCAGGGCAGGGAGTTTACGCCGCGCATTGGGCTGGCCGGAACCAAGGTGGACGCGATGCCCCCGACGGCAAACATTTCCATCGCCGCCGACGCCCCTGACCCGGCGCCCGTGTTCTACGACGGCATGGAAGTGGGCTCCGAGGCCACACACAACGGCTACACCATCAAAGTGACCTCGATCTGCGACAAGGAAGTTCTTTTCGATCTCGTGTCGCAGCCGAAGTAAGTTGTAGCGGCCCTGGTTCGAACAGGAAACGGCGGGTCAAAGCCCGAGGCGGGCCACGGCTTCCTCGCGCATCTCCACCTTGCGGATCTTCCCGGAGACAGTCATCGGGAAGCTTTCGCGGACGTCCACATAGCGCGGGATTTTGTAGTGCGCCAGTTTCCCGCGGCAGAAGTCGGCGACGGCACCCGTGTCCAGTGGTTCCGCCCCGGGTTTGAGGATGATGCAGGCCATAAGTTCTTCGCCGTACGTGTCATCCGGGACGCCAATCACCTGCACGTCCTGGATGGCGGGATGGGTGAAGAGGAATTCCTCGATCTCGCGGGGGTAGATGTTTTCGCCGCCCCGGATCACCATGTCCTTGATCCGGCCTTCGATGACCACGTAGCCGTCCTGGTCCATCCGGGCGAGGTCGCCGGTGTGCATCCACCCGTCGGCGTCGATGGCTTCCGCGGTTTTGTCCGGCTGGTCCCAGTAGCCCTTCATCACGGCGTAGCCGCGGGTGCAGAGCTCGCCGATCTCTCCGCGCTCCAGGACTTCGCCCGAGCCGGGATCCACAATCTTGCTTTCCAGGTTCGGCATGGTGCGCCCCACGGTCTCGGTGCGCTGCCGCATGGTGTCACCGTTCCGGGTCATGGTGGACACCGGCGAGGTCTCGGTCATGCCGTAGCAGATGGCCACATCCACCATGTGCATCTCCGCAATGACCCGGTTCATGACCTCGACGGGGCACACGGATCCGGCCATGACCCCGGTGCGGAGCGTGGAAAGGTCGTAGGACGGGAAGTCCGGCAGAGCCAGCTCGGCGATGAACATGGTGGGCACACCGTACAGGGATGTCCCGCCGAAGTCCTGGACGGCCTCCAGCGCAGCCGCCGGGGTGAAGCCGCGGCCGGGAATGATGGTGGCGGCGCCATGGCTGAGGGCAGCCAGGTTCCCGATCACCATCCCGAAGCAATGGTAGAACGGCACCGGAATCACCACCCGGTCGTGCTCGGTATAGCCCAGCAGTTCGCCGATGGAGTAGCCGTTGTTCAGGATGTTGTGGTGCGTCAGCGTTGCGCCCTTGGGGAACCCGGTGGTCCCGGACGTGTACTGCAGATTGATGGGATCGTGCGGGTCCAGTTCCGCCATCCGCGCCTTCAGGCCGGAATGCCCGACGGCGTCAGCCCGCTTGAGCAGCTCGGCGTACGTCAGCTCTTGATCGCTTTGGGGGTCGCCGGCGTCGAGCCCTTCCACCAAGTGGTCCGGCAGGAAGACCAGCTCCTGAAGGTCCGGGCAGCCGGCCAGCGCCTGCCGGGCCATGCCCACATAATCGCTGTTCCGGTCTGACGGTGCGGCCACCAGCACCCGCATCCTGTTCTGCCTCACCACGGATTCCAATTCGTGGCTGCGGTAGGCGGGGTTCACGTTCACAAGGATGGCCCCGGCCTTGGCAGTGGCGTACTGCAGGAGGGTCCATTCGGCGCAGTTCGGGCTCCAGATGCCCACACGGTCCCCCTTGGCAACACCGGAGGCGAGGAGCGCACGCGCCAGGCGATCGACGTCGTCGTTCATCTTGGTGTAGCTCCAGCGGCGGGCGTCCCCGCCCGGCACTGCCGCCGCCTCGATCAGCGCGTCGTGGAAGGGAAACTCTGCTGCCACCCGCTCAAAATTCTCGCCGATGGTCTCTTCGAGTAGCGGAACGTCAGTGTCCCCGGCTGTGTAAGCGCGCATGGTGGCACGCTACCAACTGGCCCCCGGCAATGAAAGCACAAGAGCAGCGCAACAGGAGGGTGTCCGCGCGTAAACCGGACGGGCCAGCGGCGTGCGGCCCGGTATTGTGAAATCCATGAGTGCACCCATCGACCTGCAGGCAACGTTCATCCCCAACGACGGCGAGTTCTTCCGCGTGAAGCTCGCCCTGGAAATCGCCATCGACGAGGTGGTGAACGAGCCCGGCTGCATCCGCTACGAGCTGACCGAAGCCACCGAGGAGAAGCTGGTCCTCACCGAGCAGTGGGCGTCCGAGGAAGACCTCGAGAAGCACTCCAAAGGCATCGCTGTGCAGGACCTCAACGAATCGCTGAGCGCGCTGCTGGCCGAGCCCGTGAAGGTCGAGCGCATCTAACCCTCGTCTTAACCATCGATTGCTCCGTAACTGCCGTTTTGAACGATCAAAAAGGCACCTACGGAGCAATCGATGTTTAAGGGGCTATGCTCCGGGGATCTGCGTGCCGTCCTGGGGTCCGGAAGTCTTTGCACCGGCCGGGGATCCTGCTGCGGCTTCCGCCTGCGAGCGCGCCACGTGGGCGTGGACCTCGTCCATGTCCAGGGCCTTGACGGCGTCCACAACCTGCTCCAGCTGCTGGGCGTTCAGGGCACCGGGCTGGGAGAAGACCAGGACTTTTTCGCGGAAGGCCATCAGCGTGGGGATGGACGTGATGCCGGCCTCGGCGGCGAGCTGCTGTTCGGCCTCGGTGTCCACCTTCGTGAACAGGACGTCGGAGTGCTTCTCCGACACGGCGCTGTACGTGGGCCCGAACTGCTTGCAGGGGCCGCACCATTCAGCCCAGAAGTCCACCAGGACAATGTCGTTGCCTTCGATGGTCGATGCGAACTGTTCACCTGTGATGTCTACGGTTGCCATGATGTCAACGGTACGCGAGGCCCGGGCGGATGTCCCGGCCGCGAAGGCCCTGTTCGCTGCCCGCGTCATCGGGAATAACCGCTGCGGTGCCGTGTACAGCGGGCGGCACGGGGCCTAACGTAGGGGCATCAGCCGCTGACTGCCGCACACAGGAGGGACTATGGCCCAGGCTATTTCCACCAGGTCCCTTACCAAGAAATTCGGTCACCGCGAGGTGCTCCACGGGGTTGATTTCGTTGTCGAGAGTGGCTCCGTGTTCGGCGTGATCGGCCCGAACGGCGCCGGCAAGACCACCACCATGCGCTGCCTGCTGGACATCATCCGCCCCACGTCCGGTGAGGTCCGCGTCCTGGGCAAGGACCCGCGGCTGGGAGGCCCGAAGCTTCGACGCAGGATCGGCTATCTGCCCGGCGAACTGTTCCTTGAGGGCCGCGTGACCGGCCGGAAACTGCTCTCCCACTATGAGGCCATCTCCGGCCCGGTGCCTCCGGGCCGGATCGACGCGCTGGCCGAACGGCTGGGACTGGACCTCGACAGGCACACCCGCAAGCTGTCCAAGGGCAACAAGCAGAAACTCGGCCTGGTCCAGGCCTTTATGCACCATCCCGAGCTTCTGGTCCTCGATGAGCCCACCAGCGGGCTGGATCCGCTGGTCCAGCAGGAATTCCATGCCATGGTGCGCGAAGCACAGCACCAGGGGCAGACCATTTTCCTCAGTTCCCATGTGCTCAGCGAAGTCCAGCAGACGGCGGACACCGTGGCCATCCTCCGCGACGGCCGGATCATCGCGGTGGAGTCCGTCAGCGGGCTCCGGGAAGGCGCGGTCCGGCACCTGCGGTTGACGGCGAACGGCATCACAGCGCACGACGCCGGTGCGCTGCTGCGTGGGGTACCCGGCGTCGGGCACGTGGAGGTACTGGAGTCCAACGGCACCCTCACCCTGTCCGCCACGCTGGAGGGTGCCATCCAGCCGCTGGTCAAGGCCTTGGCGACGCTGCAGTTGAAGGATCTGGTCCTGGAGGAGCCCGACCTTGAGGAATCGGTGCTGCAGATGTATTCGATGCCCGGAGATTCGCGTTCCAAGGAGGCCCGGTGAGCACCGCCCTGCCGCTGTTTCGCCGTGCGTTCTTCGACAGCTGGCGCTCCACGCTCGCCTGGGCGGCCGGGATGGCTGCTGCCGTGTTCCTGTACCTGCCGCTGTACCCGTCCATCGGCGGGAGCGCGCAGATGGAGGACCTGATGAACGCCCTCCCGGCCGAGATGACCAAGGCACTGAACTACGACCAGATCGCCACCGGCCCGGGCTATACCCAGGCGACGCTCTTTGGCCTGCTCGGGTTCGTCCTGATGACCATCGCCTCGGTGGGATGGGGTGCTGCGGCGGTGGGCGGCGACGAGGAGTCCGGCCAGCTTGAGCTCACCCTCGCCCACGGCGTGACCCGCGTGCAGGTGGTACTGGAACGCGCACTGTCCCTGGTATTGAGAGTGGTCCTGCTCGCTGCGCTGGTCTTTGTACTGGTCCGGGCGCTGAACGATTCTGCCCTGCTGGATATCGTGCCGGAGAACCTCTTCGGCGCAGCGGTGCTCTTCGCCGGGCTGGCGCTGCTGACCGGAACCGCAGCACTGTGCGGCGGTGCCGTGTCCGGCCGGCGGACCTACGGTCTTGCGGCGGGTGCGGGCGTGGGCGTTCTGGGGTATGTCTTCAACGCCGTCGGCAGGCAGAGCCCGGATGTCGAGTGGCTGCTGAACCTGAGCCCGTACCACTGGGCGTACGGGAACTCGCCGGTGGCCAACGGTGCCGACTGGGCTGCGGCGGGGTGGATCTGGGGCATCTCGGCGGCCTTGGTGGCTGTGGCGGCCTTCGCTGTAGACAGGCGCGACGTCGGCGCCTGAGTTGTGCAGGCCGGTCGCGGGGATCGCGCGCGCTGGGACGTCAGACCGTGGCGTCCCACAGGTGCGGCGCGGGGGTCCGGCTGCCCGGCAGGGCGTTGGTCTCCCGCCATTCGTGGATCCACTCCGGGAGCACCAGATCGGCAGGCGGGTTGCCGAACTCCCGCAGGATCTCCTCCTGGCTGACAGGCTTGCCCTTGTTGACCAGGCGGGTGGCGATGTAGGCACGGGCGTAGATCTCGCCGTCGGACACCATGCGCTGCTCAAAGTAGATGGCCTTTGCGTCCAGGCCAATGATCTTCGTTTCGATGGTGTACTGCTGCCACAGCTGCAGCGACTTCCGGAAGGCGATTGTCTCCCCCGCCGCCACCGGACTCCAGCCCCGCCGGCGCATTCTTTTCCAGACGCCGCTGCGGACCATAAGGTCGAACCGGCCCAGGTCCATCAGGGAGAAGTACATGCCGTTGTTGACGTGCATGGCGATGTCGATGTCCGTGGGCAGGACCCGCAGCGGCAGGGACGAGGTGTCCCAGATGGTCAGCGGGGAACGGCGGGTGGATGTGAACAGCATCAGGAGTGTGCGCAGAAGCAGGTGCATCCCATCATGTTACCCGTCGGTAACTTTGTGGCAAGCCCGAGTATTTGGAAGCCGCGTAGGATGTGGAAAATGACGCAACAACGCTACCGGGATCTTGCCGAGTGGCCGCTGATGGGGACGGCACTGGTGTTCCTGGCGGCCTACGCGTGGCAGGTGGTGGGCCGCGTTGAGAGCAGCGGCGCGGGATGGCTTGAGACGGTGATGTGGCTGACCTGGGGGATCTTCGCGCTGGATTACGCGGCCAATCTGTGGCTCGCGGAAGACCGCCGCCGCTGGTTTCTTTGGAACCTGCACGAGCTCCTCATCGTGGCGCTCCCGTTCTTCCGCCCGCTCAGGCTCCTGCGGCTGGTGACCCTGCTCTCCGTGCTGCACCGCACTGTCGGGGAGACCCTCCGCGGCCGCGTGGTCACGTATGTGGCCGGCTCAGCTGCACTCCTGGTTTTTGTCGGGGCGCTGGCGGTGCTGGACGTTGAACAGTCAGCGCCCGACGCCAAGATCCTGACGTTCGGTGACGCTGTGTGGTGGGCCGTCACCACCATCACGACCGTGGGTTACGGCGACATGTACCCCGTGACGCCCATTGGCCGCATGGTGGCAGCGGCCCTCATGATGAGCGGCATAGCCGTGCTGGGCGTGGTCACAGCGTCCATCGCCTCCTGGCTGGTCCAGCGCGTAGAAGAATCCACCGAGGCTGCCGCGGAGTCCGCCGAGGAACCGGTCCGGGCCGAGCTGGCTGACCTGGTGTCGGAGATCGCAGCACTGCGGCGCGAGCTGGCCGAGCTGGCCGAGCTCAAGGATCCCCGTTCCTCCTGACAACAGGCCGCCGCCAGATTAGGTAGCCAGAACGAATAGTTGGGTATCCCTTATTCGTGCATTCGGAGCATTGGAAGACTCATACTTGGATTCCCTGGGGGTGTACAAGTGCAGGCGCATCTTCCAAAGCTGGGTCGATGATGCCGCTCCATAAGGGAAATCCGTATTTTCTGGGTATACGGGCCCATCGTGCGAGCGCAGTGCTGGCTTCAACCAGCCACCGCGCTCGCGTCAATCTTTGATCCGTCCAGCATCCGGAGACAGTGGCACCGCCGCAACAACCCTCTTGCCGGGCCGACCCACGATGGGCCCCAGCCATGGAACAGTCGCCTCTCAACACATCCGAATCCCCGCACCGACTCACCCCAGGCCGTAAACCAGTCAACAACAAGCTGTGGGCAGGCATGGCGAGCGCCGTCGTGGTCGCCTCCGTCACCGTTGCATCATTGGCAGGACCCATAGCTACAACCCCCGGAGCACCTGCCCCGGCGGGTGCCATTACGACGGCGGACCCGGCAATTGTGCGCGTGGCCCGGCCGCTCGCCCCGGCACTGTTGGATGACCCTTACCTGGGCGCGGTCCAGGCAGGCGCTGCCGATGCCGCCGCAGTTCCACCTCCAGCGGCCCCGCCGGCTGAGGCACCGCCGGCTCCTGAAGCGCCACCGGCGGCCGACACCAATCTCTACACCGTTGTGTCCGGTGACACTGTAGGGTCGATCGCGGCCAGGCATGGCGTGGATATGAACGCGATGCTTGCCGCCAACGGCCTTGGCGGTTACAGCACCATCGTTCCCGGCCAGGTCCTCAAGCTGACGGGTCCGGCCGTCGCAGCCCCGGCGCCGGTGCCGGTGCCTGCGGCCGCGCCAGTGGCGGCCGCCGCTCCTGCCCCTGCGCCGGCTCCCGTGGTGCCGGCCGCGCCGCCTGTCCGGACGATCTACGTTGCGGGCGCCGGCGGCCAGTCCATGGTGGACGCCTGCATCGGCCCGATCCATTACACGCCCAATGACGGCTATTCGCTGTTCATCACCGAACACGACTTCTGTGGCGGCTGGGCGCGGTTCTCCGGCATCGCCGTGGGTGAAACTGTCAGTATCCCCGGCTATGGCACGTACACGGCAACGGCGAGGGGCCAGGTACCCAATCCCGGCACCACGAACGACGTCATCCGGGTCTTTGGCGGTTTCCCACGGGCGATCCTGCAGACCTGCATCCCCGGGACCAGCCAGATGTTGCTGATCGCCCTGAACTGAGCATCCCGCGCCACGACGCCGGCGCTGGAACGACGCCCGCCCTGGAACGGGGGCGAAGTGGAACGGGGTCGAAGCGGAACGACGGGGGCCTGGGAGCTGAACTGCTCCCAGGCCCCGTTCCTCGGCCTGTGCCCGGTTCGCGGCCATTAAGGCAGGGAGCCGCGCACAGAGCCTTTTAGTGTTAGCTAGGCCGACATGTGGTGGCGCTCGGAAATGTGCTCCACCAGTTCACCTACACGCTCCTCGGTGTAGTTGCGTGCGATGTCACCCTGACTGAGGATGCCAACCAGTTTGTGGTCGGCAATGACCGGGAGGCGCCGGACCTGGTGCCGTTCCATAATTTCGATGGCGTCATCAACACTTGCATCCGCGTCGACCCAGTGGGGTTTGCCGGAGGCGAGCTCGCGGGCCATCATCTCGCGGGGGTTGTGTCCGGCGGCGACGCACTTGAGCACAATGTCGCGGTCGGTGATCATGCCCTTCAATTTGCCGTCATCGCCGCAGATCGGCAATGATCCGCAATCCAGGTCCTGCATCATGCGTGCGGCGTCTTCGAGCGTCTGGTCTTCCTTGATACACCGCGCGTCCGTCGTCATAAATTCACGTACTGCACTCATCGGTTCTCCTTCATCGATTGGTGTATCGACGCAAGGCATCGGGGTACATGCGCCGATGCTGCCAGACTACGCCCGGCCCGGAGCACCTGTCGACGACGGTTCCTCCCCTGATTTCCCCCTCCTCCGGCAGGCCTGTCACGGCACAAATCCCAGGCTTGTTCGCACTGACCCCGCGCATTCCAGCCGGCCCCTGATCCAAGGCACAAAAAAGCCTCCGGAACCTGGTGGTTCCGGAGGCTTTTCCAAGGGTGGCAGATGAGGGATTCGAACCCCCGTAGGCGTTGCCAGCTGATTTACAGTCAGCCCCCTTTGGCCGCTCGGGTAATCTGCCGAACTTCAAAAGAAGTACCCGCTGATGCAGTCTGTGGAACGTCCGTTTCCGGGCCGTTCCGCTTCCAGTAACCGCGGGCAAGACAACTTTACAGAACTTCTGCCGAAGAATCGAATCGAGCCTCCTCGCCATCGAAAATGGGCTCAAAACCCCTGCAAATCCGGGGAAAACAAAGGAATCAGACGTCGCCGAGAATACGGCCCGCCAACCGTGCCTCGAACTTCAGGGCCTGCTCCTCGGTGATCTGGTTCAGCTCGACCGCCCGCTTCAGGTCCTCGCTGATGCCATTCATCCGGGCAGACGCGTCCGGTACGGGGCTGAAGATGATGGAGCCTGCCAGGGCTGCAGCGGCGACTGAGGTGGCAGCGGTGGCAACTGCCCCGGCGGCAGCGGCGGTGGTTCGGGTGACGTAACGGACGGCGTTGTTCTGCATTGCTTCCCTTTCGTACTTCTTCCAACTGGTTCAACTCTTCCCCGTCCGGCTTCGTTCCCGCAGTGCGTCCGCTAGGAGGGAACTGTGAATCGCGCGCCGGCGCCGCGGTACCCTCACAGCCGATCCGTATTAGGCTGGAATGCAGAGATCCACGCCCTGCAGAGGCATTTCAGGGCATCCATCAGCACAAAGGAGAGTCATGGCAGGCGAGTCAACGTTCGATGTCGTAAGCAAAGTGGACAAGCAGGAAGTAGCCAACGCGCTGCACCAGGCGCAGAAGGAACTTGTCCAGCGCTACGACTTCAAGGGTGTAGGCGCCGAGGTCGATTTCAGCGGCGAGAAGATCCTGATGAAGGCCAACTCCGAGGAACGCGTCCTGGCTGTGCTGGACGTGCTCCAGTCCAAGCTGATCCGCCGGGGCATCTCGCTGAAGTCCCTGGACACCGGCGAGCCGTTCGCCTCCGGCAAGGAGTTCCGCCTGGAAGCCACCATCAAGGAAGGCATCGAGCAGGATCTGGCCAAGAAGATCAACAAGCTGATCCGCGACGAAGGGCCGAAGGGCGTCAAGTCACAGATCCAGGGCGACGAACTCCGTGTCTCGTCCAAGTCCCGCGATGACCTGCAGTCCGTGATGGCACTGCTGAAGGACTTTGACGAGGCCGACCTGCAGTTCGTCAACTTCCGCAGCTAGCACACAGCCAGGACACGGAAACGGGCCGGGGACACCTGAACTTAGGTGTCCCCGGCCCGTTTGTGCGTCCTGAGCCCGGACCGGTGTCCTCAACGCGGACGACGGCGGCACCGGGTTACCGGGGAATGTCACCGCAGCGGCCGGCCCGCCATCCGCTCCAGCCGGGCAATGCGTTCCCGCATGGGCGGATGGGTGGCAAACAGTTTGGTCATGGCGCCGCCGCGGAAGGGGTTGGCGATCATCAGGTGCGAGGTATTGACCAGCTTCTGGTCCTGCGGCAGCGGCGCAATCCGCACCCCTTGCTCGATCTTGTTCAGGGCTGAGGCGAGCGCCAGCGGATCGCCCGTGAGCTGCGACCCATCCTCGTCGGCGTCGTACTCCCTGGTCCTTGAGATGGCGAGCTGGATCAGCGAGGCGGCAAAGGGCGCCAGCAGCGCCATGGCAATCATGGCCAGCGGGTTCGAATTGCGCCTGTCGCCACCAAAGAACAGCAGCATCTGGCCCACCGAGGTAATCACCCCGGCCACAGCGGCTGCCACCGAGGATGTCAGGATGTCCCGGTTGTAGACGTGCATCAGCTCGTGACCCAGGACGCCGCGGAGCTCCCGGGCATCGAGCAGTTGGAGGATCCCTTCGGTGCAGCAGACTGCCGCATTTTTGGGGTTCCGACCTGTTGCGAACGCGTTCGGATTCATGGTTGGCAAGAGGTAGATCCGCGGCATCGGCTGGTTGGCCCGGACCGAGAGCTCCCGGACAATCTGGTAGAGCTGCGGCGCCTGCGCTTCCGTGACAGGGTAGGCAGCCATGGAGCGGATGGCGATCTTGTCGCTGTTCCAGTAGCCGTACGCCGTGGTGGCCACGCCCACCAGCGCCATGATCCAGATAGGAGCCGAGCTGCGGGTGTTGAGCCCGATCAGGCCGCCCAGCCCCAGCAGCACGGCCCACAGCACACCGAACAGCGCCGCAGTTTTCAGTCCGTTGTAATGCCTGTGCATGTCCGCTCCTCCATGTCACCCCGGCGGGGCCGTCCCAACGGGCAAGGCCTACGGCACCGGGTTATGGGCATCGTACTTCCGGAAGCCCGGCTGCAGCTGCGCGGCCAACCAGGCCACCAGCACGCACAACGCCCCGCCCAGGAGCAGGACCCAGCCCTCACTCAAAATCTTAGTCCCGCCGCCCGCCAGCAGGTCCCCCACCCGGGGTCCGCCGGCCACCACCACAATGAAGACGCCCTGCAGCCGTCCGCGCAGGTGGTCAGGGGTGGCGGCCTGCAGGATGGTGTGGCGGAAGACGGCGCTGATGGAGTCCGCGATGCCGGCCAAGGCACAGCACAAAGCTGCCGGCAGCAACCAAAGGGTGGCTCCGCCGTCGTCCGTCCGGCCTGCAAGGAGCACCACCAGACCGAACCCCGCAATGGACGCGCCCCACCCCATCACCGACCACACCACCGCGCTCCCCTGCCACCGGACCCGGCCCAGCGGTCCGGAGAACAGGCCGGCGAGGAAGGCGCCCACGGCGGTGGACGCCAGCAGGATGCCCACCGTAGCTTCACCGCCGCCGATCATCAGCGCACCGATGGCCGGCATCAGTGCCCGCGGCTGGGCGAGGATCATCGCAATGAGGTCGATAATGAAAGTCATCCGCAGGTTGGGCCGGGTGCCCAGGAACCGGAACCCTTCGATGACAGACCGTAGGCCCGCCCGGCCGGCTTTCCCCGAGGGCGGGACCGACGGCAGCCGGAAAATGGCCCACAGCACAAAAGCGAAGCAGATGAAATCAATGGTGTAGGTCCAGCCGAAGCCCACCCAGGCCACCAGAACCCCTGCCAGCAACGGGCCCACCGTCATGGCCAGTCCGAACGACATCATGCTGAGCGCGTTAGCTGCAGGAAGCATTTCCTTCCGGATCAGGGTTGGGATGATGGCACTTCGGGCAGGCTGGTTAATGGACTGGGCGCCGCTCTGCAGTGCCACCAGAAGGTACAGGACCCAGACGTTTCCCAGCTGCAGCCAGGATTGGAGCGCGATCATGCCTGTCGTGAGCCACAGGACGGAGGTGGCCGTGAGCGCCACCGTCCGGCGGTTGTGGGCATCGGCGATGGACCCGCCGAGCAGGCCGCCGAACACCAGCGGCACCAGCGCGAAGACGCCCAGCAGGCCCACGTAGAAGCTGTCCTGCGTCAGCCGGTAAACCTCCAGGCTGACGGCCACCAGCGTCAACTGGCTGCCGACGGCGGCCACAGCGGACCCCAGCCAGAGCCGGCGGAAGGCAGGGCTCTCCCGCAGCGGCGTGATGTCAGCGAGTAATTTCCCCACCCCGCAACCCTAATGTGGACAGGCCCGTCCGGAATGTCCCCCACGCTTGGTATCCTCAGGCGGGGAAGGGAGTGGCTCATGAGTATGTCCAGGCGGCTTCTTTACGCATCGGAGATCTGGGAGGTTGTCCGGCCGCGGACCGCACTGACCCCCGGCCATGTGCTCATCCGGCTCACCAACCCTGCCATCGCCTTTGACCTGCGTTCCGCCGCAGACTGGCTGCTCTGCCATGAAGCCGCACGTCAGGCCCTCGCCGGTCTACTGGGTGCCACGCGCTGCACGGTGGTGTTTGCGCACCAGTGGCACCCCATCGGAGCAGCCATCGGCGAGCCTGAAGTGGAATCTTCCACACCCACTTTCCATCTGTTCGGGCGTTGGGACGGCGAGCCGGTCACCCCTGGCGAACAGCTGCTGCTTCCCACCCAGCGACGCGTGCCCACCGCTGAGGACAAGCTCGAAATGTACGACGGCGGCCTCCGCGCCGCCCTGCGGCGCTCGGCTGAGGAGCGATCAGGAGAGTCCTCCCCGCCAGCGGAGGGCCCGTTGCCCGGGATTGTCGCGGTTCCACCCCCGGTGATGGCCGGACCCCACCATACGGTCCTGTCCCCTGCGCCCCTTTCCCCGGCGGCGGAGGACGCCGGGCTCACGCCCGGACACCTGCTGGCACTGGCCGCCTCGCTGCAGGGACTCACGGAACGCCGCGGGGTGACCGGCATCAGTTGCGTGGTGCCGGATCCGGGCCCGGGACGGCTGGAGGTCCACGCCTTGGGCCGGTCGGCGGGCGAATCCGTCAATCCACTGCAGGAATTCCTCGCGTTACCCAAAGTTAGCCAAGCCTTATTGTGATGAACTCATAATAAGTGCTTGAATAGAGGCATGACGGAACACTCTGACGGCCACGAAGCATGGGCTGCCGCCCTGCGCGCCCACGGCCGCCGCGTGACTAAGCAGCGGCTCGCCGTGCTGGCCGCCGTCGAACACCACCCGCATTCACCGGCGGAAAGCATCCTGACTGCGGCCCGCGCCGAGCTCCCGGAGCTCACCGCACAGTCGGTCTACGTGGTCCTGGGGGACCTGACGGACCTGCACATGCTGCGCCGCTTCGAGCCCCCGCACTCCCCCGCCCTGTACGAGACGCGCGTCGGTGACAACCACCACCACGCCATCTGCATCAGCTGCGGCCGCGTGGAAGACGTTGAATGCGCCGTCGGGCACGCCCCCTGCCTCACCCCGCACTGGGATGAGAATGCGAAGCCTATGACCATCCAGATCGCGGACGTCATGTACCAGGGCATCTGCCAGGACTGCCAGCAGTCCCAAAAACTTCCTTCCGAACGTAACCAAGTAATAGAGAAATAGGAGAACAATGACTGCCATTTCAACCACCCAGTCAGGTGCCCCCGTCACGTCCGACGCGCACTCCCAGTCAGTTGGTGCCGACGGTGCCATCATCCTGACTGACCACTACCTGATCGAGAAGCTCGCGCAGTTCAACCGCGAGCGCGTGCCGGAGCGCGTAGTGCACGCCAAGGGCGGCGGCGCTTTCGGTACGTTCAAGACCACCTCGGACGTTTCCAAGTACACCAAGGCAGCCTTCCTGCAGCCGGGCGTTGACACGGACATGCTGATCCGTTTCTCCTCCGTCGCCGGCGAGAGCGGCTCCCCTGACACGTGGCGCGATCCCCGCGGCTTCGCAGTCAAGTTCTACACCTCCGAGGGCAACTACGACCTCGTGGGCAACAACACCCCCGTCTTCTTCATCCGCGACGGCATCAAGTTCCCGGACTTCATCCACTCCCAGAAGCGCCTGCCGGGTACCCACCTGCGCGATGCCGACATGCAGTGGGATTTCTGGACCCTGTCCCCCGAATCCGCACACCAGGTCACCTGGCTGATGGGTGACCGCGGCCTGCCGGCTTCCTGGCGGGAGATGCAGGGCTACGGCTCGCACACCTACCAGTGGATCAACGCCGAGGGCGAGCGCTTCTGGGTCAAGTACCACTTCAAGTCCAACCAGGGCGTCAAGGCCATGACCGGCGATCAGGCCGAGGAACTGGCCGGCTCGGACGCTGACTTCTACATCCGCGACCTGCAGGAAAACATCGCCGAGGGCAACTTCCCGTCCTGGGAACTGCACGTCCAGGTCATGCCCTACGAGGATGCCAAGACCTACCGCTTCAACCCGTTCGACCTCACCAAGGTGTGGCCGCACGCTGACTACCCGCTGATCCACGTGGGCACCATGGAGCTGAACAAGAACCCGGAGAACTACTTCGCGCAGATCGAGCAGGCCACCTTCGCGCCGTCGAACTTCGTGCCGGGCATCGCCGCTTCGCCGGACAAGATGCTGCAGGCCCGCATCTTCTCCTACGCCGACGCACACCGCTACCGTGTGGGCACCAACCACGCCCAGATCCCGGTGAACCAGCCCAAGAGCCAGGTCAACAACTACAGCCAGGACGGCGCCGGGCGTTTCCACTTCAACGCTCCCTCCGTTCCGGTGTACGCACCGAACTCCGTGGGCGGCCCCGCGGCTGTTGAGCCGGCATCCCCGGCCGGCGGCTGGGAGAACGACGGCGAGCTGACGCTCTCCGCGCACTCCCTCCGTTCCGAGGACGGCGACTTCGTCCAGGCCGGCACACTGTACCGTGAAGTGTTCGACGACGGCGCCAAGGCCCGCCTGCTCGATACCATCACCGGTGCCGTGGGCGGCGTGAAGACCCCTGAAATCAAGGAACGCGCCATCCAGTACTGGACCAACGTTGACGCCGACCTCGGCGCCAAGCTGCGCGCCAACCTGGGCGCCGGTGTCACCGCTTCTGACGCTGAGGCTGCCAACAAGGTGGGCTAATTCCCCCTTGCGGCCCTGAGCGAGCACGCAAAACACCCCGCCGCGGACTCCTCCGTGGCGGGGTGTTTTGATTGGTGCAGTGAGGGCTAGGCGGCGTCCGTATGGCCCGGGCGGGTGGCTGGTGTTGTGACTGCCGCCGCGGGGCGGTGGCCCTTCTTGGCCAGCTGGATCTGTTCGTAGACGTGGTGGCGGAGCTCGGTGAAGCGGGGCAGGGACCGGGTCTCCAGCTGGTCGCGGTCCACCGGGAGGTCGATCACGATGTCCTCCTGGATCACGGTGGGCGAGGACGACAGGATGATGACGCGTTCGCCGAGGTAGACGGACTCGTCGATATCGTGGGTCACGAACAGCACCGTCACCCCGAACTTCTTCCAGATGGCGCGGATCAGGTCCTCCAGGTCGGCACGGGTCTGGGCGTCCACGGCGGCAAAGGGCTCGTCCATCAGGAGCACCTCAGGCTGGTACGCGATGGCGCGGGCGATCGCCACGCGCTGCTGCATGCCGCCGGAGAGCTGCCAGGGGTAGGACCGGGGGACGTGGGACAGGCCCACGGCCTCGAGTGCCTCGTCCACAAGCCTGTCCCGTTCCCCCTTGGGCACACCCTGGTTTTTCAGCGGCAGTTCCACGTTCTCGCGGACGCGCATCCAGGGGAACAGGGACCGGCCGTATTCCTGGAAGACCACGGCCATCTTCTTCGGCGGCCCGGACACGCGCTTCCCGTCCAGCATGACCTCCCCTTCGGTGGGGGCCATCAGCCCGGAGATGCATTTCAGGAGGGTGGTCTTGCCGGAACCGGACGGGCCCACGAGGCAGGCCAGTTCTCCGGCGCGAAGGTCGAAGGTCAGGTTGCGCACCGCCTCGATGTCGCCGCCGTCGGTCTGGTACACCTTCTTCAGTCCGCGGACGGAGAGCATCGCCTCCGGCAGCGTCTTTCCGGACGAAGCCGGGGTTGCGTCAGGCTGCATTTTCTACCTCTTTCTGGCCGTGGTACCAGCGCAGGATGTTCCGCTCGGCCCACTGGAAGATGAACGACATGGCCACGCCCAGGAGGCCGAGCACCACAATGCCGGACCACATTTCCGGGATGGCGAAGGACCGCTGGAACTGGACGATGGTAAAGCCAAGCCCCGATGACGAGGCGAACATTTCGGAGATCACCATCAGGATCAGCCCGAGGGACAGGGACTGGCGCACTCCGGCCATGATCTGCGGACTTGCCGAAGGCAGCACCAGGTACCGGACCCGGGCCCAGCCGTCGATGCCGTAGGTGTGCGCGGAATCCGAGAGCACCCCGTCGACTGCCCGGACACCTTCAATGGTGTTCAGCAGGACCGGCCAGACACAACCGGAAATGATCACCGCCACCTTCATGGAATCCGTAATGCCCATCAGCAGGATCAGAACCGGGACCAGGACAGGCGGCGGAATCGCACGGAAGAACTCCAGCGTGGGTTCCAACAACGCCCGGAGCCATTTGATGGATCCAATCAGCACACCACCGACGACGCCGATGATGATTGCCGCAACGACGCCGATCAGGAGCCGGCCGACGCTGGGCAGGACGTCGGAGAAGAAGCGGGGCCCGAACCAGACCTCGCCAAAAGTCCCGACGAGCGCGGCCGGGGTGGGGACAAAGAAGTTGACTGCCCCGAGGGTTGAGGCCCACCAAATCAGGACCAGCAGCACCGGCAGGGCCAGGATGTAGCCGAGAGTCTTGAGCGCATTCACACGATCACCTCGGAACGGACGGAGGAATGCCAGGACAGCGTTTTCTTCTCGATGAAGCGCATCAGGACATTGATCAGCACTCCTATCAGGCCGGTGGCCAACACCAGGGCATACATGCCAGAGATGGCGCCGCCGGACTGGGCCAGGGCGATTTCACGGCCAAGGCCAGGTGAACCGATCACAAGTTCGGCCGTGATGGCCAAGACCAGCGCCACCGTGGCGGCAAGCCGGACGCCCGTCATCAGGTAGGGCAGTGCTGTTGGGAAGACGACGTAGCGGATCCGCGCCATCCTGCCCAGGCCGTAGGTCTTCGCGGTGTTGTTTGCGACCATATCGACGTCGGCCACGCCGTAGAGGACCTGGATCAGGACCTGCCAGAACGCGGCATAGGTAATCAGCATCAGCGACGATTCAATCTTTACCCCGAAGAGCAGCACCGCCAGCGGGATCAGCGCAACCGACGGGATGGGGCGCAGGAATTCCACCGTGGAGTTCGTGGCCTTCCGCAGGAAGTCGCTGGAGCCGATGACAAATCCCAGCAGCACGGCCAAGGTGACGGCGATGACCAGTCCCAGGAACCAGGCCATCATGGTTTCGCCGACCGCGATCCAGAATGCTGTCAGGCCGAAATCCCGCAGCAGCGCGAGGATAACTTCGCTGGCCGGCGGGAGGAAGCGTTCATTGATGATGCCCAACCGTGGAATAAGTTCCCACGTGCCCAGGAATCCTACGATCCCGGCCAGGCCCAGCAGCTGTTTTGCCGGCAGCCTGCGGACCGGCCTGCGGTCCCGCCCCACAGTGGAGTCGGGACCGCCGGAGGTTGGAGCGTCTGTACTCACGGCAGGAGGTCGCCGGCGTTCGGTGCCTTGGTCAGCGTGCCGTACTTTGCCGCGGCATCGCCGAGGGTCTTGAAGGCGTCCTGATTAAATTCGACGCGGTAGCGCGGCAGGAGCATCTTGGCGCGGGTGGCCTCGTCGATCTTGGTGTAAGTGCCCACGATGTCGCGGACCTCCTGGGGATGTTCCTGGGCGTACTCAAGGGACTTGTTCATGGCACGGGTGAACTTCTCGGTGAGCTCAGCCTTGCCTGTGATGGTGTCCGCTTTGGTGAAGTAGCCCGCGATGTCCAGTTCCGGGCTCATCTCCACGAAGTTCGAGGAGACGATGGTGCCGCCCTCGTCCACAGCCTTCGAGAGGAAGGGCTCCAGGATCCACGCTGCATCCACCTGCTTGTTGGCCAGAGCCGCCGGGGCGTCCGGGAAGGCCACCTCTACAAACTTCACGCTGTTGGGGTCGCCGCCGTCTTTTTCGATGACCGATTTGATGGTGGTATCACCGATGTTGGAGAGGTTGTTCACCGAGACAGTTTTACCGGCCAGGTCTATGGCGGAGGCGATGCTGGAGCCGGCGGGCACCACCACGCCGCCGATATCCTTGCCCTCTTCACCGGTGGTGGACGCGCCGTTGGCGACGAACTTCAGGTCAAGGCCCTTGTCCTTGGCAACCATGACGGAAATCAGGTTGGAAAACGCGAAATCGAAGCTGCCACTGACGACGCCCGGGACGATTGCCGCGCCGCCGGTGGCTGTCTGGATATCCAGCTGCAGGCCCTCATCCTTGAAAAATCCCTGTTTGTCGCCCAGGTAAATGGGTGCGCAGTCGACGATCGGGATGACGCCGACGCTGACCTTCGTCAGGTCCGTGCTTCCGGTGGCACCGGCGGTGGACGTGCCGCCTCCGGGGGCGCTCGGCGAACCGGATCCGCATGCGGATAAGCCCAGGACTGCTGCTGCGGCGAGGGCGGCGATAACTGTACGACGTTCCATGTCACTCCTTTGTGCACGGGCAAGGGAGCAACGGCACTCCCAAGCCGACGCTGTCCGCATTCGGAACAGACGTTCAAGTGAAAGCTTCTGCCACCGGACGTTGAAGCGTCAACCAGATCCGCCCATCGTTACCCTCATGATACGTATGCAACCGCATGGTGGACAGGGGTACGCATTTGGCTGCATCCCGGGCTTTCCGGTACGTCTTCCCCGGCGCTGTCCACATACGCGCGATTGTCTCTGGCTGGAGTCAACTCCGGTACCTAGGATCGCAGCATGAGTACATTCGAGGGGATCCCCGCGGGGGCTTTTGAGTTCTATGCCGAGCTGGAGCACAACAACAACCGGGAGTGGTGGCTGGAGCACAAGGACAGCTACAACGCCCTGGTCCGGGACCCTGTCACGGCGCTGCTGGCCGAGCTGGAACCGCGGTTCGGGCCGGGCAGGATTTTCCGGCCCAACAGGGATATCAGGTTTTCGCAGGACAAGTCGCCGTACAAGACGGCCCAGGGTGCCTTCGCATCGGCCCAGGAGGGCGTGGGCTACTACCTGCAGATCAGCGCTGACGGGCTGTTGGTCGGCGGGGGCTACCATTCCCACACCCCTGCCCAGCTGGCACGGTTCCGGAATTCCGTGGATGCTTCCGGTACAGGTGAGTCGCTGCGGCACATCGTGGACAGCGTGACCGCAGCGGGCTTTGCAGTTGAGGGGGAGAAACTCAAGACCGTGCCGCGCGGGTACGACCGGGACCATCCACGGGGCGAGCTGCTCAAGTACAAGTCACTTTCGGGCGGCATCGAATTGGGCCGGCCGGAGTGGGTTGAGACACCGGACGCCGTCCGGAAGATCGCCGGAATGTGGGACCAGCTCCGGCCCCTGGTGGAGTGGGTAGGCCGCCACGCCGCGCCCTGAATCCGTCTACCGAACGCCTTCGCGCCCAGGCTCTTGTTCGGCGGCCGCCAGCCGGTATTCGAGATTATTGAAAAACACCGTCAGCATCAGTTCAAAAGCCTGGGTTGCCGCCTCCGGCTGGTTCATCACAACAAAATCGAACTGCAGCCCATAGAAGGTCGATGTGAAAAGCCGTGCATCGGTATCAGCAAACTGCTCGGCAACGCCCTGGACCATTAGCCAGTCACGGGTTTTGTGGTGCAGCAGTCGGAAGTGCTCCTGGGCCGTCCCCCGCGGTTCTGCGGCCACAATGTCCTGTGCCGTCGCTTCGAACTCCAGCCGGGCAAGGTGCCGGTTCCGTTGCGCCATGGTCCATTGCCAGGACTCAAGCAGATAGGACCGCCAGGCCTCCGTGCTGATCTCGCGAACATCCGTACTGCGCATGCTGTCGAGCCGGGACTCGATGGAACGGATGACCTCGGTGATCAGCTGTTCGCGGTTGCCGAAGTGGTAAACCAGCACGTAAGTGCTGATTCCCAGCCCTTCGGCGAGGGAGCGGAACGTCAGTTCGGCCAGCGTTTTGTCCATTAGGTAGTCAAGGATCGCGCTTAGCAGCTCTGCTTTGCGCTCCGGTTTTGCGGGGCGGGCCATGCAGCTAACGATATAGCGTGTTCCAACACCAAAGGCACCCGGCCGCCTGGCGGCGGGCGGATGCCTCTGGTGTTGTTACAGGCCGTTGCGGGCCGCGTTCATCTCTGCGGCGCAGCCGTCCTGATTACCGGCGGGTGAGCGTCCCGTCCCCGGCGTCGGCCCGGGCGGAGGAATTTCCGCCGTCCACGGCGGACCTGGCCGCGGCGAACTTCTCGTTCAGGCGAGAGTGTTTCTGGCCGTAGGCGAAGTAGATGATGATGCCGATCACCAGCCAGCCGGCGAAGAAGATCCAGGTCTCCACCGCCAGGTTGGTCATCAGGTACAGGCACAGCACTGCGGACACGATGGGCAGGACCTTGCCGAAGGGAACCTGGAAGGACGGCTTCAGGTCGGGCCGCTTCTTCCGCAGCACCAGGATGCCCAGGCTGACCATCACGAATGCAGACAGGGTACCGATGTTGATCATTTCTTCAAGCAGATCCACGTTGGTCAGGCCTGCCACAAGTGCCACGGCAGCACCGCAAATGATCTGGAGGCGGACCGGCGTCGAACGCTTGTCGCTGGTCTTGGACAGGGCCCGCGGCAGCAGACCGTCGCGGCTCATCGCCAGCACCACACGTGAAAGTCCCATCAGCAGCACCATGATGACCGTGGTGAGGCCGATCAAGGAACCGAACGCGATGACCTTGGCGGCGGTGGTGTTTCCCACAGCCTCGAACGCGGTGGTGAGGGTGGGGTTCTCCGCTGCGGCGAGATCGGTGTAGGACACCATGCCGGTCAGCGCGAGGGACACCAGGATATAAAGGACGGTCACAACGGCGAGGCCGCCGAAGATGCCGCGCGGCAGCGTCTTCTGCGGGTTTTTCACTTCCTCCGCGGAGGTGGCCACAACGTCGAACCCGATGAAGGCAAAGAACACGAGGGCGGCACCGGCGAAAACGCCGAGCGTGCCGTACTGGGCCGGCGCCGCGCCGGTGAGGAAGCCGAAGAAGGACTGCTTCAGGACATCGGCGGCACCGCCTGAGGTGGGCTCGGCGGCGGGCACGAACGGAGTGTAGTTCTCGAATTTGACGTAGGTGAAGCCCACCACGATCACAAACAGGACAACGCCGATCTTGATCAGCGTGAACACGTTACCCACCCGGGCCGAAAGCTTGGTGCCAAGCACCAGCAGGACGGTGAAGATGGCAACGATCAGGAAGGCACCCCAGTAGAGGTCGACGCCGCCGATGGACAACGCCGGCGGAACGTCGGCCCCCATCAGTGCGAAGACGTTACTGAGGTAGATGCCCCAGTACTTGGCGATTACTGCCGCCGCGGTGAACAGTTCCAGGATCAGGTTCCAGCCGATGATCCACGCGAGCAGTTCGCCCATGGTGGCGTAGGTAAAGACATAGGCTGACCCGGCGACCGGAATGGCGGTGGCAAACTCGGCGTAGCACATGATCGCCAGGGCGCAGGTCACGGCGGCGATCAGGAACGAGACCGTCACCGCCGGGCCGGCGAAGTTGGCAGCGGCCTTGGCGCCGACTGAGAAGATACCGGCGCCGACGGCGACGGCGACACCCATGATCATCAGGTCCCAGGTGCTGAGTGAACGCTTGAGCTTGCGTCCGGGTTCATCGGCGTCAGCGATGGACTGCTCAATGGATTTGGTCCGGAGAAGGTTCATAAGGAGTTCCACAATCCTGATTGTGTTGGAAACAGACTTATCAACTTTACCGTCCATCCACTGGACGGTCGTAATTGTCCCGTATGGTGAGACACCCCTAATGCCGAAGATTATTGTGGGAAACACCTTGGGGCCCTCCATTTTGGAGGACCCCAAGGTCAAAGCACCGAACCGGCTAAACCGGCCAGTCCATCAGGGCGGACCGGATCAGGAAGCGTTTGCCTTCGGGGGCTTCCACCGAAAAGCCGCTCCCCCGGCCCTGGACCACATCCACGGTCAGGTGCGTATGGCTCCAGTAGTTGAATTGCTCCTTCGACATCCAGAACTCCAGGGGCTGCGGCTGCAGGCCGTCGGCGATGTCGAACAGCCCCAGGAGAACATCCGCATCCCCGGTGATGAACTCCCCGGCCGGGTAGCACATGGGCGAGGAGCCGTCGCAGCAGCCGCCGGACTGGTGGAACATCAGCGGACCGTGCTGGAGCCACAGCATCCTGAGCAGTTCCATGGCCTCGGCGGTGAGCGCCACCCGGGAGAAATCCTCCCCGGGCAGCGTCACCGCGGCGTCGAGCCTGGTGTGGGGCATCAGAACCTCAGCACCACACGGCCGTCGATCTTCGCGTGCTTCATTTCGTCGAGGACGGCGTTGACTTCCCCCAGCCCCCGGACCGAGACGGTGGGATGGATCTTGCCCTGGGCGTAGAAGTCCAGTGCCTCCTCCAGATCCTGCCGGGTACCCACGATTGAACCGCGGACGGTCAGGCCCTTGAGCACAATCTCGAAGATGGGTGCCGGAAAGTCGCCCGGCGGCAGGCCATTGAACACAATCGTCCCGCCACGGCGGGCCATCCCGATCGCCTGCCCGAAGGCTGACGGGTGCACTGCGGTGACCAGGACACCATGGCAACCTCCTGTTTCGCGCTGGATGACTTCCGCTGGATCTTCGTGCAGGGCATTGACGGTCAGTTCGGCGCCGTGGGACTTTGCCAGGGCGAGCTTGTCGTCCGCGATGTCCACGGCGGCAACGCGCAGTCCCATGGCCACCGCGTACTGGACGGCGATGTGCCCGAGGCCGCCGATCCCCGAAATGGTGACCCACTGGCCCGGCTTGGCTTCGGTCATCTTGAGGCCTTTGTAGACCGTAACTCCGGCGCAGAGGACCGGTGCCACCTCAACCGGGTCCGAGCCTGCCGGGATCCTGGCCGCGTAACGGCTGTCCACCAGCATGTACTCGCCGAAGGAACCGTCCACGCTGTAGCCCGCGTTTTTCTGCGCTTCGCACAGGGTTTCCCAGCCGGTGCGGCAATACTGGCAGTCGCCACACGCGGACCAGAGCCACGCGTTGCCCACCAGGTCGCCGACGGCAAGATCCGTGACGCCCTCACCGAGGGCCACCACTTCACCGACGCCTTCGTGGCCCGGGACAAACGGCGGGGACGGCTTGACGGGCCAGTCACCCTCTGCCGCATGCAGGTCTGTGTGGCAGACGCCGGTGGTGAGCACCTTGACCA
The DNA here is from genome assembly GCF_014764445.1 of Pseudarthrobacter sp. BIM B-2242. Lineage (NCBI taxonomy): Bacteria > Bacillati > Actinomycetota > Actinomycetes > Micrococcales > Micrococcaceae > Pseudarthrobacter > Pseudarthrobacter sp. BIM B-2242. The sequence continues at coordinate 3,125,504 of NZ_CP061721.1, forward strand.
GGGCCTGGCCCGGCCCCGGGGTGGGGATGGCGATCTCCTTGACCTGGAGGTCCTTGCCGAATTCGGTTACTACTGCTGCTTGCATTGTCGTCGTCATTGGCGAAATCCTTGCGTCGTTGAAACAGTACTGAGTTGTTGAAACGGTGATGAGTTGTTGAAGCGGTGATGAGTTGTTGAAACGGTGATGAAGGGCAGGGGCGGCCCTGGGCCGCCCCTGCCCGCCGGGCCTAGAAGAAGCCGAGCTTGTTTTCGTTGTAGCTGACCAGCAGGTTCTTGGTCTGCTGGTAGTGGTCCAGCATCATGGAGTGGTTTTCACGTCCGATGCCTGAGGACTTGTAGCCGCCGAACGCGGCCCCCGCCGGGTAGGCGTGGTAGTTGTTGACCCAGACCCGGCCTGCCTGGATTTCGCGGCCGGCGCGGTACGCGACGTTGCCGTTGCGTGACCAGACACCGGCGCCGAGGCCGTACAGGGTGTCGTTGGCGATGCCCATGGCGTCGTTGTAGTCGCTGAACCTGGTCACCGAAACCACGGGGCCGAAGATCTCTTCCTGGAAGATCCGCATCTTGTTATGGCCTTCGAAGACCGTGGGCTGGACGTAGTAGCCGCCGGCCAGGTCGCCGGGGAGTTCCGCGCGGCCGCCACCGATGAGCACCTTGGCGCCCTCCTGCTTGCCGATGTCGATGTAGGAGAGGATCTTTTCGAGCTGGTCGTTGGATGCCTGGGCGCCCACCTGGGTGTCGGTGTCCAGCGGGTTGCCCTGGATCATCTTCCCCACCCGGGCGATGGCGTCGGCCATGAAGGAGTCATAGATGTCCTCCTGGACCAGGGCACGTGACGGGCAGGTGCAGACTTCGCCCTGGTTGAAGGCGAAGAGGGCGAAGCCTTCCTGGGCCTTGTCGTAGAACGCGTCGGAGGTGTCCGCCGCGACATCGTTGAAGAAGATGTTGGGGCTCTTGCCGCCCAGTTCCAGGGTGACCGGGATCAGGTTCTGGCTGGCGTACTGGCTGATCAGCCGGCCCGTGGTGGTTTCGCCGGTGAAGGCGATCTTGCGGATCCGCGGGCTGGAGGCAAGGGGCTTACCTGCCTCGACGCCGAAGCCGTTGACCACGTTCAGGACGCCCGCCGGGAGAAGATCACCGATGAGCTCCATCAGGACCAGGATGGAGGCCGGCGTCTGCTCGGCCGGCTTGAGGACCACGGCGTTGCCTGCGGCCAGCGCCGGGGCGAGCTTCCAGACGGCCATCAGGATGGGGAAGTTCCACGGAATGATCTGGCCCACGACGCCCAGCGGCTCGTGGTAGTGGTAGGCGGTGGTGTCGTCGTCGAGCTGGGACAGCCGGCCTTCCTGGGCACGGACGGCGGAGGCGAAGTAGCGGAAGTGGTCCGCGGCGAGCGGCATGTCCGCATTCAGGGTTTCGCGGACGGGCTTGCCGTTGTCCCACGATTCGGCGACGGCCAGCATCTCCAGGTTCTCGTCGATCCGGTCGGCAATCTTGTTCAGGATTGCCGCACGCTCGGCCACGGAGGTCTTGCCCCAGGACGGCGCGATCTTATGGGCGGCGTCCAGCGCCAGCTCAATGTCCTCGGCGGTGCCGCGGGCCACCTCGCAGAAGACCTTGCCCGTGACGGGCGTGATGTTTTCGAAGTACTGGCCCTTGACGGGGGCCACCCACTCGCCGCCGATCCAGTTCTCGTAGCGGTCCTTGAACGTGACCTTCGAACCCTCGGTACCGGGCTGTGAGTAAACAGTCATTGCTAGCTCCTTTGCTGTGCATGAGGCGGGGCCCTGATGCTGGCGGCCGCCGTTGGAATCAGCGTAGGAGTGCGAGGGTTGCAGTCAGGTTGCGACCGTGTGAGCCAGCTCACGGAATTGGTTTCGACAGGCTCAACCACCGGCTCGGTGATTGAGCTCGTCGAAATCCGGTTTCGACAGGCTCAACCACCCGGGGCGGTTACGCGCGGAGTTCGGCTTCCAGCCGCTCAAGGTCGGCGACGACGGCGGCCCGCTTGGGTGAGCGCGGCGGCAGCAGCTTGAGCGCGGCAGTCCGGACGTCGACGTCGTCCCTCGCCTCCGGAAGGGCCGCGTACTTGAGCAGCGTCTCGGCACTGCCGTCAGTCAGCACCGCTTCGCGCATCAGGGAGGAGACACGTTCCCGGAGCCTGACGATGCCGGGCGCTTCGGAGCGCGGCAACACGGCGCCGCGGTAGATTTCCAAGGCGATCCGGTGGGCGCCCCGCTGCAGGCAGTTCAGCACCTGGCCGCTGTCCGGGACCAGGTCCATGCTGATTTTGTAGGGCCGGGATTCGGGGACTGCGGCCGGGTTGAGCTGCTGGAGCACTTTCCGGAGCCGTACCATTTCCGGGCGCAGCGTCATGGCGGAACCGCCGCCGGGGTACAGCTGGTCACTGAGTTCCTCTGCCGTCAGACCATCCGGGTGGGTGCTCAGCAGGGCCAGAATTTCGCTGTGCCGGGCGGACAGCACAACGGTCTTGCCTTCGATGCTGAGCACAGCCTGGTCGCGGCCCAGAAGCTGCAGGCTGTTGCGGTACAGGCTGCCTTCCTTGCCGCCGCCCGCTCCCCCGGCCCGCGCCGAATCCTGCCTCGCCGCCGAACCGGAGTTCCGCCGTCGGGAGGGCCGGCTGGCAAGGGTCGCGGCCAGCTGCAGCCGCTCAACCCGGAGCTGCGCCTGCGCCGCAGCGACGGTCGCCTCCACGAGCGACAGCGTGTGGGGCGCCACCGCTGTGGCCTTGCCCGTGATGTCCACAACGCCCAGCAGCGCGCCGGAATCGGGATCATGGAACGGGACGGCGGTGCAGCTCCAGGCGTGCAGGGACCGCTGGTAGTGCTCCGCCCCGGAAATCTGGATGCCGCGTCCCAAAGCCAGGGCCGTGCCCGGTGCGCTGGTGCCAACGGTGGCTTCTGACCAGTCGGCACCAGGGACGAACATCATGCCTTCGGCGCGGCGTTGCAGGGCCGGATCGCCTTCCACCCACAGCAACCTGCCAACCTCGTCCCCCACAGCCACAAGCAGGCCGCTGTCGTGACTGGGCAGGACCAGCAGCTTCTGGATCACGGGCATGATGCTGGCCAGGGGGTGCTGCCGACGGTATTCCTCAAGCTCGTCAGTGTCCAGGGCAAGGGGCGCCTCAGGGTTGTCCGGGTTGGCCTGCAAATTGGCGGAGCGCTGCCACGATTCCCGGATCAGCCTGCGCAGGCCGGGGATTTCCGGTGCGTCCGGAAAGGCGGAGGCGTCCGGAAAAGTCCGCGCGTCGAGGTCCTCGTGGGCTGCCAGGGCATGCCGCTGGGCCACAGCAGTTGCTTCACCGCCGGACATCGGCGGCACGATCAGGTTCCTCATCGAACTCCCCTCGGTGCTGCACAGTCTAGTGGCTTGCCCAGCTTTCCGTCCGGTCACGGAGCTCGGCATAGCGCTCGTACACCTGGGGCTGCGGGGTGTCTTCAAAAACGACGGACTCGGCTCCCGGCCATGCCGGCGGCTGGTCGGCGCCACTGAGTGCCCAGGCAGCCTGGCGGGCTGCGCCCAGCGCCACATACTCCCCCGGCGCCGGGACGTTTACAGCCACACCGAAGACCTGGGGCGCGATACGGCGCAGCGCTTCCGACTGTGATCCGCCGCCGATCAGCATGATGCGCCGGGTGGGCACCCCGGTGGCACTTTCGAGGGCCTTAACCGCGTCCTGCAGCGAACACAGCAGGCCCTCGATGACGGCCCGTGCCAGGTCTTCCCGGTTCGTTGCAGAGGTCAGTCCATGCATGGTGCCGCTAGCCTCCGGCCGGTTGGGCGTCCGCTCCCCGTCCAGGTAGGGCAGCATCACGGCACCGCCCGCGCCGGGCCGGGCGGACAGGGCCAGCCTGGCGAATTCGGCATGGTCCACGCCCAGAAGGCGTGCCCCGAACTCCAGCACGCGGGCGCCGTTCAGGGTGCAGGCCAGCGGCAGGTTCCGGCCGGTGGCGTCGACGAATCCCGAGACCAGCCCGCTGCCGTCATGCACACTGGCATCAACGACGGCGGACGCCACGCCGGACGTGCCGATGGACACGCACACATCACCGGGACCAAGTCCCAGGCCGAGGGCTGCTGCCATGTTGTCGCCGGTGCCGGCGGCAATGGCCTTGCCGTCGCGGGTGGTGCCGACCACTTCGTTCGGGCCCGCTACCCGGGGCAGGCCGACGGCGTGGCCCAGTGCCAGCCCGGCGAGTTCCGGCATGAACTCACGTGCCGACGTCGAATAGTAGCCCGTGCCTGATGCGTCGCCGTGGTCGGTGGTCATCTGCTCGCTGCCGCCCAGCTGCCAGGTCAGGTAGTCATGTGGCAGCAGCACGTGCTCTGTCCGTGCTGCGCTGTCGGGCTCGACGTCCCGGAGCCAGCGGAGTTTGGACGCGGTCAGCGAGGCCACCATGACGCTGCCAACGGCGTCTGCGCAGGCCTGCGGTCCGCCGAGCTCGTCGATCAGCTGGCGGGCCTGCGGTGCGGCGGCGGTATCGTTCCAGAGGATGGCGGGCCGGACCACCCGGCGGCCGGAATCGAGCGCCACCATGCCATGCTGCTGGCCGGCCACAGACACGGCGCCGGCCTGCGGGAGCAGTTCGCCGGCGGAGTCGGCCAGGGCCGCTACCCACGCTTCGGGGTCCACCTGCGTGCCGTCCGGGTGGGCGGCGCGGCGCAGGGTATGGACTTCACCGGTCTCGGCGTCCACCAGGGCGGCTTTGCAGGACTGGGTGGACGAATCGATGCCAAGGACGTACTGGGGACTCACGAAAGCTCCTGAAGAATGAGGGGACGCTCGGTCCGGCGGGTGCCGTGCCTCACGGTGCGGGCGCGGTGTGAATTGTCAGGCCCAGCCGCTCCAGCCGGGCCCGGTGCGGGGCGGGCAGGTCCGCCTCGACCACGATGTCGTCAAAAACCTCCAGGTCAACCACATGGTAGAGGCCGTTGGATTCGAACTTGCTGGTGTCGGCCAGCAGGACCTTGCGTTCGGCCACTTCGATGATGGCCTTCTTGGTCAGGGCAGCCTCCGCGTCAGGGTGGAAAAGTGCCCCGTTTTTCAACGCCGTGGTGGACACGAACACCACGTCCGCGGCAATGCGCCTGACCTGGTCCACCACCACGGTGCCGAGGAAACTGTCCGTCTCGGAGTAGTACTGGCCACCCAGGCCCACCAGCGCGATGGCCGGGTGCTGGGCGACCGCACCCATGAGGCCCAGCGAGTGCGTGAACACCGTGGACGGCTGACGGTCCGCGATGTACCGGCCCATGGCCCCGACGGTGGTGGAGTCATCGAGGCATACGATGGCGCCGGCGGGGATGAGCCCGGCGGCGGTGCGGGCCAGGAGGTCCTTCTGGGCCGAGTTCATATGACGCCGAAGCCTGACATCGCGTTCAGCGAACCGGCGCGGAATTGCCCGGGCACCGCCACGGATGCGTTCCAGCCGTCCATCCTTGGTCAGCTGGTCCAGGTCGCGATGGATGGTCATGATGCTGACGCCGAAGGTCTCGGCCATCGCTTCCAGCTTGGCAGTGGTGCGCTCCTCCACGAACCGGGCCAAGGCGTGGCGGCGAGCGTCGGGCGGCAGGCCCTGGACGGCTGTTCCGGCGCTGGATTCCACACCTCGTTGTTCGGTAGTCACATTCCAGATGGTAGATCCAAACCCGAAGTGAATCAAACATCGGGGTTATTTCTCATTTCTAACATCAAACATGTTATGTTTGTGAAATTGATGTTAGATTGACCACACGGATTCACAGCGACGCAAGGAAGCGACATGAGCCCTGATGCACTGGCCCGGGAGGCCGCAAACACACGCCCCGACTCGTTCTTCGACCGGCTGGGGCTTCCCCGGCCGCTGATCTGGGGATTCGTCGGTCTGACGCTGTTTATGATCGGCGACGGCGTCGAGACCAACATCCTGGCGCCCTACCTCACCGATGCCCACGGGTTCTCGATCCCCCTGGCAGGTTCGCTGGTCACTGTCTACGGGATTGCTGTCGCCATCGCAGCATTCTTCTCAGCGGCCCTGTCCGACCTCTGGGGTCCGCGGAAAGTCATGATCATCGGGGCCGTGATCTGGATCGTGTTCGAGGTCCTGTTCCTCGCCGTTGCCCTGGCCGCCAGCTCCAACACGGTCCTGATTTTCGTCAGCTACGGGCTCCGCGGATTTGGCTACCCCTTCTTCGCCTACGGCTTCCTTGTCTGGATCAGCGCCACGGCCAATGCCAAAAGGCTGGCCATGTCCATCGGCTGGTTCTATGTCGCATTCAGTGCCGGCCTGCCCACGCTCGGCGCCGCCACGGCCAGCGTATCCCTGGACCTCTTTGGCCTCTCCTACTACCAGACCCTGTGGATCTCGCTGATCCTGGTGGTGGCCGGCGCTGCCGTGGCGCTCATCGGAGTCAAGGAAAAGACGGGCCGCGCCCCGCTGGTGGAAAATTCCGATCAGGTCTGGTCCACCCTGACGTTTGGCCTGAAGCTGCTGGTGACTGATCGAAGGGCCCTGCTGGTGATGCTGACGCGCATGATCAACTCGATTCCCACGTACGGCATGGCCATCTTTTTTCCGGCGCTGTTCGTGGACCGTTTCCAGTGGTCCGTGGGGCAGTTCCTGATCCTGACCACAGTGATCTACGCGGTGAACATCCCCTGCAACCTGTTCTTCGGATGGCTCGGCGACCGCCTGGGCTGGAGCCGGACCGTGACCTGGTGCGGCGCACTCGTCTGCGCCGTGTCCATGCTGGGCCTCTATGTCGTGCCGGACTACGCAGTCAGCCAGGGCTGGGCGGCCGCCTACCCGCTCACCCTGCTGATCGGCGCCGTCTTCGGCATCGGCCTGGCCGGTTTTGTTCCGCTCTCAGCCATTGCCGTGTCCCTGGCCCCCAAACACCCGGGCGCCGCCATGAGCTCCTACAACCTGGGCATCGGCGCCGCCGTATTCGCCGGACCGCTGCTCGTGGCACTCCTTTACGGGACACTGGGGGCAGCAGGAATGGTGTATCTCTTCGCCGCCCTCTACCTCGTCGCAGGTCTCTTCGCCGCCGCCCTGCGCGGAACCCAGCCCGGCTTCCACGGCGTCCCCGCTCCGGCCGCGGACGCCCCGGCCGCACCCGCCCCCGTGGCCGCCACCACCACCTGACCCGCGCCAATTCCTTCAACCCCTCAGAGGAGAGCACCATGGAACTCAGCAACAGCAGCCTGGCCGACGTCCGCGAAACGGTCGCAACGCCGTCGTACGACCGCTCCGCCGTCACCGCCGGCATCATTCATTTTGGGGTCGGCGGTTTCCACCGCGCCCACCAGGCGATGTACCTGGACCGGCTCATGAACCAGGGCAAGGCCCTGGACTGGGGAATCTGCGGCATGGGCGTCATGCCTTCGGACACCAGGATGCGCGATGCCCTCAAAGCCAGCGACGGGCTGTACACCCTGGTGGTCAAGAACCCGGACGGCAGCCGCGACGTCCGGATCATCGGTTCGATCATCGACTACGTCTTCGCCCCGGATGATCCGCAGGCCGCCGTAGAACGGCTGGCCGATCCCGCCATCCGGATCGTCTCCCTCACCGTCACCGAAGGCGGCTACAACGTCCACCCCGTGACGGGCGAATTCGACATTGGCAACCCGCAGGTGCAGGCCGATCTTGCCAACCCGGAGCGGCCGCAGACCACCTTCGGCCTGGTCTGCGCCGGCCTCAAGCTGCGCCGCGAACGCGGGATCGCCCCGTTCACAGTGATGAGCTGCGACAACATCCAAGGCAACGGCGAAGTGGCGGAACGGATGTTCACCGCGTTTGCCACGGCCATGGACCCGGAGCTTGGTGCCTGGCTTGAGGCCAACGTGCCGTTCCCGAACTCGATGGTGGACAGGATCACGCCGGTTACCACCGATGCCGACAGGGCCGATGTCACCACGGAGTATGGCATCGATGACGCCTGGCCGGTGGTCAGCGAGGACTTCGTCCAGTGGGTGCTGGAGGACAAGTTCGCCGCGGGCCGCCCGGCTTTCGAAGAAGCCGGCGTCCAGCTCGTGGACGACGTCGTTCCGTACGAGCTGATGAAACTGCGGCTGCTCAACGCCAGCCACCAGGGCCTGTGCTACTTCGGCTACCTGGCCGGGTACCGCGCGGTGCACGATGTTGTCCGGAACCCGCTGTTCGCCGAATTCCTGCTGCGCTACATGGACCAGGAGGCCACCCCCACGCTGTCCCCGCTTCCCGGCGTCGATCTGCAGGCCTACAAACGCAAACTGATCGAACGCTTCAGCAACGAATACGTGGCGGACACTGTAGCCCGGCTGTGTGCCGAGAGTTCGGACCGCATCCCCAAGTGGCTGATGCCCGTGGTCCGCGAAAACCTGGCCGCGGGCCGGCCGGTGGAACTGTCCGCCGCGATCGTTGCCAGCTGGGCGCGGTACGCCGAAGGCGTGGACGAAAGCGGCGAGCCGATCGCCGTCGTCGACCGTCTGGCCGAACAGCTGACGGCAGTGGCGCAGCGCAACCGGGAGGACCTGGACGCCTTCATCGCCAACCGCGAACTGTTCGGCGACGTGGTGGATGATGAACGCTTCCGCAGCGCCTACCGGGACACGCTCGCCTCACTGCACAGCAGGGGCGCCATCGCCACTTTGGAGAGACTGGTGGGCACTCCAGTCTCTGCTGCGTAGCGCTATCAGGCGCGGGAAATATTGATCATTTCCTCGCGCGGGACTACTTTGATGCGTTCACGCACGACGGCCGCGGTCCCGTCGTCACCGACCCATTCCGCACCGAGGGCTGCTTCGTGCGCGTCGAGCTTGATCCAGCCCTCCCACGTGGTGAACTCGATGCCCCGGTCCTGGAGGAGGTCGATGATGGCCTGCGGGTCCGGGTTCTGGGCCGGGGGCAACGATAGCCTGTCCTCGAGCAGGAAACCGATGGTTTCCAGCGCGTCGCCCTTGGTGTGCCCGATCAGGCCGACGGGACCGCGCTTGATCCAGCCGGTGGCGTAGATCCCCGGCACCGGGTTGCCTTCAGCGTCCAGGACCCGGCCGCCCTCGTTGGGGACCACGCCGCGTTTGGCGTCGTATTCCAGTTCGTCCAGGGGCGAGCCGTGGTAGCCGATGGCGCGGTACACGGCCTGGACCGGGTAGTCCACAAACTCGCCGGTGCCTTTAACGTTGCCGGTGCCGTCCAGCTCCATGCGCTCGAACTTGATGCCGGCGACGTGACCGGACCCGCCGTCGGTGCCCTCGCTCCCGAATATCTCGACCGGGCTGTGCAGGAAGTGCAGGTGCAGGCGGCGGGAGGACGGTTCGTCCGCTTCCGCGTGCTCTTCCACAAGCCAGTTGGTGAGGGTGTTCACCATGGTTTTGATCTGGTTGTTGCTCCGGATGGCGTCATCGGAGGCTTCGTCGAATTCGAAGTCTTCCGGGTACAGCACAATGTCCACGTCCTTCATGTGGCTCAGTTCGCGCAGTTCCAGCGGCGTGAACTTCACCTGGGCGGGACCGCGGCGGCCAAACACATGGACATCAGTCACCGGGGAGTTTTTCAGGCCGCGGTAGACGTTGTCCGGGATCTCCGTGGACAGGAGTTCTTCGGGGTGCTTCACGAGCATCCGGGCGACGTCCAGCGCTACGTTGCCGTTGCCGATCACGGCAATCTCTTTGGCGTCCAGCGGCCACTCCCGCGGGACATCCGGGTGGCCGTCGTACCAGGAGACAAAGTCCGCCCCGCCGAAGGAGCCGGGGAGGTCGATGCCCGGGATGGGCAGGTCCGCGTCCTTGATGGCACCGGTTGAGAAGATGACAGCGTCATAGAAGGCGCGGAAGTCATGCAGGGTCAGGTCACGGCCATAGGTGACGTTACCCAGGAAGCGGATGTCGCCGCGGTCCAGGACCTTGTGCAGCGCATTGACGATGCCCTTGATGCGCGGGTGGTCAGGCGCCACGCCGTACCGGATCAGGCCGTAGGGCGCGGGGTAGGCCTCGAACAGGTCAATGCTGACCTCGAAGTCGCCGTCCTTGACTCCGTTGGACTTGGTCAGGATGTCCGCCGCATAAACCCCTGCCGGTCCTGCGCCCACAATGGCAACGCGGAGTGGACGTTTGGAGGTGGTTTCGCCTGTGTTGGACACCGGGAGCCCTTCTGGAAGGAGGATTTCGCGCCGAAGGCGCTTCGTACAGCGCACAGTGCGGTTTGCGCACAGTGTCCCTATTCTAAATGTGCGCGGGTTCGAAGTGTGCGCGGCTGAAGGCGGCGGTCAGCCACTCTTTTGCAGCGGAACAACGTCGCCTTCCTGGTATAGCAGCGCGCGGAGCTCGGACTCGGCGGCATGCACCCGGCGGGGATCGATGGTGGCGCCGGCAGCAAAATGGTCCAGCAGGCGCGGATCAACATAGCTCTTGCGGGCGATCGAAGGCGTGTTCCCCAGGACCGCCGCTGCCTGCGCCATGGCTTCACTGATGGCACTCTTACGCGCCCCGACTTTGTTCTGCGGTCCGGTGCGCGCCAGGCTCACGGCTGCCGCCACGGTCCCGTGCAGGGTCCGGAAGTCCTTGGCCGTAAAGTCCGATCCCGTGCGTTCCTTGACGTAGCCGTTGATGTCGGCGGCGGTGACCGGATGCCAGGCCCGGCCGTTCTTGTACGCCAGCAGCCGGGCGTTACCCCCGCGCCGCTTGAGGGTACGCACCAGGGCGGCGAGGTCGGCGTCGTGGATCTCCGATTCCCAGTCCTTGCCGCTCTTGGCGGGAAACCTCAGCTCCAGGCAATCCTTGCGCACCTGGACGTGTGCACACAGGAGCGTGGCAAGGCCGCGGCTGCCATTCTCGTTTGTGTACCGCTCGGACCCCACCCGCAACGATCCGCTGTCCAGCATCCTGAAGGCCGCTGCCAGGACACGTTCGCGGCCGACGCCGTCGCTGCGCAGGTCCAGGGTGACCAGCCGCCGGGCCGTAGGCAGCGATTCCGCCAACTGCAGGGCGCGGTCGAACTTCACCCGGTCTTTCCGCTCGCGCCACTCCGGATGGTAGATGTACTGCCGGCGCCCCACCGCATCCAGGCCTGTGGCCTGGATGTGCCCGTTCTCGAACGGGGCAATCCACACGTCCGTCCAGGCCGGCGGGATCCCGATGCTTTCGAGCCTGTCCCGGATAGGTCCCGGGGGCAGCGTGGAGCCGTCCAGGTCGCGGTAGCTGAAGCCCGTCCCCGCGGCCACGCGCCGATAGCCCCGGCCGTTGGCGTTACTGCGGCGGAGCCTCACGGCGGCCACCCTTCCGGTTCGTCCGTTCCATAAAGGCAAGCCTACTGATGATTTGGCGGAATACCCGCCGGGAGCATGATGTTATGGAAGGCGTGCCTACTCCCCACGGTTCGACGTCCGCCACCCAAGCCACTGCTCCAGCGGGCCGTTCCGGCGCCGCGGGCCTGAAGGCTGTGGACAAAGAAACGACGGCGGGAATCCTGTTCGGTTTCGGCGCGTACGGGCTGTGGGGGCTGCTCCCGTTGTACTTCTTCGCGCTGCTGCCCGCCGGAGCCGTGGAGATCGTGGCCAACCGTGTGGTCTGGTCACTGCTGTTCTGCGTCCTGCTGATCACCGTCACCCGGTCCTGGGGAGCGCTGGCGAATGCCTTCCGGAACCGCGCGGTCTTCGGGGCCCTGACCATTGCCAGCGCCCTCATCGCCGTGAACTGGCTGACCTATACGTACGGCGTGACCACCGGCCAGGCCGTCGAGGCCTCGCTGGGATACTTCATCAACCCCCTTGTCTCGGTGCTCCTCGGCGTGATTGTCCTCAAGGAGAAGCTGCGCGCCCTGCAGTGGGCCGCCGTCGGGATCGGTTTTGTGGCGGTGGGCGTCCTCACGGTGAGCTACGGCAAACTGCCGTGGATCGCCCTGACACTGGCCTTCAGCTTCGGGCTGTACGGCTTCGTGAAGAAGCGTGTTGGCCCCAAGGTGGATGCCGTGACCAGCCTCAGCGTCGAGACCATGGTGCTGGCTCCTGTAGCCGGGGCCACGATGGTGTTCCTGGGCATAAGCGGCTCGGCCACCCTGACCAGCCAGGGCCCGGGGCATTTCTGGCTCCTGGCGGCGTCGGGTGTCCTCACCGCGGTGCCGCTGCTGTTCTTCGGCGCGTCAGCGAGGCGGTTGCCGTTGACCACCATCGGGCTGCTCCAGTATGTGGCCCCGGTGCTGCAGTTCATCGTGGCGCTGGTGGTGTTCCGCGAAGTCATGACCCCGGACCGCTGGATCGGGTTCGGGGTGGTGTGGCTGGCGCTGCTGGTCCTCACGGTGGATATGCTTCGTGCGACACGAAAGAAGTCCGTAGCGAAACGGCGCACCGGCCAGGCGGCTGCCCGGCCTTAGCGGGCCGCCCCGGCCGGTCGCCGGGTCAGCCGGCAGAGTCAGCCGCCCAGCTCGCGCTTTATCGCCTCGTACGCGGGCGTCGGCTTGCCGTCCTCGAACAGGAAGTCGTGGCCCTGCTGCAGCCCGCCGTCGTCGTCGATCCACCAGTCGTAGCGGCCGTCCACGCCCCACGTTGTGTAGGAGACGCAGGTGCGCGAGCCCAGGCAGGTGGCCAGCACCGTGGCGTACTGCTTCGCCTGAACGTCCCTCCCCTCGTCGTCGGAGACGTCGTTCTCCGAGATACGGGCATGCAGCCCCGCCGCCCCGATGCTGTCGAGGGTTTGGCTGAGGTCCTCGGCGGAGATGGAGTCGGTCTCAAGGTCGTAGACGTGGGCCTGGAGGCCCACGCCATAGATGTGCCCGCCCAACGCGTTAGTGTCGACGGCGAGCTTCAGCAGGGCATCCTGCCGTGGCCCCGGGACGTCGGCCCCGTTCTCGTTGATGAACTGCTTGACGTCCGGGTCCGCGTCGAAGACGGCACGGGAGACAACCGCCGGGTAGGAGGGCCCGAAGACGCGGTACCAGATGTTCTCTTGGAGGCTGGTTCCCTGATAGATGTCGAGCGGTTCGTTGACGACATCAAGGGAGTCAAGCCTTCCCTTGAAGTGCGTCACCACGGTTTTGACGAAGTCCAGCAGGGCCTCAGCGCTGGCACGGCGTTCCTGCTCGGAGCCGCTGGGGAGCTCCTGCATCCAGCGCGGCATCGCCTCCGTGAAGGCGATCGTGTGACCGTGTACCGCGATGCCCTTGCTTTCGGCGATCGCGAGGATCGCATCGGCTTCTTCAAACGTGTAGACGCCCTGCTGCGGCGAAAGGAACTGCGGCTTCATCGCGTTCTCCGGCGTGAGGGCGCCGAAGTTGCCGACGAGCTCCCGCGCGTAGTCCGCGTCTGATGCCAGCGGACCGAGGGCCACTGCCGCACCGATTTTGAAATCCGGCCGGATCCTTGCAGCCAGTGCCTGCAGTCCGTCCGCTGCCTGTTCGGCCGCAGCCACCGCGGGGCCGGCCGTGGTCAGCGAGGTGCCCTTCGGGGCGGTGGCGGTGAGTGATCTGACCTGGAACGAACCGTCGTCGCTCGACAGGCCCAGCCAGAGCTTCCCTGAGTCGAATACGCCGCCCAGGGGCAGCGACAGCACGGTGTCCCCGCCGCTGTCGACCTCGAGTGTTTTACCGGACCGCCGCACCGAGAGCTCCGCCTCCGGATCGGCGACCTTTACGTGTTCCTCATGCGCGGGCCGGGGGTTGGTCACGTCTTTTTGGACCGAGCCGTCAAAGACCGCAATCCCCAGATCGTCGCTGCGGAGGGTCAGCCGCAGTCCGGCCGGCTCGATCCTGAACTCGTCGGCGATCACCGGCGGGCTGTCGTAGACGGTCCAGGTCGCGTCGGCTGTCACATCGGTGAAGGAAACACTGAGGGAGAAGTCCCCCCCGGCTACCAGGTGCGTGCCTGCCAGGTTCAGCGGCGGGTTTGGCTGGCCTCCCCCGCCGTTCTGCTCAACGATGCTCCGTGTTGTGGCGGCGACCTGCAGCGTGCCGCCGCCGGCCGCCACGCCCGGCGTGTGCTGCCAGTCCTGCTGGAGCAGGTCAACGATCACGTCGGGCTCCGGGTTCGGATCGCCGGTACAGCCTGCGATGGTGAGAAGGAGGCAGGACGCCAACACCATGAGCACGCGCGGGCGCTTGGCCATCCTGCCTCCTTTTTCTCCCATCCTGCATTCTCGTCCTCGACTTAGGACCTGGTCCAGCGGACGTCGTCCACATAGGCCAGCACGCCCGAATTGCCGGTCACATACACCTGCAGACTGGCCCTCGCGACGTTGGTGGTGCTCGGTGAATAGGTCAGGTCGACGTTGCTGGCGCCCACCGTGGTGCTCGCGAGCTTCCACTGCCCGGAGATCCAGTTGCCGTTGGCATCGTACTCGTCGATGTACCAGCCCAGCTCACCGGCGGTGCGGTTCCTGATGCTGAGGTAGGCGGCGATCTTGTAGCTGCCCGGGGTGACGTTCACCTGCGGTGAGAACAGGTGGATGTTGGCCGCGGTGGACTGCATCTTCACGGAGTTCACCGGGTTTGCCGGCGCGCCGTTGTTGGCGCCGTCGGCCACGATGGCCGTCCCGGCGTCGCTCCTCCAGCCGCCGCTGATGCCGGCGTCGAAGGTGCCGTTGGCCACGAGGTTCGAGGCCGGCGGCTGCTGGGTCTCCGCGCTCAGCGCCATCATCTGCACGTTGTCGAGGTAGGCGGTGATTCCTGTGCCGGCCACAATGACCTGCAGGCTTGCGGTGGCCACGTTGGTCGAACTCGGCGTATAGGTGAAGTTGAGCGCTTCCACCCACCGCGTGTTCTCCCGCTTGCGGTACTGGCCCGAGATCCAGGTCCCGGCGGCGTTGTACTCGTCGACGTAGAAGGCCACCTCGCCGCTGGTAATGGCTGCGACGTTGAGGAACGTCTTGTACAGGTAGTTGGTCCCCGGGGTGACCGGGACCCGCGGCGAAAACAGGTGGCCCTGCCCTGTGCCGGAGACGAGCTTCACTGACCTCGCGGAGTCCGGGAAGCTGCCGTTGTTGCCAGTATCGGCAGTGATGGTCGCCGGGGCGTCGGTCCGCCAGCCGTCCCCGAGTCCGTTGTTGAACGTGGGGTTCGGCATCTTGTTCGGCGAACCCGTCACGAGGCCCTTGCTGACGTTGACGTTCTTGATCTGGCCGGCCGCCACCTTGGTCTTCACATACGCAGCCAGCTCGTCGAGCTCGGCGGTGCCGTACTGGTAGTCGTCCGGGTTCCGGCTGGGATTCGGCCGGATGTCGTGGAAGGTGAACACCACCCAGTTCTTGTTCGCAATCGCCTCGTCAACCTTCGCCTTCAGCGTGGCCACCGGCGTGGTCACCTCCTGGACCGGGACGTTGCGTAGCAGGTAGTCGCCGAGCGGCCAGATGTTGTTGCCCGTGTCGGCGAAGCCGCGCATCGAGCTGTAGTACTTGGCCACCTGGGCAATCACCGGCATGTCATAGTCGCCGTACGGCGGGGCGAACGCCGTCGCGTTGATGCCGCGCGCTGCGAGGGCGGACTTGCTGTTTGCCAGTTCGGCGTTGACCTGGGCGGCCGTCAGCTTGGTGGCCTGGCAGTCGTCGCCGACGCTCACAAGGCACTGGTGGGAGACGGTGTGTGAGCCGATTTCCCACCCGTAGGTGTTCTGCAGCTGCACGATCTGGTCCCACGTCATGTAAGGCACATCCGTGTCAGCCCGGCAGGTATTGGGCACGGTGGTCATGCCGACGCAGTTGGTGGTGACGTAGTTCGTGCCCGTTAGCCCGTGCTTCTGGAGCGTCGGCGCGGCCTGCGTCAGTGAACTGAGGGCCCCGTCATCGAAGGTGAAGGACACCAGCGGTCCGGGCGCCGGGTTGTCCACGGCTGCGTTCGCCACCCCTGGCGTCAGCAGCGCGGCGGCCATGGCTGCCACAGCCACCCCAATGGTCACGAGCCTGGCGTGCCCCCGCGCCAAGCTGGATCTGGTTATGGTCATGAGTTCCATCCGTTCCTTTTGTGTGGCTGACGGCACCGGGTTACGCCGCCGATTGGTGGTCACGGGCCCTGCAATTGCTGATAGGCCTGAGCGACCGTCTGCACCTCGATACCGCTTTGGTGGATGAGCGTCAGTTGGGCTGCGAGGGCGTCACTGGTGATGGTGCTCCGGTCCGCCGCGATGGTGCCGTTTTGCTGGGTGCCGGTCGAGTCGGGGGCCGCGATCTGGTGGTAAACGAGGATGAGCCAGCCGTTCATCCGGGATGTCTCGGCGAGCGCCTCGGCCAGGATCTCCGGGGTGGTCTCGTCGGTCACGTAGAAGACTTTCAGATCGTGCGGCTCCAGGTTCTGCCGGGTGTTGATGCCATCCTCTGTCCCGCGAACAATGTCGAAGTACTTGCTCGCGTACCAGTCAACCTGGGGGTCGGACCGTCCGTAGGGGGGTGCCAGGTTATTGGTGCCGAGGCCGGCGGCGGCAAGGGCTTCGTCGCTCTGCCGCATCTCATCGTGCAGCCGGTCGGCACTGATTGAGGTGAGATCGACGTGGTTGTAGCTGTGGGAGCCGAATTCATGCCCTGCCTCGGTCATCTGCTGCACCTGGGCGGCCGTCATAAAGTTCTGCGTCTCGATGGAACTGGGATTGACGTACTGGGTGGACGGGAAGTTGTGCCCGTCCAGCAACGGCAGGGCACGGTCGTAGACAGACTGCCAGCCGTCGTCGAACGAGATCGACACCATGGGCTTGGACCAGCGGAGAGGACCTGGCTTGGTGATATCCGTGAGTGAATAGTCACGGACTCCGGTGGTGCCGTCACCGTGCGAAACCAGGGTGACCATCACCGACTTTGCCCCGACCGGCACCTGGAACGGTTCCCTGATGGTTGTCCACTCCCCTGCCGGCGGGACGGTCTCCAGGTTAAGGAACGAGCGCCCGCCGTTCACGAGCTCAAACTCGGCCACGACGTCCACCTCCCGCTCGGACCTGTATGTCGCGCCGAACTCGAGATAGCGGTCGACGGCGACCGGGACCGGCGGGTACTGCCACTTGGCCTCGCCGTTCCGATAGTTCGCGATCCGGGTCCAGAGGAAGCTTCCGTCCTCGTCCTCGGTGCGCCCGGACGCCACGTTCAATGCCCCGGAGGTATACGGGGACCATGAGTAGGGTACGCCCGGCTGCGGGGCGGCGAGCCCGGAGTTGGGGATGAGGTTGGTACCCACGGCCGAAGCGGTCCGCAGCCGGACGTCCTCCGCAGCTTCGAGGTAAGCGCCCTCGACAGTGATAACGCCCGTTGTCGCGAGCCGGAAGACGTACTCCACCGCGGTGGTCGTTTCTCCGCTGTCGAACGCGTCGCTCACCGTGAAGGCGGCATTACCCGGCCGTTCGAGGGGATTCCGCAGCTGCTCCAGGGAGGTGCTGCCATCGGCGTAGTGCTTGCGGGCGAGCAGCGTGAAGTCCGTGTCGCTGGTGGTGAATGCTTTGAAAAGGTAGGTCTTCCCGGGCTGCACATCCACCCGCGGGCTCGTCAGTGTGATGTCGCCCGAGGCGTAGCGGGTGATATCGAGCTTCAGCGCGTCGTCGTTCATCTGTCCGTTGACCAGCTCCAGCGAGGTCTGGGCGTCCCCATTGTTGTTCACCTTCCATCCCCCTACAAGGCCCGCGGGCGCCGACGGCGCGGAGGCCATCGAGGCGCCGGCCGTGGTCGGATCGAGCGGGGGGAGCAAATTCGCGCCGGCCCGCGCTCGGGCCATGCTGTTGGTCCCACCGGTGTACAGGAGCCATCCTGACGTGGCAAGGATGACCACTACGGTAATGGCTACGAACGGGTTCAGCAGGAAACGGCGAAGGCGGTGTCGTTTATGCTGCACGGGCTACCACCAGGCTGCCTGCGCGCTGTGGCGACTTCCATGTGGTGTGCTCGGAACGCTTGAAGAGACCCTTGGAGCGTGCGATACAGCGGAACGCTGCCGACAACTGCACCAGGTCCATAACGTAAAACAGGAAGTAGGCGGTCGGGGCGTACACGGACAGGCGGGCGCGTTCGCTCACCGACAGGTTCTCATCCATCCAGATAGTCAGCAAAGTGTATGCGGTGATGGTGGCGTACGCTCCGAGGACCAGGGCGGGCGTCTGTGTGACCACCGACCAGTAGGCAGCATAGGTCCAGGCAAGCGGCGAGACGAGCAGCGTGAACTCGCTGAGCACGGCCATCGGCATCCGATAGTAGGTCAGCGTGCCGGTGTACCGGCGACTCGGGTTCATCACCATTCCGCGATACTTGATCAGGTTCTGCAGGCTTCCGAACTTCCACCGATAGCGCTGCTTTGCCAAGGCTCGGAAGGTGAGGACGCCCTCGGTCTTGGCGACCACGTCAGCGCCGTAGATCATGCGGAACCGGCGGTTGCCCAGACTGGTGATTTTTGTGCTCAGGCCGATGTCCTCCGTCAGGGTGTCCGTATCGTAGAAGCCCACCTTGCGCAGCACGCGCATCCGATAGGTAGAGGCCACTCCACCCACCACAAATTCGCAATTAAGCAGCGAGTAGAGCTTTTTCGAGCGGTATCCGATCATGTGCTCGAACCGCTGCAGGATGCCCAGGCCCGTCGTCTCTTCTAAGATCTGCACGTTGGCAGCGACGCCAGCCACATGCGGATCGTCAAAGTAGGTCAGCGCGTTGGCAATGGCGGTCGGCTCGAGGATGGAGTCGGCGTCCATCGTCATGACGAATTGGCCGCGTGCGTGCCTGCGAAGCGCCTCGTTGAGCGCGGCGCCTTTCCCAACGTTCTTGTGCATTCGCACGATGCGCAGATCCATATCGGGGTGCCGCACCTGGTAGTCGCGGACCAGCCGGCCCGTCAGGTCGGTGGAGGCGTCGTCCGCAACGAGGACCTCAAAAGAACGGTATGTGCTGCGCCGGAGGGAGTCGAGGGTCCGAACGATTACGGTCTCCTCATTGTGTGCTGCGATGGCAACAGAGACCAGCCCGGGCACCTCGGGGCGGGCACGGCGGGTCCATGTCGCCGTCGCCGCGCACTCCGCCTGGTACTCGGCCGGTAGCCGGACCCCGCTCATCCCTTTCCGGCGCTGCTGCCAGATGTCATAGAAGTTGGCACCCACCAGGTACAGGCCGAAGTGTACGACGTAAAGGATGCTGACACCGGCGAACAGCCAGAAGACCACCAGCGGGATATCCATACTCATCCCTCAGTAGAGTTGGCGGCGAGCGCAGGCACGTGCGTGGCGGTCCGGCGCTCGCTGCGCCAGTGGCGAAGCGAGCGCCGGGACACCTGCACGGACGTGGCGGCGACAGCCGGTGCCTCGTCCGGCTGCCGGAGCTGGTCGAACGTGGCGGGCGTGACGACGTCAGTCCTTAGCGTGTGGACGGCATCCTTTCCGGCGATGGTGGCGTGCACTGTCTCCTTCAAGGCCATGGCGGCCGGAACCGTGTCCTTGGTAGCCGCGTTGACCGTAGTGAGTGTGTTTAGCGTGTTGACTGGCACGACGGTCGGCACGACAGCGGCAATCGGGGTCAAGGCCACGACGCGTGCCTTGCGGTCGGCACCGCGCCGATACATCCAAATGCCGACGAAGCGCACCACCACGGTGAGGATCACGAGCGCCCATAAAGCGACGCTGAGCTGAGCTACAAAATCGACCAGGCCTTCGAAGAGCGCACTGTCCCGACCGAAGGTCGCCTGGGCAGGCACAGAGCTCATGATGTGCGTCATCGGAGGCCCCTCTCTTCTGCATAGGTGTTGTCAGTTGTGGCGCGCCCGTGACCGGGCCGGCATGGTTTGTCCACGAAGGTTGGCGCCGGAGCAGATGTGCCACCGGTCCAGTCCACGGCTCCCGTAAGTAGTCGAGTCATTGCATTTCCCCTGTCTCGTGCAAGATGTTGTCATTGGCCGTGGGGCGAGACGTCCAGTCCCAGGGCTAAGCCGTGTCTGCGTCCATGCATCTTGCGCAGGACCTCCGCAAGCGAGGGCACCATTGCCGCGTTGCGAAAAAATTATGGGCGGGGTGGCGTCTCCGCTTCCGACAGCGGGCACCGGAACATGACCTAAAGCAATCTCGTCTACCGCCCTTGGCATTGCCGTAAAGCAGTCGACAGCTTCGAGGAATGTCATCACGAATCTCCGCATAGTTAAGCCTTCCAGGAGCCGCTGCATAGCTCACCGATGTGTCCAAACTACGAGTCGTCCCTAAGGCCATACACGAGTAGCCGGTACTCTAATAGTTTCTTTGGGGTACTTACTCAAAGAGCCTCGCGGCTGCAGTTCATTAGGGAGTTACCCGCTGGAAGAGCGGGTGCATTAGGTATCCGTGCCCCTTTCGGCGCAAAGTCGTTAGGTAGTTCCCCTAGCTGGAATGTCCGGACAACAAAAAAGCAGCACCCCCGTTGCTGGGGGATGCTGCTTCTTGTTGCTGTTTATTGCAGGCCCACTTACTACAGGCCAGCCTGCTTCCGTCAGGCGTTAGCCTTGATGGCCGCAGCCAGGACGTCCAAACCGTCGTTCAGCAGCTCATCCGTGATAACCAGCGGCGGCAGGAGCCGGATGACGTTTCCGTAAGTGCCACAGGTGAGGATGATGACGCCGTCCTTGAGGCACGCAGCCGCCACATTCCTGGTCAATTCCGGATTCGGCTCCTTGGAGCCGGCCTGGACCAGCTCGATGGCCAGCATGGCGCCGCGGCCGCGGATATCGCCGATGACGGCGCTTCCCGAAGCGGCGAGCCGTGCCTGCAGCTCGCGCAGGCGGCCCGTGGCCAGCTCCTCGATGTGGCGGGCCCGGCCGGCGAGGTTGTATTCCTCCATGGATCCGATGGCCGCGAGGGCGGCGGCGCACGCCACCGGGTTTCCGCCGTAGGTGCCGCCCAGTCCGCCCGCGTGGACGGCGTCGAGCAGGTCGGCGCGGCCGGTGATGGCGGACAGCGGCATGCCGCCGGCGATTCCCTTGGCCATGGTGATGATGTCCGGGACGACGCCTTCGTGGTCAACGGCGAACCATTCGCCGGTGCGGCAGAATCCGGACTGGACCTCATCGGCGATGAAGACGATGCCCTTGTCCTTGGCCCAGGCGGCCAGTTCCGGCAGGAAGCCTTCGGCCGGGACGATGAAGCCGCCCTCTCCCTGGATCGGTTCGATGATAATGGCGGCCACCAGGTCCCCGCCGATCTGCTTTTCGATCATGGTGATGGCGCGCCGGGCAGCCTCGGCCCCGGTGATCTCCGGGTTTTCCTCGCGGTACGGGTAGCTCATCGGCAGGCGGTAGACCTCCGGGGCGAACGGGCCGAAGCTGCCTGCCGGGCCTGACTTGTACGGCATGGCCTTGGCGGTAAGTGCCATGGTGAGGTTGGTGCGGCCGTGGTAGGCATGGTCAAAGGCGACGACGGCGTCGCGCCCCGTGGCCAGTCGGGCCACCTTGACGGCGTTCTCCACTGCCTCGGCGCCGGAGTTGAACAGCACCGTCCGTTTCTCGTGGTCGCCGGGAGTGAGCCGGTTGAGCTGCTCCGCGAGGGCCACATAACTCTCATACGGGGTGACCATAAAGCAGGTGTGCGTGAAGTGCTCCACGGCTTCCTTCACGGCACCGACGACGGCGGGATCGGACGCGCCGACGCTGGTCACCGCGATGCCCGAGCCGAGGTCGATGAACGAGTTGCCGTCTACGTCGTGGATGATCCCGCCGTCGGCATCCGCCACGTACACGGGGACGCTTGAGGCGACGCCGGCGGCGACCACGGCCTTGCGGCGTTCGGTCAGGGCGATGGACTTAGGGCCCGGGAAGTCGGCCTGGACACGGCGCTTCTGCTCCAGGCGGAAGGTGATGTCGTTTGTGGTGGCAGTCATGGTGGTTCTTTCTCTAAGTTAAGGTGCCGGTGGCGGCCGGAGGAACGTGGCTAGGCGTCGAGCGCGGACATAACGTGCTTGATGCGTGTGTAATCCTCCACGCCGTACATGGACAAATCCTTGCCGTAGCCCGACTGCTTGAAGCCGCCGTGCGGCATTTCGGCCGTCAGCAGGATGTGCGTGTTGATCCAGACCGCGCCGAAGTCCAGGTCGCGGCTCATCCGCATGGCCGTGCCGTGGTCGGATGTCCAGACGCTGGATGCGAGGGCGTAGTCGACGTCGTTCGCCAGCTCCAGGGCCTCCGCTTCGGTGCTGAACTTCTGCACCGTGATGACCGGGCCGAAGGTTTCCTTCTGGACGATGTCGTCTGTCTGCTTGGCGCCGGTGACGATGGTGGGCTCGAAGAAGTAGCCCTTCTCCCCCGCCCGGTGGCCGCCGGTGACAATCCTGCAGTTGTCCGGGAGGTGCTCCACCACGGACGTCACGGCATTGAAGTGGTTCACGTTGTTCAGCGGGCCGAAGTAGTTGTCTTCATCGTTCTGCGAGCCGGTGTGCAGGGTCTTGGTGTGCTCCACCATGGCTGCCACAACGTCGTCGTGCACGGAGTCCTCCACGAGGACCCGCGTGATGGCGGTGCAGTCCTGGCCGGCGTTGAAGAACGCGAATTCGGCAATGGCCGCGGCGCTCTTCTTGATGTCGGCGTCCTTGAACACGATGGCCGGTGCCTTGCCGCCGAGCTCCAGGTGGGCCCGTTTGAGGCCCTTCGCGGCGCCGGAGGCCACAGCGATGCCCGCGCGGACGGAGCCGGTGATGGAGACCAGGCCGGGGACCTTGTGATCCACCATCAGGGCGCCGGTTTCGCCGGTTCCCAGCACAACGTTCAGCACACCGGCGGGCAGGATCTCACCGGCCAGGCGGGCAAGCACCAAGGTTGATTCCGGCGTCGTGTCCGAGGGCTTGAGGACCACGGCGTTGCCGGCGGCGAGCGCGGGGCCGATCTTCCAGATGGCCATGAGGAACGGGTAGTTCCACGGCGCCACCTGGGCAACCACGCCGATGGGTTCGCGGCGCACGTAGGACGTGTGGCCCTCAAAGTACTCGCCGGCGGACTTGCCTTCCAGGATCCGGGCAGCGCCGGCGAAGAAGCGGAGCTGGTCGGCGCCGGCGGCAACTTCCTCGGAGGCGATGAGCGAACGCACCTGGCCGGTGTTGCGGTGCTGGGCCTCCACAAGTTCGTCGCTGTTGGCCTCGACGGCGTCTGCGAGCTTCAGGAGCATCAGCTGGCGCTGGCCGGGGGTGGCGTGCTTCCAGGTCTTGAAGGCATCCTTCGCGGCGGCCATGGCGGCGTCAACATCTGCCTGCACTGACACGGGCGATTTCGCCACCACCTCGCCGTTGGTGGGATTGACGATGTCCAGCAGGCCTGTGCCGGCCGGGGTGACAAACTCACCGTTGATGAAGTTTTGCAAGGTCTGGACCACGATGTACAACCTCTTTCAGGGGGAAACAGCACCGTCGGTGCGGTGGGCGACTGCTCTGAGCCTATGCTGCCCCCCGCACCGAGGGAATAGCCACCTGCACACCGTTCCTCGACCTCTTTAGTGCGGTCGCCCAACCTTGCCTATCCTAGGAGTATGGCCATTTCCCTCGCGATGCTCCTCGGCGTTCAGTCCCTCCACCTGTCCAAGGCCGGGCTGGCCGAAACGACATGGCACCATGACATTAACTGGGTGGCCGTCACGGAGCTGGAAGACCCGCAGCGCTTCCTCAACGGCGGCGAACTGGTGCTGACCACCGGGATACGCCTGCGGTCCGCGCCGGAGCAGCGGAGGTTCGTCCGGCAGGTCCAGCGCGCGGGTGCCGTGGGGATCGGGTTCGGCACCGGGCTTACGCACGACGATGTTCCGCCGGCCCTGGTTGCAGAGGCCAACCGGTGGGGGCTTCCGGTGGTCCGGGTACCTTACGAGACGCCCTTTATTGCCATCGGAAAGCTGGTGGCCGATGCGCAATCCGCAGACCACGTCGCCAAGCTGGAGCGGCTGATTGCGGGCCACCAGATCCTGGCCAGGGCACTCCTCACCGGCGGCGGTCTGGGCCAGCTCCTGAAGCACCTCGGCGGCATGCTGCGCACCGACATTGCCCTCACGCAGTTCACCGCCCCGCTGTACAACAGCAGCATCGAACTTCCTACCGCGGACACGTGGGCGTCCTACCCGATTCCCACAGGCCGCCGCGACGCATGCACCCTGTGGGTCCGCCAGCCCTTCGAGGATTCCGGCATCATCGGCTATGCCCAGAACCTGATCAGCGTGGAGCTGAACAACATGGTGAAACAACGCCAGGCCCAGCGGGCCTTGTGCGGCCAGGTCCTGGAGGACGTCATCCACGGCGCCCTGGAGACCAGCGAGGCCCAGCGCCGGCTGGCCGGTGTCGGTCTGAACAGCACGCGCCGGAACGTGGTGCTGCTGGCAGTATCCGCCGCCCATCACAAGGCACTGGTGAGCACCTCGGTACCGCAGGTTCTGGAGGACGCGGTGGCCGCCGTCGTCGGGCAGGACCTGGTAGTGGTGGTGCACGACGACGGCGGCGCGGCACCTGCGCTGGCGCGGCAACTCAGCGATCACCTTGCGGAGGCGGGGATCCATGCGACCATCGGCATCGGCGGCGCGTACACAAAGCCGAACGGCCTGCGCTGGAGCTACTTCGAGGCGCGGGACGCCGCCAGCCACGGCCTGCCGGTGAACGAGCCGGAACGCCTCAGCCTGACGTCCCTGCTGCTGGCAAGCGAAGACGTGCCCCTCGCGGACATGGCCAATGAATCCCTCAGCCCGCTGCGCGCCTTTGATGCGGCCCACGGCTCCGAACTGATGACCACGCTGGAAAGCTACCTGACCAACAACGGTTCAGTGGCCGCCGTCGCCGAAGCCCTGACCCTGCACCGGAACACCGTGCGCTACCGCCTGGCGCAGATCACTGAACTGACCGGCTATGACCCCGCGGTCACGGCCGACAGGGTTCAGCTGTGGCTCGCGCTGGCGGTTGCGCGGCTCGGCGCGCGGCAAGGCAAGTAATCCACCCCTGCTCTCACAGCAACGCGGGGTCACTCCGCGTCTAATAGAGGGCCTCCGAGGGACGCTAAATGACCCCGCGTTGGAGTACCGTGCGGGACTTCTTGCGCGCCTTCCAGTACGCGGCCTCCGCCTCGGCCGCCAGCTGGACCTGCCGGGTCTCAAGCGTGACGAAGGCCGACGCCACCTCTTGGTTCAGGTCCGGCGCTGCCGCCAGCCTGGCCAGAACACCGCGGGCCACCACACTGTCCTGAAAATCGCCGAGGATCTTCTGCTGGCGGTGCGCGGCCTTGACGATCTTCCTGGCGCGTTTGCCGTGCACGGGGCCCACGGACTCCGCGACGTGGCGCAACCGCTTGGCATCCTTGCGGACCTGGTGAAGGGCGGTCTCGTGCTGGGTTCCGCGGCGGGCCCGCTTGGCTGTCCGGGCCGCCCGCTGCAGCCGCTTGGCCGCTTTCCCCACCAGTTTGCCGGCTGCCTTGCGGGCCGTGGCCTGCCCGGCCGGCCGTGTTGGCGGATGGTCGCGGAACGCCTCGAGGTCATCCAGGAGCCGGAAATACCGTTCGGAAAGCAGCGTCTTTTGGAGCTTCCGGTAGGCCGTGTCCAAAGTATTGCCGAGTTCCTCTTCCAGCCGGTCCGCCGCGGCTTTGGACGCCGGGCCCGGGGGCAGCTCCGCGGCCTGCCCGCGCAACCGGTCCAGCATCACTTCGGCGTCACGCGGTGCCCCCAGCATCCCGCCGAGCCACTTGAGCTCGTCCCGGAGCCGCCGCACTGTGGCTGCGCTGTACAGCCGCCGGTAGGCCGCGAGCGCCGAGCGGGCCCGGCGCGTGGCCGAGCGCAGGTCATGAACCGTTTCGGGCTGCTCCAGCCGCACCCCCGGATCATTGGCCAGGATTTCGCTGATCTGCGCATCCAGGTAGGCAATGAGCAGATCCGAGACCGGCCCTTTCTTGCGGGGCGGTTCGGGCGCCGGGCGGCGGCCTCCGGTGCCGGCGCCTCCGGGGCCGGCGCTTTCGGTGCCGGCCGCCGCGTCCTCGCTGCCCTGCAGGGCCTTTGCCAGCTTTGACGCGTGTCCTGCCGGCCGGGCCCCTGCGGAGGCAAGGACCTCCCCGGCCGCCGGGAACAGGTCCGGGCTGCCATGGACAAGTTCCAGTTCCCATTCCCGCCATTGCTGCGTGCGGGCCCCCTCGTCGGCCGGCACCGTGCCGCCAAGGACATGGGCCGTGACGCGGTCGTCGGCGAGATCCGCCAGGTGGACACCGTCGTCGGCGTAAAGCGCGTACGTGGTCCGCCGCGTTTCCAAGCGGACAGCCGGCACCGGTTCATCGCCGCGGAGGTACACCAGCACATGAGCCAGCAGGCTGTCGGGCACGACGTCGGGCTGGCCCAGCGGGGCGTGCAGCTCACGGCGCCGCTGAGGTGCTGAAGCCGGCTCCGCCTCGTGTGAAACCTCCGGCGGCAACTTCAGGTGCCAGCCGGCATCAGCGCCGCCGGTGCGGCGGCGAAGGGTGATGCCGCGGGCGGCGAGCGCGTGGCGCTCCGTATCGAAGTACACCGCCTGCAGCGCATCCACACGGGGTTCCCCTACGCGCGCCACCCCGGGAAGCCCGGCGAGATCGGGCACCTCCGCCTCCCCGCCGACGTCGTACTTCTTTTCGACCTCAACGTTCTCGGAAGCCATAACCATCCCGTCCCTCCACTTCGATAGCCCTAGCGGCCCGCTGGCCCGAGTCTATGCCCGCCAGCTGAACAGCCGGGAGATTTTTGCCACACAACCCTAGACATCAAACGTCTAACGTCTAACCTGAAGAGATGACTGCCGCCGCAACCGCTCCGCCCGCGCCGCCCGCCGTACCGCCCAAGCAACGTACGGTCGTTGTCTTCGGCGTTGTGGCGTTGGTGCTTATCGGGCTGAACCTGCGGACCGGTATCTCCGGCGCGTCCGCACTCCTGCACGATCTGCAGCAGGTCCTGGGCTACGGGCCGCTGGTCGCAGCGATCATCCCGTCCATCCCCACCCTCTGTTTCGCGGTGGCAGGGGCCGGGACGTCCTGGCTGACCGGACGCCTGGGAGTTGAGAAGGCCATCCTGCTGGCGCTGGCATTTTTGGCCGGCGGGTTGCTGCTGCGCGGAATACCCGCTACCGGCATGCTGCTGGCGGGCACGGTGGTGGGGATGTCCGGGCTGGCGGTCTGCAACGTCGCCATGCCGTCATTCATCCGCGAGCATTTTGCGCACCGCACCTCGGTGATGACCGCACTGTATACCGTCACCATGACCACGGGCGCCACTGTGGCCGCCGTGACGGTGGTTCCCTTGTCCCAGGCGCTGGGCTCCCCTTCCTCCGCCGTGGGTGCGCTCGGTTTCCTGGCGGTGGCAGCGTTCCTGGGCTTCCTGCCCATGGTCCTGCATACGCACCGCAACCGCGCCCTTAACACGACGCCGCACATCTCACCATGGCCTCTGCTGCGCACCCGAAAGGGCCTGCTCCTCACCGCCATTTTCACCTTGCAGGCACTGATTGCCTATGCGCTGATCAGCTGGTTCCCGTCGATGCTGACCAGCATGGGCCTCAACGCGGCGGACAGTGGCCTGCTGTTCGGGCTGCTGCAGCTGGTGTCGGTACCGGCAGGCATGCTGATCCTCGCCATCGGCTCAAGGCCCCGGATGCTCCGGCCCGCACTGTATCTGGTCAGCATCATTATGGTCTCCGGCCTGGTTTCGCTCCTGGTCATGCCCGTGCACCTGGCCGTCATCCCCGCGGTCCTGCTTGGCTTCGGCCTGGGCATCTTCCCGCTCGTGATGGTACTGATCAGCCGAAGCGGGACCAGCACCGCCGAGACCACCGCCCTGTCCACGCTGGCGCAGTCCACCGGTTACCTTTTGGCGACAGCGGGACCGTTCGGCACGGGGCTCCTGTACGGAATGACCGGCAGCTGGACCTTGCCCGTAGCACTGCTTCTGGGGCTTGCAGTGGTCCAGGTTGCAGTGGCCCACCTGATCTCGCGCAGTCCCATCGGGACGCGGAAGAAGTAGGACGACATGACCCTGAGCACCTCACACCGCCAGCCCCTCGCCGAAGAAGTCACCGCCAAACTCCGCCAGATGATCCATACCGGCGAATGGCAGCTGCAGCAGCGGATCCCCTCCGAGACTGAACTAATGCAGGCCCTGGGAGTTTCCCGCGGAACCCTCCGCGAGGCCGTCAAGGCCCTGGCCCACAGCGGGATGCTGGAAGTCCGCCGCGGTGACGGCACCTATGTCCGCGCCACCAGCGAAATTTCCGGCGCCGCCCGCCGGATGTACCAGGACCACACGGATGAACACATCCTCGAGGTCAGGCTCGGCCTCGACACACAGGCCGCCCGGCTTGCCGCCCGGAATGCAACGCCCGACGACGTCGCCGCCCTGCGTGCCGTCCTCGCCGCCCGGGAGGTGGCCTGGAACGCTGCCGACATCGAGGGCTGGGCCCGGGCGGACTGGGCCTTCCACGCCCGCGTGGCCCAGGCAACCGGGAACCCGCTGCTGCATGAGCTCTACGTCAGTTTCGGCGACGTCTTCCACCAGGACCTGCTGAGGCAGCAGCGCAAGGGCCGCCTGGACGGCCTCACCCACGAGGGCCACGGGGCCGTGGTGGATGCCATCGAAGCCCACGACGCCGAAGCCGCCGTGGCCAGCGTCAACCAGAACCTCAACTCCTGCGCCGAGTGGCTGCGGGCGTAGGGCTGCCTACGCCAGGTCGCGTCCGGTAGCGCGGCGGCTTCGCGGCGGGCCAATCCAGTCAGTAGGCTTACTTTCTGAAAGGTACTGAGCCCGGAATGCCCCGACGCTCCTGTTACCCGCCGATCGAGGAGTACACATGGCGAAAGCAACCGATCTATCCGGCCAGGAGCAGTTTCCAAAGCGGCCATCCACTGCAGCCGGACCTTTGACGGCAGAAGGTTCACCGGCCGCTTCCACCAGCGCGGCCGCGCCGCGGAAGGCCCCGCGGAGGGCGCCGGCTGAGCTCTGGGCCGACGGCCTGGGCAGGGTGGGCATCCGCTCGGCCCAGATCCTGCTGCTCCTGACGGTGGCCGTCGTCTCCGTGTACGCCCTGATGCAGATCAAGCTCCTGGTCATCCCGATCCTGATCGCGCTGATCCTGGCCGCGGCCATCGGTCCGTTTGTGAACATGCTGCGCCGGCGCGGGCTGCCTGGCGCCGCAGCCACGGGGGTGGCGTTTGTGGCCCTTCTGCTCCTGCTGGCAGGAGTTGGCACCGTCATTTACTTCTCCGTCCGGAGCCAGTGGGCTGAACTGGCGCAGCAGGCATCCTCCGGCCTGGACGAACTGGAGCAGTTCCTGCTCAACGGACCCGTTCCGATCGAGAAGGAGCAGCTGGACCAGGCGCGGGAAGGCCTCATCCAGTTCGCCACCAGCAGCCAGGTCCGTTCGGGTGCCATCACCGGGCTCTCCGTGGTGACCGAGTTCCTGGCCGGGAGCATCCTGATGGTGGTCATCCTGTTCTTTTTCCTCAAGGACGGCGCCAAGATCTGGACCTTCTTCCTGCGGCCGTTCTCGGGGGAACGCGAAGCGAAGCTCCGCCGGTCCGGCAAGCGCACCCTGGAGGTCCTGGGCGGCTACGTCCGGGGCACCGCCATCGTGGCACTCGTGGACGCCGTGGCCATCGGCGCAGCGCTCCTGATCCTCCAGGTGCCGCTGGCATTCCCGCTTGCCATCATCATCTTCATGACCGCGTTCATCCCGCTCGTTGGAGCCACCGTGGCCGGCATCCTTGCCGCCCTTGTCGCCCTTGTGGCCAACGGTCCAGTGGTTGCACTGATTGTGGTGGCCGTGGTCATCGCCGTCAACCAGCTCGAGGGCGACCTGCTGCAGCCCATCGTCATGGGTAATGCCCTGAAGCTCCACGCTTTGGTGATCCTGATGGCGCTGACCGCCGGCACCATCCTGGCCGGCATCGTGGGCGCCGTGCTGGCTGTCCCGCTGGCGGCAGTCATCTGGGCGGTCATCCAGGTGTGGACGGCCGAGGACCCCAACCTCCAGGACATGAACCCCGACCTCCCGCCACCTGACACCCAGCCCGTCTGAGGATTTGTCCGACTTTCGACGCGGACCTTCAATAAGTGACCCACGGTTCGGTTGTAGCGCACGACGGCGGTCCGGCAACCACGTGCCGGACCGCCGTCGTTCGTTAACTGCTTGGGATTGTGACCCTAGGAGCGGAGCCCTGCGAACACATTCTTGGGACGCTGCATTTCGCCGTGCTTCGCACCGAGGATGACCACCGCGCCGGCAAAGGCGGGGATGGCCCACTGCAGCAGCTTTAACTGCTGCTGGGCTGCTTTCAGCTCATCGGACGCGCCCGGCCTGGGCTCGGTGGCACCTTCGCCGCCCTGGTCCGCGAGCTTGTCCACCTTCTTGCCGAGGATGCCGGCGTACAGGGTCACGGCGGCGCCGGCCACCGTCACCGCCGTCTTGATGGCCGTATCCCGGGCCACGCCGTCCTGCTTAGCGATGCGCTCCTTGTTTTCCCAGGCGATGGCGAGGTCCGCGAGCAGATGTGAAGCGAAGGCTGCCGTCTGGACGGGTGCCCACTTCATCCAGCCCGCACTCGAGAGCCGGGTACGTTCTGCCGGGTCTTTTGCCTCGGCCGCCGCCCCGTTCAGCCCGATGGCACCCATCAGCGAACCGCCGAACCAGGCCGCGGCCGTCAGGTCGTGAATGGAGCGGGCAACAAGATTTCCTGCCATGATGTGTTTCCTCACGTTTGGTTCCAATGCCGCTGGTGCCGTTTTCTTACTGGCCACCGCGAAGGTCTTAGTCACGCTATCGTAAGCACACTTACTAATGTTACGGAACCCCGCCTTCAGCAGGCTGGATACCGCGTAATATCGTCGGCATGGAAACAGGGACTTTGTTCGGCTGGGCATTCGGGGACCCAGCCCGCGAAAATGACGGCTCATATATTTCAAACCTGGAGAAGGAAGCATTCGAAAACGCCAGCCAGACCGCCAAGGCAAGGGGTGTCACGGTGGTGGCAGGCTCTGAAGTCTTCACCTCCCTCAGCGCGAACGACAGCCTGGTGGAACTGGACCACGCTCCGGGCAAGCTGGTGGTCCGCTGCACGATTCATGTTGAAGGTCCAGGAGCCGGCAAGCTGCACGCAGAGGGGCCCATGAACGGCTAGGCCATGGCAGACGGCGAATCGGGCATCAGCGAGGCGGCAGACGCCGTGGAGGAAGCGTCGGATACCAAGGCGCTGGACATTGTGGCGCGCACCGGGTTTGCCGTAATGGCCTTGCTCCACATCATTGTGGGTGCCATCGCCATCGCCATCGCCTTCGGGCAGCCGGGACAGGCTGAAGCCACCGGCGCCATCGAGCAAATGGCCGCGAACATCTGGGGGCCTGCAGTGCTCTGGACGTGCGTGGTGGCGTGCACCGGCCTGGCGTTATGGCAACTGAGCGAAGCCACGCTCCGGGCCCGGCACCTGCCCCGTAAGCAGCAACTCGGCAAGCTGGTCTCCTCCGGGTTCCTGGCCATCGCGTACGGCAGTGTGGGCTTAAGCTTTGCCGGGTTCGCCGTTGGCCTGCGCGGGGATTCCGGGGACACCACCCGGGATTTCAGCACCGCCCTCCTGAACACGCCTGTCGGGCTGCCCGTGCTGATAGCCCTGGGCCTGACCATCATGGGCGTGGGGATCTACTTTGTGGTGAAGGGAGTGCGGCGCGGTTTCAAGGAAGAGCTCTTCCATTTCGACGGGACCCGCCGCGGCAAGCTCATCGACTCCCTGGGCGTCACCGGGCACGCGGCCAAAGGCATCGCGTTGAACCTCGCAGGGCTGCTCTTTGTCATCGCTGCTGCGAAGCGCAGCCCCGAAGAATCCACCGGCCTGGACGGCAGCCTGAAGGCCCTCCGCGACCACCCGTTTGGCCCGTATCTTTTGGTAGCGATCGGCGCCGGCTTCATCTGTTACGGCGTGTTCGCGCTGGTCCGTGCCCGGTTTGGCCGAATGTAGCCCGACGCCGGGAGCCATCTGTGAGCGAGATGCTTTACCCAATGGAAGGAACGCACAATGTCCACCGTTTCCCGCGTATTCAATTCCCCGGCCGAGGATGTCTGGAAGGTGATCGCCAACGGATGGCTGTACTCGGGCTGGGTGGTGGGGGCCTCCCGGATCCGCGCGGTTGATGCGCACTGGCCCGAAGCCGGCTCCCGGCTCCACCACTCCGTGGGCGCCTGGCCGCTGGTGATCGACGACAGCTCCCGGGTGACCGCCGTCGAGCCCGGACGCTCACTGGAACTGGTGGCACGCGGCTGGCCGCTGGGCGAAGCCAAGGTGCTGATCACCCTGGAGGATATGGGCACACAATGCCGGGTCACCATTGCCGAGGACGCCATCCGGGGACCCGGCAAGCTGGTTCCCAAGGCGGTGCGCGACCCCCTGATCGACGTGCGCAACAAGGAAACGCTCAAGCGGCTGGAGCTGATGGCCGCTGGCGGCGCCGGGAGTTAAAGGCAGGAGCGCGGGACCACCAAGGTGGTCCGGCGCTCCTAACTATGTCCTAGACCGCGGCGGTGACGCCGTCGCGGGAGATGGCAACCATGTCCTCGCGCGGCACCACCTTGATGCGCTCACGCTTGACCTCAACACCGTGGGATCCGCCGGCCTCGGTGGCCGCGGCGCCCAGCGCCAGTTCGTGGGCGTCCAGGGCCAGCCAGCCTTCCCAGCTGGTGAACTTCACGCCGCGGGCATCAAGGAGTTCGACGACGGCGTCCTCCGCGGGAACGGCGGCAACCGG
Source organism: Pseudarthrobacter sp. BIM B-2242 (assembly GCF_014764445.1). Lineage (NCBI taxonomy): Bacteria > Bacillati > Actinomycetota > Actinomycetes > Micrococcales > Micrococcaceae > Pseudarthrobacter > Pseudarthrobacter sp. BIM B-2242. Next base: position 3,158,132 of record NZ_CP061721.1, read on the forward strand.
CAGGTTTTCGCGGTCTTCGAGCAAGTACGTGACGGTCTCGAGCGCGTCGCCCTTGGTGTGGCCGATGAGGCCGACGGGGCCGCGCTTGATCCAGCCGGTGGCGTAGATGCCCGGCACGTGGGTGCCGGCGGCATCCAGGACGCGGCCGCCGTCGTTCGGTACGACGCCCTTCTTGTGGTCGAATTCGATCTCCGGCAGCGCCGAACCGAAGTAGCCGATGGCGCGGTACACGGCCTGCACAGGGTAGTCCACGAACTCGCCGGTGCCGCGGGCGTTGCCCGTGCCGTCCAGCTCGGTGCGCTCGAACTTCATCCCGGCAACCTTGCCCGGCGTCTCGGCGTCGTCGTAGATCTCCACCGGGCTGTGCAGGAAGTGCAGGTGCAGGCGGCGGGAGGCGGTGAGCTCGGAGAGGTCCTCGGGCTGTTCGGCGATCCAGTTGGTGAGGGTGCCCACCATGGTCTTGGTCTGGTTGTTGCTCTGGATCTGGCGGTCCGATTCCTCATCGAACTCGAAGTCCTCGGCGTAGAGGATGATGTCCACGTCCTTGGAGTGGGACAGCTCGCGAAGCTCCAGCGGCGTGAACTTCACCTGCGCGGGGCCGCGGCGGCCGAAGACGTGGACGTCTGTGACGGGTGAGTTCTTCAGGCCGGCGTAGACGTTGTCCGGGATTTCGGAGACCAGCAGGTCGTCGGCGTGCTTGGAGAGGACACGGGCCACGTCCAGGGCCACGTTGCCGTTGCCGATCACAGCGATTTCCTTCGCGTCCAGCGGCCATTCGCGGGAGACGTCCGGGTGGCCGTCGTACCAGGAGACGAAGTCCGCGCCGCCGTAGGAGCCGTCCAACTCGATGCCCGGGATGTTCAGGTCCGCGTCCTTGATGGCGCCGGTGGCGAAGATGACGGCGTCGTAATGGGTGCGAAGGTCCTCGATGGAGATGTCCGTGCCGTAGTCCACGTTGCCGAAGAAGCGGATGTCGCCGCGGTCCAGGACCTTGTGCAGGGCGTTTACGATGCCCTTGATGCGCGGGTGGTCCGGTGCCACGCCGTAGCGGATCAGGCCGTAGGGTGCCGGGTAGCGGTCAAAGAGGTCGATGCTCACGGTCAGCTCACCGCTCTTGACGGCTTCGCTCTTGGTGAGGATGTCCGCGGCGTAGACGCCGGCCGGGCCGGAGCCCACAACGGCAACGCGCAGCGGACGCTCGGCAGATCCTACGGAGGTGCTTGATGACACGGCTGTGTTCCTTTTCTTCGTTCCATCCCAACTAGGTAGCACTATCTGTCGTTTTGAGGGCTCATAACGACAGATAGCGCTACCTAGTTGGGTTGGTGGCTAGGTGGTGAGGACGCGGGTGGTGCTTTGGTTTGTGCGGGGACTGGGGGTGGTACGGGGCTTGTTCGGGGTGGTGGTGCTGTAATCGGCGGTCTTGAAGTGCGACGGCGCGAACGGGCTGACGCGGACAACGTCGCCGATCACAATCACGGCGGGATTCGCGACGCCGGTGGCTTCCGCCTGGTCAGCGATGGAACCGAGCGTGCCGATGGTCACGCGCTGATTCGGCAAATAGCCGTTTTCAACAATACCAACCGGCGTGTCCCGGGGCAGACCGGCTTTGCCCAGGGCGGACGCGGAATCGCGCAGCGCGGCAACGCCCATCAACAGAACGATCGTGTGGTCCGGGCGGGCAGGAACCTCAGACAGTTCCTCGTGGCCGGTCACCACGCTGAATCCCTTGGCCAGGCCGCGGTGCGTGACGGGGATGCCTGCGGCGGCCGGGACGGAGATCGCGGACGTGACGCCGGAGACCACTTCGACCTCGACGCCGTGCTGCCGGCAGTATTCGGCTTCCTCGCCGCCGCGGCCGAGGACATACGGGTCCCCGCCCTTGAGCCGGACAACGCGGTGCCCCTGCAACGCTTCGTCGACGAGGATGCGGTTGATCTCTGCCTGCGGCACGGGGTGGTGGCCGGGGGTCTTGCCCACTTCGATGACGCGGACGTCCGGGGCGAGTTCGTTGAGCAGTTCGCGGGGGCCGAGGCGGTCTGCAACCACGACGTCGGCCTGGCCGAGGAGCCGGCGGCCGCGGACGGTGATGAGGCCGGTGTCGCCGGGTCCGCCGCCCACGAGGGCGACACTTCCACGGTGGGCGCGCTGGCGGCGCAGCGGGAGGTCGCCGGTCTCGAGTGCGGTGGCGACGGCGTTGCGCAGGGCCATGGCGCGGCGGGGGTCTCCCCCGGCGTTGACGGCGATCTGCACGTCATCAACCACGGCGACGGCGGGAGTCCAGGCGGCTGATGCTTCGTGATCAGAGGCGTTAACGCACCAGATCCGCTGCGCTTCGGCGTCTTGTGAAACGCGGGTGTCCACGGCGGAATCGCCGGTCGCAGTCTGGACGAACCAGACGCCGTCGACGTCCTCCGGGCGGTACGGGCGCGGCTCCCAAGTGAGGAGCCCGGCGTCGGCCAGTTCTAAAAGTGCGGGGCAGGCAACGGGAGCCACGACGGTAACCCGGGCACCGGCGTCGAGCAGGCCCTTGGCGCGGCGGGCAGCCACCGGACCGCCGCCAACCACCAGCACCGGGCGGCCGAGCAGCCGCAGCGCGGTGGGGTATATATCCTGAATTGCCATGAATCAACGGTAGGGCCGCGTCACACTGGCCAACAACGGTACGGAAACACCCGGTAACGCTAGGTAATCCTGCGTCACATAGACCGCGCCACCGTCGTGCTCCCACAGCGCCCCAGAACCACCGAGGGGTCACATCAGACGATGGATATTGAGCCTAATCTGACCCCGCGTCGGTGGGAGGCAGGGAGCTGGCATCCAGTGGCGCAGCGGCGAGGAACCGTCCGCGGTCTTCGATGAGGCGCTGCAGATAGCGGCGGAGGATGAGCCTTTCTACGAGGCGGCCTGCCGGACCGAACGGCGCAGTGAACTCCACGCGGTCCGTCATGATGCAGCCGGCGGCAGTGGCTTCGAACTCGTGGACGTGGCGGAAGGCCTTTAACGGCCCTCTCACCTGCTCATCCGTGAAGCTCGCTGGGAAGTTGAGCGCCGTAATGCGGCTGGTCATCCGCAGGGGCACGCCGAAATGCCGGGCCTGCCAGGTCACCTCTTGGCCTTGACCGATGAGGCCTGTCGTGACGCCGGCGACCGCGCGCTCCCCGGCCCGCTGCTGGGACTCGAGGTGGACATCAACACTCCGGGCGAGATCGAACAGGCGTTCACGCGGGAGCGCGGACTCGGTGCGGCACACAAAGCTGACGGTCATGGCGCCAGTCTGCCAGAGTCCCTGCTCGCCGGCGGGCAGCGCAAATGCGTAACTATTGCGGGCAAGCGCCTCTGGGTTCCCCGGATTCTCGGGGTTGTGGCTACAAGGCGAGGCCAAGAATTACGCAAAGTGGTTGCCATGTGCCCGGCAAAGGCCAACGCGGGGTCAGGTTTTGCCCAATAACCATCGTTTATTGGGCAAAACCTGACCCCGCGTTGGAGGGAAACCTAGCGGGTGCTGCCGGCGAGGAGGCCGCGGCTGCGGAGGAGGCGCTTCTCGATCGGGGCGAACACCAGCAGCTCGATCAGGATGCCGACCCCAAGGATCAGCAGGATGGCAGCCATCACGATGGTCATGTCGGACAGGACGCGGCCCTGGTCAAGCAGCGAGCCCAGGCCGAACCCGATGGTGCCGCCCACCGCGATGATTTCCGCCGCCATAAGGGACCGCCAGGAGAAGGCCCAGCCCTGCTTGAGGCCCCCGAGGTAGCCGGGGAGGGCCGCGGGCAGGATGATCTGGATGGCCATCTGCAGCCGGTTCGCGCCCAGGACCGTGCCCACGCGGCGGTACTGCGGCGGGATCTGGTCCACGCCCGAGATGAGGCCGTTGATGATGGACGGGATCGCACCCATAAACACTACGAAGTAGACGGTGGCGTCGGTCAGTCCGAACCAGATGATCGCGGCAGGAACCCATGCGACGGACGGCAGGACCTGCAGACCCGAAATCAGGGGTCCAAAGGCACGGCGCAGCGGCGCAACCTGAGCCAGCAGCAGCCCCACCGGAGTGGCGATGGCAACCGAAATCAGGAAGCCGACAATGCCTCGCTGCAGCGACGTCCAGACGGCTTCCTGCAGTTTCGCATCGCCCCAGAGCACCCCGAGCTGGCCGAGCACGTCGAGCGGGCCGGGGACCAGGTCGCGGCGCTTCACACCAAGGGAGACGTAGAACTGCCAGACCAGAACCAGGATCACCAGGGCGGCCACCGGCAGGAGGACCCGGCTCCAGTCGATCCGGTGCTTGCGGGCGGCGTCGGACTGCAACGAATCCAGCCCGGCCTCAAGCTCGCGCAGGTCCTCGTGCCCGGTGGAAGTGCGGGTCAGCGCGGCGTGAATATGACGGGTTTCCGGTTCAGCCACCGGTTTGGTTTCGACAGGCTTAACCACCGGATCAGATACTGAGTTATTTGGCATGGCGGCGAATCTCCTCCCGCAGCCGGGCGGTGATGACCCCGGTCAGCTGTCCGGCGAGGCCGGCGTCGGTTCGGTGTTCCTCGGTGACGGCCCATTCCCGGACCACCCGGCCGGGGCGGGAGGACAGCAGCAGCACCCGCTGGCCCAGGCGCACGGCCTCGCGGACGTTGTGCGTGACGAAAACGATGGTGCGCCCGGTTTCCTTCCAGATGCGTTCCAGCTCGTCGTGGAGGAGGTCGCGGGTGATGGCGTCAAGGGCGGCGAACGGCTCGTCCATCAGCAGCAGCTGCCTGTCCTGCGACAGTGCCCGGGCCAGTGCCACGCGCTGGCGCATGCCGCCGGAAAGCTCGTGCGGGCGCTTGTCCCCTGCCTCGCCGAGGTGTACCAGGTCCAGGAGTTCGTCGGCCTTGATGCGGCGCTCAGCTTTCCCCACACCGCGCAGCTTCAGGGCCAGCTCGATGTTCTCCCGCGCGGTCAGCCACGGGAACAGGGCGGCGTCCTGGAACATAAACGCTGCTCCGTCGCTGGGTACTTCGAGGGCGCCCGACGTCGGGGCCTCCAGTCCCGCCATGATGTTCAGGAGGGTGGATTTGCCGCAGCCGGACGCACCGAGGAGGGCGACGAACTCGCCCGAGCCGATGGTGGCGTTGACATCCTCCAGCACCGGGGCGCCGTCGCCGAAGCGCTTGCCCAGCTGTTCCAGTACGACTGGCATGGTCCCGTCCTTAGGTTGGTGGTGGTGCGGTGGCGGCGCGGTCAGTCCTGGCCGAGGTCCGCGGCGGAGATGGGCTGGCCTGACGTGCCGATGACTTCGTTCAGGGCGCGAAGGTCAAACAGGCCGGTGATGTCGGCTTCCTTGGTGGTGCCGGCGTCCGCCCCGTCCTGGAGCAGTTTGGGGTACGTTCCGGCGAGCGGATCCACGGTGAAAATGACGTTCTGCAGGGACCGGTCGAGGACATCGGCGGAAAGAGCCGCACCGGCTGATTCCAGCAGGGCGGAGTTGATGACGTCCGCCTTCTCAGCAGCGGGTGCGCTGTTCAGCCAGGCCACGGCTTCGGCGTGGCCGCGGAGGAGGGCCTTCACGGTGTCCGGGTGTTCGGCGGCGAACTTCTTGTTCACAATCAGGATGGTGGTGGGGAATTCGCCTGCCTTGCCGGAAAGGGAACCGTCCCAGAGGTCCTTTTCATCCACCAGCACCTTTGCTCCGGCGGTCAGCACCAGGCGGGACGCCCACGGCTCAGGCAACCACGCGCCGTCGAGCTTTCCGTCCTGGAACAGCTTCAGGGTCTGCGCGTTGTCGGTGGGGTTGATGGCGACGTCGCCGCTGCCGTCCACGTTGGTTTTGTATCCCTGCGAAGACAGCCACGCGCGCAAGGCCACGTCCTGCGTGCCGCCAAGCTGCGGGGACGCCAGGGTTTTGCCGCGGAGGTCGGTCGCGGAGGTGATCTCCGGCTTGACCACCAGCTGCGCGCCGCCCGCGGCCGCACCGGCAATGACGCTGACCGACTCACCGCGGCTCTTCACGAAGGAGTTGATGGCAGGGTTCGGACCGATGTAGGCGGCGTCGATGGCGCCGGCGTTCAGGGCCTCGATCGCGGCAGGCCCGGCGTTAAACGTTTCGGTGCTGAGCGTGGTGGTGCCTAAATTCCGGGCGAGGATCCCCTGCTTCACACCCACCAGGGCGGGCGCGTGGGTGAGGTTTCCGAAGTAGCCCAGCTTGAGTTCATCGGCGAGCGTAGGAGCCGGTGCGGAGGCTTGGGCGGACGCGTCCCGCGAAATATTGGATGCCACCACGGCGCCGAGAGCGATCAGCACAACGAGCCCGATGGCCAGGGCCGCCTCGATGGCACGCTTGCGCTTAGGAACTGCGCTTTCGCCTGCCACGATGCGGGTCATCCCGGGCTTGGAACTTGTCATTGTTTCACCATAGGGAGTGGCATAAACCCATTCAATGAAGCAGAAACGGGGGGTCACGCGCGTTCACGCGGCGTCACATTCCGCACCGGGCCGGAACCACAATACGGCCGGTTCAATCCCCTTTGACGTTGATGAGCTGACGCAGTTTGTGCCGGACCTTGACGAGGTCCGAGGCGTCGTGCATGACCTGGTCGATCGGTTTGTACGCGGCCGGAATCTCGTCGATGAACGCCTCGGTGGGCCGGAACTCGATCCCCTGCATGGCCGTCTTCAGCTCCGACAGCGTGAACGCCTTGCGTGCCGCCGTTCTGGAATACTCACGGCCGGCGCCGTGCGGTGAGGAATTGAGCGACACCGGGTTGCCGAGGCCTTCCACCACGTACGACGCCGTTCCCATGGACCCGGGAATCAGTCCCGGATCGCCGTGCTCGGCTTTGATGGCCCCTTTCCGCGATACCCACACGGACTTCCCGTAGTGGGTTTCCTGCCGGGTGAAGTTGTGGTGGCAGTTGATCCGCTCGCGTTCCGTGACCGGCCCGCCCACCCAGTGGCTGAACTGGGTGGTGACGCGGTCCATCATTTCCTCGCGGTTGAGCAGGGCGAAGTGCTGGGCCCACCGCAGCTCCGCGATGTAGCGGGTGAACTCGGAGGTGCCTTCCTCAAGGTAGGCGAGGTCCGGGTCCGGCAGCCTGGTGCCGCGCTTCCGGTTGACCTGCTGTGCGACGCCGATGTGATGCTGGGCGATCTTGTTGCCAACACCGCGCGAACCGGAGTGCAGGAACAGCCAGACGGCGTCCGTTTCGTCGGCGGAGACCTCGATGAAGTGGTTGCCCGAGCCCAGGGAGCCCAGCTGCAGCTCCCACTTCGCCAGGTACTGCGCGGGGTTGAAGCCGGCTTTGGCTGCCAGCTTCCGAAGCTCGGCGAGGCGGGGCTCGGCCGTGGCCTTGACCGTGCGGTTGTTGTGGCCGGCGGACAGCGGGATGACGCGTTCGATGTCCTCGCGCAGCCGCTTCCGGTCCTTGGGAAGGTCTGTCACGGAGTACTGGGTCCGCACGGCGATCATGCCGCAGCCGATGTCCACCCCCACGGCGGCCGGAATGATGGCGTGCAGCGTGGGAATCACCGAGCCCACCGTGGCGCCCTTGCCCAGGTGGGCATCCGGCATCAGGGCCAGGTGCGGATAGATGAACGGCAGCGTTGACGTGGCGATGGCCTGCGCGCGGGTCTTCTCGTCCAGGATCGAGGCCCAGTTGATGAGCTTTGGGGTGATGGTTTCCACGCTGCGCCTCCCACTGTTGATGATGGTGGACCGCCAGCCGGGAGGCAAGAGACCGGGAAGATCCCCAAGCCCTGTTGCACCGGCGCCAGGTGGAGTAGGTTGCTCGGATGGAAGACACATACCAGGTCATCGTGGTGGGGGCCGGGTTCGCCGGGAAAACTGTGGCCAAGGAGCTCGGCCGCAAGGGCATCCCCGTGCTCCTCATCGACGCCAACAACTACCACCAGTTCCAGCCGCTCCTCTACCAGGTGGCGACCTCCCAGATCGGGGTGTCCGCTATTGCCCGGCCGCTTCGCTCCATTTTCAGGCGCATGGGGAAAGTGCGGGTGCTCACCGCGGACGTGGCCTCGGTCGATGCGGCCAACCGGACCGTGACCACGGCCGACGGCGAAACCCACCGGGCACAGATCCTGGTCATCGCGCCGGGCGCCGTCCCGAACTTCTTCAACACCCCGGGCGCGGAGGAACATGCCTATCCGCTGTATTCGGTCACCGACGCAACCCGGCTGGGCGCAAAACTGACCCACCTGCTGGATGAGGCCGACCGGGAGCCGGGCGGCTCCGTGGACGTCGTCGTGGTCGGCGGCGGGCCAACGGGCGTGGAAACCGCAGGCGCCATGGCGGAGAACGTGAAGTTCGTGGTGCCAAAATACTTCTCGCCGGAGCTCGCGGCCCGTTGCCGCGTCCATCTTGTGGACATGATCCCGACTGTCCTCAACGCTTTTTCGGAGAAGTCGCAGGAGTACACCCGGAAACGGCTGACGAAGATCGGCGTCCAGCTCCACCTCGGCGTCGGCGTGACGGAGGTCAGGGACGACGGCGTAACGCTCGCTGACGGGACGGTCATCCCGACCCGGGTGGTGGTGTGGGCCGGTGGCCTGAAGGCCGGCGGGATCATAGCGGACTCCGGCCTGAAGCAGGGCCGGGGAGGCCGCATCGATGTCCGCCCGGACCTGACCGCGCCGGACGTCGAGGGTGTGTATGTCCTCGGCGACGCCGCCAACATGACCGATTCCACTGGCGCCGCGCTCCCGCAGCTGGGCTCCGTGGCGCAGCAGGCGGGCAAGTGGGCGGCGCGCAACATCCAGGCCGACCTCACCGGCGGGACCCGGCTGCCGTTCAAGTACCTCGACAAGGGTTACATGGCGATGATCGGCCGGGGCGCAGCAGTGGCTGAGATCGGCCGGCAGCGGATCCAGCTACAGGGGCCGCTGGCCTTTATGTCCTGGCTCCTGGTGCACTTGGCCCTGCTGTCCGGATTCCAGCAGAAGCTCCGTGCCCTGTTTTCCTGGCTGAACGGCTACATCATCCACAGTCCCGCACAGGTTGTGGTGGGCCGGCCGGAGTAACGGCGGCCGCCAATACTCGCCCACGAACGGCTCTGCCCCGCACAACCGGTGCTGGGCAGCAACGGTCATGCGGGGCAGGGCAGCTCGAGCTGAGCGGCAGTTCGAACGGCTCAGATGGAGTAGCGCTCGTCCTCGTGGTCTCCCGGGTGGTCCTTGACCAGGCCCGCGGCCAGCGTGTTGCCGTCCTGAGGGTCGATCACCAGGAACGCGCCGGTGCGGCGGTGGTGCAGGTAGTTCTCGAGCGGCAGCGGCGCGGCGAGCCGGAGCTGCGCATGGCCGATGTCGTTGAGCTCCAGGCTGGACGCACCCTCAAGCTTGAAAGTGGCCAGGTCCAGCTTGCCGCTGACGCTGCGGACCAAAGCCTGGACGGTGCGGGTGCCGTGCTTGACCAGCACCTTGGCGCCCTCCCGCAGCGGCTTCGGCGACAGCCAGCACAGGGCCGCATACAGGTCGGCGGAGGACTCGCGGACGGTGCCGGCTGCTGCGATGGTGTCACCGCGGGCGACATCGAACTCGTCTGCCAGCCGGATTGCCACGGACTGCGGGGCGAACGCTTCCTGCAGGGACTCGCCGGCGAAATCGATGCCAAGCACCGTCGTCGTGCGTGCATCCTGGCCGGGCGTCAGCACGGACACGGAATCACCCACCTTCACGGACCCCTCGGTGATCTGGCCGGCGTAGGCACGGTAGTCGCGGTAGGCCTCAACGTCCAGGCCGGCGGCCACGGCGTCGGGAGCCAGCGCACCCTGCGGCCGGATGACCAGCTGCACGGGGAAGCGGAAGCTCTCCAGCTGCGTGTCGATCTCGTCGGCGGCGGGCAGGGTTTCGAGGACCTCCAGCAGGGCCGGGCCGTCGTACCAGGGGGTGCGTTCGGAGCGGTCCACCACGTTGTCGCCGTCGAGGGCGGACACCGGGATGACCAGCAGGTCATCGATGTGGTCGGCGCTGCCCAGCTCGGCGGAGCCGATGCCCAGTTCACGGGCCACCTGCTGCACGTCGGCCTGGATCTCGCGGAACACGGACTCGCTGAAGTCCACCAGGTCAATCTTGTTGACGGCCACAATCACATGCGCCACGCGCAGCAGCTGCAGCACGGACAGGTGCCGGCGGGTCTGCTCCAGCACACCCTTGCGGGCGTCAATGAGTACGACGACGGCATCCGCCGTGGACGCGCCGGTCACCGTGTTTTTGGTGTACTGAACGTGCCCGGGGCAGTCGGCCAGGATGAAGCTGCGGCGGTCCGTGGCGAAGTAGCGGTACGCGACGTCGATGGTGATGCCCTGCTCGCGCTCGGCACGCAGGCCGTCGGTCAGGAGGGCCAGGTCGATGCCGCCTGCCGAGCCGCCAAAGCCGCGGTCGGCCGAGGTGCGGGCGACGGCGTCGAGAGTGTCAGCGAGGATCGCCTTGGAATCGTGCAGGAGGCGGCCCACCAAAGTGGACTTCCCGTCGTCGACCGATCCGGCGGTGGCGAAGCGGAACAGCGTGGTGGGCAGGGCTGTTTCCAGCTCGGCGGCCAGGAGCGAAGTGTCGGTGCTCATTTAGAAGTAACCATCCTTCTTGCGGTCTTCCATGGCTGCCTCGGAGATGCGGTCATCTGCACGGGTGGCACCACGTTCGGTGATGGTGGAGGCGGCAACTTCGATCACAACGTCGCTCACGGTGGCTGCGGCCGACTCAACGGCACCGGTGCAGGACATGTCCCCCACAGTGCGGTAGCGGACCGTCTTGGTAATGACTTCCTCGTGCGGCAGGGGCTGGGATACCTCGCCCACCGCGCGCCACATGCCGTCGCGGGCAAAGACCTCGCGGTCGTGGGCGTAGTACAGGCCCGGCAGCTCGATGTTCTCGCGCTCGATGTAGCGCCAGATGTCCAGCTCGGTCCAGTTGCTGATGGGGAACGCGCGGACGTGCTGGCCCACGGTGTGGCGGCCGTTGTACAGGTTCCACAGCTCGGGACGCTGGTTGCGCGGGTCCCACTGGCCGAACTCGTCGCGGAGGCTGAGAATACGCTCCTTGGCGCGGGCCTTGTCCTCGTCACGGCGGCCGCCGCCGAACACGGCGTCGAACTTGTTCTGCTGGATGGCGTCCAGCAGCGGAACGGTCTGCAGCGGGTTGCGGGTGCCGTCAGCGCGTTCGGCAAGTTCGCCGCGGTCAATGAATTCCTGGACGCTTCCGACGACGAGCTTGAGTCCCAGCCGCTCCACCGTCCGGTCGCGGAAGTCGATGACCTCGGGGAAGTTGTGCCCCGTGTCAACGTGCAGGACGGGGAAGGGCACCTTGCCCGGCCAGAACGCCTTGGTGGCCAGGTGCAGCATCACCACGGAGTCCTTGCCGCCGGAGAACAGCAGCGCGGGCTTCTCAAACTCGGCCACGACTTCGCGGATGATGTGGATCGCTTCTGACTCGAGGGCGTCCAGGCTGGAGAGGCGCGTGGATACAGCGGCTTCAGTCACCTGGGTGGTCTCCTCAGTTAGGAAAGTACTCATTCGTGTAGTCCGCATTCTGTCTTGTCGGAGCCTGCCCAGCGGCCGGCGCGGGGGTCGTCGCCGGGCGCCACCTTGCGGGTGCAGGGCTGGCAGCCAATGGAGGGGTAACCCTGGGAAAGCAGCGGGTTGACGGGCAGGAGGTTGTCATCGGAGTACTGGACCAGCTGGTCGAACGTCCATGCAGCTACCGGGTTGACCTTGACCAGGCCGTTCTTTTCATCCCAGGAGACCAGCGGGGTGTTGGTCCGGGTGGGGGCCTCGTCGCGGCGTACGCCGGTGAACCACAGTTCGTAGCCGGCGAGGGTGCGCTGGAGCGGGGCCACCTTGCGCAGGGCGCAGCACTGGGCGGCGTCGCGGGCAAAGAGGTCCTTGCCGAGGAGCCGGTCCTGCTGTTCCACGGTGTTCTCCGGGAGGACGTCCACCACGTTGACGCGGAGGTTCGCTGCCACCTCGTCACGCGTGGCGTAGGTTTCCTTGAAGTGGTAGCCGGTCTCCAGGAACAGGACGTCGACGCCGGGCATCTGGTCAGCGACCAGCGCCGGGAGGACGGCGTCGGCCATGGAGCAGGCGACGGCGACGGCGGGCAGGTCGAAGTTGCGCTCCACCCAGGCGATCACGTCGCGGGCCGGGGTGTCCCAGCCGAGCTCGGCGGCGCCGGCTTCGGCGATGGCCTTGAGTTCTTCCACGGGACGCTTGGCAGGTGCGGGTGCGAGATGTTTTGCCATTACTGGAGGGCCTCCTCTTCTGCTGCGTGGGCCCACTCGGCGAAGGTCTGGCCTTCGGCGCGCTGGGCAACGAAGGTGCGGACCACGCGCTCCACATAGTCCGGGAGGTCCTCAACGTAGACCTTGAGGCCGCGGACGGTGCGTCCCAGGCCGGCCTCCTCGCGCTCCGACGAAGCCAGCCCGCCGCCGAGATGGACCTGGAAACCCGGGGAGGGATCGCCGTCGGGCGTTGGCAGCATCATGCCCTTGAGGCCGATGTCTGCGGTCTGGATGCGGGCGCAGGAGTTGGGGCAGCCGTTGATGTGGAGGGACAGTGCGTGCGGCAGTTCACCCGACTCCGCCAGGTCAGCAAGGCGGCGCTCCAGGTCGGCGACGGCGGTGGCGGCGGTGACCTTCGTTTCCACGATGGCCAGCTTGCAGTATTCGATGCCGGTGCAGGCGATGGTGCCGCGGCGGAACACAGACGGACGGGCGGAGAGTCCCAGCGCGTCCAGTTCGGCGACCAGCGGTTCAACCTGGTCTTTCTCGACGTCCAGGACCACAAGCTTCTGGTGCGGGGTAGTGCGCAGGCGGTAGGAGCCGCGGGCCTCGAGGGTGTCCGCCAGCTTCACCAGCGCCGCGCCGGAGAGCCGGCCGGCCAGCGGGGTGGCGCCGATAAAGAACTTGCCGTCCTTCTGCTCGTGCACGCCGATGTGATCGCCGGGGGTGGTGGGCTTGGGGGCTGCGGGACCGTCGGCCAGCTTGTAGCCGAGGTATTCGTCCTCAAGGATCTGGCGGAACTTCTCCGGACCCCAGTCGGCCATCAGGAACTTCAGGCGGGCCTTGGTGCGCATGCGGCGGTAACCGTAGTCGCGGAAGATGCTGGTAACGCCGAGCCAGACTTCGGCTGCTTCTTCGGGGCGCACAAAGGCACCGAGGCGCTTGCCCAGCATCGGGTTGGTGGAGAGCGCGCCGCCGGCCCAGAGGTCGTAGCCGATGCCGAGTTCGGGGTGCTCGACGCCGACGAGGGCGAAGTCGTTGATCTCGTGGACCACGTCCTGGCTGGGGTGGCCGGTGATGGCGGTCTTGTACTTGCGCGGCAGGTTGGACAGCAGCGGGTTGCCGATGAACCGCTCCCCCAGCTCCGCAATCAGTGGCGTGGGGTCGATGATCTCGTCCTTGGCGATGCCGGCCACGGGCGAACCCAGGATGACGCGGGGAACGTCGCCGCAGGCCTCGGTGGTGGACAGGCCAACACCTTCCAGGCGGGTCCAGATCTCGGGGATGTCTTCCACGCGGATCCAGTGCAGCTGGATGTTCTGGCGGTCGGTGAGGTCGGCGGAATCCCGGGCGAAGTCCACGGAAATCTGGCCGATGACGCGCAGCTGCTCGGTGGTGAGCGCACCGCCGTCGATCCGTACGCGGAGCATGAAGTACTTGTCTTCGAGCTCGTGCGGCTCGAGCGTTGCGGTCTTGCCGCCGTCAATCCCGGGCTTGCGCTGCGTGTACAGGCCCCACCAGCGGAACCGGCCGTGCAGGTCCTGGCCGGGGATGGAATCGAAGCCCTCTTTGGAGTAAATGGTCTCGATACGCTCGCGGACGTTGAGGCCGTCGTCTTCCTGCTTCCAGGTTTCGTTGGCGTTCAGCGGAGTTTTGCCGTCCACTTTCCACTGCCCGTGCGGCTTTGCGGCGGGGCGGTTGGTGCGCGCGGGGCGCTTGGCGGCTGCGGAGTCCGCGGACGCTCCGGCTAGAGCTGTATCAGTCATGCATCGACTGTAGGTGTCCCCGAATTGCGTCACAAAGGGTCGGGAAACGCTGAGTCACCTAGGGAAACATTTCGTCACGAATCGCCGGGGAGCCTTGAAGAACCGGGCCTCTTGTGATTCGCCGAGCCGTTGTTTTCAGGGCGCCGGGCGGGCTTGGCACGGCGCCCTTACTGCCCGTTCGCGACGGCGGCGTCGAACCGTTCCAGCGCGATCTCGGCGAGCACAGCTGACGGCAGCAGTGGTTCCGTGACGAGGTCCGCGCCCGCCTTGGCCAGCTGGTCGTGAAAGAAGCCCGGCGCGAGGAGGTAGGAGGCAATCACCACGCGTCCGCCGAGGTCAACGGCTCCCGCGGACTCCCCCGCCCCGGCACCCCCTTCGGCTTCCTCGCGAAGCATGTCGACGGCGTCGGGCACTGACGGCTTGGCCGAGGCTCCGTAGGCCGCTTCGATGCGGTTGCTTCGCAGCTCCCTGAGCTGGTTGGCGAGCTCTTCGACGCTGATGGCGGCGTTCGGGTTGGAGGACCCCGCAGCGGCAAGGACGATGGAGTCGCGGTCGGTGACACCTGCCTCGCGGAGGCGCTGGTCAAGCAGCGCGGCGAGGCGGGGATCGGGTCCAAGCGGCGCCGCCGCGAGGGTGCCCGGCCGGCTCTTCACAGCACGGGCGATGTCCACCTTGACGTGGTAGCCCACGCTCAACAGCAGGGGCACCACCACGGCGGGCGTACCTTCGGGCAGACCGGCCACCACGTCCACCAGGTCAGGCTGTTGGACGTCCACGTAGGCCTCCCGCACGTCGAGACCGGGGCGCAGGGCGGCGATCGCGGCGCGCAGGGCGTTGACTTCCGCGGCGCCCTGGCTGCTGGATGTCCCGTGGGCACAGGCGATCATGATCGGGTTGTTCATAGGGGCTAGCGTAACGTTGGAGCCGCACTGTCCGCCCACTTTGAATCCGCCGGGACGCCCATGACATTCGCCTTTGACAACGCTCCCGTGTGGCTGGACCTGCTGGGCGTTTTCTTCTTCGCGGTATCCGGCTCGCTCCTCGCGGCACGGAAGAACATCGACATCGTGGGCTCCCTGCTCCTGGCCTCCCTGGTGGGCCTTGGTGGCGGCGTGATCCGCGATCTGATCCTCGACGCCGGCCCGCCCGCGGCATTCAGCAACCCGGCCTACCTGGTCCCGCCGTTGCTGGCCACCGTCCTGGTGTACTTCCTGTTCTCCAGCGTCCAGCGGTTCACGTCGCTGCTGACACTGTTCGACGCCGGCGGGCTGGCCCTGTTCTGCATGACCGGAACCGTCAAGGCGCTGGCCGAAGGCATGAACCCGGTGGCGGCGGTGCTCCTGGGGGTCATGACGGCGGTGGGCGGCGGCCTGCTGCGCGATGTGACTGCCAATGAGGTACCCGACCTGTTCAACCCGCGGGATATCTATGCTCTGCCGGCCTTTGCGGGAGCAGCGCTGACCGCTGTTTTGTGGGTCTTGGGTGCGTTTAATGTCCTGACCGCTGCGGCCATTGCCGCGGTGGTGTTCACCTTCCGAGTGGTGGCCTGGCGCCGTTCCTGGCAGGCCCCGCTGGCCGTACACGGCCGGCACCGCCGGCCCCTGCCCAAGGACGAGTCCGGGGAAGTTGGCGGCGGCTCGGAGGGCCCCCGCGATTAGCTAGGATTGGGACCATGACTGACATGTTCCTCGAGAAGTTCCGCGCGCTTGTTCCGAAGTATCTCGAGGACGAATGGCAGGTAGAGGACGGCCTGTCTCCGGACGAGCTCGACACCGCACTCGCCGAACATCAGTTCCAGGTCCCGCTTGTCCTGCGCGAGTTCTACCAGGCGGTGGGCGGCTGCGAGGACCTCATGGAGGCCTACCACTACTTCTGGGATCCCGAAGAGCTGGAAGTGGATGACGACGGCTTCCTGATGTTCCTCGAGGACGAGGAGGAACAGTTCACCTGGGGCTTCCGCGTGGGCGATCTCAGCGTCCCGGATCCCATCGTCTACCGCCGCAACAACGCCCGTGGCCAGTGGAAATCCGAGGAGGGCACGTTCTCGGAGTTCGTCTTCGACATGTTCGAGTGGGCCTTCAACGACGAAGAGGACTAGGGCTTCTCAGGCTCTTTTTGGGGCCGTTCCTTCTGGCTCCTCGCTCGGACACCCCACGCGAAAATGCGTAACTTATAGCAACGGGCTGGCCGAGGATCCGCGACTTTCCGGGCTTTAGGGTGACCGACGGCCTCATAACTTACGCATTTGTGTCGGCTAAAGCAGACGTCGGATCAGGCAAAGCTGCTATCGGGGGCAGGGGACTCAGCTGAACTTGCCCTCGCGCTTGAGTTTCAGGACGCCGAGGACCTCCGCCACCATCTCCTCGGGTGTGTGAACCACGTCTGCGTAGTAATACCGCAGCACCAGGTAGCCGCCCAGGACGGTCCTGTTGTTCCGCCGTTGGTCCCGTTTGATGGACTTCGGCTCAAAATGGGTAGCCCCGTCAGTCTCCACCACCAGGCATTCCTCGATCAGGAAGTCGACCTCGCCAACGCCCGGGATGACAACATGCCTTAGAACCCTCAGGCCAGCTCGCCGGAAGTGTGTGTTGGCCAGGACTTCCAAGAGCGAATCTGCCCTCGGAATCACCAAGTCCAGAACCGCCCGCGCCTGCCCGTTGCGCCGCCCCGGCAATCTGGAATACAGGAAGTCCAGTTCAATATCGCGCCTGCCAGCGGCCGACTGGATCATCACCAGCGATTCAAGCTCGGGCAGGCAGCGGAGACTGTGAATCAAGACATCCGCCAGCCCAGCCACTGGAAGCCACCCATGCTTGGGGTGTCTAGTGCGGCCGTGCTCCACAATTGTGGGTTCGGGCACAGGATGGCTCCGGCAAAGGTGCAGGCCACGGGCGTCCTTCAGAGTCCACAGCTGATAGATGGGTGCCGCCGACACACAGGTCAACAGGCCGCCATTGGCTAGGGCCTCGCTGAGCTGACTCTTGCCGGGAATGCCGTAGACCCCGCGACTGACCTTCACTATCCGACCCAATGTAACGGCCTTGGTAACCTCAGGCCGGCGGAACCCGGATGCAGTCAACTGCGACGCGCGGGCGGCGCCGCCGTGTCGATGAAGGAACTCGATGATGTCCACGAACACAGGCTGACCCACTGGAACACCGCCTGCGAGACTCAAAGAGGGCTATGTGGACAACCTCCGAAGTTCGCCACCTCCAAAAGTGCGTAACTATTGGCCGCCTCCCCCACGAAGATCCCCGTGTTTCCGGTGGCGTGCTACCCGGCCCTGCCCAAAAGTTACGCATTTCGATCGGTCGGGAGCCAGAAACAAGCGGGCCAGCCCAATGGCTCCACGAAGGCCCCAAGAACCTGTGACACTCGACCTAACAGCTAGCTTGCGATTCGTGACAAACGTGTCATAGACTATTCACGGATCCGCTAAACGCCTCCGGCGGGTCTGATGCGAACGGAGATATAGCCCCGGTTCGACGCAGCGTGTGACTCGTAACGTTGCTGAGAACCGGGGCTATTGCATTTTCTAAACCAATGCCCCCAACACAAACAGCGGGGCCCGCCAAGGTTTACCTCGGCGAGGCCCCGCTCCAAGAAAAATCCGGAATCAGCTGGCGCGGTCCACCACGGCCAGCGCGAAGTTGGACAGCGACGTCTTCACAACGCCCTCCGGCAGCGGCTTCAGCGCCGCGATGGCCTCGTCGGCCCAACGCCGCGCAACCACCCAGGACTCTGCGGTCACGGGGTGCTCCCGCAGCCCGGCAACCGCCTCGGCCAGGGCTTCATCCGTGCTCAGGTCCCCGTCAATGAGCTTCAAGAGTTCGACGGCGGACTGGTCACCGGCGGCGGCATCACGCCGCAGGTACAGGACCGGCAGCGTCGGGACGCCTTCCCGGAGGTCGGTGCCGGGCGACTTGCCGGACTTGACCTTGATGCCGGTGACGTCAATGACGTCGTCGGCGAGCTGGAAGGCCACGCCCACCTTCTCACCGTATTCCACCAGCAAGTCTTCGTAGGCCTCGTCGGCACCGGAGAAGATGGCACCGAACTGGCCGGAGGCTGCCACCAGGGAACCGGTCTTGTCCGCGATGACGGACAGGTAGTGCTCCACCGGGTCCTCGTCAGGGCGCGGACCGACGGTTTCGTGCAGCTGGCCCAGGCACAGGCGCTCGAACGTGCGGGCCTGGATGCCCAAGGCACGGGAGCCCAGTTCGGACACCAGGATGGACGCCCGGGCGAAAATGAGGTCGCCGGTGAGAACTGCCACGGAGTTGCCCCAGACCTCGTGGGCGGTGGGGGCGCCACGGCGGAACGGCGCGGAGTCCATCACGTCGTCGTGGTACAGCGTGGCGAGGTGGGTCAGTTCCACCACCACGGCCGCCTGGACAACGGCGGGCAGCGAAGCATCACCGAGGTGCGCGCACAGGAGGGTCAGCAGCGGCCGGATGCGCTTGCCGCCGGCTTCGACGAGGTGGCGCGACGTTGCGTCAGCCAGCGGATCGGAGTTGGCAATGGCCTCGCGGAGTTTTTTCTCCACGCGGGCAAGGTTGGTGGTGATGGCGGGGCCCAGTTCGGCGTCCTCCGCGATGGCCGCAAAACCTGCGGGCAGCTGCAGTCCCGTGGCGATGGCAGTGGTGTTGAGGCTGGGTTCGGAGTCCGGCAGGCCGTGCCCGGCATGCGTCCAGCTGTGGTCTGCGGAGTTGGTCACGGGTTAACCCTAACTTTTTGTTGCGGATACCGCTGATTCGTAGCCGACGGGGTGTTGGACGTGGCCGGAACCAGCGATTCCAGGACGCGGATCACCCGGTCCTCAAAGCCCTTCGCGGCCGGATCTGTCAGGTTCGCGAGCAGCCGCACCACAAAGCGCATCAGCACCGGAATGGGCATCCCCGTCCGCAGCGCGAGTTTCATCACGGCGGGTTTTCCGATCAGCGCGGCAAACGCCCGGCCCAGCGTGAAGTGCGAACCCCACTGGCCGCGCACATAGTCCGCGTACCCGGCGAGGTGCGCGTCGGCGTCGTACGTTGACCCCGCAGCAAAAGACCGCGCGGAGGCGTCAATGATGAACTCCGCCGCGAATCGCGCAGACTCCATCGCGTAGGAGATGCCCTCGCCGTTGAACGGAGACACCATGCCGCCGGCGTCGCCCAGGAGGAGCAACCCGGGCGAGCAGTGCGGCGTGCGGTTGAAACCCATAGGCAGGGCGGCGCCGCGGATCTCCCCCACCTGGTTCTCCGGCGTGAAGCCCCATTCGGTGGGCATGCCGGCGGTCCATTCGCGCAGGACCTGCTTGTAGTCGAGCTTGCCGAAGTCCTTGGAGGAGTTCAGGATGCCCAGGCCCACGTTGGAGGTGCCGTCGCCCACGCCGAACACCCAGCCGTAGCCGGGGAGCAGCTTGCCGTCGCGTCCGGGGAGCTCCAGCCAGCCCTCCATCCAGTCGTCATCGTGGCGGGGGCTTGTGAAATAGGTACGCACGGCAACGCCGAGGGGGCGGTCGTCGCGCTTCTGGATGCCAAGGGACACGGCCGTCCGTGTGGAATTTCCGTCAGCTGCGAGTACGACGTCGGCGCTGAAGTCGCGCGTCTCCCCCGTCTTGCGTCCGGACTCATCCAGGAGCGCTGCGCGGACACCGGTCACGCGGCCGTCTTCCGAGCGCAGGGCTTCAGTGACGCTGTGCCGCTCCAGGATTTCGGCGCCGGCAGCCTGTGCATGGCGGGCCAGTTCCTCGTCGAACCCGAGCCGGGTGCGGATCAGGCCGTACTCCGGGAAGTCGGAGACCTCGGGCCAGGGCAGTTCGATGGTCCGCCCGCCGGCAATGAGCCGCAGGCCCTTGTTGCGCCGCCAGCCGTCCGCTTCGGGGTGCGGCAGGCCGAGCTTCTGGATCTCGCGGACTGCGCGGGGGGTGAGGCCGTCGCCGCAGACTTTCTCACGCGGGAAGCTGGTTTTTTCGAGGACGGTCACGCTGATGCCCGCCTTGGCAAGGTAGTAGGCAGCAGTCGATCCGGCCGGCCCGGCGCCGACAATCAGTACAGTCACAGGTATCAGCGGGTGATGTTGCGGCGAAGCTTGGCCACGGGGCCCTTGTGCGCGGCAATGGCGGCAGCAGCGCCGTCGGGAGTGCTGGCGGCCGCCGGGTCGAGCCGCTTGGTGGCACGGTGGACCGCCACAATCCCGCCGGTCAGGTTCCGGTAGGTGACATTTTCCCAGCCCGAGTTCTGGAGCCAGTCGGCCAGATGGTCCTGGTCGGGCCAGGCACGGATGGACTCGGCGAGGTAAACATACGCGTCCGGGTTTGATGCAACCTTCGTGGCGATGGCCGGCAGGGCACGCATCAGGTATTCGGTATACATCGTGCGCCACAGCGGCACCACGGGCGCGGAGAACTCCGCGATGACAAGCTTGCCGCCGGGCTTGGTGACCCGCAGCATCTCGGCCAGCGCCTTCTTGGGCTCGTTGACGTTGCGCAGCCCGAACGAAATGGTGCTGGCGTCAAAGCTGTTGTCCGCGAACGGCAGGTTGGTGGCATCCCCGGCAACAAAGTTGATGTCCGGGCGGCGGCGCTTGCCCACCTTCAGCATGCCGAGGGAGAAGTCGCAGGCCACCACATCTATGCCGGCATCGGCATACGGTTCGCTGGAGGTGCCGGTACCGGCTGCGAGGTCGAGCACGTGCTGTCCGGGTTTGGCGTCCACCGCTTCCACCACGATCTTGCGCCAGCGGCGCGTCTGTCCCATCGACAGGACATCGTTGACGACGTCGTATTTAGGTGCGACGTCGTCAAACATCGTGGCTACTTCGTCCGGACGCTTATCCAAGGATGCTCGGTTCACCCGCTCATTGTCTCAAAAGTTCTGCGGGCCCCCTAACTGCGGGGGAATCTTGGGCTGTGGGCTGAAAGTGCCGCAAACTGACCCTTAAAGCAGCGGGAACTACCGCAGAGTACTGTTGTCTCATCATGACGAGCACGTTCCGCACCCTCACGGTCCCCCTGGATGGCAACGCATCTGCCGGCGGACTGCCGCAGTTCCTGGTCCGGGACGACGTCCTCTGCTGGACCCGCCGCGAGGCCGGCCTGGTGGGCTTCGGCGAAATCGCCCGCTTCACCGCAACCGGCCCGGAACGCTTCCTCGAGGCCGATATCTGGTGGCGGCACCTCGTCCTGGAAGCGGACATCACCGACTCCGTGGAACTGCCCGGCACCGGGCCTGTGGCCTTCGGCTCCTTCGCCTTCTCAAAGAAATCCGCCCACGAATCACGCCTGATCGTCCCCGAGGTCGTGGTGGGCGTCCGGGACGGCCAGTACTGGGTCACGCAACTGACGTTCGACGACGGCGAACTCACCGAAGCGGGCGCCCTCGCCGCCCTGGACCGCTGGCTCAGTGGTGGCAGCACCCACGGTGACGTCACCGCCGAACCGGATGCCGGCGTCGTACGCCCTTTGCCCGCGGCTCCCGGAGCAACGCTGCATACCGGGTCGCTGAGCGAGGAAGACTGGATGGCTGCCGTCGCTGCGGGCGTGGAGGAAATCCGCACCGGGGCGCTGGAAAAGCTGGTGCTGGCCCGGGACATTGTGGCCACGGTTCCCTCGGGCGTCAATGCGGCAAAGGTCCTGCGTGAACTGGCCGTACGCTACCGCGAATGCTGGACGTACGGGGTGGACGGCCTGGTGGGCGCCACGCCGGAGATGCTGATCCAGGTGGAGGGCCGCACCGCCCAGGCGCGCGTGCTCGCAGGGACTCTAGACCGCCGCGATGCGCACGGCGAAGACGGGATACCCATGGACTACGCCGAGCGCGTGCTGGCCGGGTCCGAGAAGCAGCGGCACGAGCACGAGATCGCCATCCAGTCGCTGACCTCGCAACTGGCGCCGTTTTCCGAAGCCATGAACGCGCACGACGAGCCCTTTATCCTGGAGCTGCCCAACGTGTGGCACCTGGCGTCGGACGTGAAGGCGGAGCTCACCGAGGTGGAGGGCCATGTGCCTACGTGCCTTGCCCTGATCAACGCTCTGCACCCCACTGCGGCCGTCTGCGGCACACCCACGCTGGTGGCCGGGGCCCTGATCCGCAAGCTGGAGCACCTGGACCGCGGCCCGTATGCGGGTCCGG
Organism: Pseudarthrobacter sp. BIM B-2242; assembly: GCF_014764445.1. Classification (NCBI taxonomy): domain Bacteria; kingdom Bacillati; phylum Actinomycetota; class Actinomycetes; order Micrococcales; family Micrococcaceae; genus Pseudarthrobacter; species Pseudarthrobacter sp. BIM B-2242. Next base: position 3,180,211 of record NZ_CP061721.1, read on the forward strand.
TGGGCTGGCTGGATGCGGCGGGCAACGGCGAGTGGGGCATTGCCCTGCGGGGCGCCGTTATCGAGGATTCCAACACCGTGCGGTTATATGCCGGCTGCGGCATTGTGGACGGTTCCCTGCCTCAGGCCGAACTCGCCGAGACGTGGGCCAAGTTCCGGCCGATGCTGGAGTCGCTCGGCATCATCAGTTAGAACTGCCCCTCTCCCAACTCCCTCCTGGGACATTGAGAGCGGCGCGGCTGGGCGGGGCGTCCGGGGTTTCAGACAGGACCGGGCGATAATCTCTTGAAATAGGCTGTGATTTAGTTATCCAATAGTGAAACTAAGTTTCATGTGATGCACATCTCTCGTTCGGCGATACACTATGAACCGATTTAGTACCGCATACCCCTGCAACAAAAGGTAAAAAACATGCAGCTCAAGTCCCTGGCCCAGGCCAAGATCGCCGCCAAGGCAGCAGCAATCCTTGCCGCCGGCGCACTCACCCTCACTGCCTGCGGCGGCGGAACGACCACTCCGGCCGCGTCCGAAGGCGGAGTCCAGCTCATCAACGCCGGCAAGCTCACCGTCTGCTCGGACGTCCCCTACGAGCCCTTCGAATTCCAGAAGGACGGCCAGATTGTTGGTTTCGACATCGACATCGCCAACGAGGTAGCCAAGGACCTCAACGCCGAACTCAGCGTTGTGGACAGCTCCTTCGAAGCCATCGAGACCGGTACCGCCCTGACCGGTTGCGACCTGTCCATCTCCTCGGTCTCCATCACGGACGTCCGCAAGTCGGTCATGGACTTCTCCGACCCCTACATGGATGACGACCTCACCCTCGTGGCCACCACGGCGTCCGGCATCACTGACATCGACAGCGCCAAGGGCAAGAAGGTCGGCGTCCAGCAGGCCACCACCGGCGCCAAGTACGCCTCAGAGAACGGCATCGACGCGCAGCAGTTCGAGGACAGCGGCCTCCTGATCCAGGCTCTGCTGGCGGGCACCATCGACGCCGCCCTGGGCAACCAGTCCATCCTGGCCTACGCCATCAAGGACGACCCCAAGTTCAAGCGCGTGGAGGACTACACCACCGGCGAGAAGCTGGGCATCTCCATCAAGAAGGGGAACACCGCCATGACCGAGAAGGTCAACGCCACCCTCAATCGCCTGAAGGACGACGGCAGCCTGGAGAAGTTCGAGACCACCTGGTTCGGCGAGACCGCCAAGTAAGTTGCCGGACTGAACTTCAGAGCCCTAAGAATTACGCCGCCGGGGCCCCTGATGAACTGCACCGCAGTCCGTCAGGGGCCTCAGCCACGCAAATGAATGTGAGCACCTCATGGCAATGACCGCACGTCAACGGGCCAGAGTAAGCCTGTATATCCAGATCGGCATCTTTGTTGTGGCCGTGGCCGCGCTGGTCCTGACCATCGACTGGAAGACGGTCGGCAACAGCGTCTTCAACTTCGCCAAGATCGGCCCGATGTTCCCGGACATCTTCCTCGTCGGCCTCAAGAACACCCTGATCTACACCTTCCTTGGCTTTGTGGTGGGCCTCTCCGGCGGCCTCCTGCTGGCTCTGATGAAGCTCTCCAGCTTCCCTCTGTACCGCTGGCTCGCCACCGGCTACATCGAATTTTTCCGCGGCGTCCCGGCACTGCTGGTGTTCATCGCGTTCGGCTACGGCGTCCCGCTGGCGTTTGGCGTGCAGTGGAACGTCACCCTGATCGTCATGATTTCCCTGGGTATGGTGGCCTCGGCATATATCGCTGAAACCCTTCGTGCCGGCCTGCAGGCTGTCCCCAAGGGGCAGTTGGAGGCCGCACGGTCGCTGGGCATGCCGCAGTGGCGGGCCATGGTGTCCATCGTGATTCCGCAGGCGTTCAAGATTGTGCTTCCGCCGCTGACCAACGAGGTCATCCTGCTGACCAAGGATTCGTCGCTGATCTACGTCCTGGGCCTGACCGCCTCGCAGTATGAGCTGACCAAGTTCGGCCGCGACGGCATCTCCAGCCTGGGTGCCGGCCTGACGCCGCTGCTCGTGGCCGGCGCCTTCTACCTGGTCATCACCATCCCCCTGAGCCTCCTGGCCCGGAAGTTCGAAAGCCGCTCCGCGCGGACCAAGCGATAGGCAGGGAAGCCATGAACGACGTCGTAAATTCCTCCTCCGGCAGCACCGGCACCATCCACGCGGCCGGGGTTTCCATCAAGGACCTGCGCAAGTCATACGGGTCCAACGAAGTCCTCAAGGGCATCAGCCTGGACGTGGCGCCCGGCGAAGTGGTGTGCCTCATCGGCCCGTCCGGCTCCGGTAAGTCCACGCTCCTGCGCTGCGTCAACCTCCTGGAGCAGCCCAATGAGGGCGCCATCCATGTGGGCGGCTTTGAAGCCACCCACCCCGACGTGGACATCGACAAGATGCGCCGCAAGGTGGGCATGGTGTTCCAGCAGTTCAACCTGTTCCCGCACCTGAATGCCACTGCCAACTGCACCATCGCGCAGACAAAGGTGCTCAAGCGCTCCCAGGAAGAGGCCACCAAGGTGGCCCGGCACAACCTGGAACGTGTTGGCCTGGGACACCTGGCCGACCGTTTCCCGGACCAACTCTCCGGCGGCCAGCAGCAGCGCGTCGCCATTGCCCGGGCGCTGAGCATGAACCCCGAACTGATGCTCTTCGACGAGCCCACCTCCGCGCTGGACCCCGAGACCGTGGGCGATGTCCTCTCGGTCATGCGGAACCTGGCCAAGGAAGGCATGACCATGCTGGTGGTCACGCATGAGATGGGCTTCGCCCGCGAAGTGGCCGACCGCGTGGTCTTTATGGACGGCGGCGTCGTCGTGGAAGAGGGCGTGGCCGAGCAGGTCATCGGCTCTCCGACGCAGGCCCGCACCAAGGAGTTCCTGCGCCGCGTACTGGACCCGACCCACATCGAGATCGAGGAGTAGGCCGGGGCTTCTCGCCTCACCCGAGGACACGCAAACGGTCCGGGGACGCCTGTTAACGGGTGTCTCCGGACCGTTTCTGCGTCCCCCGGCCGGTGCCGTGTCCTACGGAGGGCCGACGACGGCGTGGGACCCCCGCCTCCGACAACTTCCGTTCCAGTTCGCCCGCCGTCCACAGATCCGACCAGACCCAGCGCACCATGTTGCGGCCGGTGGCCCGGATGTTGTCTTCCCGCATCTTCTCGGCAACCACCACTTGACCGGGTGTCCTGCCCTTGAGGTACTCCGCCTTCTCATACTTGGCGAACCCGTCGAATTCACCAGCTGTCCGGCTGCCCTCCCAATAAAAATCCGACCAGCCCACGCGGCCCTTGCTGTTGCAAATTTCGTACTGCAGAGTTGGTGCCGTGAACCCCGCCACATGGATCAGTCCTCGGCTGTAGGACTCACCAGCCGAGCCGGACGCGGGATCTGAAAATTCGAGCGCCGCCATAACGCGCCGCTCGGCTGCGGGCGTATACCGCCCTGGCAGAGCGCCAATCAATTCATCTTTGGTCAACGCCGCCAGGCCGCGGGTGGCGTCAGGCTTCAGAACATGGTCCAGCGGAACCAATGCCTCGGCAAATGGAACGAAGGCGGCGATATCTAGTACGGTCTGGACGCGGGAGGTGATCAGGAGCCCGCCGAGTTCATGGGCGTCGATCCTGCCGGGCGCAACCAAGTGCCGGCGGATGCCGGACAGGTCTCCGCCGCGGCCTCGATCCGGACTCTGTACTGATCCCATGGCTGGAGGCCCTTCCATGCGGCCGCGTCAACGTAGACCCCTTGACGGATGCGCACGAGTGCGCCGGCTCTGACTGCCGCCGGCAACTGACGGGTGCTCACACCTAACGACGCAAGATCCCGCGTCAGGACCAGCTTGGGGAGGACTGTCATCACCCCAAGATTTCACTGGCGGCCGGCGACGTGAAGCCCGCTGGGCCGCTATGTGGACAACCTGCCCAAACATCAGGACACGGATCCGGGCCGGGGACTCGCGACCGGCACCGGGACACGCGGATGCGGGTGTCCCAGTGCCGAAAGCGCGTCCTCGGGCCGAGAGGGTGTCAGCCGCCCAGGCCCCGCGAGACTGCTGCGGACACGGCCGTCTTGATCCGGGCGTGCAGGTCCCGCAGGCCCGCCCGGTCCATACGGACTTCCACGATGCTGCGCCCCTCGATCGGCTGCGCGAGCGCCTCGGCGAGACCCGCCGTCGTACTTACCGAGCAGTGCCCGACGCCGTACGCTGCAGCGAGTGCCGCGAAGTCCACCGAGTGCGGGGTGGCGAAGAGTCGCTCGACGGCGTCCGCGTAGCCTCCCGCCTGGCGCACCGCCCCATGTTCAAGCAGGTCGAAGATGGCCCCGCCGGCGTCGTTGAGCACCACGATCCGCAGGTCCGGGGAAGCCTCGCCGGCACCGAGAAGCAGCCCGCCGGCGTCGTGCAGGAACGTGACGTCACCCAGCAGCACGGTGGTTTCCTGCCGGCCGCCGAGGGCGATTCCGGTGGCGGTGGAGATGGTGCCGTCGATACCGGACAAGCCGCGGTTGGCGTAGACGGTGGCGCCGGGTTCCGAGGCGGGCAGCCCGGCCAGGTCCACGTCGCGGATCCCGTTGGAGGACCCGAGCATCAACTGGCCACGGGCACTGCCCCATACGAGCGCGGCCGCGGACGGGCCGGTGGCGTGGGGCTCCGCGGCGAGGACTGCGTCAAGGGCGTGCTGTGCGGCGGACCCCGCCAGCAGCCATGTATCCAGCCAGTCGGACGGGCCGCGGCCGGCGAATTCGGCGAGGTCGGCCAGGTTTTCCAGCGGCAGTTCAGTGCGCCGGCCGGGCTCATACCAGGCGACGGGAACCGGCTGGTAGAGGGCGGACGGCACATCGGCCCGGGCCAGCAGTGCGGAAACCGGCCGGGACAGCGTGGGGCGGCCGAAGAGCACCACGCGTTCGATTGGCTGCGCGGAGGACGGCCCGAAGTGCTCCAGCAGCAGCCGGTACGGGCCCACCGCGTTCGGCCCGAAGCGTGCGTTGGAGGACGGCTCCGCCAGCAGCGGCAGTCCGTGGGCGCGGGCGAAGGCTTCGGCGACCGGACCGGCGTCGTGCCCAGCCAGCACCACGGTGCGCCGCTCCGCAAGGGAAGCTGAAGCCGGCTGGAGGGCCATGGTGAGCGGCTCGGTGCCGATGCGGAATTTGGGGTGACCGGCCGCCGTCGGAAGCTCCTCCCCCGGCGCTGGCACCAGCGGGTCGCGGAAGGCGAGGTTCAGCTGGACGGGACCGGGCGCGAGCTCGGAGAACGCGCCGGTCGCTGCGGCCAACGCCGTTTCCACGGCGCGGAGCGGGCTGCTGCCGGCGGGGACATCCGCGGCAAAGCGGACGTGCTCGCCGAACAGATCCAGCTGGATGGTGGTCTGGTTGGCGCCGGTCCCCAGCAGCTCTTCGGGCCGGTCTGCCGAAAGAACCACCAGCGGCACGGCGGCATGGTTCGCTTCCATCACGGCCGGCATAAGATTCCCGACGGCGGAGCCGGACGTGGTGACGACGGCCGCCGGGGAGCCGGTGGACAGGGCGAGACCCAGCGCCGTGAAGCCGGCGGACCGCTCATCGCTGCGGACCAGCAGCTCCACCCGTCCCGCTGCTGACGCTTCGGCCAGGGCATAGGCCATGGGAGCCGAGCGGGATCCGGGCGAGACCACCACGTACTCCACGCCGCCGTCGATCAGGGCGCCGACGGCGGTCCGTGCCGCCTCCAGCGCGGTCATGGGCAAGGCTGAGGAGTGCGTTTCGGGGGCGGGGTCATCCAGGGAAGTCACCGAACCAGTCTGCCACCCCCGGACGCTCTCTCACTTAACGTCGGTTTAAACCAAACGCTCTATCACTTCCCGCCGCCGGAGCAGCAGCAAGTGATAGAGCGTTGGGGAAAAACCCGCATTAAGTGAGAGAGCGTCCTTCCGGAGGCAGACGGGGAGGCGGGCTGCCGGAGGCGGCGGCAGCGGAACTAGCCGCGGAACACCTGGACCACTGACGGACGGGGCGCGCGCGCCTGACCGCGGGCCGGCGTCGTACCTTCCGCAACGAAGTCCGGGAAGAAGGAAAGCTGCTTGTCGAAGGAGCCGTCCTCGCCCGGGTGCTGCACGGCGACGAAAACGGTGCGCTCGTCGTCGTGGATGATGGGTCCGCAGGTTTCGCCGTCGCGCGGAACGGCAAGGAACTGTTCCACCTTGCCGCGCTCGGCGCCTTCAAGGGTGACCTTGAAAAGGCCGTCCGCCTTGCCGATGCCTGATGGGGCGCCGTCGGTGGAGATCCAGAGGTTGCCTACGGAGTCGAACGCGAGGTTGTCCGGGCAGGAGATGGGCGAGACCTTGTCCACCGGGAAGCCGGAGAAGTAGGTGACGTCGCCCTGGGCCGGATCGCCGCAGACCATCAGCAGGTTCCAGGTGAAGTTCGTGGAGGTCTGGTCGCCGGTTTCGGTGATTTCCACGATGTGGCCGTCGCGGTTCTCGTTGCGCGGGTTGATCTCGGTGGCGCCTTCCTTCCCTGCCTTGCCGCGGTCCGAGTTGTTGGTGCAGGCGACGTAGACCTTGCCGGTGTGGAGGCTGGGCTCGACGTCTTCGGCGCGGTCCATCTTGGTGGGGCCAACCTTGTCGGCGGCAACGCGGGTATAAACCAGGATCTCTTGGACGGACATTCCGGGCACGCAGGACGCCCCGTTCTCAACCAGCGGCAGCCACTTACCGGTGCCGTCGAAGGAGCCGTCGGCCGGAACCGTGCCCTTGCCGTCGATTTCGGCGACAGGCGAGTTGCCCGTGAACTTGGCGACGTAGAGGTTGCCTTCGGAGAGCAGCGTCATATTGTGCTTGCGGTCGCCTTCGCGGTATTTGGCCTTGGAGACGAACTTGTAGAGGTAATCGAAACGCTCGTCGTCGCCGGAGTACGCCACCACGTGGCCGGACTCGGCGATGATCACATTGGCGCCCTCGTGCTTGAAACGGCCCAGCGAGGAGTGCTTCTTCGGGGTGGACTTGGGATCGAACGGGTCAACTTCGACGATGTAGCCGAAACGGTTGGCTTCGTTCTTGTACTTGTCGTTGCGCGTGTCGAACCGGGGATCGTCCGCCTCCCAGTTGCGGGCAGTGGCCTTGTCGGTGAGGCCGTAGCGCTTGTCCTCAGGGGATGTCCCCGGGGAGCGGAAGTAGCCGTTTAAGTTTTCCTCACCGGAGAGGATGGTGCCCCAGGGGGTGGTGCCGCCGGCGCAGTTGCCGAGTGTGCCCTTGATGAAGCGGCCTTCGGGATCGTCCTTCGTCTGCACGAGCGCGGAGCCGGCGGCCGGACCCGTCAGTTCGTAGACCGTGTTGTTCAGGTAGCGGCGGTTCAGCTCCGCGCCCTGGACATAGGTCCACGGCTTGGTGGTGTTCTTGCGTTCGAGCTCGACGACGGTCAAACCGTGCGCGGCGGCCCCCACCGCACGCTTTTGGGCATCGGGCATGGTGGCCGGGAACATGATGTTCTCGTTGGTGTATTCGTGGTTGGCGAACAGCACAGCGCGGCGGCCCTTGGTGCCCGGAATCTCGAGGATGTCCGTGTAGTCGTTGTTGTAGCCGAACTGCTGTTCCTGCGCCTTGGCAGTCTGGTTGTTCAGGTCGAAGTCCGGGGCGCCCTTGAAGATGGGGTCGCCCCAGCGGATGACGGGCTGCCAGGTGAAGCCTTCCGGAACGGTCATCGCATCGACGGCGGCGTCCACCGGAGCGATCGGCGTGAACTTAAGCTTCGACTTGGAGAAGCCCTCCTTCGCGGCGGGTGCCAGCCCCGGACCGCCGGCAACGGCAGGTTCCGCGGAGGTAACAGCGCTGCCGAGTACGACGGCGAGCGCACCGGCGGCGCCAAAGCCCAGGGCGGCGCGGCGGGACATGGTGGCGGACGCGATGTCGCGGAAGTAGCTGTTGGAGCTGGTGTTGCAGACTTCGCCGGCGCAGGCGTTGTCACACTTGAGCGCGCAGGTAACGGCACTGCGCTTGCCCTTCGTATGGCCAAGCATGGGTAGCAGGGTGAACTTGCGGGATGTCGTTTCAGACAAGGGTTGCCTCCAATAAGACGATCGGGTCCCGGCCACCCTGTCAGCCGGTTTCGACGCGCAGCCATCCGCCAAGTGAAGTTCCGGTTAACCGCCGGTGACCTGCGGAAACTGCGAGAGCGTTGGCGAAAAACCCACATTAAGTGAGAGAGCGTTGGGGAAAAACCCGCGTTAAGTGAGAGAGCGTCCCTGGGGGGAGGTAGGGGTGAGGAGGGCGTGGACGCGGCTTAGCCGGGCCAGCCACCAATCGCGGCGGTCGGCGGAAGCGGCAAACCGCGAAAGCAGCCCGGCGTCGGCGGCGGCGTCGCGGAGGCGGATGGCGCCGTCATCGGCCACCAGCGGGTCCAGGGTGATGTCCGATTCAAACAGGGAGACGGTTCCCAGTCCGCACGCGTACGGCAACTCCGGCAGGGACGCCGCCAGGGCCAGCCCGGCGCGGATGCCCACGGACGTGTCCAGCGCGGAACTTACGACGGCGGGCAGTCCCGCCTGCGCCACGATGTCCAGTGCGCGCCGCACTCCCCCGAGCGGCGCCACCTTTACCACCAGCAGGTCGGCCGCGCCGGCCCGGGCCACGCGCAGGGGGTCTGACTCCTTGCGCACGCTCTCGTCCGCCGCGATCAGCACGGGAGTCCCCGCGGCCCGCAGCCGCGAGCGCACCTCAGCGAGGCCCACAATGGTGGGCACAGGCTGCTCGGCGTATTCAAGCCCGACGGCGGCGAGCCGCGTCAGTGCCTCCACCGCGGTCGGTACGTCCCAGCCGCCGTTGGCGTCGACCCGGATGGCTGCGTCCGGCAATGCAGACCGGACGGCCGCAACCCTGGCGTAGTCGTCGTCGAGCGTTTGCCCGCGTTCGGCCACCTTGATTTTGACCGCATCCACGCGGCCGAACCGGGCCAAAACCTCGGGCACCCGGTCCGCCGAGACGGCGGGGACTGTGGCGTTGACCGGAATCACCTGCCGGACCGGCTCCGGAAAACCAACCCAGCCGGCCTCGATCGCGGCGGCGAGCCAGCGGGAGGCCTCGGCGTCGTCATATTCAGGGAAGGGGCAGAACTCGCCCCAGCCGAGGGGGCCGCGCAGCAGCAGGGTTTCGCGCTCCATGATGCCCCGGAACTTCACCCGCATTGGCAGGCTCACCACATGCGCGGACGCCAGCAGCTCATCAAGCGTGGGAAATCCGAAGGACGGCATCGGACGCGGGACCGGGGAAGGCATGGGTTCACTGTACAAGCGGGGGCCGACAGGTCAGGAGTCAGCGCATCAGGAGCAAGCGTGTCAGGCGCCAGCGGTTCAGGCACCAGCCCGCGGAACGGTCACCAGCAGGTCCCCCACCTGGCAGTCCAGGGCGTTGCAGATCGCGATGAGGGTGGAGAACCGGATGGCCCGGGCGCGGTCGTTCTTCAGCACGGACAGGTTCACCAGGCTGACACCGACCGTCTTGCTGAGTTCCGTCAACGTCATCCCCCGCGCTTCCAGGAGCTCGTCAAGGCGGCAGTGGATGTCGGAGTCGCCGGCTGGCATCAAACCAGCCCGTCTGTGTCTGTCTGAAGCCGGCGGCCGTACTGGAAGACGCCAGCAACCAGGACGAGGATCAGGCCTACTCCCAAGGGCCAGAGATCGAACTCGGCAGTGAAGGCGAAGGACTCCCCCGGCGGTCGCCCGTTTGCCGCGATCATTTCCGCCAGCCGGTTTCTTGCACCCGCGTCGAGAACTTGGCCCACCGTCCCGGCCAATGCCAGCACCGCGCCGCAGGCCCCCACGATCCACACCGATCCGGGCGTGAACAGGATTGCGCTGCGGAGCCGGTAAGCCAGCACAAACACCAGTGTCAGAACTGCCAGTAACCCCGCCTGGTTCAGGGCCGCACCCCAAGCCAGAAGCTCCCCGGGGCCGGCGGGCAGGTCAGGAATAGTGGCCACCAACGACGAGAAGTGCCCGGTGGATTCCAATTCCAGTCCGCTGACGGCCCGCTGCGTTGAGGCTATGGGAAGCTCCAGCGTCACAGGCCCCCTGAAATACCCGATGATCCCTGCCACTGTCAGGCCTGTGGTCAAGACCGCCACGGCGGACGAGGTGATCATAAGAAAAACCGCATCCGCCCTCGAGACGAACTTCTTCCCGCTATTCCGCGGCCCTGCAGTGTCCTTGGTCAGTTTCATGGCTCCCCCAATGAGTATTATCGACATTCGTTAATAACGATAATCGATAAGTTACCGCCACACGCCCCCGCGCGTCAATGGCCCGGTTGACCCCCGCCCCGGCCCGCAGCTGCCTAGGCGCCCGGACACCCTAAATCCACTTATTGCGCTTGAAGGTCAGGTAGAGGCCAAGGCCCATGGCAACCATCAGGCCCAACGCGAAGGGGTAGCCGAACAGCCAGTTGAGCTCGGGCATGTCCCGGAAATTCATGCCGTAAATCGATGCCACCAGCGTCGGCGCGAACAGGATGGCCGCCCACGAGGATATGCGTTTGACCTGCTCGTTCTGGGCGAAGCTGGATTCAGTGAGCTTGCGCATCTCGTCGTTCTGGCGCTGGGCCACGAGGGCGGCGTTGACCGCAAGGGCGTTCTGCAGGAGCGCACGGAAGGACGCCACGCGTTCGTTGAGCCGGATGATGTGGTCCAGCACGTCGCGGTAGTGGTCCTGCAGTTCGGTCCCGGGCACACGTTCCGCCGTTCCGGCCATAAGCGCCTGCAGAATTCCCACCAGCGGGCTGGTGGCGCGCTGGAACGTGATGACCTGCCGGGACAGCTCGTAGATCCGCCGGGAGACATCCGGATCGGCGCCGAAGAGGTCGTCTTCGATCTCGTCCACATCGTTCTCCAGGCCCGCGGCGACGGGTTCGTATTCGTCCACCACCTGGTCCAGGATGCCGTAGAGCACCGCGTCCGGGCCGAGGGCGAGGAATTCCGGCATGGCCTCCATCCTGCGCCGAACCCTGGCGAGGTCCGGGGATTCCGCATGGCGGACGGTGATCACGTAATCGGCGCCCACAAAAACGTGGATCTCGCCGAAGTCCACCTTCTCCACATCATCCAGGTAGCGGGCGGGGCGCAGGACCAGGAACACGCACTCACCGTAGTGCTCCAGTTTCGCGCGCTGGTGCCCGGCCAGGGCATCGTCCACGGCCAGCGAGTTGAGGTCGAACTCCTCGGCCACGGAGCGGAGTTCGACGGCGTCGGGCCGGTAGAGGCCGATCCACGCCATCCCTTCGCGCTGCCTCAGCACAAAGTACGTCTCGTCGAGGTTTTCAGGGTCCGCCGTCCGCAGCCCGTCCACGTACACCGCGTTGTCGATGATGGTCATGGCTGTGACGTTAGACCCTTCAGAACCCGCCGCCAACAGCCCCTTCCAACGCATATCCATATGGGTATACAATTCGAACATGGCACGGGCAGCAACAACGGCAGATGCGTTCAACGCGGTGGCGGAGCCCCGCCGCCGCGAAATCCTGGATGCACTCACCCACGGAGAGCGCCCGGTCGGTGAGCTGGTTGACCTCCTGGGCCTGGCGCAGCCGCACGTATCACGGCACTTGAGGGTGCTGCGCGAGGTGGGCGCCGTCGTCGTGCGCGATGCAGGCCGGCAACGCATGTACCGGCTGAATCCGCAGGCGCTCAAACCCATCCACGACTGGGTGGCCACCTACCAGCACCTCTGGGAGGAACGGTTCGACCTCCTCGAGGACGTGCTGGATGACCTCAAAGACGAAGACCAGAAAGAACACGGGCACTGAAAAGGAGTACGGCAATGGCACAGACAAACACCATGGACGTGACGTTCCCCGGCGACACGGAAATCCTGATCACCCGCACCGTCAACGCGCCGCGGCACCTCGTGTACCGGGCCTGGACCACGCCGGAGCTCGTCAGGAAGTGGTGGCCGGGCCGGCGGGGCGAGATGACAGTAGCGGACATGGACTTCCGGGTGGGTGGCGGGTGGCGGTATGTCATGACCGCGCACGGCGAGTTCGAGGTGGCCTTCCACGGCACGTACCGCGAGATCGTGCCCAACGAGCGGATCGTGCACACCGAGATCATGGAAATGCAGGGCTCCGCACCGGACAGCGAAGACGGCGCAGTGGTCAACACCGTCACCTTTGAGGACGCGCACGACGGCGGCGCCACCGTGGTCAGCATCCGCACCGATGCGGGCAGCAAGGAAGTCCGGGACATGATTGCGCAGTCCGGCATGGAGGGCGGCGTGCGCGAGCAGTTCGAGATCATCGAGGAGCTGGCTGCGTCCCTCACCTGACGCACCCCCGGCCCAAGTAGGTAGCGCTATCTGTCGTTATGAGCGCTCATAACGACAGATAGCGCTACCTACTTGGGGAATGGAACGACAAGCCCGCCGGTACGCCCACCTCACACGCGTTAGGTAGACTGCAGGAAACACCGCACGCCGGAGGATACGCATGAACCGCAAAGCCACAGCACTGGACGTCGCCAAGCTCGCCGGGGTGTCCCGCAGCGCGGTGTCGCTGGTCCTGAACGGCCGCGGCGACGGCAATGTGGCCCAGGAGAGCCAGGTCCGCATCCGCGAAGCGGCAGCCACGCTGAACTACACGCCCAACGCCATCGCGGTGAGCCTTCGGAACCGCCGGTCCAGGATCATCGGCATCGTCTCGGACCAGGTGGTCACCAGCCCGTTCGACGGCAACATCATCGCCGGTGCGGACGCCGTGGCCAGGTCCCAGGGCTTTGTCACCGTGGTGATGGATACGGAGCTTGACGAGACGCGGGACGAAAGTGCCGTGGCCACGCTGCTGGACCGCCAGGTGGACGGGCTGATGTACGTCACCGTGGGCCTGCGGCCCCTGCACGTCCCGCTCAACATGCTGCGCGTGCCGGCTGTGCTGGCCAACTGTTTTGATGACCGTCCGGAGGCCGGCGTTCCCGCTGTGATCCCGGATGAGGTCCGGGGCGGCCGCGAGGCGGCGGCGCATCTGCTGGAGCTTGGCCACCGGGACATCGCGTTCCTCGCTGGCGACAACCTCACGCCCGCTGCCCCGCGACGCATCCAGGGCCACCGGGACGCTTTCGAGGCCGCCGGATTGCCGGTGCTCCCGGGCCGGATCCTTGAGGCTGGCTGGGACATCGACGCCGGGTTCCACGGTGCCATGAAGCTTCTGGACGGGGTTGCCGCAGCGGAGCGGCCCACCGCGATTGTGTGCGCGAACGACCGCCTGGCCATCGGCGTGGTGCTCGCGGCCAACCGGCTGGGCCTGGCCATCCCCCAGGACCTCTCCGTCATGGGCTACGACGACGAATTCCGCATCGCCTCCACCATGGTCCCGGCCCTCACCACCATGGCCCTGCCCCTGCGCGAGATGGGTGCCGCCGCCATGACAGGGCTCCTCGGGGAACTCTCTGAGGCACCGGAGGATCACGACGGCGGCGCCTCCACAGCGGGCGGACTCACCGTGGGCGGTGCACAGCAGACGCTGGTCCCGTGCCGCCTGGTGGTGCGCGAATCAACGGGCCCGGTCCCCGCCGGCCGGATCTGATCCAGCCGGCGGGGACCAGCAGGAGCTACTTCGGCTGCTCCAGCTGCCACACGTCAGCGGCTGCACCATCGGGAAGCCGCAGCACCCACCGCTCGCCGGGCGCCGGGTAGGCCCGCAGCGTGGTGGCCACCGACCCGCTCCGGTACACCTCCACAAGCGAAGCGTCCACAAACACCCGCAGCTCCTCCCCCGCCGCCAGTGCGCCACTGAAAATTACTTGCCCGGCGTCCGTCGTACCGTCGGCCACAAGGGAAAGTTCGACGACGGCGTCCCCGGCCAGCGCGCCCGGCCCACCAGCAGGGGCGGTCACCACAGCTTCGGCATAGGCCGGGAGCTCAACACTCCCGGTCGCCCGAGAGGCCAGTTGCGTGCCGCGGTAGGCGTCCACTTCCGGCGCGGGCGCAACGGCCAGGGAACCGTCCACCACGGACAGCAGTCGCGGATGCGTGAGCACGCCCGCCCAGCCCGCGGCATCGATCTCGTCCTGGGTGCGGCCGCGTCGGCCGTCCCGGCCTGGCCCTTCATTGGCCCAGCCCCACAGCAGCGCCTTCGGCTCACCCGCAGCACCCGCACCCGCACCGGCACCGGCGTCACCCGCACTCGCGGCATTTACGGCAGAGCCGTCCTGCAACTGCACAATCTGCGGCGCGTAGAAGTCCCGGCCCAGGTCCGATTTTCCGCCGGTCTCCGGGGAGAATACGGGCAGGCCGGTGGCGGGGTCCTCGGCCAGGGTGCCGATGAGGTGGCCCACGCCGTTGGCGTGCTCGTGGTGGTCACCGGAGAGCCAGAGCGAAAACATCATCACCCAGGCGTCCTCCGGAGAGCCGGATGCGGAACCGGAAGCCGGCACGTGCACCAGCTGCGGGCACTCCCAGATCTCGGCCGGCGTGTGGGCTGAAGCAACCGGGTTTTCGGACGTGAGCCAGATGCCCTGGTACTTCCAGTCGGCCAGGTCCTCCACCGTGTACAGCAGGAGTGCCGCGTGGCCGGAGGCGAGCCCGGCGCCCTGCATGGCGTAGCGCCTGCCGTTGAACCGGAAGATGAACGGGTCGCGGACCGCCGTCACCTGCGGATCGGACGGCATGGACGCAGCAACGTGCCCGTCCTGGTTCCAGGACACCAGGTCCGCCGATCCGCGGGAGATGACCACCTGGGAGTGGCCGCCGTCGCCGCGGACGCCGGAGTACGCAGCGGTGGGGACACCGCCGTCGTCCGTCACCACACCGGTCCAGCAGCCGTACTCGTCCGGACCGCCGTCCTGCGGGCGCAGTGCGACCGGGTGCTCCTCCCACCGCACCAGGTCGGCGGAGCTGACGTGGCCCCACGCGATCTTGTGGTGGCGGGCGGACTCGGGGTTGTACTGGAAGAAGACGTGGTAGCGGCCGTTGATGTGGCTGACGCCGTTGGGATCGTTGATCCAGCCCTGGGCGGGGCGCGGGTGGAAGTGCGGGAACGCGGGGTCCGGGTGGGCCGCGGCCAGGCGGGCGAAGTCGGTGGCGGCAAGATCCGGGGATGACATGGAGGTTGGCCTTTCAGAAGGGTTGGGGTTACTTGCCGCTGCCGGCGGTGAGGCCGTCCTGCAGCGCGCGCTGGCCGAAGATAAAGACCACCAGCGCGGGAATCATGGACAGGACCACGCCGGCCAGCACCACGGAGATGCTGCCGGTGCCCAGGTTGCCCTGGAGGGAAACGAGGCCCAGCGGGAGGGTGAAGTTCTGTTCCGAGATGGTCATGATGAGGGGCCGGAAGAACTCGTTCCAGTGGAAATTGAAGGCCAGGATGCCCACAATCGCCATGCCCGGCACGGCCAGCGGCGCGTAGACCGAGCGGAAGGTCCGCCAGGGCGTGGCGCCGTCGATCGATGCCGCTTCAGCGAGGTCGGCCGGCAGCCCCAGGAAGTACTGCCGCATCAGGAAGGTGCCGAACGCCGTCGGGATGGCCGGCAGGATCAGTGCCAGCAGGGTGTCCGAGAGGCCCATGCCGCGGATCAGCATAAACACCGGCACGATGGTCACCTGCACCGGCACCATCATGGTGGCCAGCACGATGGAGAACAGGGCGCCTCGGCCGCGGAACTTCAGGTTGGCGAAGGCGTAGCCTGCCATCGCGGCGGTGATCATCTGGCCGACGGCGATGAGCCCGGTGACCAGGGCGCTGTTCAGCACCAGGAGGACGATGTCCAGCTGCTGGAAGACCTGGGCGTAGGAGGTGAAGTCCGGGTTCCAGGGGAAGAACGACGGCGGCAGCATGAACGATTCCGACGGCGACCGCAGCGACGTGGACAGGGTCCACATCACCGGCCCCAGGGTCAGGACGGCGGCGATCATCAGCAGGACGATGCGGAGGACCAGGTTCCAGTTCAGCTTCCGCCGGGGGCGGGCAGGCACGGCCGGGGCCGTGCCGGTGGAGACACGCTCTGTAGTGATAGACATGGCTGGCCTTACTGGTAGAAGACGAATCGTTTGCTGAGCCGGAACTGCGCGGCCGTGATGGCCATGATGATGAGGGTGAGGATCACGCCGATGGCCGAGGCCTGGCCGAATTCAAGCCGCTGGAAGGCTGATTCGAAGATCACCATCACGGCTGTCCGGGTGGAGTCGCCGGGGCCGCCGCGGGTCAGGACGTACGGCTGGTCGAACACCTGCAGCGCGCTGATGATGGCCATCACCGATGCCAGCAGGGTGGTGGGGCTGAGCAGCGGCAGGGTGACGTAGACGTGCTTGCGCCAGCCGGTGGCGCCGTCAAGGGAGGCCGCCTCGTAGGTTTCCGCGGGGATGGAGGCCAGCCCGCCGATGAACAGCAGGAACGAGAACCCGAAGTTCTGCCACACGTAAACCAAAATCACGACGGCGGCGGACCCGCCGGGGGTGGTAAGCCACGGCACCGCGGGGATGCCCGCAAGGGACAGGAACCAGTTGACCACGCCGAACTGCTCGTTGAAGAGGTACCGCATGAAGATGGACACCGAGGCGGCGGAAAGGATGAGCGGGAAGAAGAATGCCGAGCGGAAGAAGGCCCGCAGCCAGGCCGGCATCTTCTCCTGCACCATCACGGCGAGCGCCAGGGCGAGGCCGAGCTGGAGGGAGACCGCCACAATCACAAACACGATGGTGTTCAGGAACGAGACCCGGACCGTGGGGTCCTGGACCACTTCGGCGAAGTTGTCGAAGCCAACGAACGTGGGGGCCGAGATAATGTCCCAGCGGAAGAACGCCAGGACCACCGAAGCCACAATGGGCACCAGGGTGAACAGGCCCATGCCCAGGATGGTGGGGGCCAGGAAGATCCAGGCAAGCCAGCGCTGGCTGTGCCGGCCGGACGCGGTGTGCCCGGGTTGCGCCCCGGGTGTTCCCGGTGTGTTCGCGCGCTGGTTTGCCCGCTCCCGGCGAGGGGTGGTGGTGCTCATGACTGCCTCCTCAGGGCGAGTTCAAGGTCGCGCTGCATGGACTCGAGGGCCTGCTTCAACTGGCGCTCATCGCCGCTGACGGCCAGCGAAACGTTCTTCATAAGGGCCGTTTCGACGGCGGCCTGCTGGGGCGGTGCCGGGATGGGGCCGGTGGTGGGGTACTTGTCCAGCGTGTCGTAGAAGACCTTCCAGTGGGCCGGGCCCTTGCCGGCGTAGAGGGCTTCGTTGACCATGGAGCGGCGGGCCGGGGTGGTGATCGGGTTGGGGAAGATCAGTTCCATGGCCTCGCGGCTGGCGCTGAACTTGATCCATTCCCAGGCGGCGTCCTTGTCCTTGGCCGTCTTCATGATGGCGTAGCCGGCCGTGCCGAACTGGTGCCGCTGGCTCCGCCACTTGGGGAAGAACGCCACGTCGTAGTCGTTCTCCTTCATGCCGGCCTCGTGCAGGCCCTGGACCCAGTAGCCGCCGGCCGGGGTGGTGCCGATCCGGTTGGAGGCGAAGAGCCCCACCAAGGAACTGCCGCCGCCCTCCTCGGGCCGGACGCCGAGGCCGTCCTTGACCAGGCCGCGGAGGTAGTCGAAGGTCTCGAACACGCGCGGATCGTCGGCGTTGGGTTCCAGCCACTGGTAGCCGCCGGAGCGCAGGCTGCGGGAGGGGTCCTTGGCGTAGAAGGAGTCCCACAGCCAGTCCCCGCCGGTGGACCGGGTCTCTTTGAGGAAGCTGGTGTCGTTGGCGTACAGCCAGGGCACCACACCGCCGAAGAGCCGGTTGGTCCAGTAGTAGGGGGTGAAATCGGACGGCCGGGCCTTCCGCATGGCGGCGAGGTTGCTGCGGAAGTCCAGGTGGGTCCAGTCGTCCGCCGGACGCTCCAGGCCTGCCTGCGAAAAGGCGGTGGTGTTGTAGTACATGTTGGCGGCATTCCAGTCCATGGGCAGCTGGAACAGGCTCCCCTTGTACATAAAGGCCTCCACCAGGCTGGGGTGGACGTCGTCGAAGAACTCGGCCATGTCCGCGGCGTCGCGGCGCAGGTACTCGTCCAGCGGGTGGGCCAACTTGTCCGCGAAGAGCTGCGCGCCTTCGGTGGCGACGTAGACAACATCCGGCGGGGTGCCCGCGGCAACCATGGTGAGGATCTTGGTGAAGAAGTCTTTCCAGTCCACGGCCTGGATGGCCTGGACCTTGACCCGGATGTCCGGGTGCAGGCGGGTGAAGGCGTCGATGGCGCGCTGGCGCGCAGCGGCATCGGCGGCTGTTCCCATGATGGCAATGCTGAGGCTGTTGTCGCCCCGCCCGGGAATGTCGGATCCGGAGAGCCGTGGCCACGACGCCACGGTTGCTCCCAAAATTCCTGCTCCCAGGGCACCCAGGGCGGTCCGGCGAGAGATCTCACGCAGGCGGCCATTTGTGGCACCGGTCATGTCAATTTCCTTCCTAACACGTGTTAGGAAGCTTAGATGCTCGACCTAACACGTGTCAAGCATCACAGGAGGAAGTGCGGCCCCCTCGCCCAAGTAGGTAGCGCTAACTGTCGTTTTGAGCCTCCATAACGACAGTTAGCGCTACCTAGTTGGGTGAGAGTTACCCGGTGGGGTGAGACTGCCTCACAGGATTTTGTGACACCCTTAACTGATGACGCTTTCACCGCCCGCGCGCACCAGGACTCCCGTTCGCCCTGCCCCGGGCTCCGGGTTTATGTTTTCCTTCGCCTGGCTCGCCTGCGTCGTGGGGCTGATCGCCACCTATTACTATTTCGTCCAGACCACCACGGGCCAGTTCATCGACGAGTCCGCGCTGGTGGAAGCCGTGGACATCCACGGGCCCGCGGGCAAGGCGGCCACCGAGTTCCTGGACTGGCTGCCCACCATCTCCCTGGTGATGGCCGCCGTCGTGGTGCTCTTTGTGACCGTGATCCGGCAGCGGTGGTCGGCTGCCGGAATCGCCCTCACGGCATGCATCTGCGCCAACGTTGCCACCCAGGTCCTCAAGGACCTCCTGCCCGCGCGGCCGGACAAGGGCGTGGTGACGCTGGAGCTGAATTCGTTGCCGTCCGGGCACACCACGCTGGCGGCGTCGGCTGCGGCTGCGGTGTTCCTGATGTCCTCGCCCCGGTGGCGTCCGCTGGCCGGTTTTGTGGGCGGCACGTTCGCCATCGCCTCGGGAGTGTCCACGCTGATCAACCAGTGGCACCGCCCGGCCGACGTTGTGGCGGCCTTCCTCCTGGTGGGCGCGTTTATGATCCCCGCCGGCTGGCTGATCATGCGGCAGGGGTCGGCGTGGAACGTGTGGGACGGCTTCGGCAGGCATCCCGGCTCGGCCAAAATCTGGCTCAAGCTGCCGGTGCTGATCGGGCTGGCGTCCGCCGCCGTCGCGGTGTATTCACTCGCCAGGATCGCGCCGGGCCCCCTCCAGGAGGGCAGCACCACCAACTATTTCTGGGCCGGGATCGCGCTGATTGTGATCGCAGGGTACCTGGCCACGGTGGCCACCACGTCACTGTTTGCCTACGCCGCACGACGGCGGGACGCGCCAGGGCGCTAACCGCACCGGCCGCGGGCCTCAGTGGCCCATTGGCGGCAGTCCCTCGTCCTTGCCCACGTTCTGCATGCCCACGGGTTCGCCTTCCGGGGTATTGGTCCGCTTGTTGATGAGCCAGGTGATGAACCACAGCACCACGCCGATCGCCATGAGTCCCCCGGCGATCTGGTACTGGATGATGTTGCGGCCCACCCACGGTCCGGCGAGGAACGCGCACAGCAGGGCGGCGACCAGCGGCAGCTGGCCCGGCGAGGTGAAGAACACCTTCCGGTTGGGATCCCGCTTGCGGCGCAGGACCACGCAGGTGATGTTCACAACGGTGAAAACGAGCAGCAGCAGGAACGCCGTGGTGCCGGAGAGGTTGGCCACCACGTTGCTCTTGGGATCGCTGGTGACGTACCAGATCAGGCCCAGCGCCAGGACGGTGGAGAACAGAATGCCGGCCCACGGAGTGCGCCGGGTCGGCAGCACCTTGCCGAGGGGACGGGGCAGGACGTTCTGGCGTGCCATCCCGTAAATCAGGCGGCTGGCCATCAGCATGTTGATCAGGGCGGTGTTGGCCACGGCAAAGACGGCAAGGAACGGGAAGATCTTGTCGATGGGGAAGTCCGGCGAGCCCTTATGCACCACTTCAAGGAGCGCTGCGCCCTCGGCTTCCCTGATGTTCTCCAGCTCGGTGGGCGAGAGGACGCTGACCACGGAGACGGCCACCAGCATGTAGAGGATCACGGCGATGCCCAGGCCTGTCAGCATGGTCCGCGGGAAGATTTTCTCGGGGTTCTGGGTCTCCTCCACCATGTTCACGGAGTCCTCGAAACCCACCATGGCGAAGAAGGCGATCGACGTCGCCGCGGTGACAGCCAGGAACAGGCCTTTGTCCTGGTAGTCGTTGAACACAAAGATTTCGCCGGGGTTGCCGGTGCCCTGGGCCATGACGTAGAAGCCGACGCCGATCACAATGCACAGCGCCGTCATCTCGACGATTGTCAGCATCACGTTGAACTTCACGCTCTCGCCCACGCCGCGGAGGTTGATGACGGCCAGCAGGATCATGAACCCCATGGCGACGACGGTGATGACGCCTTGGTCAGGCACCGCCATCCAGCCGTTGATGTTCAGGCCGCCGAAGAAGTTCTGTGCCAGGACGTTCGCCGAGGTGGACGCGCTGGTGATGCCGGAACAGACCACGGCAAAAGCCACCAGGAACGTGACGAAGTGGATGCCGAACGCCTTGTGCGTGTAGAGCGCCGCGCCCGCCGCCTGCGGGTACTGGGTGACCAGCTCCAGGTAGGAGAAGGCGGTCAGCGTCGCCACGACGAAGGCCAGCAGGAACGGCAGCCAGACGATGCCGCCCACGGTCCCGGCCATGGTCCCGGTGACCGCGTAGACGCCGGCGCCCAGGATGTCGCCCACTATAAACAAAAGCAGGAGCTTGGGCCCCATGACCCGTTTGAGCTCGTGCTTGTCACCTTCGGGAGTTACGTCGAACACTTGATCTGAAGTGGCGCTCATGGCAGGACCTCCACACTCAATACATCGATGTGACTTAGTTCACTGTGATCCTTTCGGGCTCCGTTGGCAACATATTCGGACCGTGACCCCGCCCGGCGGCGCATCTGCCTATTGCGAGGGCTTTTCAGCCGGGGCCACAATGGGCACATCAACGCCTCGAGAGCCTGATTGGGGATGACATGATCCTGAAGACCACACCGGAATCGGAAGCAACAGGGGTGGTTGCGGAAATTTACGACGACGACATCACCTCGCTCGGTTACGTCACCCCCCAGACGAAGGTCATGGCCATCGCTCCTGAGGCCTTCCAGGCGTGGGATGCCATGCTTGGTGCCATCAGGGGTTCGATGGATCTTCGCCGCTACGAGCTTGTCACCCTCGCGGCGGCCCGGGCCATCGGCTCAACGCACTGCCTGCTTGCCCACGGGGCCAAGTCGCTGAAGCTGTTTCCTGAGGACGAGGTCGCTGCCCTGGCCCGGGACTACCGGACCGCGGGGCTGACTCCGGCTGAAGTGGCCATGATGGAGTACGCCGAGAAACTCAGCAGGGATGCCGCCGCCATGACCGACGCCGACACCTTGGCGCTCCGCGGCCACGGATTCACGGACCGCGAGATCGTGGACATCACGCTGGCCGCGGCGGCGCGCAACTTCCTGAGCCGCGCGGTCCTTGCCCTGGCCGTCGACGTCGACGTGCCGCCGGGCCTGAGCCCGGAACTGCAGGAAGCGCTGCTGGCACCGCTCTCCGCCCGCAGCCCGGAGTAGCGGCCTACGCCAGAGCCGCACTTAGCGAGCGCACCAGCCATTCCCGGTAAGCCTTCACGGACCAGCCCGCATCCCCCACCAAAACAGGCCGGCCTTCGACTGGATCGAGGGCCTGCCCCTGGACACGGACGGCTGGCCTGCAACCAGCCGGGGTGTTGTGCCCGAACTGCCCGGTTTGTACTTCGTCGGGATGCCGTTCCAGTACGCGCTGACGTCGGGGCTTGTTGGCGGCGTGGGCCGGGATGCGGAGTACGTGGTGGAGCACCTGTCGGCACGCCTGTTAGTCCATCAAATGGATGATAGATGAGCCACTGACCTGCGGAAACGTAGAAATCCTTGAGAATTTCTTGATCGATTACCCGGCAGTAAGTTGAGTTTCGTCGGGGAAAGTAGTTCCTAACGGAGCCGCTGGGGCTCACAGGATCTGCGAAAATCGCACAACTTCTTAGGGGTCTCATATGGGCAAGACAACCGGCCGTAAAAAGCGCATCGTCATCACCACCGCGGCTTTGCTGGCAATCGGCGGCGGGGCAGCTTTCGCATACTGGACTGGTGTGGGGACCACTAGCACCGCGGTCACGTCGGGTAGTGAATCGGCGCTCACTGTTGAGGTCACCTCCCTTGCCAGCGGCGTCCTCACCCCGGGCGGGCCCGGGCAGTCGGCAGAGATTACTGTGACGAATCCCGGAAAAGGCGTGCAAAAGCTAAATAATGTCGTCGTAAAAGTCGCGGAATCCGACGGCTCTCCGTGGGCGGCCATCACCGGCTGCTCAAAAGATGATTTCTCGGTTGCAGCAACCGTCGATAACGTCACTCAAATCGAGGGCGGCAAGCACGTTAAAGGCACTGTGACCATTCAAATGGTCAACGGGAATTACAACCAGGATGCCTGCAAGGGCGTATCCGTTCCCCTCTACGTTTCAGTTAACTGAAGGGGAACAGGCCTAACGTTTCTTGCCCAGACTGTCAGTTTCGTCGCCCGCTGGTGACTTGGCTAAGTTCACCCAGCGTTGAGGCCAACGCCTGAAAGGCTCACATGTTCGGCAACACCAGCTCCCTCGCGGGCCTCCCCCGGCCCCGACGGGAGCTGGTGTTGTTTCGTCGCAGTGTGCAGGCAGCCATTCTGGTCATCATCTTGTCCGTAACCACTGTTTTTCAGGCGTTGCCGGCATCTGCACATTGGAGCGCAACGGGAAACGGAAGTACGACGGCGACAGTAGGGACGCTCGCCCCGCCCACGAACGTCTCGGTTCCGGCACGCAGCGACTCAGATGTAGCTGTCGGTTGGACAAAGTCCGTGGGGCTCGTCGTTCCGACGGGCTATGTGGTTACCCGAATCACTGGCTCAGGCAGCGTGCCTGCGTGCGGCTCGAGCCTGGCCGCGCCCATCACGGGGACCGGCTGTACAGACATCTCTGTGCCCGAGGGCGATCATAAATACCAGGTAACTGCTGTTTACCAGTCGTGGACCGCCGCGGCCCAGCCGAGTAACAGTGTGACTGTATCCAGCCGTCGGGACTTGTACATCAGTTCGCAGCCCTCAGTCTCGGTAATGGCAGGTGCGAAGTTCTCGCTAACTGTCCAACTGCGCACCCTATGGGAGTTCCCGTTGTTACTCGGCGACATTCCCGTGACCGTAGCCATCGGTGCCAGCCCTGGCGGTGGATCGCTCTCAGGGCCAACAAAAGTTGATACCAAATGGACAGGCACAGCCACGTTCAATGATCTGATCATCACAAAGGCCGGAACATATACGTTGACGGTCTCAAGCCCAGGGTTTGCGGGAACAGTAAGCCGCTCCTTTACTGTCACTCCGGCAGCAGCCGCACAGTTGGTGGTAACGACGCCCACGCCGGTGTCGGGAGTTGCATCCGCCACAGCCAACCTTGGGCCGGTGACAGTGGAACGCCGCGACCAATTTGGGAATCCGGCAGTTGGAACAGCGTCGAGCATCAATTTGGCCTCAGACACTTCCGCAAACGGGGTCTTTGCAGAGACGGTCACCGGGCCAGGCATCACGTCCGTAAGCATTCCGGCCGGATCGTCGTCAGCATCGTTCTACTACGGCGCCAAGATTGCAGGCACCACGCTGTTCACGGTCTCCGGCATTGGAACGCCGTTGTCCGTTCCAGTCCAGATCCTGCCGGCCCAGGCGTCCAAACTCGAGTTCGGCAAAATTGGCCTCGACGGAGTCCTCCCGAAGAACGTCCACTTCATCGTGACTGTCAGCGTTCTCGATGTCTTCGGTAACGCAGTGGACGCGCCGACGATAACTACCATTAACCAGACGGGGGCAGCGAAGTGCAGTATCGGCGGCGCGCCGCAAACCGTCTCTTCGGTTCACGGAGTGGCTTCTTTCATTGGGCTGATACACAACGGACAGCAGGACGATTGCCGGTTGACCGTCACCAGCACGGATTTACCACCGAAGGACAGCGCAACGTTCAAATTCCGCTGAGCATCAGCCCCCCACCGCCACATGGAATTCCTACACTTTCAGCGCCTTCCGCTCACGGGCGCTGATCGAGGAGACCCTGCCGCAATTCGAACAGGTGATCTGGTACCGCCGGGACGTGGTCAGGACGGGAATGAAGAACAACGTGAACTTCCGGGCGTGCTCGTCGAGGTAGTGCTGCACGAACTGGCCGCAGTTCGTGCAGGTGGCCGGCCGGCCCGGCAAAGCGCGGACTACAGTCTTGAGGCCAAAAATAAGAAGCATGAGGTTCCCTTTCAAGGATGCCGGCAGCCGAAGATGCCGAAGACTCCACGAGGTCCTGGGCAATTGGAAAAAGCGCGGCGGACTAGTCGAGCGTACAGCGTAAATAGGAAGTGGCCTTAGTATTTGGCCGTGCTTCAATGCCCGTCAGAGGGACTCGTCGCTGTTTCCGGGGCGTGGAGGTCGATGATAGGCAGGTGGCCGTCTGTACGGATGGAGTCCCCTCCCCCGTTGCGGTGGTGGTAGCCGGTGGAGAAGTTGCGGATGACGTGCACGGATTCCACCGCGTTGGCCGCACGCAGCGTCTCGATGATGAAATCGCGTTCTTCGTCGGTGCGGTCGGCGATCTTGTGGGTGATTTGGAAGGTGAACAGGGACAAGCCCACGCTTCTGTCGTAGGTGCCCGCGCCCACCCAGTCGACGGGAATGCCGCCGGGCAGCCTCCAGCCGTCGGCACACTGCCAAAAGCGGACGTGGTGCCGCTTCCGCGGATTCCCGTCGATCTCGCGCTGAAAGGCCAGGTTCTGCCTGTTACCGAAGACGTAGAGGGAGCTGACCGGTGCCCTCGGATAACTGCGGCCCCGGATCGTTGACGTTAGAGTCCTCCAGGCGGTCGCCGGGGTGAGGGCATCGGCCTCCACCCAGCCGGCCTTGAACATCGCATGCCGCAGTTCGGCTTCGGGGCCAACCACTGCGAGGTTGACCGGGTCGCCGAGGACACCGTCGCCGGTGCGGGCGCGGCCTATGAAGTAGTCGGGAATGTAGAGGCTGCTCAGGATCTTGTGTATCCGGGGAAGCAGTGCGTAAGCCAGGATCAGCCAGACCGGAATGAACACCCAGGCCTGCGACGGTCCACGGGAAAGCCTGGCAAGCAGGAAGTAATACACAGCCCAGCCCACTGCCACGGTAATGAACCCATAGAACAGCCGCTGCAGCACGGCGAGAACCGTTGCCCAGCGGCTCTGCCTGCGCTCCTGGGAGTTCTGCGCCCGGGAATGGTCCGGTTCAGCCGGAACAGGGTGGTCAGCATTCCCCGATGTCACCTTAGTAGTTCCTCCTGTGCTTCAGCCGGGGAAGGACAAAAGCAAACACTGCAGCCGCCGCGAACCCCAGGAAACCGGTGGCCGCAACCCCCGCCCCCAGCGTGGCCACAGCTGTCACGCCGGACAGCAGCACCGGCCCACCGGTGGAGCCGGCGTCGGCAATGAACCGCCACAGCCCCAGGAACTGGCCGCGGCCCCTGTCGGGCGAGAAGTCGGCGCCGAGGGTCATGATCAGCCCGGAGCTGATGCCGTTCCCGAACCCGATGAGCAGCGACGCCAGCAGCAGCCCCGTAAAGGAAGCGGTCAAGGGAATCACCAGCATCGCGATGCCCATGATGATGGTCGAGGGAATGGCCACGAACAGCCTGCCGCGCCGGTCCATCACCTTGCCCGCCGGGTAGAACACCAGCATGTCGATCGCCCCGGACAGCCCGTAGATCACCGACGCCTGCGCCGGGTCCATCCCCAGGTGGTCGGCCCACAGCGGGATAACCACCTGCCGTGAGGCGCGCAGCGCGCTCAGCAGCAGGATCCCCACTCCGAGCGTCAGGAACACGGTCCGGTGCGCGACCGCCACGTTCCGCAGCGTCGGCTCCGGAGTCTTGTGTCCGCCGTCGGGCGCTGGCGGAACCACCAGGTCCGGGATGGTGACGGCCAAAACGGCGGCCGCGGCCATGCCGGCCACCCCCACCCAGTACGCTCCGGCGAGACCGGCAAACTGCATCACAGCGGCACCCACAAAGGGCCCGATGAACACCCCGATCCGGGTCACCCCGCCAAGCGTTGACAGCGCCCGCGCCCGGAACTCAATGGGCACGGCCTCGGTGAGGTACTTCTGCCGGGCCAGGCTGAACACGCTGGCCGCCATCCCGACGACGGCCATCGCCACCGCCAGCAGCCATAGCCCGCCGGGAATCAGGGCGGACATCGCCGCGGCAGCGAGCGCAAGCGCACCCACCGCAGCAGCCCCGACGATCGACCAGCGTTCGCCGAACTTCAGCGTAATAAGGGACGCCGGCAGGTTGAAGAACCACGAGCCCAGCCCGATCAGGGTGACAAGCAGCGCAGAGACGGCCACCGAGGCGCCGAGGTCGCGCGCGGACAGCACCACCACGGGAAGCACTGCGCCTTCGCCGATACAGAACAGCAGTGCAGGCCCGAAAGCGGGTATTGCGATGCTTCGGAGATTGAACGGCTGCGGGGTTCCTGGCGAAGTCATCAGATTTATCTTAGGCCGCAGAAATTCCTTAATATTCAGGGGGTCACAAGCAGCCTCGCGAGGACTAACGTTTGCCTTGTGGGGCGCACTGCCACCTGCGCCTCAAAGCCAAGGAGGTCTCATGGGTGAGGTGTGGATCCGCACCATCAATAACAGCCTGGTCCGGGCAGACAGAGTCACGGAAATCGCGTCCACCCGGGCGTCCCTCCACGACGACCAGGGCTACGCGTTGAAGGTCATTGTGGACGGCAAGGCCCACGTGATCATTGACGACGGCGGGCTGCCGGGCTCGTTCACCGAGCGGCAGGACTATGCGCGGCATCTTGAGGATGCCCTGCTTGTTGCCATCGATGAGGCGCACCAGTCCGGCGCATCCGTCGTTGTCTGCTTCGAACCGGAATCCGAACGATGGGTCATGGCCGCCGCCGCTGAGCTGACCGGACAGATTCCCGCCGTCGGCTAACGCTTCATTTGCATCTAACGGCAGCGCCCGACGGCGGGACTTCCGTTCAGCGCGCGTTCAGCGCGCCGCCGCACGTCCGCGGGTTTCGACAGCGCCGCCCTTCAGGCCGCCAAATGGCCTGCGGCGTGAACGGCGCGGCGGGGCGGAAGAATGCTCAGCTTGCACGGGGTCTGCAGCGGATCGATCCGGACCGGCAGGTGACGTGTCAGGGAGCAGGTCTCGAGCTGGCGAAGGGCTTCCGGGTCAATGCGGGCATGGCGCATGTCCAGTTCCAGGGCAAGGTTCGGTTTCAGGGCGTTGGCGCGCTTCACCACGACGTAGAGCGCCTGGATGCTGTGAATGGTGACGTGGCCTTTGGCGAGGACGTGGGCCTTGGCGTGGTCGAGGTCCAGACGGACAAGAATGCTGAGCTTTTCGGTCAAGGCGAAACACCTTCTTTGCATGGCTGCGACGCTGCAACCGGGGCGGCCGCGACGCCGCGGCCTGTGGCCGCGCTTCAGCAGCCATCTTCAGGGTAGGCAGAATTGTGTGACCCGCACAACATTGGGTCCATTGTGTCGGTAGCCTCCATGCCCGGCGCCGGCCCTCCCGGCGCTTCGGATTGTGTGTCATAGAGTTCGGATCATGAACATCACCGTTGCAGGAGGAACCGGAACTGTTGGACGCCACGTTGTGGCCGTTGCCCGGGCACGTGGCCACCACGTAGTCAGCCTCTCCCGCGCGGACGGCCTGGACACCGTGACCGGCGACGGCCTGGCCCAAGCACTTGAGGGTACGGACACGGTGATTGACGTGGCCGGCATCCAGACGCTGAACGCGAAGAAGGCAGTGGACTTTTTCTCCACCACCACGCACAACCTGCTCAAAGCGGGGACGGCGGCCGGAGTACAGCACCATATGGTGCTCTCCATCGTCGGGACCCACAAAGCGGCCGCCGGGTACTACGCCGGCAAGCTGGCGCAGGAGAATCTGGTCAGCAACTCCAGCGTGCCGTGGACCATCCTGCGGGCCACCCAGTTCCATGAGTTCGCAGCGCAGATGCTGGAGCGCAGTTCAGTAGGCCCGCTGGCCCTTGTCCCGCGGATGGCCACCCAACCCGTGGCGGCACGCGAGGTAGCCGAGGCGCTGGTTGACGCGGCGGAAGCAGGGCCCCAGGGACGGCTTGCAGATCTTGCCGGCCCCGAACGCAAACGATTGGTGGACCTCGTCCGGGCGTATTCGCAAAAGTACGGGCCAAAGAAGCTCATCATTGAGTTCACCGCCCCCGGGCCGCTTTGGCGCGCGATGCGGAACGGCGACCTGCTCCCGGAGGCAGGGTCCGACGTCGGGCGCCAAACGTTCAGCGCGTGGCTGGCAACTGACCGTAACAGAAGTTAGGAACCGCGCGGCGGGTGATGTTCGAAACAAGGGGCCGACGACGTCAGATGTTCAGGCCTGGCTTTACCCTGAGGCCACTTCGCCGCCGGCCCCGCCTGCTCCGTCGGCAGCTGGGCGGCGACCCGTTGGTCCCTGCGCAGACGGAAACTTGAAGGCCCACCATCGGAGCCTAGGACTGACTAAACCCATTAGATTCCCTATTGACGCTGCGCGCACGAGTAGGAGCTACCCTACTTTTGGCCATCGCTGTTCGCCCTCACAGGTAGTGCCGGCTGTTCGGAAAAATGTGCCAAGTACCGGCGGCCAGGAAGTCGAGTACTGACCACTCATGCCACGGGAAGATGCCGGGAAGTAGCCTAAATACCTGCACCAGCTTCTACCGGGCGCTTCGTCCGGGTCAGACTGTGCCGGCGGCGAGAGGGCCTTTTGAGACCGGGACCCTTCATCATCCGCCGCCGGCACTACCACCGCATCAGCGCGGATCAGTCTCGGATTGGAAAAGGCGGCTGCTTACATCATTGCGAAGAATGTGGAACTGCCCGCCGTTGCCGTTGACGGCACCGTCCAGGACATAGAGTCCCCTTCCAGCTTCCGGGCCTCCGGCAGCACGGTCCAAAGCCTCCACCAGGTGCCGGCCCAGCCGCCCCTTCGGCCCCAAGGCCTTGATCTCTTCCAGTTCCTCCGCTGTCAGCCTCGCCAGTACCGCGTTGATTTCAGCCACAAAGCACCCCTCCCCAGATGTGCAGGCAATTATTGGCCTGAGTCCCCACAGGCTAGGGCAGGCCGGGAGGCCCCGCAAGAGCACCGGGGTCTAGGACTGGATCAGTGCGGTGGCTAGGATAAAAATGTGGCCTGCCAGCAGACAGCCGGCAGAAGCAGACCGTAGGGAGAGACACCATGGGTTTGGATGACAAGATCGAAAACGCCGCCGAGAAACTGGGCGGCAAGGGCAAGGAAGCCACAGGCAAAGCCACTGGCGATGAGAGCCTCGAAGCCGAGGGAAAGCTCGACCAGAGCAAGGCGGACCTGAAGCAGGCCGGCGAGAAAGTCAAGGACGCTTTCAAGAAAGACTGACTCCGCCTGACACGAAGGGCGCCGCTGCGCAGCGGCGCCCTTCGTGCTGTCGGCCGGAAGCCCGGGACAGCCAGGAAAAGAGCGGGCCTAGTGGCTTCGCCGGAAATGCATAACGCCTGCCGCAATTCCCATGGCGCCCACCAAGGATCCGAGAATGATGCTGAGGCCTGAAACGTATTCAAGAACGGTCATCGTGACTCACCTTTCATAGGGCTGAAAGGCTGACGCTAACGTGCAAAACTCAGGATCGGTCCAAGACTGCCTGTGTGTCGCATCACAATTCAGGCACGGCCCCGCGCGCCCTAATCGGTGTAATAAATACGTAACTGTTGCGTGGGTCACATTCGCCCCTTACTCTGGACAAGGCTCAAGAAACGGGCCAAAGCAAGAAGCTGCAGCGTCGCAGCCAATGCCGGGGAAGGCTTTACAACGTGAACTCAAAGCTCAACATCGTTGTCCGAATGGATCTCGACCACGCCAAGGCGCTGGTGATTGCGAAGGGGCATATCACCATCCACAGCGTAAATGCACTGTATGTAGTCGTTAAGCGGGCCAATTCCTTAATGGACGGCCTGGACCTGAAGCTGGACATCACCCACGCGCGGGTTGATGAAGATGCCCTGGAAACGCTTCATGCCGCTTCTGAATCGCACCACCTGCCGGCGCGGATCGATCCGCAGCAGGCACCATGCACCATCCATGTCCTGGCACCGCGCCGGGAACATGCACCCGCGAGGCGAGCACTGATCGCCGCCTAAGGCTTTTCAAGGCAAGGCACCCGCAGCGCCCAGGAATCGGGCCGGAGCGCCAGCCACAGGCTTTCTTTCTTCCAGATTTCCACAAGCTCAGAGTGCAGCTGTATCCGAATAGACGGGTAGCTGCACTCTTAGTTTGTGGCTAAACCCTCCTGCGCAGGCGGGAGTATCTTGAGTCATACTTGCGCCGGTCTGCACGCGGTCTTGAGCGTGTTCATGCACAGTATTCCTTAGAGACCGGAAACGCACCGTAGCTGCCAAGGCCAACAGTAGGTCCCGTTGGAAAAGCGAGTACTTCCTACTCGTGTGCTCCCCTGTTGCCCGCCTGTAACGTCCTGAAGCATGTCGAAAAGGATGCATTTACTGGCGAAAAGACTGCCGTGACTCAGCATGAGGCCCTGGTGGTCCCTCTGCTGGACAGTGCTGTGCTGGACAGGTTGCAGCTGGAGCTGGATTACGACGAAGGCGTCTGGAAAGTCTTCATTCAGGACTTCGTGGCGCTTCTTCCCGCCAGGATTGAAAGGGTCCGGATGGCGCTGACCACCGGCGATCCTGTCACGTCAAAAGACGCGGCACTCAGCCTGAAGACCGCCAGCCAGATGGTTGGTGCAGAACGGCTGGCGGGCCTTACCCTTGACCTTGAGCTCGCCATTCGGAACAGCTCTCCTGACGGCCCCCATTCCGATATCCTGCCGCGGCTGGCGGTGGCCCACCTGCCCCGCCTCCGGCAGTGTGCACAGCAGACCATCCACCTCCTCGAGAGACACCTGAGAGGTAGCCGCGCCTGAGACGGCGACGGACTCTAGCGGTACCCGTCCACGATGGCCGCCGCGATCTCCTTGTAGGCCCGCCGGGTCTCCGGTTTGAGCACATCCAGGGTGACCAGGTCGCCGTCGGCCACGCCGCGGTCGTGCGGGACTGCGATGAGCTGGCGGCAGATCCCGGCGAGGTGTTCCTCAATGGCGTCCTTGTCCACGCGGGAGGAGACCTCGTCCTTGTCCGTGATGACCACAATGGCGTTCCGGGCCAGGTCCTCGTACCCGTGGCTGGCCAACCAGTGAAGCGTGCTGCGCGCCCGCTTCGCACCGGAAACCGCATATCCGGCAGCGATCACCAGGTTATCGGCCGACTGCAGGATCCCGCTCATCGCGTTGTGCGTCACGCCGGTGCCGCAGTCGGTCAGGGCCACCGAATAGTAGTTGGAAATCAGCTTGCGGATCCGCAGATACTCGGCGGCCGTGAGCGAGTCGGACACCTCCGGGTCCTGCTCCCCTGCGATCAGGTGCAGCCGGCCGGCGTGGTGCATATACCGGGCGAGCGCGGTGAGCGAGTCCACGGATTCGATGTTCCTGAGCAGGTCCGTGATGGTGCGCGGGCTGGCCTGCTGATAGATCCCCTCGCCCAGGGCACGCTCCACGAGGTCACCGGAATCCGGGTTGGCATCAATGGCACAGGGGGCGTCGCCGCGGAATTCGGCCAGGGTCAGGCCCACACCCACCGTGGTGGAGGTTTTCCCGATGCCGCCCTTGAGGCTCAGCACGGCGGTGTTGTAGCTGCCCTGCAGCTGGCGTGCGATGCGGCGGCGCAGTTCGTCCTCGTCGCGCTGCTTGGCGCTGGGCCCGAGATTCCAGGCCCCGCCCGTCATCGCGTAGATGGCGCCGCGGACTCCGCCCACGGGCCGGGGCTTCTGCTCTTTCACAAACAGGCCCGGGGAGCTGATGAAGTCAGGCATGGGGCTCTCGGCAATGACGTCCGCTGCGGTCGGGCGGATGCGCCGGAATGCCGGTGTTTCGTCCGGAAGGGACGACGACGGCGGCGCCGGGGTGCCGGCGTCGTGCGCCACCGCGGAGGTACCCGAGTCCTGGCCGGCGGACTGCGCCGCCTGCGGCCGCGCAGTGATCGGCGGCTTGGCGGGACGGCGGGTTGGCGCCGGAACGGGCGCCGCGGGTTTGGCCTGGTCGGCGGCAGCCGCGGCCTCCGCCCAGGAGGTGCGGCGCGGAACCGGGGTGCCGGCGTCGGGAGTGGCGAAAGGCTCTGGAGTTAGGGCTGGCATGGTTCCTGTCTGGGCATCCGAAAGCGCGCCGTCGGCGCGGCGAAGGTCGCGGCGTCGTCGGGACGGTTGCGGTTGCCCTGCATCCTCTGCATTGGCGCGTGCGTTCTGATCCGCCGGATCTGGCATGTCTGTCCCCCAGGACGTTCGGCACAAGGTTCTGCGGCACTTTACGGACTGATTCAGTCACCAAGTCTAGGCGCTGCGCCGGAAATACGAGGTCAGTGACGGGCCAGCGCAGCCACCACAACACAGGCGGTGAGGATTAGAAGGACGGCGAGGACGGCGTAGCCCTGCCAGCGGGGACGGCCCTTGTGCGGGTTGATGTCGACGTAAGGCATGGCTAGTTGCGTTCGCTCCTTGTGGCGGTCACCCTGACGGCGCGCCGTTTGAGGCGCAGTACCTGGTACATCGCACAGAAAGGAACCAGCAACGTGAACAGCAGCGCGCAAAGCGCCAGGACATAGTCAATGAGAGCCACAGCGGCCTCCGTTGGTTTAGCAGTGATCCCCCATGCGATCTGGGTCAGGCTAACCGTTTGTCACAGCCGTTTACAAGTCACGTCAAGGGTTGCGGCCTCCCGAAGCCCGCCTGAACTCCTGCAACGCGGGGTCAGACATGGCCCGATAACCGGCATTCCAGGGCCCGAAAGTGACCCTGCGTGCGGGCCGTTATCTTCCCTGCACCGGACCTTTGAGCTTGTAACCGCATTGGAACGATTGCCGCCCCCGTGGAGCCGCTGGCCACCTTACTATCGGTGAATACGCAGTTGTGTGGTCCGAGGAGGCACCCCATGAGCAGGCACCGTCCACGTTTAATGTTCCTCCCGGCCGCGTTGTGCGTGGCCTTCGCCCTCAGCTCGTGCGCCGGGGTCCCCGCACCCGCAGGCACGAAAACCACGGCGCCTTCGGCGTCCACAGCGCCGGCCTCCACAGCGCCGGCATCTCCGTCCGGCTCCGCGTCCGCCTCCCCCACCGAAACGCCCGACGGCGGCAGCACCGCCGTCGCGCTCTCCACCTTTTCGGGGACCTGGGAGGACGTGGAGTATTCGTTCGACCACCCGTCCGACTGGACGGTGCGGGACACCACCAAGGACGACCCGCCGCAATCCGGTGCGGTGACGGTCCTGGGACCTGACGGCCGGGAGCTCGCGCACCTGACCATCCTGCTGGCGTGGGGCGCGGAGTGCCCGTGCGTGGAGAGGCCCGCGGTGCACTTCGGTGATGTGCCCGGCAAGACGCCGCTGTCCAAGTCAGGACCCTTCGTGGCCCGGTCCGTGGCCATGGACCTCACGGACTTCCCGCAGGACCGCGCGGACCGTCTGTGGACAAACAACGTCCAGGTGGTCACGTCCCTCACCGGAGCGTCGGCCCCGGTGAGCGCCACGCTGGTCCCGCGCCTGATGTACGGACTGGGCCTGGTGGAAACCGGCGTAATGGCCGTAACTGAGGTCACGCACCGCACCGTCCTCTTCATTTCCGGCCGCGACTTCGGGACCATGGCGGAAGCCGAGGCCTACGGCGCGTCGGAGGAACACCGGCAAATCCAGGAGATGATCGCGTCGTTCCGGGAAGTTAGCGCCAGCGCCTAGCGCCGGGCCCCAACCAACGCGGGGTTAGCGGTTCCGCGAGCCGTTCCAAAGCACGTGGCCCAGGCGTATCATCCGGGTACGTTGGAGGGCCGGTTTTGCGCCCGCAATGGACCTGCAATGGACGGAGGACCCATGAGTGAGCTCCACCACTACGCTCCAAAATTACTCAGACCGGGCTCGCAGCGCACGCTCTTCGTGGCCGCTGCGCTGGGGCTCGCCGTTGGAAGCTCACTGTTTCTCTTCACCACCCAGACTGACCGATTTTTCGCTTGGACCATCCAATCGGCGCTGACGGCTGCGTTCCTCGGCGGCTCATACTTATCCGCCGCCGTTCTCTTTCTTATGGGAGGACGCGAGCGCCTATGGGAGAATGCGCGTGGCGCACTCCCAGGTGTCATCGTCTTTTCTGCGCTGACGTTCGCCGTGACGCTGATACACGCCGACAAGTTCCATTTCAGCGCGGGCGAGATATTCACAAGCGCGGGCACATGGGTCTGGCTGGTCATTTACGCACTTGTGCCGATTGTCTTGACCCTGGTGTTGATCCTCCAAGTACGTTCGCCCGGGAGCGATTCACTGCGCCAGTGGCCACTTGCATCGTGGGCCCGGGCAGTCTTGTGCTCTTTCGCTGCGGCCATGGTTTTTCTCGGTGTCGTTCTCCTGGTGGCCCCCGGCACCGGAGGACTGCTCTGGCCGTGGGCGTTGACACCGCTGACGGGTCGCGCCGTCGGCGCATGGCTTGTGGGACTCGGTATCGCCGCCGGGCAGGCAGCTCTCGAGAACGAACTGCGGCGTGTACGCCCCCTGGCTGGCGCCGCCGTGACCTTCGGTGTGCTCCAGTTCATCGCATTGTTGCGCTTTCCCAGCGAGTTCGACTGGGGCGGGCTCCGCGGCTGGTTCTACCTCACCTTCCTGGTACTTTTCCTGCTGGTTGGCGCCTACTGCTGGCTTGCGGGCCGGACCACGGTGGCTTCCGGACCGTCCCGTCACACGCGCCCAGTCAGTGAAGGCTCAAGTGATACGAGATGACAGCCAAAGACTTCGAATTCATTAGCGTCTGGCGGCTTCAGGCAACGATGCCTGAAGTGTTCGACGTCCTCGCCGATGGGCTGTCCATGCCGATCTGGTGGCCCGCCGTGTTCCTCGACTCCTGCGAACTTGAGCCGGCCGGGGCGAATGGCCTCGGGAGGGTCCTCGACCAGCATGCGAAAGGCTGGCTGCCCTACACACTGCACTGGCAGTCCCGCCTGGCTGACAAAGAACCGTGCAGCAGACTCACAGTCGAAGCCCGCGGAGACTTCGTGGGCTGGGGACGCTGGACGCTCGCACAGGATGGCGAATGGACGGTGGCCACATACGCGTGGAATGTGCAGCTCAACAAACCCGTGCTGCGCCGGTTCACTTCCGTGATGGAGCCGATATTCTCGGCCAATCACAGCTGGGCTATGGCGCGCGGGGAGGAAAGCCTTGCCCTCGAAATCGCCCGCTGCCGCGCTACCACGCCGGCTGAGCGGGCGTGCATTCCTGCACCGCCGCCGCCTACACCCTCCCTTGGGCCGGCGCTGCTCGCCACAGGCAGTGCAGCCCGCCGGCTCATCCGGCGCCTAGGGCAGCGGGCCTCCTAAGGAGACCTATGGCAACGCTGTCAGTGGAGGGGGCGCGTCTCCTGCAGGCGCTTGATGAACCAGCGCGACTGCTCCGGGCCGTAGGGCAGAACCGGGATGGCCTTGGTGGCGTCGGAGGGGGCTTCGCGGATGGACAGCTGGGCCTGGCGGACTGCGGTGGTCATGGTGTTGGCCATGGTCTTGACGAACTGGTCAGTGCAGGGCTCGCCGTGGCCGGGGATGAGGAATTCGTAGCGGTGGCGCAGCGCGGAGATGTGGCGCAGGCTGTCGGCCCAGTCCTCCGGGTAGGAGTCCTCGAAGGACGGGTGCGCGCCCTGCTCCACGAGGTCACCCACGAACAGGGTGGAGGGGGTGCCCACCAGGAGGTCGCCGTCGGTGTGGCCGCGGCCCAGGTAAAACAGGGTGACGGTGATCCCGCCGAGGTCCACCAGCACGGGCTGGTCGCGGACGATCGCGTTGGGCACCACCAGGTCCACGTTCTCGCCCTCGCCGGTGGACATTTCCGGCTCCAGCGTGCCCACGAAGCGGCGCTGCAGGTCACCGTGGGTGTCGATTTCGCGGGCGCAGTTTTCGTGCGCCCAGAACTCGGTGGCGCCGTCGGATGC
Source organism: Pseudarthrobacter sp. BIM B-2242 (assembly GCF_014764445.1). Taxonomy (NCBI): domain Bacteria; kingdom Bacillati; phylum Actinomycetota; class Actinomycetes; order Micrococcales; family Micrococcaceae; genus Pseudarthrobacter; species Pseudarthrobacter sp. BIM B-2242. Next base: position 3,216,486 of record NZ_CP061721.1, read on the forward strand.
GAACACGGCGTTGCCGAAGAAGTGGTCGTAATGCGCGTGCGTGTTGACCACCACGATGGGCAGGTCCGTCTTCTCCCGCACAGCGTCCAGAATCTCGCGCCCCTGCCGCGGTCCGCATCCGGTATCAACCACCATGGCACGCTCGGAACCAACAATCAGGCCGGTATTCAGCAGCGAACCTTCGGTCACCAGCACGTAATTGTCCGCGCCGACTTCGAGCCATTCTGACATTTTTACTCCGTACCTCCGGAAAGCACTTGTGTTCTTCTTGGCCTCGATTCTACCCACGGAGCCGGCGAGCTTCCGGGAGGCGCTGCAGGCGCTGAACGCCCGACGGCGGCATTCCGCCGTGTGCGGCTGTCCAGCTTCGGGGCACGCAGCCATGCCCGGGTAGCCCGGCTGACGCGGTGGGCAGTGCTCCCCATCGCGGCCCGCTCACGAAACCCGGCATGATGGTAGTTGCACTTCTCGCGCCAAATATTGGGGGAACCACGTGACCAACAACCAGCAGCCCGGCCAGCCGCCCTACACCCAGCAGGAGTGGCCGCAGCAGGGCCAGGCCCCGTACGGCAACGAGGGTGGTCAGTACGGCCCAGGCAGCTCCTTTATGCAGGCCCCGCCTAAGAAGGGCATGCCGGTGTGGGGCTGGGTAGCAGGCGGTGCGGGCGTTGTGGCTGTCCTCGCCGTGGCCGGAGTCATGGCCTTCAATGGCTTGGCGGGCAGCAATCAGGCGGACCCCGTGCCCGTGCTCAAAGCCAGCGAATCCGCGGCGCCGGAAGAATCTGCTGCGTCCGAGGAGCTGGCGGAGTCCGGGGACACGAGGTCCTCATCCGTATATACCTTTGACGATGCCGGCTTCACCAGCGCCCCCGTATGGTCCATCAAGGAACCCCAGGGCTGGACCAAGGAACAGGTCAGCGAAGGAACCGTCAACTACCGGAACTCCAGCCTGCAGTGCACCTTCACCACGTACCAGGCAACCCTGGAGCCCACCGGCGAAACCGACGATGAGGCCAGCACAAAACGGATCCTGGCCTCGGAGATCGAGGGCGTCAAAACCTCGTTGGGTAAGCCGGTTGAGCTGGTCGACGACACCCGGTCGCTCTACGTCAAGCTGCGCGACGACGGCCGGGAAATCGAAATGCAGCAGGCAGAACTCCGCTTCAAGAACGACAGCGATGCCGACGTTGTCTACCGGCTGGCCGTGCGCACAACTACCAGCAGCAACGGGCTGATGGAACTGGCGCTGGCGTGCCCCGCCGGCATGGACTATGACTACGGGCTCTGGCTGGAACTGGCCGAGCGGGTCAGCATGGTGGAGGCGCCGTAGCTCCCCAGCAACAAGCCAATGAGCGGCACAGGCCATGACGGCCTGGGCCGCTCATTCAGTTCCTGGGCCGCTCATTCAGTTAACGTGGCCCACGCTTCCAAAAACTTCCCGGCCATGTGGGCGTAGCCGGCGGTGTTGGGGTGCGCGCCGTCAGCATCGAACCCGGGGCTGTTCGCGGCCGTGAACCAGCCGGCCTCGTACGCATCGATAAACGGGGCGCTGGCGGCCTCGGCGCCCGCACGGACCGCGGTGTTCGCGCTGCTGAGCTCTTCGGCGAGGGGCTGCGGGGCGGAGGGCCCCAGGACCACCACCTGGACGCCGGGCCACAGCCTGCGGGCCGTCTCGATGGTCTGCGTGGTGGCGGTTTTCAGCTCATCGGGGTTGTTGAGGAAGGCGTCGTTCTGCCCGCCCTGAAGGATGAGGAGGTTGGGGACGAAGCGCGGATCTTCGGCGATTTCCCGCAGCCGGACTTCGTACTCAAGGCCCCGGTCATCCTGCGGTCCACCGCCCCAGGCGAACCCCGTTCCGGGAACGCCGTCGATGTTCGTGGGATAGCCGAGCGAGTCGGCAACCACGTACGCCCACCCCTGGTCCTCCCGGGTCGCCCCCATACCGGCCGTGTAGGAGTCACCAAGAATCAGGAGGACGGGCTGGGCGGGAAGCTCGATTCCCAGCCGCTGCGCCGTTGCGGACGCCGAGGGGGTGGCGGTTGCCGTGGCCGTCGGTGCCGGGGCCGACGTCGCAGAACCGGTTGGTGTTGCGGCCGGAAGGGTCGCCGACAGGGCGCCTGTCGGTTCCTCCGGAGCCCGCGGGTTGGTCAGGGCGATCCCGGCAACGCCGAAAGCGACGACGGCCAGCAGAAAAAGCGCGCCGTACTTGATCCATTCCTGCTTGGTCACGTTGAAGCCCCCACGGTTTCTTATCACCGGCACATCTTACCGTCGCCCGGCGTTTGAGCCCGGGTCTAGGCTGGGTGCTGAACCGACAGAGAGCGATTTGCATGAGCAGCCACCACACGGTCCTGGCCGGCCTCGAGGCCGAACTCCCTTGGGTCCGGGACGTCTACCAGGACCTTCACCGGCACCCGGAGCTCAGCCTCGAAGAGCACCGGACCTCCCAACTCGTCGCGGAGAAACTCGCCACGTTCGGTTACGAGGTCACGCATCTGGGAGGTACCGGCGTCGTCGGCGTCCTGCCCAACGGCGAAGGCCCCACGGTCCTGGCGCGCGCGGACATGGACGCGCTGCCCGTCACCGAGGCCACCGGCCTCGGGTATTCCTCCACAGTGGCCGGCGTGATGCATGCGTGCGGGCACGATGTGCACGTCAGCACGCTGCTGGGCGCCGCGAAGCTGATGGCGGACGGCCGCGCCGCCTGGTCCGGGACGTACATTGCGCTGTTCCAGCCGGCCGAGGAGGTGGGCGTGGGGTCCCAGGCAATGGTCGACGACGGCCTGGTCACCACGGTGCCGCGGCCCGACGTCGCCCTCGCCCAACATGCGATGCCGATTGCCGCCGGCACGGTGGCCACCGCGGCGGGACCGGTGCTGTCCGCCGGGGATTCGCTCCGGATTACGGTGTTCGGGAAGGGCGCACACGGGTCGATGCCGCACATGGCGGTGGACCCGGTGGTGCTGGCATCCTCGATTGTGCTCAGGCTGCAGACCGTGGTCTCGCGGGAAACGAAACCCGGGGACTTCGCCGTGGTCACGGTGGGGGCACTGAACGCCGGGACAAAGTCGAACATCATCCCGGACCGCGCCACACTGCTGCTGAACATCCGCACGTACGACAACCAGGTGCGGACTGCAGTGCTCGCGGCCATCGAGCGGATCGTCCGGGGCGAGTGCGTCACCGCGGGGTCGCCGCAGGAGCCCAAGTTCGAGTACTACGACCAGTTCCCGCTGACCAGCAACGATGAGGCCGTGACCGCTAAAGTCACCGACGCGTTCACCGCCCACTTCGGCAGCGACGCCGTCCATAGCGCTACAAGACAGACCGCGTCCGAGGACTTCAGCCGCATCCCGGACGCGTTCGGCGTCCCCTACACGTTCTGGATGATCGGCGGCGCGGACCCCGAAACGTACCGGGCCGCCGTCGCGAACGGAACGTTAAGAAGGGACGTACCGGCCAACCACTCCCCCTTCTTCGCGCCCGTCATGGATCCGACGCTGGAAGTGGGGGTCAGGGCGCAGGTGGTGGCGGCCCTGACTTATCTGGGAGGTTCCGCGTAGAGGTCAGTCGGCCGCGTCCCTGTTCCACTGCAGGTCCCGCTGTTCAGCAGGCACCACCTGCCGCGACGCGGAACACGCATCGCATTGGCCCACAAACTGGTGAGGGCAATTCATGGGATCCAGGTTGTCACCGGTTGCCAGTCTGATTCGCATAGTGTCCTGCGTTTCCGCCCCTGCCGCGATGGCCGGGCTGTACTCGGTCCAGGTAATGGAGCCGGCGGCGACCGTTGTGGGCATCAACCCTGATGCCGCCGGCTCCATAAGTACATCGAATGTACGGGCTACGTGCACGAGTACGAGGTACTTGATTTCTTGGCCATCACTACGGGTCAGGGCGCCGCTCGTGGACCGTCCAACCGAGCACGTATCGTGCATGCGCCACGATGTCTTCCTGATCTAGACGGGACAGTTCCGGGTTCGGATCGTCCCCCACAATGTTGGCCGCCACGAATCGGCGGACTGCTTCAGCCAGGCGCTTCATTCAGCGACCGTAGGACGCGGCGTGGCCGCACCAACAGCGTAGGCAGTACCCGTTTGCCGGACCCCGGCTACCTGCCTCCTGGCCGGGAAATAAGTGCAGGAACTTTTGCGCAAAGAACTCATGGCGGCGACGTTTGGAGCTGTAACGCCGCAGTAACGCGTCCCCCGAATGCTTGAGCGTGCACATCCATAAAAGGAAAGGTGACACGATGAGCGGACTTCGGAGCGAATGGACGCCGCAGCAAGTGCAGGAGAACCTCGGCGAAGCCAGCGAGAACCTGCCTGAAGCACGGACTACCGACAGGTTTCCGGTAACAGGCACAGCGAGTGGCATGGACTTGCGCGAAGGCGAGGATCTGGACGAGGAGTACGCGGCCGCAGCAGGTCCAGGCAGCGACCTGATGCCCCCGGACCCGCCACGGCGCCCCACGGATCAGGAGGCCCGGTGATGGGCCTCTACTTCAAGAACGGCACCGGGGACACCCTCTTCGTGGCCTACGCCTACCACTCTCCCGGTTGCGAGGGCGGCACGGACTGGTCCAAGAAGGGCTGGTACCGCATCGGGCCCGGTGGCACCGTGAAGGTCTACAGCGGGTGGGCGGGGCCCGGGAAGTACTTCGTCTTCGCCGAGAACGAGTCCCGCACCAGGAGCTGGTCCGGCCCGTTCTTCACGCAACTGCCCTCAAATGCCTTCGACTGGTGCTGGCAAACCGGGAGCAGCAACAGCCGCACGCTAGGTCTGGCCAAATTCGAGGTGGGCTGGGGAATCCTGGACCACACCGTCCGTTTGGCTTGAACCCTGGTCCGGCATACCCGTAACGCGCAAGTAACGGGGTGCGACCTACTCTTCAAATCCATGCCCAAGGAGGCCATAAATGAACGAAGCATCCCTTCCCCAGGACCCTGTGCCTTGGAAAAACGTAGAACAGAGCATCCTCCGTGCGCTCGCCACGGGCGGCGTTAGCGACGAACTGGCACGAGGACTTCTGGAAGATCTATCGGGCTTGGACGTCATCAGGTCCTACCCGATAAAGCCATTCCCCTATGGCATCATCAATCCGGACGGTATAGCTGTTCAGATCGTCCTTGACCGGGACGGCGTACGGAAGTTGGGCGAGAGCCTTATCGATATTGGGCGCCTCGACAGGTTCGAGTACTTTCCTTACGGGATCATCGACCCACAAATTTTCGTTGGACGCGCCGAGTTCCGGTTCTGACCAGCATGCGAGAAGTGAGCGCAGGCTTCGGGCACCGTGTCCTGCAGGTCCACCCGACTTTACGATGCAACTTGAAATGCACCCACTGCTACTCGTCCTCAAGCCCGGCCAACGTCGAAGAAATGGATGTGGAACCCCTTAGGGATGCGATAACGGCGGCGGCCCACCTCGGTTTTCAGTCAATGTCAGTCTCCGGCGGAGAACCACTGATGTACCGGGGCTTGGACGAGCTGCTTGCCCATGCCAGGTCGATCGGGATGCGGACCGGTGTTGTGACCAACGGGGCTCTGGTGTCAAAGGACAAGGTGAAACAGCTTGCCGCCCTGGTAGACGTGGTGGCCGTCAGCTTGGATGGCCCGAAAGATCTACACAACCGGATCCGGGGGTCCCATCAGTCCTACGACCGGGCTTTGAGGGCTTTGGCCCTGCTCGCAGAGGCCGGCGTCTCCACGGCAGTTCTTCATACGGTTACCAAGGACTCACTGCCCTTCGTGGCAGACCTGGTTTCGACGGCCCGTGAGCACGGAGCTGCCGTTGTGCGGCTTCATCCGCTGGAGCTCTACGGCCGGGCAGCCGGGTCAATGGGCGGTCAGGCTTTGGACGAGGGAGACAAGAACAGGCTCTACCTCCAGGCACTCGCTTTGGACAAGCTGCTGGGTGGCGGGATGAGGGTCGAAACGGACCTCATCCTCCGTGCCCAGATTCTTGGTGCGCCGGAAAGAGTCTATGCCTCGCCCTTCCACAGCGACGGAAGTGCCAGCGGGGTGGGCCTCATTGACACCCTCGTGCTCGGCGCGGACGGCGACGTCATACCCGTGGCCTACGGAATGAACAGCTCTTACCGGATCTGCTCGCTCCGTGAGTCCGGTCTGGCTGATGGATTTCAAAACTTCGTGGATTGCAGGTACGAGGGTTTTTTGAACCTCTGCAGGAGTCTGTACCAGCGGTTGGAGTCAGAAAGCCGTTTGGTCGTGAACTGGCACGAATTACTGGTGGCGGCCAGCAACAAAGAGCCGTTGTTGGCTGCTGCCGGCTAACCCCGCGAATGAACGACCCTTGATGTTTACCCTCGCGAAACGTCGCCCCGCTTAGAATCATGGAATGGGGACAAAACAACACACCACATTCTGCCCATCCTGCGGTAAGTCAACCAAGCACGTGACCCGTTACCAAAAGGACGACGGCGGCAGCCAGTTACGAGCGACCGTCCAGTGCACTGAACACGCGGAATCGCCGGCCTAACCTACGTCGGCAGAATCGGCGCTAACCAACCACTCGGCCCGTTGCCGAGCTGGGTTAGCGGGTTAGTACGAAGGTAACAATAGCTACACCCACCAATAGGACGGTGCTCAGTAACACGATCCGCGGCAGGCCTCGCTTGACTGGGGTGGGATTTCTGCGGCGTCCGTGCCGGCGCTCAACAATCTGTGCCATGCAGTTGACCTTATCCAGCGTCCAAGTATGGCACCCGCGTATCGACTACTTGTTTTGGGAACACCCGAATACTTGGCATGGGCGAGGACGGCGTCAGCCGGACCACGTTGAAAGCCCCTCCTGGGAGGGGCTTTCAACGAAGTGCGGGCGTTCTACAGGTCCGAAAGCACCGATCCCGGGTTCTCGATGGCGTCCGCGACGAACCGGAGGAACCCGGCTGCCGTGCCGCCGTCGCACACGCGGTGATCGAACGTGAGCGTCAGTTCGGTGACCTTGCGGACCGCGAGTTCCCCGCTCACCACCCACGGCTTGTCGATGATGCGCCCGACCCCGAGGATCGCCACCTCGGGGTGGTTGATGATGGCCGCGGAGCCGTCCACGCCGAACACCCCATAGTTGTTCAGCGTGAAGGTTCCGCTGCCCAGTTCCTCCGGGGTTGCCTTCCCCTCGCGTGCGACGGCGGTGAGCCGGCGGATCTCTCCGTCCAGTTCGCGGGCGCTGAGTTTGTCCGCGTTCCGGATGGAAGGGACCATCAGTCCGCGGTCCGTCTGGGCCGCGAAGCCAAGGTTGACGCCGCCGAAGGACACGATCTCCTGGGCGCCGCCGTCAGTGGTCTCGATGCGGGTATTCAGCTCCGGGAATCGTTTTAACCCGGCCGTGACAAAACGGGCGATGAAGGCCAACAATCCCGGCGTAGCGTGCGAATCGGCCTTCTTCAGGCCCGCGCGGAGCTCCACCAGCGCGGTGGCATCAACGTCAACCCAGACTGTGGCTTCGGGAATCTCCTGCCGGCTTCGGGCCATGTTGGCCGCGACGGCCTTACGGACACCCTTGACCGGCGTCCGGGCGGAAATATCGAGGCCGGTCCGGGAGTCAACAGCGCCCTGGGTTGCGGCAGGCTCAACTACCGGGCTCACCTCAACAGTTGGGCTCTCCTTAACGGCCGGGATAATGGCGGCTTCGACATCCCGGCGCATGATCAGGCCGCTGTCGCCGGAGCCGTGCAGCTCGCCGAGGTCCACACCGTGCTCACGGGCCATCCGCCGGACCAGCGGCGAAATGACCGCGCCAAGCTTCCCGGGTACCCGTGTACGGAGCAGCGAGAGGTCCACATCCTGGGTCTCGGCGGGATTAGTTGCGGCAGGCTCAACTACCGGGGTCCGCGGTGCCCGCGAGCGCCGCGACTGACCTTCGCCGCCGGGCGTCCCGTAGCCGATCAGCACGTTGCCGGACCCCGCCTTCTCCTCCTCGCGGTAGGCGTTGGCTGCTACCGCAGCCGGCGCGGATGATGCCGGCGCGGAGGCCGGCGAAGGGGCGGGGGCGGCATCATCCGCGCCGGACTCACGCGCTAGAGAACCAACCGGAGCAACAGAAATCAGCGGCTTCCCCACGTCCAATGTCTGCCCGGGCTCGCCGTGCAGCTCAAGGACCGTGCCGGCGTAGGGCGAGGGCACTTCCACCACGGACTTGGCCGTCTCAACCTCGGCGATGGGCTGGTCCACGAGGATCTCATCGCCCACGGCGACAAGCCAGTTCACCAGTTCGGCTTCGGTGAGGCCTTCGCCGAGATCGGGCAGCAGGAATACTTTGGTTTCGCTCATTGGTCAGTTCTCCCACTGGAGGTCGTCTACGGCGTCGAGGATGCGGTCCACGCCGGGCAGGTAGTAGTGCTCAAGCTTCGGTGCCGGATAGGGGACGTCGAACCCCGTCACCCGGCGGATCGGCGCTGCTAAATAGTGGAAGCAGCGTTCCTGGACCCGCGCCACTATCTCGGAGGATACGGATGCGAAGCCGTGCGCTTCGGCGATCACCACGGCCCGGCCGGTCTTACGTACCGACGCGCACACTGTCTCGTCATCGAACGGAACGATCGAGCGTACATCGATGACCTCCAGGAAGCGGCCCTCCTCTGCTGCGGCTGCGGCCGCTGCGAGGGCCGTGGGCACGGACGATCCGTAGGCGATCAGCGTTGCGTCAGTTCCGGAACAGGCGACGGCGGCCCGGCCTTCCGATGACGTCCCGGCTTCTGTGTTGGCTGAGTGCTGAGCCCTTAGCTGGTCCAGGTCCACCATGTCCTTGGACCAGTACAGCTTCTTGGGCTCCATAAACATGACCGGGTCGTCCGAATCGATGGCCTCCCGCAGCATCCGGTAGCCGTCGGCAACGGTGGCGGGAGTGAACACTTTTAGGCCTGCGGTATGGGCGTAGTAGGACTCCGAGGAGTCGCAGTGGTGCTCCACTCCCCCGATGCCGCCGGCATACGGAACCCGGATCACCATGGGCAGCTTCAGGGCGCCCTTGGTGCGGTTGTGCATCTTGGCCACGTGGCTGACAATCTGCTGGAAGGCCGGGTAGGCGAAGGCATCAAACTGCATCTCCACCACGGGACGCATGCCGTTCATGGCCATCCCCACGGCCATGCCCACAATGCCGGACTCCGCCAGCGGCGTATCGAAGCAGCGCTGCTCGCCGAAGGTTTTGGTCAGCCCATCCGTGATGCGGAAAACGCCGCCCAGCATGCCGACGTCCTCACCGAAGACCAAAACCGTCTCATCGGCCTGCATCGCATCGGCTAAGGCCCTGTTCAGGGCTTTGGCCATCGTGATGGACTGTGGACCTGTTGCTTCTTGGGAGGCCGCCGCGGTTGCCGCAGCGCGGGCGGTTGCCGCGCTGACGTTCCCGTTTGCCTCCGACGACGTGGTCACTGTCGGACTCATTTGGCTGACTCCTTGGACGATGCTTCGCGGGCAAGTTCGTCGGCGAGCAGTGCAGCCTGCTCCTTCAACTGAGGCGTGGGTGCAGAGAACACGTGGCGGAAAAGGTCCTGCGGGTCCACGGGAACGTCCTCGCCGAGGCCCTCGCGAAGCTGAGCGGCAACATCCTCCGCGTGGGCCGCAATCCGTGCCTCGGCTTCCCCGTCCAGGACCCCCCTGTCCATAAGGTAGGTCTTCATCCGGCTGATCGGGTCCTTGGCCAGCCACTCAGCAACCTCGCTGTCCTGCCGGTAGCGTGTGGCGTCATCGGCGTTGGTGTGGGCCTGCATCCGGTACGTATGGGCCTCCACCAGGAGCGGACCCGAGCCGCCCCGCGCGAGAGCAACTGCCCGGTCCAGCACGGCGAGGAGGGCAACCACGTCATTGCCGTCGACGCGCTCACCGGCCATGCCGTAGCCAACTGCCTTGTGGGCGAGCGACGGCGCCACCGACTGGTGCGCCAGCGGAACAGAGATCGCGTACTTGTTGTTCTGGACGAAGAAAATGACCGGAAGGTGAAAGACGGCCGCGAAGTTCAGGGCTTCATGGAAGTCGCCCTCGCTGGTGGCACCATCACCGCACATCGCCAAAACCACAGTGTCCTCGCCGCGCAGCTTGGCCGCGTGGGCAACACCGACACCGTGGAGCAGTTGTGTGGTCAAGGGAGTGCACTGGATGCCCACCTTGTGCTTGGCGGGGTCGTAGCCGCTGTGCCAGTCGCCGCGGAAGATTGTCATCGTCTGCACGGGATCAACTCCGCGCGTCATGACGGCCACAGCGTCGCGGTAGGTGGGGAACAGCCAGTCGCCGTCGGAGAGGCAGAGGGCCGCCGCCACCTGACAGGCTTCCTGGCCGTGGCTGGACGGATACACGGCCATCCGGCCCTGGCGGACGAGCGCAGAGTTCTGGTCGTTGACCCGGCGTCCAACGACGAGCTGCTCGTAGGCAGCCAAGAGTTCATCGTCGCCGGGCAGCGGATACTCGTGGCCGGGTTCGGTTCCCTGCTCGCTTTCGGCTTTGAGCCGTCCGTCCTGGTCCACCATCTGGATCTGGTGACGGGCGGGAAGCATGTAATCCTCGGCAGTGATGCCGAATTTCCGCACGGCTTCGGTTACGGCATCTTCGGCCGGCAGCCGTTGGGCCTGGTCCGGCGCAGGGTGGTCTGCGGAGATCGTCATTGGTCCGTCCTTTATTTAGGCACTATTCACCCCCAGTATCTGCCTATTGCAAGTTTCGTATCCAGACCTGAGCTGAATCGTGGAGAAGCCAGTTCCGCGGGGCTATTCTGAGAGACGAATCGTCAGTTACACCGGCACTACGGCAAGGAGCTGTGGACATATTGGCACGCACAACCGACCGCGCAGAAACGGCGACGTTGGACGATGTGGACCGGCGCATCATCTCAGAACTGACCAGGGACGGCAGAATGTCCGTCACCCAGGTGGCGGAGAACGTCCATATCTCCCGCGCACACGCCTACACACGGATCGCAAGATTAACCAGCGAAGGCGTGCTGACGAAATTCACGGCCCTGGTGGACCCTATCAAGGCAGGACTCAAATCCTCCGCCTACGTGACGCTGAAGGTCAGCCAGCATTCGTGGCGCGAGCTGCGCGAACAGCTCCGCGCTATCCCGGAGGTCCACCACATTGCCCTGGTCGGCGGCGACTTCGACGTCATCCTGCTGGTGCGGGCCATCGACAACATCGATCTCCGCCGTGTGATCTTCGACCAACTCCAGTCCATGCCCGGAGTCCTGGACACGCAGACGTTTCTGGTGTTCGAGGACTTGGATACGCGTTAGGTTCCTGGAAATGCTAACTCGTACGCGGCTCTCCGGAAGCCTGATATCCGGGCCTTTTGCAGTTTGAGCATGGACGCGCAGTCTGAGGATGGCGCCGTCGCCTAGGTATTCCGCGCTGCGGCGTGGTGCGCCAGGAAAGGGGTCAGGGCCTCTTTGAATAGGTAGCGACGAAGCAACCAAAACCAAAGAGACCCTGACATAAATAACTCTATGTCCTGTCCCCATTACAGCTGGTGTACGCGCACATATGCGCTGCTCGGTGGCGAGGGCATCCACGTCATCTTCGTCATTAATGCCGGGACCGGCCTCGTACTGATCAGCGAAACCGGATGGTCCTGGCCGCTGGCCCGGACTGCGGCATCGCCCGCGGTCGGCCACGTACGCCGCAAGCTCCGGCTCCATGACATTCCCTATTTCGGCCAGCCGGTGCGGTTGCTGTGGGCCAGACGGGCTCTTCACCCCACCAACCATGAAGAGATGCAAGCCACTTAACCGGCTCTTCCACTTTTAGCGTGGCGGCAGGTGTTCAGCATGCTTGTTGGGCTGCTGTGTACAACAATAACCGGAGCCTGTAATGGTCATGGTTCCGATATCCGCGTGCCGCGCGTTTGAGGTTTTTCGCGCTGAGGTTCGCCGCTTCGCTGCGGGCGTTTGTGACCCGTGTCCGGCAGAACGTGAGCAGCTCTCTCCGCCACATCCGCAGGGTCAGAAACAGTGATTTGGCCTCCCGCATCCTGGTTGCTTTCACGGCGTGTTCGAGTTCGGCCCAGGCGCGGTGGAACGCGTCGATGTGATCTGTCTTCAGCAGCTGGCGGACGTGTTCTTTGATGCCCCAGACGACGCCGAGTTCGATGTCGGCAGCGATGATTTCCTGCATCCGTCCGCGCTGGGCGCCGGACATATTTTCCTGATTGCACGTCAGCAGCTTCCGGTATTTCCAGGCCGGATCCGTGGCCCGGCCGCGCCTGCCATGCAGGTCGTGGGCACGGCGCCGCCGGACCTCGGTGACCATCTGATTCGCCCGGGCCACCACATGCCAGTGATCGACGGTGATTGCTGCCTTAGGCAGGGCCTTGCGGACGGCCCGGCGGAACTCGGTGGACATATCCATCGCCACCAGTTCCACCCTGTTCCGCCACCAGCGCGGCCGGGCCCCGAGCCAGTCCCGCACCGCCTGCCCGCGGCGGCCATCCACAATGTCGAGGATGGCCCCGGTATCGAGATCGGTGAACACGATCGACCAGGGCTCGACCCGGGTGACCTTGCCGGAACCGTCCTTCAGGTATCTGACCCGTCGGAAGCGGTGTTCATCCACGCCCAGCCGGCGGACGAGTCTTCGGTCCACGCCCCCGTCTAGGACGGCCGTGTCAGCTGTAACTCGCATGACTGTTGTCCATGACACTCCGGCGGCTGCAGCGACCCGGGAGACGGCACGCAGCTCAGTGGACAGCCCCGTGACAATGCCAGCCACCAGCCTGCTGGTCGGCCGGGACCGCAACGGAATTTCATCTGTGGTCTGCACGAACGACCTCCGCGGACACTCTGGTTCCAAACAGGCCAGACGCCGCTTCCGGACCCGGACTTCCAGCGGCGCTCCGCCGCACTGGACATCCCGGACGCGATGAATCGGGCGGGCCTGGACCCGGGACGACAGCACACCGCAGTCCGGGCAGGCGCCTTCGCGTTCGACGGGTTCGACCAGCACCGCCCGGGTGTCGCCGGCATGCTCGGCGGAGAGCACAACATGGCCCTCCAAATTGAACAGAATCGACGCGGCATCGCACGTCTGCGTAATCTGTAACAAGGCTCGTAGTCCTCAGCAATAGATGTCTCGACAACACCTATGCTCGCAGGGCTACGAGCCCCTTCATTTGAAGGACACCACGCTAAAAGTTGATGAGCCACTTAACCTTGCGCAGCTCATCTTCCTTCTCCGCCTCGAAATACAAGGTGGTGACGTCATACAAGACCAGGGAGACGTCCCCGTCCCTGCTGGCGTGCTCGAAGCACCAGGTCGCGATCCTGTCGCGGTACTTTCCGGCAGAGGCCCGGCCGAGAGTCCGCTTCATCGTCGCGTAACTGGCAGGGGCCTGACCCAAGTCCCGCAACACCCGCCGGCATCCAGCAGCGAGGTCGGCTCCACAACCCGGGCGACCACCAGGTCACGGAAGACCTCGTCCCTCAGGCCGTCGAATCCCAGCGCAGTGAAGACACTGGCCAACGCATTGAACAGGACACGTAAGTCGGTGCCGACCACGCGGGCAGGGCCGGTGCGATCAGATGTTTCTGCACTGGCGGCACGGTCGAACCGGCCCGAATCGCCGGCCGGAGCGAGCAACCTCACCGATGGAGGCGTGGGCTCAACACCGAGTTCCAGGACGCCCTGCGCAGGGTCCTCAAGCAACTCGCGGGCACGCGCCAGCAGCACACCGAGCTCGGCCGCCGTATGCGCTGAGCCCACGTGCTCAACGATACGCTGCCGGCGCCGAACATACTGGCTCTTCGCATTGCAGTGGCTGTCCACGCCAACCACAACTAAGGCGAAGAGTCTCAAATCACGCTACGGCGGAGAAGGAGCTTCGAGACTCGGCGCCCACTTATATCTCTGGCTTCCCTCCAGCGACCTTCGGAATGCGGATGATCCGACCATCAGTACAGGAAATGGAGATGTCCGTATCTGACTGGTTAACCGATGGTCGCATCTCATTGTTATTATCATCTGCTATGTCGTAGAGACGCGACGCCGCAATGAACACATTCACTTCGCAGGAGGCGTTATCAAGAAGGCCCATTACAGCGGATGGACCGAGGGGAGAGGTGACGTCCCCTGCTACTAGTGAAGCTTGCCTAAAACCGTGTAGCCCGATAAGTTCTGCGCCGGTCGTGGCATTTCGCCACCGCGCACTGGGGATGTCGGAGTCGCTATCCACCGTGTACTCGTATGCCACCGATTCCGACGGCAAAGCCCAGCTAGTCAGGCGAAAATGCAGCCCAGGCTTCTCTTTAGAAAGGCAAAAGATTTGGATGTCCCACTTTCCATCCAATATCGTGTACTCCACTATGCTGACACCACCGGCGGCAAGCACGCGAGGGCCGATTCGATCAAACTTCCCGAAATTCAACAGGTTTGAGGAAAACAAGAACCTAGTAACGGTGGGCTCAATAATTGACGCTGCATAGTCACGCGAGGTGGTAACAACCTTAACGACGCCACGACCACTCAAACGTCCTTTTTGCAATATCCCAAAAGAATTATCCGGCATTCCCGAAATCTCAATCGGAACAGTCCGACTTGAGTAGCTTCGACGCGTGTACAGCGGATCATCCTTGAAAAATGCTGTCACTCTAGCCTTTTGATGATCGCTACCATGATTATGCAGGATAGCAACTTTAGCGCGGGTCGTCGCGAGGAGGCCTACACCCGACACGGCATGTTCACTCCGGGCTTCGGCTTCTGGCGCATCTTGTTTCCAGAACTCTGACTGATTCGGAATCAGCAACGCTGCGAATGCTTTTGAAGCCCAGTACGGTGAAGCCGGTCCAGTATAACGCTGAGCCATTTCTCGATACTCACCGTGCCAGCCAACACTCAACAGACCACCTGTAACCGCGCCCCGAGACATGAAGTACTCGATCACAGCGGACCAAATACGCCCGCGCTCCCCGTCATCCCTGACCGCCGGACTAATAAGTGCCGAAACGGCAAAAGGTGCAGCAATTGCGAACCTGTAAGTCAGGGACCTGCCAAAAAATACGGGCGCACCAGAAGACTCAACCAAGTTTCTAGCGAATCGCCAATACTCGTCCAGTCGGGCGCCATATAGCTCAAGAGCGGACTGATCTCTACCCAAGTGAGAGATGAGGGGTAAGTAAAAATGAAAAGCCCACGCATTGTAGTAATCAAAAGTTCGGCCACTTCCATCTGTATATAATCCCCCACCCCGATACCAACTCTCGGTGTATTTTCGAGAATTAGCGATAGCCCGACGCGTCTTTTCGTCGGATAATCCGATGGATTCCAAGAAATCAGCGATAACGTGCGGGAACATAACCCAATTGTTCTCAGATGGGGTGACATCTAAAGATCGTCGGAATCGCTCAATCAAGGAGTTTTTGGCTCCTTGACTCAAAGGCTCGAATAGGCGGGAAGGTGCGATGCGAAGGCTTAACGCCAGCGAGGCGGTCTCAACCAGTGCTTGCGCCAACTTATCGGCTTCTGGCCAACCGCCACGGTTCGATGCCCCCAATTCGATAACGTCCAACAGGCGGTCATGCCACTCAGGCAATCCTGGCGATCCTGCCAACCTAAACGAGGCGAGCAAGAGAGGACGGCTGACTCCTTCGTACCCGTCGGAAGCGGTACCCCACTTACTGGCTTTGCCCGGTAGATGAATGGAGCCGTCAGTCGAGGCACGGTCAATCACAGCAGAAAGGAGGACATCGGCCAGATCCAGTGCGCTTTGCTTATCCATATTACCTCCGGGCCGATTTAATGTATTTCACCTTTGAGGCACATCCAGAACGAGAGGAATGCCTTGGAAAGGTAACTACCACAAAGATTCGAACGAGCAGAATCGGCAAGACAATTGTAAGGCCATAATATAGGTCAAATGCCGAGCCGCCGAGCATGAACCGGAACGTAACAAGGACAACCACTGCGAGCCAAAACGATTGAGAGAACTTCAAGGCAAGTGAAGACATGAGGGCCGAAAATAGAATAATTCCAGCTAGAGCGCCGACATAGGAACCGAGAGCCAAAGAGAGATATCCAATTGGCGATAAATACTGACCGCTTGCTTCATATCGCAGATATCGAGAGCTCACATCTACCGAAATTTCTTCAGGCTTTTCAGGCCAGATCGCGCGGGGAATAAATGTGGTTACTACGGCAAGCAGATCGGAGGGCCGCGGTTCTTCGAACGTGAGTATGCGTTGAGAAAACCGATACCCATCCAGAGTATCCAGGCCAGACTCGTATGGCGCCGTCCAAGGATTCTCAAACGTTTGATCTACTACCTGTTGAGCCGTATATCCATAATTCCGTGTCAAATTTGCGCGCATATTTGACATAACAGAGCCTGCGAAGGCAAAGACAAGAATCAACGCAACTGCGGACACAAATCGTCGCTTGGTTCTAAATTCGTTTCTGCTGATCATGCCAGCTATGAAGGCGATAATCACGACTAGGAGAGGACTTCGCACATTGCCCAGAAGTAGGAAAATGACGCCGCCAGCTAGCAAAAATCCGAAGCTCCTCTTACCAAAGAACTTATGGTAGCTGATCAACGCGAGGCCAGAAAGTAGGAACGTCCTTAGAAGAACCTCGAATCCCTGCCCACCAGCAGCCCGCTCATCTAGCGCAGGCGGAGGAAAGATCAGCGTTGCCGACGCGCCCACCACCACAAGTAGCACGGCAACACGCTCGACGCCCCACCAGTTCGGTACTACCTGATCACCACCAGCGCGCTCCGTGGCTGCCCGCTGTTGCAAAACAAGAAGCCCAACTAGCACATCTGTGACCACGATTAAGCCGAGCTCTAGGCTCCACCGGAGGGCCAAATCCTGAATTTCAGCTGACACGGGGGGTGCAGCAAACCCGGCTTTGTCTAATTTACTCGTGATGAGGCCAGATTCTTGAAGGTGGGCCGGCACCCACATGAACAGAACATAGACCAACACGGCGATCGCAGAAACAACGCCTTGTGAGGCACGCCCCGACAGACAGTGTCTCAGCCAACGGGCTAAGCCCAGAAAAGCCACGACTAGGAATAGCGCTTCATGCAAAGGAATACAGCCTGTCAATAGTAGTCTGGTAGAGGGCCTCCGCCACTCTCCACCACGGCACGCCTTCCAACACTACGACCGCGAACCGTCCCGGCAAATTTCTCTAATCAAGCTGTAATGAGCATCCGCCCACACCTTCTCCGATCGCAGCCGCAGGGAGGCCTCCGGCAATTTCTGGCTCACCAGACTCGCGGCGTCCGAAATAACCTTGGCCAAACCTTCGCCCGTGGGGTAAAACGTGGTGCATAACAGTTCGCGGGCTTCACTCGCAGCATGACAATCTTCGGCAATCAACACAGGAACCCCCAAGCGTCTTGCCTCAAGCATAATCATCGGAGAGCCCTCGCGGGCTTCACGCCCAGAAGTGATCACAACCGCGCTGCATGAGGCCACAACCGGCAAGACGGGCGTAACCAGCCCAAGAAACTGTACATTTTCGGGGCTAATTGATTCGTAATAACCACGGTCTGGTCCATCACCAGCAATCAGAACTTGTATCTCTGGCTTCAATCTAGCGGCTTCGATCAGCAGCTCAATTCGTTTAGAACGATGCAGTCTACCCGCAAAGAGAAGGCTGGTAGCTGCGGGAGGACGCCGCTCAACTTGCACTCCGCCAACGTCGATGGAAGGCATGGGATTGGGAATAACCCGACTGGATATTCCTTGGGACAGCAAGGACTCAGAAACACCCTTGCTTACAGCAACAACAGAACAATACCGGGACTGTCTGGCTAGAAGGCGGAGACCTCCAGGAGGAAAGTTCTCAGGCAGCGGCCCATGCTCGGTCCACAGAATCGGAAGTCCCCGGAGAAAGAATGGCAATGTCAACTTCTCTTTAAAATACTGGACGTGGATAACGTCATAACTCTTTCGCTTTGCGATTTTGTAAGAGTTGATCATTGGAGCAACCAAGCTAAAAATTTGGAAAATCAAACCTCGTCTGCGAGTGAGCTTCGGGGACCTTCCGACCGGCCGGACGGCGCCTACAACTTTTGGCCATTGCGGAAGGCTACCCACCAGGTCAACGGTAACCCGGCCGTCTTTGACGAGATGACTATACAGTCTATACAGGTACTGCTCACCGCCACCGGAGATGTCAGAACTCACGATCAAACCGACTCGAATGGGCTCTCTTGCAATATCATTTTCCGCGCGCACTGTTAATAACCCCCACTAGACTAGTCGATTCTATTTCCGTTACACCGCGCCTCGAGGGGCGATTTCTAAACACAAAAAGAATGAGAATTGCAATAAATAAGGCCGACACTTGGCTGAATAGAGAAATATAGGCAGCACGCGTGCTGTTCATAGCATCGCCGACGTAGATGAATCCTGCAATTGTTACCAGTAATCCTCCCAGCGGGATCAACGAAGACATTGCAGGCTTACCCCGACCTGCAATTATTGAAATCAGGGTCATTGAAATGCATGCAAAGCCCGTGCCGATTACTAGGACTTGGACGGAAGCTACGCTCGGAACGAAACTTGCTCCAAAAAACAGAGGTACAAGCCCCGGAGCAATGGTGGCCAAAATTGCACTCGCCCCTACGGCCGCCACCAGAAATGGGCCGACCGCCTTAGCCACTTGTAAGGTCGAGGCACCCTTTCCTGACTCGTGCAAGGCGTTCCTTGCCGCCAGAGCCCCGAAGATCAGAGGCACCTCTGCGACAGTCACGGCAATTGAATAGTAGCCGAGTTCCCGGCTCGGAGAGACCAAAGGGAGAAGGACCTGGTCCAAACGATTATTGGCTACGATAGCAATGGTCCCCAGCGAAGCCCCAAGCGAGTATTTGGCAACTTCCGCATACCGGATCCGTCCCCGCCCGAAAACTACACCGCTCCCAGGTGTCCAAAGTATCAAGGCCGCGACGCAGAAAGCGGCTAGCGATCCTAGTGCAAACGATGGCGCATACGCTATTCCTAGGAACGCCAGAACAACAACCACTGCGAAACGCAGCAAGGCAAAGCTGAATCTTTCAGCATCAAGTTTCCGCCAGCGACCTTGTCCTTGCCAAAATCCGCGTCTAATTTGGATTACAGCAGATGGAAATATAATAGCCCAACATAAAATTAAACTGCCTAACGGAAGGTTTTGTTGCCTACTCACCTCCCCGGCGTAGATGCACATGCCGATAAACGTCAGCACGGCTGGAACGATAGCCAAAACGATCCCTCTGCGATAGACAGAACCCGCTCTAGCCCCTTTTGCAGAAAAATAGGCGACGGCCGCAGGAATGCCCAAGCTTGCTACCGCACCTGCTAAAGTAATTGGTTCCATTATGCTCGCGAACTGCCCGCGCCCATCGGGACCCAACGCGCGGGCAAGTATCGGGCCACTGAGCAGCCCAAGGATCGGGCCGGCGCCATAAGCGAGTGAACCGCGAAGAATCGGCCAAAGCCTTCGCACAAATGATTCCAGCCCTTTCAAGACGATGTCGCCGTCTTTGGCTCTGTCTCTAGGGGTAGTGTTCGGACAAGCCGGGCGGGAACCCCCACATATAATCCATGAGGTTCGCAGTCAGTTGAGACTAATGCAGAGGCGCCGATGACAGCACCGTCTCCAATGGTTACACCTGGGAGGATCACTGCATTCGACCCAATGAAAACACCGTCTCCGACTAGGACACCAGCGCTCTTCCCGCTTCCTGCCCTACAGTCGGGATCCGATATGTCATGGTCTGTATTGAGAAACTTAACACCAATTCCAATGCCGACACGATCACCAATTCTAACTCCTGCCCGATTATCGAATACGCAAGCATAGTTGATCGTAGACCCGCGGCCGACAGTAAGCCTACGGCTGCGAATTAGACAACCAGGCCGCACCAAAGTAGACCAAGCTATGTCTATCTTCATTGCCCGATAGAGGAGTGTGCGAACACGGCCGGAAACACAACTCGAAGCTGCCACGGAATTCACGACTGAATGCCACCACAAAGGCTGCGGTTCGCCTCCATCACAGAGGAAGACCTGTCTGACTCCCTTAGCAATCGAAGAGAATCCCATTATATGTTCCCGCGTTCGGGCTTGTGGGGCCCCAAAAGTCCAGTCAGAAGCCTCTCCGCCTCCTCTGTTCTCCGCGTCCACGAATGATCGGAAGCATCAAGTGTTCGTACTTCAGCCTGCTCCTCAGTAAATATCCCAAGTTCATGCAATACCTTCTCGATGAAGGCCTCCTTGTTGTCTGCTAAGTGCAACCCACTTATTTGTCTCTCTTTCAGACTGGGTAAGGGGGTTGAAACAACAGAAAGTCCAGAAGCTAAGTACTCGTAAACCTTCATGGGAAACACGCCTGCAGTATATTCGTTTATATGGTAAGGAATAAGTCCTACTTTAGACTTCGAGAACTCTACGGCCAATTCGGCTAGTTCTAGGTTTCCTAGATAGTCGACGAACGGATGATTCAATACGGAGCTAAGCGCGCCTGACAGAGGTGTCCCGTCAATATTGATTGGACCGGCAAGCGCGACCTTCACACCGCTCTCAGCAAGATCCAGCAAGAGCTCTGCCTGGACTTTTGTTGGCGTCAAGTTCCCGGCAAATATTGCGCGTCGAAGTCTGTCATTCTTTGTGCCCGAAAACAGCTCCACCGACGCGACGTTTTCCCATAAAACGACATCGGGGGCCCCGAGGGAATCCAGGTGTTGTTTGACACCCTGACTGCTCGCGATCACGACCTCTGCAGCACGCACGAGCTCTTTTTCTGCAGCAAGCAAAGCTGCGGTTGGAATGCCCGGAATCGTGTGAAGTAGATCAACTGAATGGTACACAACGTTACCGAAGTGAGAATCCAATCCGTAGTTCAAGGGACTGAAAGTCCAATATACAACTGAATCGCCAGGAACCGGCAGTTTTGGTTTTAGCATGGAGCGAATCAGAATACTATTCAGCATACGAACTAACCGAAATTGATGGAAAGGAATCACAAGCGGCCGAACGACCTCAGGACGGTTAGTTGTCCTGTTAGCAGCCGGCCCTTCCTTTAGGTTGGCCCGGCGCAGTTTCTGCCAGATTCGCCCCAGATCACGTCTCGAGAAAGTGGGGCGTCGCAAACCGAGGGACTCAATATAGACCACTCTGTGGTTCGATATAAGCCCGCTTGCCAGGTGTTGCTTGTTCGTCCAGACCTCGCTCTCAAAGTCTGCCGTCGAGAGTATGACGACAGTGCTGTCTGGACCAGGATTCTTGACCATATGAATACTAACCAATACATTCTGGCGAAATCTCGCCACTATTTCACGGCGGTTCTACCCGGCGCCGGGCATCTTGCTATTTTGACTTCGTTGATTGAGGAAGGCCAAGCCCGGATACGGAGTCCGATTCATCCTTGATCCAACTTGTAAGCGAAGTTCGAAAGACGTCATTGCCAAAAGCCCTAGCCCTGCGACGGCATGCCTCTGTATCTAAGGACGCGGCAGCGGATAGCGCGTCAACGAATTCACGCCCACCGAAGTCCTCCAGGAGGAAACCGGTTTCACCGTGAAGAACTGTTTCCGAGGCTCCGCCTATGTTTCGGGCGATGACAGGTGTCCCAGTCGCCATTGCTTCAACAGGCATAATTCCAAAGTCTTCAATCGGCGGAAAGACGTAGACGAGACTTCGCCGATACAACTCACGCAACAAAGTCTGTGAGGGACGGTCAATAAACGTCACCAGATTCGGAAATTCGTCGGCCATTGCCCTGAGGGCACCGAGGCTAGGGCCGCTCCCGGCAAGTACAACTTTGACCCCGGCAACGTTCCCCGCTCGGATTACCTGATCCAATTGCTTGTAGGGAACAAAGCGCGACGCCCCCAAGATGAATTCCTTCGGAAGATCGGATAGTATGCGCTCTTCATCGGCAGTGAACGCTCCATCCTCGCCGCCGCTGTAAGCGGTCACATCAACCGGAGGATAAATAACTGTGCTTTCGCGGTCCCAGAAATCTGCGATGCGCTGCTGCACGAAGCGGCTGATGGCCGCAATTGCATGCGGCTCTTGCGCACGACGGGCGTCGAGATGGCGGAGCGGTTTGGACGCCTGTTTCGCCGCCCAGGACGTTCCGCGCGAATCTATTTCGGGAGTCCAGATGTAACGTGCGGGGGTGTACGCATATACGAATTTGGGGCTTGATCGAGCTGCTCCAGCGAAACGAGCATGATGAGCGAATAAGTGAGAGCTGCACAGCACCCACTCAGCATCGGAGTTACCGAGATTTCTCCAAGTCAACGGCATGAAGGGTAGTGCGAAACTTTTCTTTTTTCTGAGAGGAGTTTCCGCTAGCCATGTTTCGTGAACTCGTGATGAATCAAAGCGTCCTGGGGCATCATTCCAAAGGGTCCAAATGGGAGCGTCTGGAAACGCAGCAGCCATCTGGTCGATAACTTTTTCTGCCCCACCATGGGGCTCCAACCATTCATGCACTATCATTCCAGGCATATATTCTCCTTTTCGTTCACCTATGTTCCCTAAGTGACGATTTTCAGGTCGTTTTGTACCATCCTGCTTGCGATCTCGAAGAATGGCACGGTGGGCCGCCAGCCCAATGTAAGCGCAGCCTTCGCTGGGTCTCCACGCATCTCCGGGGCATCGGCTGGACGAGCAAGCGTAGGGTCCAGGAGAACGTATCTCTCCCAATCATGTATTCCCGCCGACTCGAAGGCGGCTTGGACGAACTCGCGTAGGCTATGCGATTCACCTGTTGCAACAACGTAATCGTCGGCTGCCTCCGTACTTGACATTCGGATCATCGCATCCACGTAGTCCGGCGCCCATCCCCAATCTCGCCTTACGTCCAAATTTCCCAGTCGTAGAGTATCCTGCAGACCTGCTGCAATCTTCGCTACGCCTAAGGTGATCTTCCGAGTTACAAATTGCTCAGGTCGCCGCGGGGATTCATGATTGAAAAGGATCGCTGCCGACGAATGGAGACCACGGTTCCTATACATGGCAACCATATGATGTGCATAAGCTTTGGCAGCGCCGTAGGGATTTACCGGCCGCACAACAGAGGTTTCTGTTTGTGGATTATCCCGTGAAATCCCGAAGATCTCCGCGCTAGACGCCTGTACGAATTTTACAGGTCTCCCCAGCCGCTCTTGAAGGCGCCAAGCCCCTTCAAGAAGTTCAGCTGTAGCGGCACCCGTTACAACTGCAGTGCGAGTCGGTGCCCCCCAAGAAGCGGCCACTGACGAGATGCCGCCCAAATTGAAAATCACATCCGGTTCAGACGCATCCACAGCTTTCCTGATGGATTCATCATCGGCCAAGTCTCCAAAATGCGTCGTAACGCCTGAATCCAAGGCTTCGGCTTCTGTGTCGTGTCGGCGCACGAAAACATGTATGTCGTAGCCATCTGCAAGTAGCATCTCTTGGAGGTAGCTGCCATCTTGCCCCGTACTTCCGGTGATTAATGCTCTCGGGCTCACAATAGCCTCAGTGGACCAACGCCGATTGCTCGGCTAGGTCGGCCTCAACCATCAATTTGATCAACTCATCGAAGCCGACGGCCGGCTTCCACCCGAGAACTTCACGGGCTTTTGACGCGTCTCCGACGAGCAAATCCACTTCTGCCGGTCGCATAAACCGGGGGTCTTGCTCGACATACCGGGCCCAGTCGTCGACGCCTACGGCCTTGAAGGCGGCGTCAAGAAGGTCACGAATGGAATGAGTTTCACCAGTGGCGATGACATAATCGTCTGCAACGGGCTGCTGAAGCATCCGCCACATTGCCTCTACGTAATCCCCGGCGAATCCCCAGTCCCGCTTTGCGTCCAGGTTCCCCAAGGTCAGCGAGTCCTGCAAACCGAGCTTGATGCGCGCAACTGCCATAGTGACTTTGCGTGTTACAAATTCAGGGCCCCTTCGAGGAGATTCGTGGTTGAAAAGAATCCCGCTAGACGCGTGCATGCCGTACGACTCGCGATAGTTGATAGTCATATAGTGACCGAAAACTTTAGCGACTCCATAAGGAGAGCGAGGCCAAAGGAGTGTACTTTCTCGTTGGGGCACATCCTGCACCTTGCCAAACATCTCGGACGACGACGCTTGATAGAATCGAACCTTTTCGATGTCATCGCCTGCATAGAGTCGCGTTGCCTCCAGCATGTTTAGGACGCCCTTGCCTGTCACATCCGTGGTCAGAGCTGCGTTCTCCCACGAGTATGCAACAAATGAGACCGCTCCCAAGTTGTAGATCTCATCTGGCTGAGCAACGGCCAAGATCCTCACAAGGCTAGACACATCGGTGAGATCCCCCGTTAACACCTGGACTTCCGGAGCAACTCGACGAAGCACGTCAAGCTTAGGATTATTTTGACCACGTACGAGCCCGAAGACCTCATAGCCTTTTGACAGCAACAGCTCTGACAGATACAGGCCGTCTTGACCGGTAATCCCGGTGATAAGTGCTCGAGGCACAGTTCCCCCTTGTTTCTTTGAAATCTTGCATCGAGCAGACGTACGAGGCTGCCATATGGTCGGAACGAATGGTGAGGTCGGCTTAAAATTGCCGGTCCGACCAGCTATGTTCGGCACCTACCCTAGCGTTGCCGGGTGTCACTTGATGAAGTGCTTGCGCTCATTGTTACCACCAGCGGCAAGCTTGGAGCCTATGTTACGCGAAACGCTGCGAGGCGATGACAGGATCTGCGGATTCGCTCCGGGGCAAGATGCTGTTGGCAACGAATCTCCCATGCGATATGGATAACAGGCGTGCTCCGTGATGTTAGAAGTTTCTGTGGCTCAGGAGACGGATCTTTAGCCTCGTAGATTGCTGCGGCCGGCTCGGTCCGTTTCGTGTTGTTCCTGCCCTAAGTTGCTGGGGGATCCCCCCGCCCTCACTGCACTGTGGCCGTTTGAGAGATCGACCACGCAAATTACTCCGATTGCTGATCAATCCCTTCGGAGTTTGTGACGGACCGGCTAACTAGACGAGGCGCTAACGTAACTGAAATGAAAGCGTCGGGCCGCCCCCTAAGCGAGCTGGCAGTCTTACAGATTCCCTCCTTGGGCTCGGTAGAAGCGCGGGCCCCGTCAAGAATCTTCGTATATGCCTTGGTCCTCGGCGGGTCCGGTTCATTTCATCAACGATGTGCCGCGTGCCAACCTGCTACTAACACTCATTCCTGGTGGCGTCACCGTGCCCCATTTTCCGCGGGATACAATCAAGTGGCTTGTCTCCGTGGGGGGGCATGGATACAGCGCTAGAAAGGTCTCATCTTGCAGTTGAGCGACTATTTGCCCGTATTACGCCGTAACTGGCTCGCGATCTCTGCCATCACTATGCTTGGCCTAATTATCGCAGCAACGGCATCAATCATGGTGAAGCCGACGTACACCGCCCAGACGCAACTATTTGTGTCGATACAAAGCTCGGGATCGGTCACGGAGCTTCAACAGGGCAATACATTCAGTCAGGCCCGAGTCAAGTCCTACGTCGAGGCCGCAAAAACGCCGGCTGTGTTGCAGCCTGTGATCGACAGTCTAGGTTTGCCGCTTTCGCCTGCAGAGCTGCGGAGGCAGGTTACCGCAAGCGCCGACTTGAACACAGTCATCATCTCTATCGCAGTTGAGGACACTTCAGCGGTGCAGGCCTCGGCGATCGCCCAAGCTGTGGGCACGAGCCTTATCTCCACCATAGAAACACTGGAAAGCCCGACGGCTGGCGGGCCCTCACCCATCAAGATTTCCGTTGTTACCCCCGCCAGCGCGCCGACGGTCCCCTCTGCACCTAACACACGGCTGAATCTGGCGCTAGGAACGCTTATGGGTCTCGCTTTCGGCATTTGCTTGGCTATTGTTCGGAACGTACTCGACACGAAAGTTCGAGGAGAGGCAGACCTCCGTCGGGTTCACGACGCACCTATCCTCGGGGGCATTGCGTTCGATACCGACGCCGCTAAGAGGCCCCTGCTAACTCAGACGGAGGCACAAAGCCCACGTGCAGAGTCATTCCGCCAAATACGTACTAATCTCCAGTTTGCGCACGTCAGCCACAAGTCTAAATCCATGCTTATTACTTCTTCGTTACCCGGAGAAGGCAAAAGCACGACTGCAACAAATCTAGCCATAGCGATGGCCCAGGGAGGTCAGTCTGTGGTTCTCGTGGACGCGGACCTTCGGCGCCCTAGTGTTGGAGACTATTTAGGCTTGGAGCGCAACGCGGGATTGACAACGGCATTGATTGGTGAAGCCGACGTGGATGACCTGCTTCAGCCTTGGGGTGACGACGCACTCTACGTCCTGACTTCTGGCCAGATTCCCCCCAACCCAAGCGAGCTGCTGGGTTCCACCGCTATGAGGCAACTGATTTTGCAACTCGAGCAAACATTTGACGCGGTAATTATCGATGCCCCGCCGCTGCTTCCCGTAACGGATGCGGCGGTACTAGCCCAACAGGTAGGGGGCGTGGTGTTGGTAGTTGGCTCATCCAAAGTGAAGTTGCCCGATCTGCAGAAATCGTTCAAAGCACTTGAAATGGTAGACGCCGATTTGCTGGGGGTTGTGTTGAATCTGCTACCAGCGAAGGGTCCGGATGCCTATGCCTATAGGTACCCCAAGTATGATTCGGCACCGAGCGACACGCCGGCGTTGGCTTCCAATACCCGCAAGGTCCGGAATCGGCCCGCCACCAGCGAAACTCACGAGGCCTCGCACAGACACGAGCGAACCGCATCCCGCTAGTTCCATGGTTCGGCTGAAACGTGAGAGCGCGGAATCGATTCCTGAACGTAGACGCTGATCTCGCGTGGGCTCTCAGGCAAAGAGTACCCCGACAAATCTCACCATCGGATATTTGAAGATCGCCGCTTCGACTTAGCGCAGCGGAAGTCGACTCGCCCTGGCTAAGAACCGTGTCGAGTCAAGCCGCAGTCGCAAACCGCAACCGCGGAATCTTCTGCGGTCGAGAATTTCAAGGTCTCAGCGCTATTGCTTCCGTCTTCGTCGTCGCCGCTTAATCCTCCACAGCAGCAACTGTGTCAAGTAATCAACCCAACGCGCGCGCAGCGGGAAATTGTGTAAATGCAAGAGAGGAGCCACCGCATTGGGGGCTAATGAGAATTGGCGCAGGCGTTCTTCGCTGAGCCTACAGATGGTCGACGCCTTCGTCGTCATTTGGGCCGTTTTGGGAGCGTTCCTGATACGATTCGGGCTGGACTCAGAATTTGCTTCAGCGGGCCAGGATTTACCATACGTGTGGTTCTCGGTGGTCCTCGCGGCCGCATGGTGGGTAATGCTGGGCGCTTGGAACAGCCGTCAGAGCCGCATCCTTGGGTCAGGACCTGACGAGTACAAGCGAGTAGCCGCGGCTTCCTTATGGTTATTTGGCATCGTCGCTATCGTTTCCTACGTTTTCCGGATCGACACAGCCCGCGGGTACGTGGGGCTGGCCCTTCCTGTTGGACTACTTGGACTCCTGCTTGGCCGATGGCTCATGCGGCAGCACCTCAGTATCAAGCGTAGACAGGGCCAGAGCATGTCCCGCCTCCTCTTAGTTGGTGGACCCGGGGCCGTCTCTCACTTAGCCTCATCCCTGACTAGCGCACAACATGCAGGTTATCTTCCCGTCGCGGTATACATGCCTGGGGTAAAGAGCAACCTTGCGGTCGAGCCAAGCTCGGGACTTGAAATTCTGGGGTACAAACCTGATACACATTCCATCGTCGCCGCCTTGAAGGACTGTAGTGCCGATGCCGTTGCCCTGTCCGCAGGAGTTCAGTTGCATCCTCAGACCCTTAGGCACTTAGGCTGGGAGCTAGCGGCTCGGAACATTGGCCTAATTATGGCTCCCGCTCTCACAGACATCGCTGGGCCTCGGATACATACCCAGCAAGTCGCGGGCTTACCCCTGATTCACGTCACGACACCAACACTTGAAGCAGGACAACGAGTTGCTAAGCGGCTTTTTGACCTTTTCGCCGCTGGCATTCTCTTGTTGATGGCATCCCCCGCAATGATCCTCGTAGCCATCCTTGTAAAGCTAGACAGCCCGGGTCCTATCCTTTTCCGCCAAGAACGTGTGGGAATAGAAGGGAGCCATTTTTACATGCTCAAGTTCCGTTCAATGATTGTGGATGCAGAAGCCCGTTTGGCCGATTTGACCCGGGAGAACGAAGGTAGCGGTCCTCTATTTAAGATGAAGAATGATCCGCGGGTTACTCGCATAGGAGGATTTCTACGCCGATTCAGCCTGGACGAACTGCCCCAGCTCCTGAACGTCCTCACCGGAACAATGAGTTTGGTGGGCCCACGGCCGCCACTCCCGAAGGAAGTCGAAGCCTACGAAAGCGATGTCCGTCGTCGTCTGCTGGTCAAGCCCGGATTAACGGGACTCTGGCAGGTCAGCGGACGCTCGAATCTGTCGTGGCAAGACTCCGTCCGGCTCGACTTGTACTACGTAGAAAATTGGTCGCTAGCCGGCGACCTGGTCATCATCCTCCGTACCGTCCGAGCTGTCTTTGGCAGTAGCGGCGCCTACTAAAAGCGCGTTTCCACGCGACGCGACAACTCACCCCTTGGGGAAGGAATCATCAAATGCGTATTTCTGTAATTGGCTGTGGCTATCTGGGCGCTGTCCACGCGGCATGCATGGCTAAGTTAGGCCACGAGGTGGTCGGTATCGATGTGGACGCGCGGAAGGTCGAAGAATTGTCTGCCGCACGTGCTCCGTTCTACGAGCCAGGGCTTGAAGACCTCCTGAAGGAAGTTCAAAATACGGGACGCTTGTCCTTCACCACCGACTTAGCCGCTGCAGCTGGAAGCGCCGTGCACTTCATTTGCGTGGGCACACCGCAGAAGAAGGGAGAAAACGGTGCTGACCTGACGCACGTGGACGCCGCCGCAATAGGGCTGCTCCCCTACATTGCACCAAACGACCTGGTTGTAGGAAAGTCGACGGTACCTGTCGGAACTGCTTCACGCCTGGCGGCTCTCCTCCGCAGTGAACAACCTGAGGCGCACTTGGTTTGGAATCCGGAATTCCTTCGTGAAGGACACGCGGTAGCGGACACTCTGCACCCCGACAGGTTTGTTTACGGCGTTGCGGGCGGTTCTGAGGACCATCCTGCAGTTGCAGTCCTTGACGATGTGTATTCGGCTCCGCTCGCGTCCGGCACTCCCCGCCTGGTGACCGACCATCCAACCGCGGAGCTCGTCAAGACGGCCGCAAATTCCTTCCTCGCCACAAAGATTTCGTTTATTAATGCTATGGCTGAGGTTTGTGAAGCAGCAGGAGCAGACGTAACGCAGCTCGCTGACGCCATCGGAATGGATGATCGGATCGGTCGCAAGTTTCTCAATGCGGGCATCGGCTTCGGCGGAGGCTGCCTACCCAAGGACATCCGTGCGTTCATGGCCCGCGCCGGTGAACTCGGTGCCGACCAAGCGCTTACTTTCCTTCGCGAGGTCGATGCCATTAATATGCGCCGTAGAACCCGTGTGGTTGAGCTCGCGCGCGATTTGTGTGGCGGATCCCTGCTAGGCAAACGAGTCACCGTGCTGGGCGCCGCATTCAAGCCAGAAAGTGACGACGTTCGCGATTCCCCCGCCCTCAGTATTGCGGCACAGCTGCAGTTGCAAGGGGCTGTGGTTACGGTGACAGACCCGAAGGCCTTGGCAAACGCCGCACGTAGATTCCCGGAGCTCCACTACGTAGCCGGCACGTCTGATGCAATCCAGAAGGCGGATGCTTTGCTGTTGCTTACTGAGTGGCAGGAATACCGCGACCTGGACCCTTACGCGTTGGCGGACTCAGTTTCTTCGCTTCGCGTCCTTGATGGCCGCAACGTTTTGGACGCTGCGAAATGGCGGGCTGCTGGCTGGAGCTACCGTGGCCTAGGCCGACCCTGACGATGAATGAAAATCAAGGCACCCCGGCAATTGCTGTGCCGTCCACGAGCCAGCTTTCCAAATCCGGCCGGAAAGTTCGTCGCCGACTGCTCGTGAGTCTGCTGGGCTCGTTGGCGGCCATCGTACTCATTGCTGTGGCCGGGGCAGCCTGGTTGGGAGGCAAGGCGTCCGCGATAAACTCTGAACTCACCTCCGTGACCGGCCTGATCCCATCCCTCAAAGAAGAAATAGCTTCCGGTAATTCCGATGCGGCCACTGTCACGGTTGAAAGCGTGCGCGCCCATGCTGCAACCGCGAAACAAGCAGCAGACGACCCATTATGGACCTTGGCATCGACGTTGCCTGGAGTTGGATCAAACTTCAGCGCGGTCGCCGAAGTTGCACGCTCAGCCGACGATGTAGCCAACCTCGGTCTAGCACCGCTGGTTGAAGTCTATGGCTCTCTTGATTGGGGAACGCTTCTGCCTAGCGCCTCAGGTACCGATTTGGAACCACTCCGAGCAGCCTCGCCAAGCATTTCTGCTGCTGCGCATGCCGTTCGGCTGTCGGCGGACAGGCTACGTCAGATCGACACCACGAAACTCATGCCGCACGTGGCTGAGCCCTTAACCAGAGCTAGGGACCAACTTCAAGACATTACTGGGACCCTAGACGCAGCCGCCAACGCGTCGAGCCTCGCGCCGGGAATGCTCGGCGCGCAATCACCACGCAGCTATCTCCTCATGATCCAAAATAACGCCGAGACTCGGGCCTCTGGCGGCATACCTGGAGCGCTTGCCGTTCTCAATTTCGATGAGGGCAGGCTGACGCTCGGCGCACAAAGCAGCGCCGCAGATATCGGTGTCATGTCCCCAATAGTGCCTACTGATCCCGAGCAACAACAGATCTACTCGCAGCGCGTGGGCAAGTTTATGCAAGATGTTAATTTGACGCCAGATTTTCCAACGGCGGCCAGCACCGCTCAGGCCATGTGGGAGAGAAAGACCGGACAGCGTGTTGACGGAGTAATCTCCATTGACCCAGTTGCATTATCCTATATCCTGGATGCCACCGGCCCTGTGAAGATTACCCATCCCGAGCTTGTGAAGCTCGCGTCTCTGGGCTTACCGACAGAACTGACCGGGAAAAACGTCGTCCAGACCCTACTCTCCGACGTTTATGCCAAGATCGAGCAGCCCGTTCTTCAAGACGTCTACTTCGCCGGAGTCGCTCAAGAGATCTTTGCGGCCCTATCAGACGGCAGGGGAAACGCAAAGGGCATGATCGAAGGCCTCACTCGGGGTACCGGCGAGGGTCGTGTTCTCGTCTGGTCAGGATTGCCATCGGAGCAGTCAGTAATAGCGAAGTACGCCTTAAGCGGATCCGTCGCTGGACCGAGCGTTGCCCCAGCACAGTTCGGTGTCTACTTCAATGACGGCACAGGCGCAAAAATGGATTTCTACATCAAGAGGACCGTGCAACTGATTCAAGAGTGCACCTCCGATGATTATTCACAAATCACTGTCAGGATTGCGAGCACAAATACCGCACCTTCAAACGCAGCAACTTCGTTGCCCTCTTATGTGACGGGTGGCGGAGCGTTCGGCATTGCGCCAGGTACTGTTCAAACCAACGTGACAGCATACGGGCCGGTTCAGGCAAATCTGGCTGGCGCAAAGCAGGACGGCAAGGTGACTTCTGTCAGTTCGCACCGCCACGCCGGAAGACCGGTCGGCACTACAACAGTGACGCTGGCACCGGGCGAATCAAGCACAGTTGACATGAAATTCAATAAAATCGTCCAACATACCCGCCCCGCCCTGCGTGTGACACCCACTGTCCAAGACATCGGAGACGTGCTTCTGGAAACCGAATCGGCGACATGCGACCCTGTTCCGTGACGAGATTGTGAACGGTATGTAAAGTGTTTGGATTCACTTTGGATCCTCCACTAAGTGAGTGGTATCGTCGTTTTGGGCAAGACATGAGATTCACCCCAATGTCACATGGGGATGGGGAATCTCCACAAATAATGTGACATCCGGTTTGAAAAGGTCTCAGGGGGACAAAAATGAAGAAGTCTATTGCTGCGCTCGCGCTCGCAGGATCCATCGCGCTCATTGGCGCAGGCCCGGCCATGGCAGGTCCGGCGGTACCATACCCGGCTCCGAGTACGGGCACAACAGTTTCCGCCACTATCGTAACTCCGGGTGGAACGGTCATCCTCACGGTGGTCAGTGGCTTCACGCCCGGTGAGACCATCACCATCACCATTACGTTCAACGGAGTACCGCAGGCCATCAGTAGCAACCTCGGCGGTGGCGCCAGTATGGCGGTTCCGTCCAAGATTAACGTCCTTTCGCAGACGGCACCGGAATCGTTCACCGTCACAGCGAACGAGGATGGCGGCTTCTCGACGCCGGTAACGCTTGGCGCTGCTGAAGGAACCTACACGATCACCGCAGTTGGTAACGAGTCCGGTCGCTCAGTCTCGCAGACCGTTACCGTTGACGCCTCTACCGGTTCAGGCACAGGCTCCGATCTTGCAAACTCAGGCGGTGGCGACGCCGACGGCGCCGCATTGGCCAACACTGGCGCTGACTCGGGCTTGGTCCTCTGGACCTTGGTTGGTGCTGGCGCGCTTGCAGCCGGTGCCGTTTCCGTAGTTGTAGTTCGCCGCCGCGCTAAGTCCGAGGCAGCAGCGTAACGCAGCACACCCACCAACACCAAAGCGGGTGGGGAGTCTCCGGTTTTCCGGAGGCTCCCCGCCCGCTTTTAAATGTCGACAGGCCACCACCGAACGGATGGGCTCAACCCCGAATTTGGGAGCTCCTTGAGATACCTTGAGAGTTATGGGCTGTGGCGATTTGTGCTTGTCGCCATGCTTGTTCCCCTGGCACTGATCGCATTCTGGCCCAGCCCTGTTGATGCCCCCGTTGAGGGCCAACTCGCCGGCGTCCTAAAGTTCCTCCACGCAAACGGATTCCCTGAGTGGTTCAATTACCACTTTGTCGAAGCGTCGGCCAACGTAGTGCTCTTCGTTCCACTGGGCGTTGTGGCGGCGGTGGCCTTTCCTAAAAAGTACTGGTGGCAGATCGGAATTTTAGGATTTATCGTCTCCGGCTGCATCGAGCTGGGCCAGTTACTGTTTCTTCACAACCGGTTCGCGAGCCCGCTGGACCTTGTCACAAATACGGGCGGGGCTGTCATCGGCTCCATGATTGCCGCTGTGGCCCTTAAACAGCTACAGGCCCACCGCCAATCAGAGGTGGGCCCGTAGGGGCATCACAGACACTTCAGCAGCTAGCCTACAAAGGTCTTCAGCCACGTTTTCAGGTCATCGCCGAACTCGACGCGTTCTGATGCAAGGGTGATTACGGCTTTGAGGTAACTGAGCTTGTCGCCTGTGTCGTAACGGCGGCCCTTGAAGACCACACCGTACACGCCGGAGCCTTCGCCGTCGGCCGCAGCCAAGGTCTGCAGCGCGTCGGTCAGCTGGATCTCCCCGCCGCGGCCCGGTTCGGTGTTCGAGAGAACACCGAACACTGAAGGATGCAGCACGTACCGGCCAATGACGGCGAGGTTGGACGGCGCCTCGTCGATGGCCGGCTTCTCCACCAGGCTGTTGACGCGTACATACTCCTCGCCGTCGATGGCCGTGATGTCTGCGCAGCCGTAGGCACTGATCTGAGTCGGATCCACTTCGATCAACGCAATCACCGAACCGCCCGTATTCTGCTGCACCTCCATCATGGTAGTGAGAAGCGTTTCAGCCTCATCGATCAAGTCATCGCCCAGGAGGACGGCGAAAGCCTCCTCGCCCACGTGCTGCTGTGCGCACAGCACTGCGTGGCCCAACCCCTTTGCCTCGCCTTGACGAACGTAATGGATGGGACCAAGTTCAGAGGCTTCGTGGACAGCATCCAAGCGGGCTTGATCGCCTTTAAGTTCCAGTATCCGTTCAAGCCCCGGCGCACGGTCGAAATGGTCTTCGAGGGCACGCTTGCTGCGCCCTGTGATCATCAGGATGTCATCGAGACCAGCCTTCACGGCTTCCTCAACGACGTACTGGATAGCCGGCCGGTCAACCACCGGCAACATTTCCTTCGGCATCGCCTTGGTGGCGGGCAGGAAGCGCGTCCCCAAGCCTGCAGCAGGAATCACGGCTTTTGTAATGTTTTTCCCCATAGTCATAGGTGAACCTTACAAAATCGATGGCTGAAACCTTCAATCGGGGACGACGATTACGATCGTCAGGTTCTACAGGCTCAACGACCGGAAACCCTCGGCCGCGCTTCGACACAACGCGCCCACGGTGCGGCTCTCGCTGCTGCCATCCGAGAATCACGCGTGGCTCGCGCAGATGATCCACATCGCGACCGTAAAATTCAGGAGATACCAAGGGCTCAAAGGCTTCGAGATTTCGACAGCTTCCCCACGGGGCTGGGTAGGCCCAATGCCGGCCAGCAAATTATCAGCTACCAAAGGTCGGTTCAGCCGACGAACGGGAGGCTCACCAACAGGCCGACGCTTATTATCCCTTCTGGAGTGGGCTGAGGTCGCGCAAGATTCGCGGTGCCGCTCGCAGAAACCGCGCCCACCGGGCCTTATGCAATTTAAGCCTGCCCGGGAGGGACATATCGGCATAGATATCACGAGACAGATGCACTTCAGGCGCAGGAAAGACCGCACGGAACAGCATTCTGGACTTCGCCCGCAGGGGGGCTTGGGCAATCCCGATAAGCCGCGCACTGCCCGGCTCTTTGGCCATCAAGCGGTTGCTCCATTCCGTGGAAATCTGCGGCCATTCCACCGCCACAGGCAGGGGAAGGATGTCCTCGAGGAACGGGCGCATGGCTGCGAGGGAGCCGGTCGCCCTGGCGAGAAACAGAAGTTCGGGGAACTGCAATAGCCGTTCCGTGAGGTTGGCCAGGAACTCGAGTTCCTGCCTGCATGCGGGCAGGTGGGGTGAGCGGAGGGCATGCAGGACAAGGATGACGATTCCCAGCGCCTTTGACGGGACCCGCACCCCCTGCCCTGCAAGTTCAAGGCGCTCGGTGTTCGCCCACATCACGTCAAAACAGTCAGCGGGCGCGTTCTCCATTCCCGGAAAGCGGAAGTGGACGTCGATGCAGCAAGGCCATTCTGGGTGATCGACCGTAACCGAGTGCTGTGGAAACGTTCTGTTGTCCGGATCCACCGGGCGTTCCCGCCACCCTCTCTCCCGGAGGCCGGAAAGCATCACATCAAGTTCCCCAGGGGACACAAAGACGTCTACGTCAGCTGACGTCCTGGGGAGACGCAGCCCCTGAATCACAGTGGCCGGGCCCTTGATAAAGAAGGCCTTGATGCCCAGTTTGTCGACCACCCGCGAGACCAGGGCATGGCCCAGCAGGACGGCCTCGGGGATGCTGAGCTCCGTTTCATTCGCTTGGTTTTCCACGCGTGAACTAGCCACGCGTCCGACGGCCAACGGGCACGGGTTCTCGGACCGTGCGCTCCGCACTGCCCCGCCGGGGATCGACGAGTTGCGGTCCAGCAGAAGGTGCTGGACGGGACGCGGAGGTATAGGTGCCATAGTAGGAATAGGCATCCGTTCCTCTGGTCGGCACGTAGTTGAGGACGGCACCCAAAATTCGGCCCTTCACTTTTTCCAGGTTCCCCAGGGACTGGGCCAACTGCTCGTGAGTGGTTTTGCCCGACCGGATCACGACTATGGCGCCATCTGCCACATTGGAGAGGACCGCGGCGTCCGTCACCGGCAGAAGCGGAGGAGCGTCAATCAGGACGATTGCATTCTCCGCCAGGGTGCTGAGCAGGTTCTGCATGGCCCGGGACCCCAGCAGCTCACTGGGGTTTGGCGGAATACGGCCGGAGCCAAGAACCGAAAGGTTCGGCAGGGCACCCCAAGGCTGAAGGACATCCGCCAGTTCGGCGGTGCCGGTAAGAACATCGGTGACCCCGACCCCCGGAACCAAGTTGAAAACGTCCACCAGCGTGGGGCGCCGGAGATCGCCGTCGACCACTACGACATTCTCGCCGGCGGCCGCCATGGTGACCGCCAGGTTGGCTGTGACAGTAGATTTCCCTTCTGCCTGCATGGAGCTGGTGACCACAATGATCCGCGGCGGGTGATCCACGTCAAGGAAGCTGAGGTTGGTGCGCAGCTCCCGAAGGGCCTCGGCCATCGCCCCGCCGGCATCGTGGAGTGGGGCTTCGCTGCCGTCTTCCAGGACGGTGCTTTTTCCATCCAAACGGTGGTCCACTGGGAGAGTGCCGATCACAGGGACATCGAAGAGCCGCTCGATTTCTGCCGCGTTGCGGATGCGCCGGTCCAGGTGCCTGCGGACCAGCGCATAGGCCAAGCCGAGGGCGAGGCCGATCAGCGCACCGAGCACAAGGGTGAGCTTGACGTTGGGTGAAACGGGCGATGTGGGTAGGACCGCCTTTCCCAACGGGAGCACCCGCACTGCTGAAGCGGATGCGGAAGCTGAGGTTCCGGCGTCCGGCGTTGCTGCTGTGCCGGGCTCAACGGCCTGGGCGGGAGGTGCCGTTTCGATCGCTTCCACCTGGGCGGCGAGGCCGTTGACCCAGGCATCGGCCACGCGCTGTGCGATGGCCGGGTCGGTCGACTGGGCGCTCACCCGTATCTCGGCGGTGTCTAGCGGAACCTTCACGCTGATGGTGCCGAGCAAGGCGTCGGCCGTTGTCTTCAGGTCAAGATCTGCGATCACTCGATCCGCCACAAGGCGGGATTGCGCCACCGACTCGTAGTTCTTGACCTTTGCCTTGGCTAGGCTGTCACCGGCGAGGGAGAGGCTTACGTTGTCCGAGCCGGGCGTCACCACGATGCCGCTGGAATCGGAGGAGTAGATCTTGGGCTGGAGGACTGTCCAGCAGAACGCCGTCAACGTGGCCAGCAGGGTGAACGCGGTGATCGCCTTCCAGTATGTCTGGACCACCCGCAGGTAGTCACTCAGGGCCAGACCTGCAGGGGCCTCCCCCGGGGTGGCTGTGGTGACGCTCATGGCGGTTCCTTCTCATTCGTTTCGGGTGCTGCTGGACCGGTCTTCGTTGCCGGGTCTATGCGTCGAGTGGTTTCCCACGCGGATGGCGGCTAGTTGCTGCCCTGTGCCAAGACTGATTTCGCAATGAGCTGCTGGACGGCCTCGGAGACGGCGACCCGGTAGCCTTCCCGGCGGCCGTGCACTTTTCCTACTTCGTCGGCCAGCTGGTCTTCCGCTACGGCTTTCGCGGTTGCTTCCCAGATGGCCGGGCCGATCCCGCTCAGCCGCACAATCTCGTTGTCCAGCATGAGCAGGAGGTCATCACCGATGGCCACTGCGTCCTTTGATGCTGCGCGCCGGATGAAACCCGCCGGGATCTGTCCCGACCCGGTTTCAACTGCGGGCGCTTCCCACTCGGGGTTCGTTCGGAGCTGCTCCTGAAACAGCGGTTGCAGCGCTGCTGGCAGGTCGGCGGCTTCCGAGTAGGTCACCCGCCACACTCCCCCGACGCTGTCGATCAGGCGGCACAGCGACTGCAGCGGCTGATCGATTTCGCCCTGCGAGGAGGAATCCGGGATCAGTGCCAGCAGGGCGTCGGCGAGCGGCTCCTTGCTTAGGGTTGGGCGGACGGCGCCCTCAACTCGGTCCAGCAGCACTATGGACTGGATGAAGAGCTTGGTGTGAGCCGGCTGGAGTCTGAGCTCGTCCGGGCCCACCTGGAGCTTTGGAACAACGTACTCCTGCTTCAGTGACAGCGGCTTAGGGTACGGAACCACCGAGCCGTCCGGCCTGATAGCGACCGTCTCGTCCGTGACGTAACCATAGGTTCGGGCCATCACACTCGCTGCTGTGGTCTTGCCGGTC
The DNA here is from genome assembly GCF_014764445.1 of Pseudarthrobacter sp. BIM B-2242. Classification (NCBI taxonomy): domain Bacteria; kingdom Bacillati; phylum Actinomycetota; class Actinomycetes; order Micrococcales; family Micrococcaceae; genus Pseudarthrobacter; species Pseudarthrobacter sp. BIM B-2242. The sequence continues at coordinate 3,254,199 of NZ_CP061721.1, forward strand.
CCCGACTTAGCAACCAGGGCAACCACCGCCCCCGTGGCCGGATCAGCCACACCGCAGGCGTGCAGCATGGTGAGCTCCCCCGCGTTTGCCAGGATGGCGGCAACGGTCATGCGGGAGGTCAGGTTCTCAGCCAGCTCCTCAAAGGAGGCTGCCTGCAGGGCGAACGTGCCGCCGTCGTTCGTTGGTGACTGATAGGTGACGCACGCCGAGAACGGCTGGGAGCCGTTGGGTTCCCGCGGCAGTGAAGGAAGGCGAGGTGCGCTTTCACTGGCACACCGCGCCCACGCCGAGCGCATCCGCTCCCGCTGCTGCCCGGTGACGCCCCGCCCCCAGCGCACAGTGAACTGCACGCCCAAAATGTCCAGGCACAGCGGGTGCCTTCCGCCCAGCATTTCCTCAACCTGCAATGGCGCCCACGCCACTAGTACGTTGCTGTTGCTCATGATTCCCCCCGGATCTGAAGCTGTTTGTTGTTACTGGCCAGCGGCGCTGGCAGGTTCAATCAGGTACTGCTCTTGGAGATGCGCCAGAAATTCGGCGACTTGGGACGCCATCTGGCCGCTTTGGTCCTCGAAGCTGGCCTCTAGCTCGGCCAGGATTCCCTGTTCGGTGCGTTGGCCGTCGATCAGCTCCCAGATGGCTGCTGCCGTGCCTTCGAGGACCACCGGCTGGGTGGCGTCGAGGTGAAGTAGGGCAACGCGGTTTGCTGATTCGGTGCGGACCTGGGCGACGTTGGTGGAGTGGCGCCATGTCATGGCTACTCCGCTGTGTCGAACTGACGTCACGGGAAGACGACCGTGATGGTGGCCGGAACAGTCACAGATGTGGAATTGCCCAGCGTGACCGTAAGGGTGACTGCGTACTCGTGAGTTCCCTTTCCTGGACTTACGTCGAAAGTAAACCGATTCAACGCGACCTGAAGTTTGTGGTTTCCGGGTGTGGTGGTCAAGGTGTCGGAAAATGTTGTGATTACCTTGCTGCCAGTACCAGAAATAACGGTCTTCCCAGAGGTACTCGGAGTCACTGACGCTACTGAGATAAGCGCCCTCTGATTTCCCGCCACCGCGTCAATGGAGATTCCGTAGGTGACCGACGTGCCCGCAAAGGTGGTCCCGGTCTCTATATCGAAACTCGTTGGACCGGTAGCTGATGTTGCCCCTGCTACAGTCACTGATCCAACCGCAAAGGTTGCTGACGGGGTCGTTGGGGAAGCCGCGGCCGCCGGAGCCGCGATGGCTGTGGCGATAACCGGAAGTGACCAGGCCACGCCCTTGGCTACTCTTCGGCGGCTGAATTCGCGCGCCTCGTTGCTAGCTACTTTTTCTTTCAGAACCTCAGACAAATGCGCCCCCAAATCGTTGCGGCTGCGGTCCTTTGGACCGGCCAATTGCTCGGCGCGTTGTCGCGACAGTCCACACTCTTCCCAACGCGACTAAAGGTTCAGTCAACCGCGTTGCAAGATTGGGTCAAGTTCTGCTGTTTTTTGCTTCAAGAAGGCTCTGACCTGCGGCGATGCAGCGGCCTTGCGGCACAGCCCGTGATTTAGGCCCGCGGGTCAGGCTGGATCTCCACCCTGACATCAAGTCCGCCAAGGAGCTTCCGACGTTCTGCATCCCGCTCAACGATGCTCAGGCCAAAGGACTCTCCTACCTGTCCTTCCTGCGGCCGGTCGATCATGAGGAATAAGGTGTGCGAGGCACCGGGCGGCAGAACGATGCCTCGCAGCCGGACCTTCTTACGCCTGCCCGCAACGAACATGAGGCCGTGGTCCAGTGCGGCTTGGATGTCCCCGAGCCGTTGCTTGGACCAGCCTTTGTGGTACGCGTGCCGGCTTCCCTGGTTCGTGGTGATGAGCTCACTCTGTTCCGCGGCCCATACTTTGAACTGCTCGAAATCTTCACCGGGAGACAAGCCGTCGCCCGCCTCGATAATGGCGCCCCGAGTTGTCAGCCGCGGCAGAAACAGCCTCACGCGGCCGCGATAACCGGAAAGACCAATGTCCAGATCGGACGTAACTTCCCGCTCGGCGTCGGCCCCGTGGATACGGAACGCGACCATCGCAGGTGGCGGCGACGGGAGTGTGCCGGTGAACTGGACCACGGCGAGGTTCTTGTGGGCTGCCTTGCGTTCCCGAACCGAATTCACGTCCGTGTTGGTGATTGCAGACGTGTAGGGGTCATCCTGGTGGTGGAGCAGAGCCAGTACGCAGAAGTGATGGTTGCCGGACAGGTTTGCCGGTGGCGGCAGTTTGTCCGAGGTCAGGTTGAAAGCTGCAATCTGGGGGAACCCTGCCCGCACATCGTTGAGCGTCACCACGCCCAGCGTCTGCCAGTTGGACGTGTTGATGTTAGTTCCGTTTTGCACGCTTGTCTGGTAGCCGGGCGGAAGCGGCGGCAAGCCCGCGGACGCGTTGGCCAGAAGGCACATGACCCTCACATTGTCCGCGGGGACAACGCCGCGGTTATGGACCTGCACGTAGACCCTGGTGGTTATTGTCGCCGTCGCGTGCGTCGCGACATTCTGGGAATCATCACTCAGCGTGTCGACGAAGTCCAGGAAGTTAATCGTTCCGCCGAGCGGGAATTGGTATTGGCCGTTCACGTTAGGCGTATCGACCCTGATATCGGGGCCGCGCCAATGGGCCACGGTCTGCCCCTGGTTGACTGGGTCCGCGATGGAATTGACGGTGGGGAACCGGCCCTGGTCCAGCTGGGTGTCCCGGACGTAGAGCTCGATGCCCTGTTTCGGCAGGTTGTCGAGAGTACGCTCAAACGCCCCGCGGCCATGGGTGCTCGCCCGGAGCAGGCGGCGCGGATTGTGCAGCTTCAGGTCCAGCACCGCGGCGTCAGGAAGACCATCAGAGAAAACCTGCCACGTAGTACCGCCGTCAACGGAGCGCCAGATGCCAATATCGGCCCCGGCATAGACTTGTGCGGGGTTCACCGGGTCGACGGCAAGGGCGTTGTGTTGGACATCGAGAAGCGCATCGGCGGCGCCGGCTGCTGATCCGCTTCGCTGCTGCCATTGGGCGCCGTTGAAATGCCAAATGTGCCGATAGTCCCCCACGCCACCGAAAGTGATGTAGATCGAGTTGCCGGTCGCATCCGCGGGATCGACGGCGATTGACGTCACGACGCCTTCAAGCGGCAAGTTATTCGCCCCGCCAATGGTGTCGAGCTGCGTCCGCGTCCAAGTGGCACCGGACCTGTCCAGCCGGTAGACGCCCCCACTCATGGTTCCGGCATAGAGTCTTGCCGCATTGGCGAATGTGAGGCACTTTATTCTGTCGTTGAGCCGGTCGCCGGCCAGCGTATTGTTCGGGATCGACTGCCATGTCGTAGCGAAGTTGCTGCTGATCCACGGGCACACGGAGCCGAAGGCAAGAATCTCCGCTTCACCTGGCGCCGCGGGGTTGGGTGGCGTTCCCACGAGCGGCGCGTAGAAGAGAACATTCTCGCCAGCCCGCAGCGGCACCGCGTGGGTGGTGTAGCTGTAGCGTGTTCCGCCGGTGGTGCTGCGACGGACAGAGCCGCGGACATAGGTGTCGGCCACGCGGTAAGGGTCGATCCAGTTGACGACGAAATAGCCGCTGTCTCCCCCCGACGTGTATAGCCACGCTTCCTCCCCGGTGAAGCGTTCGCCGCCGTTGTCCTGGGACCCCGAGAAGACCACAGCGTCCTCGGTGGGGTGCTGGCCTAGGTAGTTCAGTGTGAGCGTCTGCAGGCCTTTGTTCAAGGACGTGAACAAATCCCCTGTGCCCGTTGCGTTGTTAGTGCGGTAGACGCCGCCATCGCAGCCAACCCAGAGCTGTGCCGCGTTCCCTGGGGTGAACACGATGGTGTGAATGTCCGCATGGACGGAATTGCCTATATACGTAGCGACGGCTGATACCGCTGCGGCGCTGACCGTAATGTCGCCACGGTAGAGCGCTCCGGACCAGTCGCCCCCTGAGAAGACAATCGAACCGCCGAGGTAGATACGGTTGACACTGTCCGGTGCCACCGCGATTGCCAGATCGTACGAGCCCTGGCTGCCGACAAGGTCACCAGCCGCTGGCAGGCCTGTGACCTGCCGCCAGTTTCCGGCGGCCGTGTCGAGACGATAGACGTTGCCCTGCTCTGTAAATGCGTAAAGCACACCGGGGTTATTAGGCTGGACCGCAAGGCTGATGCGGCCAACCTGCGCAGGAAAACCTGTACCGACGGCTGCCCACGTCTCGCCGTCGGTCGACGAATAGACCGGACCGAACCAGAAAGCGGCGAAGAACGTGGTGGTACCCCCGGTTCGGGCTACGACGACGCTGGTGGCCCACGCCGAACCCGGGCCCGGCGGCGTCTTGCTGTCCCAGTGGAAGCCTCCGGCTCCATCAGGCTCCCGCCGGTAGAGGCCCCGTCTGGTTGCGCCGACAACACGGTCCGGGTCAGCCGGATCGACCGCCAGCGCATAGAACGCGCTCCCGGCCAGGTCCGGGCTGCCGGGGGAAACCATTTCCGTGGCCCAGCTCTGTCCGCCGTCCAACGAAATAATCGGGCCGACTCCGAAGTATGCTCCACCCGCCCCCTCGCCTGATCCGACGTAGATCCGGTCCTGGCCGACGCCGGCCCCCGGCACCACGGCAATCGCCCCGACGGACAAGCTGTCCGAGCTCGCGTGTGCCGGATTGAGGTCGAAAGCGTCCATCAGCGATATCCACGACGAGCCGCCGTCTTCAGTACGCCATACACCCCCGTTTGCCGCGCCGATATAGGCGCGGCTGCCTCCGGGGACAGGGGCAATCGCGGGCGTGCGCCCGCTCACTGCGGGCTTAACTCCGCCCTGGCCTTGCCGGACAACCGAGGGACCGAACGGAATCCAGTTATTCGCGGGCGGCGGCGCCGTGGGAGCCTCGGGCACTCCCTCCGGCGGGTGCCCTAAGTCCTGTTTCCTGCGGTACTCCTCGATCAGCCGCCTTCGGTCAGGCAGAGGGGCCGGTCCCTCCTCCTCAGCTTCCGGTGACCCTTCAGTAGCCGGTCCGCCAGGTTCCCGTCCACCTTGCCGGGAAGGCTCTTCCCTCGCGGCAGGGGGTGGCGACGGCGGCGGAGTGCCCGTACCTGCAGATTTCCGGCGCAAGGGCGTAAGCCGTTCCTCCAAGAACGCCCGCGACCGCTCGGCGGGTCCACCCTCCGGCTCCGCCTCTTCCCGTTCCGGGGGCATCGAGTCATCGGGCTCCGGCCCGCCGGTCTCATTGTCTCCGTTGGGGCCACCCGGTTGGTCGGTCATCACGGCTCCTTCCTGTCATGGCGTGTGCCTTGAATTCAGGGATGTGGAAGGAATACAACTTCTAACTCCCGCGACAGGAAAACGCGATGTCTGCAGAAGTTCTTTGGTGCGGATTTGTGTCGATTTCATCAGGGTAGGCCGCCAAAAATTGAGGGTCAAGGACTGTTTTTGGAGGGGTTTACTGACCCGTTTTCAGTAACGCTGCAGTAACGGCAAGGGTTGTTTACTGGAGCTGAAGTCCGTCTTGCGGCGCCCACTTACGAGCGTCATGCCTTACTACGGGACTCGGCCTGATATAGGAAAGGAAGGCCCATTCATGTTTCAGCTTTTCAAATTCCTCAGCGCGCAGCAGCTCGTTTTGCAGCAACTTCCGGTCTTTCTGATTTCCTTCGGAATAGCGGCTTTCTTCTACAAATTTGGCAGCTTCGCGATCGAGTGCATCGCTTTCCTCGCCACGTGGGCGGTGCTGGATTTAGTTTCGGATTGGCTCGTTACCCGAGGTAAACAGCAGGCGGAGGACACATCTGATGTCTGAGCACGGCGGGCATGGCGGGCATGGCGGCACGATGGGTGTCCACGGCATGCTCCTGTTGGTGACGATGCCATTTTCATGTCGCATCTGCCCATGTTCGAAGGTCCACACAATTTTCAAGTGATCCTTGAGGTGGTGCTGGACGACGCTGCAAGCCAACTCCTCAGCGCCGACCGCGAAACCAACGGCAATGGTTTATGGACGTTCGAGCCCGAGAAATTCCATATCACTGAGCTCGATCCCAGCGGCGACGGGCCGGCACGATCGTCAATCGCGGGCACCATATACCGGGGCCACTTCGAGCGCGGAGGGCACCCGATTGTCCGCGGCGTTGATGCCGCGGTCCGCAGCGTCGTGCACTTCAACGAGCTCGACGTCGCTGCTGCCCACAGTGCGACCCAGGAGCTGACGTATCTCTGCTTCGGGCGGGCCAAGCAAATCCACCTCGCACATCGGATTACGGCCAGCCCGGACTTTGATCAGGTCCTCACGGCACGATTGGTCCCCGGTACCGTTACGAATCAGGCAGGACGTCCTGTGGGAGAGGACATTACGCGAGACTTCGATCATGCCGCGCCTGTTGAATTTCAGGGCCGCCGCGACACTCCGGAGTTCCGGCTGATACCCCAAGAAACCGTCGAGGGGTCCTTCTTCGCGACCATCGCACCAAAGGGGTTCCACGGTTTCCGAGTTCAGATACAAATCGACCGGGAACTCTACCTTGAATTACGTGAGCTTGGCTCTGGCTGAACAAGCCCACCTTGCATACTGCCAGGCGTTCACCCTTCCGTTCACCCTTTGATTATCAGCGAGACGTAAGAACGGTGCGCGTTTCTTCCAATGATTGAACTAACGTATTGAGTTCCCTCTGCGGCTCCGCAAATATCGTTGCATACACTCCAAGAACTGCCGCCGCATCTGGAATGTATATGGGGTGCGCCATACCAGCAGGAGCCAGGGCTGCGTCGACATCTTTAACCGCCGCCTCTGCCAGCTCCATCATCCGGCGAATTGTGTCGGCAAGTTTTTCATCGTCCGCATAAAAGTTGCTCCAGACACTTGCCAGCTCTGCGGCATCCCGGCGACCTTTCTCGCCCAACAACCCGAACATGGAATCCCAGCCACGGTCCGTACTGTGCGCATTAAGGGCATCGCGCAGGTCACGGACTTTTCCGCTGCTGCCCTTCAAATCCCGAAGCCGGCCATTGAGCTCGACAAGTTTTGCCTTCTGCTCGATCACATAGTTGTTGAAGCGCACCGTCTCGTAATCGGCGGCTGGACCCCCGCTGAACCGAAAGGCACTGACCACCTTGGTGACCTCGGCAAGACCTTCCACCGTCCGTTGCATTTGATCGAGGAGGTCAGCCCACTCGTCCCTTGAATCGGGATAGTTGAGCTCCAGGTACTTGCGGCCATCGTTGACTGCCTGGATGATATCGCGGGTATTCCGCACCACGTCTGCCACCATTTTTACAACTTCTGCAATATCGCTAACTCCGGCCACCACACCCCATCTCCTTTGCGAATCAGTACTACGGGGAATTCTTTTTGCACCTAGGGCAGCCTCTCAAACGGGACCCGGGCCGACTTCACCGACGTTTCACCACTGGCCCTGACGACGGTCGAGAACCCGGGGGGAGGCGCATCTTTCGGCACAATGATGGTGGTGCTGAATGCTCCCTGGCTGTCAGCTTTCTCCTGCTTGATAAGCGTGGCGTGAATATATATTGCGACAGTCTCGTCCGGGTAGAAATTCCGGCCACTGACACTCAGCGACTCCCCGACCTGTGCCTGAGAGGGGGCGATCTCGATGTGGGCCGTTTCCTGGACCTGCTGCTTGATCATGTCGGCGCGGTTCCGGGATTCCTGGGCCGCCGACTTATCCACCGCCGAATCCGCCTGCGTCTCGGCAATCTTCAGGCAGTCGGACACGACTTGGAGGGCGACCACCGTGTTCTCCCGTTTCTGCTCCTCGTAGGCCGCCTCGACGGATGCATCGGCAACCACTTTGAAGGTTCCTCCGAGTTTTCCGCCCACTTTGGTTGTTAGGTCGACCCCGCGCTCCTTGGTGCATTCGATGTACGTGATGGCCATACCACTCAGGCATTGGCCGTTGTACTCTCTCGTATTGCCGGTACAGGTCGGTCCCCCGCACGCGACCAGCATGGCGCTGACGGCAAACTGGACCAGCAGCAGTGCAACCATGCGGGAAGACCCGCCGGTCACCTTCTTACACGCATCGTCACGGCCATCCATGACTAACTCCATCCCGACTGAATGTCCTGCAGCATGCAGGCACGAGCCTGACCTGAGTAAACGCGATTGCCCGTTACCGGTGCGTTACTGCCTCCGCGGCCTCAACGGGGCCCTTCGCGGGCCTGGAGATTCCTCTCGGGCGCCGCCGACACAGAAAAATCACCGGCCGGAAATACTCCGGCAACCTGACCACGGCATGCTTGGGCCTACGGGGACAACCAGCAGGGGGCACAGCATGACAGCACAGCAGACCGAAACGGCGCCACTCCAGGTGGACGACTACATTCAGGCGTGGCACAACGGGAAGCTTTTCCACCAGGGGCGCGTGACCGACGTCGTCCGTTCACTGGACCTTATCTGGATCCTGGACGTGGGCACCGGAACGCGGAAGCTCCTCGATCCGGAAGCCCTGGAGATCGTCCGGGTTGAGGGCCCCGCCCTCTAGGGATTTTTGGGGGACGTTCCGCAGCATCCAAACGGCAAGCCCCACGATGGCCACCGCCAGACCCACCAGACCCAGCTGCAGCACCGTTTCCGGAAAGACGGTACGGAACGCGATGGGAATGACGCTCGCCATGTACAGGACCACCATGCCCTTCGGCACGCTCGAGCTGCGCCAAAGCGCCAGCATCAGGACCACCGTACCGAGCAGGAACAGCATGGAGACTACGGTCAGGGCGATGCCCAGCGGGCCGGCACGCAGGGCAGCCACCACCCCGGGATCAACATAGGGAAAGACAAGGTTGAGCACAAACTCCACCCCCACGAGGCCGGCCAATGCCACCACGGAGATCACCGCACCCGCGGCTCCCAGCGCTCGTGCCTGGTGGGAAACCAGCACATAGATCCCGAGCACCAGCCCGATCGCAGCGAGTTGGGCGACCGGAGCAGCCAGCTGCGTGAAAGAGGACGTGGGGATGACGCCTGCCCGCTTGGCGGCGTTCACCAGCAGGATGGCTGCGGAGAGAAATCCGGCCAACGCAAAAATCCTGATGAGGACGGCGGGCAGGTAAAGCTCAATTCTTGAGGACATCAGAGGCTCTTGACTACTCGTCATGCACGAAGCGCCGGCTGTTTCCAATCGACGTGACCCGGGCAGGGTGCCGGGGTCAGTTCGAAGCTACGGCGGGGCAGGGTGAGCGGGCATCACCACATGTGGTGATTGGGAGGGTGACTGGAGTCGGCAAAACCGGCGGCCAAATCAGGGCAGCCGCGCACCGACGTCGCGCTTTAGAATGGCGACATGACACCTCAGGAACTGGCCAACCTGGCGCACTTGCGCCGCGCCCGTGACCTGATCGACCGCGAGTACGCCAAGCCGCTGGACGTCCCCACCATGGCCGCCGGCGCCCTGATGTCCGCGGCGCATTTCTCCCGCCAGTTCAAGGCCGCCTACGGTGAGACGCCGTACAACTACCTCATGACCCGCCGGATAGAACGCGCCATGGCGCTGCTGCGCGCCGGCGCCAGCGTCACCGATGCGTGCATGGAAGTGGGCTCCACGTCGCTGGGTTCGTTCAGCTCGCGGTTCACCGAGATCGTGGGCATGACCCCCAGCGCCTACCGCGCCCGGGAGCACCATGCGGTAAAGGCCATGCCGTCCTGCATCGCCCGGCAGCACACCCGGCCCTCGCGCAAACCGAGCAGGATTGAAGAAGCGTCCCTGACGCCGCCGCAATAGCGTGGAAGACATGAACATTTCACTGAAATACGCACACGTCACCGTCAACGATCTCGATGAGTCCCTCGCGTTCTACCGCGACGCCCTCGGCTACGAAGTCCGGAACGACGTCGGCTCCGACGGACAGCGCTGGGTCACCCTGGGCAACGCCGCCCAGCCCGACCTCGAACTGGTCCTCTCCCCTCCGCACGCCGGCCGCTCCCAGGCCGACGGCGACGCCATCCAGGAACTGCTCACCAAGGGCGTGATGCCCATGCTCGTGTTCACCACGGACGATCTCGACGCCACCTTCGAGAAGCTCCGCGCATCCGGCGCCGAAGTCCTCCAGGAACCCATCGACCAGCCGTGGGGCCCGCGCGACTGCGCCTTCCGCGACCCCTCCGGCAACATGATCCGCATCAACCAGGGCTAGCGTCGCTCCCCCACCACCGGAGCGCACGACGTCGGCACCCAAGTTGGGTGCCGACGTCGTGCGTTTTGAAACGGCGCGGGGCAACTGTGTGACAGTTAGCACCTCCCAGTCTGTAACCGGTGCTGACCCGCGCACCTAGCTAGTAGCGAATTGGCCAGAGCAACGGCCCACACGCATGCCACTCGAACTCGGGGCCGTGGTAGACGTGCTGGAGGTGTGCGACGTACCACATCACCACGTCCGTGCCGTTGACTGGCTCACCGGTGATGTGCTGATACAGCCCGTCATCGCTGGCCGATCCCAGGCGCCCTCTCAGGTCTTCAGCGCCCCGGTAGGCTACGATCGCCCCATTCAGCCCGCCGAAAAAGTCGGGCCGCCCATCGAACTGTCCCCGATTGATCTTGTAGCCACGGTTCGATTTCTTGTTCAGAATCGCCCAGGAGGTGTTGGACGAGTAAATGGCCTCCTCGCCCACTAATGGCCGCCAACCCGGCCCGTAGCCCCAGTTTGTGGTCTGCCCCGGCGAGTACTCCAGTGGCAAGTTGTTCGAAGCCCCTTCGATGTCGAAGTCGAAGCGCCAGTACACATGATGCTGATGGGTGGACGGATGCTGCAGGCCGGCGCTGTGGAGCTGCGGCAGGATGAGTCCGTCGTGGCGGAAGAACCATCGGTTGAGGAGATGATATCTGCCGATCCGGTGATAGCTCTCCACCACCAGGTGACGGAAACCTCCCTGGAAGTGCTCGTAGACCTTGACGGGTCGATCCATGTTCCCGATGCTCAGTTGGTCCTTGTAAGGGCCGTTCCCAGAGTCGTAGCGGACCCGGATCATAGGCAAGCTTGCCTTGTGCAGGACCTTCCTGCCGCGGAAGACCACATCCCGAAAGGCGATGGCCTCGGTGTCCCCGTCGTTTAGCTCCCACAGGAACGTCCAGACCGGAGCCTCGGCAGGCCAACTCACACGTGCGAAAACGCTCATAGTGATGCCTCCTCCCTCGGTATCAGGCCGGTCTTGACGACCTCCCGGTTGCTGAGATCAACGATGGCAAAGGCCGTCGGGACGTACCTGTCCGCAGGTCCAAAGCGCAAGTCCACCACCCGATGCCCGAAGCGAGGGCTCTGAAAGTTCACGTCCTCGACAATCAGACTCACGGCGGGGTCGAGGTCAATGCCGGCGTCGGACAGCGGGTTCTCGGCACGCAGGATGGCCAGCGCCTCGCGGTGCTCGGCGTCGGTCACCGGTGGCTGATATCGCTTGACGCTCACATCGAGCACCGCCTTCCGGGCCGGATCGACCATCGCCTCCACAACGACATCGTCGGTGTAGTCGTAGATGATGACCAGGGGGAAGTCGGTCTCGCGATCCAAGGATCGCGTACCGATCTCCAGCACCTCGTAGCGTTTGTCCCGGAGATTTGATGCGACCGCTTCCGAAGCGAGGGCAACGTCCGCCGCTTCCCGGCGACTTTCATCGCTGATCCTGGGCTCCAAATACTCGACGTCGACCGGGGTGATGTTCGGCGGGGTCAGGTAGTGGCTGAAGTCTGGAACGTCGACGAACGGAGGATCGATAACGGGTCCCAGGTTGGGGATCTCGGCACTGAAGAGGTTCGGCGGCGGTAGCAGGTCGGAGGGCCGCCTGCCGGCGGTGTTCGTTTCTTCTCCATCGTCATTCGCCATGGAAGCTACTCCTCGCGTAGGGGTGAACGTCTGACTCAGCACACCGCGAGTGGCGCGACGTGTCACCCGTCATGGAATCAAACCCGCCGTTACGGTGGCGTTACCCGGGCGTTCCCGTTCCCCGTGACGAGAACGCCCGTCGTCCCCGGGTTCGGTCACCGCGTGCGGCCGCCAGGACGAGTGCGAAGGTTGCGAACAGGATCATGATCGCTGCCTCGAGGGCCATTACACAGAAGCTCCGGTCTCGTAGGAACTGAGGCTTTCGGAACGCCGCGCAGGGACAACCACAAGGGGTAGGCCTACTCCTTGCGGGCGGGCCTAAGATATCGTCATGCCGCTGCGCTTCTTCTCCCGCCGCCCGCGTTCCGTCCCGGAGCCCGGGCAGCTACGCCCCAAACGGCGACGGCGGGTGCTTCGGGTTATTGCGCGGGTTGCCCTGGTGCTGCTCGGGCTGGTGCTTGTCTCCACTGCTGCCAACCTCATCCTGGAAGGCGTTGAGCGCGCCAATGCCACTCCGTACGGCGAGCGCGTCCGGATCGAACAGGGAACCATCAACGTCTCCCGCGCAGGTGACACCGGGCCAACACTGGTGCTGCTCAGCGGGCTGGGCACCCCGGCGCCGGGGCTGGACTTCGCCCCGCTGGTCAGGGAGCTGGACGGGTACCGGACCGTGGTGGTGGAGGGGTTCGGCTACGGCTACAGCGACACGGACGTCAGGCCGCGGACCCTCGAGAACCAGTCCGAGGAACTCCATTCGGTGCTCTCCGCGCTGGGCATCAACGGGCCCTATGTTCTGGCGGGCCACTCCATCGGCGGCTTCACCACCCTGTACTACGCCAACAAGTACCCCGCGGAAGTGTCGGCGGTCATCGGCCTCGACGCCACTGTGCCTACCGCACCCGCTCCGCCGCCCGGCTCCGCGGCACCTGCCGATGCACCGCCGTCGGGCAATTTCTGGGAACGCCTGGCCTCCACCACCGGGCTGGTCCGCTGGGCTGCGGCGCTGGGCCTGGCCGATCCGGAGGGCAGCAGCTATACGCAGGCCGAAATTGAGCAGATGCGCATGCTCGCGAGCTGGAACTTCGGCAACGCGGCGGTGACCGATGAAACGAACCGGATCGGGGAAAACGCCGCGAAACTGCACGGCCTCAGCTACCCCAGCGGGCTTCCGGTGCTGCAGTTCCTGGCACAGGACACCATCGACCACCGGGCAGACTGGCTGAGCCTGCACGAACGCCAGCTGGAGAATGTGGCGCGGCATCAGCTGGTGGTGCTCGAGGGCCCGCACTACCTGCACTGGACCGAGGCCAAGGAGCTGGCGGACGGGATCGACGCGTTCCTGGGGGCAGGGGCTGGATAGGCGCAGGGACGATTAGGGGCGTCCGGGTTGTGGCTGCTCTCCGTTCGTCCTAGATTTGGGCATGACCATTTCCCCCGAACACGAGCTGCTCCTTGAGCTCCAGGACCTGATCATCGGCACGGGATCGGTAGCCGATTTCCTGGGCGGGCTGTCCAGCATTGCCGCCTCCTCACTCAGCCGTGCGGCCGGGACCACGGTGGAGTGCGGCGTCACCCTCCGGCACAACAAAAAAACGCGAACAGTCGGCGGCAGCACAGAGCGGGCCATCCACCTGGACAAGATCGAACAACAGGTGGGTGAGGGCCCCTGCATCGACGCCCTGAAAGTGAAGGCCCCCGTCCTCCTGGCAGACGTCCGGACGGACCCCCGCTGGCCCGTGTACCAGGAACGCCTGTTCGAGGAGGGTGTCCTGAGCGCCCTTGGTGTGCCTCTTGACCTCAGTGAGGACGCGACCGCTGCCCTGAACTTCTTCGCATCGACAACAGGCGTGTTCACCGAGGCGACCATCACTGAGGCTGTCAGCTTCGCCGGAGTCGCCCGCACCGCCGTCCGCCTGGCCGTGCGGGTGGCTAGCGCCGAAGGGGCAGCGGATGACCTGAGCGCCGCGATGGAAAGCCGCACCGCCATCAACCTCGCATGCGGCATCATCATGGGCCAGAACCGCTGCACCCAGAACGAAGCCATGGGCATCCTGATCAAGGTCTCCAGCCACCGGAACCAGAAGCTCCGGGACGTTGCCGAGGACATCGTCATTAAGATCTCGGGCGAGGAACCTACCACCTACTTCGACATGTAAGTCCCTGGTTTTCTCGGCTACGAGGATTTGGGCCTGGCCCGAATATGCATGCGCTCGCCCTGCTGTCCGAACAGGCTGATGAATTCGACGGGTTTGCCGTCAGCGCTGGCGAACCAGTGCGGGGTGCGGGTGTCGAACTCCGCCGCTTCGCCGGCGCGCAGTTCAAAGTCCTTCTCCCCCAGCACCAGGCGCAGCCGCCCATTGAGGATGTAGAGCCACTCGTACCCCTCGTGAACACGGGGATCGGGCTCGGCGCCGCGGGCACCGCCGTCGAGCACCATCTTGAACGCCTGCAGGCCGCCCGGGCGGCGCGTGAGGGGAACAGCCGTCATCCCCGCGTGGGTGATGGGCCGCATGTGGATCCGCGGATCCCCTGTGGGCGGGGCACCCACCAGATCATCGAGCGGCACCCCGTACAGCTGCGCCAGGGGCAGCAGGATCTCCAGGTTGGGCCTGCGCTGGCCGGATTCAAGGCGGGACAGCGTGCTCACAGAGATCCCCGACGAGGCTGACACTTCCCCGAGGGTGAGGTTCCGTTCCGTCCGGAGAGCCCGAAGCCGGGGACCCACCGCCCCGAGTACGTCATCAAGTTCATTGGCCATGTCCTGCATTTTGCCATAACAGCAAGAAAGTTTGCCAACAATTGGTGGTGCGCCCGAAGCTGGATTGACCGCCACTGATATTGGCGGCTCTCTCTCAGGACGTGAACGAAGGACAGGCACCATGGACACCACACGATACGACGCTGTGATTATTGGCGGCGGCGCCGCGGGACTCAGCGCGGCCACAACACTGGCCCGGGCGCTGCGCTCGGTGCTGGTCATTGATTCCGGCACGCCCCGCAACGCACCGGCGGCGGGTGTGCACGGCTATCTTTCCCGGGACGGCATGAACCCGCTCGAGCTGCTGGCCGCCGGGCGCAGCGAGGTGCTCTCCTACGGAGGGACGGTCCTCGACGGCGAAGCTGTTTCGGCCCGGCGGACGCCTTCCGGATTCGAGGTTGTGCTCGGGGATTCCCGCCGGTTCACCGGGCGACGACTCCTGGTGACCACCGGCCTGGCCGACGGGCTGCCGCCCATCGACGGGCTGCGCGAACAGTGGGGACAGGGCGTGGTGCACTGCCCCTACTGCCACGGCTGGGAAATCCGCGGGCAACGGATCGGCGTGCTGGGCACGGGCCCGCTGTCCATCCATCAGGCGCTGATGTTCAGGCAGTGGTCCCCCGACATCACCCTGTTCCTCAACGACACGGTTTCTCCCACGGACGAGGAGTGGGAGAAACTCGCTGCCCGGTCAGTCCGTGTGGTTGGGGGTGCCGTGGCCTCTGTCGACTCTGTGGACGGTGTCCTTACGGGGGTCTCTTTGCGGGAGGGTTCGTCGTTTTCCGTGGAGGCCCTGGCCGTCGGGTCACGGATGGAAGCCAGGTCCGCGCTGCTGGAATCCCTTGGGCTTGCTTCGCAGGTGCACCCGTCGGGGGCCGGACGGTTTATCGAGACCGACGCCATGGGTGCCACGGCGGTTCCGGGCGTGTATGCGGCCGGCAACGTCTCCAATCTGATGGCCCAGGTGATCACCGCGGCATCCGAGGGTGTGATGGCCGGCGCGAGGATCAACGCCGACCTCATAGAGGAGGAGACCCGCTGGGCGGTGGAGGGGCGTTTCGGTCCCTTCTCAGCCGCTTCCGAAGCGGCTGTGTCCGAGGCCGTGCTGGGCGGGCAGCGCCACGGCCTGGCAAGGTAGGGTGACGGCATGGAACTCCGACTCGAAGTTGTTCAGGTGCCCGTTTCCGATGTGGACCGCGCCAAGGCCTTCTACACTGACCAGCTCGGCTTCGTGCTCGATCACGACGTCGAACACATTCCCGGGATGCGCGTTGTCCAGCTGACCCTGCCGGGCTCCGCCGCCTCAATTGTGATCGGCACCGGCATGAACAGCATGGTGCCGGGCAGCCTTGAGGGTCTTCAGCTGGTGGTGCCGGACATGGCCGAGGCCCGCACCGAGCTGGTCCGCCGCGGCGCCCCCGTCAGCGAGCCCCAGGACATGGGCGGGTTCCTCTTCGCTTCCGTCAGCGACCCGGATGGCAACAAGTGGGTTATCCAGGAGATTCCGGCGCGGTAGAACGCTTCCGAATAACCGGAACATCAGGTTACGGCTGGGTCATTTTTTGTAGACCTCGAGCCTGTGCGCAACCCGCGCGACGGTGACGGTCAACACCTCGTCATGGATCTCGTACAGCACACGGTAGTCCGCAATTCGCACCCTCCAGGCGTTCTGCTCGCCTACAAGTTTCTTGCATCCGGCCGGGCGCGGATCCTCTGCAAGGGCCGCGACAGACGAGAGTATTCTTCGACGCACACCAGCGTCCAGCTTGCGGATTTCTTTGGCTGCGCCGGTGGTGAATTCGACCGCGTAGCCGGCCACGCCTAGAGGTCAGCCTGAAGCTCGGCCAGGCTGACGCGAGTGCCATCGTCTTCGGCCTTGGCTGCACGGAATTCCGCAAGATCAACTGCGTCCTCAAGCGCTTCCAGCCGTGCGAAATCCTCAACGCCTATCAGGAAAGCGACCGGTTTGCCATGACGTGTTATTTGAACGCGCTCATGCCCGTAGTTTGCCCTGTTGACAACATCAGGCAAGTGCTCGCGCAGGGCGCCGACAGTGACCGAGTTGGGATCAATTTCCATCCTTGTAGGGTACACCGAAAGTACATTTCGTACAGAACTTACGAAATGATGCAAAGGTACAAAAGCCAGGCTACGGCAGCCTCCCAAAAAACGAGTACTCACTACTCGTGCGTCCCAGTACTCAGGTTCGTATGCTGTGGGGGTACCGACTCTGGGGGTTTGGCGCATGCTAATTGAACAACATAAGACCTGGCTTGGCTCCGGTTCGGGAGCCTTGCTGGACATCCATGGGCATTCGGAGGCCGCACTGGCGCGGGCTCTGGTCCGGATCACTGTCAGTGCGGTCGGTGATCTTGCCGGTTCGCCGGTGGAAGGCACCGTGACGCTGGTGCGCCCGGACGGGACACCGTGCACGGTGGCACACGGCGAGGGTCCCGCCGTCGAGCTTTCCCGCTGGGACCAGCGCACCGGCGCCGGTCCCACAGGGCGTGCCCTTGGCGGCCGGCTGTCCATCGTCCTCAACCACCGCCGCCCGGACCAGCGGTGGCCCGAGTACGTCGGCAACCTTACGGCGGCAGGTTTCCGGTCCGCCGTCGCGATCCCGCTCCAACTGGAACGCGGGTACACCGCCGCGCTGACGCTCTACTCCGCGACCCCGAACATGTTCGCGCCGGAGATTGCGGGCAAGGTCCTGGTCTTCTCGGGCGTGGCTGCCAAAAGCCTCCGGCTCGCGCTGAAATACCGCGCAAACCTCGCCGTGTCCGCGGAGAACCGCGCCACACTGGCCGCCCGCACCGCAGTCGACACAGCCTGCGGGGTGATCATGGGACGGAACCAGTGCTCCTACGAGACGGCGTTCCAGATCCTCACCCAGACTTCGAGGCAGCGGAACCTCACGGTCCGCGAGGTGGCCGAGGACCTCCTGCGGGTCATGCCCGGCGGGGTGCCGGCCGCGTACTTCAAAGCGCGGGCCTGAGGTTTCGCGTCCCCCCCTCTCCCCCAAATGTAAGTAGCGCCAACTGTCGTTATGAGGGCTCAAAACGACAGTTAGCGCGACCTAGTTGGGTGGGGACGCGCGGAAACGGTCAGCGCAGAATAACTGTCCGCCCGCCGTCGAGCATTACCCGGCCCTCACAGTGCCAGCGGACCGCGTTGGACAGCGCCTTGCACTCGGCATCGCGGCCCACCCGGACCAGGTCCTCGGCGGTGTGCGTGTGGTCCACCTCGATGACCTGCTGGGCGATGATGGGTCCCTCATCCAGCTCGGCGTTGACGTAGTGCGCCGTGGCGCCGACGGTTTTGACGCCGCGGTCGTACGCCTGGTGGTACGGCTTCGCTCCCTTGAAGCTGGGCAGGAACGAGTGATGGATGTTGATGGTTTTGCCCGTCAGCTTCGCGGACAGCTCGTCGCTGAGGACCTGCATGTAGCGGGCCAGGACAACAAGCTCCACATCAAACTCGTCCACGAGTTCCAGCAGCCGCGCTTCCTGCGCCGGCTTGGTCTCCTTGGTGACCGGCAGGTGGAAGAACGGGATGCCATGCCACTTGACCAAGTCCTCGTGATCTGTGTGGTTGGACACCACAGCCACGATGTCCACCGGCAAGTCACCCGTGCGGGCGCGGAACAGCAGGTCGTTGAGGCAGTGCCCGAACTTGGACACCATCACCAGCACCCGGCGCTTGCGGCCGTGCGGCTCCAGCTGCCAGTTCATTTTCCACTCGCCCGCCAGGGGTTCGAAGTCGCGGCGGAGCTCCTCGGTGGTGAACTCCTTCTTCCCGGCCGCAAAGTGCACCCGCATAAAGAACTGCCGGGCGTGCCGGTCACCGAAATGCTTGGTGTCGATGATGTCGCAGTCGTGGTCGAGCAGGAACCCGGTGATCGCGTGGACGATGCCCGGCGATTCGGCACAGTTGACTGTGAGGACGTGTTCGGTCTCCATCTAGCTCTCCCGTGCAGCCTTCGCGTCGGCGAGCTCTGCGTCTGCCTTGGCGTCGGCTATAACCTTCTCGCCGGCGAGGGCCTGCTGGAACTCCGCGTAGCGGGCCAGGTGGGACGGCCGCTTGCGCAGGATGAACCAGGCGACGCCGAGGATGACGAACCAGATGGGCGTCACCAGAAGCGCGGTCAACGTGTCCGGCTGCGTGGTCAGGGCCCACAGGACGAAGGCGAAGAACGCGAACACCAGCCAGACCATGGGGATGCCGCCGGGCATCTTGAACTTGGACGCCGTGTGCAGGTGCGGGCGGCGTGAGCGGAACTTCAGGTAGCTGGCCAGGATGATCGACCAGACAAAAACGAAGCAGACGGCAGCCACGGTGGTGACCATGTCGAAGGCCTTGGCGATGTCCTTGCCCGCATACATTAGGACGATGCCGGAGAGCAGCAGGATGCAGGAGAGGAACAGGGCGTTCTGCGGAACCTTGCGGGTGGAGAGCCGGCTGAACACACCGGGCGCGTCGCCTTCCTGGGCCAGGCCGTAGACCATGCGGGAGGTGGAGTAGATGCCGGAGTTGGCCGAGGACATGGCAGAGCTGAGCACCACCAGGTTCACGATGGTGGCCGCGGCGCCGAGGCCTGCCAGGGAGAACATGGCGATGAACGGGCTGTGGCCGGCCTGGAACTGGGTCCACGGGGTGACGGACATGAGGATGATGAGGGCGCCCACGTAGAAGAGCAGGACGCGGATGGGGATGGAGTTGATGGCCTTGGGCAGGTTCTTCTCCGGGTCCTTGGCCTCGGCGGCGGTGGTGCCCACGAGCTCAATGCCCACGAAGGCGAACACGGCGATCTGGAAGCCGGCAACAAAGCCCATGAATTCGTTCGGGAACATGCCGCCGTGGCTCCACAGGTTGGTGAAGGTGGCAGGGCCGGCGTCGGACTGGAAACCGCTGAAGATCATAAACAGTCCCACGATGATGAGCGCGGCGATGGCGATGATCTTGATCAGCGCGAACCAGAACTCAGTCTCACCGAACGCCCGCACCGTTGCGAGGTTCAGGACCAGCAGGATGACCACGGTGGCGATGCCCGGGATCCACAACGGGACGCCCGGCCACAGTTCCTCCGAGTAGGCGGCAATGGCGATGACGTCCGCGATGCCCGTGATCACCCAGCAGAACCAGTAGGTCCAGCCGGTGAAGAAGCCGGCCCACGGGCCCAGCAGGTCAGCGGCGAAGTCGCTGAAGGACTTGTAGTTCAGGTTGGAGAGCAGCAGCTCGCCCATGGCCCGCATAACGAAAAACAGCATAAAGCCGATGATCATGTAGACGAAGATGACGGACGGGCCGGCCGCCGAAATGGTCTTGCCTGAGCCCATGAACAGGCCGGTGCCGATGGCGCCGCCAATGGCGATCAGCTGGATGTGCCTGTTGCTGAGCTGGCGCTCAAGGTGGGGTGTTTCCTGGGAAACGGTGGATTTAGATGTCACGTGCTGCTCCTCGAATCAATTCTGGCTGGAGTGCTTTTGTGGAAGACGCGGCCGCTTCGTTGGGAACCGCGTCCAGATTGTTGAAACTGTAAAGATGGATCCCTGCGATGCCGGGCTGGTTTTCCAGCGCCGCCACCAGGGCGTCGGGTGAGTAGCGGTCGCCGCTGAGGAGCTTGCGCGCCAGCGGGCCTTTGCGGCTGAGGAACTTCAGGGAACTTCCGACGCCGATCTTCGTGGCAAGTGCCACCAGCTTGGTCCGCGGCACGGACCCCGCCACACCCGCCCAGACGGGCAGGTCCACTCCTTCGCGGCGCAGGAGCGCCGCGAAATCGAGGATTTTCGGGGCGTCGAAACACATCTGGGTGACAACGCTCGTGGCCAGGTGCTGCTTGCCCTGCAGGGCATCGATGAGGTCCAGGGCGGCCACCGTCGGGTGGCCTTCCGGGTAGCCTGCCACCCCTGCGCGCATCATGCCCCCGGTGTACTGGGCGATGTCTTCGAGCACCGGCAGCGCGGACTCGTACGGGCCGGCAGGGTTCTTCCGGTCACCGCCGATCACAAACACTTCTTTGATGCCGGCCACGTCGCAGTCGCGGAGGATTCCGGTCAGCTCGGCACGGCTCTGCAGGCTGCGTGCAGCCAGGTGCGGGATGACCTTGTAGCCGTGCGTGGCCAGCTCCACCGAGGCGCGGACGGTGCGTTCGATGCCGTGGTGGGGCAGGCAGGTCATGGTCAGTGTGGTGGTTCGGGGAACCAAATCCTGGACCAGGTCCACGATCCCGGCCGAGGGGATGATTTCGATTCGTGTAGGGAACATCGTTGGTCCTTTCTGGGTATCGGCTCGTGTTTTGGGCGCGGTTCAGTGGGCGCGGTTCAGCTCGTGCTGCCGGCGCGGGTCACCCGGCGCGGGCGGCGCGGGTCAGCTGGCGTGTGCGGCGAGCAGGGAGCTGGCTTCCTGGCGGGTGCTGCCGGAGGACTCGATGTGGGCGAGTTCGGCGGGGATTTCCCAGCCCTTCTTGCGCATCGCGGTGGCCCAGAGCCGGCCGGCCCGGTAGGAGGACCGGACCAAGGGCCCAGACATGACGCCGAGGAACCCGAGTTCGGTGGCCTCGTCCTGGAGGTCCACGAACTCCTGGGGCTTGACCCAGCGGTCCACCGGCAGGTGCCGCTCGGACGGGCGCAGGTACTGGGTGATGGTGATCAGGTCACAGCCGGCCTCATGCAGATCCCGCAGCGCTTCGGAGATCTCCTCGCGGGTCTCGCCCATGCCCAGGATCAGGTTGGACTTGGTCACCATGCCCAGGGCCCGGCCCTGGGTGATGACATCCAGGGACCGCTCGTACCGGAACGCCGGCCGGATCCGCTTGAAAATCCGCGGCACCGTCTCGACGTTGTGCGCGAACACCTCGGGCTTGGAATCGCAGATCGCCGCGATGTGCTCGGGCTTGCCGGAGAAGTCCGGGATCAGCAGCTCCACCCCGGTGCCCGGGTTCAGCTCATGGATCTTCCGGACCGTCTCCGCGTACAGCCACACCCCCTCATCGGCGAGGTCATCGCGGGCCACCCCGGTCACGGTGGCGTAGCGCAGCTGCATGGCCTGGACACTCCGGGCCACCTTCGTGGGCTCGAACATGTCCACCGGGGAAGGCTTGCCGGTATCGATCTGGCAGAAATCACAGCGACGGGTGCACTCGGACCCGCCGATCAGGAACGTGGCTTCCTTGTCTTCCCAGCACTCAAAAATGTTCGGGCAACCGGCCTCCTCACAGACCGTGTGCAGGCCTTCCTTTTTGACCAGGTTCTTGAGCTGGACATACTCAGGACCCATCTGGACCTTGGCCTTGATCCACTCCGGCTTCCGCTCCACGGGTACAGCGGAGTTACGCTGCTCAACGCGCAGCAGCTTCCGGCCTTCTGGTGCCAATGTCATCAGTACTCTTTCCTTAGCATTCCACTACGTTGACGGCGAGGCCGCCCATGGCTGTTTCCTTGTACTTGGAGCTCATGTCCCTGCCGGTTTCCCGCATGGTCACAATCACCTCGTCGAGGGACACGCGGTGCGTGCCGTCTCCCCAGAGCGCCATCTTCGCCGCGTTGATGGCCTTCGCCGCCGCGATGGCGTTCCGCTCGATGCAGGGAACCTGCACCAGGCCGCCGATCGGATCGCACGTCAGGCCCAGGTTGTGTTCCATCGCGATTTCCGCGGCGTTCTCCACCTGCTGCGGTGTGCCGCCCATGACCTCCGCGAGCCCTGCCGCCGCCATCGACGACGCCGAGCCCACCTCGCCCTGGCAGCCCACCTCGGCGCCCGAAATGGACGCCTGTTCCTTGTAAAGCACCCCGATGGCACCGGCCACGAGCAGGAACTTGACCACAACGTCGTCGCGGTCTTCCTGCGTTGCCTTATCCATTCCGGGCGCAAAATGCAGCGCGTAATAGAGTACCGCGGGGATGATGCCGGCCGCGCCATTGGTGGGCGCGGTGACCACGCGGCCGCCGGACGCGTTCTCCTCGTTGACCGCCAGGGCGATCAGGTTCACCCATTCCTGCCAGTACTTGGGGTCCCGGTCCTTGTCCTCCTTGAGGAGGCGTTCGTGCCAGTCAGGCGCACGACGGCGGACCTTCAGTCCCCCGGGCAGCAGCCCCTCGCGCTTGAGGCTGACTTCCACGCACTCCTCCATGACGGAGTAGATGTGCAGCAGCCCCTCGCGGATCTCTTCCTCGGTGCGGGAGGCACGTTCGTTGACGAACATGATCTCGCCGATGGACAGACCCTTGGACTGGCACCGGCCCAGCAGCTCCGCCGCGGTGCGGAAGGGCAGCGGCAGCTCCTTCTTGGACTCGTCGAGCTCCTTCAGGGCCGCGTCCTCTTCGCCTTCGCGGACAATGAAGCCGCCGCCGACGGAGAAGAACGTGGCCTTGTGCAGCTCCTCACCGTTTTCGTCGGTGACCGTGAACGTCATGCCGTTGGTGTGGCGCGGCAGGATGGTCAGCGGGCGCAGGATGATGTCCTTCACGCCGTAGGGAAGCTGGACGCCTCCCCCTTCACCGGCGCCGGCAAGGTTCAGCATCCCGGTCTCGGCAATCGCGGCGAGCCGCTCCTCCACCTCGGCCGGCAGGATCTTTTCGGGATGGAACCCCTCAAGACCCAGCAGGATGGCCGTCATGGTGCCATGGCCGTGGCCCGTTGCAGCGAGCGACCCGTACAGGTCCACCCGCAGCCCCGCCACTTTCTCCAGGACGCCGGCGCCCCGGAGCTCTTCGGCAAACACGGCAGCAGCCCGCATGGGCCCAACCGTGTGCGAGCTCGAAGGCCCGATCCCGACGGAGAACAAATCAAAGACTCCAACGGCCATGTGCATTTCCTAACTAACTAATTCTTCGTGATGCGGCACCGCAGTACACGGTGCCGCACGAGGTGCCGGCCGGAGCCGGACTTTTCGAAAGCGTGCGTCAAAGCGAGGAACTGGGCCCACACCGTCAGGGTTCCCTGGCCGAGCTTGCGAGGCTAGGGGGACGGTGGGGCGCAGCACGCGTGAAAAGTCCGGTCCGCCGGCACCGGGGTTGCTAGAGCCCCGGGTACAGGGGGTGGGCTGCGGCGAGAGCCTCAACCCGGTGACGGAGACCGGAAAGGTCCGCGTCGGCGTCGGCAATCAGTGCCTCGGCGATGATGTCCGCAACTTCACGGAACGCTGCCTCGCCGAAACCACGGGTGGCCAGGGCGGGGGTGCCGATCCGGAGACCGGAGGTGACCATCGGGGGGCGGGGATCGAACGGCACGGCGTTGCGGTTGACGGTGATGTCAATCGCGGCCAGGCGGTCCTCGGCCTGCTGGCCGTCGAGCTCGCAGCTGCGCAGGTCAACCAGGACAAGGTGGACGTCGGTGCCGCCGGAAATCACGGAGATTCCCTTGGCCGTGACGTCCGGCTGGACCAGGCGGTCGGCCAGGATGCCGGCACCCAACAGGACGCGCTCCTGGCGTTCCTTGAACTCCGGCGTGGCGGCGATCTTGAAGGCCACCGCCTTGCCGGCGATGACGTGCTCCAGCGGCCCGCCCTGCTGGCCCGGGAAGACAGCAGAGTTGATCTTCTTGGCGATCGCGGGATCGTTGGAGAGGATGATGCCGCCGCGCGGACCGGCGAGGGTCTTGTGCGTGGTGGAGGTAACAACGTGGGCGTGCGGCACCGGGCTCGGGTGCAGGCCGGCTGCCACCAGGCCTGCGAAGTGCGCCATGTCCACCATCAGGTAAGCTCCCACCAGATCAGCGATCCGGCGGAACTCGGCGAAGTCCAGCTGGCGGGCGTATGCCGACCAGCCGGCAACGATCAGCTGCGGCTTGGTCTCCAGCGCCAGGCGCTCCACCTCGGCCATGTCAATGGTGTGGGTGTCTTCGCGGACCTGGTACGGGACCACGTTGTAGAGCTTGCCGGAGAAGTTGATCTTCATGCCGTGCGTGAGGTGCCCGCCGTGAGCCAGGTTCAGGCCCATGATGGTATCGCCCGGCTTGATCAGCGCGTGCATCACCGAGGCGTTGGCCTGTGCACCGGAGTGCGGCTGCACGTTGGCGAAGTCTGCACCGAAGAGTGCCTTGACGCGGTCGATGGCCAGCTGCTCGATGACGTCCACGTGCTCGCAGCCACCGTAGTAGCGCTTGCCCGGGTAGCCCTCGGCGTACTTGTTGGTCAGGACCGAGCCCTGCGCCTGCATGACCGCGACGGCGGTGTGGTTCTCCGAGGCGATCATTTCCAGGCCGTCACGCTGGCGGCCCAGTTCGTCGTTGATCTTGACGGCGATTTCCGGGTCCAGTACGGACAGGTCCGCGTCCAGGCTGGCGGAGACTACCTGCTCGAAGACTGTGTCGGTGCCTGCGGCCGCGGCAGCCGCGATCACAGTTCGCCGCCGTTGGCCTCGGCGTATTCCTGCGCGGACAGCAGCGGGCCCTCTTCGGTCACGGTGACCTTGAACAGCCAGCCGGCACCGTACGGATCGGAGTTGATCAGGGCGGGATCGCTGACGGCTTCGTCGTTGATCTCGGTGACCTCGCCGGTGACCGGGGAGTACAGGTCAGAGACGGACTTGGTGGACTCGATCTCGCCACAGGTGTCCCCTGCGGTCACAGTGGAACCAACCTCGGGCAGGTCCACGTACACAATGTCGCCCAGTGCTTCGGCAGCAACGGCGGACACACCAATCACGGCAGGACCGTCTCCGTCAGCGGCGATCCACTCGTGCTCAGCGGAGTACTTCAGTTCAGCGGCAACCTTGGCCATGTCTTGTGTTCCTTAAGTTTGGAGGTATCGGAAAGTGAGAGAGCGTTCGCCCAAAACCCACATTAAGTGAGAGAGCGTTCGCCCAAAACCCACATTAAGTGAGAGAGCGTTCGGGGGTGCTGGGGCCGAGGGGCCGGCGGCCCGGGGTTTTCGAAAGCGTGCGTCAAAGCGACGAAGGAGCAGCACGCGTGAAAACTCCGGGTTGCCGGTTCCGGACCCACCCCCCGGAGGGACTACTTTTGGCGCTTGTAGAACGGCAGGGCGATGACCTCGAAAGGTTCTGCCTTGCCGCGCAGGTCGACGTCCAGTGCGGTGCCCAGTTCGGCGTGTTCGACGTCGACATAGGCCAGTGCAACAGGGTACCCGAGCGTGGGGCTGGGCTGGCCCGAGGTGACTTCGCCGACGACGTTGCCGTCCTTGAGGACCGGGTAGCCGCCACGGCCGGCGCGGCGGCCGAGGCCCTTCAGGCCCACAAGCTTCCGCTTGGAACCGGCTGCCTTGGAGGCTTCCAGTGCGGAGCGGCCCACGAAGTCGCCTTCCTTGGACTTGAGCGCCACAACGCCGCCGAGGCCGGCATCGAACGGTGAACGTTCCAGGGAGAGCTCGTTGCCGTACAGCGGCATGCCGGCTTCCAGGCGCAGCGAGTCGCGGGACGCGAGGCCGCACGGAATGATGCCGAACTCTTCCCCTGCTTCGGCGACCTTCGCCCACAGGTCCGCGGCGCCGTCGTTCGGTACAAAGAGCTCGAAGCCGTCCTCGCCGGTGTAGCCGGTGCGGGCCAGGATGACGTTGTGGCCGGCGACGGTGAGCTCGTTGAACGCGTAGTACTTCAGGTCGGTGACCAGCGCGTGCTGGGCCTCATCGGTCAGCTTGAGCAGGATGGCCTCGGCCTTGGGACCCTGGACGGCCACCAGCGAGGTTGCAGCGGAAGCGTCCTCAACCTTCACGTCGAAGTCCGCTGCGCGCTCGGCGAGAGCGGCGGCGACGGTGGGGGCGTTGCCCGCGTTGGGGACCACGAGGTACTTCTCGTCGCCGAAGCGGTAGACGATCAGGTCATCGATGATGCCGCCGTCGGGGTTGCAGATCAGCGAGTACTTGGCCTTGCCATCGGCGACGGCGGAGAGCTTGCCCACCAGGGCGTAATCCAGGAACTCGCCGGCTGCGGGGCCGGTGACCCAGACTTCGCCCATGTGGGAGAGGTCGAACAGGCCGGCAGCGTTGCGGACTGCGTGGTGCTCGGCGAGCTCGGAGCTGTACTTCAGGGGCATCTGCCAGCCACCGAAATCGGTGAAGGAGGCGCCGAGTTTCTTGTGCTCTTCGTAGAGAGCGGTGTACTTCTCAGTCATGATCGGAATCCTTAGTTTTCGAACTCGGAGAGCGGCGGGCAGGAGCAGATGAGGTTACGGTCTCCGCCGGCGCCGTCGATCCGGCCCACCGGGGGGAAGTACTTGTCCTGCTTGAGGTGGTGGACGGGGAAGACGGCCTGCTCACGGGAGTACTCGCGAGTCCAGTCAGAAATTACGACGGCGGCCGCTGTGTGCGGTGCGTTGCGCAGCGGCGAGTTCTCCACGGTGAAGTCACCGGCAGCGACCTGGTCGATTTCCTTGCGGATGGTGATCATCGCGTCGATGAACCGGTCGATCTCGGCCAGGTCCTCGGACTCGGTGGGCTCCACCATCAGCGTGCCCGCGACCGGGAACGCCAGGGTAGGGGCGTGGAAACCGTAATCGATCAGGCGCTTGGCCACATCCTCGGCCGTCACGCCCGTCTTGGCGGTCAGTTCGCGCAGGTCCAGGATGCACTCGTGCGCCACCAGACCGCCCTCACCGGTGTAGAGGACCGGGAAGTACTCGTTCAGGCGGGCCGCAACATAGTTCGCCGCGAGCAGCGCCGACTTCGTCGCTTCCTTCAGGCCCTCGGCACCCATGAGCTTCACATAGGCCCAGGAGATCGGCAGGACACCGGCGGAGCCGAAGTTCGACGCGCTGATCGCCACGCCGTGGCCTTCCTGGTGGGCTGCCTTGTTCGCGTCCCCGGGCATGAACGGGGCCAGGTGGGCTTTCGCCGCGACCGGGCCAACACCGGGTCCGCCGCCGCCGTGCGGGATGCAGAAGGTCTTGTGCAGGTTCAGGTGCGAGACGTCCCCGCCGAACTTGCCCGGCTGGGCCAGCCCAACGAGGGCGTTCAGGTTCGCACCGTCCACATAGACCTGCCCGCCCGCGGCGTGCACGGCGTCGCAGATCTCGGTCACGTCCGCGTCATACACCCCGTGGGTGGAGGGGTAGGTGATCATGATCGCGGAGAGGGCGTCCTTGTGCGCCTCGATCTTCGCGTACAGGTCCGTGTGGTCAATGGTGCCGTCCGCCGCGGTGGCGACAACAACAACCTTCATGCCGGCCAGGACCGCGGACGCGGCGTTGGTGCCGTGCGCGGAGGCCGGGATCAGGCAGACGTTGCGCTGCGCATCGCCGTTGGCCCGGTGGTACCCGCGGATCGCCAACAACCCGGCGAGTTCGCCCTGGGACCCGGCGTTCGGCTGCAACGAGACCTGGTCATAGCCGGTGATCTCGGCCAGGTCGTCTTCCAGGCCCTTGATCAGTTCGCGCCAGCCCACGGTCTGGGACTCAGGGGCGAACGGGTGGATCGAGGCGAACTCCGGCCAGGAAATCGCCTCCATCTCCGCGGTCGCGTTCAGCTTCATCGTGCACGAACCCAGCGGAATCATGGTCCGGTCCAGCGCCAGGTCACGGTCCGAGAGCTTGCGGATGTAACGCAGCAGCTGCGTCTCGGAACGGTGCGTGTTGAACACCGGGTGCTGCATAAATTCGGAGGTGCGGAGCACCTCTGCGGGCAGCTCGAAGCCCTTGGCCTCGACTACCGGGCCGGCGCCGAAGGCGACGGCAACAGCGGACAGGACATCCGCCGTCGTGGTTTCATCAACGGACACACCGATGGTGTCCTCGTCGATGTGGCGCAGGTTGATCCCGCGTGCTTCGGCGGCGGCGATGACCTTGGCGGCCTTGCCCGGGACGGACACGGTGACGGTGTCGAAGAAGGTCTCGGTGGCCAGGTCGCGGCCGGCGACCCTGAGGGTGGTGGCGAGGGCGCGGGCGTGGTTGTGGACGCGTTCGGCGATGGCCTTCAGCCCGTCCGGGCCGTGGTAGACGGCGTAGAACGAGGACACGATGGCCAGCAGGGCCTGCGCGGTGCAGATGTTCGAGGTCGCCTTCTCCCGGCGGATGTGCTGCTCGCGGGTCTGCAGCGCCAGACGGTACGCCGGCAGGCCGGCGTCGTCCTTCGACACACCCACGAGGCGGCCGGGCATGGACCGCTCCAGCCCCTTCGCCACCGCCATGTAGGCCGCGTGCGGGCCGCCGAAGAACAGCGGCACCCCGAAACGCTGGGTGGAACCGACCGCGATGTCCGCGCCCTGCTCACCGGGAGGGGTGATCAGGGTCAGCGCCAGCAGGTCCGCCGCGACCGTGACCAGAGCACCGCGCTCCTTGGCAGCCTTGATGACCTCGGCGTGGTTGAACACCCGGCCGGAGACGCCGGGCTGCTGCAGCACGATGCCGTTGATGACACCCTCGGGCAGGCCCTTGGACAGGTCAGCGACCTCCACCTCGAAACCGAGGGCCTCGGCGCGGCCCTTCACGATCGCGATGGTCTGCGGCATCACATCCGCATCCAGGACGGTCTTGCCCTCCACGGCGGCCTTGTTTTTGTTCGCCCGGCGCATCATCAGCACGGCCTCGGCCACGGCGGTCGCTTCATCCAGCAGCGACGCGTTGGCGATGGGGAGTCCGACGAGGTCCTGGACCATGGTCTGGAAGTTCAGCAGCGCCTCGAGCCGGCCCTGGGAAATCTCGGGCTGGTAGGGGGTGTACGCGGTGTACCAGGCCGGCGCTTCAAGGATGTTCCGGCGGATCACGGCAGGGGTCACCGTGTCGTAATAGCCCTGGCCGATCATCTGGACCGCGGTCTTATTCTTGCCGGCGAGCTTGCGCAGCTCAGCCAGGACTTCAACCTCACTGAGGGCGTCCTTGAGGGCAAGCGGCTTGGCCTGGCGGATGGAGTCGGGGACGGCAACGTCAACGAGGCCATCAACGGTGTCATAGCCGACGGCCTTGAGCATTGTTTCGATGTGCGACTGGCTGCGCGCACCGATATGCCGGTCGGCGAAGGTGGTGGGGGACGACTGAACTGTCATGAAAGGAACTCCATAATTCAGGTGGCGTCCGCTGGGTACGCCACATTGATTCGGGTTCCTCCCCACTCTGTAGGGAACCTGAGAGTTTCCGCGTCCACCTGTTTTTGCAGGATTTCGCTTGCACCGTCGGTGAGCCCGTTGCCGGACTGCTTTCCAGAGTTGCCTAACCGCGGCGGTACGGGGGCCTGAGAGATTCCTGGGGAGGATTTGCTCCTACGGCGCCTGCTGAACGTACCGGCAGAACTCTCCCGCCGCAGATCAAAAGCATGTGCCACATAGTCCGTGACACGCCTCACAGCTTACCGTGAACGGTGTCCGCAAGCAATTTCCCGGGGCGCGCGCAGGTCATGATGGGACGGGCGTCACGCTCCCCCGGCATCGATTGCTCCGCAAGGGCCCTTTTGGGACTCGAAAAGGACCTCTACGGAGCAATCGATCGACGATGACGCCGCCGCTCCCTTGGCGGGCTACGCGTCGGTGCCCTTGCCCCGCCGTCGTTCGTTGCGGCGCAGCTGCAGGATGCGGGCTCCGCCGGCGATGGCCACAAGGATTCCGCCGCCCACGGCAGCGATGAAGAAAGCCACACCCTGGGCGAGGCTGCCCTCCCAGCCGAGGAACCTGACGGCGACCATGTCCTGGTTCTGGATAAAGAAGATGATCAGGAGCACCAGCACCGCCAGGCTGACCGCCACGGCACTCCAGATGACTGCGGCCCGGGTGGTGCGGGTCCTGTCAGCGGCAGTTTTGGGAGCCGCGGTCCTGGGAGCCGGCGCAGCAGGCGCGGCGGGCCGTTCCGCAGGCTGGGAAGGCTGGGCGGGAGGCACGGCTGAAGGTCGAAGCGGTTCTTCTGAGCTCATATCGCCATTGTCCCCCCGCGCAGGAGCTTTCGGGGGCAACCGGGCCGGTGGCAGCGCGGGGTGGTGCGGGTCAGGCCTGGACGTCGGCGGCCAGCGGCTGGCCGTTGTAGTACTCCAGCTGCCAGCCCTCGTGGACGTGATGGTGGGCGAGGTTGAGCACGGCGTTGTCGATGCTGTGCAGGGTGCGGCCGATGGCACGGCTGAGGCTCACCCGCAGGAGCGTGCCGTGGGCGACAACCAGGACGCGGCGGCCACGGAACTCCTCGGCCAGTTCCTCCAGGGCGGCCAGTCCGCGGCTCGCCGCAGCATCTTCGCTCTCGGCGCCCTGGAATCCGCCCGGAATGCGCAGGGCCTCCAGTTCGGGGCCGGCCTGCAGCCCTTCCGCCCGGCCGAAGCTCCGCTCGGTGAGCGCGGGGACGTGCCGGGCCACACTGAGACCAAGCCCCTCGGCAATCAGGTTGGCGGTTTCCGCGGCACGGCTCAGGGGCGAGGTCACCACGGCGTCCCAGTCATGGCCCGAAAGGTTGGCGACGGCGTCCCGCGCCTGGCCGCGGCCGACGTCGTTCAGTGGAATGTCAGTGGCGCCCTGCAGGCGGCGCTGCGCGTTCCAGTCAGTCTGGCCGTGGCGGACGAGGGCGAACGTCGTGAGGGTCATGCCTTCCATTGTCCCCGACGGCGGGAGCCTGCCGGCGCAGGGCGGCCTGCCCTGGCCCTCAATCCTGGTGCGGTGCAGATCCCGACAGCGCATCGATCAGCTTGAGCCCCCGCTTGGCCCATTCGATTTCCGTCTCCGCGCGGGCAATCAGGCCTTCGTAAGTGAAGACTTTGTATTCGATGGTGCGTTGACGGTCGGTTTCGGGGGTGGCAGCCAGTCGCTTGCTCAACATCTCGTTTGTTCCTGCCCGCAACTCGGTGATCATGTCCGCCCACTGATCGCGACGCATCGTGTGATAGTCGATATGGGCCCGCATGTGCTCCCGCGCCACAGCGGGTTCCGCCCACTCCAGGTAGGCGGCCTTCAGGTGCACGGGATCGCGCTCACGGGAGTACTCCAGCGGCTCGTGCATCCAGGTACGGAACGCGGCCCGGCCGTCGTCGGTCATCCGGTACTGCGTCTTCTTGCCGCGGGGCCCCCACGAAACCTCCTCGGCTTGCAGCAGTCCCTCCTTCGCCATCTTCCGCAGCTCCGGATAGATCTGCGAATCAGGCGCATGCCAGACGAAGGCAACCGAGGACTCAAATCGCTTGGCCAGGTCGTAACCGGTCATGGGTTCCACGGAAAGCAAAGCCAGAAGCGCGTAACGAAGACTCACGGGTAAATCCTTTCAGGGTCTTGCCAACTAACTATATCTATAGCTAGTGTGTGATCCAAGCCACCAACTATGGACATAGATAGTTGAGGGCACCCCCAGAAAATCTTCATGCGTCCGGCGTGCAGCGTGAGCAGCGCCGCCGGGCATCGGAAAGAGGTCAATGATGACTGTGCTTCAGTCCAGCAGTTCCACCACCAACAAGGTCCTCGGCCATCCCCTGAACGCCTGGTACGTCGCCGCCTGGGACCACGAAGTCACCCGCAAACCCATGGCGCGCAAAATCGCTGACCGCCCGCTGGCGCTGTACCGCACCGAGGACGGCAAGGCCGTCGCCCTTGCGGACGCGTGCTGGCACCGGCTTGCCCCGCTGTCCATGGGAAAGACCGTTGGCAAGGACGGCATCCAGTGCCCGTACCACGGCATCGTCTACAACTCTGCGGGCCGCTGCGCGTCCATGCCGGCCCAGGAGAGCATCAACCCCTCGGCGACCGTCCCGTCCTTCCCGGTGGTGGAGCGTCATCGGTTCGTGTGGGTCTGGCTTGGCGACCCCACCCAGGCGGATCCCGGCCTTGTCCCGGATATGCATCAGATGGACAGCCAGGACTGGGCAGGCGACGGTGAGACCATTTTCGCTCCGTGCAACTACCAGCTGGTCCTGGACAACCTGATGGACCTCACCCACGAGGAATTCGTCCACGCCTCCAGCATCGGCCAGGAAGAGCTGAGCGAGTCCGAGTTCGTGGTCACGCACGATGACCGCACCGTGACCGTTTCGCGGTGGATGCTCAACATCGACGCCCCGCCGTTCTGGCTCAAGAACATGCGGGACAAGTTCCCCGGCTTCGAAGGCAAGGTGGACCGCTGGCAGATCATCCGCTTCGAGGCACCCTCCACGATCCGCATCGACGTCGGCGTTGCCAAGGCAGGCACCGGAGCCCCCGACGGCGACCGCAGCCAGGGCGTCAACGGCTACGTCATGAACACCATCAGCCCGGAGACCGCCAAGTCCTGCCACTACTTCTGGGCATTCATGCGCAACTACTGCCTGGACAGCCAGCTCATCACCACCCAGCTCCGCAATGGCGTCCACGGCGTGTTCGGGGAGGACGAAGCGATGTTGAAGGCCCAGCAGGAAGCAATCGACGCCAACCCGGATTACGAGTTCTACAGCCTGAACATCGACGCCGGCGGAATGTGGGTCCGCAGGCTGATCGAGCGCATGCTCCAGGCAGAGGGCCGCCTCGCGGCGGCTCTCTAAACCGGCCAAAGACCCAAGGAACAAGACAATGGCAGCAACCAACAACGAAGTCTGGCAGTCCGCAACGGTCGTGGCCGTCACGGATGTGGCCGCAGGCATCCGGCGTATTGAACTGGAACCGTCAGCACCCAAGCATGCAGAGCCCGGCTCGCACATTGACCTGACCGTCACCATCAACGGCGAGCAGGAGAAGCGCTCCTACTCGGTGGTGGAATCCCTCGACGGCGGAAACACCCTCGTCATCAGCGTCTTCAAGGCTCCCGTCTCCCGGGGCGGGTCCGTCTTTATGCACACGCTCAAGCCGGGTGACACACTCCGCATCACCCAGCCCCTGCAGAACTTCCCGCTGCGTGTCGGGGCAGAGCGGTACGTCCTGCTGGCCGGTGGCATCGGCATTACCGCCATCGCGAACATGGCCGCGGTCCTTCGCAACGTCAAGGCCGACTACACCGTGGTGTACGCGGGCCGAAGCCGTGCCGCGATGGCCTATCTGACGGATCTGCAGGACCTGCACGGGGACCGGCTCCAGATCCATGTCGACGACGAGGGAAGCAGCCTGGACGTCAGCGCCCTCATCGGCGGCATCGATCCCGGAACCGAGCTCTACATGTGCGGACCCATCCGGCTGATGGATGCGGTCCGCCGGGGCTGGACCGAACGCGAACTGGCGCTGCCGGACCTTCGCTACGAAACGTTCGGAAACTCCGGCTGGTACGACCCCGAGGAATTCGTCGTCCGCATCCCACGGCTGGGCATCGAAGCCACAGTCGGGCAGGGCCGCTCCATGCTCGAGGCACTCGAGGACGCCGACGTGGACATGATGTTCGACTGCCGCAAGGGCGAGTGCGGTCTCTGCGAAGTCCGCATCCTGAACCTGGACGGCGCCGTGGACCACCGCGACGTTTTCTACAGCGAACGGCAGCAACATGCCCAGGAGAAGATGTGCTGCTGCGTCTCACGGGCCGTCAGCTCCGCCACAGGTTCCCGTGCCGACTCACCCGGCAGGCCCGCCGTCGTCACCATCGACGTGTCCTAGCCCCACCTGAACTAGGGCTGCCCGCATCCCGGGCAGCCGTCAACAGCTTTCGCTCCCGCCGGGGAGCCCCTAGGTTTCAAGGAAGATGCCATGGATCTGCGTGAACGTATCAACACCTCGAAGATGTCGCCCTATCAGTGGGCCATCATCGGCATGTGTGTCCTGCTGAATGCCCTCGACGGCTTCGACGTACTGGCGATGGCCTTCACCGCCAACGGCGTCACCAAGGAGTTTGGCCTGACCGGCTCCGAACTGGGCATCCTGCTCAGCGCGGGGCTGGTGGGCATGGCCATCGGCTCCCTATGCCTCGCCCCGCTGGCAGACATCATCGGACGGCGCCCCATGATCATCGCATCGGTGGGCGCGGCCGGCGCCGGCATGCTGCTGGCAGCGACGGCCACCACCATGGAGCAGCTGGGCATCTGGCGCCTCCTGACAGGACTCGGAGTTGGCTGCATCCTTGCGTGCACCAACGTCATCGCCAGCGAATACTCCTCAAAAAAACGCCGCGGCCTGAGCATCAGCATCTACACCGCCGGTTACGGCATCGGGGCAACCCTTGGCGGCGCCGCCGCCGTCTACCTCCAAAGCCAGTACGGCTGGCGTTCCGTCTTCGTTTTCGGCGGCGTCTCCACCCTCAGCATCCTGCTGGTCCTGCTGTTCCTCCTGCCCGAATCCGTTGACTTCCTCGTCACCAAACGGCCCCGCAACGTCCTGGACCGCCTCAACCGGATCGCCCGCAAGACGGGACACCCCGAGGTCACGGCGCTCCCGGACGTCCAGGCCGTCGCCAAGGCAAAAACCAACCCCGTTTCCGACCTGCTGTCCCCTGCCAACCGGCGTTCCACCCTGCTGCTCTGGCTGGCGTTCTTCACCACAATGTTCGGTTTCTACTTCGTCAACAGCTGGACCCCGCGGCTGCTGGTCACCGCGGGCATGACGGAAAGCCAGGGCATTACCGGCGGCCTTATGCTCACCCTGGGCGGGATCTTCGGCGCGGTCCTCTACGGCGTCCTGGCCACCAAATGGAACAGCAAGATTGTCCTTGTGGCCTTCACCGTGCTCTCGGCCGTCATGATCGTGGTGTTCATCTCGTCCGCCTCCATCATCGTGCTCGCCCTCGGTGCAGGCGTCCTCGTGGGCATGCTGATCAACGGCTGCATCGCCGGCCTCTACACGCTGGCCCCTTCCCTCTACCCGGCCTCGGTCCGCAGCACGGGCGTCGGGTGGGGCATCGGCATCGGGCGGATCGGAGCCATCATTGCCCCGCTGATCACCGGTGCCCTGCTTGATGCATCCTGGTCCGCCGTGCAGCTCTATCTCGCTGTCGGTGCGGTGGTGCTGATCAGCGCCGTTGCGGTCGGCATGATCCGCTCCAAAGAGCCGGTCAAGAGCCCGGCATCCGCGGAGGAACTCACCGGAGTCTGATCAGAGAACCTTTTCGCCGGGCCCTCGACCGCATTTATGTGCGTCGGGGGCCTGGCTCTTTAAACCGGCGTTACTCCACTCCGCCGAGGCGCACCGAAAGTCGCCGCGCCACCTCAAGGCCCCGCGACGCGGGGACCCCGGCGCCCGGTTCCCCGTCCTCGGCAGGTGCGGCAGCGCCGACGTCGGACGCTACCTGCTCCCACCGGTGCAGCTCCCGGACCACAAACCGCCACGCATCTTCCGGAAGCGCCACCGTGAGCTTGTCGTCCGTAGGCGGCCAGTCGCCCCAACCATCGTGGCGGCGCGGGTGCGCCCGGGTTGCCGCCCAGCCTGCTTCGCGGATGCTCCTCCCCTGCCGGACCACGGAATCGTTGCCGTCCGTGGCAGCAATCGAGACTGTGTTGTCGATGGTCGCGTCGATGAACAGCCAGTCGTCCACGCGCATGGTCAAGCTAAGCGGTTCGTTCCCCATGGCTCGAACCTAACCCACTACCGCCCTGTTGCGGGACGCCGTCCACGAGGGGGACCACGGTCACCGAACCGAGATTGCGCAGGGATCCGCGCGCTGCCGCTTCGAGGCGTTGGACGACGACGGCGAACTCCCCCAGGTGCGTACCGGCACCCGCCGGGACGGTTATCTCCGCGTGCAGCCGGTGCCCGCTCCACCGCAGCCGGGAGGAACTTCCCTCCGGCGCGTTCTCGGTGACCAGTGCGGCCAGCCGGTCGGACAGGGCGGGGTCGACGCCGTCCAGGAGGCGGCGGCCGACGTCACGGACAGTGCCCCACAGCAGGACGAAGATGGCCGCCGAAATAAGCAGGCCCACGATGGGATCGGCCAGCGGGAAGCCAAGCCAGATACCGATGACACCAGCGACCACGGCCAGCGAGGTAAATCCGTCCGTCCGGGCGTGGACGCCGTCCGCCAGCAAAGCCGCTGAGCCGATCCGGCGGCCCACCCGGATCCGGTAGATGGCCACCAGCTCGTTGCCGGCGAAGCCCACGAGGCCGGCGGCCAGCACCCAGCCCAGGTTATGGACGGGCTGCGGCTCGAAGAAACGGCGGAAGGATTCCACGGCCGCCACCACCGCCGAGAGGGCGATCATGGCCACGATGAACAGGCCCGCGAGGTCCTCGGCCTTGCCCAGGCCGTAGGTGAACGTCCGGGAAGCCGGCCGGCGTCCCAGGACAAACGCGATCCAGAGCGGGACGGCGGTGAGGGCGTCGGAGAAGTTGTGGACGGTGTCGGCCAGCAGGGCCACCGACCCGCTGACCAGCACAATGGCCAGCTGGAACAGCGCCGTTGCGCCGAGTCCCAGCAGGGAGATTTTGACGGCCCGGATGCCCTGGGCGCTGCTCTCCAGGGCGTCATCCACCGAGTCTGCGGAGTCGTGGGAGTGGGGAACGAATATCTCCTGGAGCCAGCCCTTGAATCCGGTCGCGTGGTGATGATCGGCGGGGTGGTTGTGATGCCCGTGCTCGTGGTGGTGGTCGGCGGGGTGGTTGTGATGCCCGTGGTCGTGGTGGTGACCGTGCCCGTGCCCGTAGTGCGCGTCCCCGCTCTGGTGTGGGCCGCCGTCGGGCGTTTCCCCCTGCGCGTGATCCGATTCCGCTGATTTGTGGCTCACTTTTCCTGCCCGCAGTGGGGTGCCATGCCATGGTTCGGGGCCGTCCCCAGGGAGTGCTCGGCCTGATGGATGGCGTCGGCCACCAGCTGCGAGGCGTGGCCGTTTTGCAGGCGGTAGAAGACCTTGGTGCCTTCCTGGCGGGTGGACACCATCCGGGCCAGCCGCATCTTGGCCAGGTGCTGGGACACGGCCGGGGCCGGCTTTCCGGCGATCGCGGCGAGCGCGTTGACGGGCAGCTCGCCGTCTCGGAGGGCCAGGATCAGGCGCACCCGCGTGGCGTCGGCCAGCATCGCGAAGACCTCCACTGCCAGTTCGACGTACTGGCTGTCAGGCGCATGCGCGGAGGCGTGCATATCTGCATTCATACGCAGATACTTACATAGGTTGGCACGCAATATCTACTGGCTCCCGGCACCGGGCCGCCTTACAGCCCGGGAGCGGCCGGTGCTGTCATATGGCGGAACGACGGCCGAGGTGTGTGCCCTTCCGCGTGCGCCGCCCCGAATTCGGGCGTACCCCCATTTCCCGGAGTGCGGCATCAAGCTCGGCGGGCCGTCCCGGCAGCTCTGCCAGGCGGACTATCTCGGCCGCTACCGCCGCGAGCTTCACGTTGCGGTGACTGCTGTGGGTTACAAGCATCCGGAAGGCATCCTCGGAGCCAACCAGCAGCCTGCCCATCAGAATGCCGCGGGCTTGATCGATGATGCTGCGGGTGGCCGTGGCCGCAACAACGGCTTCCCGGGCTATCTGCTCCGTCTCCCGCCGCAGCGTGGACGACAGGTCCAGCAGAATGCCCTCCAGCGCCGTCACCGTGCCGTCCTTATCCTGGATCGCGTCGCCGGAGGTAAGGACATGGCGGATGTTTCCCTGAGCATCGATGATCCGGTGGTACATGCAGAAATAGCCGCCGGTCTGCAAAACTTTGGTCACGATCTCCTGGCACCGCCGCCTGTCATCGGGATGTTTGTGGGAGTACAGAAGATCCAGGGTGGGCACCACCTCACCGCGCTCGTAGCCGTGAATCTGGAACATCGCGTCAGACCACTCCACGGTCTGCTCGGGAAACCTGGCCTTGAAGGTGCCGGCCAGGCACGGACCGTCTCCGAGGGCGCTGGAATAGGTCATGGGGCTGTTGAGCTTGGCCATCAGGACGCCTCCAACCAGTATCCGGCTGCCGCCATTGATGCCGGTGTGCCTTCCAGTATGGACACGAAGTCCGTCCAATCGGTAGCCAGCCGGGCCTCATTTGCGCCTTCCGGGGGCATCGGGAGAGGCTGGAGGTTCTTGACATCGCATACCCCCCGGGGGTATCTTGTGAGTGTTGTCAGTGACATGGTATGTCCCGGCGGGCGCCAAGGCACCAGCTTTCACAGCCGTTCAATCCCAGCACCAGTTGATCCTCTCCAACGGAATGGAACTCACATGTGTGGAACTGAACATCGCACCGACGCAGCCTCGGGACGGCTGCAGCTGCCACTGGTAGGGGCAGCCGCGGCAGGCTGCAGCTGCTGCTCACCCGCAACGGGCGCCAGTGCCTCCGCCGGCGCAGCGGGAAGGACCGACGCCGGGATCCCTGGTAACGGAGGCACCGCCGTCGGGAAGACCCAATTCACGGTTGAAGGCCTGACCTGCGGGCATTGTGTTCAGGCGGTCGAGAAATCCGTCTCCGCCCTGCCGGGCGTTGAGGACGCTTCGGTCCACCTCGTCGCCGGCGGGCGCTCCCGCCTTGTGGTGGCCGGCGCCGTTGACGCTTCAGCGGTACAGAAGGCAGTCAGCTCAGCCGGCTACATCTTCATTCCTGCCGGCCCCGGCCTGGAGGAGGAGTCATGAAAGATCACACAGGCCACACCGGCCACACCGGCCTTGCCGGGCACGGGGGCGACGCCCGCCATGGTGGCGACGCCGGCCATGCCGGGCGCATTAGCCATGCCGACCACGGAACCATGACGTCGGCTACTGCCGCAGGGGTCCCGGAAGGTTCGTCCCCTGCGGACATGCACGCACAGCACGGCGGGCACCCGCCGCAGCACGGGCACGGCCCGGACGACGACCATGCCGTGCACACTCACGGCCAGCACGCCGGACACAGCACGGCCATGTTCAAAAACAGGTTCTGGCTGACCCTGCTCCTGTCCGTTCCCGTGGTCTATTTCAGCCCCATGGTGGGTCACCTCCTGGGCTATATGCCGCCGATGTTCCCCGGCTCGGCCTGGATCCCGCCCGTGCTGGGAACCGTCATTTTCCTCTACGGCGGCCAGCCGTTCCTCAAGGGCGGTGTCCGCGAGCTGAAGGAACGCCAGCCCGGGATGATGCTGCTGATCGCCATGGCCATCACGGTGGCGTTTGCCGCGTCCTGGATCACGAGCCTGGGCATTGGCGGATTTGATCTGGACTTCTGGTGGGAGCTGGCCCTGCTGGTGGCCATCATGCTGCTGGGGCACTGGATCGAGATGCGTGCCCTCGGCTCGGCCCAGGGTGCCCTGGACGCCCTCGCCGCCCTGCTTCCGGATGAGGCGGACCGCATCACCGACGACGGCACCGAGACCGTCCCCGTCTCCGAACTCCGCGAAGGGGACACCGTCCTGGTGCGCTCCGGGGCCAGGATGCCTGCCGACGGGACAGTGGTGGACGGCCAGGCCGAGTTCGATGAATCCATGATCACCGGCGAATCCAAGACCGTCCCGCGGACGGTGGGCGACGCTGTGGTGGCCGGGACAGTGGCCACGGACAACAGCGTCCGCGTCCGGGTCACCGCCGTCGGAGAGAACACCGCGCTGGCCGGGATCCAGCGCCTGGTGGCCGAAGCGCAGGCCTCGTCCTCGAAAGCCCAGGCCTTGGCCGACCGTGCCGCGGCCTTCCTCTTCTACTTCGCAGCCGGCGCCGGCGTCATCACGTTCATTGTGTGGACCCTGCTGGGCAGCGTGCCGGAGGCGGTCACCCGAACCGTCACCGTACTGGTGATCGCCTGCCCGCACGCCCTGGGCCTGGCCATTCCGCTGGTGATCGCCATTTCCACTGAACAGGCGGCCCGGGCCGGCGTCCTGATCAAGAACCGGATGGCGCTGGAACGCATGCGCACCATCGACGTTGTGCTGTTCGACAAGACCGGCACCCTGACCACCGGCGCACCCGACCTCAAGGACGTCGCTGTCGCCCCGGGCGTCGACGCGGACACCCTGCTGGCCGTCGCTGCCGCCGTCGAATCCGACAGCGAACATCCCGTGGCCCGGGCCATCGTCCGCGCCGCCCGCCAGCGTGGCCTTGTCCTGCCGGCTGCCAGTGGTTTCAGTTCGCTGACCGGACGCGGCGTCCGCGCCGAGGTGGACGGACGCACTGTGCACGTCGGCGGACCCGCGCTACTGCGCGAGCTCGGCGTCGTCGAGCCTTCTGCCGTGGCGGCCACGACGCGCGGGTGGATGGACCGCGGCGCCGCGGTGCTGCATGTCATTGACGACGGCGGCCGCGTCCTGGGTGCCGTGAGCCTCGAGGATGCGGTGCGGGCGGAGTCGCGGCAGGCCGTGGCGGCGCTGCAGAACCGCGGCGTGAAGGTTGCCATGGTCACCGGCGACGCGCGTCAGGTGGCTGAGGCCGTGGCGGCGGACCTGCACATCGACGAGGTGTTTGCCGAGGTCCTGCCCGCGGACAAGGACAAAAAAGTGGCTGAGCTGCAGTCGCGCGGGCTGAAGGTGGCCATGGTGGGCGACGGCGTCAACGACTCCCCGGCCCTCGCCCGGGCCGAGGTGGGCATCGCCATTGGCGCCGGAACCGACGTCGCCATGGAATCGGCAGGCGTGGTCCTGGCCGGCAACGACCCGCGGGCGGTGCTGTCCATGGTGGATCTCTCCCGGGCCAGCTACCGGAAGATGTGGCAGAACCTGGTGTGGGCCACGGGCTACAACGTCCTGGCCGTGCCGCTTGCCGCAGGTGTCCTGGCGTTCGCCGGCGTGGTGCTCTCCCCCGCTGCCGGTGCGGTGCTGATGTCCGCCTCCACCATCGTGGTTGCGCTCAACGCCCAGCTGCTGCGGCGTGTGAAGCTGAACCCCTCGGCGGTCCGATGAAACGCTCTCTCACTTACCGTAGGTTTTTCCCGGACGCTCTCTCACTTAATGTGGGTTTTTTCCAAACGCTCCTGCAGCGTGGCGCCCTGCTAGCAGGGGTTCTGGCAGTCATCGCCGGAATCCTCGGCATGCATGTGCTGACCGCGAACCATGCCGCGCACGGAACCCACACCGCGGCGGTCCAGGCCGCCGGGGCACTGGTGGCTGAGGTGCATGAGTCCGGTACGCATGTCTCCGGTGCGCATGTCTCCGGCGTCCATGCGTCCGGTGCGCACACAGGGGCGGCGCATGCTGAACACAGCCACGCGGAGCCCGCGCAGGCGGACCAAGAGGACGCGGCCCCTGCCGGCGTCGTTTCCTGCGGGGGCTCGTGCCACGGTATGCAGGAATCCGGAACGTCCTGCATTCCCTCCGCCCAGGCGGGCACCCTGGCATTTTTCCCGCCGCACCAAACCGGTGCCGCCGTCCACCCACCCCGTGCACACAGCGGCCCGGCCATGGCCTACGCCTACACTCCCCGGAGCCCAACACCCTGCGACTTGTCCATCAGCCGGACGTAAACCGGAACTGTGCCATACCAGCCCACCGCAGTTCCCCCCACGTTTTGAAGGACACTTTCGATGAAGACCAAGATTCGCTTTACCGTGATCGCTGCTGCTTTGGCAGCCTCCCTGGGCCTGGCCGGCTGCTCGGCCCCGTCCCCCGCCGGCCCCATGCCCGGCATGCCCCATGGCAGCTCCGGGCCGATGTCCAGCATGATGCCTGACGCCAACGCCGACCATAACCAGGCGGACATCATGTTCGCCCGGATGATGATTCCGCACCATGCCCAGGCGGTGGAGATGAGCGACATCATCCTGGCAAAGCAGGACATCCCCGGCTCCGTGACAGCTTTGGCCACCAAAATCAAGGCAGCCCAGCAACCCGAAATCGAGCTCATGACAGGCTGGCTGGAGTCCTGGAACCAGCCCACCGGCATGATGGGTGCCTCCGGCATGCCCGGCCATGGGATGGGCGGCATGGTGGATGCGGAGGGCATCCAGAGGCTCAAGTCGGCCGCCGGAACGGACGCCGTCCGGCTGTTCCTGGAGGACATGATCGGCCACCACGAAGGCGCCATCGACATGGCTGAGCAGGAGATCCGCACTGGCAAGTACCCGGCCACCATCCAGCTCTGTCGGGACATCGTGGCCTCGCAGGGGGCGGAGATCAAGGAGATGCAGGCGCTGCTGGCCGCCCTCTGACCCCCACCCCCAGGACGCTCTCTCACTTAATGTGCGTTTTTGGCGGACCCTCTCTCACTCGATGCGGAGGGTCCGCTGCACGTTCAGTGATAGAGCGTTCGGGAAAAACCCACGTTAAGTGATAGAGCGTTTCGGAAAAACCCACATCAAGTGAGAGAGCGTCGGGAGGGCGGGCCTGGGGCATGGCCGTGTTAAGTTGAAATAGCCCGGCCGTACCCGGTCCGGCGCCCCGGCTGGAAAGAGATGTTCCGTGGAATCCCCCGCACCTGCCCCTGCTCCCGTGAGGATCCTGACCGTCTGCACCGGCAACATCTGCCGGTCCCCCGTGGCCGAGCGGCTCCTGCAGGCGGGCCTCGACCAGGTGCTGCCGGGCGGATTTGAGGTGACCAGTGCCGGGACCCGCGCCATGGTGGGCGACCCCATGCAGCCGCTCTCCGGGGACATCGTGCGCATGTTCGGCGGAAACCCCAACGGCTTTGTCTCCCGGCAGCTGACCGGCAAGATCCTGCGCGGCGTGGACCTGGTGCTCACCATGACCTCCGGCCACCGCGGCGAAGTCCTCCAACAGGACGCGTCCCTGCTCAAGCGCACCTTTACCATCCGCGAGTTCGCCCGGATGCTCGACGTCCTGGACGACCGCGCGGATGGCTCCCCAACGCAGGCAGGAACGGCCGACGGCGGCTCTCCCCTCAGTGCCAACACCGCCTTCTGGCGGGGGCTTCCGGCGCGGGCAGCAGCTGTGCGGCACCTGTCACTGCCGGCGGACTCCGCCGACAACGACATCATCGACCCCTACCGCCGCGGCCCCGAGGTCTACCGCCAGATGGAAGACGAACTGGCCCCGGCGATCGTCTCCGTGCTGCGTCACGCCCGCCTGAACGCTCCCGCTTAACCCGGCCCGCCGGCGTCGTACGCCTGCTGCCTCTGCCCTGAATCCGGCGCCGGCATCAGCCCCCGTCAACCGTTAGGAAATCGACACACTACTGCCCATGGCGGAACCGCCCCCGCAGGCGGACACTAAGTCATGGCTACCCCAAGCGGTCCAGAACGAATCGGCCCCGGCGCACCGGGCCAGGAAAATACTGCGCCAGCCGCGAGCAAACGACGCCGTTTGCTCGCGGCTCTTTTGTCCCTCTTTTTGGTGGCGATGGTGGTTGGATCCGCCCTCCTGTTCAGCCGGCCGGCCGCCCAGGTTGCGGCCCCGGAGCCGACAGCCACCGAAACCGTCACCCCTACTCCGTCCGAGACCACCCCGCCGCCCCCGCCGGCCCCCGCGCCTCCGCCGCCGCCCGAACCCATCGCCGAACTCCCGGCGGTGCCCATGAACATCCTGCTGATCGGCAGCGACAGCCGCGCCAACGCCAGGGACCAGGCGGCCCACACCCAGGCCACGGGCGAATGGCAGGATCACCGGGCCGACACGCTGATGCTGGTCCATGTCCCCGCCGACCGGCGGAGCGTCCACGTGGTCTCCCTCATGCGGGACCTGTACGTCAACATCCCCGGCTACGGCGCCTCCAAGATCAACGACAGCCTGTCGGTGGGCGGCATGCCGCTGGCGGCGCAGACTGTGGGGCAGCTGATGGGCACCACGATTGACCACACCATCATGCTGGACTTCAACGGGTTCCGGGCCCTGACCGACGCTCTGGGTGGCATCGCGGTGGACGTGCCGCTGGCGTTCCAGTCCACCCACGACAGCCAGCACGTGTTCACCCAGGGCGTCAACCATCTCAACGGCCAGGCCGCCCTGGAATTTGTCCGCGAGCGCTACGCCTTCGTCGACGGCGACTTCCAGCGGGTCCGGAACCAGCAGACGTTCCTCCGCGCCATCCTCGCCAGGCTGACCAGTGACACCGTTCTCCACGACGTCACCGCCTTGCGGGGCCTGGTGAACTTCGCCGGTAGCTACCTCACGGTGGACCAGGGCTTTGATCCGGCGGGTGTGGCAGTCCTGGCCTACGCAATGCGCGGCATCGACCCCAACAGTTTCGTCTCCCTCACCCTGCCCACGGCCGGCGTGGGCTTTGCGCCGGGCGGGGCATCGGTGGTTTTCCCGGACTACGGCGGGATCGCCCAGGTGGCCGCGGCCATGCGCGAAGGCCGGCTGCCTGAGTACGCGGGGGTCCGCTAACGTCCGCGCCGCGGCGGGATCCTGCGTCAGGACACGGACTGGCCCCCGGCATCTGCCGGGGGCCAGTCGGGTTAACTCCGCGTCGGGTCAGGGTGCAGCGGCACCGGCCCTGGATCCGGGACGGGCAGCGGGCCGGGCGGCTCGGGCGTCGGGACGGGGCTGGGCCTCTCGGGTCCCGGATGGCCGGGATGCGTGGGATCCGGCGTTAACGGATCCGGCCCTGGCTCGGGCGGGAACGGCTCGGGTTCGTGCACTGGCGGGATGGTCATTCAACTTCCCCTCTCACGCTGGGCGGATGCGCCTTGGCGTGATCAGGATACGCCCGACCGCGTCCCCCATCTACGGACGGCCCGGACGCTCTCTCACTTAA
Organism: Pseudarthrobacter sp. BIM B-2242; assembly: GCF_014764445.1. Taxonomy (NCBI): domain Bacteria; kingdom Bacillati; phylum Actinomycetota; class Actinomycetes; order Micrococcales; family Micrococcaceae; genus Pseudarthrobacter; species Pseudarthrobacter sp. BIM B-2242. The sequence continues at coordinate 3,299,027 of NZ_CP061721.1, forward strand.
TGCGCATTTTCCTGGAACGCTCTATCACTTAATGCGGTAAATACCGGAACGCTCTATCAGTTCCCGACGGCGGCGCAACAGGAAGTGCGAGAGCGTCAGCAAAAACCCACATTAAGTGAGAGAGCGTCGGCCAAAAACCCACGTTAAGTGAGAGAGGGTTTGGCAAGGGCGGGCGGGGCGTGAGCCGGGAGCCCGGGTCCTAGGCCGGGCGGCGGAGGCCGTGCTGGGGGTACTCCGGCACCTGCTCCAGTTCGTCGGCGTCGTGCATCGCCGGGACGGCGAAGGACACCACATAACGGGCTTCAGCGGCGTCGGTAGAGCGGATGGTCAGGCTTCTGGTGCCGGGAGGTACTGATGGCCTGAACACTTGGATGTTCCGGGAACCCATGGTGATGGAATCCCGGAAGTGGTAGGCCGTGCCCCAATGGTCCTCCACAACAATTTTGGGGATTGCATTCCCCGCGGCGGACTCCACATGGATATTCACCACCAAGCAGGTGCTCCAGACCTCCACGGAGAGCACTGTGAAGTCGGCGGCCCGGGTCAGATGCAGCCCGAAAGTGGGCGGCAGGAGCATCTGGCGGAGAGTGCCTTTCGGGATTATGTTTCTCATTGTCCTCGACCCCAATGTGATAAGTGTGCTTACAATTACCGCGCGGTAAGGTCGCCATGTCAAGAGTTCTCTCTTGGTTCTGTGGAAAGCCGCACTGACCTGCGCTAACGCCGGTGGTTACAGCCGATTTCGGGCGTGCGGTGACGGGCAGCGGAACGCCAGCGCCGCCGTCGGACGTTAGCGCACGCAGATTATGGGTACGCCGCAAGTGACGCCCCTGCGCACGGCAGGCGGCACATGGCAGCGGGGTGGTCGAGGGTGGAAAACAGCGGGTTGACGCAGGCGGTGCGGGAAGCGGGAGCTGTGGAGCTCATCCTGGTGCGGCACGGCGAAAGCGAAGGCAACGTGGCGGCAACCCAGGCCAGCCGGGCCGGGGCGGACGTGATCGAGGTACCTGCCCGGGACGCCGACGTCACACTGTCCCGGACCGGGCAGGACCAGTCGCTCGCCCTGGGCAGAGCATTGGCATCCATCCCGGAGGAGTTGAGGCCCGACGCCGTGGTGTCCTCCCCCTACCGTCGGGCATTCCAGACGGCGGAGATCGCCGTGGAAACCGCCGGCTGGCCGGTCAAGGTCCGCACTGACGAGCGCCTCCGCGACCGTGAACTCGGCATCCTGGACATGCTTACCCGTCAAGGCGTGGACCGGCGGCATCCCGACGAGGCCGAACGCCGGCTGTGGCTGGGCAAGTTCTACTACCGGCCGCCCGGCGGGGAGTCCTGGGCGGATGTTGTGCTGCGGCTGCGCTCCGTGCTCGCCGAACTGAACAACCTGGGCAGCGGACACCGCGTGATGCTGGTCTGCCACGATGCCCTGATCCTGTTGGCACGGTACGTCCTGGAAGGGATGACCGAAGCGGAAGTCCTGGACCTGGCCGCCGGCACGTCCGTCCTGAACGCCTCCCTAACCCGCTACGTGCGCCCCGAAGGACAGGGGCCGTGGGCGCTGGAAAGCTTCAACGTGGCGGACCACCTCATCGCCGAGGGCGTGGAGGTTACCGAACACGCCGGGGATGCCAATGTCCACCCGCGGTAGTGCAGACGGAGCCAACGGGACGCGCTCCGGCGGCACTGGCTCCGGCGGGACGGGCTCGGGCGGCGGGGGCTCGGGCGGGACGGGCTCCGGCGGGACGGGCTCTGGCGGAGAGTCCGCCGACGCTTCACGGGCGACGCCGGTCACCCCGTCGTTGCTGCGCGGCTGGCCGCTGCCGGCCGCCGGGGAGGACAAATACTCCCGCGGCACGGTGCTGGTGATCGGCGGCGCCCGCGCCACGCCCGGCGCCGCGCTGCTGGCCGGCACCGCCGCGCTCCGGGCGGGGGCCGGAAAAATCACCATGGCAGTCTCCGAATCGGTGGCCATGCAGCTGGCCGTCAGCTTCCCCGAGTCCGGCGTCATAGGCCTTCCCGAAACCCGGAACGGCTCCGTCCGGGGCACAGGGCTGGAAGCCATCGCTTCGGAGCTCGAGGGTGCGGACGCCTTGCTGATCGGGCCCGGGCTTGACGATCTGGACCGCAGCGAAGAGCTGCTTCGGCAACTGCTGGAAAGCGATTCCGACGGCGGATCGGGCACCGGAGGTGCCACCATCATTCTGGACGCCTTCGCGCTGGGCTGCCTGCCCAGGCTGGGGGACGCACTGCAACCATGGATGGGGCGGCTGATCCTTACCCCCAATCCACAGGAGGCGGAGATCCTGCTGGAACGCGAGGCGGACCAGCTGGAATCCGCCGTGTGCGACATCGCACGCAAGTATCAGGCCGTGGTGAGCTGCCAGGGCTTCATCGCACGCCCGCCCGGCGGGGAAGCGCCGGAAGGCCCGGAGCTCTGGGCGATCACCACCGGCTACGGAGGGCTGGGCACATCCGGCAGCGGGGACGTTTTGGCCGGCGCCATCGCGGGACTTCGCGCGCGGGGCGCCAGTGATGCCCAGGCCGCGTGCTGGGGAACCCATCTCCACGCCGCCGCCGCCGACAGACTCGCCAGCAGGCTGGGCCCTCTGGGGTTCCTGGCCCGCGAGCTTGCGGACGAACTGCCCGCGCTCATGGTGGAACTGGCAACGTGACCGTAGTAGATCTCAAAAGCGTGGCCCCCGGCGATGCCGGGGGCCACCGTATGACGCTATGCGGAAATCTTGTGTTGCGCTTCCCTGGTCTCGATCTCGATCTTGCGCGGCTTGGCCTTCTCGGCGACAGGTATCCGCAACGTCAGGACACCGCCGTCGTACGTTGCCTTGACGTTGTCCGCGTCCAGCGTGTCACCGAGGATCAGCTGCCGGCTAAAGGTTCCCCTCGGACGCTCGGAGGCGATCAGCTCAATGTCCTTGCCTGCCGGATCCGGCCGCTGGGCCTTGACCGTGAGCACGTTCCGCTCGATATCGAGGTCAACCGAATCGAGGTTCACCCCGGGCAAATCAAAAGCCACGACGAATTCCTGGTCCTCCCGCCACGCATCCATGGGCATCGCCGCAGGGTGCGCGGTGGTTCCGAGAACCTGCTGGGCCAGCCTGTCCAGTTCGCGGAACGGATCGGTTCGCATCAGCATGACTTTCCTCCTCGTTGATGTTCAGCACCTTCATGTCAGCAGATTATCTATGTTTGCTGACATAGATTTTTTATAGCACCAAGGCCCAATTGGGCGCAAGCCCGCGTGAGCCCGCGTGAGCAGATTTTTCGCCGTCACCCATTGGCCTCTTCCTTTTAGTAAGCATGCTTAGCATAATTAACGGACTGGTTATGAACCCGGCACAAGGCCTGGCAACCAGGGCGCGCACGCCGGCTCAAAACCCGATCAGGCCGACGGCCCCAACGGTCGCCTGAACAGTTGAGAGAAGTTTTCCCACTGATCCAACAACTCATGACAGGAGCACCCGACATGACCACCAACACCAGCGCAACCAGGACGAACCTCCAGAAGGCAGCCCTTGCGATGGGAGCAGTCTTCCTACTGGTGGGCGTTCTGGGCTTTATCCCCGGCATCACCACAAACTATGGGTCGCTGGGCTTCGCCGGGCATGGCTCGGAAGCCCTCCTCCTGGGGATCTTCCAGGTCTCCGTCCTGCACAACATCGTGCACTTGCTCTACGGGGCGGCCGGCATCGCGCTGGCGCGCACCCACGGCCAGGCCAAGCTGTACCTTCTCTATGGTGGCGTGGTCTACCTGGTCCTCTGGCTCTACGGACTGCTGATCGGCCACGACACACCGGCCAACTTCGTTCCGGTTAACACCGCGGACAACTGGCTGCATCTGGTCCTTGGCCTCGTCATGATCGGACTTGCCGTACTCCTTGCCAGGAACACGGCCCCGGCCCGGGCTACTGTCCGCGGCGCAGGACGCTAATTACGCCGGGCGTTAGTCACGCGGGGCGCCATCACCAGGACTAGCCGGCACGGCATAGGGATGGCCCCCGGCGATGCCGGGGGCCACCGTATCGGGAGGGTCGCCCGCAACTGCCGACGCGCGGTCTGGCGCTGTGGCGTGCCGAAACGGCTAACCGCCCTCAAGAGGCAGATGATAAAGAACGCGTTCGGACTCTCCCGGTACTGCCGTTTTAGCACCACGCAGTGGACCGTTCAAGGGCTCCTGGCCGGTAACTTTCAGGACGGACTGAACTGGTCCCGAAAAGTTCAGACCGCGAGAGCGTCCGGGAAAAAGCCACATCAACTGAGAGAGGGTGTGCCAAAAATCCACATTAACTGAGAGAGCGTCCCGGGGGGGGCGGTGCGGGCGCCAAGGCCGAGGCCCTGGGGCGGCTACCCCGGTAGCGAACGGGCGGGCCCTTTGTCGGCGGGGGTCTATATATTGAAGGAATGACCCAGACGCCGTTGCAGGATTCCGCCAGCTCCTCCCCCGCTTCCGCAGGGCCGCAGTCGCCGCCCGCGCCGCCGCAGGCCAAAAAGGTCCGGCATGAGCGGACCCACCACGGCGACACCTTCGTGGACAATTACGAGTGGCTGCGCGAGAAGGAATCGGACGAGGTGGTGGACCACCTGAAGGCCGAAAACGCCTACCAGGAGGCGGTCACCGCGCACCAGGAGCCGCTCCGCGAGGCCATCTTCCAGGAGATCAAGGGCCGAACGCAGGAGACAGACCTGTCTGTCCCGAACCGGAAGGACGGCTGGTGGTACTTCAGCCGCTCGGTGGAGGGCAAGGAGTACGGTATCCAGTGCCGCGTCCGCGCCCAGGACACCGGCAACCCCGTGGCCGACTGGACTCCCCCGGCGGTGGAGGCCGGCGTCGAGATCCCGGGCGAGGAAGTGCTGCTGGACGGCAACGTTGAGGCCGAAGGCAAACCCTTCTTTTCCGTGGGCGGTTCCGCCGTCACCGTGGACGGAAACCTCTACGCCTACGCCGTGGATAACGCCGGCGACGAACGCTTCACCCTGCACATCAAGGACCTGCGCACGGGTGAGCTGCTGCCGGACGTCATCGAGAACATCTTCTACGGCGTCAGCTTCTCCCCCGACGGCACCCGCATCTTCTACACCGTGGTGGACGAGTCGTGGCGTCCCTACCAGGTCAAATCGCACGTCCTGGGCACGCCCGTCGCCGACGATGAGGTGATTTACCAGGAGGACGACGCCGCCATGTGGCTGGGCTTTGAGCTCTCCTCTGACAGGCGTCACCTCGTGCTGGGGATCGGCTGCTCCGAGTACAGCGAAACGCGGCTGCTCCGCTTTGATGACCCGACGGCGGAGCTCACCACCGTCATTTCCCGCAACGAGCGCGTCCTCTACGAGGCGGAGCCGTTCCTCCTCGCGGGCCCTGACGGCGAAAAGTCCGAGCGGATCCTCATCACGCACAACCGGAACGCCGTGAACTCCATGGTCTCCCTGGTTGACCCGGCCGAGCTCATCAAGCCGCTGGCCGGGCAGCACTGGAGCACCGTCGTCGAGCATTCCGACGACGTCCGCGTCAACGGTGCCGGCGTGACCTCCACGCACCTGATCGTCTCCGTCCGGAAGGACACCATCGAGCGGGTCCAGGTGATGGGGCTGTCCGGCCTGGGGACACCCACCCCGAAGCCACCCGTGGAGCCGGAGTTCGACGAGGAGCTGTACACGGCGGGCGTCGGCGGTTCGGACTATGAGGCGCCGGTGATCCGGCTGGGCTACACGTCCTACTTCACGCCGTCGCGCGTGTACGACTTTGTGCTGCCCACCCCGGCGCAGCCCGCCGGCGAGCTGCTGCTCCGCAAGGAAAGCCCGGTGCTCGGCGGCTACTCCGCCAGCGACTATGTGGCCACCCGGGAATGGGCGGACGCCGCGGACGGCACACGCATCCCCCTCTCCGTGCTGCGGCACAAGAGCGTCAAGCAGGACTCGACGGCGGCGGGCCTGGTGTACGGGTACGGCTCCTACGAGCTGAGCATGGACCCCGGTTTCGGCATCGCGCGGCTGTCCCTGCTGGACCGCGGCGTGGTGTTTGTGATTGCGCACATCCGCGGCGGCGGCGAGCTGGGCCGGCACTGGTACGAGGACGGCAAGAAGCTGGCCAAGAAGAACACCTTCACCGACTTTGTGGACGCCACGGACTGGCTTGCGGGATCCGGCTGGGTTGATCCGTCCCGGATCGCCGCACTGGGCGGGTCCGCCGGCGGGCTGCTCATGGGCGCGGTGGCCAACCTGGCGCCGGAAAAGTACGCGGCGATCGTGGCTCAGGTCCCGTTCGTGGACCCGCTGACGAGCATCCTTGACCCGGAGCTGCCCCTGTCCGCTCTGGAGTGGGAGGAGTGGGGCAACCCCATCACGGACCCGGCCGTCTATGCCTACATGAAGTCCTACACGCCCTACGAGAACGTGCGCTCCGTTGCGTACCCGAAGATCGCCGCGGTGACCTCCTTCAACGACACGCGTGTCCTTTACGTGGAGCCCGCTAAGTGGGTACAGGCGCTGCGGTCCACGACGACCGGGACCGAGCCGATCGTGATGAAGATCGAAATGGACGGCGGCCACGGCGGAGCGTCCGGCCGGTATGTCCAGTGGCGCGAGCGGGCGTGGGACTACGCGTTCATCGCCGACTCCCTCGGCGCCACCGAACTGCTGCCGGGGGCGGGCCTGAAATAGGCGATGACTGGAAAGCCAGCCGAGCCGGCTAGGGGCTGACGTAGGGCTGTCCGGTGGGGCCGGATCATCCGCACCGGATGATCGTTAGCCGCCGTTCTGGCCGTGATCGGGATGCTCGGCCAGCAGGTCCGCGAGCGTCTCCAGGTTGGCCCGGACGGTCCTGCTGTGGGCTTTCTGAACAAACGAATCAGCCAGCTTTCCGAACACGCCGCCGAGGCCGGAGTCGGCGTCGATGCTGTAGGTCAGGCGTGTCCCCTCGGCGCCCTGTGGCTCCAGGCTGTACGAAATGGTGAAGGTCATGGGCCCTTCCACGCTCCGGATCACCGTTTTCGACGGCGGCTCGAACTGGATGTTTTCGGTGACCCAGTCGAAGCGCCTGCCCATGATTTTGCTGGTGCCTTTGAACCGCGTGCCCACTTGGACGGGCCCGTCCCCCACCTGTTCTGCCTGGATAACCGACGAGTCCCAGACGGGGATGTTTGAGGTCTTGGTCAGGAAATCGAACACTTCCTGAGGCGGGCGGGAGATGAGAACACTTTCCTCGATAACGGCCACGGGATACTCCTCGGCATCGCCTGGTGACGGCACGGCGTGGCCGGCAGGTAGGCTCAAGCGCCAGTGTGATCGGACCCAACCGCACTGTCAACGGGGCAGGACCCGTGACCAGCGATACTAACCATGCTTACTATTGGTAGCAGCTTGTTTCTCACCCCGGACCGAAGGAGCAGACATGTCGCTACGCAAGGGAACCTCCGTGGAATGGAACACGCCCCAGGGACCCACCCACGGGAAGATCGTGGAGAAGAAGACCAGCGATTTCGAACTGGACGGGAACCAGCACCGGGCCAGCGACGCAGAACCACAGTACGTTGTGGAGTCCGCCAAGACAGGGGCCCGGGCCGCCCACAAGGCGTCGGCCCTGACCGAGAAGGACTAGGGCAATGACCGCCACGGCGCATCACGACGTCCTCGTTATCGGCGGCGGCAACGCCGGAATCTCCCTGGCGGCACGGCTCCACCGCTACGGCGTGACTGATATCGCCGTCGTCGAACCCAAAGACCACCACCTGTACCAGCCGCTCTTCTCGCACATCGCCGGCGGCCGGGCGAAAGCGTCCGAGGCGATCCGTTCGCAGGCTTCCGTCACCCCAAAAGGTGTCGAATGGATCCACGACGCAGCCCTGGTTGTCAACGCGGCAGCAGACACCGTCACGCTGGAGTCCGGCGAGCAGGTCACCTACAACCACCTGGTGGTCTGCCCTGGCATGCAGCTGGACTGGGACAAGATTCCGGGCCTGGCAGCCGCCGTCCACTCGCCCTTCGGCGCCTCGCATTACGACTTCGAGCTGGCCCCCAAAGCGTGGACCCTGCTCAGCAGCCTCAAGTCCGGCACCGCGGTGTTCACCATGCCCTCCGGTCCGGCCAAGTGCGCCGGGGCGGCCCAAAAACCCATGTATCTGGCCTGCGATTACTGGAAGGAACACGGAGTCCTCGACAAAATCCGTGTGGTCATGGTCCAGCCGTACCCGAGCATCTATGGGGTCCCCGGCGTGGACGAGGAACTCAACCGGAAGATCGCCGAATACGGCATCGAGCTGCGCCTCAACAGCGAACTGACAGCGGTGGACCCGCTCGGACGGACCGTGGTGATCAGCGACAACGCCGCGGGGACCACCGAGGAAATCCGCTATGACGTCCTGAACGCTGTTCCCCCGCAGTCGGCACCGGACTGGCTCAAGGCCACGGATCTGCCGGCCCCGGGGAACGACGGCGGATTTGTACAGGTGAACCCGGAGACCCTCCGGCACGTCCGCTACCCCAACGTGTGGTCGCTGGGCGACGCCGCCGCAACCACTAATTCCAAGTGCGGCGGCGCGCTGCGCAAACAGACCAAGGTGCTGGCAAAAAACCTCATGGATGCCAGGAAAGGCGCGCCGCTGACAGCGAAGTACAACGGCTACGCGGTGTGCCCGTTCACGGTGTCCGGCTCAACCGTGGTGTTCGCCGAGTTCGACGCCGACTACCGGCCCATGCCCACCATCCCCAAGATCCCCACATGGAAAGAGAGCCGCGCGTCCTGGGTGGTGGACCGCGACGTCTTCCCGCAGGTCTACTGGAACCTGATCCTCAAGGGCCGGGCATAGATTCCTCATCGATTGCTCCGTAAATGCCCTTTTGGACCCTCAAAACGGCGGTTACGGAGCAATCGATGGGATTATCTGTCCCGCGCCCGCCATTCGTCCTCGAGGATCGCGTAGACCACTTCCGTTGAGGTCAGCTTTGGGCCGGGTCCAGCGGGACCGGAACGATCGGCTGATCGTTCGCCGTCAGGTCAATGCCAAAGTCTTTGGCGAAAACGAGCCGCGTGTCCTTGTAGACTCCGGGGTGGCCCTCGTCCAGTTCGAAGACGCGGGCGCCACGCAGCCGGTTCCGCTCGGCGCCGTCCAGCCCGTAGGCCCCAAATCCCGTTCCCGGACCGTAGCCAAGCTGCACGCCGTAATAGTCACCGACGTAGGTGTTGACGTGGTCGTGCCCCACGAAGTACCCCCGGACGTCCCCGCGCTCCAGGAAAGCGTTGAACAACCCGGAGTTGAAGGGTCCCGGGCACTCGTCCTCATTGCGCTCGCCGACGATGCTGTGCTTGGCGACGGCGCGGGCGTGATCTGCTTCAGTACGCGAGTCGATGCTGGCGAACCACATGTTGCGGTGCTCGTGCAGGGCGATGTGGCCCCACATCAGGGAGGGGATTTTCTTGCCGTACTTCTGCTCCGTGGCGATGGACTGGTTCCGGTACCAGGTGACTTGGTCCATGCGTACCCAGTCCCAGTCGGGGTAACCTTCAAAGTCCTGGCCGTTGATGGCGTCCGGCGCGTACCGGCCGGTGTCAATGAGCCAGAGGCCGAAGACAGGATCCTTGGATCGCGAGGACTGGACCAGCAGCTGCGAGTTGGACGTACCGGTCAGGCCCGGCACCGAGTCGGCGTTGACGTTGTGGGCGTAACTCTGCAGGAATTGAAGCATCCTGGCTTCGGTCGTCCCCGTCCGCTGCGCGGAATCCTCGTCATGGTTGCCGAACGTGATGGCCCACGGAATCCGGCGGCTTTCCATCGGTTTGACCACGTGGTTGAGCGCCTGTTTGACGTCCAGCTCCGAGTCGCATCCGCCGTTGATGACATCGCCATTGATCACCACGAAGTCCGGCTTCTCCGCATCCAGGGTCCGGTCCATGAGCTCTATGGTGCGGCGGTCCGTCTGTTCGTCATCCTGCGTGTCGTTGAACTGCACCACTTTGAACGTGCCGTCCGGGCGGAAGGCAAGCGTGGGTTTGGGCGCCTTCGCGCCGGGGGCAGCCTTGCCCGCGGCTGCAGCGGACACTGTGATTCCCAGCGCCCCGAGCGTTCCGGCTGCCGCCAGGGCCGCTCGCCTGCTGAGTGTGGGCTGGTTGATGCGTGAAGTCACTGTTACCTCTCGTTGCGGTGACGGCCGCAATATCGTGCGGCCTTACTGCCGAGACGATAGAGAGGCCAAGCATCCAGCCCAGGAACTGACAGTGAACGAAAGGTGCCCGCGTAATCCCATCCACTGGTCCGTAAGCGCCGTTTTGGGCGGCCAAAACGGCAGTTACGGAGCAGCGGATGAACGGACGACGGCGGCAGTCGCCTCTGCGATCGCCTGTTCTTCGTCGGTGGGAACCACCAGGACAGGGATGGCGGACCCGGGCGTGGAAATCACCCTGGGTTCCTTGGACCGCTCACTGTTCAGGCCGGCGTCGAGCTCTATGCCCAAGGCACCCAGTTTGTCCGCCACGAGCGTGCGGAACTGGTGCGAGTTCTCCCCGATGCCCGCTGTGAACACCAGGGCCTTCGCTCCCCCGACGGCCACGTGGTAGCCGCCGATGTACTTGGCCAGCCGGTAGGACGTGACGGCGAGGGCCATGGATGCTTTGGCGTTCCCGGCTTCGGACGCCTCCACCACGGAGCGCATGTCGTTGTTGCCGGCGAGCCCCTTGAGGCCGGATTCGCGGTTGAGCATGGTGTCGATGTCCTCCGGGGTCCAGCCGGCCCGGCCAAGGAACACGAGGATGGAAGGGTCCACATCTCCCGAGCGGGTGCCCATTACCAGGCCTTCGAGCGGGGTGAAGCCCATGGACGTGTCCACGGATTTGCCGCCCCGGATGGCTGTGACGGAGGCGCCGTTCCCCAGGTGGGCGATGACGCCGTCGAACTCTTCCACCGGAAGGTCCAGCAGCGCGGCGGCGCGATGCGTTACGTACTCGTGCGAGGTGCCGTGGAAGCCGTAGCGGCGGATGCCGTGCTCCGTGTAAAGCGAGTCCGGGACGGCGTAGCGCCAGGCGTGCTCAGGGAGGCTGCGGTGGAAGGCGGTATCGAACACAGCAACCTGCGGCATGTCCGGCCATTTTTTGCTGATGGCGCGGATGCCCAACACGTTGGCGGGGTTGTGCAGCGGGGCCAGCGGGTTGAGGCGCTCGATGGCGCGGGTGATCTCGTTATCGACCAGGACCGGTTCGGCGAACCGCTCCCCGCCGTGCACCACGCGGTGCCCCACCGCGGCCAGTTCGAGGTCGCCGAGCTCGGCGTGGATGGCCGCGTCCACCTGTTCCAGCGCCTCCGCGTGGTCCCGCGGGCCCTCGATCTCGCCGTCGCCGTCGCCGCCGTTGCCCATGCCGATCTTCTCGATCAGCCCCTCGGTCAGCACACTGCCCGCGGCAACATCGCGGACCTGGTACTTGAGCGAGGACGAGCCGGAATTGATGACGAGCACAAGCATGGGGGCCTCCTGAGCCTTACTGGCATGGTTACAGCCACTATATGTACTGCCGGCGTGGCGGGACCGCCGCGCCGGGGGTGATCTTCGGTTCGTTCCCCGAACCCCAACCCCGCTGGACTTGTTTTTGAGAACCATTCTCATTAGAGTGATCGGTATGCAACTCACAGTGATCAGTTCCCTGGACGCCCTGTGCCGCCAGCAGGCGTGCCACGAGGCGGCCGAGGCCAATCCCGGTGCCGTGGTGGTGCTTCACGACCTGCTGGAGAACGGCGTGGTCATCCGGAGGATCGCCAGCCACTGCGGACTTGTGGAGCGCTCCGAGACGCAGCTGGAACATGGCTGCCTAAGCTGCACCGTGCGGCTGGACCTGGTGCCCGCTATCGAGCGGCTGCTGGACCGCGGGGAGGCCGAGGTGATCGTCGGACTCCCTCCCGCAGTGTCCGCGGAGGCCGCGATCGGGGCGCTGCGGAGGTGTCTTTCCCGCCCGGTGACAATTGTGTCCGCGGTCCTTGCCTGCACCGCTGACACGCTGGAGGACCATATTTGGGACCGCCACACCTTGTTTGAGTCCGGGTTCACGCCGGTCCCCGAGGACCAGCGCACGGCGGGTGAATTCCTCATAGGCGAGCTGGCGTTCACTGACACCGTCCTGCTGGCGGACGTGGACCTGTTTCCGGCCGACCCCGCCCTGCGCGTTCGCGGCACCCAACTCGTCAGGGAACTGGCTCCGCACGCTGACGTCGTGGAACACGCCGCCCTTATCCGCCCGGGCCGCCACAACTACCAGGACGCCCTCGGCCGGACAGTGCCGGGCACAGTCCGGATCCCGGCGTCGTCCTCCACCTCACCGTTCACCACCGTGACGCACCGCGCCCAGCGTCCGCTGCACCCTGAACGGTTCCGGCACGCCCTGACCACTCTCGCGGAGGGATGCTGCTGGTTGCGCGGCCGCCTCTGGATCGCCGCCGCACCGAAGTGCCGGATCGCCATCCAAGGCATCGGCCCGCGTGTCTGGCTCGAAAATACCGGGCCGTGGCTGGCCGACCAGGACGCCGGCGCGGTGCCGGATCCCCTGAACCATGTGGACGCCCACCTGGACTGGCATGCGGAACACGGGGACCGCGGCAGCGTGCTGGCCGCGACCGGCGAAGGCATCGACCCCGCGGAAATTGCCCGGCTGCTCTCCGCGTGCGAGCTCACCGACGCGGAGATGGAAGCCGGATTCGCCGGACTGGCCGATCCGTTCCGGCTCGACTCCGCTCCATCCTGAACCCGCTACTACCCGCCACCCGAACAAGGAGCAACCCATGAAAGTCAGAAATTCCCTCCGAGCCCTGAAAAAGGTTCCCGGCGCCCAGATCGTCCGACGCCGGGGCCGCACCTTTGTGATCAACAAAAAGAATCCGAGGATGAAAGCCCGTCAGGGCTGAGCCGGCGGCCGACTCACCCGTGCCTGCCGTTGCGCCAGCGGCCGGGGCCTGCATAGAGTCGGCGGGCACGTTACATTCCGCAGAGAGGGACTTCCATGCCGAACGACACCACTCAGCCCGACAACTCAGACAGCACCACGCAGGATCCGGCTTCAGGCTCGGGAACCAAGGACCCCACCGGCGTGGAGGGCGCCAACCCGGCCCTGGACGACACAGGCAAGCCCAAGGCCGAAGAAGTCGGTGACGCCCCCGAGCAGCCCGAGAACCCGGAAAACCTTGACCTCACGCCCGAAGGCCTGTCCGACGAGCCGGCCACGCAGGAAGACCCGGAGAGCCTGGCCAAGCCCGAAAACAGCTAACGCCCCGAGTCCGGCCTGCGAGGTCAGTCCACCGCCTCAACCGAGATCAGGACAATTCCCAGGTCCCGGACCTTCATCAGTACCCCATACAGTGCTGCCTGATCCGGGACGAATCCACAGAGCGTCGTGGTGCCGTCGCCCTCATGGGTCAGTGTGAGGTCACCAAACCAGGCCGACCAGTGTTTTTCGAGGTGCCCGCCGATACGGATCTCGTACCGGGCGGGCACCTCCTGCTTTGGGGACGCCGTCATGGTGCCTCCACCCCCACCGCCGTCGCGCTGTTACGTGCCGGCGCCGGGCGCAGTCCGCTCCACAGCGAATACCCCAGTCCCATCAGGGCAACGCCGAGGGGCAGGGCGAACAGCCTGTCGTTGACCTGCGGCAGCAGCGGGAGGAAGAGGGTTGCCACGGAGCCGGCGGCGAGCAGCGCGGCGGCCCAGCGGGCGAGCACCCCGGCGCGGAAGAGGGCGATACCGAAGAGGAGTCCGCCACCGAGGAATGTCACCGCCGACGCCAGATTGAGGACGGACATCAGGCCGATGTCGCCGGTGACCGGGTCCCCCATGACTGTGGCGAACACGTCGTTAACGTAGCCGGGTGTGGTGCGGGCAATCGTGGGCAGGACAGCCGCACCGATGATTTCGACGCTGAACATGATGAGGTAACCGGCGCCAAACACGAGGTAGCCGATCAGTCCCAGCACGCCGGCCTGGGCCACCTGGCGCAGGTACATGCCAGTGATGCCGATGAGTGCGAGGCCGGCCATCAGCGCCTTCAACGACTGGCGGACGGTGTACTCCGCGGTGGTGGCGAACCCGGCGTCCAGGTGGGGGTGGTTGATCTGGACGCCGATGAACAGCAGGCCCGCGGCGGCTGCGGACAGCCCTGCCCAGCGGGTGAGTTTGGTGGTGGTGATGGACATGTCCGGCTCCTTGAGTCTGCTTCCGGCGGCGGGCGCTGCCGGATAACTTAAAGGTAGGGACGGGTGGTGTGAGGCGGCATCACCCGATGATGTGACTTCGCAGGGTGAACCTGGCCATCGGAAAGTGCCGGGGCGGTCCCGGTCACAGCAGGCCTCGGTCGCGCGCACGGCTGACCGCCGCCCGGCGGCTGGTGACGCCCAGCTTGGTGAAGATGTGTTTGGTGTGCGTGCGCAGCGTATTGTGCGAAATGAACAGTGCGCGGGCGATCTCCGGGCCGCTCAGCTCGCTGTCGAGGAGCCTCAACACCTGCAGCTCGCGCTCGCTGAGCGGGTCAACGTCCGACGGCGGCCGCTCGCCCGGGTGGGTCACCGCACTGTGGGCGGGGGTCGTCTGCGGAGGTGCTGAGTGCGGCGGCGCACCCAGGGTGAGGAGACGCTGCGCGCGGGCGGCAGCACCGACATCGTGCGTTGCTGCATCCGGTGCATCTCGCATGGCGTCACGCAGGAGCTTCATCATGGGCGGTCCTTCGTCCAGGAACAACCGCACGTACTCATCCGGTTCGGGCGATCCATCAAAGGCAGCGCCAAGGGCCTCAACGGCTTGGCTGCGCTGATCCAACACGTCATGGGCAAGGGCCTGCAGGATGCGGATCTCCACCACGCTGCCCGCACGGCCGGACTCCGTTGCGCGGGCCAGTAGCCGGTCCAGCAGGCCCAGCGCCCCCGCGACGGCACCGGTATCAGGCTGGGCGCGGTGCTGCGCAATCACAAGCCGGACCAGGGTGAGGTGGTTGTACTCCTGCATGTAACCGGCGCTGTTGGCCACGGATAAGCCGCGGGCACGGGCCCAGCCGGCAGCCCCGGACAGGTTGCCGGCACGTATCCAAACCCGGGCTTTGATGGTCGGGATGGGGCGCACCTCCGGGAAGAACCCCGGCCGGAAAAGCTGCTCTGCCTGGTCCAGGTAGCCGATGGCGCCGCCCACGCCGCCCTCTTCCCGGGCCACCAGAGCACTCGCCACGAACCAGCGGTAGCGGCTCTCGGTGATGGGCCCATTGTGCACGAACGGCGCGGCAGCCTGGAGGTGGTCCTTGGCGCTGCCGAGGTCGCCTGCCTCCCGGCTGATCTCACTGAGTGCCACGTGTAGCTCGGCGCTGGCGCGCGCCATGGAATCCCCGCGTGCCTCGGCCTGCCGCAGCGCAGTCAGGCAAATCCGGCGCGCCTCACTTGGCCGGCCCGCCGCCAGCCACATGTCCGCGAGGATGACGGTGCTGCTGAGTTCGTCCAGCAGGTTTCCGGCCGCACGCAGGCTCGCAACGGCCTGCGTGAACGTCTCCAACGCATCCTGCACATCGCCCTCCGCCCACGCCGCCAGCCCGAGGAAAGCGCCTGCTGCGCCGCGCGCAAAGTGATGGTCAGGCCCGGCCAGCTCCAGCGCATGCCGGGCGTGGGCCGACGTCCCGGCCACGTCGCCCCTGGCCTGCGCGAGCGAGGCGCGGTACATCGCGATGGTGGCCGGCAGCATCTCAAGCTCCGCGGCTGCGGCCCCCTCCGGCCCGGAAGACGCCGTGGCCCGCTCCACGGCAACCATGTCCTCCCCCGCAGCCGCGCGGTCCGCAGCCGCAGGGTCCATTGCCGCTCGTTCCGCGAGCGCGCGGTCCGCGAGCGCGCGCTCGGCGTCGTCGAACCGCTGCTCCGCCCCGCCGAGGTCGCCGGACGCCATGAGCATTCCGCCGTAAAACACGCTCAGCAGCGGGCTGCGCCGGATGACCAGGTCCGGGAGTTCCTTCAGCCAGCCGAACAGCACAACGTCCTGGCGGCTGCGGCGGAGCACCGGTACGGCCCGTTCCACAAGGCGGGCAGCATGTTCAAAGTCCTGGCCGCTCAGGGCGTGCCGCACGGCGTCCTCGACGTGTCCGTGGGCCTCGTACCAGTGGCTGGCACGCCGGTGAAACAGCGGAATGTGCCCGGGTTCCTCGCTGAGCAGGCGGCCGCGCAGGACGTCGGCGAAGAGGTGGTGGTAGCGGTACCACTCGCGCCGGTCATCCAGCGGGACCACAAAGAGATTCGCGCGTTCCAGGGCCACGAGCATGGCGCTGCCGTCGTCGCGGCCGGTGACCGCATCGCACAGCGGCCCCGTCAGCCTGTCGAGGACCGCGGTGTGCAGCAGGAGACCCCGGACGGCTTCCGGCTGGTGTTCCAGGACCTCTTCCACCAGGTAGTCCACGATGTAGCGGTGGTCCCCGGCGAAGCGTTCGATGAATCCGGCGGCGTCTTCATGGTCCCGGAGCGAGAGCGCGGCGAGCTGGAGTGCGGCAATCCAGCCCTCCGTCCGCTGGTCCAGGGTGGTCACCTGCTCTGCGGGCAGGTCCAGTCCGGCCACGTCGTTGAGGTACGCCGCAGTCTCGTCCGGGGTAAACCGCAGGTCTGCTGCGCGGATCTCCACCAGCTCTCCCCGCGCACGCCATCGGGCCAGGGGCCAACCGGGGTCCGACCGGGTGCCCACCACAACGTGCACCTGCGGCGGAAGGTGCTCCAGGAAGTAGGTCATGCCCGTCCCGATGGCCTGGCTGTCCACCGTATGGTAATCGTCCAGCACGAACCACACGTCGCGGGCCACGTCTCGGGTCACGTCCGCCAAGTCGTTCACAAGGTCGTTCACGAGTGTGGTGAGCACCAGCTCGGTAGCCAGTGGCTGTGACCCGATCAGCTCCAGCGCCGCCGAACCAACGCCGGGCATTGCGCTCTGGAGCGACGCAATAACGCTGCTCCAGAAAACGGCCGGCTCGCGGTCCCCCGGATCCAGCGAGAGCCAGGCAACGCGGCGCTCCGGCCCGGCGCCGGCAGCCAGCCAGTCCGCCAAGAGGGCGGTCTTCCCGAATCCGGCCGGTGCGGACACAAGGGTGAGGCCGGACTCCGCGCCGAGGCGCAGCTTCTCCAGCAGCCGCGGACGCACCACAAAACCCCGGCGCGGCGCGGGGACGTACAGCTTAGTGGCCATCATCGAACGTTCCATACGAATCCGTTCCAGCCTAGGCGACGGCGGTCGGGCAGGGTGCTGATCAGCCTCAAGTTGGACCCCGGCCTCGCAACCGCACTGTCTGCGTCTACGAGCAGTGACTGGCCGCAGCGGCGTTCGATCAGCGGGCACCCGGCGACGGCGGCACCCAACCAGGGTGCCCGCCGTCGGACGTTAACCGCTATGCCTCCGCCGGAACCGGCACCTGCGCCTGGATGGCCGTGATGGCCACCGTGTTCACGATGTCCTCCACGGTGCAGCCGCGGGAGAGATCGTTGACCGGTTTGCGGAGGCCCTGCAGGACGGGCCCGACGGCGACCGCACCGGAGCTCTGCTGCACCGCCTTGTACGTGTTGTTGCCGGTGTTCAGGTCCGGGAAGATGAAAACTGTCGCCTGCCCGGCCACGGTCGAGCCCGGCATTTTGGACTCCGCGATGGAAGCGTCCACGGCGGCGTCGTACTGGATGGGGCCTTCGACGGCGAGATCCGGGCGGCGTGCACGCACCAGTTCGGTGGCCTGCCGGACTTCGTCCACGGCCTCGCCGGAGCCGGAACCGCCGGTGGAGTACGAGAGCATGGCCACCCGCGGCTCCACCCCGAACTGCACGGCGGTTTCGGCCGAGGCCAGGGCGATGTCCGCCAGCTGTTCCACGTTGGGGTCCGGGTTCACGGCGCAGTCGCCGTAGACCAGAACACGGTCGGGCATGAGCATCAGGAACACCGAGGAGACGATCTTCACGCCCTCGCGCGTCTTCACGAATTCCAGCGCCGGACGGATGGTGTGGGCGGTGGTGTGCGCGGCGCCCGAAACCATCCCGTCCACCACACCCAGCTGGACCATCATGGTGCCGAAGTAGCTGCCGTCCTGCATGATCTCCAGGGCCTTGGGCAGGTCCACGCCCTTGTGCGCGCGCAGTTCGGCATACTTTTCGGCGAATTGTTGGCGCAGCTCCGAGGTGGCCGGGTCCACGATGTTGATGCCGGCGAGGTCGATGCCATTGGCCGCAGCCAGCTCGCGTACGTCCGATTCGGGCCCCAGCAGGGTCAGATCGCAGACGTCGCGGCGGTGCAGGATTTCGGCGGCACGCAGGATCCGCACGTCTGTGCCCTCCGGCAGCACCACGTGCCGGCGCTGTCCGCGGGCCCGTTCAATGAGGTCGTGCAGGAAGCGGAGCGGGGTCATCCGTTCCAGGCGGGGCAGGTGGAGGCGTTCCACCAGCTCGGCTTCGTCCACCCGCTTGGACCACAGGCCCAGGGCTGAGGCCACCTTGCGGCGGTGCCCTGACCAGATCTCACTCCGGACTTCGGAGACGCGCTTGGCCGTCATGTACGTGTCCTCGCTGGCGGCAAAAATGGGGAAGGGAGACTGTGCCAGCAGGGGCAGGATGTTGGCGTCCGGGGCCAGGCCGCCGGTGAGAATCAGCGCCGACGGTACGGGGAATTCCGGCGAGAACGACGACGCCAGGCAGGCCACCATCACATCCGCTCGGTCGCCCGGGACGATCACCAGGGCGCCCTCGTCCAGCACGTGCAGGAAGTTGCCCACATTCATGGCGGCAACCTTAATGTCCCGCACGTCGCGTTCCATGTCCGCACGGCCGGCGATCTGCCGTACCCCCAGCGCCGCGGCCACCTCACCGGTGGTGGGCCGCGCGATTTCCTCCAGCTCCGGCAGCACATACACCGGCCGGCCGGATGCACCCACAGTGACTTCGGCGGCGATCCGGTCCACGAGCTCCGGGTCGGCGCGGTTCACCATGATGGCCAGCAGCGCGCACTTCTCGGCGATCAGCTCCTTGCGGGCAACCTCGACGGCGGCTGCCGCCTCCGCCACGCTGAGTCCCTTCGCGCCCACCACAGCGACCACCGGGGCGGCCAGGTTGTTGGCCAGCCTTGCGTTGAGGTCAAACTCGACGGCGGCGTCCTGGCCGGTCAGGTCCGTCCCCTCCACGATCACCACATCGCAGTCCTTGGCGATTTCGGCGAAGATCTCCACGCAGCGGGCATCGATCTCGGCGCGTTTTCCGTCTGCGAGGAGGGCACGCACCTCAGCGGACGTCAGGCCCCCACGGCAGCGGTCGTCGTCGAGCCCGAAGCGTGCCTTCATCAGCGCCACCATCGGGTCATCCGCGGCATCCGGGCCGTGGACCACCGGCTTGAAGAAACCGATCCGGTCCGCGTGCCGGTGAAGAGTGTCCGCGAGGCCCAGGGCTACAAGGGATTTGCCCGAGCCCGGAGTGGTTGCGCTGACGTAAATGCCTTTGGCCATGGTCCGCCCTTTGCTGTGCTGGTGCCGGTCCCAACCATCCTTTCACTTCCGGGGTGCGGCGTGCTGCACCGGCTCCGCCGTACCCCGCCCGCCCCCTCACCCCCGGACGCTCTCTCACTTAACGTGGGTTTTTTCGGGACGCTCTCTCACTTAACGCAGGAAACCACAGACGGCCCAGCCGGGCGGGCGTTCCAGCCCGGTTGCCACTGGTTTCGCGGCCACCCGCGCGGCGTTTCACGGCGTGTCCCCGGTCCGAAGCAGGTCGCGAATCCGACTGACTGGGCTGGAACGTACGCCTCCTAGGCCTGCCTGCGCTTCCAGACCGCATGCCCCGCCGTGGCAGCCACCGTCAGGACGATGCTTATGCCAAAGCTGAGGGCGAATATAGTCTCGTACCGGCCATCTTCGGCGAGTCCTGCCGTGCCGTATGCAGCCACGGAGCTGCCCAGAAACAGTGCGCAGGCAAACAGGGAAACGGTGGTGGCGCGTGCCTGCGGGGCCACTTCAGTGACCCAGCCCTGCATGGATGAATGAAGGACGGCGTTCGACACCCCAATGAGCACCGCCGTCACCGTTAGGGTCGCGGGTAGCTGCCACAGGGATGAAGCTGCGAAGGCGCTGACGAGCACCATTCCCCCGATGGCAATAAGCCGTGTGTGGTTATAAAGCTGGACCAACAACCGCATCAGGCGGGCACCGGCAATAACGCCGACTCCATAGCCGGCTGCGAGGATACCGGCCAAGGAAACCCCACTCCCAGCCTGTTGCAATGCCGGGACGATGTAGGTCAAAGCCCCCATCAGCACCGCTCCTTCCATCACGGCGAGCCCATAAACGCCCAGAGGAGCGCCCGCGAAAGCGCTGCGAAAGTCCACGCGGCCGGTCCTCGAGGAACCCGGACCAACCCGGCGCAGGGCCACCAGCAAAACCAGACAGCCGACCGCGGGCAAAGCGAATACCAGTCGCCAGTCCAGCAGAGCTGCCAAAGTACCGGCTGCAAGGGTTGCGCCAGTGGTTCCCAGTGAGGAGTAGATCTGCAGATCGGACAGACCTTTAGCCCGCAGGATCCCGGTCCGCGTGTCGCCTAGGAGCGTCAACAGGGTTGGATACAACGCACCGACCATAAGCCCCGTGAACGCCCTGGCCAGGAGGAGGGGAATATACGCACTGACCAACGTGCTTGCCACTGCTCCCAGCAACACTCCGACAAGCGCCGTCCGCAGTACCGTGATCCGTCCGAACCGGTCGCTGATGAGCCCCCACACTGGCTGTCCAACAGCGTAGAGCAGGGCATAGGCGGCGACGAGTTCGACGGCTTGGCCCAGCGAGAGGTCGGTCCGCTCGGCAAGCACGAGGAGCATAGGCGGGGTGGCGAATCGGTCGAAGAAGGACAGGAAGCCGACCGACCGCAGTATGGAGTCGGGAACCTCGTCCCGCCGGCTGGCGGATCGTTTGCTGTGGCCCAGCATCTGGTCAGCTACTCCTCAGACAAGGCGCTCGGCGCGTCCGTCGTCGTTTTCGATCCACTGCAGAAAGATCCGTCGGTCTATTTTTCCTCTGTCGGTTAGGGGCAACTCACTGAGTGCGTAGTAGTGGACGGGCCTTTTGTCCCGGCTTAGGAGTTCATCCAGTCCCGCCGTAAGGGCGGTAGGGGTGAGGCCTCCACAGGAAGGAACGATTCCGGCCACAACACGATGACCACGCAGGTCATCGGGCAGACCGACTGCCACTGCAGTTTCGACGCCGGGAACGGAGGACAGCGCGAGTTCGACCTCGTGCGGGTAGACGTTCTTCCCCGCCGTGTTGATCATGTCCGAGCTCCGCCCCAGAATGTGCAAATCGCTGCCGCTGAGGTATCCCTGATCACCGACGGTCACGTAGCCGTTCAGACGGCGAAGGGCTTTCCCGTCGTCGCCCCAGACGTACCCCTGGCACAACATGGGGCTTTTGACGCCGATGTTGCCCGGGGTGCCGTCCGGCAGGGGTGTTCCGTGGTCGTCGAGGATCCGCACCTCCACACCAGGGAAGGCCGTGCCAATGGCGGTGCCGGCAGAGTCCAGCGGCTCCCTCGCGGCAAAGCCGCGACCGGACACGAAGCTTAGTTCCGCGGCGCCGTAATACTCGAAGATGGTGGCGTTCGGCGCCCAGCGCCGGGCTGCTTCCAACGTCCGGGCATCCAGCTTGGATCCGGCGCAGATGAT
Source organism: Pseudarthrobacter sp. BIM B-2242 (assembly GCF_014764445.1). Classification (NCBI taxonomy): domain Bacteria; kingdom Bacillati; phylum Actinomycetota; class Actinomycetes; order Micrococcales; family Micrococcaceae; genus Pseudarthrobacter; species Pseudarthrobacter sp. BIM B-2242. The sequence goes on from NZ_CP061721.1 coordinate 3,320,687, forward strand.
GGTCCTTATCGCGGAGGCATCCACTGATGCCATGAGTCCGCGTTCACTGAGTAGGCGGAGCATTGTTGGGACAAGAACCAACCTAGTGATCCCGTCATGGGTGATTACTGCATGCGCTTCTCCAACATCGAAACTGCGCAGGGTGTGGAATTCAGTGCCGGCGTAGAGGCATTCGGAGAGTGCAAATAGGTTCAGGCTGGCCGAGAGCGGTCCGGGGGCAAGTGTCTTGTCGTCCGGCCGTAGGCCGAAAAACTCGATGGACGCTTCAAAAGAGGTCTGCCAGGACCGGCGGGAGCGTGTGAAAGCCTTGGGTGTCGAGGTGGTGCCGGCGGTAAAACCGATGAGGAAGGTCGAGTCTGGGTCGCCGTCTTCCAGCGCGGTTCCCGCTGCACGGGACGGGGCAGGCAGCTTCCGAATGATTTCCTCCCTGGCCTGCGGCGTCCAGGCCGGATCCAGTACGGCGATCTGCCGCCCTCCTGCAATTCCGGCACAGTAGAGCGCAGCAAACTCAGCCGTGTTGGGCTCGGACAGGATATACGTTTCCGGGGTAGAGGGGACGAGCTCCTCGGCAGCTCCGCGAAGCTCGGACCAGCTGAATCCACGGCCGCCGACGGCGATTGCAGTTTCTGCCGGGCGGAGATCCGCCCACATCTGGACTCGGTTCAGGAATGGCAAGGGGTTCACGTCCTGTGTTGGGTGCCGCTGTGCCGGCGTCCGGTCGGGCGAATACCCTTTAGTAAGTATGCTGGAGGGCCGCATCGAGATCAAGACGAGCGTTTGTTCTTAGACTATCCGGACGCGACAGAAGGTGCGATCCTCGATCGCTATACCTGAACCAGGGTCGCTGGCTGCTACTCCCTCAGCTGATGGGTCAGCACTTCAAATTCGTCCACGCCGAGGATTTCCATATGTTGTTCGGCCGTGGTTTCGGCGCGGATGCGGTCCACCACCGGACGGCTGGCATCAAGAGCGTCCTCGTCGTCCCACAGGGTGAGGGCAAGTGAGGTGTCTTCTTTGCCCAACAGGTAATAGATACCCCGGCACCCGGGCAATCCAAGCACTTGCTGGACGGTTTCCCCTGAGGGCTTTCCGGAACTGCCAGGTGCTGGGCGGTACGTGCTGACGCGAGCAAACATTATCGATCCTCCAACAGTTGCTGGTGAAGCCTGCGCGCGGCTCAAGGTGGTGGCGGCAAGCTCAGAGGCATGGCCTCATCCCACCAGTAAGGACCCGGGTTGCTCGAAGCGCAAGATGAGTGAAATCTACTGCCCCGCCCGGGTCCTTACCCAGTCACTGTGGTGGCTGTGGTCAGTGTTCCTCGTCCAGCGAATGCTTGTACCGCTCCGGCAGGGTCAGCGTGGCAATGATGGAAATCATCACGATGCCCAGTGCGATTGCCGTCAGGGCGAACGTTCCGTTCTCCGTGTTCTGGAAGATCCATGCGGCGATGAACGGAATGGGCGCACCAAAGATCAGGCCCGCCAGGGTCATGCCAAGCGCGGATCCGGTGTAGCGCATGCTCGTGGGGAGCGATTCGGCGAAGAACGCGGCCTGCGTTCCGGCGGTGACCTGGATCCCGCACAGGGCCAGGGCGATGATCGCGACACTGGCAGGGTAGTTCATCGTGTTCATGACGGGGAACATGGTGCCGGCCGCGATGCCCTGCATGACCAGGCCCAAGAGGAAGGTCTTCTTTCGGCCGATGCGGTCACTGAGGCGGCCGCCCAGGACCGCCGCGGGAATCGACACGAGGTTGGCGACGAGCAGGAGCCCGAAGGTGATCGAGTTGTCGTAACCCAGTTCCTTGGTCAGGTAGTTCACGGCATAGGTAACGCTGATCCAGAAAAGGCCGGCAGATGCAGCCCAGGACAGAACCAGCTTGATGACCGTTCCCGGCTTCTTGAGAATCACTGCCAGAGCGCGTTCCTGCGGGATGGCCGATTCGGCTGCCTTCTTTTGGTTTTCCTTGAAAGCCGGCGTTTCTTCGATCCGCCGGCGGATGAATACGCCAACAACCAGCAAGAACACGCCCATAAGGAAAGGAATCCTCCAGCCCCACGCTGCGAAGTCATCCTTGGACAGGAACATGGCCAGTCCGGTGAGGGTAATGGACGCGAAGGTCTGGGCGAGAGGCGAACCCGTAGCCAGGATGCCGCCATACAGGCCGCGGTGATTCGTCGGGGCATGTTCAACAACCAGCACCTGGACACCGGTGGCCTCGCCGCCGAGTGCGAAGCCTTGGAGGAACCGAAGAACCACCAGGAGTATCGGGGCGACAATCCCGGCCATAGCGTAAGTAGGCAGCAACCCGATGAGTATGGAAGCCGCGCCCATAAGGACCAGTGTGAACATCAGCACGTTGCGCCGGCCGATCCTGTCGCCCAGGGCACCGAAGACGATGCCGCCCAGCGGACGGGCAACCATGCCTGCGCCGAAGGTGGCAAAGGAGGCAAGGATTGCAGTGTTTTCATCGAAGCCGGGGAAGAAGAGCTGGGGAAAGAGGGTTGCGGAAAGGGTGCCGTATACGGCGAAATCGAACCACTCGAGGGCGGTGCCGAAAGTCCCGCTCACAACGGCCCGCCGCGACGTCTTCGGATCGAACGTGGGTGCTTCGCCCGCCTGGGGCGGAAAATGCTCTACAGGCTTGGTCAATTCCGACATTGGAACTCACTCCTAAATCGATGGAAAGTCAGCGGCATCAGCCGGTCTACCGTGCGGCAAACTGCACCGGAGTTCGGATACGCCTTCAGACGAGGGTCCTGCACCGCGAGGGATCTGCAATAAAAAACAAGCGTTCGTTTGTAAGTGTACGCTGTGACATGTATCGCATACAACGGCTTTGGAAGAAAAGGTCTCCGTCGTTTCCAGACGGAGACCAAAGTGCTTAGGGTAAGGCGGCGAGGGCCCGGTTGCCACCGGGCCCTCGCCCATAACCAGCGGCTATGCAGAGGCTGTGGCAGGGGCTCCCGCGGCGACCTCTGCGCGGCGCTTCATCAGGGCGGTCCGGCGGACAACGCAAACCAGTTCGTCGTTCTGGTTGTAGCCGCGGTGCTCGATGCCCACGATGCCCGTCTCCGGGCGGGACTTTGATTCGCGCTTGTCCAGGGCCTGGGTCTCCACGCGCAGGGTATCGCCGAAGAAAACCGGCTTGGGGAACTCGATGTCACGGAAGCCGAGGTTACCGAGGGTGGTGCCGAGCGTGGTGTCCTGCACGGGAACGCCGGTGACCACGCCGAGGGTGAAGATGCTGTTGACGATCTGGCGCCCATAGATGCTGTTCTTTGAGAACTCGGCATCCAGGTGCAGCGGCTGGACGTTCATGGTCAGCGTGGTGATCAGCAGGTTGTCCGTCTCCGTGACGGTACGGGTCACTTCATGCTTGATGACGTCGCCAACAATGAAATCCTCGTAGTACATTCCGGCCATGACTGGCCTCCTTCTCGCGTTTAGTTCTGCTGGTTTTCTTGGGGGGCAGGGCAGGTCTTACGTTTTCGCGAGGGCAAGGGCCTCGCGGGCGTGGTTCGCGTGTGCCAGGTCGATATGGTCGCCCCGGAAGGAGACAGCCCCGTGCCCGTTGCGCTGGCCTTCTTCAAATGCCTCGATCAGGCCTTGGTAGTAGTCCTGAAGAGTCGCTGTTAGTCCGTATTCCTCGTTGGCGATAGGTGCGTGTGAGGGGTGGATAAGGACCTGGCCTGTGTAGCCGAGCCCGCTGTTGTCCTGCGCGAAGACGCGCAAACCGTCAAGGTTTCGGACCTCCTGCCAGAGGCCCAACACGATCGTGCGGATACCCGCGGCACGAGCGGCCACAACCACCTTGGAACGCAGGTAGAGGGTCTCCACCCCCGCGGCTGTCCAGCGGAAGCCGACTTCCCTTGAGACGTCCGCGTCCTTGGCGGCTGCCGCCATGACGCCGCCCACCCGCGGGCCGGCCAGGATTTCGTCCACCTTGCTGATGGACGCCGCAGTCTCCAGTGACGGGACGAGCTCAACGGTGCCGCGATCAATCCCGTGCTCCAGCTCCGCGGCGGTGACCAGGGCATCGAACCGGACCACGTCGTCGCGTGAGAACAGCTTGGGCAGCAGGAACGCAGTCAGGTTCCGGTGCGTCACGGTGGCCACGTCCCGGCCGAAGAACTCAGTGTCCAGGGCGTTTGGACGGACCAGGATCCCCTTGGAACCGTCATGGGCTTCGAGGGCTTCACGGGCGTTGGCGCGGGCCAGTTCCTTGTCCTGTGAGGGGACGGAATCCTCGAGGTCGATGATCACGGCGTCGGCTTCGGAGTTCAAGGCTTTGTCGATCCAGTCCCTCTTGTGGCCGGGGACAAAGAGCAGGGAGCGGTAGGGCTTCATGCTGCAGCCTCCTCGGTCACCTTGGTCAGCAGCGTGCCGGCTGCGAGGGATTCACCGATACTTGCAGTGATGTCACCGACGACGCCGGCCACCGGGGCAGCGATGGGGTTCTCCATCTTCATGGCCTCGAGAACGAACATCACGTCACCCTTGGCTACCTTTTGGCCTGGCGTCACATTGATTTTAATGATGGTGCCCTGCATCGGAGCCTTGACCGTGCCATCGCTGACAACCTCGCGCCTGGCCCGTGCCTGGCGGGTCTTCCCGACGGCGGCAGCGGGATCGCCGGGCGCGGTGTCCGCACCCCCTGCAGCAACAGCACTGCCGTAGCCGCCGGCGGTGCCGTAATCGCTGAAAGTGGGGATGATGTAGAAGCGTCCGCCCACTTCCACGTTGGCGCGGTCAACGGGTTCCGGCTCGGTGAAGTCAACCGATTCCTCGAGCCACAGCGTGCTGAAGCGCAGTTCCTGGAAGTCCGGGTGCGACACAATGATCTTCGCGGCCGGGGCCGTGGTGGGAACCCCCTCTACCTGCAGCCTGTCCAGGCCATCAAGCAGGCGCTTCATGGCCGTGGCACGGTCAGGACCGTACGCGATCAGCTTGCCGATGAGGCTGTCGTAGAACGGCAGCACGGTGTCACCGGACTCGTAGCCGGCATCAAAACGCAGGCCTTCACCGTCAGGCGCATTCAGCACCTGCACCGGTCCAGGTGCTGGAAGGAAACGGCCCTCGGCGACGTCCTCAGCGTTGATTCGGGCTTCGATGGCTGCACCCTGGGGCTTCAGGTTGTTGAGGATTGAAAGCTTCTCCCCTGCCGCGACGCGGATCTGTTCCGCGATGAGGTCCACCCCGTGGACCATTTCCGTGACCGGGTGCTCCACCTGGATGCGGGTGTTCATTTCCAGGAAGTAGAACTTTTCGTCTTCCACAAGGAACTCCACGGTTCCGGCACCGACGTATCCCACTTCGCGGGCCAGCCGCACCGCGGACTCGCCCATGGCCGCACGCAGTGCATCCGACAGGCCTGGGGCCGGGGACTCTTCGATCAGCTTCTGGTGCCGGCGCTGCACGGAGCAGTCGCGGTCCCCGACGTAAACGGCGTTGCCATGGGTATCGGCGAAAACCTGGACCTCAACGTGGCGTGCATGCGTGAGGTACCGTTCCAGGTACACCTCGCCATTGCCGAACGCGGCAGTGGCTTCACGGACGGCGGCGTCGAAAGCTTCCCTGGCCTGGGGTTCGGAGTCGATGCGGCGCATGCCACGTCCCCCGCCACCGGCTGAAGCCTTGACCAGCACGGGGTAGCCGTGCTCGGCGCCGAACGCTTCAACTTCAGCAGCGCTGGCGATCGCACCATCAGTGCCCGGCGCCAGAGGCACCTGGACGCGGATGGCCACATCCCGGGCCGCGACCTTGCCGCCCATGGTGGTGATGGCGTGCGGGGAAGGACCAATGAAGGTCAGGCCGGCGGCCGCGACCGCTTCGGCGAACTCCGGGTTTTCCGAGAGGAACCCATAGCCCGGGTGGATCGCCTGGGCACCGGATTCAAGGGCGGCTGCGATGATCTTGGGGATATTCAAGTAGTTCTCGCTGGCGGGCCCGTCACCGAGGTTGATGGCGGCATCCGCCACTCGCACGTGCAATGAGCCGGCGTCGGCGGCTGAATACACTGCCACGGACTCGATGCCCATAGCACGGCAGCTGCGGGACACCCGGACAGAAATTTCGCCACGGTTGGCGATGAGGATCTTGGTAAACATGATGGTCCTTAGTGCTAGGGCGCAGGAATCAGGGGCCGGATTCAGCGCAGGATGCAGGCGTTGCGGCATTCGCCGATGCCGGAGATCGAGGTGGTGACGACGCTGCCGTCAGCCAGGAATTCCTTGGGATTAAGGCCGTCGCCCACTCCCCCGGGGGTTCCGGTGAGGATTACATCACCGGGGTTGAGCGTGGTCACCGCGGAGATGTAGCGGACCAGCTCAACTGGACCGAACACCAAATCACCGGTGTCCGCCTTTTGCTTAGTGGCGCCGTCCACGGTGCAGGAAATCTCCAGCGCGGGTGCACTGCCGGCCTCATCGGCCGTCAGCAGGAACGGACCCAGAGGCGTGGTTGCATCGAAGGTTTTGCCCTGCAGCCACTCCGTGGTGCGGCGCTGGAAGTCGCGGGCTGAAATGTCGTTGGCAACCGTGAACCCGGCGATCGCGGCCGCGGCTTCCTCCTCCGTGGCCCGTGAGACCCGGCTGCCGATCACCACGGCCAGTTCGGCTTCCCAGTCCACTGCTTCCGATCCCGGCGGCAACACGATGGGATCGTTCGCCCCGATCAGGGCGTCGGCGAACTTCGCAAAAAGCGTGGGATGGGTCGGCAGTTCCCGGCCCATCTCCAGGATGTGCTCACGGTAGTTCAGCCCTACGCACACAATTTTTCCGGGTGCGGTGACCAACGGCGCAAAGTCCGCCTCTGACAACACCAGTCGTGCGCCGCCGTCGTACGCTTCAACCGCGGGCGAACCGGCACGCAGCCACTCCCCGACGTCGGAAAACGGCAACAGGGTCAAAGCACCTTCTGCCTCGACGGCGGCCGACGTGCCTCCTTCAATGCGTACAGTTGCGAGTTTCATGCTCCCCATCCAAGGTTTGTCTTGAGCTGCGATTTCACGAGCTTCCCGGCGGCAGACCTCGGCAGCTGGTCCGCGCCCATAAAGACGATCTTCTTCGGGATCTTGTACCCGGCCAGGTGGGAGCGCAGAAAGGTGGAGAGCTCCTCACCGTTGGCGCTGACTCCGTGACGGAGTACGACGACGGCGCGCACCTCCTCGTCCCAGCGAGGGTCAGGGACACCCACCACAGCCGCTTCCAGGACTGCGGGGTGAAGGTGCAGCGCCTGTTCGATTTCCGCGCAATAGACGTTTTCGCCACCGGTCTTGATCATTTCCTTGAGACGGTCGCGGAAGAAGTAGTAGCCGCGCTCATCCTGTACCGCGAGGTCGCCGGTGTGCAGCCAGCCGCCACGGAATGCCTCGGCGGTGGCATCCGTCCGGCCGTAGTAGCCAGTCATCAACGAGGGACCCTTGACGCAGATCTCGCCGAGCTCGCCGGGTGCAACCGGCTGGCCGAGCGGATCCTGGAGTTGGGCCTCGGCCAATAGGTATTCGGTTCCGATCGAACCGTCCACGGCCGGGTCCAGCATGTCCCGTGGCTTGAGCCTGGTGACCATGGGCCCGGCTTCGGTCAGTCCGTAGCGGAAGTACAGTTCGGCGCCGGGCAGCAGATCCGTAAACAGCTGCTTGTCCGGCATCCGCAGCAGGCCCGCACCGGTATGAACGGCTTTAAGATGGGTCCTGATGGCCTGATCCGCGAAAACCCCGCTCTCCATAAGGCGGCGCATCATGTTGGGAATGAGGAACGTGTTGGTGATCCGTTCCCGTCCCACGAGGTCCACGATGAGTTCGTCGTTGAACTTCTCCGCGATGACGCTGGTGGCGCCGGCGATGAAGTGGGGAACCAGCCAGCACAGCAAAGCAGCCGAGTGGAACAACGGCGTGACAATCAGGCCGCGTTCGTCCTGCCGGTTGCCGACTCCGCAGTCGTACATTTCGTTGAAGGCGTTGGCCGCTGCCGCGCCGTGCGACATGACCACCCCCTTGGGAGTGCCGGTGCTGCCGCCGGTATATATGATGCACAGCGGGCTGTCCAATGTGGTGACGTCCTCAAGCGGACCCGCGCCGGTGTGCAGGCCCTCAAACTCCGCACCCTGGCGGACCAGGTGCGGAACTTCCCCTTCAGTACGGCCAAGGATTTCAAGGGCTTCCTCGGCATTGGGAAGCATGCGTTCCTCGACCAGGATGATCTTCGCGCCCGTTTCCTTCATGCCCGCGGCAAGTTCCGCCGGGGCCCAGCGCCAGTTGTACGCCACGTAGGTGCCGCCGGCCGCGGCGACACCAAAGAATGCTTCAGCATTAAAGACCGAATTGCCGGCAAGGACGCCCACATTGTCGCCTGCGCGGACGCCGGCGTCCCGCAGGCCACGGCCCAGGCCCCAAGCGCGCTCCGCGAGTTGACCGAAGGTCAGCCGGCTGGTGCCGTCCACCAAGGCCTCACGCGTGGGGTAGCGCCGGTGGTTGAGCCTGATCCACTCACCAATCGTTCGCAATGTTTACTCCTCGGTCGGGCTGAAGTGGGCCGTTGTGTCGCGGACTCCACGACACTTGTTCATCAACGAACAAGCGTACGTTCGATAGCTTAGTCCGAGATGGTTCCTGCCGCAAGAGGCTGGGATAATTAGGACCGCCTATGCCTTATTTTGTCCGCAAAACGGCAGGTTTGAGCACGGAAAAACCGGCTCCGCAACGCTGGGTGCGCAGCGGAGCCGGCCGGTATTCCTTAAATTTCCCGGGGGAATCTAGCGCTTCACCGCCAGGACGGGACATTCAACGCCCATGAGGAGATCGTGCGCCACGCTGCCCAGCACCAGTTTGCCCACGGGGCTGCGGCGCCGAAGACCGATGACCAGCATTGACGCCGGAAGTTGCTCGGCCAGGTCTTCGATTTCCTCCGCGGCCGTCCGGCCGCGGACAAATTGTTTCAGTTCATAGGTCACGCCGGAGGCGGCCAGCTCCTGGTCCACCTCGTCCATGTCCGCGGTATCAGAGAAGGCTTTGCTCATGTGGTCACCCCCCGGCCCGGCGTTCACCACATAGAGCGGCTGGCCGGTCAGCCTGGCCATCTCGATGCCACGCATGACGGCGGCGCGCCCCTCGGGGCGGGGGACGTAGGCTACAAGGACGGTCATTTCGCCTCCGCGGAGAGGGCAGCAGCAGGCTGCCCGGTAGCGGATCGCTGAGTAGGGTCCTGCCGGGTGGCATCGGGATCCGCCGCCGCGCCCAGGTACACCTGCTGGACCATCCTGTCCGCCTTGAGTTCCGCGGAAGTCCCGGAGGTCAGGACGCGGCCGCCGCTCATGAGGTAGCCGCGGTCGGCCAGGCCCAGGGCCGCGTGCGCGTTCTGCTCCACCAGGACGATGGTCAGTCCGGATTCCCGGCGCAGTTCACCCAGCACCTCCATGATCCGCGCGGTCATCTGCGGTGCGAGCCCCAGGCTGGGTTCATCCAGCAGCATCACTTTCGGACGGCTGAGCATGGCCCGGCCGATCGCCAGCATCTGCTGTTCGCCGCCGCTGAGTGTGCCGGCGAGCTGGTTGGACCGCTCGGACAGCCGCGGGAAGATATCGAACACCCGCTCAATGGTGGCTTTGGCGGTGCCTGCGCGGCGGGACACATAGCCGCCGAGGACCAGATTGTCGTGGACTGTCAGTGAGGAGAACACCTGGCGGCCCTCGGGAACCAGGACGCAGCCCAGCTTCACCACGCCGGCCTGCGAGAGCCTTTCGGTCCCGTGGCCAGCCATCCTGATATTCCCGCGCCGCAGCTTGTGGGACCGGGCCACGACGTTGAGCAGGGTGCTTTTCCCCGCGCCGTTGGGCCCGATGATCGTGACGATCTCGCCTTCCGCGGCTTCGAAGGAAACGTCGTAGAGGACCTGGGCGCGGCCGTAAGAGTAACTGACATTTGAGACTTCGAGCATGGCGCTCATCGAATGACCTCCGGTTCAAGGGGCTGGTCCGTGGCATCTACGGAGTCACTGGGGACGCCCAGGTAGGCATCGATTACGGCCTGGTCGCCCTGCACCTCGGCAGGGCTACCGATCTTGAGGGTGGCACCGAAGTTGACCACATGGACCCTGTCGGCCGAAGCCATAACAAACTCCATATCGTGTTCGATCACCAGGACGGCAATTCCTTCGCGGCCCAGCTGTCGAAGGAGCACCAGCAGTGATTTCTTCTCCGCCTTGTTGAGGCCGGCGCAGGGCTCATCGAGCAGCAGCACCTTCGGATTGGCCACCAGTGCGCGGGCAATCTCGATCTTTTTCTGCTGGCCCAAGGACAGGTTTTTGGCATCCTCAGCCGCAAAGGCGGCCAGTCCCAGACGGTCCAGGACCTCGTGTGCCAGCCTGTCCAGCTCCCGCTCCTCGCGGAGAGCCCCGGGAGTGGGGAGAGACGAGCGGAGCATACCGATATTCCCGCGCAGATGCGCTCCCACCTTGACGGTGGACAGCACATCCATGCCTTCGAAGAGGCACGGCGTCTGAAACGAACGGCTCAGTCCGTGCTGCGCCACGACGTGGGCGGGTTTGCCGGTGATTTCCTCGTCAAGGATGGAGACTGTTCCCGCCGTCGGCAGCAGGTTTCCGGAGAGAAGGTTCACCAAGGTGGACTTGCCGGCGCCGTTCGGTCCGATCACCGCGAGCACCTCACCGGCGTGGATGTCCAGGGAGATATGGTCGACGGCAGTGACGCCGCCGAAGCGCTTCACCAGCCCACGGGCCTGCAGGACTACCTCGCCTAGGGCATGGCCTTCGCGTTCCCGGACGGCGTCATCCGCTGACCGGGCCTGCGCCATGGTCACGTACTCTTCCTGGTCTGCTTCGGCGGCGGTCTCCCGAGCGGCCGCCTTCCGCTTGAACTTCCGGACGATGCTTGCTGCAACCCCCACGATCCCGTCCGGTCGCAGGATCAGAATGACCACAAGCAGTGCGCCCAGAACCAGCGTCTGGCCCGCACCAACGGCGGCAGAGCCCAACAGCTGCGTCAGGACGCCTTCGATGCTCTGGTGCAGGAATTCCAGGACCACCGCACCAATCACCGCACCCCACGGGGAGCGCATGCCGCCAAGGACGGCAATGACCAGCACATCGATGGCGGTGGCCACGCCAAAGGGCGGCGGATTCACGTACATGACCTGGTGCGCGTACAGCGATCCGGCCAGGCTGCTGATCACGGCGGATGCCACAAACACCCGCGTCTTGGAGGCGGCAATATTAATGCCGGCGGAGGCGGCGGCGGCCTCATGGCCGCGGATGGCTTTGAGGGCGCGCCCTTCGCGGCCCACAGCAAGCCGCAGGCAACCCCAGAGGACCAGGCCAACGATGAGCCAGTTCAGGATGAAGTGCTGGCCGGTGTCAAAGAGTTCAAATCCGAAGACGTCCAGGGCGGAAAGGGGAAGGCCGGAGGAACCGCCGGTGATTTCAAGGTTGTTGACCAGCAGGAAGAAGACTTCACTGAGGGCGAGGGTTCCCATGGCGAGAAAGTGTCCACGAAGCCGGAAGATGGGCCGTCCCAACATGTACGCGGCACCCCCCGCCAAAGCGGCGCTCACGATGATGGCGAGGATACCCAGCCAGCCAAAGTTCATGGTCAGCAGTGCGCTGCCGTAGGCACCGATTCCGTAGAAGGCGCCGACGGCGAGCGAGAACTGGCCTGCGTAGCCGGTCACCAGAATCATGCCGAGTGCGAGGAGGGCCATCAGGCCAACGCTTGCACCAATGCCCTGCCAGTAGTCGCTGAGCCCAAGTCCGGCAGCGGCAACCACCACGACCCACATCAGGGCGGCAGCACCGTGGGACCATTTCAGGCCGTTTCCGCTCAGGCTGACGGGCAGTGCTGCCCTTGCATTCTTGCGATCGTTCTCGGTGAGGGAGGACCTAGACACGTTCGACCACCAACTTTCGGGTCAGGCCTTGCGGACGCAGGATCAGGAGGGCAATAAGGAGCACGAACAGGATGGTCTCCGAGTGCGCCGTGGAAATGCTCCGGGACGCCACGTTTTCCACCAGGGCAATGAGGAAGCCGCCCGCCAGGGTGAGCCCGATCTTGTCGAAGCCGCCCAGGATGGCGGCTATGAAGCCTTTGAGTCCGAGGGCGAACCCGGCACCGACGGTGATGAACGACGTCGGGACCTGGGTTGCCAGGACAGCGCCGGCAACGGCGCCCGACAGGGCAAACGCTATGGTGGCCATGACCGTGAGATTGATGCCCACCACGCCGGCGGCATAGCTGTTGACCGCACAGGCGCTGAGAGCCTTGCCGGTGAGTGTCCGTTCGAAGAACATGGCGAGGGCGACGTAGGCCACCAGGGTGATGCCGATAACCCAGAACGCCTGCTGGGGCAGCGATGCGCCGGCAATGTTCACGGGGCCGCCGGCGGTGATCGGATCAAATTGGCGCGGGCCGGTTCCGAAGACCAGCTGCAGGACAGACCGGATAACAATGCCAACCCCGAGGGTCACGATCGTCTGTACCAGCAGGCCCTGCTTGCGGAGCGGGAAAATGGCCAGGTGGTACATCAGGACGCTCGCTACGGCTCCCGTCAGCGCGCCGACACCGATGGCGGCAAGCGGGGGAAGGACAGCCGAAGCGACAACCGCCCCGAATGCGCCAGCGACAGCGATGTCGCCCTGGGCAAAGTTGACCATTCCTGTCATGCGATGGATCACCACGTAGCCGATGCCCATCGAACCGTAAATGGCGCCCACGGCTAGCGCGGAAAGCACTAGTTGCAACGCAACTTCCATGAGAAGCCTCTCTCAAAAACAGTGGAGCCCGGAACCGATTGGTTTACGAGCATTGACATACAAGCGTTCGTTCGTTTTGATGGAGTCTACGAGCGTGACGCAGATCATGTCAACGCTCGCCCCAACTCTCCGCACCGGCAATGTTGCCGGGATGAAAGGCAGACCCATGCGTCGTAATTTGAGTTCCACATTCAACCGGAGGACCTTCGGCGCCATTGCCGCAGCGGGCGTTCTGGCCGCGTCCCTGACGGCCTGCGGGGCCAACGCCGCAGGCGGCGGGACCGAGGCATACAAGGTTGGCGTCCTGGTCGGCTTGACAGGCAGCTATGCCGCCCTGGGCGAGCCCGAGCGCAAGGCAATCGAGCTGTACTTCGAGGACGTCAACGCGTCCGGCGGTGTCAACGGCAAGAAGGTTGAACTTGTGGTCCTGGACAGCACCAGCGATGAGGGCAACGCCGTCAACCAGCTCCGCAAGCTGGCCACCCAGGAGCAGGTCCATGCTGTTCTTGGCCCCAGCTCCAGTGGGGAATCGATTGCCCTGAAGTCCTTCGCCAAGTCCCTGAAGCTGCCCGTCATCTCGCTGGCTTCATCTTCCGCGATCGTTTCGCCGGCGGCAGAGGCGACCTACATGTTCAAGGAATACACAGACACCAAACTCTCCCTCCAGGCACAGCTCGCGCTGGCCAAAGACAAGGGTTGGACCAAGATCGCACTGCTGGCCACGAATGACGGCTACGGCCAGGATGCGGTCAAGACCATCGAACCGCTGGTCAAGGAGGCGGGCGTGGAGCTCGTTGCCAACGAAGTGTTCAACGCAACCTCCACGGACGTCACCGCCCAGCTTTCCAAGATCGCGTCGGCTGCGCCCGATGTGGTTCTGGTGTGGGCCGTGAACCCGGCCAACGCGATCGTTGCCAAGAGCGCTGCGTCCATCAACTTCAAACCGATACTCTTCCACTCCCCCGGCGCGGGCTCACCCGCCTATATAGACAACGCTGGCGCCGCAGGCGAGAACACCCTGCTGCAGGGTTCCAAGGTGCTCGCGGCGGCCGACGTGAAGGAAAGCGATCCCCAGTACAAGGTGGTGCGCAACCTCGTGGACAAATACACAGCAAAGTACAACGAGGCCCCCGGCCAGTACTCCGCGAACGGCTGGGATGGAGCCATGCTCCTGGAGAACGCGCTCAAGAACCTCAAGAGTGAACCCTCCGGCCTCCAGGACACGCGTGACGCCATCAGGGATTCCCTGGAAAACAACACCAAAGACCTGACCGCCGTCAACGCCATCTACACGTTTACACCCGAATACCACGGCCCCACAGGGCTCACCGGGTTGACCGTGCTGGCGGTCAAGGACGGAAAGTTCGTCGTCGAAAAGACGTACTGACCACTACGAACAAAGCGCGAACGCCCGGCTGGAATCTCCAGCCGGGCGTTCTGGCGTGCACTCCGCCGTCGGGTGGCGGCATCTCTGCGCCAAGAGCCGGCTTTAGCGCCGGGATCCCACGCCTCGATTAGGGAACTAGGCAGCACCCCGCCGGACGCGCTCGTCAGCGTCCTTGACGTTCAGCTCACGCAGGGCAAGCCGCGTGTAGATGCGGACAATTTCCTCGAGCGAGAACCGGCCACCGGGCTTGAACCAGCTGGCAATGTGCGTCGCCTGCGCCACGAAGCTGTACACATGGATTTTGGGGTCGATGACGTCAGCGAGGCCGTCCTTGCCTGCAGCACGAACCAGCTTTTCAAGGATCAGCTCATAGTCCGCACGCTTCTTGATGACTACTTCACGGGCCTCCTGGGGCAGCGAGCGCAGCTCGGCGTTGCCGATGAAGACTTCCTGGGCCCGCTCGGCGTGGAAGGTGATGTGCTCGGCGAGCGCAGCCTGGAGCAGGTCCACACTGTCGCCACCCTCCGCTCCGGCAATGGCTTCCTCAACGCGTTCGAGCAGATCATCGATGATCCCGCCCATGATCTGCAGGAGGAGGTGTTCTTTGCTGTCGATATGGTTATAGAGGCTGCCGACCTTTAGCCCGGCAGCGGAGGCAACCTGGCGCAGTGTGGTGGCGTCGTAGCCGCGCTCGAAGAAGAGCTTGGCCGCGCCCTCCCTAATGGTGTGGGCCGTGTTTCGTTCAGCTCGTACAGTCATGCTGGCCGCCTCCTTTCAACGTCGTGTTCGTGGTGGTCCCTATCCTAACAAGCGTCCGCTTCTGGTGATCAGGCATTGACATCGCCAAGAACATCCGCAAAACTCAGCTTAACGTACAAACGCTCGTAAGTCATGAGGAGAAGACCTTGGAACGTCCCAGCCGCTTGTTCCACAGTGTGGTCGTGGGAGGCCAGTCGCTTCGGAACCGCATTGTCCTGCCGCCCCTGACGCGCAGCCGTGCAACTGATGACGGCGTCCCAACGCCGCTGATGGAGGAGTACTACCACCAGCGCGCAGGTGCCGGCCTGGTGATCAGCGAGGGAGTGGTGATCGCTCCGCAGGCCACAGCATACGCGCGGGTGCCCGGGCTCTACTCCGCTGAACAGGTGGCGGCGTGGCGCCCGGTGGTTGCCGCGGCCAAGCGCGATGGCGCAGCAGTGTACGCCCAGCTGTGGCATGTCGGCCGGCAGTCCCATTCCAGCGTCCAGCCCGATGGCCTGCCGCCAAAGGCGCCCTCAGCCATCCCCATCACCGGCTACCAGTACCGCAGCCCCCAGGGCCGGATTCCGTATGAGGTTCCGCGGGAACTGACGACGGCGGACATCGCCGGCATCATTCACGCGTACGGTGCAGCGGCCCGCAACGCTGTCCGGGCAGAGTTCGATGGCGTCGAACTTCACGCTGCCAACGGTTACCTGGTGGACCAGTTCCTGAACGACGGCTCCAACCGCCGAACCGACCAATACGGGGGGTCGCTCGAAAACCGCACGCGGTTCCTCCGCGAGGTGATCGGGGAAATGTCCCGGCACCTCCCGGCGGACCGGATCGGCGTCCGGCTCTCGCCGTCGTCAGACTGGATGGACGCCCACGATTCAGACAAGCGGACGCTTTATTCCACGGTGATCCGCCAGCTCAATGACCTTGGAATCGCCTACCTCCACCTTGTGGAGCCCGAAATCGCCGGATCCACCACTGTGGAGAGTCCGGCCGATTCCATCCCCACTGCAGAGCTCGCGGCCTTGTTCGACGGCGTGGTGATTGTCACCGGCGGACACGACCAGGCGTCCGCCGAACGGCTCCTCGCCGATGGGACTGCGGACCTCGTGGGCTTTGGCAGGTTGTTCATCGCCAACCCCGACCTCCCCCAGCGTTTCCGGGCCGGGGCGCCGCTGGAGCCGCTGCGTCCTGCCGGCATCTATGGCGGAGGCCATGAGGGCTACACCGACTACCCGTCGCTGGCCATCAGCGGGATCTGACCGCGGGCTGTCCCCTCCTCTGAACCACCGCCGCAACCGACTTCCTGAAAGAGACGCAACGCTATGAGCACTCCCCTAAACATCCTGGTGACTGGCGCTGGCGGCGGTATGTGCCGCGGCATCAACGCCCGCCTCGCCGGAGCCGGCCACACCATCGTCTGCGTTGACCTGAACGCCGAAGCCAGCGAGGCGGCCGCCCAAACCATCCGGGACTCGGGCGGGAATGCAAGTGCCTTTGCCGCAGACGTGGCCGATGAAGCCGCCGTCGCCCGCCTCCTTGCCGAGGTGACCTCGGCAGTAGGTCCCGTGCAGGCGCTGGTCAATGCCGCGGGCATCCTGGACCGCAAGTACCTCGCGGATAGCACCGCCGAATCCTTCCGCCGCGCGCTGGACGTAAACCTGGTTGGCCCGTTCAACCTCATCAGGGCGTTCTCCCCCGCCATGATCGAAGCCGGCTGGGGGCGGATCATCAACATCGCCTCCATCGCCGGCGTTACGGGCTACCCGTACCCGAGCTATGCGGCGTCGAAAGCCGGCCTCGCCAACCTCACGCGTTCGCTCCTCGAAGATTTCTGGGGCACGGGGGTCACCGTCAATTCAGTGTGCCCAGGGGTGGTGGACACCCCCATGGTCATCCAGGAGGTCCGGGACCAGGTCCGACGGCGTGTCCCCACGCAGAACGTCATCGAACCTGCTGAGATCGGAGCCATGATTGCCTTCCTCCTCACCGACGACGCGCGCAATATCAACGGTGCGGACCTTCTGATCGACGGCGGCGCCACCCGCCTCTTCTCGCTGTTCAACAACCATGAGGGCTGAGACCGCGGGCATCACCATCACCGGCACCGCCCAGCGTGAAGCCTGGCACAGCAAGGTCCTGCCCCCGGTGGAGCTGGTCGCGGCGGGCGTGCACAGCGTTCCGGTGGTCTTTCCCGGGAACCCCATGCGTTACACGCTCAGCTACGTGCTGCTCGACGGCGACGAATGCGTCGTGGTGGATCCCGGCTTCGATTCCGACGAAGGCCACGGCCAGCTGATTGCCGCCCTTGCCAGCCTGGACGTTGGCCCCCGGGAAATCACCGGCATTGTTGCCACCCACTTCCACACCGACCACCTGGGCATGGCAGCACGCCTGGCGAGCGGCTCCGGGGCATGGATCGCCCTGGGCAATAACGAGCGACGTCATATCAGCGCCTTCGAGGACGCCCACGAGGAATCGGCCCTGGACCAGACCCGTATGCGGGCCTGGGGCGTGCCTGAAGAACGGGTGCCAGAGGCGGCCATGACCCCGGAGTCACTTCTGGACATGCGCCGCCTGGCCGACCCCGACCGGCGCCTCGGCGACAACGATATCCTGTCCGTTGCCGGCCGCAACTGGCGCATCATGGACACCCCCGGCCACACCCCGGGCCACATCTGCCTGTGGGACGACGCCGGCGAATTGGTCCTGTCCGGCGACCACGTCCTTCCCCGCATCTCCCCCAACGTGTCCCTCGAAATCCGCGGCGACACCGATCCGCTGCGCCGCAACATCGAGTCGTTGCAGAAGATCGCCGGGAACGACCACTACGAAGTCTGCCCGGCACACGAATACCGCTTCCGGGGCGTGGGCCACAGGGCCCGTGTCCTGGAAGAGCACATTACCGAACGTTCACGCGAGGTGCTGGCCGTCCTGAGCGCGGGCGCTTCGACGGTCCATGACGTGGCCAGGCAGCTCACTTGGTCCAGGGGCTGGGCCTCGCTGGGGCAGCTGCAGTTCAGACTGGCCCTCAGCGAGACAGCCGCCCACATCCGCTACTTGGCGACCTCAGGAATCCACCCCGGCGTCCCGGGACTGGTCGCGGCGCCGTAACCGCCGGTTTCCAGTCATTACGCGTCAGGAATCCAGTCCGGGGTAGGTTCAATCAGGCTCGACATGGGTGGGCGCACCTGATCCCCGGTGAGCAGGTCGATCCGGGTCCGGAGGAGCCGCATGACAGAAATGCGCCATCGTCCGTTGAGGCGGCGGTATTCCTCTTCGTAAAAGCCGTACCCCCGGATTCCATACAGTCCGGGGACACAGGCCCCGCGGTAGTCCCTGCTGTCACGGGGCCACAGCAGGTAATCGTGCATTGACCAGAGTCCATGGATAGCGCTGTCGGCGGTAGCTGCCAACCGGGGCATAAAGCCCTGGTGCACAGAGTCCACACCATGCAGGAACCCCGATACGCTCCGGACGAAGTCATCTGCGTCCTCCGTATCGAAAGGAAAGCCGCCGAAAGTGGCATCGGCATGGAACAGGGACCTCAGGCCAGACCAATTCTTGGCGTCAAGGTGCCGAAAATAGTCGGCCTTGAGATTCCTGATCTCTTCAAAGTCTTCGGGTCCGGTCACTTTGTTTCCTCCATCTCCCCGTCCGGGGACTCCAGGGTTCGGTTCGAGCCTGCTTGCGCCAGGCCGGTCCGGGCGTCGCCGGCCGGCACGGCGCCCGCTTGGGCCAGGACAATCCCGGCAATGACGATCGCAGCTCCGGCGAGCTGATTCCAGGTGATTTCCTCGTGGAGTACCAGCGCACCGAGGGCCACCCCCACCAGCGGAGTGATGTAGGCAACCGTGGATGCTGCCGTGGCACCCCACTGGCCGATGAGGCGGAAATTCCAGATGTAAGCCAGGCCGGTACTAACCACGCCGAGCAGCAACATGCCAACCACCACCGGTACGGTCAGCGTCACCGGGCCCACGGCAATGAAGGGCGCCATGACCAGCACCAGCAGGCATGCCGCTGCCATCTGGACAGCGGCCACGCCGACGGGATCCGCTGAGTGCGGCGAAACGTATTTCTTCGTGTACGCAAAGACAACGCCGAAGCAGAGCACTGCTCCGAGGCAGGCGAACTGCCCCCACAAATCGACTGCGTCCGCGGCGTAGAAGCGCCAGGGCGATAACACCAGGAGGATTCCGACGGCGCCCGTGAGGATGCCGGCCAGCTTCCACCGCGTTACTTTTTCCTGCCGCAAGGCCAGGGCTGTGACCGCAGCAGTGGCAAGCGGCACCGCCGAGTTCAGGACGCTGGAGACGCCACTCGGGATCCGTTCCGCCGCCCAGGCGAACAGCAGGAACGGAATGACGCAGCCGACGGCGGCGGTCACCGCCAGATGAAGCCAGAGTTGGCGTTGCCGGGGCCACGGGCGCCGCGCCAGGACCAACAGCAGGCTCAACGCCAGCGCACCGAGGACCAGCCTCCCCAGGACCACCTGTCCCGGTGACAGCCCGGCCACCGCCAGTTTCATCATCAGGAAACTGGAACCCCAAGCTCCTCCGAGCAGGATGAAACGGACCACCGCACCGGCAGGAGTCATGCTTGTTCCTTTCCTGGCCCGCTTCCCGTGGCCGTCGGTTCAATCAACGCGGGCAGTCAGATGATGACAATTTCCTCGGCCAGGCAGGCATGCAACCGGGTCAGGACGCCTTGGAGTCCGTCCATTCCCTGAGCCAGCTGCTGGTCCAGCTCATCAGCAGCCGCCTGGGCGGCGGCCTGGGTAGCAAAGCCGATGGAGACAGCCACTTCTGGAATCGGTTCTTCGCGGCGCAACGCCTCGCGGACTAACAGCTCGGCCCCCGGGACCAGGACGTTCACGCCCCAGCCGAGGGCGCCGTCGTGCGTTGCGGACAGCTGCTCCGCCCAGAACTCGAGGGCATCCCGTGCCGGTTCTGCCCCGTCCGCCCAGCGGGCCAGCACCCAGACCTTGAACGGCCAGTGAGCGTTCGGCGTGCCGGCCGTGACCGGTCCACCGGTCAGGCCGCTGAGGAAGTTCGGTTCGTCCACAATCAGCCGGGCGGCGACGTCGGACGCGAATCCCGCTCCCACGACCTTCTCATCGGCGAACCACAACTCCACGATGCCGTCGACGCGGTACGCCAAGCCCTCCGCCGACTCCTCGACGGCGGATGCGGCAGCGGGCGCGGACGATTGGCCGGCGGGCGGCAGAACGTGGTTCTGCCGGTAGGCCGTCACGCCAGGCAGATCCCGGGCTATCTCGGCGTGCGTGGTTGACCAGTGGGTCCGGAACGCTTCCCGGTCCTTGTCCGGCCGGGCTTCCAGATACGTGATCCGCTTGGGCATTCGTCAGGCACCTGCCGTCAGCGGCACGTCGATTTCCTCGGCCAGGAACCATTCAACGCTTTCAAGGAAGTGGTGCTCATGGTCGAACAGTTCCTTGCCTTCGGGCCCTGCGTAGGCCACCTTGACGTCCTCCACCGACGCGAACCAAAGCTCAGCCATGCCGCTGTAGGGCCAGGGCTTCCGGTGCTCAATGGCGGGGTTCTGGCGGTATCGGATAATCCCCGGCAGCTTCCGCACGTAGTCCGGATGTTCCGCGTTCCAGAAGTGCAGGAACTCCTCTCTTGTGAGTTCCGGCTTTGCCTTGATCACTGCCACTACTTTGATCACGGGTTCCGCCTAGGCCGGGGTGACGGCCTGGCGCCGCTCAACGGGGACCATCTTGCGCTTGGAGTACAGTCCAAGCCGCCTGGTCAGGTCAGCACGAAGCTCGTTGGCGGGAACCACGGCCTCCACAGCGTTCGCGTTGGCGATCTTGAACACGTCGATGCCTTCGGCGTACTCGTTGTGCTTTTCCAGGATGAAGGCCTTGCGTGCAACGGGGTCCTCAATCTCGTGGATCTGGTTGTAGTAGATGCCGTTGACGGCAGCGTCGGGACCCATGAGTGCGGGGCGGGCCGTGGGCAACGCAATGACCGCGTCCGGGTTCATGGGGGCACCCGACATGGCGAGGTAGCCGCCGCCGTAGGCCTTGCGGACAAGGACGGTGATGCGCGGGACCCTGCACTCCGAGACTGCGAAGATCATCTTGGCCCCGTGCCGGATGATGCCCTGGCGCTCCACAGCCGAACCGATCATGTAGCCCGCGATGTCCACGAGGAAAACAATCGGGATGTTGTAGGCGTTGCAGATCCAGATGAAGCGGGCAGCCTTGTCCGAGGAGTCGGGGAAGATGGACCCGCCCATGTGCTTGGGCTGGTTGCCTACCAGCCCAACGGGGCGGCCGTTGATCCGGGCGAACCCTGTCAGCATTTCCGGGGCGAACAGTTCCTTGTACGGGAACCAGGATCCTTCGTCCACGAGGGATTCGACGAATTCCTCCATGTCGAAGACTTCAGCTTCGCGGAGGGGCACAATGTCCTGCAGTGACCGGCCCGGGCGGGGTTCAATCGCAGGAGCAAGCGGCGCGGGGGTCTCCCAGTTGGCGGGAAGGAAGGAAAGCCAGACTCGGATAGCGTTGAGCGCTTCCTCGTCGTCTTCAACCAGTACGTCACCGAGGCCGGAGACGGTGCAGTGCATTTCGGCGCCACCCATTTCCTCCAGCGTGACTACTTCACCGGTGACCATTTCGGCCAGGCGGGGTGATCCGAGGTACGCCGTCGCGTGGCCACGGACCATGATGGTCATGTCGCACAGCGCGGGAACGTAGGCCGAACCGGCGGGTGAGGGACCGAAGAGTGCGCAGACCTGCGGGACGCGGCCGGAGATCTGGACCTGGTTGTAGAAGATGTTGCCCCACGCGTGGCGGCCGGCGAAGCTTTCAAACTGCTCGTCGATACGTGCTCCGGCGGAATCGAACAGGTAGACGATGGGGATGCCTGCGGCATCTGCCTTCGTCTGTGCCTGGATGATTTTTTCAAAGGTACGGTTGCCCCAGGTGCCGGCCTTGACGGAGAAGTCGTTGGCAATAACGCAGACTTCGCGTCCGTCGACCCGGCCGAACGCGATGACTACGGCGTCACCTGGCAGGCCTTCTTCATAGCGGGCCAGCAGGCCGTCTTCGATGTAGTTTTCGTCGTCGAAAAGGATCGCGAGGCGCTGGCGGACCAGGAGCTTGCCGGATTCGATGATTTTCCTGCGGTTCTTTTCGGAACCACCGAGGCGGGCCGAAGCGAGCTTCTCGGTCAGTTGTTCATGCACCGTGGGTGCCGGAACTTCGATGTCCGACGCCGGCGCGGGGGCGACGATCGTAGCTTCACTCATGTTGAGCCTCCAGAAAATTAGAGTTGGTGTCCTCTATTAGTATACGAACAAGCGTTCGCTCGTCTAGTCTTATTCAAGAGGGACTTACGATTCCCCTAGGGACCCGTCCTCATTTGACCGAACAGGAGAGAGACATGCACGGCACTAATCCCCAAGCGGCCGGCACCACACTGCCGCTTCCCAAGGGCCGCCCCGACCACTTCTGGGAAGACCTGGTGGCCGGTGACGTGATCCATACGGCCGGAATGACCATCACGGATGCGCACCTGGTCCAATGGGCAGGGCTCACCGGCGACCTTGTCTCGTTGCACCTTGACGAGACCTACGCGGCAACGACGCCGTTCGGCCAGCGCATTGCCCACGGCCCCCTCACGCTGTCACTGGCACTGGGACTGATGACCCAGACCGGTTACTTCAGCAACGTGGTGGCCTGGCTGGGACTGGACGAGGTCCGCGCGTCAGCGCCGGTGTTCATCGGCGACACCATCCGCGTCATCGCCACCGTTGATATGGCCCGCGAGACCAAAAAGCCCGGACAGGGCATCTGGAAAATCAACTACTCGGTCCTGAAACAGGACCACACCACCGTCATGACATTCAGCAGCAGCTTCATCATCAAGAGGAAATAGGCAATGAGCATTCAAGACGATTTCAAACCCGCGCCGCCGGCCGACATCGCCGAGCCCGCCGAATTCGCTGCGCTGCGTCAGCGGGTCCGGGCCGTCCTGGCCGAACACGTCACCCCGGAACGGCTGAACAAATTCGATGAAGCCGAAGAGTACGACGTCGAACTCTTCCGCGAGATAGCGGCCGCCGGCCTGCTCAAGCTCGACGGCGAGCTCCACGGCCCTGGCCCGAAGCACCAGGCGCAGGCCGTGGTCCTAGAGGAACTCGGTGCCGGACCCACCTCGGTGGGCGTCAGCATGGTGGTCCAGTACATGGGTGTCCAACTGCTACACTCGTACGGCAACCGCGAGCAGCAGGAGGAGTTCCTGGCACCCCTGCACGCCGGAGCGGCCAAGATGTCCTTCGGGCTGAGCGAGCCCGACGGCGGCACTGACGTTGCGCGGGCGATGAAGACTATTGCAACCCGGCTGGAAGACGGCAGCTACTCGATTACCGGGCAGAAACGTTGGATCGGTGGTGCGATGGATGCGGACTACCTCATCCTTCTGGCCCGGACCAGTGAAATATCCCGCTCCGCAATCGACGGCATCACCATGTTCCTGATCCCGCGGTCCACCCCGGGGATCCGCACCGAAGTCATCGACACCATGGGCATCCGCGGGCTGGCGCAGTGCGATGTCTACCTGGACGACGTCCGCGTCCCGGCCTCGAACGTCCTCGGAGAACTCGACCGGGGGTTCCGGCAGGTGCTGGACACCCTCAACGGGGAACGGCTCAATGGCGCCGCAGTGGCCCTGGGGATCGCGCGCGGAGCCATGGAAACCGCCGTCGGCTGGGCCCGGCAGCGGCACGCCTTCGGCAAGCCGGTAGGTTCGTTCCAGGGCCTGCAGCACAGCCTGGTGGATGCGAGCGTGAAGATTGAATCGGCGCGGCTCCTGCTGCGTCAGGCCGCAGAAGCGTCCGACGCCGGCCCGGTTACCAATGAGACCTGGTCGGCCATGGCGAAGCTCGCCGCCTCCGACGCTGCCACCACCACCACGGACATCGGCATGCGCGTCATGGCCGGTTGGGGCTTCTTCCGCGGACTGCCCATGCAGCGCTACTTCCGCGACGCCAGGCTGTACACGTTTGCCCCGCTGACGGATGAGATGACCCGAAACTACATCGGTGAGAAGCACCTCGGACTGCCGCGGTCCTTCTGAACCTGACCAAACGGGAAAGAACGACGGCGGGCGCGCACCCGCCGTCGTTCTTTTGTTCCCTACAACCTCCCGCGCACGAAAAACAGGGTGGCCACCTTCCGGCAGCCACCCTGTATTTCCCTCACTCAGGAACGGTAGTCGATCTTCAGGTCCACAATCTCCTGGTCGTGCAGGTTCACTACGATGTTGTCCGGCGTCCGGGTGGTCATCCAAATCAGTTCTTCGGTCTTGCTGGCGTTGCCTTCGATGTGCGGCATGAACGGCGGCACAAACACGAAGTCCCCCTCTTCCAGGTAGACGATCTGGCTATACGCCTCGCCGTAGCGAATAAAGCCACGCCCCTGGAGGACGTAGCCTCCCGTGTTCGCTTCGCCATGGTGGTGGGCGTCCGAGATTTCGCCCGGACCGGTGTACACCTTGCCAAACCACAGTTGCTCGACAGGGCTGTTTTCCTTGCTGACACCGGAGATGCGGCGGGCATTCAGCGTCTGGCCGGGGGCGGCCGCTAGCTCGTCGGCACGGTTGACCCGGAACAAATCCACGTTGCGGTTGATATCAAAAGCCACTTCGGTCATGGCAATCCTCCTGAGGTTTCGAGTTGCCGCCGGTTTCGTCGTTGCAGCCGGGGGTCCTGATTCAGTATGTCGGCTGCGCCTACAGTAGTCAAGACGTACGCTCGTTCGTATCTTTTCAACGCCGGATTTCCTGATTTCGGCAGGCCCATGGCTCACTCCCCCCGGACACTGGCGGCGTCTTGCACCCGGCGCTACGGTGGAGGGACAGAGCCGACGTCCAAGTGGAGGTTGTCGATGAAGCCACCATCCAGCTCAGCGCGCGGCCGTCGGGGCGCGTTCCTGGCAACGGTGTTTAGCGCAGTCCTGGCGCTTTCCGCCTGCACGAACTCACCGACGCCCGGCCCTTCGCCCGTCACCACGGGGAGCACATCGCCCGGCTCCGCCGCCACCACGGGCGCTGCTCCTGCTCCGGCCGATCCGGGCACAGCCTTGTCGATCACCCAAATCGTGGAGAACTTAGCCCCGTCGGTGGTTACCATCTTCACCGACGGCGGGCTGGGCAGCGGTGTGGTCTACTCAGCGGACGGGCTGATCCTGACCAATGAGCACGTGGTCCGCGGCAACACAGAAGTGGAAGTGGGTTTTGCTGACGGCCAGCGTGTGGCCGGCACCGTCAAGGCCACCGATCCCGTGACGGACCTTGCCCTGGTCCAGGCGTCACGGACCGGCCTGCCCCAACCGACATACCAGCCGGCCCTGCCCAAGGTTGGTGAGGGCGTGGTCGTGCTGGGTTCGCCGCTGGGCTTCGAGAACACTGCCACAGCCGGCATCATTTCAGGCCTCCACCGGTCTATTCCCGGATCGGCGCAGGACAGCCTGTCCCTGGTGGACCTTATCCAGACAGATGCGCCGATCAGCCCCGGCAACTCCGGCGGGGCCGTGATCAACATGCGCGGTGAGGTGGTGGGCATCAGCGAGGCCTACATTCCGCCGTCGTCCGGTGCTGTGGCGCTGGGCTTCGCGATCCCGGCAGCCACCGCCGTCGAAGTGGCCGAGGAGCTGTTGGCAGACGGCACGGCGGAACACGCTTATCTGGGACTGACACCGGGCGAACTGACGCGGCCCATTGCCGAGCAGCTGGGCGTCGACGTCAGTACCGGCGTCGTTGTTCTCTCTGTTGACGGGGACGGCCCGGCAGGGCGCGCGGGCATTCGCCCGGGGGACGTCCTCGAATCCATGGAAGGCGTGGCGCTCACCGCCCCGGAGAAACTGCTGGCCGAACTCCGGAGCCGCAATCCGGGCGACACCGTTGGCTTCCAGGTCAAGCGGGGCGGCGAGAGCCTGGACATCAAAGTCGGGCTCAGCGAACGGCCGGCCAGCAACGCCGGCCGGTAGCCGTCCGTTCAGCGCCGTCCGCCGGCCGGGCCTGGTCGCGTGCCGGGTTGGCCGCGTGCCGGTCAGAGCTGGTATTCAGGCTCGCTGCCGCCCAGAGTCTCGTGGACGCACAGGATGTTGTGTTCGGTATCCATGAACCAGGCACACTTCTCTGAGTCCGTGGTACAGATGTGGTTTTCGGTCCTCAAGTTGGGCAGGTCGTAGTCCTGGAACCGGACACCCTTGGCCTCCATGTCCTGCACGATCCGCTCAATATCGTGCACCTCGAAGCTGAGGGCGGTGTGCTCGGAATGCTTGCCGTCCGAGACCGGCTTCAACTGCAGCATCGGGCCGCCGTCGGTACCGAGCAATTCGCTTCCATCCTCTGTCATCCCGCGGTGCGGAAGGCCCAGTTTCTCGGTGTAGAAACTGTGGGCCCGCGCGGGATCGTCGACGGGCAGAATGGTTCTGGCTGTGGTCATCGCTAGGGTCATTTCGCCACCTCCTACGGTGCAAATTTTACGCCCGGGCGGCCGGGAAAGATCCGCCGGGTACCCCCGCCCTTGCCCCCTCAATCGGACCTCTCTCACTTAATGTGGGTTTCTGGCCAACGCTCTCTCACTCGATCAAACTGCCGAGGCCGTCAGTGCGAGAGGGTTCCGGAAAAACCCGCATTAAATGATAGAGCGTTTGGAGAAAACCCACGGTAAGTGAGAGAGCGTCCCAGGGGGGCTACTCCGCCGGGGTTGCGCGCTGCCGCCTCCGCCGCTGTGCCAGCAGCAGCAGGACACCGCCGACGGCGAGCGCAGCGGCCGCAAGACCGGCGGCCAGGAGCAGGCCGGAGACACCGGTGTTGGCAAGCGCGGCGGGCCGGTCAGCCACGAGCGGACGGACGACGGCGGCGCTGTTACTGAGGGCGGTTGGCGCACCGCCCGCCGCGGTCACCGCCGCCGGGGTTTCGACCACCGGTGCGGGAACCGGAGGCGCCGGAGCGAACTCGAACTGCCTGACGCCCGACGCGCTGAACCCGTTGACCGTTTCAGCTGTAAAGCGCAGCGGTCCTGCCACAGCCGGAGCCGTAAACGACCATGCACCGGCCGTATCCACAGGCACCTCAAACGGCGCCTCGCCGGCGACCGTGACCCTGACCTTCGAACCCGCCGCGACTGCCGATGCCGGAGCGGCGGCCACCTGGCCGCTGATGGTCTGCCCGGCGTCGAACATTGCACCGGGGGCCGGCGAGGCGACCGTGGGCCTGTTGAGGAAGAGTTCCAGCTGGTACCCGGGGAGCACCGCGAGCGCATCCTCCAGCGTGGCGGCCACAGCGAAGTTCGCTGGCGCAGCTTCACCGGGCCTGGGTGCTTCTTCGCCTGCCGCGTGGGTGCCCACCGCGTAGTTCCCGCTCAGCCACGGCCCGCCCGAGTCGCCGCCGCCGGACTGGACATCGAAGGACAAGAACCCGTTGAACGCCCTGAGATCCAGGGGGTCGGCCGGGTAGCCGTGCCCCGGCACAACGAAGATCCCCACCGCGTCGATGGTTCCGCAGGACCAGGCGGACGTCCGGCCCGAGCGGCAGACGGGCATGCCCACTACAGGGGCCGAGGTCCCGACGACCTTCACATCCGGGTCCGGTTCCGACGGGTTGCCCCAGGTGCTGGCCGCCGGCGAGGGGTCCACATCGGGCCGGAGGTCATCGATCACGGCGATGTCCGTCCCCACGTTGCCGGGGTCGGTGGAATTGCCGGGCCGCAGTACCGTGGTGTTTCCCGGCCCGCCGAACTGGCTGAAGCCAAAGTCTCCGAGCCGCCCGGCCGGAGTTCCAAGGAACTGCAGCGTGGCCGACCGTGCCGAGCCGTCGTTGGTGCAGTGGCCGGCAGTAAGGACGGCGGGCAGCCCCGCCGGATCAAAGGCGGCGAAGCCCGTGGAGCAGACATAGCCGGTGTCGGCGGCATAGCCCAGGCCCCCGGGGACGTCCGCTTCGGGGGCGAGCCGGGCGCCGGCGTCGAGCTCCACGTTGGCGAAGCGCGCCACGAACTCCTCGGCGGAAATCTTGCCCGCGGCGGCAGCGGCCTCCGGGCCCGCGACGTCCGTGCCCGCACTTTCGGGTGCGCCCATGCCTTCCTGTGATGCTTCGGAGGTGTTCACTCCCCCGGTGCGGATGACGAACCCGCTGCCGGTGTGGGCCACTGCCTGGAGCCCTGCCGGTCCCACCTCGCGAAGGTAAGCCTGGTACAGCTGCTGCGTGCTGTGCGCGAGCTCGCTGCCCGTCGCGGCTTCTGTCCGGGACGTGGCCGGGGTGCCGGCGGCGTCACCCGAACCAGCCGCCGTCGGAGCGGACCCAGCCGGCGCGGACCCATCCGGAAGGGACTCTCCCGGAACGTCCGACGGCGGCGTGGTCCGTACCGCTTCAAGGGTCACCGCCGGGATGGTCACCCTAAGTTTGGCTACCGCGGATTGCAGTTCCTTCCCGCTGCCGGCAACGAGAATACTGCCGTCCTCAAGCCGCGTTCCGAGGTATCCGGGGACGTCCCGCAGCGCCGCGGCAACATCAGCGGCCTGCTTACCCAGCTGGCCGGCGGCGGCGAATTCCGCGGGCGTCAGGCCGAGGTCCCGGAGGGCGGCCTCGGCCAGGCCGGCCTCCGAAAGGCCACCACCCGCCGTCGGGCTTTCCCCTGCATCCGGCGATGGAACCTCTGCCGACGGATCTGAGGACGGAGCCTCCGACGGCGCCACCGGCGCCGGAACAGCCGGGGGCGTTGACCCCGGCACCGCCGCCACCGCAGACGCCGGAACGCCGCCCAATCCCACGGCAAGTGCCATCCCCGCTGCCGATGCTGCTCCCCATACGCGCTTCAAACCGGCCGCCTTCGCTCTTGTTCTAGTCATCTGCTCTGGTCATCTGCATCGCTCCGCCGTGACAGGTAGGCGGTGATCACTGCGGCCACGCACAGCACGGCCCCTGCCACCATCAGGAAGACCTGACCGGGAAGCCACTCGCCGTGGACGGTCCCGTCGCCGAGGCCGAAATTTTCGTCCGTCTGCCCAACATCCGAGGTCAGGACGGCCCAGAGAGGCCCGGCCACGAGCATCACCACACCCGCCACGGCAAGGCCGGCTGCCACATATCGGAGCGTATTCATGGCCCCTCCGGACGTTCGAGCAGTCGAAGGATGGCGGCGAGTTCGGTGTCCCTTAGCCCGTTCTGCAGCAGGAAGGCCCGCGTATCCAGCTCGCGGACGAACGTCACCACGGTCCGGGAGCGTTCCTCCAGAAGAGGCGTCAGCTCGGCGTCGGGGAGGTAGCGTTCCCGCGTGTGCGGAGGCCCGTGCGTCCGGTAGCGCTCGTTGATGCCGCGGCCCGCCTTCGCGTAGCCGTCGGCGATGAGGTTATCCGCGTGGCCGGCCAGATCCTGGAGCATCGCGGCCACCATGCCGCTGCGGTCCCGGCCCGCCGCGCAGTGGACCACAACGGCGCCGGCAGACGCCCTGGCCAGGGCACGGAAGACGCCGACAAGCTTTTCCGGGAAAAGCCTGACGTTGTGCAGATAATGCGCAGGATCGTTGAGGTACGGGCCGCAGACGGCAGTGAAGCGCGGATCGTCGGGCTCTTCGGTGGGGGTGATGACGATGTCCACGCCGGACAACGCCTCGTCAGGCACGGCCGGGTCGGTGTCCCGGCGACGCACCTCGCGGGGGTGACGGAGGTCCACCACGGTGCGGATGCCGTCGTCGTGCGCCTGCCGCCACCCGGCCTCGGTGAGCCACTCGCGGCGGCCCATCCGGTAGACACGGCCGGCGACGTGCCATGCGTTGACGGCTCCGTCCCAGCTCACAGCTCCCCCAATCGTCTCCACCCGGACAGCTAACCACAAAGCCGCCACGGCCCGCACGCGCATTGGTGCAGGTACACCCCACGTATCCGGGCAGGGGCAGCGCGAAAGTCGAGTACTCCGGAGCGGTGACGAGGTTGGACGTGAGGCGTACGGTGTCACTTATATGCCTGTGTCACCCGTTCAATGGATCAATCTGAGGGGAATTCGATGGCAACGTCAGCAGTACGACGGCGGCGCCCGGCTTTTGCGGCCGGCCTCGCCACCATGGTCATGGCCTTGGGGTTTGCGGCTATTCCGGCGGAGGCGGCACCGCCTGCGCCCAAGGTGGACTACGTCGCTTTGGGCGATTCGTACGCCGCCGGGACCGGCGCGGGTGGCGCGGAGCGTCCCGGGGGAATCGCCTGCTGGCAAAGTCAGCGCGGCTACGTTGACGTCGTAGGTAAGACAAGCCGCGTGGACCTAGCTCCTAACGCGGCCTGCCACGGTGCCGTGCTCTCCGCCCAGAGCCCCGCTTACGATCCTGTGATCTCCACTCCCACCGTCGAAGAGCAGCTCGATCGCTTGGTGTTCACCGGAAAGATCTCAGATGCGACCGAACTCGTCAGTATCACTGCCGGGGCCAACGATTTGGGGTTTGCTTACGTCCTTGGCCAGTGTTCAGTTTCGCCGGAGGCCTGCAACGTAGCCATCGCGTCGGCCACGAGCGAGGCGGCCCTGGCCGAACTTACGTCCGCCCTGGTCCAGACTTATGCTGACATCCACGCCGCGGCACCACATGCCAAGATCGTGGTCTTGGGCTATCCACTGCTTTTTGCCCCGGACAGCCCGGTTGCACCCCTTCCACCAGCCTCACAGTTGGCTATCAACCAAGCCACCCTGGGGCTTAACGAACTGATTGAAAATGCTGTAGCACTAGCTAACTATTACTACAGTGCCAACGCCGTCTTCGTCGACGTAACGCCACGCTTCCTTGGACATGCCGTGAACTCCGCCGACCCATGGCTCGTTTTTGATCCGAACAATCCCACCGCAGATTACAACTTCCATCCAAACCGGACGGGACACACCTTGGGCTATGCAGCAGCTCTGGTGGCAGCCATGTAGCAGGCGCGCAGAGCCCGAACCCGCAGTCCCAACTCGCCAAACACCCCTAGGGGTGCTTGGCGAGTCTGTGTTCGAGCCCGTTGCGGACCATGGGCCACTCGTGCTCCAGGATGGAGAACACCACGTAGTCCCGCAGAACGCCGTCGGCCGTGCGTGAGTGGCTGCGCAGCACACCGTCCTGCTTGGCGCCGAGCCGGGCAATGGCCTCGCGGGACTGGTGGTTCATCCAGTGGGTGCGGAACTCCACCGCCACACAGCCCAGTGCTTTGAAGGCGTGCTGAAGCAGCAGCAGCTTGGAGTCCGGGTTGGTGCCGGTGCCGTGGGTTGAGGCGGCGTTCCAGGTGTAGCCGATCTCCACGCGGGGCGTGACGGCGTCGACATTGCAGTAAGTGGTCATCCCGATGATGCGGCCCGGGCCGCCAGTCGCGGGATCGATCAGCCGTGTGGTGAACGGCAGCATGGACCCCTGCGCCTGCATGGCCAGCCTGCGCTCAATCTCCGCGCCCATTCCGTCCGGGGTGGGAACGGACGTGTACCAGAGTTTCCACAGGTCGCCGTCCCGGGCCGCTGCCACCAGGCCGTCGTGGTGCCCGTACCGCAGCGGCTCAAGGATGACGTGGCGGCCGGTCAGGGTGAGGGGCTGAAGAAAAGTCACGGCACCAGCCTAGGCCCGCCACCCGCTGGCAGTTAGTCTGGGGACACGATCAGGACCACCCCACGCCGAGCCGAGGAAGTTACCGTGACAGGACCTAACCCCGATCCGCAGGACGACAAGATCACAGGCCTGGAACCGGGCGGCGGTGTTCCTCCCGGTGAAACCCCGCCTGGCGAGGGTTCCGTGGCCGGCACACACGAACCAACGCTGCGGGGCTCCGGAAAAGGCCAGCAGGTTTTCTGGATCGCAGCCATCGCAGGTGGCGTCCTGCTGTTTCTTCTCTTCTTCATCGGCTACATCGTGGGCTTCTTCGACTGACCCTGGTGTAACCGGCACCTCAGGACCGGGCTACACCACCCGCATGCCCAGGTGTGCCGCCAGCAGCGGGGCCAGCAGGCTCAGCTGGTAGTCGTCAATCACGACACCGGCCAGGCTCCCCAGACCGCTGATGGTCCTGAAGTCCGTGCCGCGGATATCGAAGTCCTTGAGCCGGGCCCCGGTGAGGTCCAGCGTCCCGATGGTGCAGTTCTCCAGCGCCACTCTTGTTCCCGCGGCGGAGCCCAGGTCCAGCTCGTTGATGATGCAGTCCGTGATCAGCACGTCTGTCAGCTTGGCGCCCCGCAGGTTGAGGAAGTCCAGCTTCCCGCCGTCGACGCGCACCGATTGCCAGCCGCTCTCGTAGAGTTCAGCGGACCCGAGTCTGGGGTTGTTCAGCTGCACGTCACGCCATGTGGACCGGGCCGCCCTGAACACAGGCGCGTACAGCTCGGACAGGACGCAGTCGCGGAAGCCGGCGCCGCGGAGCTGGGTCTCATTGAACGAGGCGCCCTGGAACTCACACTCGGCGAAGTCCGTGCCGCTAAGCTCCAGACCGTCAGCCGCCGCCCGGCTGTACCGGACGCCGTCGTACGTTTCACCGCGCCGGAAGTCCGGCGAAGGATCCTCGGTGAGGTCCTCCAGCCGCACCTCACTGATCCGGGGACCGGTGATCTTGGGAAGCTTGACCGCCACTAGAGCGATTCGGCTTTGGCCGCGATTTCCGCC
This sequence comes from Pseudarthrobacter sp. BIM B-2242, assembly GCF_014764445.1. Taxonomy (NCBI): domain Bacteria; kingdom Bacillati; phylum Actinomycetota; class Actinomycetes; order Micrococcales; family Micrococcaceae; genus Pseudarthrobacter; species Pseudarthrobacter sp. BIM B-2242. Next base: position 3,353,225 of record NZ_CP061721.1, read on the forward strand.
AGATCCTTGGTCAGGGCCTTGCGGGTAATGTTCATGCCGAGCTTGCCGAACAGGCCCATGTAGATCTTGCTCAGCGTGGTGGGTTTGACCACTTCGGCGCCGAAAGTCACCGTGAGGTCCGTCCCGCCGTCCCGCTCGGCGAGGCTGAAGCGCGTGGTGTAATCGGCTCCGCCCTGGTTGGCCTTGACGGTGGTGCTGCGTGGCGGATCAGCCTGGTTCACCCACATCTCAACCGTTTCCGCCCGGCCCATCATCCTCCGCGTCTCCTTCCAGCGTGTCCCCTCACCGTAGGGTCCGTCGCTGAGCATCTGCACCGCCTCGATGCTGGACAGGGTGGCAGCAGAGCCTGGAATATCCGAGATGACGGCCCAGACCTTGTCCGGGCTGGCATGGATGTGCTGCGTCAGGCTTGTTGTGTGGTCCATGCATCGAGCCTAGCCGGGGCTGCTGACATTCAATAGGCAACCTCAACCGGGCCCTTGAAATAGTAAGCATGCTTTGTGTTATGGTGAAAATGCAGTGTTTGATCAACAGGAAACGAAAGGCGGTCAGTGACATGGGCCTCGGAGACAAGATCAGTAACGAAGCGGAAAACCTCGGCGGCAAGGCCAAAGAAGCGGCCGGCAACGCCACGGACAACGACCGCCTGAAGGCTGAAGGCCAGACGGATCAGGTCAAGGCTGACGCCAAGAAGGTCGGCGAAGACGTCAAGGACACCTTCAAGAAGGATTAGTTCCTAACAGAACCGGACGGCGGCGGATTCCTATGGGGGATCCGCCGCCGTTCTTTTGCCTCTTTCCTCATCGACTGCTCCATAACGGCCCTTCTGAGGCCCCATAAGGACCGTTACGGAGCAGTCGATGCAAGGGCCCGGCTACCCTTGCCCCATGACGTACGTCGACCTGAGCGCCGAAAGTGCCGCTGCCGGGGGTTCGCCCTCGCTGGGCGGCTACCTCGCCAGGCCGGCCGGAGCCGGCCCTTTTCCCGCCGTCCTCATGATTCACGAGGCCTTCGGCCTGAACGACTCGATCCGCGGCCACGCGGAGCGGCTGGCCCGCGCCGGTTACCTCACGCTGGCGGTGGACCTGTTCAGCGACGGCGGTGCCCGGCGCTGCGTGGTCAGCACCATGCGGAGCATGATGACGGGCAGCGGCCGCGTGTTCACCGACCTCGCCACCGCCAGGACCTGGCTGGCCAAGTCACCGCTGTCCACGGGCAAAACCGGTGTGATCGGGTTCTGCATGGGCGGCGGCTTCGCCCTGCTGGTGGCCCGCGACGGCTTCGATGCGGCCTCGGTCAACTACGGCCGTCTCCCCCGCGATTTGGAGGGAGCCCTCCGCGGAGCCTGCCCCATCGTGGCCAACTTCGGAGCCAAAGACACCACACTCAAGGGCGCGGCCCGCAGGCTCGAGACCGCCCTGGACAACCTCGGCATCGAAAACGACGTCAAGGAATTCCCCACGGCCGGCCACGCGTTCCTCAACGAAACCGACCTGGGCCCGGCAGTGCTCCGGCCGTTGATGCGGGTCATGGGCATCGGCCCAGACCCCGAATCCGCCCCTGAGGCCTGGCAACGGATCGAGGATCACTTCGCCCGGCACCTGAAGGGCTCGGACAACCCGGCTGTCTGAGCACTCCAGCCCGGTTACTCCCCCGAAATCCAGGCAGACCGCCCGAAATGGCGTGATTATGGCCGGGCCGGCCGGACAAACCGGGCAGGAACGCACGGGAGTACGACGGCGGCGGCCACCTTGGGAAGGTGACCGCCGCCGTCGTTCGTACTGCTTGGGTGGAAAGCCTTAGCTGAAGAGTTCGCTCTTGGGCTCGTTGTGCTTGACCTTCTGCCAGCCCAGCCACAGCACCAGCGCGAAGAACGGGATGGTGGCCAGGGTCCAGAGACCGAGGTGGAATACCTCGCCGGTCTTACTGGTCATGGTGTCGAAGCCGATCAGCACGGTAATGGCCAGCAGTGCGATGAGGCCAGCCCAGCTGCTCCAGATGCCGCCGGGCGCGGGCAGGGAGGAAACCTTGCCTTTCTTCGTGCGGAGCGCGATCTGGCTGGCGAAGATGGCACCCCACGTGAAGATCACGCCGATTGATGCGGAGTTCAGCGCGAGGTCGAAGGCGTGGGAGCCGCCCAGCCAGATGTTCAGCAGGATGCCCACAAGGTACACGGCGCCGATGGCTAGGATGGCGGCGTAGGGCACGTGGCTCTTGGACATCCGGGTGAGCCATTCCGGAGCGTGCCCGTTGTTGGCCATGGTGCGGAAGATCCGGCCGATGGAGTACAGGCCCGAGTTGCAGGAGGACAGCGCGGCGGTGATGACGATCATGTTCATGACATCGCCCATCCAGCCGAGGCCCATCTGGCCGAACACGGTGACGAACGGCGAGGTGCCGGCTACGTACTGGTCCGAGGGCAGCAGCATGGCCAGAAGGGTCACGGAACCGACGTAGAACACCACGATGCGGAAGACGACGGCGCGGATGGCCTTGGGCACTTCCTTGGCCGGGTTCTGCATTTCGCCGGCGGTGATGCCCACCAGTTCGATGCCGTTGTACGCGAAGATCACGGCGTTCAGCACCAGGATCATCACAAGGGCGCCCTTGGGGAACATGCCGCCTTCGGCCGCGAAGAGGTTGTTGACCGAGGCGTTACCGTCGCCCACCTGGGCATTGGTGATGACCATGAAGGTGCCCACGGCCAGGAAGATCATGATGGCGCCGACCTTGAGGCAGGAGGCCCAGAATTCGAATTCGCCGAAGGCCTTGACGCTCAGGAGGTTGACGCCAACGAGCAGCAGCAGGGCGGCGATGGCGGACAGTTCAACCGGAACGTTGGGGAAGAAGAACTGGAAGTACAGTCCGATCGCAATGAGCTCGGCGATGCCGGTCATGGCCCAGTTGATGAAATACATCCAGCCGGAAAGGTACGCGCCCTTCTTGCCGAACATTTCGCCGGCATAGCTGACGAAGGAACCGGACGTCTGGCGGTACATGATCAGTTCGCCCAGTGCACGCATCAGCAGGTAGGCGATGACGCCGGCAATGGCGTACGAGAAGATGAGCGCCGGGCCGGTGGAGGCCAGGCGTCCGCCCGCACCCATAAAGAGGCCGACGCCGATGGCGCCGCCCATGGCGATCATGGTGACCTGGCGGCCGCTCAGGGATTTTTTGTAGCCCTCGGCGCTGAGGGTGGAGTCGACGACGGCGGATTGCGCCGTGGGGCTCACGAGTTCTGTGGGGGTACTTTGAGGCACAACAATTCCTTGTGGGTAGGGGATTGGCCGGCGCCCCTGGCACAGCTCTCTCATCCTGAAAATTCGGCTTCAGTATGTTTGAAGGAATTTCCTGCATGGAAAGTCTCATTGCGTCGAAGTTCGCGCGGCCTGTCTATCCTACAAGACCCGCACCGCAGCGAGTGACGCGGACTACATTCAGCGGCAATTAAGCTGAAGAACTGCGAGCCGCTTCCCCGCATTGCAGAATAATATTTCGCGCAGGATCCGCCTGCACCCCATAGGCGGTGAGTGGTTCGGCACCGGTTGTGGAGCAGCCGGTATCCAGCTCGAAAGCGTGCTGGTGGAGCGGGCACATCACAACCTGCCGGTCGATGGTGCCGTCCGCAATGGGTCCGCCGCGGTGGGGACACACGGCTGAAAGTGCCCGCAGGGACCCGTCACGGAGCCGGAAGACCGCCACCTGCTCCCCGTCAACGCCGAACGCACGCCCCTCGCCGACGGGGATCTGGTCCACCGGGCCCAGGTTGTGGGTATGGACGCTTGAAGGGCCGCTCATCGGACCGGCACCTGGGGCAGGACCGTGAGCGGCAACGCTGTGCGGAACTGGCCGGGCGTCAGCGGATCGTGGCGCTCGCTCCAGGGATCCACGTAGCTGTCCACGGATGCCTGCATGGCGGCGTCGAGAGCGGCGGCGATGCCTTCGGAATCCTCCACAATCACCGCGCGGAGGTGCTCAATGCCTACCCGCGGCACAAAGGCGTAGGTCCGCTCCAGCCAGTTGGCCTGCTCGCGGTAGTACTGCATAAACCGTCCGGTCAGGAGCTTGACCTCCTCTGGATCGTCCACGGTGGCCAGGAGGTCGCCCTTGCGGATGTGGGCTCCCGCCGCTCCCCCGACGTAAAGCTCCCAGCGGCCGCCTTCCACGGCCACCACGCCCACGTCCTTGACCAGCGACTCCGCACAGTTCCGCGGGCAGCCGGACACGGCCAGCTTCAGTTTGGCCGGCGACTCGATCCCCTGGAACCGGGACTCGATCTCGATGCCCAGCTTGGTGGAATCGCCCGTGCCGTACCGGCAGAAGTCCTTGCCCACGCAGGTCTTGACGGTGCGGAAGCTCTTGCCGTAGGCGTAACCGGAGGGCATGTCCAGGTCCGCCCAGACCTGCGGGAGGTCCTCCTTGGGGATCCCCAGCAGGTCGATCCGCTGCCCGCCGGTCAGCTTGATCAGCGGCACCTTGTGCTTCTCGGCGACGTCGGCGATGCGGCGCAGCTGCTGCACGGACGTCACGCCGCCCTTCATCTGCGGCACCACGGAGAACGTGCCGTCGCGCTGGATATTGGCGTGGACACGGTCATTGATGAACCGGGCGTCGCGTTCGTCGATGTACCGGTCCGCGAGCATCATTTTCAGCAGCGAGGCCAGGCCCATCTTCGACTTGGCGTCCTCGGCACTGCCGGGAGCCAACGCCGCGAACACCTGGGACACGGACCGCAGCCCCTGCTTCCGGATGGCGGCCATGAGCGCCGGCTTGTCCAGCGGGATCCCGGGCACGTAATAACTGGCGGCCGGGTCCTCCTCCACGGCGCCGTCGGCCGCCCACTCCACCACCTGCTTTACCAGGAGCTTGCACGAACCGCAGCCCTTGCCGGCGCGGGTGGCGTCCATCGCGCCCGAAACCGTCGCGCAGCCGCCCTTCACGGCGGCCACGAGCGCCCCTTTCGAGACGCCGTTGCAGTTGCAGACCTGGGCGCCGTCGTCGAGCTCGGCCACGCCGGCCTCCTCACCGGGCCCGCCGACGTCGAACAGGAGCGCGATCCGCTCCTCCGGCAGCGGCAGCCCGCGGTCATACGCCTGCGTCAGGTAGGCCACTTTCCGGCTGTCGCCCAGCAGCGTTGCGCCCACCATTTTGTTGTCGCGGACGACGATGGACTTGAAGATGCCGCGGCTGGGCTCGGAGAAGACGATGTGCTCGTCCGTGTCGAGTTCCGGTCCGTGGAGCCCCATGGAGGCGACGTCGACGCCGGCGACCTTGAGCTTGGTGGCTGTCCGGGAGCCGAGGTAGGCCGACGACGTATCGGCGCCGGTCACGTGGTTGGCGAGCACCACGGCCTGTTCCCACAGCGGCGCCACCAGTCCGTAGACTTCCCCGCGGTGCTGGACGCATTCCCCCACCGCAAAGATATCGTCCTCGTCCTGGACCATCAGCCGGTCATCCACCACGATGGCCCGTTCCACCGGCAGCCCGCTCAGCACGGCCAGGTCCACGTTCGGCCGGATCCCGGCGGCCACCACCACCATGTCGCACGCGATGTCCTCCCGGTCCCGGAGGCTGACCCCTATGACGCTGTCGGTGCCGAGGACGGCAGTGGTGCGGCTGGACGTATGCACCCCGATGCCCAGCGCCTCCACGCTCCTCCGCAGCACCGCGCCGCCGTCGGGCCCCATCTGCGCATTCATGAGGTGCCCGCCGGAGTGCACCACTTCCACGGCGATGCCATGGCTTTTCAGCCCATAAGCGGCTTCCAGGCCCAGGAGGCCGCCGCCGATCACCACCGCCCGGCGGTGGTGATCCTGCTGGGCGTGCTGGACCATCTTGCGCGTGTCATCGATGGTGCGGAAGCCGAAAATCCCGTGTTTCACGGACCCGCCGGGAGTGTACAGCCCGTCCATCGGCGGCATGTGGGAGCGGCTGCCGGTGGCAATAATGAGGGTGTCGTACGGCGTGACGCGGCCGTCGTTGGAGAACACGTGCTTGGTGGCCTTGTCGATCCGGTCAACGCGGACCCCGGCGTGCAGCGTGATGCTGTTCTCGTTGTACCAGGACAGCGCGTTGAGGAAGATGTCGGCATCACTTTCCTCACCGGAGAGGACATGGCTGAGCATGATCCGGTTGTAGTTGCCGTAGGGCTCGTCGCCGAACATGGTGATGGTGAACTGGTCCGCGCCTCCGCGGGCAAGGATCTCCTCCACGGCGCGGGCACCGGCCATCCCGTTGCCCACCACCACCAGCCGACGGCGGGGCGCGCCGCCCGGGTGCCTGCCGTGCGGCCGCTCCAGCACGCTGGTCATCAGTGCTCCACCATGCCCAGGTCCACCACAACGAATCCCGCCACGCCGTCCGGTGCCGCGACATGGAGCTCCACCACCGAGCCGCCGTCGATGTCCTCCACCACGCGCAGCGGCACGTGGACCTCGCTCTTGGCGCCGATGGGAAAATAGCGCATGGGCACGCCGTTCCGCATCAGCACCACCGTGATGAGCTCAGCGCTGGAATTGCCGCCGCGGAAGTAGAGCGTCTGGTTGATGACCCCGTCCGGGACGTAATGCGACAGTTCGCTGTGGATCAGGCCGGGTTTCTCCAACCCCGCGCCCTCGAACGGGAAGATGCCCTGCAGGAAAAGGTTCTTGGTGATCATGGACAGATCCTTTCGGCCGGCGGGAAGACTGGCATGAGCCCATCTTCCGCCGCCGATGTTTCCGTCCGCCGGTCCGCCGGTAACTTTTCGTTTGCGCAAAACTCACCGTTTCGGGGGCGCGGTGCGCGGGCGCGGGCCGGCGCAGCGCAGTGCGCGGGCGCTCAGGCCCCGGCCAGCACCCCGCTGTCCATCGAGTACCGGATCCAGCGGCCGGCCTCGTCCGTCCGCGACTTTTCGCTCTTCTTCGCGCAGCGGGCAAACCAATCCCGGAGGGCGCGGTCGTGGCTGACCATCACGAGAGTCCCGGTGAAGTCCGCGAGCGCCTCCTCGAGCTGCTCCACCAGCACGGGCGCCAGGTGGTTGGTGGGCTCGTCCACGATCAGGGTGCTGTAGCCGCCCAGCAGCAGGCGGGCGAGGGCGAGCCGGCGCTGCTGGCCTGCTGACAGGCTGCCCACCGGCACGTGGAACTCGCTGGTGCGGAACAGGCCTAGGCGGAGGAGGGCCTCGGCGTGCTCATCGATATTGCCGCCCAGTCCCGCCACGAAGGCCGGCAGCAGCCGCAGTGAGGGCCGTTCCGGCAGTTCGAGTTCCTGCTGCAGATAGCCGACGCGTGCCGGGCGGCTCACGCTCCCCCCGGCCGGCTCCAGGGTGCCGGCCAGTACGGAAAGCAGCGTGGACTTGCCGGCGCCGTTGGGACCGGTGATGAGGATCTTGTCGCCGGTCCAGGCTTCGAAATCCGTAGGGCGCAGGCGGCCCGGAACGCTCACGCCACGGACGGAGAGGACCGCTGAGGGCTCATCCAGGCCAGGGGCGGTTTCCGTGTCCACGGCCAGGTCCGCGTTCAGCCGCAGCGGAACCGGCGGGCGGTCCACCGGGCTCGCCTCAAGCCGGCGGAGCCGTTCCTGGGCATTGCGGACCTTGCTGGTGGCCGCCTTCTGCCAGGTCCCGGCCTTGAAGTCGAAGCCCATCTTGTCGCCGTCGCGTTTGCGGGCGTAGCCCATTTTTCCGGCCACGGTGTCGGCCTGCCGCTGTTCGGCGTCCATCGCGTCGATCCATTGGTGGTACTCCTGGACCCAGCGCTGACGCTCGGCGGCCTTCTCGCGGAGGTAGCCGTCATACCCGTTGCCGAAGCGGGCCACTGCGAGACGCTCGGCGTCCACCTCGATAATCGTGCCGGCAACCTTACGGAGGAGCACACGGTCGTGGGAGACCACCACTACCGTGCCGCGGTGGGCGGCCAGCCGGTCCTCCAGCCACGCCGTTCCCCGCGCGTCCAGGTGGTTGGTGGGTTCGTCCAGGAGCAGGATGTCCGCCGGATCGGCCAGCACGCAGGCCAGGGCTACACGTTCCTGTTCGCCGCCGGAAAGTGAGCCCAGGGTCCGGGTCCGGTCCAGGCCGCCCAGGCCCAGCCGGTCCAGCGCGGCCTCCACCCGTGATTCCGCGGCGTAGCCTTCGCGCAGCTGGTACTCGGTCTGGAGCCTGCCGTACGTTTCCAGGTCGTCGTCCTCGGCCTCGGCCAGGCCTGCCTCCAGCCGGTCAAGCTCAGCCTCGAGAGCCCTTAGCGAGGCCAGGGAAGCGTCGATGGCGGCGCCCACGGTGAAGTCTTCCGGCAGGCCGTGGGCCTGCGAGAGGTAGCCCACCCGGCCATCACTGGTGACGGAGCCTTCGTCGGGCGTTTCGAGGCCGGCCATAATCCGGAGCAGGGTTGATTTACCGGCGCCGTTTTCGCCCACAATGGCCACATGTTCCCCGGCCGTGATGACCAGGGTGATGGCAGCCAGCAGCTGGCGGTCGCCGTAGCCGTGGGAGACGCCTGAAAGCTTGAGATGTTCGGTCACGGGAAGTCCTTGTATTTTTCCGCAGTGTGGCCGCCGGAGCTGAACCGGAATTGTTCAGGGGGTGCTCGACGACGGCCTTGGGTTTCGGGGGAACGGTCCGGCCTGGCCGGTCCGCTGCTTAGGACTTCATCGGTCCAGCCTGCCGTGCGGCGGTCCGTCAGTCAATAATCGGGACCCCTGTGCGGGATTACGCGGCCTGAAGCGCGGCTGCCTTCTTGCGGCGGGCCTTCGCCAGCCGGGTTCCGATCAGCCCCTGCCGCGGGCTGAAGAGATAGACGACGGCGAACACGGCTCCCTGCGTGAGCACCACCATCGCGCCGGAGGCTGTGTCCAGGTAGTAACTGAAGTAGATGCCGGCGATGGAGCAGGTGGCCGAGACCGCCGGGGCGATCACCAGCATGCGGGAGAAGCGGTCGGTCAGCAGGTAGGCCGTGGCACCCGGAATGATGAGCATGGCCACCACCAGCACCACGCCCACGGTCTGCAGCGCCACCACGGACGTCAGCGCGAGCAGCCCCAGGAGCAGCGCCCCCAGCCGCTTCGGCGAGAGGCCGATCGCGTGGGCATGCGTGGGGTCAAAGGCGTAGAGCGTCAGGTCACGGCGCTTCAGGATCAGGATGGCGAAGGCAACAACGCCGAGGACCAGCACCTGGATGAGGTCCGGGATGCTGACTCCCAGGAGGTTGCCGAAGATGATGTGATTCAGGTCTGTCTGGCTGGGTGTGACGGAGATGAGAACCAGGCCCAGGGCAAACAGCGAGGTGAACACGATGCCGATCGCGGCGTCCTCCTTGACCCGGCTGGTGTTGCGCACCACCCCGATCAGCGTCACGGCGATCAGCGCGAACACCAGCGCGCCGACTGCGAACGGCGCCCCCACAATATAGGCGAGAACGACGCCGGGCAGCACAGCGTGCGATACGGCGTCACCCATCAGCGACCAGCCGATCAGGACCAGCCAGCAGCTGAGCACGGCACAGACGATGGCGGCGAGGGCGGTGGTGATGATGGCACGGACCATGAAGTCGTAGCTCAATGGCTCCAGGAGCAGTTCCATGGCTCAGCTCCTGCTCTCGGTACCGGCTGCCGTGGCGCGTGCTGTGGGGTGTTTGCGGCCAGGCTCCTCCGGAAGGTCCCGGTTCAGCACGTCCAGGCCGAACGCCATGGCCAGGTTTTCCGGCTGCAGGACCAGCTCGGGGGCGCCGTGCATCAGGACCCGGCGCATCAGGAGCACGGCTTCGTCGCACAGTTCGGGAAGGGCGTGCAGGTCATGGGTGGAGACCAGGATGGTGCAGCCGTCGGAGGCGAGTTCGCGCAGCAGCCGGGTGATGGTGGCTTCGGATCGTTTGTCGACGCCGGCGAACGGCTCGTCCAGGAGCATCATGGTGGCGCCCTGGGCGATGCCGCGGGCCACAAATGCCCGCTTCTTCTGGCCGCCGGACAACTGGCCGATCTGGCGTCCGGCGTACTCGGACAGTTCCACCCGGTCCAGTGCTTCGTCCACGGCGGCGCGGTCTGCCTTGGAGGGGCGGCGGGTGAATCCCTGGTGCCCGTAGCGGCCCATCATCACCACATCGCGGACGGACAGCGGGAACTGCCAGTCCACATCCTCGCTCTGCGGCACGTAGCCGATCCCGCCTGCCTTGCGTGCCCTGGCGGGTGACTGTCCGCCGATCAGGACGCGGCCGGCGTCGGGCTTGATCATGCCCATGATCACCTTGAACAGGGTGGATTTCCCGGACCCGTTCATGCCGATCAGGCCGCAGATCCGGGCGGCGTCCAGGGTGAGCGAGGCGGAATCGAGCGCCAGGACCTCGCCGTAGTGGACGGTGACGTTTTCAACGAGGATGGCCGGGGCGTTCATGACGTTGCCCGGGCTGAAGCTGCTGCGGTGCCGGTGAGCGCCTTGGTGATGAGGTCGGCGTCGTGCCTGATCAGATCCAGGTAGGTGGGGACGGGGCCGTCCGCCTCGGATAACGAGTCGACGTAGAGGATGCCGCCGAACGTCGTCCCGGTTGCCCCGACCACCTGCTGCATGGGGGCGTCTGACACGGTGGATTCGCAGAAGACAGCCGGGACCTGGTTCGCCTTGACGTACTCGATGGCGCGGGTGATCTGCTGCGGCGTGGTCTGCTGCTCGGCGTTGACGGCCCAGATATAGACCTCGCGGAGGCCGGCGTCGCGGGCCAGGTAGGAGAACGCGCCTTCGCAGGTCACCAGGGCACGCTGTTTCTCCGGGACGCCGGCCAGGCTGGCTGTCATCTCGTCCTGCACAGCCTGCAGCTCGGCCTTGTACGCGTCACCGTTGGCCTTGAAAGCCGCCGCGTTCTCCGGGTCCAGCCCGCTGAATGCCTTGACCATGTTGTCCACATAGATCTGCACGTTCACCGGGGACATCCACGCGTGCGGGTTCGGCTTGCCCTGGTAGGAGTCCTCGCTGATGTCCATGACCGCCACACCGTCGCTGACCACGGCGTGCGGCACATCCAGACCCTCCACGAACTGCGCAAACCACGCTTCAAGGTTGAGTCCGTTGTCCAGGATCAGGTCGGCTTTGGACGCCTTCCGGATATCGCCGGGGGTTGGCTCGTAGCCGTGGATTTCGGCGCCTGCTTTGGTGATGGACTCCACCGTCAGCTTGTCCCCCGCAACGTTCCGGGCCACATCCGCCAGCACCGTAAAGGTGGTCAGCACCACGGGCTTCTCACTGTCGCCGTTGCCCGACGCATCGCCGCCGCAGGCTGTAAGGGACAGGGAGAGGAGGACGACGGCGGCAGCACCTGCAGCGCGCAACCTCGCCGCTTGGGGCGCGAAGGTCCGGGCGGCTACTTTGGCGCACCGAAACAGAAAGTTAGGCATACCGAATATTCTACGGGACGCCGAACTGGGGCCGCAATGTGACGCCACCCGCTTCCCTCGCCCAACTAGGTAGCGCTAACTGTCGTTTTGGAGCCCCATAACGACAGTTAGCGCTACCTAGTTGGGCGGGCGATAGGCTGAACCCATGGCGACAATCCACCGGCGACCACCCGCTCCGCAGCCCGAGCTCTACCGGTTTTCGGCCCTCGACTTCACCACCGTGGCCCTGTACGTCGCCGCGGCCGGACTCTTCGCCGTTGCCGGTGAACTGCTCGCCCCGTTCCTGCGCCAGCTGGCACCCAGCCCCGCCGCGGCGTCGTACGGGGTGAATCTGTTGTTCTACGGGTCCGTCGGGATCCTGGCCGTGATCGCCGCCCGCCGGGTGATGGCCAGGGACCTCCGGGTGCTGGCCACCCGGCCATGGTTCACGCTCCTGATGATCCCCACCGCGGTGATCGCCATGATGATCCTCACCGCCATCGTGGTGACCGCGGCCGGCGGCGTGCAGACCTCCGCCAACCAGGCCGGACTCCAGGAGCTTATGCAGCAGGTCCCCGCCTGGCTCATGGTGCCCGTGGTGGTCATCGTGGGCCCTTTTGTGGAGGAGTACATCTTCCGGCACCTGCTGATCGGCAAGCTCAGCCGCAAACTGAACATCTGGCTGTGCTGCGGCCTGTCCGTGGTGCTGTTCGCCGCCCTCCACATCGTGGGCCAGGAAGCCATCACGCTCCCCGCCCTGCTGCCGTACCTGGCCATGGGCGCCACGCTGGTCTTTGTGTATGTCTGGACCGGCAGGAACCTTATGTTCGCCTACTTTGTGCACGCGGCGAAGAACCTGCTGGCCGTGGTGTTCATCTACGCCATCCCGCCCGAGCTGTTCGAGCAGCTCCAGCAGGTCCAGCCTTAACAGTTCCGGCCCAACAGGGGGCCGGCTCCCCTATCCATCAGCAAGCCGCCGCGCGTAGGTTGGTGGGATGGGACTGAAGATCCAGATTGTGGTGGACAGCAAGAACCCGCACGAGCTCGCCGACTGGTGGGCGGAGACCCTGGACTGGGCTGTGGAACCTCAGGACGAGGGCTTCATCCGGTCCATGATCAGCCAGGGCTACGCCACGGAAGCGGAAACCCTCACCCACAACGGCAAACTCGTCTGGCGCACAGGACAGGCTATCCGGCCGCCGGAGGAACTCGAGGCTCAAGCGCCCGCCCACCGCGTGCTGTTCCAGGCAGTCCCGGAAGGGAAGACCGTCAAGAACCGTGTCCACTGGGACGTGCGGCTGGACGGGCGGGACAAGGAAGAAGTCCGGAAGCGACTCGAAGCCCGCGGGGCCACCTTCCTCTGGACCGCGAACGAGGGCCCGCACGAGTGGCACACCATGGCTGACCCGGAAGGCAACGAGTTCTGCATCAGCTGACCCGATTACTAGACTTGTCCGGTGAGCAACCAAATTCCCGCCAAGGTGTCCGACGTCTTTGACCCCACCCGCTGGCGCACCGTCTCCGGCTTCGATGACTTCCAGGACATGACGTACCACCGGCAGGTGGAGCGCTCCGGGGATGGCACCGTAACCAGGGACCTGCCCACCGTCCGGATCGCGTTCAACCGCCCCGAGGTCCGCAACGCGTTCCGCCCCGGCACCGTGGACGAGCTCTACCGCGCCATGGACCACGCCCGTATGACCCCGGACGTCGCCACCGTCCTGCTCACCGGCAACGGCCCCTCCCCCAAGGACGGCGGCCACTCGTTCTGCTCCGGCGGGGACCAGCGGATCCGCGGCCGCGACGGCTACCGGTACGCGGAAGGTGAGACCAAGGAAACCATCGACCCCGCCCGCGCCGGCCGCCTCCACATCCTGGAAGTCCAGCGGCTGATGCGGACCATGCCCAAGGTGGTCATCGCCGTCGTGAACGGCTGGGCAGCCGGCGGCGGGCACTCCCTGCACGTGGTCTCCGACCTCACCATCGCCTCCCGCCAGCACGGCAAGTTCAAGCAGACCGATGCCACCGTGGGAAGCTTCGACGCCGGATACGGCTCCGCACTGCTGGCCCGCCAGATCGGCCAGAAGACCGCCCGCGAGATCTTCTTCCTGGCCCGCGAGTACTCCGCCGAAGACATGGTCCGCATGGGCGCCGTAAACGAGGCCGTGGACCACGAACGGCTCGAGGAAGTGGCCCTGGAATACGCCGCGGACATTGCCCGCCAGTCACCCCAGGCCATCCGCATGCTCAAATTCGCCTTCAACCTCGCCGACGACGGCCTGGCAGGCCAGCAGGTCTTCGCCGGCGAAGCCACCCGCCTGGCCTATATGACGGACGAGGCCGTGGAAGGGAAGGAAGCGTTCCTGGAGAAACGCGACCCTGACTGGTCCCGCTTCCCCCATTACTTCTAAGGCAGGACGGCACATGAACATCGGACGCCAGCACATCGGCCCCCTGGACATTGAACCGGCGCTCACCGCCCTGGCGGCCGCCCTCCGCGGTGAGGGCCCCGCCGTCGAACTATCCATCAGCCCTGACGGCGAACTGGTGGTGGGGCACACCGAAACCCCCGGCTGCGACGACGCCGTGGCAGTGGTGCGCACGTCTGGCTCGACCGGCGCGCCGAAGGCCACCGTCCTGACCGTCGAGTCACTGGCCGCGTCCTCCATGGGCACAGCGCTGGCACTCCAGGGCGAAGGCCAGTGGCTGCTTGCCCTTCCGGTCCAGTTCGTGGCCGGCGTTCAGGTGCTGGTGCGCTCGCTGTTTGCCGGCACACGGCCGTGGGTCATGGACATGTCCGGCGGTTTCACGCCCGAAGCGTTCACGGCGGGCGCCCTGGAGCTCACGGATCCCATCCGATTCACCTCGCTGGTGCCTACCCAGCTGCAGCGCCTCCTGGACGCCCCGTCCCCGGAGACCCTGGCTGTCCTGCGGCGTTTCGACGGCATCCTGCTGGGCGGCGCACCGGCGTCGGCCGGGCTCCTGAAGGACGCCCGCGAGGCCGGGCTGCGGATCATCACCACTTACGGCTCGGCGGAAACCTGCGGGGGCTGCGTCTACGACGGCGTGCCGCTGACCGGTGTGGAGGTCCGGATCGCCGAGGACGGCCGGATCCTGCTGGGCGGCGACACCGTGGCCGCCGGATACCTCGACGCGCCCGAAAGCACTGACACGTTTTATGAGGAAGACGGCGTGCGCTGGTACCGCACGAACGATCTGGGCTCCGTGGACGCGGACGGCCGGCTCACCGTGCTGGGCCGCGCCGACGACGTCATTATCACCGGCGGCGTCAAGGTCTCCGCGGCGCACGTACAGGAAGAGCTGGAAAAGTCCGACGGCGTCGCAGCGGCTTTTGTGGCCGGTGTCCCGTCCGCGGAATGGGGCCAGGCCGTGGCCGCCTATGTTGCGCTGGCCGGCGGCGCCTCCGGCGCCGATGCTTTGGCAGCTCCCCCCGGCGACGCCCCCTCCGGCGCCGGGGATCACGCCGTCGTGCTTGAACAGAGATGGCACGCCCGGCTGGGACTGCTGGCCCCGAAAACAATCCTCACCGCCAGTGAGCTGCTGATGCTTCCCAACGGCAAGCCGGACCGCCTGGCCATGATCGAGCGGCTCAACGCCCTGCACCAGGGAAAGTAGAGTAGAGCTGCACCGGCCGCCCCCGCAGCCGGTGCACACCGTTTCACCGTTTTCCCCCAACCCAACACGAGGTACTCACCGTGGCCACAGCCGCACAATGGATCCAAGGCGCCCGCCTCCGCACTTTGCCGGCCGCCATCGCCCCCGTGCTGATCGGCACCGCCGCAGCCTACGAGCTGGATTCGTTCCGCCCCGTGAACGCCGTGCTGGCCGCCCTGGTGGCGCTGCTCCTGCAGGTCGGCGTGAACTACGCCAACGACTACTCCGACGGCGTCCGCGGCACCGACGAGGACCGGGTGGGACCGCTGCGGCTGGTGGGCTCCGGCGCTGCCAAACCCGAGCACGTCAAGTATGCGGCGTTTGGTACGTTCGCCCTGGCCATGCTGTTTGGCCTGGCACTGGTGGTGATCACCCAGAGCTGGTGGCTGATCCTGGTGGGGATCGGCTGTGTGATGGCGGCCTGGGGCTACACCGGCGGCAAGAACCCGTACGGCTACATGGGCCTGGGTGACGTTTTTGTGTTTGTCTTCTTCGGCCTCGTGGCCACGCTCGGCACCACCTACACCCAGGCCGGTCAGGTCAGCCTGTCGGCGGTGATCGGCGCGATCGGCACGGGCCTGATTGCCTGCGCCCTGCTGATGGCCAACAACGTCCGCGATATCCCCACGGATATCCAGGCGGGCAAGAAGACCCTGGCCGTGCGGCTGGGCGATAAACACGCCCGCGAAAGCTACGTGCTGATGCTCGCGGTGGCCATCCTACTGGTGGTGATCCTTGCACCCGGGCGCCCATGGATCCTGATCGTGCTGCTGCTCATCCCGGCCTGCCTGATGCCCGCCTGGCTGATGATCAACGGCCGCAAGCGCAAGAGCCTGATCCCCGTCCTCAAGCAGACCGGCCTGATCAACCTCGGCTACAGCCTGCTGTTCACACTGGGACTGGTACTCAGCCACGGTTTCTAGGCGTCGGGAGTCTTCGGGGTGGTATTCCGGATGGTGACGTCGGT
This sequence comes from Pseudarthrobacter sp. BIM B-2242, assembly GCF_014764445.1. Taxonomy (NCBI): domain Bacteria; kingdom Bacillati; phylum Actinomycetota; class Actinomycetes; order Micrococcales; family Micrococcaceae; genus Pseudarthrobacter; species Pseudarthrobacter sp. BIM B-2242. The sequence continues at coordinate 3,369,201 of NZ_CP061721.1, forward strand.
ACTGGCATCCGTGAGGCGGTCCTCGGCGGCGGCATCCGCGGCCTCACCGGCGTTGGGCCCCGGCTTTGTCTTGCCGGTGAACCGGTCATGCAGGGCGGCCGCAGCTTCGTCGCGCTGCTTCTGGAAGAACAGGTAGCTGACGGCGAAGGCAATCAGCGCCGCGCAGACAACAGACAGCAACGCCCCCAACTGCAGGAACATAAACAAGACGAAGAGCGGCGCAAACAGCGCCAGCCGGATCAGGGAGTATCTCAGGAAAGCCACCACCCAAGTTTAGCCGCCCCGCCTGAACGCCAAACCCCTGCGGACGATAGACTTAATGGCATGCTCTTCCGTGTGGCTCTGGCCGTGGCAGTACTCGTCATCTTTGTGTATGGATTGGTGGACGTGATCCGTACTGACGCCCGCCTGACCCGGGGGATCTCCAAGCCCGCATGGATCATCGTCATGATCGTGCTTCCCGTGATCGGCGCCATCCTCTGGCTGCTGATGGGGCGTCCCCGGAACACGCCTCCTGCCCGGCGCGCCTACAGCGGCCCCACCGCCCCGGACGATGATCCCGACTTCCTCCGGAACCTGGAGGTCCGCCGCCGGAAACAGGCCGAAGCAGCCCGCCTCAAGAAACTCAAGGATGACCTGGAGGCGAAGGCCGACGACGGTCCCGCCGGCGCCGGACCGGACAGCACAGGAGACGCAGACACCCACGACACCGGCGACGTGAAGTAGGACCTATGCCACAGCACCCCGACGGAAACCCCCAACTGCCAGTTGCGCCCGCCGGGGCTGCTTCGCCCCCTCCTCCCCCGCCGCGGCCGGGCCTGTCCTACGCCGCACCGGCTCCCATCCTGGTGATTCCGCCGGCCCCGCGCAGCATACGGCTGGGCCGGGCCCTTTGGCTGTCCAGTTTCGTCGCCGGGCTTGCCGTCCTGGTGGGCTCTTTCCTCACCCGGGATTCCCATCTGGAGCGGCTCCGCGCCGTCGTGGACGAGATGGCGCCGGGCGGGGATGACGCCGCCCTCACCACGTCCACGGCCATCGTTTTTTGGGGCAGCGGCGGTGCCCTGCTTCTGTTGATCCTTCTCCAGGCGGCCCTGCTGGGGGCTGTCTCCGGCCGCCGCGGGTGGGCCCGCTGGCTCATGATCCTGCTCCTGGCCGGGCAGGTGGGCGTGATGGCCGTGACAGCAGTCTTCCTCGTTCCCGAGGGCGACGCCGGCAGTTACGTTCTTATCCTTTGGGCCGCCCAGGTGCTCCTGGCCTTCGCCGGCCTCCTGGCACTGCTGATGCCTTCGGCCCACCGCTGGTTTAAGTCACGGCGGAACCGGCCCTAGCAGGCCGTCGCGGGCGCCCGCTGTCAGGCAGGTTGCTTGTGCAGGTGCACCCCGGCGGCCTCAGCCAGGATGCCCTCACAGCTGCGCACCACTACCCGGCACACATCCAGTACGGATCGGTCCGTCAGCGGATTCTCGGCCAGCAGCCGCCACCGGTGAAGGACGCGGTGGGCCTCCGCGCTGATCTCGTCCCGCGACGCCTCCGGCTCCAGGCCCAGCCTCAGATGGGCTGCCACGCCCTCACCGCCAACGATCCGCTCGGCCTCCACGGCCAGTTCGTGCTTCAGCGTGACCCCGGTGGTCCGCAGCGTGGCCAGCAGGCCCAGTTCCCTGAACTCGTGGGCGTTGATCTGGAGCCGTTCCAGTGCTGTGGCCAGGTGCCCCGTTCCGTCCCGGGGTGAGTTGCGGAGCAGGGTTTCCACCCCCACCAGGGCGGTGCGGGCCTTGAGTGCGTCCGCGCGTGCATGGAACTGGCCCGCCAGCATGGCCAGCAGCGGGTCCAGGCCGCTGCGCCTGGCCAGCTCGTGGGCCAGTGGCGTGGGGTCCGTAAAGCCTGCCCGGATCAGGACTACGGCCAGCCGGATTCCGAACAGTCCGAACCGCTCCAGCAGCTGCTTCCGTGCCTCGGCGGTGAGGCCGTCCGGAACGCCCGCCCGCAGAAACCTGTCCGCGGAGAGCAGCAGGCGCTCCCGTTCCGCCCGGTCCAAGGTGGAGAGAAGTGCCAGCGACTCGTAGTCGGACTGGCGCATGCTCCGGGCACTCTGGGCCAGCAGACCGGCCACCGGGACCACCCCCAATGCCAGCTTGCGCAGGCCGGGGTCCCGGCGGTACCGCTCTGCGATTTCTCCGGCCGAGAGCAGGGAATCGATCCGCCCGGCGCCGATTTCGTCGGCCCGGGACAAAACCGCCAGGGCGTTGACTGTTCCCGAACGGCCGGCCTCGGTGTCCTTGAAGGACTCCAGGAACCGCAGATCGGCGGCATGCATATGCCGCATCAGGTACACAATGGCGTCCGCTTCGGAGGGCGAGTCGGCAGGAGTGAGGAAATTGACGGACCGGGCAGAAACGTCGCCGGACAGGGAAGCGATGCCAGGGGTGTCGATCAGGGTGACGTTCCGCAGGCTTTCCGACGGCCATTCCACCACCAGTCGTTCCACGTCCTCCGCCCGGTCCCTGCCGAGATCGAAGACGAGGCGCCCGTTGCTTCGTCGCAGGGGAAGCGGGCGGGGTTCGCCCGCAACGGGATGGAGCATGATGCGGGGCGAGTGGGCGAACCGGTACCAGGTGACGATGCGGGTGCATTCACCGGTGTCCGTGGGGGCGATCTCCTCCCCGATGATGGCGTTGAGAAGGGTTGATTTTCCGGCTTTCACCATTCCGGCCACGGCGATCCGCAGAGGCTCCGACAACCTTGCGGCCCAGCCTTCCAGAGCCTCCACCGCAGCGGGGTCATCGCGGTAGGCGGCAAGCGCCTCCTGGATCAGGTCCGCTACTCCCGCGACCGTGGTCACCTTCATCCGGCTGCCACCACCGCCGGAGCCCGCCGCGGTACGGAAACAGCCCCGTGTGCCGGCTTGGAAGGCGCCTGCTCCTTCTCCGCCAGGGCCCTGGCAGCCTGCTGCAAGGTGTCCACCCGCTTGAGCTCGGCCTTGATGTCCCGGATGCGCGTGTCCTTTTCAAGCTTGTACGTCGTGGCTGCCTTCTGCGCCGCCGACACCGAATCCGAGAGCGAGCGGTGATGCTCCTCGGCGATTTCCGTGAAGTGGTCACGGGTGGACCGCTGGACCATCCGCAGCCTGTCCTTGAGCTGCTTTCCCACCTGGAAGACCACATCGTCCAACTGGCGGCGGACCAGGGCCTTGGCCTCTGACTGCCGGCGTTTGAGCCTGGCGTCCTTGTCCTCCCGGTAGGCCTTGCGCCCCAGCAGCAGCCCCGCGCCGACGGACAGCGGATTGATCAAAGCCATGCCGAAGATCCCTGTCAGGAGGCCGAACATCAGGACACCGCCATAGGATCCCCGCATGCCGATAAGGACTTTTTGCATCGGGTTGATGTGCCCGTCGTCGAGGCCGGGCATATCGTCCACGGGGTCCAGGGCATCCCCGGTATCGGAGACGCGCAGCACCGGAAGTGTTACCTCGTCCTCGGAGAAGTGCTCGGCAACCTGCGTTGCCAGCCACTGGGAGCGCTCGCTCGTCCAGACGAAGGTGTCCGAAATCGCGGCAGCGGTGCACTCTTCAAGCCATTTGGTGAACGCCGTCCATGTAGGGCCGGGATCGCCCTGATCAATGGCGTTCTCCGCATCGCGCTGGATCCGCCGCAAGCGGTCCCGCAGGTCGTATTCCATGTCGGCTATCAAATCGCCGATACCGTCGTTAAGGGTGATCTGCCACCGTGCCGAGCGTTTGCGGAGGTCGTCGGCCTCCAGTTTCGCCGCTTCAAGGCCGGCGATCATGGCCGGCGTCCCTGCCGGGTTCTCCAGGGCCGCCAGTTCCGCCTGCAGGGACAGGCGGAGGTTATCGGTCACGGAGACCAGGTCCTGGCTTACGGAGCGCCGCTGGATCCGCTCGGCCTTCCCCACGATTTCGTTCCGCAGATGGCCGATGAGGCCGGGGAAGCCCGATTCATTGTTCAGTTCCGCATCCTGGTGCCGTGCGGCCTCGAGCCGAAGGTCCGAGGACACGGGGAACAGCGGGATGTCGGCCGACACCTGGGCGAGGTGTCCGCGGTCCAGTTCAGCCACGCGGCGCCAATCCGGGTAAAGGTCCGTCTTGGACAACACTCCGACAACGCTTGGTGTGATGCGCATTGCCTGCCGGAGGAACCTTATTTCCGGCTCGGTGTATTCCTGGGACGCATCCGATACCAGCAGCATCGCGTCTGCGGTCGGCAATGCCGTCAAGGTGGTCAGCGTGTGGCTGGAGCCCATGCCGCCGACACCGGGGGAATCAACAACCGTCAGGCCGCCGGCCAGGACTTTGCGGGGCAGGAACACTTCCGCGGCCACCAGCTTCTTCGCGTTGCCGGGATTCCCGCGTTCGGAAACATAGGCGGCCAGGTCAGCGATGTTGATCGGCAGCCGTTCGAGTGGTTCGTCGTCACCGGGGTCCTTGTCTGCCCGGGGCAGGAGGACAGAAGCCGACGCCGGATCGCCGTGCCGGACAACCGTGGGCACCGAGGTGGCAATATCGTCGTCGACGGGGCAGACCGGCGCGTTGACCAAAGCGTTGATGAGTTTGCTTTTGCCTTGCTTGAACTCGCCCACCACTATCACCCGGATGCTGGGATCCTTCAGCCGTGAAAGGGTCTGGTCCAGGCGCTTCCGCAAGTCGGCCCGCTCACCCTCGCTGACGATGTCGATTGCCTGCTCAACGAGCCTGACCAGCTGCACTGAGGTCGCCGGCGCCGCTGGCTGGGGCGGGGCGGGAGATTCTGCCGCCGCTGCCGGAGCTCCTGATCGTTGCGTTTCAACCACAGCCAGTCCTTTGGTCAATTCTCGAAAATGGGACGTTAGGGTGAGCCGGGAAATGCCCGGCGGGAGGTTGGACTCCCGCCGGGCACTTCCTGGCTACCGCCTTAGTTAGTCGATTTCGTTGTCGTTCAGCGAATCAACCACCAGTACGTTGTCCTCGATGTCCACATCCGTGTTGATCGAGTTGTCGGAGTTGTCCTCGGTGAACTCGAGGGTGTTGTCCTCAACATTGACATCGGTGTAATCGATGTCGCCGACCGTCACAGACTCGTCAGTGGTGGTGGTGTTGTTGAAGTTCTCCAGGTCGTTCTCGGTGTTGGCGACATTCTCCAGGTTGTACTCGGTGTTTCCGACGTCCTCCACATCCACCTCGATGGACTCGTCGTTGTAGGAGCCGGTGGTCTCCTCGGAGTTGTCCACGCGGTTGTCCGAGTTGTCGTTCAGCGAGTCCTCGATATCAACGTCGATATCCGTCTCCGACGAGTTATCGGAGTTGTCGGAGTTGTCGGAGTTGTTGTTGTTGGAATCGTTGGTGGAGTTATCCGAGTTGTCGTTGAAGGATTCTTCAATGTCGACGTCAAGGTCGGTGTTGAAGGAATCCTCGATGTCCGTCTCTTCGTTTCCGATATTGACGTCGCCGCCTGCGCGGATGGAGTTATCCGTCGAATCGTCGTGCGAGTTGTCCGTGTTGTAGGAGTCCTCGATGTTGTTCGAATCCTCAATGTCGACGTCGTCGCCGGCAGCCACTGCACGGTCACCGGAGGCAACGACGGAGTCGTTGTCGAACCACTGCGTGACATCGCCATCGGCCCAGATGTTCTGGTTGACGGACTGGTCCGTGATGGTGTCGCGGTCATCCACCGTTGAGGTGTAGGAGTAGTTGTTCACTACATGGTGCAGCTGCTGGACGGCGTGTGCGTGGTCATCGTGGTCGTGGTCACCATGATCATGATCGTGGTCATGGTCGCGGCCGCCTCCGGCCGGAGGCGGGGTGTGGCCGCCGCCACTGACCTCGGAATCGTTCCCGCCGGTGTTGTATTCCCGGTCGAAGGACGAAGCATTAACGGTGATGGGAGCGAAGTCCAGGATGACGGGCATTGCGGCATCAACATCTGCTGAGCAGACCTTGTCGAGTCCGTGTTCCTCAAGGACCTTCTCCGGATCATCCAGGAATTCCTTCGCTGCCTCCTCATTACCGAAAAGGCTCATCAGGAACAGTACGAGGTCGTTTGCGAGTGTAGGCATTGGATGGTCCTCAAATCTTCTCTGAGTTATGGGTAGCCCGGCTTCCTTGCGGGGCCTGAATCAAACGTAAGGTCCTACCCCGGGACCGGGCATCGGGTCGTTTCCCCCTACCGGGCCGGCCCCTACGGGGGATGGGCCGGCCCGGGCGGTTAGGGGTACTAGGGATCATTCGCGCGGGGGTTCTTCCGGCCCAAGGGCCAGCCTCAGCCGCACCAGCAGGTCAGAGCGGTTTTCAGCCCCCAGCCGGCGGCGCATCCGGGCAATGTGGTGCTCGGCGGTACGCGGCGAGATATAGATTGCTTCCCCGATTTCCCGGTAGGTTTTTCCTTCCAGCACCAGCCTTGCCACTTCTTTTTCGCGTTCACTCAGCACGGACGCATCCGATGGCCGGGTGCCATTGCCCTGGTCAGCGTCGGGAACATTGTGGACTTCGGCCTGGACGGACGGTTTCGGCCCGCCTGAGCTCGACTGCGGGTGGAGGTCCCGGGCGCAGGAGAGCAGGCGGAGCATGTCTTTCCGCTCGTCTGCGCGGGCCGCGGCGTGCCCTGCCAGCCGGGCACCTTCCCAGGGCATCCCGACCGTGTTCAAGCCCCGGGCTGCCGCCTCGACGTCTGCCGGCTGGAATTTTCCGGCGAGGACCGAGACCCACGCTTTGCCGGCAGCCGCCAGCAGGGAGGCAAGGTGGCTGTGGTCCGCAGCGCGGGCAAGGGCTGCTGCATGGGGGCCCAGTGCGGCCGGACTTTCGTTCAACAGCGCCGCCTGCACGGCGGCCCAGTGGAATGGCACTGCCCAGAGCGGCGGCTCCCCCAGGTCCCGCAGAAGCTTCCACGCCTCATCGAAGTAGTGCGACACCCGCCGGGTTTCCCGCAGGCGGGCGGCGGTGATCATCAGTTCCCCCCACGGAAGGAGGCTGTACAGGTCCAGCGTGGTGTGCAGCATGGCTTCGCGGGCCCGTTCCCACGCCAGGACCAGGCCATGAACTTCGCCGCTCCGGCGCGCCAGGCCTACCTCCAAGGCAGCGCAGAGGAATTCGTCTCGCGGGACCAGCGGCCAGTGGTTGGCTTTGGAGGCTTCGTTGATGGCCAGCCTCGCTTCATCCGGATTGTCCTGTTGCATGGCGGACCATGCCTGGAGCAGGAACAGCCGTGGCTTGGCCGCATCGCCCCCCTGGCCCGCCGCCGCCGCGGCGCGCACAATCGTCTCTGCGAGATGGGGTTCGCCGCTGTGCAGTGCAACCAGCGCGGCCAAAGCCCCGGGCGTATCCGGAGCAGGCAGGGCTGCGCCCGAAGCGTTCAACATGTCTGAGGCGTGGATGAGAATCGGAAGCCCCTGATGCGGATCCCCAGCCAACGATTCCATGATGCCGTTGGCCATTTGGGCCTGCGCCACGGCCAGCGACGTGGGCGACGCGGGCGCAGATCCCTTCGGGAACATTGCCTCGGCACCTTCGCGGTCGCCGCTGCCGATCATCGCAACGGCGGCCGCCGGCCGGGACGGTCCCACCCTCTCCGGGCCAAGCCACGTGTACACATCGGCGCCGCGGGCCAGCATACCCCGCTGTGCCCACACTGCAGCAGAGACGTCCGCCCCCAGCCGGAGGTCCGGCGGATCAGGACACATCAGCAATCCGTCGATGATCCGGCTGGCAGAATCCAGGTCCCCGATGGCAAACGCTGCCTGGGCGCGGCGGGCCGCGGTGGCCAATTCATCCGCGCCGGCTAGGAGGGCCTCGTCGTAGAGCTGGGCGGCCAGTCCGGGATTGTGTTCCAGGGCCCGGTCCCCGGCCTTTTCAAGGTCGGCTGCGACGCGGGGGTCGGCCAATCCAGTGCGTGCCAGTTGGCGCGCGAGTTCGCCGAGGGGACGCCCGTCCGCAGCGAAGCAGCCCACAAGTTCGCGCTGCAGTGCGTGAACCCGCGGCGTCGGGGTGGACGACAGGAGAGCGTGCTGGACGGTTCCCATCACTGTGCCGTCAGGATTCAGAAGCCCGGATGATTCCGCCCGGGCGACCAGGGAGTTAAGGCTCTCCCCTTCCCCGTCTGCCATCCGGCGGGACAATTCCCCGGGCAGCGGTCCGGGAAGTGTGAACCCGACGGACAAAGCCAGCAGAAGCTCCCGTAGCACGGCGTCCTCGCCACGGAGCTGTGCAGCAGTGTGCTGGGGGTTGGCGGGCAATGACGATTCCGTTGCCGGCGTGGCCTGATGTCTCATCATGGATCACCCTGCCGGAACGATGGTCGGATCGGGTGTCGGCTCTGCGGTCTGCGCAACGGTCTGCGTAGCCGTTGGTTCCGGTTCGGGCGCGGGCGGCGCAGACGGGGTCGGCGCAGGCTCGGCACTTGGCTCCGGCGTCACAGGCGTATCCGTGGGCGGCGGCGGATCAGTTGACGGCGGCGGGGTGGGCGTCGTCGGTGGCTCCGTTGGCGGCGGGGTGGCAGTCGTCGGCGGCGTCGTCGGTTCCTGCGTCGCCGGAGGAGGATCCGTTGGCGCAGGCGTGACCGGGGCCGTCGTCGAAGGCGGAGGGATCGTGGTGTCGGGTGTTGTCCCGGCGGGAGTTCCCGGTACGGCCGCCGCCGGCGTTGGTTCAGTCTTTGTCCCCTGCCCGTCGGGGGTGGACGCCGGGGCCGCGGCGTCCGGCGTGGTGCCGGCAGGCGATGACGCTGCGGGGGACGGCTTGCTGCTGGGTGACGCCGCCGCTTCGAGTCCTGCTGAACTGCCAATTGTGTCCGCAGGCTTCTTCGCGCTGGCCTCAATGCCACTCGCGGGATCCTGTACCGCGTCCGCAGAACCTCCGGGCGCCGCCGCCACGCCGTTGCCGCCGCCTGGAGAGGCGTCGGCCGGCGCGGCTGGCGGTGCGAACATCGCGGTGAGGTTTCCCAGCCCCTCCGGGCTTTGCGCGGCAGTGGCGGTCAGGATGGTGAACAGGGCAGCCCCTGCCGCCACCGCTGTCAGCCGGATGGCGGGACGCGGAGCATGTGCCCCCGCCTTCGCACCATGCCGGCGGCCCGCGGCAACTCCCCTGGCACCGTCGCCTGCGGCGGCCGTGCCGGCCAAAGAGCCAAACCCGGGTTTCCGGGACCAGCTGGCGCGGCGGTCAGCGTTGTGCGGCTCATCCGCCAGGTCTGCTGGAGCCGGGATCGCAGGAACCGTGCCGGCAACAGCGTCAGCGGGGCCGGCTGCGGACGCCGCAGCGGCCCGGAGCGCGGCGACGGCCGCGCCGAGGCAAATGGAAGACTTGGGGTCTGCATCTACGGCGATAGGCCGGTCCAGCTGTTCGGAGATCAGCTGCGCCACCAACGGAATCCGTGAAGAACCGCCAATCAGGAGCACCGCGGACAGGTCAGCAGGCTCCAGCCCGAGCTGCTCCAGCGAACGTTCCAGCGCATCCACGGTTTCGCGGATGGGCTCCTCGATCATGGCCTCGAACTCTGAGCGGACCAGCCGGACCTGCTGCTGCATGCCGGGCAGGAAGACGGAGATGTTCGCCTCGCTGTCGGCCGAGAGTGCCTCCTTGGCCTCCACACATTCACGCTTCAGCCTGGCCAGTGCGGCCAGGGCGCCGGGGTCCTCCGGGTCAAGGGCTGCCAGCGCCTCCCCGGTATGCGAGGCAACGTACCGGAGCACGGCAGCGTCAAAGTCGGCGCCGCCCAGCCCCTCAATGCCGTCCGGGCTGCCCAGGAAGTCGAAGCGGCCGTTGCCGGCCTTCTTCAGGATGGCTGTGTCGAACGTCCCGCCGCCCAGATCGTAGACGGCAATAGTGCTGCCGTCCTCCACGCGAACCTGGGAGGCGTAGTGCAGTGCCGCCGCTTCCGGTTCGCTGATGAGCGTAACGTTGTTCAGTCCTTTGGCAGCGAGGGCTGCCAGGACCGCGGTGGTCCGGTGTCCGCCCCAGGCTGCGGGGTGCGTGATGATGATTTCCGACGGCGGGGCGCCCTCGCGTTCTTCGGCCCGGTCGGCGACCCAGCGGGCCATCGTGGCAAAGATGTCCTCTGCGGGCAGGGCTAATGTACCGACTGCGATGGGGACGCTGTCACCGATGCGGCGTTTGAACTCGCGCACAACCCTGGCGGGAACATCCAGGCCGCGGCGTTCGGCTGCCTCCCCCACCAGGACGGGGCCCTCTTCAGGGTAGTAGACCACTGAGGGGACTGCTGTTCCGCGGAGGCCCAAGGGCAGGCTCTCAGGAACAGGCTGGTCGTTTTTGGCAATCGCGGCGGCGGTGAAACTGGTCCCGACATCAACGGCGAGGACATAGCTCATGGGTACCTCGGAAAAACGCAGCTGGCCGTCTGCAAGCTTCATCACAGACGAGCTTCCACCAAGGTAGCATCACCGTCTGCCGGGCGACACCCTTATTCGTACATCGATTAGCGTATTACGCCGGAGGCTGGCGACCGATCCGACGAAACCGCTGATCAGAGCCCTGAATACGAGTGCAGGCCGTTAAAGAACTGGTTCACGATGGTGAAGTTGAAGACGACACAAAGGTAGCCAACAATCGACAGCCATGCTGCGCGGGTTCCGGTCCAGCCGCGTGTGGCACGGGCATGGAGGTAGCCGGCGTAGACCACCCAGATCACAAACGTCCAGACTTCCTTGGTGTCCCAGCCCCAGAACCGGCCCCAGGCCTTTTCGGCCCAGATGGCCCCGAACATCAGGGTGAACGTCCAGCCGATGAAGGCGATGGCGTTGATCCGGTAGGACAGGTTTTCGAGGCTCAGGGCTGAGGGCACCAGGCGCATAAAGCCAAGCTTGTCTGCGCCGCCGGCCGCGATGGTCTTTTGCCGGTGGGACTGGACCAGCTGCAGGGCGGACATGGCGAACGTGAGCGTAAACAGGGCCGAGGAGAGCACGGCGATGGAGACGTGGATGATCAGCCAGTAGCTTTGCAGCGCCGGGACCAGGTGGCCCACGGGCGTCCAGTAGGCCACCGACGCGGCGACCAGCATAACGATCGCCAACCCGACGACAAATGTCCCCAGGAACCTCAGGTCGCGACGGATCAGCACCAGCAGGAAGACGGCCACCGCCACGAACGCGCCTGTGGTGAGGAACTCGTACATGTTGCCCCACGGCACGCGGCCGGCGCCGAGGGCGCGCGTGACCACTCCGCCGCCGTGGATCAGGGCACCCAGGACGGTGAGGGCGACGGCTACCCGTGCAGGGACGCGGCGTTCAGCCGCGTAGCGCATGTCGGCGTCGGCCGTCAGCCCCGCTCCCGAGGCAGTTCCGGCTTTCGCCGCGGACGACGACGGGCGCTCGGCCCGTCCGGCCGGTCCGGCCAGGTGCGAATCCACGCGGTCCGCTGCCGCGGCTGATGCGCCGACTCCCGCCGCCACCGGAACCTTGGCACCGGCCGCACCGGCCGTACCGGCAGCCTCGGCGGCCTTCAGGTCAATGGCACGCAGGGCCTTGCTGCTTCTGGCCAGGTCCCAGGCGAAGGCGATGAACGCCACGGTGTAGGTGCCGGCGGCGAGCAGCATCAGCAGTTCGCTGTATGCGCCCATGGTTTCGTTGATCACGACAGGCATTACTGGTCCTTTGTGGGTCCGGCGGAGCCGGTGGGGGTGGTGACGGAGTCTGCGCCATTATCGCCCTGGCGGCTGGGAGTTTGCTGGGTGGAACCGGAATCGTCAAGGTCCCATTCCTCGGCGAGAAGCTTCCGGATAGCCTGCGCTTCCCCGGCCAGGCGGTGGTCCTCGCCACGGGCAAGGAGGCCATATTCCACCATTGTCCGGCCGTCGTCGTGGGTTCCGGTGCGGATCCAGACGCGGCGGCGGTTGACGTAGAGCGAAACGATGAGCCCGGCCACCGCAAGCAGGGCGAAAATGAGGGCGTAGAGCTGGCCGGGGTTGTGGTGGATGTCCACACCCACGTACCGCTTCACGCTGTCAAAGCTGATGCTGCCCTTGCCGTCGGGCAGGGTGTAGGTGCTGCCCGGGGCCAGGGTGATGCCGCCGGCCTCCAGGTTGCGGTTGTTCAACGGTGTCAGGTCCGCCACGTCAAGTTCAAAGACGTTCTGCGGTGACCCGTTGTCCAGGCCGAGGTCCCCGAAGTAGGAGTTCAGGGTCAGCTGCGGGTTGAAGAGGTCCGGATCGCCGCTGAAGGAAATGCCCTCGTCGGTGATAAACGCGGTGGGGAGGAAGAAGCCCACAAAACCCAGCTGGTCCGGCTTGGCATCGGGGACCTTGATGACCACCGACGAGTAGTAGTTCTCGCCTTGCAGCTTCGCCACCACGGGGCCCTGCATCGCCACGTTGCCGGCGCCGTCGCGGATGGTCACCACGGGCGCGTAGCCATTGCCCGTGAGGTAGATGCTGGTGCCGCCCAGGGTCACCGGTTCGTTGACCTTGAGGACCTCCTGCTTCGCGGGCGCGTCCGGGGTTTCCCGGGTGGTGACTTCGGCGTTGAAATCGATGGGCTGGCCGAACTTGCCCGGGGACTCGCGGTCGAACACAACGTCGAACTTGTCCAGCTGGATGGAGTACGGCTGCAGCTGGCTGGACTGGAAGTTGGTGCCGGGGGTGAACTGGTCATAGCCCACCAGGGTGTTGACGAACGTATCGCCCTCCACCAGGATGCGCTGGCCGCTGTAGCCGAACAGGCCGCCGATGGCCACGGACACCAGCACGCCGATCAGCGAGGTGTGGAACACCAGGTTCCCTACCTCCTTGGCGAAGCCGCGCTCGGCCCCCAAAGACGGCCGCGCGCCGTCGTCGTCCCTCACCTCAACGCGGTAACCGCGCTTCCGGAGCAGCCCGGCGGCGCTGTTAATAGCGTCCGACGCCGGGAAGTTGGCGCTGGCGGGAACCACCAGGGTGCCGTACTCGGGGAGGCGGGAGAGCCGCTTGGGGGTCCGCGGCGGCTGGGAGCGCATGGCCTTGTAGTGCGCAATGGCGCGCGGAACCACGCAGCCGATCAGGGAGATAAAGAGCAGGATGTAGATGGCCGAGAACCAGGCCGAGGAGCAGACGTCGAAGAGCTGGAGGGTGTCCAGCAGTTCACCGTATTCCGCGTTGTCCTTGATGTACTGCGTGACGACGAAGGGGTTGGCCGGGCGCTGCGGGAACAGCGAACCCGGCACCGCGGCAACAGCCAGCAGGAGCAGGAGGAACAGCGCCGTGCGCATGCTGGTTAGCTGCGTCCAGGCCCACCGCAGCATCCCGAGCGGCCCCAGGACGGGCAGGGCCGCGTCTGCCTTGGCAGCAGCAACCGGGGCCGGGGACTTCTTGTTTGCTTTCACTCGCTCGCTCATCAGATTGGTAACTTCACGTCGGTTTGGAACCAGTACTGCAGTTCGGTGACCCAGGTGCCCCAGACGCCGCTGGCCATCAGCAGGCCCAGCACCACCAGGATGCCGCCGCCGATCCGCTGGATGGCAAGGCGGTGCTGGCGGAAGAAGGACATCACGCCCATGCCGCGGCGGACGGCCAGGGCAATCAGCAGGAACGGGATGCCCAGGCCCAGGCTGTACACGAACGCCAGGAGGGCGCCTTTGGCGGCGGAGGACCCGCCGGACAGGCTCAGGAGCTGGACGGCCGAGTAGGTGGGGCCGATGCACGGCGCCCAGCCAAGGCCGAAGGTGAGCCCCAGCAGCGGCGCTCCCCAGAGACCGGCCGGCGGCTTGGCGTGGATCTTGGCGTCACGCTGCAGCCAGCCGAATCCGCCCATAAAGACCACGCCCATGATGATCACCAGGATGCCCAGGAGCTGGGTGATCCAGGCGTTCTGGGAACCCGTGATGAGGGTGCCTAACTGGCCGAAGGCACCGCCCAGCAACACAAAAATGACCGAGAAACCCAGCACAAAAAGCCCGATCCCGGCGAACATCCGCCCGCGCTTCTGCTTCTGTAGGTCCACCCCGCTCAGGCCGGTGACGTAGCCCAGGTACCCGGGCACCAGGGGCAGCACGCACGGGGACAGGAAGGACACCAGGCCGGCGAGCAGTGCCACCGGAATGGCAAGCAGCAGCGAGCCGTTCAGGATGGTTTCGGCGAAGGGACTGTTCACGGTGGGCGGCCGCTACTCTGCCACTGCGGCGGCAATGAGGGCTTTGAGGGTGCCCTTTTGGATTTCGCCCAGCACGCGGGAGGCTACCCGGCCCTGCTTGTCCAGGACCAGCGTGGTGGGGACCGCCCCCGGCGGGACAATGCCGGAGACGGCCAGGAGCACGCCGCCGTTCTTGTCATCGAAACTGGGGTAAGTCAGGTTGAAGGTCTTGTCGAAGGCCTCAGCGGTGGCTTTTTCGTCGCGGAGGTTAACGCCAAAGAACTGCACGCCCTGGTCCTTGAACTCCTGATGGAGTTCTTCCAGGATGGGCGCCTCCACCCGGCACGGGGCACAGGCGGCGAACCAGAAGTTCAGGACGGTCACCTTGCCCTGGAAGTTTTCGGGCGTGACTGTGGTGCCGTTAAAGAGGGTGCCGTTGACGGCGACGGCTGACTTGCGGTCAGCGGCGGTGAATTCCGTCACCGAGCCGTCTCCGGCGATGTAGTTCTTGTTGTCGCCGGCTTTGGCCTGCTTGGCGAGGGCATCCTCCTGGGCGCAGGCGGAGAGCCCCAGGACGAGGAACGCTGCGCCGCCGGCGGTGAGCAGGGCGCGTCGGGAGGTGGTGGGGTTAAAGGTCACGGTCAGGCCCCCGGGGTGGTGGCGGCACCGGGAAGAAGGGCGGCAGCGGGCTCGCTGTACTCAACGCGCAGGAGGGAGCCGTCGTCGTCGAATACCAGGGAGGTGATTGACGTCAGCGTGCACTCGCGTTTGCGCGGGTCATGCCACAGAGGGCGGCCCTCGGCGCTCAGGCGCGTGGCCCAGATGGGCAGCTGATGGCTGACCATGATGGCTTCGGGGCCGCTGGTTCCATAGTCACCGGCGGCCAGTTCGATGGCCCGCAGCCGGGCATCCTCGACGGCGGTCCGGACGCGGGCAGCCTGCGCCTTGTAGGGCTCGCCCCAGGACGGCCGCAGCGGGTTGACCAGGTGCGGCCAGTGCTTGGGCTTGCGGAGTTCGGCCTTGGTGACCTTCATGCCCTGGAAATAGTTCTCAGCCTCGATGATGCGCTCGTCCGTGTGGACCTCGAGGCGCAGCGCCTCGGCAGTGGGGGCGGCGGTTTCCTGGGCCCGGACCAGCGGCGACGCTGCCAGATAAGTGATCCGGGCGCCATGGGCGGCGCGCTCGGCGAAGTGCTCGGCGAGGGTCTGCGCCATTTCCCGGCCCAGCTCGGAGAGGTGGAATTCGGGCAGCCTGCCGTACAGAACGCCGTCGGGATTATGGACCTCGCCGTGGCGGAGCAGATGGACAGTGGCTTGGGGCATGTTTACCAGTTTCTCAAAGATGGCGTGCGATCCGAAATCTTCTACATTCCGTAGAACTGAAACTCTGGGAAAAAAGTTCCTGAACACGGAACAAAACATGCAAATGCATGCTTATACTCGGTACAGCGGATGGTTGATACTTCAATAGCTGAAGCGTCAAGCTGTCCGGCAGGACCACCCGACAAACATTAAGGAAAACACCATGACTCTTCCCGCAGACGTCACCACCGGCACCTGGACCCTCGACAACTCGCACAGCGAAATCGGCTTCACCGTCCGCCATGCCGGCATCAGCAAGGTCCGCGGCCAGTTCAAGGATGCGGCCGCAACCCTGGACCTCGCCGAAAACGTGGCCGATTCCAAAATCAGCGCCACCATCCAGACCGCAAGCTTCGACTCCGGCGACGCCAACCGCGACGGGCACGTCCGCGGCGAAGACTTCTTCGACGTCGAGAAGTTCCCGGAAATCTCTTTTGTCTCCAACGGCCTCGTGGCCGCAGGCGACGGCTACGAACTGACCGGCGACCTCACCATCAAGGGCATCACCCGCCAGGTTTCCCTCGAGACCGAGTTCAATGGCGTGGCCGTTGACCCGTTCGGCATGACCCGCGCCGGCGTTTCCGCCGAAACCACCATCAGCCGCAAGGACTTCGGCCTGACCTGGAACGCTGTGCTCGACGCCGGCGGCGTCCTGGTCAGCGACAAGGTTGCCATCAACCTTGAACTGGCATTCATCGCTCCCGCTGCATAGTTCTTCCCACGCTGAGCCCGGCTGCCGGATCCCCAAGGGGGTCTGCGGCCGGGCTCAGTACGTTAACCCCAACTAGGTAGCGCTAACTGTCGTTTTGACGGCTCAAAACGACAGTTAGCGCTACTTAGTTGGGGCGCAGTGGGCGCGGGGTGCGGGTCCACTCATTCCTGCGTTGCGCATGCCGACGTGTCCCCCGGAAGGCCGCCTCCGTTCCCGGCGAGTTTGCCCCGATTCTCCTAGAGAACCGGGAATTCGCCGTCTACAGTGAGAGCCATGAGCAACCCCAGTGACACACCGCCGCCTCAGCCCGGTGACCAGCCGCCCGTCGGCAACGTTCCGCCCACCGGCTACCAGCCGCCGCAGGGATACCCGGCTCCGCAAACGCACCAGCCGCCAGGCCAGCCCTATCCCCCACAGGGCCAGAGCTACCAGCAGCCTGGCCAGCCGGGCGCCTTCCAGTTCCAGATGCCAACCGACGGTCCGCGCAACTTCAACGATGTGATGCCGAAGGGCGGGCTCTCGGGGATGTTCAGCGTGGCCGGGCTTCCCATGGAACTCAAGGTCTCGTACTGGATCTGGCTCATCGGCGGCATGCTGGGTGTGCTCGGCACGTTTTTCGGTCTGCTTGCTGCTCTGGCTGTTTTCACAGTGGCCCCCGCCCTGGCGGCCATCGTTCTCGTCCTGGTCCTGGTTGCCCTCGCCCTTGCCGTGGCTCAGATCGTCCTCGCTTTGAAGATGAAGGAGGGAAAGGAATGGGCCCGCCTGGCACTCACCATCGTTGCGGGCGTCTCATTGATCCTGGCGGTCATCGGCGGCAGCTTCGGTGAAGGCATCGGCAATAACTGGTTCGGCTTCCTGATCAGCGCCGCGGCGACCGTACTCATGTGGCTTCCCAACTCGCAGGCCTGGTTCAACGCTTCCAAAGGCCGCTGACCAGCCCGTTTCCACCATGATTCCGCTTGGCCGGGAGGGCGCGAATACCTCTCTGGTATGACCCGTCCCGGCACCGGCAGGGGTACGGTTGGAAGTAAGCCGTACTGGGGGCAGGGCCAGTGGACTGCACCCAGCAGCCGAACTGACTTCCGACCTGCAAAGGACCGCTCATGAGCACACCCGTCCCGCCTCCCGTCCCGAACGAACCCGAGCCAGGCAACCAGCCCCAGGCACCCCGCTACGGCGGGAACGGCCCGCAGTCCGGGCAGCCCGTTCCGCCGGCGCCGCAGTACGGCCAAAACTCCCCGCAGCAGCCGCAGTACGGCCAGAACTCACCACAGCCGCAATTCGGCCAAAACGCACCGCAGTACGGCCAAAACTCACCGCAGGCACCACAGCAGCCCTACGGCCAGAATCCACCCCAGTTCGGGCAACCTACGCCGCCGGCCTATGGCCAGCAGCCGTACGGGCAGTCCCCCTACGCCCAGTACCCTTCTGAGCAGCCGCAGGCCACCGGAGCCAAGGGCGTTCCCCAGCTGGTCAACATTTCGTTCTGGCTCCTGATCGCTGCGGCTGCACTCTTTGTCATCACCCTGCTTGTGGGCATCGGCATGCTCGATGACCCGATCATGCGTGACGCGTTCGAAGATGCCATGCGCAGCAGCGGCGCCACCGGCACGGAGTTCAACTTCGAGGACTTCAGGAGCGTCTTCGCCGGAACGCTGGTGGTCGTGGCAATCCTCGGTGCGGGAATGTACTTGCTGGTGGCCTTCTTCATCCGCAAGGGTAAGAACTGGGCCAGGATCCTGGGAACCGTATTCGCGGCGCTGTCCATAACCAGCCTTTTCCAGGTGCCGAACCTCGGGACTTTGGGAACCGTGGCTGGAATCGCAGCGATCGTTCTGCTGTACCTGCCGTCCACCGCTCCGTATTTCCGCAAGCAGCAGCCGTTCGCCAACCCCTACAGCTCGCCGGGCAACCCCTACGGCCAGTAGGTCCCGGCCAAGCCAGACACGACGGGCGTGGACCCCGCCAGCCGCCGAACAGAACCTAGGCGGTTTGGTCCGGGGCCTGCGCCCGTTGCGCGTGATACGCCAGGATCTGAAGTTCGGTGGCCATGTCCACCTTGCGCAGGTTGACTCCGGCGGGGACCTGCAGCATGACCGGAGCGAAGCTCAGGATGCTGTGGACACCGGCCGCAACGACGCGGTCGCAGATTGCCTGTGCCACGGCGGCCGGCAGCGCCAGGACCACCATATTGGCGCCCGTCCGCTCGAGTACTGTTTCGAGGTCGGCAACGTCGCTGACGCGCAGCCAGCCCACCTCGTTGCCCACCACCATCTGGTCGGCGTCGAAGATTGCCACAACGTCAAAGCCGCGGGACTCGAAACCGCCGTAACGGGCCAGCGCCTTGCCCAGGTTGCCGGCGCCGACGATGGCCACCTTCCAATCATGGGTCAGCCCGAGGGCCGCGGAGATGTGGCGGCTAAGGTACTGCACTTCATAGCCAACCCCGCGCGTGCCATACGAGCCAACATAGGACAGGTCCTTGCGCAGTGTTGAAGAACTCACGCCCGACGCTTCCGCCAGGGACTCCGAGGACACGCGCTCCACACTGTCTGCGAGCAGTGTGTTCAGGGCGCGCAGATAGATGGTCAGCCGTGCCACGGCGGCGGGCGGAATCTGCTTGGCGATTTCCCCGGTCGGGGAAACGCCCGCACCTTCTACGGCATGGGGGGATGAATCCAGTGAACTCACTATCCCCTCCGTTGCCTCGCGTTGTGACTCCACTCTAGAGCCCCGCGGCTGGTGTCAACAAAGCCAGCGACATTTTTGGCAATCGGTTGTCTACTGGGCCATGGCACGCTGGAGGACACGCTCAAGCCGGGTTTCATCAATTTGCCAAAAGTCACGCTGGATGCCGTCCACCAGCACCACGGGAATTTCCTCCGCGTACCGCTCACGCAGTTCCGGTAGTTCATCAACCCGCTGTTCCGTCCACCTGAGTCCCAGCGAGGCGGTAACCCGTTCGACGGCGTCGCGCGCGTCTGCGCACAGGTGACAGTCTGCTTTGGTGATGAGGACTACCTCCGGTTTTGCCATGCTTTAACCGTATCGCCCTTTGGGTGCTGCCAGCGCTGCGGGCAGGGTCGCCGGCGCCTGCTGAAATGTTCGGCGCCGAGTATTGACTAGACTCGTGGAATGCCCGAGGAGAAGTACGTCGCTGTGATCACCAAGCCGGATGCGGTGATGCAGACCGGCGAAGCGGCCTTCTTTGACGTTGACAACACCCTAATGAAGGGCGCCAGCCTCTTCCACGTGGCCCGTAAGATGCACCAGCGGGGCGCCTTCACGCTGACCCAGGCGGCCGGATTCGCCTGGAAGCAATTCAAGTTCGTGACGCGCGGCGAGAACATGGACGATGTCCATGCAGTACGCGATTCGGCCCTCACCCTCGCGGCCGGCATCACGGTGGACGACATCAAGGCCCTGGGCGAAGAAGTGTACGACGAGATGATCGCCTCCAGGATCTGGCCAGGAGCCAAGGCACTGGCGCAGCAGCACCTACGCGTGGGCCGGCGGGTCTGGCTTGTCACGGCCACCCCCATCGAAGTTGCCGCAGTCATCGCAACCCGACTGGGACTCACCGGAGCGCTGGGCACTGTGGGCGAGATTGCGGACGGCATGTACACCGGCCGGCTGGTGGGTGACATCCTGCACGGCTCCGCGAAAGCAGTGGCAGTCCAGGAACTGGCCGATGCCGAGGGCCTGGACCTGAAACGGTGCTGGGCGTACAGCGACTCCTACAATGACATCCCGCTGCTGACCCTCGTGGGTCACCCGGTGGCCATCAATCCCGATGCCCGGCTCCGCAGCCACGCGCGCGACCACAATTGGCCGGTCTACGACTTCCGCTCCGGCCGCCGCGCCGCCACCCTGGGCCTCAAGGCGGCAACGGCCGGCGGCGTGGTCTACGGACTGTGGAAGGGCTTCGCCCGCATCCGCGGCCCCCGGGCATAACTGCGGCCCCCGGGCATAACCGCCGTCGCGACTGTCGCCGTCGGCGTTTCACCGTCTTTTGCACACAAAAATGCCCGCTGCCGGGGAGGCAACGGGCATTTCACACAGTTCGAAGTATCTCTACTTCTTATTGCGGCGCTGGTGACGCGTTTTGCGAAGCAGCTTGCGGTGCTTCTTCTTGGCCATACGCTTGCGACGCTTCTTAATAACTGAACCCACGAAAGTTCCTCACAAACTAGATGTAGTACCTGTCTGATGGAAGTGGTCCGTGAGCAGAGCTACAGACTGAAACAACTGACAGATTCTTACAATGACGTAAAACAATCCTTAACAGGGTACCGCTTTCTGGCGTCGACCACCGACCGCAGTCCATCCTCGGGCCGAATCATCGGTTGGAACGCCAGGTTGTCACGCGGTTTCGGTGTGACCGTCCACCACCGCACCCTTGAGATACTGCTCGACGGCGTTCTCAGGCACTCTGTATGAGCGACCGAAACGCACCGCGGGCATTTCACCTGAATGAACCAGCCGATAGACGGTCATTTTGGAGACGCGCATGACCTGGGCCACTTCGGCCACGGTCAGGAACTTCGCGTTCGAGAAGTTCTGTTCTGCAGACATTTCCCTATTCCTTTGCTGACGGATGACTACTAACCCCAGCGTGTTCCATTGCGGTGTGCCGATGCTGAGCCATCCACCAACCATGTGATAGATACTCTAGAGGTTCATGGGGCTGTAGTGAAAGTCATTTCCGGCAATCACTGTGCAGTACGGCGTTTCCGCGCGGACGCTGCGAGCTGGTTGAGGACCGATGCTGACACATCCCACTCCATGCATGCATCCGTTACGCTCTGCCCGTACACGAGCGCGGAGGTTCCCGCGGCGTGCTCGGCGACATCCAGGTTCTGCGCCCCGCCTACGAGGAAGCTTTCGAGCATCACGCCGGCGATGGCCTGGGCAGCCGGGCCGCCCTCCTCAAGCTGGGCGCCGATTTCGAGCGCAACTTCAGCCTGCCGGTGATGGCTCTTGCCGCTGTTGGCGTGGCTCGCGTCCACGATCAGCCGGGGGTTCAGTCCCTTGCCGGCCAGCAAGGCGGAAGCGCTTTCGACGTCGGCTGCTGAGTAATTGGGCCCCTTGCGTCCGCCGCGGAGAATGACGTGCGTGTCCGGGTTGCCTGCAGTGGCCACCAGCGCGGCGCGGCCGTCACCGTCGATCCCCAGGAAAGCCTGCGCTGCCGCGGCGGCACCGCACGCGTCAATCGCAACCTGGAGGCCGCCGTCGGTACCGTTCTTGAAGCCGATGGGCATGGACAGCCCGGACGCCAACTGGCGATGGATCTGGCTCTCGGTGGTGCGAGCACCGATGGCACCCCAGGAGATCAGGTCCGCCATGTACTGCGGGCTGATGGGCTCCAGGAACTCTGTTGCGGTGGGCAGGCCGAGTGCGGTGACCTGCTGCAGGAACTGCCGGGCAGCGCGGAGGCCGGTTTCCATGTCGTGGCTGCCGTCCAGGCGGGGATCGTTGATGAGGCCCTTCCAGCCCACCGTGGTGCGCGGCTTTTCGAAGTAGGCCCGCATGACAATCAGCAGGTCTTCCTTGTGCCTCTCGGCCTGGCTGACGAGCCGGCGGGCGTATTCCAGGCCGGCCTTTGGGTCGTGGATGGAGCAGGGGCCAACGATAACCAGCAGCCGGTCGTCCACGCCGTCCATGATGGCGCGGACCTCATCGCGGCCGCGTTCGACGACGTCAGTCACCCGGTCATCCAGCGGCAACTCGGCGATGAGCTCGGCGGGCGTGGGCAGCGCAGTGAATTCGCTGACGCGCAGGTTGGATGTGGATTTAGCGGGAGTTGCTGTTGCGGGGCTCATGCTCGGGGTCCTGTTCCAGATAGGAAGCGGGCCCAGATCAGAACCCGCCGGAGAAATGGCGAAGGGCAGAGAATGATCTCTGCCCTGTTGGCTCTGAAGGAAGTTGGATGCGTGTCAGTTAGACGCGGGCTCCTCCAGAGCCAACGAAAAATACGCATACCAACGGTTAGTCATAGGGAGACCATAACCGGACGATTTGGCCCGTGCAAAATCGGCGGCGTCACACACCGCAATCCGCCCCTCCCCAAGTAGGTAGCGCTATCTGTCGTTATGAGCGCTCAAAACGACAGATAGCGCTACCTAGTTGGGCCGGGAAACGGGTACGCGCCGGATGGTCAGCCGAGGAGCTTGCGGAGGTACTGCAGCTGCCGGATCCAGTGGTGCTCCTGGCCGCCCTCGTGGTTGTTGAACCGGTAGACCTCGATCTCCTTGGCGGCCCCGGTTCCGTAGGCATTGAAGCTGGCGAACACGGTGGACGGCGGGCAGACATCGTCCATCAAAGCCACCGAGTAAAGCGCCGGGGCGGTGGCCGCCCGGGCAAGGTTGACGCCGTCGAAATAGTTCAGCACCGCCAGCATCGGCTCGTACCGGTCGCGGTGCCGGCCCAGGAAGGCCGCGATTTCCGGATAGGGGCCGCGCGGTGCGATGTCGATGGACCGGGGAAAGTCCTGAAGGAACGGGACATCGGGCAGCGCGGCGATGACGCCGTCGAGTCTTCCGGCCGCCAGTCCGGCCACCGCCACCACGATGCCGCCGCCCTGGCTGATTCCGGCCAGGACCACGCGCGACGGATCCACCTCCGGGTGGGCTTGCGCCGCCTCCACAGCACGGAACGCGTCGACATACACGCGCCGGTAATAATAGTCCTCGCGATTGGCTGCGCCCCGGGTCATGAGTCCGGCATAGGCGACGTCACCGGCGGACGGGTGAGGGTCCGGAGTATCGCCCGTGATCCCGCCGTATCCCTGGCCCCGCGTGTCCATGATGAACTGCGCATAGCCGGCCTGTGCCCATCGAGTGTCCTGGTTGACCAGACCGCGACCGCCTGAATATCCGATGTACTGCACGACGACGGGCAGCCGGCTCCCGGCCGGACGGTTTGCCGGGAGGTGCAGCCAGCCTTTGATCGGTGCGCCGCCGTAGCCGGGGAACCTGACGTCGAAGGTGTCGATGACGGTCAGGTGGTTCTCTACCGGCTCGAACGTCGCGGTGAGCGGAAAGGTCCTGGCTTCCCGGATGGTGGCGTCCCAGAAGTCCTGCAGGTCCGGAGGCGGTGCGACGGAGGACGTGTAGCCGCGGAGCTGCTCAAGCGGGAGGTCAAAGAGGGGCATGGTGCTGTCCGGTCCTTACTCGTCTGGATACCTTCGGAGATCCTATGTCATACAAATCACCCGCGGCACCCGCTGGCCTGCCAACCCCGGCGAGTCACAACCGGGACAGCTGCTGCGGCGTGAAGGTCCGGAGGCCCGCCGACGCCGCCGCCAGGCGCCGCAGATCCGCTAGTCCCCCGCTAACCTTCCCGGCAGCCCGTGCCTGGATGAGGATGTTGCCGAGCGCGGTGGCTTCGACGGGTCCTGCGATGACGCGTTTGCCGATGGCATCGGCAGTGAGCTGGCAGAGCAGCTTGTTTTGTGAGCCGCCGCCGACGATGTGGACGACATTCACCGTGCGGTCTGACAGTCGCTCCGCTTCTGCCAGGGTGCGGGCGTAGCCGGCGGCGAGGCTGTCCATGATGCACCGGGTGATCGCTGCGGGGTCATCGGGCAGGATGTCCCCGGTGTGGCGGACGGCGCCGCGGATGCGGTCTGGCATGTTGTCCGGGGCAATGAAGTAGGAGTCGTCGGGGTTGATCTGCGGCCCCCCCGGGGGTAGTGCCGCAGCCGCTGACAGCAGTTTGGGGAGGTCCGGGGTGAAGCCTTCCGCGGTCCAGGTACGTTGGCATTCACTGAGCAGCCAGAGCCCGCCCATGTTGCGCAGGTAGCGGATGGTGCCGTCCACACCGCGTTCGTTGGTGAAGTTCGCCGTCCGGCTGGCTTCGGTCAGGACCGGGTGCTTCAGTTCGAGCCCCACCAGGGACCAGGTGCCGGAGGAGATGTAGGCGAAGTTCTCCTCGCTGCCCTCAGATGTCACGGCGGGAACGGCGGCGACGGCGGAGGCGGTGTCGTGCGAGCCGACGGCCACTACCTTGGTTGCGTGGGCCAGGCCGGTCCGCGCGGCGATGTCCGGCAGCAGGGTCCCGACGGTTTCGCCGGGCTCGATCAGCGGCGGGAACACGTCCTTGGGCAGGCCCAGGGCGGTGAGGAACTCGGTGGCCCACTCCCCCGCGACGGCGTCGAACAGTCCCGTGGTGGAGGCATTAGTGGATTCCGTCCGGCGGACTCCGGTAAGCAGGAACGCGATCAGGTCCGGGATGAGCAACGCCTGCAGACCCTCCAGGTCCGGTTCGGTGGCGAGCTGGTAGATGGTGTTGAACTGCAGGAACTGCAGCCCCGTGGTGCCGTAGAGCCGCGCAGGGTCCAGTTTCTGGTGCACCGGGGCGACGGCGGCGCGGCTACGGTCATCCCGGTAGCTGTACGGCTGCGCTGTCAGTTGCCCGGCCGTGGTGACCAGGCCGTAGTCCACCGCCCAGGTGTCGATCCCGATGCTGGTAATGGTCTCGCCGCGCTCCCCGGCCGCGCGGGCCGCGGCAGCGAGCCCGGTGAGGACCTCGGCGAACAGGGCGTCGAAGTCCCAGCGGAGACCGCCGTCGAGCTCCACCACCCCGTTGGGGAACCGGTGCACGGTCTCCAGCTCCACGGCGTGTTCCCCGGTGCTTCCCTTGTCACCGATCCGGCCGAGGATGACCCGGCCGGAGGACGCACCGATGTCGACGGCGGCGAACACGCCGCCATCGACACCCGCCTGTGCATGGGTTGCGCCGGTGTTCATCGGAGGAAGGCTGCTGCCACGCCGGCGTCCACGGGGATGTGGAGTCCGGTGGTGTGGGACAGTTCGGCGCTGGTCAGGACCGCGGCGGCGTTGGCCACGTGCTCGGGCAGGACTTCGCGTTTGAGCAGGGTGCGCTGGGCATAGTACTTGCCCAGTTCCTGCTCGTCCACGCCGTAGACTGCGGCGCGTTTGGCGCCCCAACCGCCGGCGAAGATCCCGGATCCGCGGACTACGCCGTCGGGGTTGATGCCGTTCACGCGGATGCCGTACTCGCCGAGCTCGGCCGCGAGGAGCCGGACCTGGTGGGCCTGGTCTGCCTTGGTAGCGGAGTAGGCGATGTTGTTCGGGCCCGCGAAGACGGAGTTCTTGGAGGAGATGTAGATAATGTCCCCGCCCATATCCTGTCCGATCATGACCTTCGCTGCGGCCTTGGCCACCAGGAACGAGCCCTTGGCCATCACGTTGTGCTGCAGGTCCCAGTCCTTCTCGGTGGTGTCCAGCAGCGGCTTGGAAATGGACAGTCCGGCGTTGTTGACCACCAGATCCAGCCCGCCGAACGCCAGCACAGCCGCGTCGATCGCGGCGGCAACCTGGACTTCGTCGGTCACGTCAGCCTGGACACCGATGGCGACGTCGGGTCCGCCCAGTTCCGCGGCGACCTTTTCCGCGTTTTCAAGGTTCAGGTCCGCAATGACCACGCACGCGCCGTCGGACGCCAGCCGGGTGGCGATCGCCTTGCCGATCCCGGAGGCGGCACCGGTGACCAGCGCGATGCGGGTGGCGTGGGACTTGGGCTTGGGCAGCCGGGCGAGCTTGGCTTCCTCGAGAGACCAGTATTCGATCCGGAACTTCTCGGCTTCCTCGATCGGGGCGTAGGTGGAGATCGCCTCGGCGCCGCGCATCACGTTGATCGCGTTGAGGTAGAACTCACCGGCGACACGGGCGGTCTGCTTGTTCGCCCCGAACGAGAACATGCCCACGCCCGGGACCAGGACGATGGCCGGGTCCGCGCCGCGAAGGGCCGGGGAATCGGCGTCGGCGTGCCGGTCGTAGTAGGCCTGGTAATCCGCCCGGTACGCGGTGTGGAGTTCCTTCAGCCGGGCGATCGAGTCCTCGATGGACGCGTCGGCGGGCAGGTCCAGGATCAGCGGCTTGACCTTGGTGCGCAGGAAGTGGTCCGGGCAGGACGTGCCCAGGGCGCCCAGGCGGGGGTGTTCGGCGGCTGCGAGGAAGTCCAGGACGACGGCGTCATCGCTGAAGTGCCCCAGAACCGGTTTGTCGGTGGAGGCCAGGCCGCGGATCACCGGGGCGAGGGCGGCGGCCTTCGCGCGGCGCTCCGCCACCGGCAGGGCGCCATAGCCGGGCAGTTCGGGGCCGAACGGCTGCAGGCGGCCGTTGTCGCGGATGTACTTTTCGGCTTGTTCGATGATCCAGAGGGAGTTGGCTTCGGCTTCTTCGGACGTGGCGCCCCAGGCGGTGATGCCGTGGCCGCCGAGGATGGTCCCGATGGCCTGCGGGTTGGCCTCCTTGATCGCGGCGATGTCCAGGCCCAGCTGGAACCCGGGCCGGCGCCACGGCACCCACACCACCTTGTCACCGAAGATCTTGGTGGTCAGGGCCTCCCCGTCCACCGCGGTGGCAATCGCGATCCCGGAATCCGGGTGCAGGTGGTCCACGTGTGCGGCGTCCACCAGGCCGTGCATGGCGGTATCGATCGAGGGGGCGGCGCCGCCCTTGCCGTGCAGGCAGTAATCAAAAGCGGCCACCATCTCATCTTCACGATGCACACCGGGGTAGACGTTCTTCAGCGCGTTCAACCGGTCCAGGCGCAGTACCGCGAGGTTCTGTGCCGTCAGCGTGCCGAGGTCCCCGCCGGAGCCCTTCACCCAGAGGAGCTGGAGGTCCTCGCCGGTCACCGGGTCCTTCGCGGTGCCCTTGGCCGAGGTGTTGCCGCCGGCGAAGTTGGTGTTGCGCTTGTCCGCACCCAGGCGGTTGGAACGGGAAATCAGGTCTTCAACAGTCTTGTTGTTGCTCATGCTCTTAGGCGCCCCATCCGGCTTGCTGGCCGCCTGCGCGGTCCTCGTTGATCTGTTTCTGGTAACCGCTGGCCTTGAACGCGGCCATCGGGTCCGCGGGCAGGCCGCGCTCTTCACGCCAGTCGGCCAGGAGGGGCCGGACGTCTGTGTAGAAGGCATCGTTGAAGATGCCGTTCGCGGCCAGGACATCGCCGGCACGCTGCGCCTCACCCAATGCAGTGGTGTCCACCAGCATGGCCCGGGCCGTCATTTCCTGGACGTTCAGGACCGACCGGATCTGGCCCGGAATCTTCTCCTCCAGGTTGTGGCACTGATCCAGCATGAGCGCCACACCGGATTCCTTCCCGAAGCCTCCGCCGCGGATGACCTCGTACATGATGCGGAACAGCTGGAACGGATCCGCCGCACCCACAATCAGGTCATCGTCCGCGTAGAAACGGGAATTGAAATCAAAAGAGCCCAGCTTGCCCAGGCGCAGCAGCTGCATCACGATGAACTCGATGTTGGTGCCCGGCGCGTGGTGGCCGGTGTCCAGGCACACAAACGCCTTCTCACCCAGCGCCAGCGTCTGCGCGTAGGACGTACCCCAGTCCGGAACATCGGTGTGATAGAAAGCCGGCTCGAAGAACTTGTACTCCAACACCAGACGATGGTCCTCGCCCAGGCCCGCGTAGATCTCCTGCAGCGACTCAGCCAAACGGTCCTGCCGTCCACGCATATCGTCCTGGCCCGGGTAGTTAGTGCCGTCCGCCAGCCAGATCTTCAGATCCTTCGAACCGGTAGCGTGCATAATCTCAATGCAGTCCAGGTGATGCGCGATGGCCCGGCGCCGCACAGCCTCATTCGAGGACGTCAGCGAGCCGAACTTGTACTCGTCATCCTGGAACGTGTTGGAGTTGATGGTGCCCAAACCGACGCCGAGGCCCGCCGCGTAGTCCTTCAGGGCCGCGTAGTCATCCACCCTGTCCCACGGAATGTGCAGGGCCACGGTGGGGGCCAACCCGGTCAGCTCATGGACCTTGGCCGCGTCCGCGATCTTCTCCTGCACCGTTCGGGGGGTGCCCGGCGTGCCAAACACCTTAAACCGAGTGCCTGAATTTCCATACGCCCACGAAGGGACCTCGATGGCAAGCTCCCCGAGCCTGCCCAGCGCCGTTGCTACGTCATTCATGATGTGTTCTTTCAGTCTGTGGTTCTGCGGTCGATAACCGCTGTGGTTAAGAAGCTGTGGTCTGTAACTGCTGCCTGCGTGTGCTGCAAGGTATTGCGGCCCTGCCGCGGGTGCCGGTGAATTCAGCGTGCGGTGGACTCCGCCGCCGCCAGCTGGTCATCAAGGTTGAAGACTTCTTCAAGGACGCGGAACCCTTCGTCGGGTGCCTGGTCCGGATTGTCGAAAAGTGCTGCCATTTCCGTCTGCCACCGGGCGTTCACTTCGGTCAACGCCATCCGGGCCCGGACTGCGTCGAAGTCGTCGCATTCGAGATAGCCAACGAGGAGCCCGTCCTCACCGAGGAAAAGCGAGTAGTTGTGCCAGCCGGCACTTTCCAGCGCCTGCAGCATGTCCGGCCACACGGCTGCGTGCCGCCGTCGGTATTCATCGATCTCCTGCGGCATAACCGAAGCTCGGAAACACACCCTCATCTGGACCCCTCGTGAAGTTTCGCGTATTTGAATCGTTTCATTGTTACGATTCAAAGTACCCGTGGGGCCAGAGGGTGTCAAGCAATTTTTCGGCCGTAGTCTTGGAGCAGGAAGCAATGCAGGCCAAGAGGTACGGAGGACCATGAATCGCTCAGCCAGCATCAAGGACGTCGCCAACCAGGCCGGCGTGGCTGTCGGCACGGTGTCCAACGTCCTGAACTACCCGGACAGGGTGTCGCCCCGGACCAAAGAACGGGTGCAGCGGGCCATCGATGAGCTGGGTTTTGTCCGCAACGATGCTGCCCGCCAGCTGCGTGCCGGCCACAGCAGGACTATCGGGCTGATCGTGCTCGATGTCGGAAACCCGTTTTTCACCTCGGTGGTGCGCGCCGCAGAGGACGCCGCCGCCCTCCAGGGCAGTGCCGTTTTGCTCGGCGACAGCGGCCACAACGCGGGACGCGAATCCAACTACATCGACCTTTTCCAGGAACAGCGGGTACAGGGTCTCCTGATCTCCCCGGTCGGAGACGTGACTGCCCGCATCGACCAGCTCCGGGAGCGCGGCGTCCCAACCGTCCTGGTGGACCGGCTCGCCGATGAGAAAAAGTACAGTTCGGTTTCAGTGGACGACGACGCCGGCGGTTACCTCGCTGCCCGGCACCTGCTGGATACCGGCCGCCGTCGGCTCGCCTTTGTTGGCGGCCCGGCGTCCATCCGCCAGATTGCCGACCGTCTTCAGGGCGCGGAGCGCGCCATGAAAGAGGAACACGATGCCACGCTGGAAGTCCTCGATTCCGACGGACAGACCGTCCTGGCCGGACGGAGCGTGGGAAACACGCTGGTGGAACGTGGGCTTGAGGACCTCCCGGACGGCATCTTCTGCGCCAATGACCTCCTGGCCCTTGGAGTCATGCAATCACTCGCCATGACCCACCGGCTAAGGATTCCCGAAGACGTCGCCCTGATCGGCTACGACGACATCGACTTCGCAGTTTCCGCGGTCGTACCGCTCTCCTCCATCCGCCAGCCCACCGAAGCGTTGGGACGCACGGCCATTGAACTGCTGGCTGAGGAACTCGAATCCGACCAGCCCAAACACAGGGCCGTCATTTTCACCCCCGAACTGGTGGTGCGCCAGAGCACTGGCGGGGCCAAAATAACAGCAGCCGCCGACACCCGGTAGGGAGCCCTCTTCAGCCTCAGCTTTTCCCGCCTTTCCGCGTCCCGCCGCACGGCTCCAGTTTCCTCTTGTCAGGCCTACAGCGTTGTGGGACTCTGCTGGAAGGAGCGAGAGGTCCGTGATTCCAGTGACACAAAGCGTGGAGATCGACGGCACTGCCGTCGACGAACTGCAGAGGTCCTTTCGAGGCGAAATCCTCCGCCCGGATGATGCCGGGTACAACGATCACCGCAAGGTGTGGAACGGGTCGATTGATCGCCGACCCGCCGTGATAGCCCGCTGCGCCGGCGTCGCAGACGTTCGCGCCGCCCTGCGGCTGGCACGTTCCCAGGGCCTGCGGACCGCCGTCCGCGCGGGCGGTCACAGCTTCCCGGGACTGTCCGTCTGCGACGACGGCCTGGTGATCGACCTGGGCCTGATGAAGGGGATTCGTGTGGATCCCGAGGCGCGGATGGCGCGCGTCCAGGCCGGTGTTCTGCTTGGAGAGCTTGATCGCGAGACGCAGGAGTTCGGGCTGGCCGTTCCCTCGGGAATAGTCACCCATACCGGCGTGGCAGGCCTGACCCTGGGCGGCGGCATCGGCTGGATCATGCGCAAGCACGGACTCACCATCGACCAGTTGGTGTCCGTTGATCTTGTCACCGCGGACGGCGAGCTGGTCACGGCCAGCGAGCATCACAACGCCGACCTCTTCTGGGGCGTGCGGGGCGGGGGCGGGAACTTCGGCATCGTCACCGAGTTCGAGTTCCGGCTTGTCCCTGTGGGTCCCCAGGTGATGGCCGGGCCGGTGTTTTGGGCCATGGAAGACGCCCCGGAGGTGTTGCGCTTCTATCGTGACTGGATCGCAGACTGCCCTGATGAGCTTATGACCGCCGCGATCCAACGGAAGGCACCGGCGCTGCCGACCGTTCCGCCCGAACTGGTGGGCAAGCGCGTTATCGCAATCGTCGGATGCTATTCCGGATCGGTTGATGACGGCGAACGGGTCATGCGCCCGCTGAAGGAATTCGGGTCCCCCGTACTCGATCTTTGCCGGCCGAAGCCGTTCCTGGAGCACCAGAAGATGTTCGATCCCTCGTTCCCGCACGGCTGGTCGTATTACGTCAGGTCCTGCGATGTCGCGGGCCTCAGCGACGACGTCATTGACATCGCCACCGAATACGGGCTGCGCATCACCTCGCCCGTCACCAGCGTGGCCATGTGGCAGCTGGGCGGTGCCGTGGGTCGGGTTGGCAACGATGCCACCGCGTTCAACGGACGCCAGGCAGGGTTTACCTTCAACATCAACGGCAACAGCAAGACCGCCGATGGTTTCGATGCTGAGCGGCAGTGGGCCCGGGACTATTGGTCGGCGCTGGCACCCCATCACACCGGCGTCTACGTGAATTTCCTTATGGAAGAGGGTGAGGAGCGCGTCAGGCAGGCGTACGGTGCCGCCAAGTACGACAGGCTCAAGACCCTCAAGCGCAAGTACGATCCCACGAACTTCTTCCGCCTCAACCAGAACATCAAGCCCGACTAAGGTCCTTACGGATCGGAGAACGTCGTGCTCAAGATGCTGCTCTGCAAAAAGAACGTGCGTCACGATTGGCACGTTGAAACCACGGTCGACGGCGGCCGGTACCGGCAATGCGCACGCTGCGGCAAGTACAAGACGGGCGGCAGCGGCCGCAACGGCAACTGGGCAGCCCCGCTCGGCGGGTAGCCGGCGGGCAACAAGCCTGCGCGCAACCGGCCCGTCGCGCGCCTCCCCCTACACAGATCGGGGCACAGATTCCGCCTCCGCCCGGAAACGTCAGCGGCCCTGCCCCGCTCAAACGGGGTGGGGCAGCACCGGTCATGCGGGTGAGGGCCGGCCATGCGGGCGAGCACCGGTCATGCGGGCTACGGCAAGCGGGGTGGACCGGTGGCGCGGGGCAGCCTGCAAGACACACTGGACGACCGCCCTGGCTTTGCTGCACACTGGATGCGGGAAAGCGCTTGCCCAGCGATTGGGAAGCAAGCCCCTTGCGCCCTTCTGGGCAGGAATGGAGCACCATGGGAACGTCATCGCCCGCAACGCCGTCACCAGTCCAGGCACAGCCCGCCGCTGCGCTGACCGGCAGGCCAACGACGCCGGCGAGGGTGGCGCTGGTAGGCGTCCACGGCTTCGGTACTCACCACCTGCGGAACCTTGAACGATTGCAGGAGGCCGGCGTCGTCGACCTCGTGGCAGTGGCTGATCCGCAGCCACCGGAACCGGGGTCCGTTCCGGAGACCGCCGCGGCCTTCCCTGGACTGGCTGAACTCCTGACGGACACACCGGACCTTGACGTCATTATTGTGGCCACGCCCATCCAGACCCACGCGCCACTGGGCCTCGCGGTCCTGGAAACCTCGGCCGACCTCTATCTGGAGAAGCCTCCCGTTGCTTCACTGGCGGATTTCGACGCACTGCTTGATGCTGCCGCGGCCTCCGGGCGGGCAGTGCAGATCGGTTTCCAGAGCCTTGGATCGCATGCCCTGGCCGCCATCGGGGAGCTCGTCGCTGACGGAACCATCGGCATCCTTGAGGGCATCTCCGCGACCGGTCGCTGGGTTCGTCCCCGCGCGTACTACACGCGCTCCCGGTGGGCGGGGAAGCGCAGTATTGACGGCATCGATGTGGTGGACGGCGTCGCCACCAACCCGCTGGCCCATGCGGTGGCAACGGCCCTGCGGATTGCGGGGGCGCGCACCAAAGCTGATGTCGCCTCTGTGGAAACCGATCTCTACCGCGCCAACGACATCGAATCAGATGACACGTCCGTAGTCCGGATCCGCACCGCTACGGGGCTGCCCATCACCTGCGCCCTGACCATCTGCGCCAGCGAATCAGTGGAACCCTACGTGACCCTGCAGGGCTCAGCAGGCACGGCAGTTTTCCACTACACCGAGGACCGCCTCGTCGTGACAACGGCAGAAGGGCAGTCAGAAACCACTTTTGGCAGGGACGATCTCACCGAGAACCTGATCGCGCACCGTGGAGGGGACGCCAAACTGATCAGCCCTATCGCGGACAGCGGCGCCTTTATGCTGGTCCTCGAAGCGATCCGAACAGCGCCTGCACCCACCCGCATCGCGCCGGAGTACATCCGCTGGGAGGGCGTCGGCGGCCAGGCGAACGCCGTGGTGGTAGGGATCGAAGACGCCCTGGAACGGGCAGCCACAGGACACGCAACGTTCAGCGAACTGGGGCTGCCTTGGGCGAACCACTCTTAATGACGCCCTCAAGCTAAGCTTCCCCGGGAACAAGGGACCGGCCGGTCTATGCGGCAGACAGTCCGGTCACGGAGCCGCGGATCTGGACCTTCCCTGCAATCAAGGCTCAGCGGTTTAGCGCCCCTTAGGCCTGGCATTCAGCCACAGCAAGAGACCGACAGCGGCCGCGGACACCATGGCCAGCGCACCGGTGACAACCAGGCCGGTCCGCACGCCGAACTCCTCGGTCAGCCAGCCGGCCAGCAGCCCGCCGAGGGCATGCCCGCCCAGAAGCAGCGGCAGGTAGAGCGCCATCACCCTCCCCCGGACCTCGGGGCCCGCCTCCAACTGCACGGCCGTTGCTGCGCTGGTCAGGAAAAGCAGGGTCGTCAGGCCCACCACGACGAGCATCACGATGAAAAGAACCAGCGTGGGCATCAGTGCGGCGATCAGCTGCGAGAGCCCAAAAAGGCCGGCGGCGGCGACGATTCCCTTGCGGCCAAGGGTCTTCAACCGGGCAGCCAGGAGTGCGCCGGCAAGAGCGCCGGCAGCGCTCACCGTATTGAAAAGCCCGAACCCGGCGGCTCCGTTGTGCCACACCCGTTCGGCGAAAGCTGCCAGGACCACCGGCCCGTTCATGCCAAATGCCCCCAGCAGCCCGGCCAAAGTAATGATCAGGAGCAGCGATGGCCGCTCACGGACGTACCGGAACCCCGCCAGCAGCTGACCGCGTCCGCGCGATGCCGGGGCGCTGGCGTGCAGGAGCGCCGGGCGGACGGCGGCGATCATGCCCAGCACCAGCAGCGAAAGGACGGCGTTGGCGGCGAAGGCGGCGGCAGATCCCGCCTGCGCGATGACCACCCCGCCCAGTGCCGGCCCCAGCATGGCACCGAACTGGCCGATAGCATTGTTGACGCCGATCGCGGGCCTCAGCCCGGCGTCGCCCACCACCTCGTTGACGAACACCTGGCGGGCCGGCCCATCGATGGCCGACGTCACGCCCAGCGCCACGCAGCTTCCGTACACGGCCCAGACCGTGATGTTGCCGCTGGCCGCCCAGGCCGCCAGGCCGATGGCCAGAAGCGCGATCACCGACTGGCAGACCATCATGATGCTGCGCTTGGGGAAGATATCCACCAGCAGGCCGCTGAGCGGGCCGACGATCAGCATGGGGAGGAACTGCAGAGCGACGGCGATACCCACCGCCGCAGGACTGCCGGTGAGTTGGAGCACCAGCCAGTCCTGGGCCAGCCGCTGCATCCACACGCCCATGCTGCCGGCCAGTGTCATGCCCAGGAACAAGCGGTAGTTATGCTGCGTCAGCGGGTGGTACCACCGGACCGGTGGCTGAGGTGAACGAAGGGATTCTGCGGACTGCGGGCGGTCGGAAGACACGACTGGGCTCAACTCGCTAGTGATGGAAAGGTCTCGTAAGAGGTTGGAGACGGAGAGAACAAGTTCCTAAGCGCGGGCGGACCGCATTTTGACCGCAGCCGCCGCCAGGATCAGCGTGCCCGGAACCACCACAAACAGGGCTGCGAGCATCCAGACAAAGACCACGGACGCGAACAGCGCCGCGGCAAGAAGGAGCGAGCCCGTCCAGTCACGCAGCGTCAACGCTTTAGCGGTACTAATGGCCGAGTGCCATGCTCCCGGCGCAGCGGATCCCCCGCCGGGAACGGCGGAATCGCGACCGTCAGGCCAGGCAGCTGCAGTGCGCAGGAGCAGGATCGCGCCGGCCACTGCCAGGACCAGCGTGGCCGGAAGGACCACCGCACTGCCCGGCAGCTGCCCCACTGTTGCGAGCAACAGGTTAAGGACAATCACGACGGCGGCTCCCGCCGTCGTGATTCCCAGCTTCCAACTGCCGGGGAGAGCAGCGCGGAAGGTGGTCCACAGGGAACGGACGGAATCGTCGCGTCCCGAAAGATGCCGTTCCAGGTGGGCGATCCCCGCCGCATACGCGGCAGGGATCGTAACCAGCGGAACGGACAGCACCAGCACCAGCAGCCCGGCGAGGAGGGTCTCGGAAAAGAGTGCGAAGCGGTTCACCGGGATGGGATCACTCCGGTCGGAGTCGGCTCTGGTGCTGTCCATGATGCTCATTTTTCTGTATCCGATTTCCGTTGCCGTCAGCCCTTGAGGCCCTGGGTGGAGACGCCTTCAACGATGTAGCGCTGGAAGACGAGGAAGAAGATCAGCACCGGGAGCAGCGCCAGGACGGACATGGCGATCATGGCACCGTAGTCCGAGGATTGGGTCTGGTCCACGAAGAGGCGCAGCGCCAGGGGCAGCGGGTACTTTTCCGGGGTGTTCAGGTAGAGCAGGGGGCCCAGGAAGTCGTTCCAGCTCCAGATGAAGGAGAAGATCGAGGTGGAGATCAGGGCCGGTTTCATCAGCGGGAGCATGATGGCGGTGAAGATCCGGACGTGGCCGGCGCCGTCGATCCTTGCCGCTTCGTCCAGTTCTGCCGGGAGGTTGCGCATGAACTGGACCATGAGGAACACAAAGAACGCGTCAGCGGCGAGGAACTTGCCGATCAGCAGCGGAACGTAGGTGTCCACGAGGCCCAGCTGGTTGAAGACGATGTACTGCGGGATGATCACCACGTGGAAGGGCAGGAGCAGGGTGGCGATCATCATCCCGAAGAAGATGCTGCGGCCAGGAAACTTGATCCGGGCGAAGGCGTAGGCCGAGACGGACGCGGAGAGGATGGTGCCGACGACGGCACCGATGGCCAGGACCAGGGAGTTGGTGAAGAACTGCAGGGTGGAGACCCCGCCGATCCCGTCCATGGCCGTCACGAAGTTATCGAAGCTGAAGTTGTTGGACCACAGCGACGTGTTCGCGCCACCGATCTCGGCGTTGGGTTTGAAGGCTGAGGCAACCATCCACAATGCCGGGTACAAGACGACTGCGGTGAGCGCGAGGGCCACGATGTGGAAGATGGTGTTCTTGACCCGCTTGGCCGTGGCCGACTCGGATTTGGGGTTGTAGTGCGGCACCTGGTCGTCCGGGATGGACTGGGTGGGGGTTGCCAAAGTTGTCATTTAGAATCACCGCTGTAGTGGACCCAGGACTTGGAGGTTTTGAAGAAGATGAGGGTGATAACGCCGACCACGACCACCAGGAGCCAGGCCATCGCCGAGGCGTAGCCCATCCGGAAATCGGAGAAGCCGCGCAGGTACAGGTAGAGCGTGTAAAAGAGGGTGGAACCGGCCGGGCCGCCTTCACCGTTGGAGATGATATAGGCCGAGCTGAAGATCTGGAACGCGTGGATGGTTTCCATCAGCAGGTTGAAGAAAACAACCGGGGAGAGCATGGGCCAGGTGATGTTGAAAAACTTCCGCACAGGGCCGGCGCCGTCCATCGACGCCGCCTCGTAGAGGTCCGCCGGGATCTGCTTGAGGCCGGCGAGGAAGATCACCATCGGCGCACCGAACTGCCAGACGGTCAGCAGGATGAACATGGCCATGGTCATGGACGGGTTGCCCACCCAGCCGCCGAGGTTGATGCCGAAGAAGGACAGGCCCTGGTCCACCGGGCCGGCATCGCCGAACATCGCCTTCCACACGATCGCGATCGAGACCGACGCTCCAATCAGGGACGGTGCGTAGAACGCCGAGCGGTAGAAACCCTGTCCCTTGCGTGCACTGTTCAGCAGCATCGCCACCGCCAGTGCCGCCGCGAGCTTGAGTGGGGTACCGAACACCACGTAGCCCACGGTTACGCCCACGGACTGCAGGAACCGCTCGTCCTGGAACATGGTGACGTAGTTATCCAGCCCGATCCATTTGGGGGCGTCAAAGAGGTTGTAGTTGGTGAAGGACAGGTACAGCGAGGAAATCATCGGGCCCACGGTCAGGGCGATGAATCCCAGCAACCAGGGCAAGAGGAAGGTGTAGCCGGCGCGGGCGTCCGCCCCGCTCCGCTTGGACGTGGGCCGGCGCGATGTGCGGGGCTGCGAAGGAGCGGAGCGCGGCGGGCGCCTGCTCAGGGTTGGGCTTTGAGTCACGATTTCAGTCCGTCAGTTATGAGCGTCGGGCAGGCAATACGCTGCTCAGGCGTTCTGCTTGATGAGGTCTTCAGCTTCCTTGAACCAGGCGTCTGCTGCACCGTCCACGGTCAGCTTGCCGTAGTTCAGATCGGAGGCGACGCGCTTGAACGACGACTCGAGAGTGCCGAAACCGACGATGGGCGGCTCGGGGGCATCCTTGAGGTACTGCTCGATGGACTTCTCGTAGTCAACAACCAGCTTGTCGGTCCCTTCGAAAGTGGTGCCGTCCCGCTGCGTTTTGGATGCGGGAACCCCGCGGGAGGTCTTGAAGATCTGACCCACCTCGGGATCGTTGACCATAAAATCGATGAACCGGGCAGCAGCGTCCTTGTACTTGGTCTTGGCGCTGGCCACCATCAGCATGGAAGGCTTCAGGAACAGGCCCAGGTTGTCCGCGTCGTCCGACGGAACCGGGACGAGCTTGAGCTCCTTGGCGCCGCTGTCACCGAGGTAACTGGCCATGAAGTTGTCCCACGTGACTTCCGAGCCGGTGACGTTTGAGCCGAACGGCGACTTGGGAGCAAGCTGGGTGACGCGTTCTTCGGAGACGATCGCAGGGGTGCCGCGGAGCTCGGCGGTGACGTTCCACCACTTCTTGAGGTCATCCTTGGTGAAGCCGAGCTTGCCGTCCTCGGTGAAGGCCTCGATGTTGTTCTGGCGCAGCCAGATGTTGAACATCCACCAGACGGAGGTGTAATCCGTGGCGCCGAACAGTGCACCGTTTCCCTTGGCCCCCACCTCGGCGAGGAACGCGTTGTAGTCCTTGTAGGTCCACTTGCCGGTCGGCTCTGTGATGCCCAGGGAGGCCAGCTTGGCGGGATCGTAATAGACGGCAAACGCGTTGGTGCTGGTGGGGATGCCGTAGGTCTTGCCCTTGATCTGGCCGGACGGCAGAAGGGACTTCTCGAAGGCGTCCGTGTTGATCTTGACGGTGCCGAGATCCAGGAGCTGGTTGCGCTGGCCGTAGTCCCGGAGGTAGGACAGGTCCCACTGCATCACGTCCGGCAGGCCGCCGCCGGCAGCCTCCGTGGCGCGCTTCTGCCAGTAGCCGGCAAAGTCAGTGAAGTTGCCGTTGACCTTGATGTCCGGGTTTTTCCCCTCGAAGAGGGCAATCGCCTTGCGGGTTCGCTCGGCGCGGTCGTCGTTGCCCCACCAGGTGTAGTTGATGGTGACGGGGTTCTCCGCAGAGCCCGTCTGGCTCGCTGCGGGTGAGCCGCAGGCCGCCAGAGCCGCGGCCGATGCCGAACCGATCGCTACCGTGGTGATGAAACTTCTCCTGCTGATCATAAGAGCCTCCTTGCTCGGGTTGTGCAAACCATTCGCTCCGGCAACTGCAGGTTGTGAGCTGGCTTACACGCTTTCTGAATCGATACAATACGGGCATTCCCCGGATTGGGCAAGCGTTTTCCCAGGGCCGTTATTGCGATACGTTTAGTCCATCCCGCAGACCAAGGAGTCCCATGACCAGGCAAGGCAATTCCGTCCCCGCCAGTATCTGGAGCAACGTGGAAGGGATCGCTTACGGCGGCGATTACAACCCGGAGCAGTGGCCGGTCAACGTCCGGCTCGAAGACCTCGAGCTGATGAAGGAAGCCGGCGTCACGTTCCTGAGCGTCGGGATTTTCTCCTGGGCTCTGTTGGAACCCTCCGAAGGCCAGTACAACTTCGGCTGGCTGGACGAGGTAATGGACAACCTGGCCGCCCACGGAATCAAGGTGGCCCTGGCTACGGCAACGGCGGCACCACCGGCGTGGCTGGTCCGCAGGCACCCGGAAATCCTCCCCGTCACGGCTGACGGGAGCGTGCTGGGACCGGGCTCACGGCGGCACTACACGCCGTCGTCGGCCGTTTACCGCCGGTACGCCAGCGGCATTACCCGCGTCATCGCCGAGCGGTACAAAAACCACCCCGCTCTGGCGCTCTGGCATGTGGACAACGAACTGGGCTGCCACGTTTCCGAGTTCTACGGAGCCGAGGACGCGGCGGCCTTCCGGGCGTGGCTGGAGCGGCGATACGGCAGCATCGATGCCCTCAACTCAGCGTGGGGAACGGCGTTCTGGTCCCAGAACTACGGTTCCTTTGAAGAGATTCTGCCGCCGGGCGTCGCGCCTTCAACACTCAATCCGGGCCAGCAACTGGACTTCCAGCGGTTCAACTCGTGGGCCCTGATGGACTATTACCGGGAACTGGTGGCGGTCCTGCGGGAGGTCACCCCCGGCATTCCGGCTACCACCAACCTCATGGCCTCCAGCGCCACCAAAGCTCTGGACTACTTCGATTGGGCGAAGGATCTGGACGTTATCGCCAACGACCACTACCTCGTGGCGGCGGATCCCGAACGGCACATCGAACTGGCATTCAGCGCGGATCTCACCCGGGGAATTGCGGGCGGGGACCCGTGGATCCTGATGGAACATTCGACGTCGGCCGTCAACTGGCAGCCGCGCAACCAGCCCAAACTGCCGGGCGAGATGCTGCGCAATTCGCTGGCGCACGTGGCCCGCGGCGCAGACGCCGTGATGTTCTTCCAGTGGCGGCAAAGCTTCGCCGGGTCCGAGAAATTCCACTCGGCGATGGTGCCCCACGGCGGCCGGGACACGCGGGTGTGGCGCGAGGTAGTGGGACTCGGCGCCGCCCTGAAGCGGCTTGCGCCGGTCCGCGGATCCCGAGTGGAATCGCGCGTGGCGATCGTGTTCGACTACGAGGCCTGGTGGGCAAGCGAAATCGATTCAAAGCCGAGCGAAGACGTCCGATACCTGGACCTGCTGCGGGCCTTCCACCGGTCGCTGTTCCTGCGGGGCGTATCCGTGGATATGGTGCATCCTTCAGCCCCGCTTGAGGCATACGACCTGGTGCTGGTATGCACGCTGTACGCGGTGTCCGATGCCGACGCCTCCAACATCGCGGCTGCTGCGTCCGGCGGCGCGACAGTGCTGGTGACGTACTTCAGCGGAATCGTGGACCAGAACGACCATGTCCGGCTCGGCGGCTACCCGGGTGCCTTCCGGGACCTGCTGGGCATTCGGGTGGAGGAATTCCATCCGCTGTTGGCCGGTAGCCAGCTGAAGTTGAGCGACGGCGGCGTGTCCAGCATCTGGAGTGAGCACGTCCATCTTGCCGGGGCCGAGGCCGTGCAGAATTTTGCTGAATATCCCTTGGAGGGCGTGCCTTCCCTGACCCGCCATGCTGCCGGTTCCGGTACTGCCTGGTACTTGGCGACGTTCCCGGACCATGACGGCATCGAGGCGCTCGTGGACCGGCTGCTGGCCGAATCCGGAGTTGCCCCCGCTGCTGCGGCCGACGCCGGGGTGGAGCTCGTGCGCCGCCGCGCCGACTCGGGCGGGAGCTATCTGTTTGCCATCAACCACACCCGGTCCGCTGCCGCCGTTGAGGCTGTGGGTATTGACCTGCTGACCGGTTCGGCGTTCGCGGGGACGGTTGAGGCCGGCTCAGTTGCGGTGATCGCGGAGGACTGATTCGGAGGGTTACCGGGGGGCTTCCGAACGCTCTCCGGTCCCCCTTCCAGAAGGAATGCCCGACGCCGGCCTAAATGTCAGTGCCTCACGGCAGAGTATTCCCATGGAGGCTTTGACGGAGCAACTCACGGGGAACGGCAGCCGTTCCGCTGTGCAATTGCGCGCCGCCACCACAGCTGACGAGTGTTCCCGAGGCGGAATGCGACGCCGGCAATAATGTCAGTGCCTCACGGCAGAGTATTCCCATGGAGGCTTTGACGGAGCAACTCGCGGGGAACGGCAGCGTTTCTGCCGTGGCTGCGCCTGCGAGTCTGGCGGCGGCGATCGGCGTCGTCCGCGCCGCTGCCGCCGCCGCCCCGGCCCACCTGGCCATGGCCTCCTATCTGGAGGCCGCCGATTACGCCGGCCTCACCGAAGAACTCTCCCGGACCGTGGAGTACCTCCAGATCCTCTCCGCCGGGGCCGTGGACCGCACCCGCACCCAAGCCATCGCCGACGCCGCTGCCACCCGGGCGGTCAGGTCCTGGACCACCGGCTGGGACAGCACCGGCATCGAAACCGTCACCGAAACCGACGCAGCCTGGCCCGCCGGCGCAGGCACTCCTGCTCCTGCGTCCGGGTCACCGGCGGACGACGGCTGCAAAAACACCGCCGAATTCCTCCGTCTACGGCTGCGGATCGGTGGCAGCGAAGCCAAACGCCGCCTCCACCTCGCCCACGCCATCCTCCCCGAAACCACCCTCACCGGCGACACCCTCCCACCGGCCCGCGAACACCTCGCCGCAGCCCTCACCCCCACCAGCGACACGACAGACCCCGGCACCGAAACCCTGAACCCCCTTGAGCTCCCGGCAGCAGCCGGGCCCGTGATGTCCTCCCAGGCCGGGACAATCATCAGCGCCACCCTGGACCGCCTCACACACCACACCACCGCCGAAACCCTGGACCGGATCGAACACGACCTGACCCGCGCCGCCGCGACCACCGACCCCGACTTCCTCGCCCGCCTCGCCCGCCGCTGGGCCGACACCCTCGACGCCGACGGCACCGAACCCACCGAAGAAGCCCTCCGCCACACCCAAGGCGCGTTCATCCGCAAACCCCGCCACGGCCTGCACCACCTCGAAATCTTCGCCACCACCGACCAATACGAACACTTCGCCACCATCATGAACGCCGCCACCAACCCCCGCACCCACCCCACCACCAGCCCAGACACGGACAGCAACACCGGCAGCGCCGGCACGGACAACAGCGACGGGACCGGGCAGGGCGCGCGGCAGAACACCGGCGTGTGGCAGGACAATAACGTGGACCTGGACCGGCGCACCCGGCCCCAAAAACAACTCGACGGCATCATCACCGCCTTCAAAGCAGCCCTCACCACCAACAAACTCCCCACCGCCGGCGGGAACCGCCCCCAAATCATCGCCACCATCAACTACCAGGACCTCCTCCCCCACCTCCCAGCCCCGGAAACCGGCACCGACACCGGTCCGGCCAGCGCCGACACGGACACAGTCGCAAATACAGGTGCAGGTACAGGCACAGGCACAGGCAGTTTCATCTTCACCGGACCCGCCGCGGCCGCCACCATCCGCAAACTCGCCTGCCACGCCGACATCATCCCCACCCTCCTGGGCACCCACGGCGAAATCCTGGACCTCGGCCGCAAAACCCGCCTCTTCACCCCCGCCCAACGCCTCGCCCTCACCGCCCGCGACCAAGGCTGTACCTTCCCCAACTGCACCATCCCCGCACCCTGGTGCGAAGCCCACCACATCACCTACTGGTCACACAACGGCCCCACCAGCACCACCAACGGCGTCCTCCTCTGCTCACACCACCACCACCTCATCCACAAAGAACAATGGACCATCCACACCACCAACGACACCCCCTGGTTCACACCCCCACGCCACATCGACCCCACCCAAAAACCCCAACAAAACCACTACTTCAAACCACCCCCACCACCCCAACGCGAATAAGCAGCCGTCCACGCTTACGTGGCATGCCGCCGGAACACACGACAATCACTCCAGTCGGTGGGAATCCGGTATCACCAGGAATTCCGGGAGCAGAACACTACTCGGCCGCTGCGGCCAGGACCGGGCCCGCCCGCTCCCCCATGGCACCGCCGGACGTAAAGCCCAGGACCTCAATCAGGACATCCTTTTCGCGATGTACC
This sequence comes from Pseudarthrobacter sp. BIM B-2242, assembly GCF_014764445.1. Classification (NCBI taxonomy): domain Bacteria; kingdom Bacillati; phylum Actinomycetota; class Actinomycetes; order Micrococcales; family Micrococcaceae; genus Pseudarthrobacter; species Pseudarthrobacter sp. BIM B-2242. Next base: position 3,411,855 of record NZ_CP061721.1, read on the forward strand.
TCTGTCACGTTGACGGAGCGGGCCGATCCTTCAACGACGCCTGCCGGGTAGCCGTCAATGGTCACTCCCCACCGGTACACCGCCGGATCAGCAGACTCCCAGCTGACTTTGACCTCGCTGATCCGCCCCACCGTAGAGAGAACTTCGACACGGACATTAGACGGCGCTGCCAGCCGCGGGTGCGACGGTGCAGTGCTGACGCGAACTGGTGTCTCCAACGTGTCGGTACCACCGGCAATGCCGGTGGTACCGAGAATCATAAGTCCTTCAAATTCTGCGGCGTAGGTGTGCTTGAGGACCGGAGCGTTAGTGGTTCGGTCGTAGCTTCCGTCCCCGTCCAGGTCCCATTCGTACTTCACGACCACGCCCACGGATTCTGATGCGTCATACGTAATTTCCATACCCGGCATTGCGAAGTATCCGTTGATCGGCAACCTGGCCTCGACATAGTCAACATGCTTACCCAGAGGAATGGCGATCGCCTGCACCGGAGCACCCGAAGCCTGCCCCGACGGCGAGGAAGCGTCCGCGGGGGCTGGAGGTACGCCGGTTTCGGCGGGAGCTGAAAGAGTCCACGTCTGCGGCGTCGCACCTCCTCCCGGCACACCTTCGGCGCAACCCGTCACCAGGAGCGCTAACGCTAAAAGTGTTGCGGGCGCCACAGCGCGCCTGCTCAGCCGGTTGGATGCCTTCATGTTTCCCCCAAAGAAGTGACGTGCACCAAGTGGATCACGCGCGCCGCTTCCGGTCTATGGCCACATGCAGCCAGCAAACCCGCCACGACTCCGCGGGCACTTTCGACCTGGTCTCAAGAAGCACTCTTGCGGGGCAACGTCCTTAAACACGGCTGCCCCGGCCGGAACCCAAAGGTTCCGGCCGGGGCAGTGGTGACAACCCGCCGTCGTACGCTTCCTGCATGCGCCCCAGGTCCCGTCAGAGGCGCCCGGAGGGATGCACTGGCGCGTCCTTAGCTGATTGCGGACTTCATTTCGTCGTGTGCCTTCTTGCCCGCGTCGTCAGTGGAGAGTCGGTTGAAGAGGACTTCGGAGGTGTAACGCTTGACGATCTCCTGGATGGCGCCGGCGCCCTTCGGCGGCGGTGCGGGAGCCTCGCCGAGCTCATCCTTGATCTGATCGATGAACTTGACCACCTTGATATCGGCGGGGGTGAGCTTCGGCTCGATCGCTGCGCGGACGTCCGAGTTGGGGTACACACCGCGGTCTGCCAGCAGGGCCTCGCCGGCCTTTTCACTGTTGGCCAGGAAGTTGATGAACTTGGCGGTTTCCTCAGGGTGCTTGGTGCGCGATGAAGCCGACCAGAACTGGGAAGCCTTGTACCAGAGCTGCGCATCGGCAGCTTTGCCCGTGGTGGACGGGAAGCGGAGGATCTGCAGGTCCGAACCCGCAGCCTTCTCCAGTGCCGGCAGCTGGTTGGACCACCAGAACGCGAGCCCGTTCTTGCCGACGGCCAGGCCACTCTGATCGAGCGGGGCGGCCTCGGCTTCCACAACCTCAGACGCCGTGGGCACAGCCTTGTTCTCGCTGAGCTCCTTCAGGTTTGCCCACCACCCGGCGATGTCGCCCGGCTCGAAGCCGAGCTTGCCGTCGGAGGTGTACAGGGACTTGCCGTTCTGCCGGAGCCAGACGCCGAGCGAGGCTTCATCCGTGCCATAGGCGGCGGCACCGTAGGTGCCCTTCGGCGAGTTGGCGGTCACTTCGGCGGAAATGCGCGCGAAGTCGTCCCAGGTCCAGGTCGTGTCGTCCGGGAGTTCAACCCCGGCGGCCTTGAAGACTTCCGGATTGGCCAGAATGGTGGCGGCATTGATGCCGGCCGCGATGCCCGTCAGGCCCTTCTCACTCTTGCCGGCGTTGAGGGCTGCCTCGTCAAGCTTTGACGTGTCGATCTCGTACTTGGAGAGGTCCAGGAGCGCACCGCGGGTTGAGTACTCGGTGATGTACTTCTCGTCCATCTGGATGATGTCCGGGGCATCGTTGGCAGCAACCTGGGTGGCCAGCTTGTCCCAGTAACCGCTCCAGTCGCCGTACTCGGGCTTGATCTTGATGTTGGGATTCTCTGCCTCGAAGGCGGCGATGGCGGCCTGTGTGACCTGGGCCCGCTTGTCGCTTCCCCACCAGGAGAAGCGCAGTTCAACGGGTCCGCCGTCACTCTGCGGGGCGGCTCCCCCGCCGCAGGCGCTAAGGGCCATGACGACGGCGGCTGCCGCGGCTACCGCGCCTGTCTTACGGAAGCGGCGGCGTGCGCCGGAGGGTGACGCAGCTGCCGGACTTTGGTTGCCAGCAGCGTCAGAGCGGGGAAAAAGCGGCACTGGATACTCCGATCTTCTTTGATCTCGTGAGGAAGGAATGGATGAGAAAGCGTTTTCTTGATCTAATGCTACAAGTCTATGACTTGTATTACAAGAGGTTATTTGATGCCCGTGGTGGCGATGCCCTTGATCAGGAACCGCTGGCCAAAGAGGAACACGAGGAACACCGGCAGCAGCGAGACGATGGACATCGCGAACAGCGATCCCCAGCTGGTGGCGGACTGCGCATCCACAAAGGCGCGAAGAGCTACGGGGACTGTGAACATGTCCGGATCGGTCAGGTAGATAAGGGCGCCGAAGAAATCGTTCCAGGTCCAGATGAAGGTGAAGATGGTGGTGGTGGCGAGGGCCGGCACCATCAGCGGCAGGATCACCCGCAGGAAGATGCGCGGGTGGCCGGCGCCGTCGATCCGCGCGGCCTCATCGAGGTCCTTCGGGATGCCGCGGATGAACTGGACCATCAGGAAGACAAAGAATGCGTCCGTTGCCAGGAGCTTGGGCACGATGAGCGGCCAGAACGTGTTCACCCAGCCGATCTGCGAAAACAGAATGTACTGCGGCACAATCACCACGTGGAACGGCAGCATGATGGTCAGCAGCATGATGCCGAAGAAGAGCTTCTTGCCACTGAACTGCAGCCGGGCAAACGCGTAGGCGGCCATCGAGCATGAGATGAGGTTGCCCAGGATGGAGCCGATCACCACGATGGCCGAGTTGAGCATGTAGTGCCCGAACGGATGCGTCAGCGCGGACCAGCCGTCCGTGTAGTTGCTCATTTCCAGGGTGCTTAGCCAGAGTCCGGGATCCTTGAAAATCAGGTCATTGGGCCGCAGGGAGGACACCACCATCCACAGCAGCGGGTAGATCATCAAGCCGCCGGCCAGGATCAGGATGGCGTGCTTGATCAGCGCCTTGGTGCGGGCCGAGCGGCTGAACGCGAGGGTTCCGCGGGATTCGCGGGCCTTCTTGGGCTTGCGGTGGTTCGTTGGCGTACCGGCGCCGGCATTGTTCTTATCCGGGGCGGGCAGCGTCTCAAGTTTAGTCGTCATAGAAAACCCAATACTTTGCAGCGATGAAGTTGATGGCGGTGAATACACCGATGATGACCAACAGGAACCAGGCCATGGCCGAGGCGTAGCCCATGTCGAACTGGCCGAAGCCCTTCTGGTACAGGTACAGCGTGAAGAACATCGTGGAGTCCGACGGCCCGCCGTTGCCGCCCGAGACGATGAACGCCTGGGTGAAGGACTGGAACGATCCGATGATCTGCAGCACAAGGTTGAAGAAGATGATGGGGCTGAGCATCGGCAGCGTGATCTTCCAGAACTGCTGAAGCGTGGTGGCGCCGTCAACCTTGGCGGCTTCGTAGTACATCACCGGGATCTGCCGGAGGCCGGCCAGGAAGATGATCATGGGGGCGCCGAAGGTCCACACGTGGAGCAGGACAATGGAGCCCAGCGCCGTGCTCGGGTCGGAGATCCAGCCCGGGCCCTGGATGCCAACAAGGGCCAGCGCCTGGTTGACCAGGCCGGTGGTGCCGAAGATCTGCTTCCACAGGATAGCCACCGCCACCGAACCGCCCAGCAGGGACGGCAGGTAGAAGACCGAGCGGTAGAACGGCAGGCCGCGCAGGCCCTTGTCCAGCACCAGCGCGATCAGCAGGGCCACTGCGAGCTGCAGCGGCACACCAACAAAGACGTACGTGAACGTCACGCCCAGCGAGTTGTGCAGCCGGGCGTCGGTGAACATCCGGATGAAGTTGTCCAGGCCGGTCCATTCCGGCGGCTGCAGGAGGTTGTAGTCCGTAAAGGACAGGTACAGCGACATCAGCATCGGTCCGATGGTGATGGCCACCAGGCCTACCAGCCATGGCAGCAGGAAGATGTACGCGGCCTTGTTGTCCCGGCCGTTAGCCTTCTTCTCCTCAGCCGTCATCGGCCCCTTGCGGCGCTTGAGCGTTGAGAGTTCACCAATGGCGCTCATACTGGCGCCCTGCTGTCGCCCCGCCGGGCTGCTGCAGCCAGCACGCCTTCCGGGGACGGTCCCGCCGGGCGCAGAGCCCCGGGTTTCTGGTTAGCGGCCATATGGTCTCCTTTGGTCATCGTGGCCCTCCACGTGGTGTTGATCGCTCCGGCAGGGTGAATCCGCCGGTTCGGGTGAGTGCGCAGTCCGGGTAGACCCGCAGATCGGATGACCGCAACCGGGTCATCAACCCATGCGATCCGTTGCCATACCGCTTCCGATGGCGGATTCTGTCCGTATCCGGCTAAGAGGCGCCGGCCCGGATCCTGCCACCGTCCCGCGGTCTGCGGGAAAGCGGTTCCCTACCAAAGTAAACGGTTTCTTGACTGCTGTACAGGCTTTTGCTAATTTTTGAGAAAGCGTTTTCCGAAACGGGTCCGCTGACTCAGCCACCGGCTTTGTCTGCCTCTAACAGTGACGTTTCTGCGCCAGAAGTCTGTAATGGGAATGACACCGGGAGTAAACGTACGACGACGTCACCTCCTCCCAGCCCCGTTCACCACTAGCCCCAAGGATCCTGATGATTCAGCAATCGGCCAAGCAGGCCGCCCGCCACACCGTCGGGCCCGGGGCTTCTGCCCCTACAGCGCCTCCGCGCATCGCTTTGGTAGGCGTGCACGGCTTTGGCGAGAGGCACCGGGCCAACCTGACTGGGCTCCAGGCGGCCGGCGTCGTCGAGCTCGTGGCAGTGGCCGATCCCTACCCCCCGCAGGACGGCACTCTCCCCGGTTCTGTGGCGGTCTTCAACACACTGGACCAGCTTCTGGCCGCCGGCGCAGCCCCTGACGTGGTCATTCTTGCCACGCCTATCCAGACGCACGCACCGCTTGCGCTGGCCGCGCTCACGGCCGGGTCCGACATCTACGTGGAAAAGCCCCCGGTGGCGTCCATGGCACAGTTCCAGGACCTGCTGGCCGCGGCGGATGCGTCGGGACAGCTGGTCCAAGTGGGGTTCCAGAGCCTGGGATCGCACGCCCTCCCCGCGATCCGCAGGGCCATCGACTCTGGCGGGATTGGCGACGTCCTGGGGCTGAGCGCCCAGGGCAGGTGGGTGCGGACCAGGGGGTACTTCACGCGTTCGCGCTGGGCCGGCAAACGCAGCCTGGACGGCACCGATGTGGTGGACGGCGTGGCCACCAACGCGCTGGCACATGCGGTAGCCACCGGACTCCACATGGCAGGCGCACACACCACCGCAGATGTGGCTTCCGTGGAGACCGACCTCTACCGTGCCCACACCACCCAGAGCGATGACACCTCGGTAATCCGCGTCCGCACCACCGCCGGCCGGACACTGCTGTGCGCCCTCACGCTCTGCGCCCCGGAACAGCAGAATCCCTCGGTGACGGTCCACGGCACGCTGGGCGACATCACGTTTTTCTACACCGAAGACGAGGTGGTCACCACCACCCGCGACGGCGAGCGCCGTGAAACCTTCGGCCGGACCGATCTGCTGGAGAACCTGCTCGCCGCGCGGCAGACCGGGACTCCGCTGCTGTGTTCCCTGGCGGATACCGGCGCGTTCACGTCGGTACTCGAAGCCATCCGGACGTCCCCGGAGCCCCAGGAAATCGGCGCCGATCATGTCACCTGGGAGGGCGACGGTGACGACGCGCACCCTGTCGTCCACAATCTTCCCGAGGTGATGGACCGCGCGGCCAAGGCACAGGCCACCTTCGCGGAACTGGGCGTTCCGTGGGCACGCAGCCTTCCGGCGTCCCGAAGCTTCGTCTTGGACGGTCATCCTGTGGCCGCCTTCCAGGACGGCAGCCGCATCCGCTCCGTTTCCTCTCCGCGGCCCTACCTTCATCCCGTCCGCACACTGGCCGGGACCGTCGTCACGGATCACCAGCCGCTCGACCACGTGTGGCACCTCGGTGTCGGCGTGGCCCTGCAGGATGTGGACGGCGTCAACTTTTGGGGCGGCCGCACTTATACCCGCGCGGCGGGCGAATACGTCTGGCGCCCGGATCACGGCAGCATCGTCCGGTTGGGTGAACCGCTCGAGCGGGACGGTTCCCTGGCGGAAAAACTGTCCTGGAACGGTCCCGACGGCGCTCCCATCCTGACAGAACAGCGCATCTGGACGTGGGCCGCCGTCGCGCCTTCCGTTTGGCGGCTCACGCTGGACTTCGCGCTCTCCCCCGCCGGCCGCCATCCCGTCAGCCTGGGCAGCCCGGGCTCCAACGGCCGCGCCCAAGGCGGATACGGCGGGTTCTTCTGGCGCCTCCCCGAATGCTCCGGAGCCACCGTGTGGGCGCCAGATGCAGCCGGGAATACCCTGACCGGCGAGTCAGCCGTGCACGGGACCGTGACGCCGTGGCTTGCCTGGTCCGGCGCTTTTGCCGGCAGCGCCGCCACTTTGGTGTTCGTCGCCGCTGAGGGCTCCCATGACCCGTGGTTTGTGCGCGTGGACGGCTACCCGGGCGTGGGGCAGTCGCTCGCTTGGGATGCGCCGGTAATTGCCGAGCCCGGCACACCGGTCCGGCGGAGCGTCACCGTGTTTATCGCCGACGGATTTTTGGGCACCGACGACATCGAGACCTTGATATCAAAACTTTGACCAGACCACAGGGGACCCCATCATGAGCCAGACAACCACCGTCGTCACGCCGCCGTCCCTGCTGAATGCAGCCGCAGACCCCGCGGACCAGTTCCGCCGCACGGCACCCGCCTCGGCGAAGGACCGTGCCATCAAGCGGCGCAGGGTCCTGGACATCCTGGATGCCAAGGGGCAGGACTCGCTGCTGCTGACAACACACACGGCACTGACCTGGTATCTCGACGGCAGCCGCGTGCACATCAGCCTGGCCGGCGATCCCATCGCCGCGCTGCTCGTGGACCGGGAGGGCGACCACCTCGTGACGTTCAACAACGAGGCCGGCAGGGTCGCGGCCGAGGAGCTTCCTGCCGGAGTCTCACTCCACGCGGTGCCCTGGTACGGGAATCTGCACGAGGCTGCTGCCGCCGTCGGGCGTTCTTCGGGCGCTGCGGCAGTGCCACTCGCTGAGGCCGCGGTGGCAACCGAGCTGAGGGCCGCCCGTCAGCAGCTGCTGCCGGGCGAGAGCGCACGCTACGCAAACCTGAGCGCGGAACTCGCGGGCATCATGACCGATGTCCTGTCCGACGCACGGCCGGACACCACGGAATTCGAGCTGGTGTCCGCGCTGGCCGCCCGAGTGGTGGCGGCGGGTGCTGAGCCGCTGGTGCTGCTGTGCAACGGCAGCTCCCGCAGCGAGTTCCGCCACCCGCTGGCTACACACTCGCCTTTGGGCCGCCGTGCCATGGCCGTGATGTGCGCCCGCCGGGACGGCCTGGTTGCCAACATCACCCGCTGGGTAAGGTTCGACGCCGGCACTCCTGACGAGCTCGACGCCGAGGCCCGCATCGCTGCGGTGGAGGCGGACATCTTTGATGCGACCGTTCCCGGCGCCCGGCTGGATGCGATTTTCGGCGAGATTCAGGCAGCCTACGTCCGGCACGGTTTCGGCGCAGATCAGTGGGAGCAGCACCACCAGGGCGGCCCCGCAGGATATGCGGGGCGGGACCCGCGCGTCACCGCCGCGGTCACCGACACCGTGGTCATGGGCCAGCCGTTTACGTGGAACCCCTCGGGACCGGGAGTGAAGATCGAGGACACCGTGCAGCTCATGGAGTCGGGCCTCAAAGTCCTGACCGTGGATGACCGCTGGCCGACTACGACGGTCAACGGCCTGCAGCGGCCGGTCACTCTCCAGCTGTAGCCCCCTGCTACCACCCGCCCCCGCCCGCCCCTGGAACGCTCTCTCACTTAACGTGGGTTTTCCGGCGACTGCGGCCGTATGGTTTTCTGAGACAGCTTGATGGGAGCTTTGCTTCAGATGACCACGCCCAGAAGAAAATACGATGCCGCTTTCCGTGAGGAAGCAGTGCGGCTGGTTTTGTCCACAAACCGTTCGGTGAAGCAGGTCGCTGAGGAAATCGGGGTGAAGGAGAGCACGCTGGGGAACTGGCTTCACCGGCATCGGGAACGCCAACCAAACGCCACTGTTCCTCCTGAGGACCGGGGCCCGGTGGCGTGGGATGAGCATCAGAAGGCCTTGGCCGAAAATGAGCGTTTGAGGGCCGAGGTCGAGTTCCTGGGAAAAGTCAGCGCCTTCTTTGCCGCGAAGCAAAAGTAGAGGACTTCTACGAGTTCATCGAAGCGGAGAAGGCCAACCATTCCGTGGTGTGGCTGTGCCGGGCGTTGAAGGTTTCCCGAGCCTCTTTCTACCGGTGGCGGAACCCCGCTGGGCCTTCACCGCGCGCCGTGCGGCATGAGGACCTGACCAGTGCGGTAGCCGGCCTATATGAGAAGGAAGGGGGCCGTGCCGGGCGGGACCAACTGACGCTCTTGCTGAACGCGGCCGGGACCAAGGTCTCGGCCCCGACCGTCGGGGCCATCATGCGCCAGAACGGCCTGCGGGCCATCCGCACCCAGGCCTGGAAACGGACCACGGTCCAGGACCCCCAGGCCAAGACCGCCCACATCGAGAACCACATGCTCGATGACCAGGGCAAACGCGATTCACCTCCGCCGTGCCAGGGACCCGGCTGGTCGGCGACATCACCTACCTGCGCACCGGTGAGGGCTGGCTGTATCTGGCCACCGTCATCGACCTGTTTTCCGGAATGGTCATCGGCTGGGCCATGGCCGAACACATGCGCGCCAGCCTGTGTACCGCGGCCCTGAAGATGGCCCGGAACCACGGCCGCTTCGCCGAGGATTCTGTGGTCTTCCACTCCGACCGCGGCACCCAGTACACCTCCGAGGAATTCCAGACATGGTGCGGCGCCCACGGGCTCACCCAGTCGATGGGCAAAGTCGGGGTGTGCTGGGACAACGCAGTCGCGGAGAACTTCTTCTCCCACCTTAAAACCGAGTTCTACCACCACCACCGCTTCGGCTCCCGGCTCGCTGCCCGGACCGCCGTGATGGACTACATCGAGGGCTGGTACAACCGCCGCCGGCCCAACCGCAGAGCCGGCGGCATCCCACCAGCCACCGCCCACACAAACCACCAAACCAGCGCCCAGACAACCCTGGCCGCCTAACCAACAACAACGACGACCTGTCTCAAGAACTTGACGACCGCAGACGCTCTCTCACTTGATGTGGGTTTTCCGGCGATCCTCTCTCACTTAATGTGGGTTTTCCGGCGATCCTCTCTCACTTCCTGGACCTCGGAACGCGTGGCCTGTCTTCATCAAGAAGCGAACACGAACAAAACCCGAACGCAAATAACGCTCCCGCAGTCTGTGACTGCGGGAGCGTTTGGCTCAAAGCAACATTAAGTGAGAGATCGTTTGGATTTAATGCACATTAAGTGAGAGAGGGTTGCGGGGAGTCGCGGAAGCGGAAACCCAGCCCCGGCTGGTCCGCCAGCGCCACCCGGCTGTTGCTGAAGCGGACCGGTGACGGTCCCGCCAGGATGCCCAGCTGCTCGAAGGACGCATCCTCCACGTCTTCCACCAGGGTGGCTTCGGCCAGTGTGAGGGCGAGCTGCCCGGACAGTTCGGGCAGCAGGTGCGGCATGACCCGGATGCTGTTGGTCCGGGCCAGCTCCACGATCCGCCGGAACGGTGTGATGCCGCCCACCCGGATGATGTTGGGCTGGATGATGTCCACCGCCTCCGCCTCGATGAAATCGCGGAAGCGGTAGATGGTGTGCAGGTTTTCGCCGAGTGCAATAGGTACAGGTGAGTGCTTCCGCAGCCTGCGGTAGGCCCAGAGGTCGTCCGCACGGAGGGGTTCTTCGAGCCATTCCAGCCCGTACTCCGCCAGCACGTCCAATGCTTTGAAGGTGGCGGGCAGGTCCCAGCGCTGGTTGGCGTCGATCATCAGCTTCCGGTCCGGGCCGAGCACGGAACGGACGGCCGCAACGCGCTCGGCATCCTCGCGGATGTCCGGCTTGCCCACTTTGATCTTGACGGCACGGTGCCCGGCGGCCACCCAGCGTTCGGTCTGTGCCACCAGTTCCTCAAGCGTGTAGTGCAGGTTCACGCCGGAGCCGTACACCTCGGCGGACTCCTGCCGCTGGCCCAGCAGACCCGTGACCGAGGTGGCGGCCCTACGGGCCTGGAGGTCCCAGAGGGCGAGGTCGATGCCGGCCATCGCGATGGTGGTCAGTCCCCCGCCGCCTGCCTCATGCAGCCGCTTCCACAGCGCGTCCCACACCGTCTCCGGATGTGCGGGAAGCCCCGTCACAAAAGGTGCGATGTCGTAGTCGAGGAGGGCCTTGACGGCCTGCGGCCCAATGGTGGGCGTCCACGAAAAACCGTGCCCTGCGCCGCCGTCGTCCGTCTGGATTTCCGTAACGATCACATGGTTTTCCGGCGCGTCAGTTCCCCAGCTGCGGCGCAGGGGGACGGTCAGGAGCCGGGTGGACAGCCCCGTAATCACCGGGGCAGTCCGGACGGAAGCCATTGCGGGCGCACTCATCAGCGGCCAGCCAGCTCGTAGCCCCTGGCCAGGATGGACTTCAGCTGGACCAGCTGGTCTTCAGTGGGGTCAACCAGCGGCGGACGGACGGGGCCCACAGGCAGCCCGCCCAGGCGAAGCCCGGCCTTGATCAGGGAGACGCCGAAGCCTGGCGTCTGGTCGCGGAGCCGCACCAGCGGAGCGTAGAACTCCTCCAGCAGCGCGTTGCGGCGGTCCTCGTCACCGGCCACGTAGGCGTCGTAGTACGCCTTGGCGATCTCCGGGGCCATGGCGAACGCAGCTGACGAATAGAGCGGGATGCCCAGGCCGCGGTAGGCACCCTGCGTCAGTTCGGCGGTCAGCAGGCCGTTGAAGAACGCGAAGTCCTCGCGTCCCGTGGCGCGCACGGCGGACACAATTTCCTGGGCGAGGCCCACGTCGCCGAGCCCGTCCTTGAAGCCCGCCACTTTCGGGTTGGCCGCCAGCCTGGCGACGGAGGCGGCCGTGAACTTGGCGTTTCCGCGGTGGTACACGATCACCGGGAGGCTGCTGGCGTCCGCCACTGCTTCGATGTAGGCCACCAGGCCATCGGTGGGGCCGGTGACCAGGTACGGCGGCAGGACCAGGAGTGCGTCGGCGCCGGCCTCCTCCGCCACCCGGGCGGCAGCAAGCGCGTGGCCCAGCGGCCCGCCGGCCCCGGCAACCACTGGCACCTTCCCGGCCACAACCTCGACGGCGGCCGTTACCACGGTGCGCACCTCATCGATGCTGAGGGCGTGGAATTCTCCGGTGCCGCAGGCGGGGAACACACCGCCCGGGCCGTACGGCAGCCGGGAGCTGATGTGCTCCTTGAGAAGGTCAACATCCACGGCGCCTTCGGGCGTGAACGGGGTGACAGGGAAGAACAGGACGCCGTCGAATTTCATGGTGTCTCCTTGGACCCGGCTCCGGCTGTGACCAGTGAAGCGGACGTCTCGTCATTGAGGTGGGTGTTTGTTTTGAGTTCGGTCCGCCAGCTGCGTTTGGGCTCCCAGCCCAGCAGCTCAAAGGCCTTGGTGATGGCGAAAGCGGGGCTGGTGCCGGTCAGTCCGGCGGCGAGCGCTTCGCTTCCCGGCAGGAAGCGGGGCATCAGCTCCGCCAGCGGTGCGGTGGCCAGGGCGTCAGCGGCCCCAACGAAGAAGGTTTCGCCGTTGGGGATGGAATCCATCTTCTGCAGGAGGATGTCCAGGAAATCTGCGACGTCACGGGCGTCCACATAGTTGAACAGCGCGGGCGCGGACAGGGCCGGGTCGGCAAGGCGTTCGGCAAGGGTATGGCCCTGCTGGGTGGGGGCGCCGTCCCATTCCTCGGGCGAGATGACGTAGCAGGGGCGGAAAGCGGCGTACCGGATCTTCGTACCCTGTGCTGCGGCGAACATCTGCACGGTCTGCTCGGCGATGAGCTTGGACAGGGCGTAGGCGTTCCACGGTTTGGGCGCGGTGCGCTCATCCAGCGGGAAGCTGTCCGGCAACCAGCCGGCCGGCGATCCATAGCCCAGCACTGTGGGGCTGCTGGCCGTGACGATCTTGCCGATCCCCAGTTCCGTGGCCGCACTGATCACGGCATAGGCGAGACGCGTGTTCTTGGCGAAAATGACGTCCTCGGGCGCGCTGAACGGCACGGCGATTGCGGCAAGGTGGATGACGGCGTCGGGCGCGGTCTTCCGGAGGAGGCGCAGCGCCTCCCCTGGCGCCAGCAGGTCGCCGGTCTCCTGTATGACGCCGGCGGGCAGCTGGTCGGCCGGGATCGAGTCGCGGTCCACCGAGATGACCTGATGGCCCGCTTCGGCGAGGCCGGCCACTACGCTGCGGCCGAGACGGCCGGAGCCGCCGGTGACAAAGATTTTGCTCATGGTGGTTCCTTAGTAGGTCAGGATTGCGCGGGTCAGGCCGCGGCGGTCAGCGAGTCAGAGCGGGGGCTAGGCGCCGCGGCGGAGGTCGGCGCCGAGGTCCAGGTCCTCGATGCGGACCGGGAGGGATGATTCCAGGGAGCGGTTGCCGGCAATGCCCACGGAGACAGAACGGAGTCCGTCGAGGTAGCCGGACGGGCGGCCCAGCGGGTCCTCGCCGGGACCGTTGAACAGGTCCGAGAGGAGCAGCGCGTCGCCGCCGCCGTGGCCGCCCTCGCCGTTGACGATGGGCACCTCATAGGCTGCTTCCCAGTGGCGCTGGACCACCAGGCGTTCGCCGATGCGGCGGACGGCGTCCTCCTCCTCGATGGGTGTGGCGCTCGGGTCCACCACCAGCTTCTTATCGGTGCTGCTGACCACCGCGGCGCGTTCCACCACCTCCAGTTCAGCCCGGCCTTCGGTTCCGTTGACGGCCACGCGGTAGCCTTCCCACGGGCTGTGGGCATTCAGGGAGTAGCTCAGCCGCGGTCCGCCCTGGTATTCGACCACGAGGGCAAGGTTGTCCTCGATGGTGATGCCGCCGGTGAAGACGTCCTGGTCGCGGCGGTACCCGTCATAGTGTTCGTTGTCCAGGAAAAGTGCCTTGAGCCGCTCATCGTCACGGAGGTCCAGCACGAAGGGGTCCTTTTCGGCTGAGCTGTCCCGCGCACCCGGGCTTCCGGCGTCGGGCGTTCCGCGTTCCGGACGGGGACCAAGTCCGCGCTCGGCGGCATTCCTGTCGCCATAGAACTGCAGCCCGCCGGAGGCGAAGACCCGCTCGGGAACATCGTCAATCCACCAGTTGACCAGGTCGAAGTGGTGCGATGCCTTGTGGATCAGCAGGCCGCCGGAGTTCTTCTTTTCACGGTGCCAGCGGCGGAAGTAGTCTGCGCCGTGGACGGTGTCCAGGACCCAGCTGAAGTCGATGGATGTAACCTTGCCGATCACGCCGCTCTGGATAATCTCTTTGAGTGCGCTGTTGCGCGGCGAATACCTGTAGTTGAAGGTGACCACCACGTTGCGGCCGGTCTCTGCCACCGCTTTGGTGATGCGGCGGCAGCCGTCAGCGTCGATGGTCAACGGCTTTTCGACCACGACGTCGGCACCCGCCTCGAGTGCCTCCACGATGTAGTCCGCGTGGGTGTAGTCCGGCGTGGTCACCACGACGCGGTCGACGTTGTTCGCCTGGATGAACGCTGTGAGGTCCGCGGGATCGAAGGTAGCCACGGGAGCGGGCGCCCCCAGTTCCTGGATGAGTTTCTGGTAGTACTCCACGCGGCCGGGGTTGAGGTCGGAGAACGCAACGAGCTCCGCGGTGTCGGCGTGCTTCCCGTAAACGGCGCGGATGTACATCTCGGAGCGGCCGCCGGTGCCGATCAGCGCGAGGCGGGCTTTGGTGCGCGCGCCGGCTTCCAGGGCTGTTTCGGTCTGTGCGCTGCGGGCCGCGGTTCCGGCTGCGCTGCCGGTTCCTGCGCTGCCTGTTCCTGCGCTGGCTGCTGCGCCGGGCAACGGGACGGGACTGGAATCGGCGGCGGTGCTCGGTTCGGCGGTGTTGACCATGGGGGTCCCTTTCGAAAGCTCAATACGCGGCCGGGCATGGCCGTTCGTGGCTCTGGGGACTGCGTGTTCTGCAGTCGCTGTAGAGTTCGGTGAGAAAGCGTTTTCTCGGTTCGCTACATGATTTCTATCAATAGACGCGCAGTCCCGTCAACCCTTATTCTTTCTAGGAGAAAGCGTTTTCTACGATCGGCGCCGGAAACACGTCCTGAGCATCACCCGGAAACGCAGCTTCGGGTGGAAATCGGTTTCTGAGCGCGATATATGCTTCTCACAACAGTGACTTTGGAACACGGCTCAGGGCCGGGACTCACAGGCGAGCGCCCGCCGGGGCTGAATATACACCGCGACACGAAAGGCAGGACATGGTCAGGAGATCGGCAACAGGCAGGATCGGCATTGCGGATGTCGCCCTCAAGGCCGGGGTTTCGCATGCCACGGTTTCGCGCGTCATGAACGGCAACTTCACGGTGGACCCGGACATCGCGGCGCGCGTCCGGGCGGCCGCCGTCGAACTCAAATACCAGCCCAACCCCGTGGGACGCAGCCTCGCACTGGGCAAGACGGACACCATCGGCATAGTGGTGCCGGACCTGGCCAACCCCACGTTCCAGGCAATCCTGCGAGGCCTGAGCCGGGCCGCGGCGCAGGACGGCTACCGGGTCCTTATTGCCGATTCCTTCGAAGTCTCCAGCGAGGAAGCCATCCTGGCCGGCGAGGCGCGCCGGCGCTGCGACGGCCTGGTGCTGTGCGCCCCGCGCATGAGCGACGCCGAGCTCGAGGAAATCTCACCGTCCCTGCACCCGCTGGTCCTGATCAACCGCACCACGGCCGCGCCAGGAATTCCCAGCCTCGTGGTGGACTACGGGCAGGGCGTCCAGGCCCTCGCGGAGCACCTGGTGGGGCTCGGCCACACACGCCTCGCATTCCTCGCCGGCCCGGCAGGCAGCGCCTCCAACGGGCTCCGGCTCGAAGGGCTGGCAGCCTTCAAGGCCAGCCACCCGCACGTAAGCGTCACCATGCTCGACGGCGGCTCGGACTTCGACACCGGCCATGACGCCGTGGACGCCGTCCTGGCCAGCGGCGCCACCGGCATCCTGGCGTTCAACGACCTCGTGGCCATGGGCCTCATGAGCGGCCTGCACGAACGCGGAGTCAACGTTCCCGCCGACATCTCCGTCACCGGCTTCGACGACATCCCCTTCGCCCGCTACACCACACCCACCCTGACGACCGCCGCGGTTCCCATCGCCGATCTCGGCGCCCAGGCCTGGTACCAGATGCGATCGCTGATCCGTCAGGAAGGCCTCGAGATTCCCGGCAGCCGCTACCAGCCGCGCCTCGAAATCCGGGCCAGCAGCGGCCCTGCACCGGTGAACGCTGCCCAGGGAACCCCCGGCCCCACGAAACCAGCCAAGGATCCCGCTCCCGCGAGATGACACTCTGCCGGAGCGTGTTCCGCCAACGCGGCTGCCGACTGGCGTCCCGACGCCGGGTCAAGACTTCGGCGCGTGCCTGACCCCGGCTTCCCGGTAGTAGCCCTCGATGTGGTCAGCGACGAGCTTGGCCGCGAGGCCGCCGTCGCCGTTCCGGATGGCGGCCAGAATGCCGCGGTGCTCAGCCTGGAGGCGCTGCGCCGTGGCGTCCCACTCCGGGAGGTTGGCCGTCAGCGTGGCGGCATAGCCTTGGATGGACTCGCGCAGGGACCCCATCATGGCACTGACCACGGCGTTGCCGGCAGCGTCGGCCAGACAAAGATGAAACCGGACATCCAGCGCGAGGAAGGCATCCGCCTCCCGGCTGCCGTGTCCGACGGCGTCCATTTCGTCCAGGAGCGTCGCCGCCTGTTCCAGCTGGGGTGCGTCAGCCCTGGCCCGGGCGGCTGCCCAGGATTCCAGCAAGACGCGCGTCTCTACAATGTCCGCGACGGGCAGGTGCTGCGTGGCAACGTGGAGCCGCAGCGCCGAGCCGAGCGCCGCCGTCGGATCCGAAATGACCACGGTGCCGGCTTCCGGACCGGAACCGACCCCGGCCCGGACCACACCCATGGCCTCCAGGATCCGGATGGCCTCCCGCACCGAGGTCCGCGAGACGCCCAGCTTCTCAGCAAGGGTCCGCTCGGCAGGCAGCCGTCCGCCCACGCTCAGTTCCCCGTCGGAGAGCTGCTTTTCGATCCACGTCAGGACAAGTTGGTGCGTACGCATATCGCCATAGTAGTTGATGTGGTCGGACCACATGGCTTACAGTGTGGTTAGACCACAGCGCAACCCGCAGGGTCCGGCACGTCCGGCCCGCCAATGGAGGAAGCCATGACCCACACCATCCAGCCGAACAATCCCGAGACCACCCCGGCTCCGGATGCAACGGACATTCCAGCCACCGACACCGTCCCGCGCGCCACGCCGTCGTCGGTTGTGCCTGCGGCACTCAAGCGCCGGGTCCCCAAGTACTCGGACCTCGCCCCGCTCATGCAGTTCAAAAAGCCCGAGTTCAGCCGCACCGCGAAACTCAAGCGCGCAAGCACCATCTGGGAACTGCGCGATATGGCCAAGCGCCGCACCCCGCAGGCCCCGTTCGACTACACCGATGGTGCGGCCGAGGAAGAAATCACCCTGCGCCGCGCGCGCCAGGCGTTCCTGGACATCGAATTCCGGCCCGGTATCCTGCGGAACGTCTCGGAGATCGACCTGACCACCGACATCCTGGGCAAGCCCTCCCGGCTGCCCGTGGGCATCGCCCCCACCGGCTTCACCCGGATGATGCAGTCCGAGGGCGAATATGCCGGCTCGCAGGCTGCCGAAGCCGCCGGCATCCCCTATACCCTTTCCACTATGGGCACCGCCTCCATCGAGGACGTGGCCGCCGCCGCCCCGAACGGCCGCAACTGGTTCCAGCTCTACCTGTGGACGGACCGCGAGCGGTCCCTCGAACTGATCGAGCGCGCCGCCAAGGCCGGAAACGACACCCTGATGGTCACGGTGGACACCGCCGTCGCAGGCGCCCGCCTCCGCGACGTCCGCAACGGCATGACCATCCCGCCGGCACTGACCGTCAAAACCGTGCTGGACGCGTCCTACCGCCCGGCCTGGTGGTTCAACTTCCTCACGCACGAGCCGCTGACCTTCGCCTCGCTCTCCCGCTACACCGGCACCGTGGCTGACCTCATCAACTCCATGTTCGACCCCACGCTGACCTTCGAGGACCTGGACTGGCTGCGCGAAACCTGGAAGGGCAACCTGGTGGTCAAGGGCATCCAGACCGTGGAGGATGCCCGGAAGGTGGTGGACCACGGCGCCGACGGCATCGTGCTCTCCAACCACGGCGGCCGCCAGCTGGACCGCGCACCCATCCCGTTCCATCTGCTGCCGGAGGTTTCCGCTGCCCTGAAGGCGGACAACTCCGAGGCCGCCATCATCCTGGACACCGGCATCATGAGCGGCGCGGACATCGTGGCCGCGCTGGCCCTCGGTGCCGACTTCACCTTGATCGGCCGGGCGTACCTCTACGGCCTGATGGCCGGTGGCCGGGCGGGCGTGGACCGTGCCATCCAGATCCTGGAAAAGGACATGGCCCGCACCATGGCCCTGCTCGGCGTCAGCTCAATCTCCGAGCTCACCCCGGACCACGTCCGCCTGCTCAACAAGTAAGGCGCCCGCTCAACTAGGTAGCAGCACATGTCGTTTTGGGGCCCCAGAACGACATGTGCTGCTACCTACTTTGGGTTAAGTGGTTATTTCTTGCGGCCGAACTTGGGGAGGTTCGGGAGGTTGGCCAGCAGGTCCGCCGCCTTGGTGGCGGCGCGGCCCACGGTCCGGCCGATCTGCTGCGGCACGGTGTCGTCGCTGAGCGGGGTGGTGGTACCGCCGGGGATTACGACGGCGGGGCTCAGCTCTGCGTCTTCGCGTGCCAGAACGGCTGCCACGGCTGCGTCATCCGGCAGGTGAGGTGCCGCGGCGGGTTCACTCCCCGCTTCCGCGGCAGGAGCCTCAGGTGACGCTGCAGCGCTGGCTGTCCGGCCGACGTCGAACGTTTCCAGCCAGCTGATGACGCCTTCCAGCGGCTTGGGGTTGAGCGCGTAATAACGCTTCTGGCCCTGTGCGCGCATGCTGACCAGCTGCGCCTCGCGCAGGACTTTCAGGTGCTTGGAAATTGTGGGCTGGCTGGCGGAAAGTTCCTCCACCAATTCCCCCACTGCCTTGTCCCCTGCGCGAAGGGATACCAGGATGTCGCGCCGGGTTGCTTCCGCAATGACGGCAAATACGTCGTCTGTCACCATGCCTCCCACCCTAGCGACATATACGCCGCAGGGCATCAACTATTTCGCCCGCCGAACGTGCAGGGGAATTAGTCGAACCAGGGATCCAGGCCGTGGAAGGGGAATACGGCTTTACGTGTGGCCATGACGGACCGGTCAACGGCGTCGTTGGGGTCGAACCCGACCTCCCAGGACCGCCACCAAAGCTCCACGTCATCCCCCATCATGTCCGGGGCATCGCGGCCAAACTTCGCCAGCACATAGGCGCGCCAATCCTCTGGCACCTCAGTCCGCAACGGCACGGGACGTCCGGCGGCTATGGCTATCAGATGGCTCCAGGACCGCGGAACGACGTCGGTGACGCTATACCCGCCACCGCCCGTGGCAATCCAGCGGCCCTCGCAGTGCCGCGCGGCAAGATTCCCGACGGCGGTTGCGGCCTCACGCTGGCCGTCCACGCTGATGTTCAGGTGGGCCAGAGGGTCGCGGCGGTGCGAGTCGCAGCCGTGCTGGCTGACAATGACTTCGGGCTGGAACGCACCCACCAGTTGCGGCACCACGGCGTGGAAGGCACGCAGCCAGCCGGCGTCGCCCGTGCCCGAGGGAAGCGCCACATTGGCGGCGCTTCCCTCCGCCTGCGGACCGCCGGTCTCGTTGGCGAAGCCGGTCCCCGGGAACAGTGTGAGTCCGCTTTCATGCAGCGAGATGGTGAGCACGCGGGGGTCATCCCAGAAGATGCTTTCCGTTCCGTCCCCGTGGTGCGCGTCGACGTCGATATACACCACCCGGCGGATGCCGCCGTCGAGCAGCCTCTGGATTGCCAGCGCGGAGTCGTTGTAGATGCAGAAGCCGCTGGCGCGCTCCCGGGCGGCGTGGTGCAGGCCGCCGCCGAAGTTGACGGCGTGGAGGGCCGAGCCGTCAAGGATGGCGGACGCGGCCATCAGCGATCCGCCCGACAACCTCGCGGCAGCCTCGTGCATGCCGGCGAAGGCGGGATCATCGTCCGTGCCCAGGCCCCGGGCTTCATCAGGCGACAGCGGATCCGCACTCACGCGGCGGACCGCGGCCACAAACCCGGGCGAATGGACGGTCTCCAGTTCGGCGTCTGAAGCGACCTCAGGGGCGGCAACGGAAACGTGCTCCAGGTCGAACAGTCCCAGGCTCCGGGCCAGTCGCGCCGTCAGGTCCAGGCGGGCCGGGGCCATGGGATGGACCGGCCCAAAATCGTAGGCGGTCATGGCGGAATTCCACACCACCATCGTTGGTGGCGCGGGCTGACTGAGGCCTGGCAGGAATGTCATCACTGACAGGCTACCGGAGGTCGCCGCCGGCCCGGCCCGGCCATTACGCATGCATTAGTGGTTTACTACTGAAGGAAACAGTTTCTACCAAGGAAAAGCCACCTATGACGGATCGCCAGTCGAGGCCCCGAAACCCGGCCCCCTGGCACCCTGCCGCACCGGAACGCGAAGGCCTGTGGATGTTCGCGCGGCTGCGCGACTTCGTTGACGACATTGCCAACACCTCGCCCGCCCGGCTGGCCCTGACGGTGTTCGCAGCGGTCTGCCTGGTGTTCACATTCATCCTGTCGCTGCCCGTCTCATCCGCGACCGGTACGGCCACCCCGCTGCACCAGGCAATGTTTACCGCGGTATCGGCTGTGTGTGTCACCGGCCTGACGGTGGTTTCGACGGCGGTGCACTGGTCATTCTTCGGCCAACTCGTCATCCTTATTGGCATCTTCGTGGGCGGCTTGGGAACCCTGACGCTCGCCTCCCTGCTAGCCCTGATGGTGAGCAAGAGGCTTGGCGTCCGCGGCAAGCTCATTGCACAGGAAGCCATGAACAACGCCGGCCGCCTGGGCGAGGTGGGTACACTCCTGCGGATCGTCATCACCACCTCCGTGGTGATCGAAGGTGTGCTGGCCCTGGCACTGATCCCCCGCTTCATGACGCTGGGCGAGCCGTTCTGGCAGTCTGTGTGGCACGGCATCTTCTACGCAATCTCGTCCTTCAACAACGCCGGCTTCACCCCCCATTCAGACGGAATCGTGCCCTACGAGACAGATCTGTGGATCCTGGTCCCGCTGATGCTGGGCGTCTTCCTGGGCAGCCTGGGCTTCCCCGTGGTCATGGTCCTGCAGCAGAACGGCCTCAACTGGAAGAAATGGAACCTGCACACCAAGCTGACCATCCAGGTGTCCTTTATCCTCCTCTTCGCAGGCACCTTCCTCTGGGGGCTCATGGAGTGGGACAACATCCGGACCATCGGCCACATGGACCTCGGCGACAAAATCACCCATTCGCTGTTTGCCTCCGTCATGACCAGGTCCGGCGGCTTCAACCTCGTGGACCAGAACCACATGGAGTCCACCACCATGCTGCTGACGGACGCGCTGATGTTCGCGGGCGGCGGCTCGGCGTCCACAGCGGGCGGTATCAAGGTCACCACCATTGCGGTGATGTTCCTTGCCATCGTTGCTGAGGCCCGCGGCGACGCGGACGTCAAGGTCTACGGCCGGACCATCCCCCAGGGTGCCATGCGGGTGGCCATCTCGGTGATCGTGGCCGGGGCAACGCTCGTCTCCGTCTCGGCGTTCCTGCTCCTGCAGATCAGCGGCGCATCGCTGGACCGGGTGCTCTTCGAAACCATTTCCGCCTTCGCCACGGTGGGGCTGAGCACCAACCTCAGTGCCGAGCTGCCGCCGTCGGGCGTTTACGTCCTTACTGCCCTGATGTTCGCGGGCCGCGTGGGCACGGTAACCCTTGCCGCCGGCCTCGCCCTGCGCCAGCGCAGCCAGCTGTACCACTACCCGGAAGAGAGGCCCATCATTGGCTAATTCCTCAGGCACCCCAAACCGCCCCGCCCACAACGCACCGGTGCTGGTGATCGGATTGGGCCGTTTCGGTTCGTCCACGGCCGAGCAGCTCGTGAAGCAGGGCCGGGAAGTGCTGGCGATCGAGCGCGACCGGACCCTGGTGCAGAAGTGGGCGCCGCTCCTCACACACGTCGTGGAGGCGGACGCCACGAACATCGACGCGCTGCGCCAGCTCGGCGCTCAGGAATTCAGCTCCGCCGTCTGCGGCGTAGGCACGTCCATCGAGTCCTCGGTGCTGATCACCGTGAACCTTGTGGACCTGGGCATCGAGCACCTCTGGGTCAAGGCCATCACGCCCTCGCACGGCAAGATCCTGACCCGGATCGGCGCCAACCACGTGATCTACCCTGAGGCCGACGCCGGCGTCCGCGCCGCGCACCTCGTCTCCGGCCGCATGCTGGACTTCATCGAGTTCGACGACGACTTCGCCATCGTGAAGATGTACCCGCCGCGCGAGACGGTGGGCTTCACCCTGGACGAATCCAAGGTGCGTTCCAAGTACGGCGTGACGATTGTCGGCGTGAAGTCCCCCGGCGAGGACTTCACTTATGCCCGGCCGGAAACCAAGGTGTCGGCCCGTGACATGCTGATCGTGTCCGGCCATGTGGATCTGCTGGAACGGTTCGCCGCCAGGCCTTAACCCTTGCGGTCGAGGCTCCACTCAGCCGAGCTGTTTGGTGATCTCCGCTGCCCGGTTTGCGGCGGCACGGGTGCCGGCGGCGATGATGGCCGGCAGGCCCCGCTCGTCGAAGGTGGCGAGGGCGCGCTCGGTGGTGCCTTTGGGGCTGGTCACACCTTTGCGGAGCGCTGACGGATCGGCGCCCGGCTCGGCGAGCATAAACCCGGCTCCGGCTACTGTCTCCCTCGCCAGGAGCAGCGCCAGATCCTTATCCAGGCCTAGTTCGACGCCCGCGGCTGCCATGGCCTCGGCGAGGTAGAACACATACGCCGGGCCCGAGCCGCTGATGGCTGACAATGCATCCACCTGCTCCTCGGGAACCTGAACCACTGTGCCCGCGCCTTTGAAGACGGCCTTGGCCTGCTCGAGCTGCTCCGGCGTGCAGTTGGTCCCCGGGGAGACGGACACGACGCCGCGGCCCAGTTTCGAAGGCGTGTTGGGCATTGTCCGGATGACCGGCTGCCCGGACGGCAGGGCAGCTTCAAGCTGGGCAAGCGAAACACCCACGGCGACGCTGACCACGATGGTTTTCGGCGAGAGGGAACCGCTGATCTCCCGCGCCAGGTCCGCGATGCCCACAGGTTTGACACCCAGAATCACCACCCCGGAGCCCTTGGCCGCCTGCTTGTTGTTGTCCGGCTCCTCTTCACCCGCGATGGCCGTAATACCGTGATGGCGCTCGGCCAGTTCCGCAGCGCGTTCGGCCCGCCTGACGGTGGCCACGACGTCGGCGGGGTCGGTTCCGGCCTTAAGCAGGCCGGAAAGGATGGCTTCGTTCATGGATCCACAGCCCAGGAAGGCGATTCGGTTGCTCATGGACCCATCATTGCAGTTTGGGTGGACGGCTGCAGAAATGGAATTAATCCTGTGAAGCGGGAACTCCCTTATTTGGACTCCCAGCGGACTCCCATGTTCGCTGCAGCTTGTTCACAAGTTGCCCGACTAACGTAGTTACTACCTCATTGAGGGTGCGAGTGATGCGGCAAGCATGGGGATGTTTGCCCGAGGCGCCGGTAGTTTGCAGCAGGTTTCCCCCCATTTTCCTGCTGTGGACGCCGGCGCTTGCGCGTTAACGGGTAGCTGGCACGCCGACGTGGGGTGCGGGATCGAGCGGACCGGCAAAGACAAGCTGGTCCAGGCGGCGCAGGATCAGGCCCTCGCGCAGCGCCCAGGGGCAGATTCGCATCTTCTTGAACTTGAACAGTTCCAGCGCAGCTTCGGCCACCAGTGCCCCTGCGAGCAGCTGGTGCGCGCGGGCATCGGATACACCCGGCAAAAAGAGCCGGTCCTCGACTTTCATGGCGGAGATCCGCTGCGCCCACACGCCCAGGTCGGTGGCGTTTAGCTCGCGCTTCACGTACGGCCCGGCCGCGCTGGGGGCTGCGCCGGCGATCCGGGCAAGCGAACGGAAGGTCTTGGACGTTCCCGCCACCACGTTCGCCCGGCCAAGGCCCTCGAACTGTTTCACCGCAGGGGCGAGCGTGGCCCGGATATAGCGGCGCAACTCCTTGACGCTTTTGGCCGACGGCGGATCCTCGGCCAGCCAGTCCCTGGTCAGGCGGCTGGCGCCAAGCGGAACCGACGTGGCCACTTCCGGCAGCTCGTCCTGGCCGAAAGCCATTTCGAAGGAGCCGCCACCGATGTCCAGGTTCAGGACGGGTCCGGCCCCCCAGCCGTACCAGCGGCGGACGGCGAAGAAGGTCATGGACGCCTCCTCGCTGCCCGTCAGTTCCTGCAGGGTCACCGTGGTCTCGTATTTGACGCGTGCCAGCACGGCGGGGCCGTTGGTAGCTTCGCGGATGGCCGATGTACAGAAGGCCAGCAGGTCATCGGCCTTGTGCCGGGCAGCGAATTCCCAGGCTTCCAGGACGAATTCGGTCAGCTCATGCTGACCGGCATCGTTGATGTTGCCGTCCGCGTCCAGGTACTGGACCAGGGACAGCGGCCGCTTATGAGAGGCGAAGGGAACCGGGCGCGCGCCAGGGTGGGCATCCACCAGGAGGAGGTGGACAGTGTTGGACCCGATATCGAGGACGCCTAGCCGCATCCTGCCATTATTCCCCGGCCCGGGCCTGCACTCACAACCGGTCCAAAAGTGTCAGTTGGCGGAAGAGTCTTCGGGTGCGCCGTCGGGAAGCTCATCGGCGCGCTTGAAATCGCGTTTGATGTTGGCCACGCCCTCAGGGTTGATCTCGAAACCGTACGCGGCTCCGGGGTTGATCACCATGCCCAGGTCCTCGCCGAGGTTGGCAATAATCGCGGCTCCCTGCGTTCCCAGGACGTTCGGGGCCGCCTCGAGGTAGTGCTCATCAACGCGGGTGGGGTGCGAGAACACGGCCAGGACCGGCTCGCCCTCGGCGTTGGCCAGGACCAGGGGCTCCACCTGGGAATCTTCGCCTTCGATCCCGTCGGTGCTGATGACGTACACCTCGCTGTTGAGGAACGACAGGATGACGTCCACCGGGCTGCCCTCAGGCTGTCCGCCCTGGGCGAGCTTCTCTTCGAGGTCGTTCAGCGGCGTGGGGTCGGCTGTGCCGGGCTGTTCAGTCATGTATCTACTCGACCACGTTGAGCCCGGCACCGCAAATAGAGCCGCTCCCCACACTACTTCTTGGCCGGGGCCTTCTTCTTCGCCGGAGCCTTGCGGGCTGTTGTGGTGCGCTTGACCGGCCCCTTGGCCCGCTTCTCGGCAAGGAGTTCGATGGCCTGTTCGCGCGTCAGTTCCTCCAGGGAGGTGGCGCGCGGCACGGTGATGTTGGTGACGCCGTCGGTGATGTACGGGCCGAAGCGGCCTTCCTTCACCACGATGTTCTTCTCGGACACCGGGTCCGGGCCGAACTCGGCCAGCGGCGGAACCGCTGCACGGGCTCCACGCTGCTTGGGCTGGGAGTAGATCTCCAGCGCCTGCTCGAGCGTGATGGTGAAGATTTCCTCTTCGGTGCCGATCGAGCGCGAGTCCGTACCCTTCTTCAGGTACGGGCCAAAGCGGCCGTTCTGTACGGTGATGAGGTTGCCTTCGGCGTCCTCGCCGAGCGCACGGGGCAGGCTCATCAGCTGGAGTGCTTCGTCCAGGGTGACCGATTCAACCGTCATGGACTTGAACAGCGAACCGGTGCGCGGCTTGGCCTTGACAGGCTTCTTCGGCGGCTTCGGCTTGCCGTTCTTGTAATACTCCACGGGCTGGTTGGCGATCTGCTCCTCGGTCATCTCCGGGATGACTTCGGTGACGTAGGCGCCGTAGCGGCCGTTTTTCGCAACCACGGTGTGGCCGGTGTGCGGATCGGCACCCAGGACGCGTTCCTCGGGTGCGGCCGTCTCCATGAGTTCCACTGCCTTGGCAGGGGTCAACTCATCCGGAGCCAGCTCCTCGGGCACGTTGGCGCGCGAGTTCTCCACGATTTCGCCGGTCTTCGGATCAACCACGGCAGCGGAGCTTTCCAGGTACGGGCCGAACTTGCCCACCCGAAGCGTGATTTCATCCGTGATGGGAATGGAGTTGATTTCCCGGGCGTCGATCTCGCCGAGGTTGTTAACGATGCTCAGCAGGCCGGGCTCGGTGTCCTCACCGAAATAGAAGTGACGCAGCCAGGCGGACCCCACAGCCTGCCCGTTGGCGATCTTGTCCAGGTCGCCTTCCATGTCTGCAGTGAACTCGTAGTCCACGTAATCCGAGAAGTGCTGTTCCAGCAGGCGGATCACGGAGAAGGCGATCCAGCTGGGCACGAGTGCGGATCCCTGTTTCCGGACGTAGCCGCGGTCCTGGATGGTGGAGATGGTGGAGGCATAGGTGGACGGACGCCCGATGCCCTTCTTCTCCAGCTCTGCGGTCAGTGATGCTTCGGTGAAGCGCGGCGGCGGGGAGGTCTCGTGGCCAACAGCAACAATGTCCGACGCCGTCAGGGCATCGTCCTTCGCGACGTTCGGGAGCCTGCGGGCCTCGTCGGAGTCGTCGTCACCGCGGCTTTCGTCCTTGCCTTCTTCATAGGCGGCCAGGAAGCCCGGGAAGGTGATGACGGTGCCGGAGGCAGAGAACTCAGCGTCGCGGCCATCGGTAGCAACGGCACCCAGGCGGATGGTCGCCGTCGACCCCTTGGCGTCACCCATCTGGGATGCCACGGTGCGCTTCCAGATCAGCTCGTACAGCCGGAATTCGTCACCCGACAGCAGCTTGGCCACCTGGGCCGGGGTGCGGAAGGAGTCACCGGCGGGACGGATGGCCTCGTGGGCTTCCTGCGCGTTCGCGGCCTTGCTGGAGTAAACCCGCGGCGATGCCGGGATGTACTCCGGGCCGTACAGCTCCGAAGCCTGGCGGCGGGCGGCCGTGACGGCTTCGTCGCTCAGCGCGGAGGAGTCGGTACGCATATAGGTGATGTAGCCGTTTTCATACAGGCGCTGGGCAATCTGCATGGTGCTTTTGGAGGAGAAGCGCAGCTTACGGCCGGCCTCCTGCTGCAGCGTCGAGGTGGTGAACGGCGCGGCTGGGCGGCGGGTGTACGGCTTGGTGTCGACGGAGCGGACGCGGAAGTCCGCCTCCTGGAGCCCTGCCGCCAGCGACGTAGCAAGTTCCTCGTTGAGGTGGACGGCATTGCGCGCGGTGAGCACGCCGTCGTCGTTAAAGTCGCGGCCACTGGCCACCTTGGCACCGTCAACGGCCGCCAGCTTGGCTTTGAAGGAGGAGGCGCCGGCGCCGAACTGGCCCGTCAGGTCCCAGTAGGAGGCAGCCTTGAAGGCCATGCGTTCGCGTTCGCGGTCCACCACCATACGTGTGACCACGGACTGCACGCGGCCGGCGGACAGGCCGCGGGCCACCTTGCGCCAAAGTACCGGGGAGATCTCGTAGCCGTAGAGGCGGTCCAGGATTCGGCGGGTTTCCTGCGCGTCCACCAGGGCAGTATCAACGTCGCGCAGGTTGTCCATGGCGCGGTGGATGGCTTCCTTGGTGATTTCGCCGAAGGTCATCCTGTAGACCGGGACCTTGGGCTTGAGCACTTCCAGCAGGTGCCACGCGATGGCCTCGCCCTCGCGGTCCCCATCGGTTGCGAGATAGAGGGCGTCGGCATCCTTGAGCGCCGCCTTCAGCTCGGTGACCTTTTTCCGCTTGTCCGCTGACACCACGTAGTACGGTTTGAAGTCGTTTTCGATGTCGACGGCGAACTTGCCCACCGAGGTCTTCTTCAGTTCCGCGGGAAGCTCGGACGGCTGCGGCAGGTCGCGGATGTGACCAATGGAGGCCTCAACGATGAAGCCTTCGCCGAGGTATTTGGCGATGGTCTTGCTCTTGGCGGGAGACTCCACAATCACGAGTTTCTTGCCGGTTTTGGCCTTGCTTGGCACGGTGCTCCTACAGAAAAAGGTTGCTCGGGCAGATGAGCCCATACTCGCCTAGTTCACCATATTTTGGCCAAGGATGCGCATTCATGTGGAAAACGTCAGGGTCCGCAGCGCGGTTTTTGGGCCCGGAATCCCCGCTATTTCGCGCCGCGGGGATCCTCCCTAATCCGCCGGCACCAGGAATCCGTCGCGGACCAGGTTGCCCGCTTCGGTAAGCAGCGCCGCCCGGAATGCGTCGTCGTCGAACCCGTCTTCCCCGGCCAGGCTGCCTCCCAGCAGCGCGGCAAGTGCCCCGATGATCTGCCCAACGGAGAGGTCGCCGTCGCACGCGGATACGAAGCCGGCCAGCTCCGTGCTGAGCAGGTTGGTCCGGCGCAGCCCCGCACCCTGGCGGAGCAGGATCACGCCCGGATGTTCGGCGCCCGGGCGCTGGTGGCGTTCCTCGGTGACGTCGTCAGCAACGAGCAGGTGTGCGTCCTCAAGACTGTGTGCGGCCAGCCAGTCCGAACGATCGACGGCGGCACCCAGGTGTGGTCCCACCGGCTGTTCGATGGGGTAGGTGATTTCCTCGAAGCGGCTGATGGTGGCCCCTCCGGATCCTGGAGCGGCGGATCCACGTACGGCGGGGCTTGCAGTGGCGGGACGCCGCAGCCAGATCATGCCGAAACCGATCCCGGCAACGTTCCGGGAGGCAAAGTCCGCGAGGTAGGCGGCGTAGGCGTCGCGATAGTGCTGGCGGTCGCGGGCCTCGGAGGCGTCCTGCAGCCACGTTTCGGCGTACTGTTCCGGGCTGACCTGTTCCCGCTGGATGAACCAGGCATCCGCGTCCGGACCAGCCCAGCTTTGCGGCCGTTCTGCCCAGTCCGCCCCCGCCGGGATCTCCCAGTTGCCCAATAACTGGGCTGTTCCGCCAGGAGCCAGGACCGAGGGAAGGTCCCGGACCAGCGAGGACACAATCTGGTCCCCCGGCAGGCCGCCGTCGCGGTACGTGAACTGCCCGGAAGCCTGTTCGCCGGAGGTTCGCGGCGTAATCACAAACGGCGGGTTGGATACCACCAGGTCGAATTCCTCCCCGGCCACAGGCTCCAGCAGTGAGCCGAGCCGGAGGCTTACCCGGTCCTCGAGGCGGGCGGGATCCAGGTGCAGCGCCTCGGCGTTGAGGAGCAGGTTGAACCGGGTGAAGGCCAGTGCCCGTGCGGAAATGTCCGTGGCCGTGACGTGTTCGGCGTGGTGCAGGAGGTGGAACGACTGGATTCCACAGCCCGTCCCCAGATCCAGCGCCTTGGCCACGTGCCGCCGGATGGTGGTCTGCACCAGCGTGGTGGACGCCTGGCCGATCCCCAGCACATGGTCGTGGCGCAGCATCCCGGCCTGCTGGTGGGCGGCGAGATCGCTGGCCACCCACAGTTCGGCGCCGCCGCTGCTGACTGTGTCTTCCCCTTCGGCGCCCTCCCAGCCATAGGGCCGGAGGTCCGCCTTGGCTTGCATGAGCCCGGCCCCTGCGGACGCGGTGCCGGGCACGGGCTCCAGCAGCCCCAGCTCCACCAGGCCCGCTGTCCGGATTCGCGGCAGGGCGGCGTCGAGCGTTGCCGGCGTCTGCGGTTCCGCCAGGAGCCAAAGACGGACGACGGCGGCGAGCGCTGCCGCTGTCCGGTCACCGGATGTGCCGCCTTCAACGCCGGCCTCGACGGCGCTTTCGGTGGCCAGCAGGGCCGGGATGATCTGGTCCCGGTTCAGCGCGTTGTAGGCGGACTCACCCAGCAGAGAGGCCACGCCGTCGAGCGTGTAGTCCACCGCCCGCAAGTCGGCGGCGAGAGCCGCCAGGAGTTCCGGGCGGTCGCTGCGCGGTGCGTCGGGGGTGTTGCCGGCGAAGAAAAGCGTGGAATCAGTCACCGGCCAAGTCTATTGGCGGAGTATCCCCGCGCCGTGCCCAACTAAGTAGCGCTAACTGTCGTTTTAGCGCCTCAAAACGACAGTTAGCGCTACTTAGTTGGGAGGGACCGGAACCTAGCAGGGCGACCAGCTACAGGTTCTTCTCCGCGTAGACCGCGAGGGCGTCCCTGACAAAACCTGCCCCCTCAGCCCCGCCGTAGTTCTTGGCGAACCTGGGGTCCGCGACGTACATTTCGCCGAGACCCGTGACATACCCCTTGACGCCTCCGGTGCCACCACCCGCGCCGTCTGCCGTGCCGCGGGCGTCCGACGCCGGTGTGCCCGGTATGCCGGTCAGCCATTCGACGTGCCGCTTCGCGAGGGCCTGGGCTTCGGCGCTGTCGGGCTCGATGCCGGCCGTGGCAGCAGCGATCCAGTCCTCGCCCAGCTGCTGCGAGCGCTGCTTCCACGCCGCTTTCTCATCGGCGCTCATGCCGCGCCACCACGAATCCCCCTTGGCGTAGGCGTCCTTGCCCCAGCGCTCCTCCACTTCGTCCTTGTACTGCGTGTGGTCAAAACCGTTGAACATCTCTTCTGCCATGATTTCGCCGCCTCCTTTTACTGCGTTGATGGTTTGTGTGACCGACGCGATCTGCCGCGACAGTCTGTCCTGCTCCTGTTTAAGCCAGGCGAGATGGCCGGCGAGGGCCTTCGCGGCGTCCGTTTCGTCGTCGAGCACCTGGCTGATGACCGGCAGGCCCAGCCCGAGTTCCCGAAGCAGCAGGATGCGCTGGAGCTGTACCAGGGCCGCCTGGTTGTAGAACCGGTATCCGTTGTGGCCGGTGCGGCTGGGTTTCAGCAGGCCAATGCTGTCGTAATGCCGCAGTGTCCTGCTGGTGGTACCGGCGATCCGGGCGATCTCCTGGATGGACCAGTCCATCCGCTCCTCCTTCCGGTGCATTTCCCCGAAATATAAGGCGTCCCGGGCTGATGGTTAAACCGTAAATGTTGACGCTGCGTCAAGGTCAAGATGTTTGGGATCCGCGGATCACAGGGGCTCCGGGTAAGTTTGAAGCATGGCTCTCTTTCCCACTTCCATCCCGCGTGCCCTGACCGCGGTGGCGGCAGCCGCCGTGGTGCTTGGCGTTTCCGGTTGTGCACAGCGGCTTTCGGTGGAGAACGCCGATGTTCCGGCATGGAAGGCCACGGCGATGCCCTCGGCCAGCGGCATCGTGGCCGAGGATGCAGGCAAGATCCTCGACGGCCGGCCCGTGGACCACACCGAGAATGTACCGGCAGGAAAATACACGCTGACGCTGGTGTGCGACGGCGGCGGCAAGGCTTTCCTCGCCGTCCGGTCAGGCGGCAAGGACCTCATGGACCTCGGCGCTGCCTGCTACGGAACCCGCGAGACAGCGAGAATCACCATCACGGAATCCGGACCGCTGGAGCTCAGCGCCTCCAGCGTGGACGCACCAACCCTCTATGCCTACCAGCTTGTGCAGGCCGGCTAGTGCCTGTGAATGCGGGACGATCTCTGCTCGTAGCCGGCGGCATGCTGCTGGCTGCGGTATCGCTGGGCGCGTGCGAGTACGAGGATGCGGAACCCCGGCCTGGCGGGAGCACCGCTGCGCTGCCGTCGGCCCCCGCCGACTCAACCATGGACGCAGGCGAAGCCGCCCGGCAGGCGGAACTGATGGCCGAAGTGGAATCCCTGATGGGTGAGCCCGAAGGCGTCGTTTCCCTTGGGGCGATGGGCGGATTGCGGGACGGTCGCGGCATCACCACGGGGGGCCTGCTGCGGGACACCGGCACGTACACGGTCCGCGCTCTCTGCACCACCGGCCCCGGCGCCACGGTGACCGTCCGGCAGCATGGAGAGTTGCTCCTCTCGCAGCGGATCGAGTGCGGCGCTCCGCACGACACGGTGCTTGACCTTACCGCCGGCGAGGTGTCGGCTGCTCTTGAACCCATCGGGGACGCGGGGCCGGCTGGCGGTGCCGTGCGTTTCGCCGGCCCGGCCTGAGCCACGCGGCTGCGGCTTGGCTACGCGGCTCCGGCGCGCGGCTCCGCCGCGCGGTTAGCGCGCGTTTAAGTAGGGGGCGCATGACCCGCTTCTGCCGGGCCTGCCGGCGTTAAAATCAGTCCATGCCCTCACTGCAGGGAGCATCTGCGCATCACCGTGCGGCTTGTCGTCCGGGCCTTTGCCTGTCCGGGAAGGTTCCCCTGCGCACCCGGACAAGGGCCGCCGTCGCGCTTTCAACGGCGGGTGCCTTGCTGGCGGGAGCGGTGCTGGCCGGGTGCGAATACAGTTACGACGACGGCTGGCGGACTGCCCTCAATTACGTTTCCGCAGCCCCGCGGGTCACAGAGCCGGATGTTGCCGCGGAGCAATGGCAGAACGAACCGGTCAGTGCGGCGGGCCTTGAGGCCTGGCTCGAGACGGTCCAGCTCGGCTCCGGGCTGCAGGTTGCACACCGGGGCTATGGCCTGCTTCAGGCCAAGGAAGTCCGGACCGAAACCGTGGCCGGCCTGCCGGTGGGGACATACGTCTTAGCGCTGGTGTGCCGCAGCCAGCGGCCGGTCACCTTCACCGTCAGCAACGAGGTGTACACCATGGTGCACCTCAGCCTGCGGTGCGGATCGAAGCGGCAGAATGTGATCTACCTGGCGAAGGAAACGGCGCTGACTTTCCGGGTGGAAGCGCAGTCCGAGGCCAATTACGCGTACCGGCTGATCTGGCTCTAACGGCAACGCTTTAGGCGGCGCAGCCTTCAGGGCAGCGCAGCGTCTCCGGGCTGGCGGCGCACTCTGCGCAGTACAGGGTGAGGGTGCGGCAGCTGAGGTTGGAGCAGTTTTCGAACTTGCTGGTGGGTGCTGCGCAGCGGACACATTCGCCGATGGTCTTCGCCTCCTCGCTGAACTCCAGGTGCATGCGCTTGTCGAAGACGTAGAGCGAACCTTCCCAGAGGCCCTGGTCCTTGAACGTTTCGCCATAGCGGACAATGCCGCCGTCGAGCTGGTAGACCTGTTTGAAACCGCGGTTCACCATCAGGCTGGACAGCACCTCGCACCGGATGCCGCCGGTGCAGTAGGTGACGACCGGCTTGTCTTTGAGGGCGTCGTACTTGCCGGAGTCGAGTTCCTTGATGAAGTCGTGTGTGGTGGCGACGTCCGGGACGATCGCGTCCTTGAACTTGCCGATCTGAGCCTCGAAGGCGTTGCGGCCGTCGAAGAACACCACGTCCTCCCCCGCCTGTTTCCTGTCCGCTACCAGTTCATGCAGCTCTTCGGGCTTCAGGTGTGTGCCGCCGCCCACAACACCGTTTGCATCCACCTTGAGCTCGCCGGGAGCGCCGAAGGAGACAATCTCGTCCCGGACCTTGACGCTCAGCCGCGGAAAGTCTTCCGCACCGCCGTCGGACCACTTCACGTCGATGCCGTGGAAGCCCTTGTATTCGCGCGTGGTCTTGACGTACTGCTTGACGGCGCCGATCTCGCCGCCCACCGTGGCATTGATGCCGTCCTTGGAGATCAGGATGCGTCCGGTCAGCCCGAGCTTCTCGCACAGGGCACGCTGCCAGAGCCGCACCGCGTCCGGATCAGCGATGGGCGTAAAACCGTAAAAGAGCACAATTCTGTTCAAAGCCACGTATTTAAGGGTACTGGCTTTGCCCCGCCCGGTCCTGCCGGTGAGCCAGCGGCCGCCAGGGTTCGCTGCGCCGGCTGCATCGCGCCTGTTCAGCACGGTTTCGGCATCCCTGTAAGCCGGGGACGACGACGGCAAACCGCACAGCGGTGACCGTCACCGCTGCCGTGGCCGCGTCTGCGCCGCTGTATCCCCGGGTCACGATTGGATAAGCAAGTCACATCAAGGGAGGCAACCCCTGTTGCTTGTGACGGGGCTGGAATACCCTCATCACATGAGTCCGGATGCCATGGTTGAAGACATTACGAACCTTCTTGAGGTCTGGGTAACTGGCTGGGCAGGTTGCCGCGGGTACCAGACGTCCACTGAGGGCCGCTTCCCCGCTGTACTGCGGGCCGACACCACCGGGGACTGGGAATACTTCTCCCATGACCCTTCCGACGATGAGTTCGCAGCATTGGTAGCAAAGACCGTTGAAGCTCCTTCACGGATTCTGACCGTGCTGACCAATGACGTCCTCCGCTACACGCAGCTTGCCGAGAAGCACGGGCTGAACATCACCTCCGCATCGCAGGCCATGATGATCGTGGATATGGAAACCCAGGACACCGAGGATCCCTGGCTCTCGGATGACGAGTTGAACCTGGTCACGTCGCAACTCGACGGCGTCCACCACGCCGTTGTCCGCTCCGGTGATGAGGTTGCGGCCAGCGGCAGGGTTTTTGTGGTGGACGGGACGGCCGTGTTCGACAAGATTGTGGTCCAGCCGGAGTTTCAGCGCCGCGGTCTGGGCAGCTTCATCATGAAGGCCCTCGCGGCGCAGGCCATCGGACCGGACGTTGAAAACGGCCTGTTGCTGGCCTCGCTGGATGGCCAAAAGCTCTACTCGCACCTGGGCTGGTCCGTGGTGTGCCGGGTACTGATGCTCTCCACGTCCTCCGAAGGTTCCGACCTGTCCGTGGGCTGATTTTTCCCCGGGTGAAAGAATGTTGGGGTGAACCCCCATGACTCGCTGATCCCGTTGCTGGGCCGCGGCCCGGACCCGGAGCAGCTCCGTCATGTCCGCACCATCCCCGCCCGGCGGGCGGTCCACGAGCCGTGGCCTGACTGGGCCCATCCAGACCTGGTGGCAGCCTATGGGTCGCTGGGCATCCATGAGCCCTACCGCCACCAGATCCAGGCGGCCAGCCTGGCCCACGGCGGCGAGCACGTGGTGATTGCCACCGGCACGGCCTCCGGAAAATCCCTTGCGTACCAACTGCCGGCGCTGGACGCCATCCACCGCTCCGAGCTGCGGGTGCTGTCCGAACCCGGAAAAATCCACGACGACGGCGCCGTGACGCTGTACCTCTCCCCCACCAAGGCGCTCGCCGCCGACCAGCTGGCGGCCATCCGCTCCCTGAAGCTGCCCACCGTACGGGCAGAGACGTACGACGGCGACACGGACCCCGCGTCCCGCCGCTGGATCCGGGACCACGCCAACTTCATCCTGGCGAACCCGGACATGCTGCACTTCGGCATCCTGCCCAACCACGCCTGGTGGGCAAGTTTCTTCCGGCGGCTGCGGTACGTCATTGTCGATGAAGCCCACAGCTACCGGGGGGTCTTTGGCTCCCATGTTGCCAACCTGATGCGCAGGCTGCGCCGCATCTGCGCCTACTACGGTGCCGGGACGTCCCACCCGGGCCCGGTCTTCATCGCGGCGTCCGCCACAGCCTCGGAGCCGGGTACATCGTTCGGGCGGCTGATCGGGGCGCCCGTCCGGGCTGTTGCCGAGGACTGCTCGCCGCACGGTTCCACCACCGTGGCGTTCTGGGAGCCGGCCCTGACCGAACTCAAGGGTGAGAACGGGGCCAAGGAGCGCCGCACAGCTGTTGCGGAGACCGCCGACCTGCTGGCCAACCTGGTCTCCTCCCGGATCAGGACCATCGCCTTCATCAAGTCCCGGCGCGGGGCCGAAACCATCTCCTCGATCACCAAGCGATTACTGGACGAGGTGGACCCCAGCCTGCCGCAGCGCGTGGCCGCC
Organism: Pseudarthrobacter sp. BIM B-2242; assembly: GCF_014764445.1. Taxonomy (NCBI): domain Bacteria; kingdom Bacillati; phylum Actinomycetota; class Actinomycetes; order Micrococcales; family Micrococcaceae; genus Pseudarthrobacter; species Pseudarthrobacter sp. BIM B-2242. Next base: position 3,446,819 of record NZ_CP061721.1, read on the forward strand.
TACCGGTCGGGCTACCTGCCGGAGGAACGGCGCGCCCTGGAGAAGGCCCTCCGCTCCGGAGAGCTCCTGGGTGTCTCCAGCACGTCCGCCCTCGAGTTGGGGATCGACATCTCCGGGCTGGACGCCGTGCTGGTGGCCGGCTGGCCGGGCACCAGGGCATCGCTGTTCCAGCAGATCGGCCGGGCCGGACGCGCCGGCCAGGACGCCATTGCTGCGTTCGTTGCCAGCGACGACCCCTTGGACACGTACCTGGTGAACCATCCCGAGGCCATCTTTGACGTCTCGGTGGAAGCAACCGTGTTTGACCCTTCCAACCCCTACGTGCTGGGACCGCATCTCTGCGCTGCCGCCGCGGAGCTCCCGCTTGGTGTGGCCGAACTCGGGCTCTTCGGCAACACGTCCGAAAAGCTGCTGGGGCAGCTTGTTGCCCAGGGTTACCTGCGGCGCCGGCCGGCCGGCTGGTTCTGGACCCACTCCCAAAGCGCTGCCGCCATGGTGAACCTTCGGGCCGACGGCGGCGGACCGGTGAGCATCGTGGACGCCGACACCGGCTCCCTGCTGGGGACCATGGACTCGCCGCAGACCCACTATCAGGCCCATACCGGGGCGGTCTACGTCCACCAGGGTGACAGCTATGTTGTGGAGGAGCTGAACGAGGACGACCACTGCGTGATGGTCCGCCGCGCCAACCCCGACTACTACACCACCGCCCGCGACGTCACCCAGATCGAGGTCCTCGAAACCCAGCGGACCGCACAGTGGGGCGACGTTTCCGTGCACTTCGGGGACGTCAAAGTCACAACCCAGGTGGTCTCCTTCCAGCGGAAGGCCCTGATCTCCAATGAAATCCTGGGTGAGGAACCGCTGGAGCTGGGCGCCCGCGACCTGTTCACCAAGGCCGTCTGGTTCGTGGTGGAGAACCGTTCGCTGACAGGTGCGGGGCTGATCGAGGCACAGTTCCCGGGAGCTCTGCACGCTGCCGAACACGCAGCGATCGGGCTTCTGCCGCTGGTGGCCTCGAGCGACCGCTGGGACATTGGCGGCGTGTCCACAGCCATCCACGCCGACACGGGCGTGCCCACCATCTTCGTGTATGACGGGCACCCCGGGGGCGCGGGTTTCGCGGAGCGCGGCTTCGACAAGGCGAAGGTCTGGCTCTCGGCGACGCGGGACGCCATCAAAGCCTGTGAGTGTGAGTCCGGCTGCCCGTCCTGCGTCCAGTCCCCTAAATGCGGGAACAAAAACAACCCCTTGGACAAGGCTGCGGCCATCATGCTGATCAACGTCCTCCTCAAAGACTCGAGCGAGGCGCCTCCCCGAGACGTGGAACTCCCGCCCCCTGCGGAGCGCGACCTCGATCCGGTTTCGGCTCAGGGCGGCGGTCCCGCCCGCGCATGACCGCTGGCGGCGCCCAACACGGTCCGGACCGCCAGCTCTGTTCTGACTTCCAGGGTCTGCCCGGGTCCTTCCGTGCACGTCACGAGGACGGCGCTGTGCCGGGCGGCCACGTCCGCTGCGACCGTACAAGGATCACCTGAGGTCAGCCCGCGCAGGGCATCTGCTCCGGCGAGCGCGGCAAGGTCCGCCGCCGCTGCCGCCCTGCTGGCCATCACGGCTGACTGGGCAAGAAGCACCATCAGCGCCAAAGCCATGATGACCACCAGCCCCAGCCCTGCCGCCAGGACGGTTCCCGAGCCGCGCTCCCGCTGGTCCCGGCTCCGGACGCTCATGACCGGACGTCGCTCAATCGGGGCAGCACGTCGGGCGGCACCATGCTGTGGAGGGCGATTCCTGACGCTACCGGCACTTCGCCGCGGGTTGATGCCCGTGCTGTCAGGGTCCACGGCACGGTGGCGCCCATGGGACCGCCAACCCTGTCCGCAACGGTGACGCTAAGCCACTCGCCGTTGACCGTCACAGACGCCGTGGCCGACGCGCCCGCTAAGGTCCGGACGATACCCTCCACCGCACCCGGGTCCTCGCCTCGTGCCAGTGCCCTGGCGCCAGCGTGTGCTGCCTCCTCAAGCCTGAGCTGGGTGACGCCGGCAGCGGTTCCGGACAGGAGCAAAGCAAGCAGCAGAAGGACAGCCGGCAGCGCCACGGCGAATTCGGCCGTCACGGCGCCGGTCACGGAGCCCGGGGCATTTCCGGCCCCACGAGCTTCACCACCACGACCCCCGCGACCGGCAGGGACGGGATCCGGCTTCCTGATGCTGCCCTGCCCGGTGTCCGGAAGCATCGCTGCCGGCGCCCTTCTCACGGCAGGGCCAGCGCGGTGCGGATCAGCGTCAGCAGGAATCCGCGTACCTCGTCGCTGCGGAGAATGAAGACGAGGATCCCGGCGAAGCCCACCGCCGCCAACGTGGCTATGGCGTATTCGGCTGTAGCCATCCCGGCCTCGGAAGCCGTGAACTGCTGCCAGCGCTTCTTCGCCGCGCTGGCTCCCGGGTTCAGCTCCACAACGTTGCCCGCGGTCTCTGTGCCGTCCTCCCGCGGGCAGGTGCAGGCGACGGATTCTGCAACGGAAGGCGCTGCCGGGTCCCGCTCAGGGGTACCGGCAAACCCAGCGCCGGACTGCGGTGCAGGGGCCGGGGAAAAGCCGTTTTGGATGGTTGTCATGGTTGTTTGTCCCTTCTGTGTCCGGCCGAGTTGCCGGGCTGATTCGACTCTTCCGGGCTTCCCACGGGGCGGTAAGGGCGAAACTCCTCCAAGTGGATAACCGGGCCTGTGAACAGGTTGTGGAGGAGGGGACGGAACCAGTGCCAGGACCCGGCGTTACGATCCAGAGGGAACCAGCGCCAGGAGAACGGGCACCACGCCGAGGCAGATGAAGGCAGGAAGGGAGCACAGGCCCAGCGGGATGACGAGCTTCACGCCCAGGGAGGCGGCGCGTTTCTCCGCCGCACGGAACCTTTCCCGGCGCAGCCTGGCGGCCTGTGCATAGAGAATGGCGGACGACGGCGCGCCGGTCAGGGCGGCAAACCCGAGTGCATCACGCAGTTCCAGGATCTCGGGAAGCCGGACTTCGGAACTGCGCCAGGCCGTCTCCCAGTCGGCCCCGATGGCCAGTGCCGAGACTACCGGGCGCAGCGCCTGGCGGTAGTCCTTGGACGCGGAGGCCGCAATGAGTTCCAAGGAGCGTCCAATTCCGGAGCCGGCGTCCAGCATTGCGGCCACAAGTTCCAGCATCATGGCTGTGTCGCGCAATCCGTCAGGGAGGCCCTGGCCATCGCCCTGCCGGGAGCCATCCCGGGCGCTCCGCGTACCCGGTTTGTTGCCGGACCGCCCGGACCGCACACCCAATCTCAGCAGCCGCTGCCGTACCCGGCCCGGCTGTGAAAAGACCAGACTTGAAACGAGGACCAGGAGAACGGCGAGCACAACCCCGGGCACAAAGTGACCTGTCACGGCACGGCCCCTGCGGCAGCGTGGACCAGGCGGGCGGACCAGATTCTCCCGGCCACGGTGAGGGCCACCCCCGCTGCGAGCGCCGCCATGCCCAACGGCGTCCCGAACAGCATGGCCAGGGGGTCTGCACCCAGGGCCATGCCCAGGCCCAGGCCCGTCGCTGGCAGCCAGGTCAGGAGGCTCACGGTGGCCTTGGGCCCGGCAAGCGCTGTTTGCCGGGCGGCGTCCGCGTCATCTTCCACCTCCAGCTGGGCTGCGAACCGCGCCAGGACATCCGCCAGGGGACAGCCGCTGGCTTCGGCAATGTCAAAACACGCGGCCAGCTCCAGCCAGATCCGGGTCTCCCTGCCGGCAGCGCGCGGAAATGCTGCCGGGGCGGCTCTCCTGATCGCCTCGGACACCGGCAGGCCCCGGGATGCAGCGGCCCGGACGGCGCCCAGCATCGCCAGGGAACCGGGGCTCAGGCCAGGTACATTACGCCCGGCAGCTCGTGCCTTGGCTGAAGCAGCCGGTGCCTCGGCCGGAGCAGTTCGTGCCTTGGCCGGAGCAGCTGGTGCCTCGGCAGGATTCCTTTGCCGGGCAATGCCTGATGGGCCACGTCCGCTTTCTTCCGGACGGCCGTGGTGGACCAGCCATAATTCGTCCCACAGCCGCGCCGGTGTGCGCCCTCCCTTCAGCAACGCCGCGAGCTGCTGGACCACCAGGGTCAGCGAAAGCTGACCTTGGCCCTGTCCGGCACGGCGTACCTTGCGCCATGAAAGGCCAAAGCTGAATCCCGGCGCCGAACGGTCGATGCTTCCGTCACCGTGCAGGGCATCCGGACCTGCGGCGCGGCCCCGGCCGGTGCTCCCTGCAGCCCGCCGAAACCGGCCCGCCGCACCGCCGGGCGGCCGGAACAGCAGAATGACAGCAGCGGCGAGGATGCCGGCCAGCACGGCCGTCACGCCGCGGCGCCCAGCTCAGGCGACATCCCCAGCCGCTCACTCAGCAACTCCCAGGCGGGCCCGGCGGCTAACCGGTTGAGCCGGTTCTCAAGGGCCGGGACCACAGCCAGTCCTCCGGGGCCATCCTGCACCACGCCCACACAGGATACCCGCCGTCCCTGACGCGACCGCTCCACATGCACCACAACGTCCAGTGCACTGGCTGCCTGGAGCCGGACCGCGTCCTGGCCTAGCCCTGCGAGTGCGCCCAAGGCCGTCAACCGGGCTGGGACGGCGGTGGCCGTATTCGCGTGAATGGTCCCTCCTCCGCCGGTGTGGCCGGTGTTCATGGCCGTCAGGAGTTCCCGAACCTCGGCGCCCCGGCACTCCCCCACCACCAGGCGGTCCGGGCGCATCCGCAGTGCTTGCCGGACCAGTTCGCCCAAATCCACCTCGCCTCCGCCTTCGAGGTTTCCGTGCCGGGACTCGAGCGAAACGATGTGCGGATGGACGGGGTTCAGTTCGGAGGCGTCCTCGATCAGGACCAGCCGCTCCGCCGGGGAACACAGCCCCAGCAGGGTAGAGAGCAGAGTGGTCTTCCCCGAGCCGGTGGCTCCGCTGATGAGGAAGCTCAGCCGGTGCCGGACAATGCCCTCCAAAACCTCATGCACCACGCTGCCGAACATCCCGCCGGAGCTGAGCTCCGCCATGGTGAAGACCTGTTCGCGCCGGATCCTGACACTCAGCAGGGTGCCCGCTGTCGAAATCGGCGGCAGTACGGCGTGGACACGGTAGCCGCCTTCGAGCCTGACATCAACGCACGGCGAACCGTCGTCCAGCCGCCTTCCGCCGGCAGCCACAAGCCTCGAAGCCAACGCCCTCACCTGGGCTTCGCCGGCAAACGAAACCCCCGCCGGTTCGATGCCCCTCCCCCTGTCGATCCATACCGAGTCCGGGGCATTGACGAAGATGTCCGTGACCCGGACGTCCCGGGTCAGCTCCTGGAGGGGTCCAAGTCCGTTCAGCTCCGCGCTGATCCGTTCGACGGCCGCCAGGGAACCGGCTGTGCCCAGCAGCCGTCCGGTGGCCTGGACAGCTGCCGCAACGCGGGAAGCCGTAACCGGACCGGCGTCGGCCATGACCGACTCGCGGACCGTTTCCAGCAGTGCCGAATCAACACCGCGAGGGTCCAGGACACGTGCCTGGCGGCGGCGCGCTCCGGCAGGCTGAACCGGTGGAAACGGCATGGACGGCGGACCGGCCTGCCTGGTCACAGCAACTCCCCCACCGGGATGTCGCCGGCCACAAGATCCAGCACAGATCCGGCGAAGTGCCTGATGCTTCGCCGGTTGCCCAGGTCAAGAAGCCGCCCGTTTTCCCCGGCCGCGGTGACGCCCCGCAGCTCCGGCACCCGGCCCTGCACTGGCAGACCAACAGCGTCCGCAATCAGTCCGGCGTCCAGTGCGGCGCCGGTTTTGCCCCGGACCAGCAGCGCCGCCTCAACCGGGGGAAGTTCGTGGAGCAGCCGGGCCGTTGCCACGGCGGCTTTCAGCTGTGCCGGCACAACCACCAGAAGCCGGTCACAGTCCCAGGCAAACATGTGGACGGGCTCTGCGCCGCGACCAATGTCCACCACCACCAGTTCGTAGCCGCGGCGGGCAGCATCCAGCACACCACCCGCGGCAGCAGCATCCACAGGCGCCGGACGATCGCGGCTGCCCGGCCAGGACAGGAATGAAAACCCGCCGGCGACGGGCAGTGACTCGGCGAGCTGCTCTGGATCGATGCTGCCGCTGGCGCCGGCCAGATCCGGCCAACGCAGGCCGGGCGTCTCCTCGGCGGCCAGCGCGAGCTCCAGGCCGCCGCCCCAGGGATCGCCGTCAACCAGCAGGACCCGGACACCCAGCCTGGCTGCTGCCTGTGCAATCCAGATGGCCGAGGTGGTGGCTCCGGCCCCGCCGCAGCCGCCTGTGATACCCAGAACCAGGCCGCCGGCTTCGGGCGAACGCGATCTGCTCAGATGCTCAGCCAGCCAGGCCGAGGCATCGGGAAGCACTGCCACCCGCTCCGCCCCGAGGGCCGCAGCCAGGTGCCAGAGGCTGTCCCCTTCCCCGTTGAGGCCCACCAGTACCGCGGGTGCCCGGCGTCGCGGAGGCAGTTCACGGACATCGCTTCCCACCAGCACGGCGGCGGCGGAGTCCCAATATTTGGCCGCATCCGCGACGTCTGCCACGACCCTTAGCTGTCCGCCGGCGGCAGCCACAATCTGCTCCACCTGCCCCTGCAGAAAGTCCTGGCCGGTGACCAGCAGCACCTCGTCTGCCGCCGTGTCCGGCAACCATGCCCCGGCAGCCGGCCCGGAGCCGGACGTTCCGGCGCCCAACCCGCCGGGCCCCACCCCGCCGGCACCTAACCCACTGGCCTCGAAGCCGCCGGCCCCGGGCTCGGCGGATGCAGCTCCACGGGGAGGGGAGGACCGGGCGCGGGGCCGCTGGGAAGACGGCTGGTCGGAAGGTGATGGCGATAGCTGGTGCCTGCTCATGGAGCAACTCTCCACGTCACCGGGTCCGACACACAGGGGCCGTTCCCTCTATGTGGACAACTCCACTCATCCGGAAAGGAATGGACCTACGGGCCGATGACCCTGGAGGTCCACATCCCTCCCGCCCGGCTACTGCTTCCCGTACTTTCGGTGGACGGCCTGCTTACTGACGCCCAGGCACAGGGCAATCGCTTCCCAGGACAAACCCGCCTGCCGGGCCTTGCGGACCAGGGACGCCTCAGTGCGTCCCACTTCCTTGTGCAGTTCGGCCACCGCGTAGAGCGCTTCCGCAGGCCCTTTTCCGTCCATTGATGCCACCAGCATTTTCATTCGTTCCACCTCCATGCCGTCAACACTAGTTGACAACCTGATTGGCGTCAACAAACGTTGACGGAGAACCGCCGTCCATCCGCGCCCCCGCCACAAGGCAGAATTGACGGTATGTACCTGCTGCTCGCCGCCCATTCCCACGGCGCAGCCCTCCAACAGGTCACCGAGGCCGGTGATCCGCACCCGGACCGCCCTGAACCGCGGCTGATCAGCGCAAGCGAGCTGCCCGGCGTCGTACGCCACCTCGAAACCCGGCCCCGCGAAGCGCCGCCGCGTTGGATCTGGCACCGCACGCAGGACTGGTACCCGGCGCTGCTGGCAGCCGGAGTGGAAGTGGACCGCTGCTACGACCTCAGCCTGTGCGGGACGATTCTGGCCTACTCGGAGTTCACCGCCCACACCGAGTACGCCCTGAACGCCGAAAAGGCCACGCTCGACGATCCCCGGGAACCGCCCCGCGCCCTCCAGCCGCCACCCCCGCCCGCAGACCAGGGCGCACTCTTCGACGATCTCCGGCACCGGGCGCCGCGCCACACACTGGCGGACCTGCGCGCCGAATTCGCGGCCCAGCAGACAGCACTGACCGCAGCCGCCCCGGACGGGAACAAGCGGAAACGGCTGCAGCTGCTGCTTGCCGCCGAGTCCGCCGGCGCCATGATCGCGGCAGAAATGCAGCACAGCGGTGTCCCTTGGCGGGAGGACCTGCACGAGCAGATACTCGCCGAATACTTGGGACCCCGCCCTCCCGCGGGCCACCGGCCTGCGAAACTCGAAGCCCTGAACACCGAGCTCCGTGCCCTCCTGAACTCCCCCGCGCTGAACCCGGATTCGCCGCAGGAACTGATGCGCGCGCTGCACCGCAACGGCATCGAGGTCAAGAGCACGCGGCAGTGGGAGCTGATGGAGTCCAGCCATCCCGCCATCGAACCGCTCCTCGCCTACAAAAAACTGTCCCGCCTGCACACCGCCAACGGCTGGGCCTGGCTGGATGCGTGGGTGAGCAACGGCCGGTTCCAGCCCGAGTATGTGGTGGGCGGCGTGGTGTCCGGCCGGTGGGCCTCCCGGGGCGGCGGTGCCCTGCAGATTCCCCGGCAGATCCGCGGTGCCGTCCATGCCGATCCCGGCCACAAGCTCATCGTCGCCGACGCCTCCCAGTTGGAACCGCGTGTCCTGGTGGCCCTGGCGCAGGACGCCAAAATGGCTGAAGCTGCGCGCGACAAGGACCTTTACGCGGGCATCGCCGCGCAGGGCTTCGGCGGCGACCGCGCCAAGGCCAAGGTGGCCCTCCTGGGCGCCATCTACGGCGCCACCACCGGGGAATCCGGGCGGCTCATGCCGCAGCTGGCCCGCACCTACCCCCGCGCCGTCGGCTTCGTGGAGCAGGCAGCGCGTGACGGTGAGGCCGGCGGGACCGTCACCACACGGCTTGGCCGCAGCAGCCCGCCGCCGTCCGAACAGTGGTTCCGGAGCCAGCAGTCGGCAACGGCGGAGGAACAGCGCCGCGCGGAAGCCATCGCGCGCTCCCGCGGCCGCTTCACCCGCAACTTCGTGGTGCAGGGCTCTGCCGCCGACTGGGCGGCGTGCTGGCTGGCTGAATTACGACGCCGGCTGCGGTCCCTGCGTGCCGACGGTTCGGTTCAGGCGGAGCTGGTCTTTTTCCTGCACGACGAGGTGATGGTGCACGTCCCCGAGTCCGGAGTTGCCGCCTGCATCCGCGCCATCGAGGAAGCGGCTGCCGCGGCAAAGGAGCTCCTGTTCGGACCCATCCCCGTGGAATTCCCGGTCAGCGTGGCCGTGGTGGATTCCTATGACAACGCCAAGTAGCGGAAGGTAACCTACCCGGCAGTAGCTGGTTCTGCGCTGTGACGGTGGTTACAGTCGGGGAAGACCCGCTGAAGCAGACGGCGGGGCTAAACATGCAATGACGCATATTAGGGGAGGTCCGGATCATGCCCGGCAGGCTAGAAATACATCGGGTGAGTGACGAAGCCTATCGCTTCAATCTCACTGACAAAAACGGCAAGGTTGTGGCCGTTTCGCCCGACTTCAAGCACCTTGGGGCGCTGAAGGACGGCATCAAGGCCTTGCGTGAAAACGCGGCAACCGGAGTGGTTGTGGATCTGCGCCATAAACCGCATCCGAGCTAGGCGGGCCAAACCCCGCACCGGCAACCGGGCCCGGCCGTCAGGCCGGGCCCCAGCCATTTAAGGCCGGCTGGAGAACTTAGAAAGCTACCTCGTGCACGCGCGTCCGGTCCCACGGCACGGCCCAGCCCAGCTGTTCAAAGAGGCCATCAAGAATAATCCCGGTGAACCCCCAGACCAGCACGCCGTTCACGGCGAACGCCGGACTGCTGAAGGTCCTGCCGTCACGGCCGACTGTTGCAGTCACCCGGTTGGCCGGGTCCAGCAGGTCGCGGACAGGGATCCGGAAAACCTGCGCGGATTCGGCGTAATCCACCACGTGGACCGGCGACGGCGACGCCCACCAGCCGAGCACGGGCGTCACCAGGAAGTTGCTGCGGGCCAGGCCCAGCTCCTGAAGGGTGCCCAGGACTTCCACTCCCGTGGAGTCCAGCCCCGTTTCTTCCTCGGCTTCCCGCAGGGCGGCGGCAATGGGGGTTTCGCCCTCATCAATGCCCCCGCCCGGAAAGGCGACCTGGCCCGGGTGCGAGCCGAGCGTGTGCGCGCGCTCCAGCAGCAGGACATCAAGATCCGCCGCGGCCAACAGTTTGTCCGACGCCGCCGGAACGTCGTCCAGCACACCGAAGAGCATCAGGATTGCGGCCTTGCGGGCCACGCTTTCGTCCACCGTCAGAGCTGCCCACGCGGTGTTGGGCGCGTCCACTGTGCCGTCATCCGATCTGCGCACCAGGTCAATCAGATCCTGCCGTGCGGTCACGGTACCCGCCTCTGGGATTCCATCCGGATCTCGGCCGCACGGTGCGTTTCGGCCAACAGCTGCTCCAACAGAGCCTCGTTTCCGGGCGCCAGTTCGTATTTCAGGAGCTTGGCGGCTTTGACGGGGTCCGTCTCGCCGAGGCCATAGCTGGGGCACCAGTTCGCTACGGGGCACGCGCCGCAGGCCGGCTTCCGTGAGTGGCAGACACGCCGCCCGTGGAACACCACCCGGTGGGACAGCATGGTCCAATCCTTGGGCTCGAACAGCTCGGCGACGTCGAATTCAATCTGGACGGGATCCTCGGACCCGGTCCAGCCGAAGCGCCGGGCCAGCCTGCCGAAGTGCGTATCCACAGTAATTCCCGGGATCCCGAAAGCGTTGCCCAGCACCACGTTGGCGGTTTTCCGTCCGACCCCGGGAAGGGTCACCAGGTCTTCGAGCTTGCCGGGCACCTCGCCGTTGAACTCGTCCACGAGCCGGTGGCTCAGGGCCAGGACATTCTTCGTTTTGGCCCTGAAGAAGCCGGTGGGCTGCAGGATGGCTTCCAGCTCGGCGGGATCGGCCTCGGACATGGTGCGGGCATCAGGGTACCGGGCAAACAGGATCCTGGTGACCTGGTTGACCAGCACATCGGTGGTCTGCGCCGACAGCACGGTGGCCACCACCAGCTCGAACGGGTTCCGGAAATCCAGCTCCGCGTGGGCGTACGGGTATTTTTCCGCCAGCGCCCTGTTGATCCGCCGGGCCCGGCGCTTCAACGCCAGCAGCGACTCCGCGGCTATGCCGGGCGATGCCGGCCGCGGCGCGGGACCCCGGGCCAGACGGGGGCCGGTTCCTGTTCCGGGCGTACGGGAGGTGGCCACGGTCGGGGCTAGCCGCGCTCGATGTTGCTGAGATCGCGCAGCAGGCCCAGGCGTCCGTCGGTGTGCTGGACCAGGAACTCGTGGCCCCGGTCTTCGAGCGCCAGCACCCAGCCACCGGGTTCGATCACAAAGGCAGGGGCGCCGGTGTGGGGGTCCACGGCGGTGCGGTGCTGTGCCACGGCAAACCAGAAAGCCTCATGCACCGGCTGTTCCTCGGATTCGTCCGGCCGGCTGGCAGGGTCCACTGTCGCGCCGATGGGCTCGGCGTTGCGCACCTGCTGGTGCACCGCCGTGGCGGCGGGTTCGGCGGCGGCCGGGCGGGAGGCGGCACCCGCCTGCGCTCCGTCGTCGTGCGCTGCAGCTTCGGCAACAGGCGCCGCAGCTGTCCGGGGCGCTGACGAGCCGCCAGCGGGGATGTCACCCAGCTTCGTCTCATCGGCGGCGGATGCTGCGGAAGCGTTTGACGCTGAAGGCACGACGTCGGCCGCCTGGGTTGCGGGGCCTGCGTCACCGGCAGCGGTCCATTCCCTGACCTCGGGGGCGGTAGAAACTGCTCCGGCCGCGGCCGGAGCGCCAGCACCGGCGCCCGCAGCGGCAACGCCCGTAGCGGAAGCGCCTGTGTTGGCGGGCGCGGACGCCGCAGGAGCCGAGGCGCCGTGCGACGTCTGTGCAGGCTTGGAAGCAGCCGAACGGTTGGCCGGCCAGAGCCCGGCAGGGATCCCGAAAGCCGGCTTGGACGCCGCCCCCGCCTCTGCGGCGGGCTTGGGTTCCTTGGGCGTGTGCGGCTTGGGAAGCGGAACGGCCGCGTCGCGGGCCATCACGTGGGCGGCGGTTTCGTCGCGTCCCAAAAAGTCGCCGGCGAAGTACGGGATGAAACGGCTCAGCACCGTTGCGGCGAACAGGATGGCGGAGCCCGCCAGGCCCACCAACAGGCTGGGCACGTAGGCTGCAGCGGCGGACACAAAGAAGAACGCGAGAGCGAAGGACGCCACCACCGAGGCGAACTGGTCAACGGACAGTGAGCCGATCCGGACCTTGGTGGCGGGAGCCAGCCGGCGTGCGGCAAAAAGGGCGGTGACGATCATCGGCAGGACGATGCCCAGTCCGAGGAAGAACAGGCTGCCAGCATTCCAGAGGTTGAACCGGCCAAGGAAGATCGGCAGCAGAGAGGCCACCAGGAGAACCAGAGTGGCGCCAAAAACCGTCAGGTCACGCAGCGTAAACGGGCCCAGTACGGCCTGGTTGGTGGTGCCGGGCTTGGCGCCGGCCTGCCGCTGCGGGTCCTGCGCTGCGCCATTTTCCGGCGTGGCGTCATGCCCTGCCTCCGTTGCGCGGCCAAGTTTCTGGCCGGAGCTTTGCTGGTTCATTCTGTTCTCCTTAGCGTGGCGGCACGGGGCGGTTCCGCCCCAAAAACTGTGCCGTCCGGAACGGCGGCAGCGGCCAGGTCCGGGCAGTGATGCACCGGGTCCGACAGCTCCGTAGAAAGTCACAATTCACATCTCAGCCTAGTCATCCGTATGGCCGATCACTAGCTGATCCGTGGCGCCGGGAGCTCAGCGTGCACGGCCCCGCAACCATTCACCGCTAAATAAATGCCGTTCGCGGGCTGCAGTGTGACAGCTGACACACAGGAGCAGGTGCAAGCATTAGTCTTGTTCCGGAACAGCTCTTTGCGGAACTTCCGTGATCCGCCTTGCCCGATGCCGCGCACAGTGGCGGAGCACGGCGAGGTGACGGCCGGCCGCAGCAAAGACCGATGAATGATGAGGTTCACCAATGTCCCAGGACACTCCCGGCGCCACCGCCACTGCCCCCAAAGCCGCTGAGCAGAGCCTGCAGGGCGACGCCTTTGAAAACCTGCTCCATGAGAACCGCACCTTCCCCCCGAGCCCCGAATTTGCTGCCGACGCCGTTGTCACCGCAGCCGATTACGCTGAGGCCGACGCCGACCGGCCGGCTTTCTGGGCCCGGCAGGCCCGCGAGCTGCTGACCTGGTCCAAGGACTTCGACCAGGCCCTTGACTGGTCCAATCCGCCGTTCGCCAAGTGGTTCGTCGGCGGAGAGGTCAACGCGGCCTACAACGCGCTGGACCGGCACGTGGAGAACGGCCTGGGCGACCGGGTGGCCATCTACTTCGAGGGCGAGCCCGGGGACACCCGCACCTACACCTACGCGCAGCTCACCGACGAGGTGAAGAAGGCCGCCAACGCGTTCGAGTCCCTCGGCGTGGCCAAAGGCGACCGGGTGGCCGTCTACCTGCCCATGATCCCCGAAGCGGTGATCACTCTGCTGGCCTGCGCCCGGATCGGCGCCGTGCACTCGGTGGTGTTTGGCGGGTTCTCCGCCGACGCGCTCCGGTCCCGGATCGAGGATGCCGAAGCGAAACTGGTGGTCACCGCCGACGGCACCTACCGGCGCGGGAAGCCCAGCTCCCTGAAGACCGCTGTCGACGACGCCCTCGCCGCCGAGGGCCACACTGTCCAGAACGTCGTGGTGGTCAAGCGCAACGGCCAGGACGTGGACTGGCACGAAGGCCGGGACCACTGGTGGGCGGACACAGTTGAGGCGGCATCAACCGAGCACACCGCCGTCGGGCACGATTCCGAGCACCCGCTGTTCATCCTCTACACGTCCGGCACCACGGGAAAGCCCAAAGGCATCCTGCACACCACCGGCGGGTACCTCACCCAGGGCGCCTACACCCACAAGGCAGTCTTCGACCTGCACCCCGAGACGGACGTGTACTGGTGCACGGCCGACGTCGGCTGGGTCACCGGGCACTCCTACGTCGCTTACGCCCCGCTCATCAACGGCGCCACCCAGGTCATGTACGAGGGCACCCCGGACTCCCCGCACCAGGGCCGCTGGTGGGAGATCATCGAGAAGTACAAGGTCTCCATCCTCTACACCGCCCCCACCGCGATCCGGACGTTCATGAAGTGGGGCCGGGAGATCCCGGACAAGTACGACCTGTCCTCCCTGCGCGTCCTCGGCTCGGTGGGCGAATCCATCAACCCCGAAGCCTGGATGTGGTACCGGGACGTCATCGGCGCCAACAAGACCCCCATCGTGGACACCTGGTGGCAGACCGAAACCGGCGCCCAGATGATCGCCCCGCTCCCCGGCGTGACCGCCACCAAACCCGGCTCCGCCCAGACACCGCTGCCCGGCATCGCCGTGGACGTCGTGGACGAGATGGGCGAATCCGTCCCTGACGGGCACGGCGGCTTCCTGGTCATCCGGGAGCCCTGGCCGGCGATGCTCCGCGGCATCTGGGGCGATCCTGAGCGGTTCAAGGACACCTACTGGTCCCGCTTCGAGGGCATGTACTTCGCCGGTGACGGCGCCAAGAAGGACGAGGACGGCGACGTCTGGCTCCTGGGCCGCGTGGACGACGTCATGAACGTCTCCGGCCACCGGCTCTCCACCACCGAAATCGAATCCGCCCTGGTCTCCCACCCCGCCGTGGCCGAAGCCGCCGTGGTGGGCGCCTCGGACGAAACCACCGGCCAGGCCGTCGTCGCCTTCGTCATCCTCCGCGGCGACGCCGTGGACTCCGGCGACGCCATCGTCCAGGAACTCCGCAACCACGTCGGCAAGGAAATCGGCCCGATCGCCAAACCCAGAACCATCCTCGTGGTCCCGGAACTGCCCAAGACCCGCTCCGGCAAGATCATGCGCCGCCTCCTCAAGGACGTCGCAGAAGGCCGCGAAGTAGGCGACGCCACCACCCTCGCCGACAACACCGTCATGGCCCAGATCGCCGCGTCGCTCAAGAAATAAGGAGACAGGAGCGGCCCCGGACCGGCGGGCAGAAGCGTCAGGCATGTTAGCTTGAAGTCGCGTGCACCCGCCACCGATGCCGGGGCCGTTCCTGGAGGGGGAGTTCAATGAGTGGGAATGTGCGTTGGGGCGTCCTGGGTACCGCCCGAGTCGTCCGCAAGACGATTCCGGCGTTGCAGGAAACGAGAAACGGCGAGGTAGCGGGCATTGCTTCCCGCAGCGAGGAAAAGGCCCGGGAATACGCTGCCAGGCACGGCATCCCGCAGGCGTTCGGCTCGTACGAGGCGCTGCTCGCTTCGCCGGACATCGACGCCGTGTACATCGCCTTGCCGAATGCACTGCACCGTGAGTGGATCCTCAAATCCTTGGACGCAGGCAAGCATGTCCTCTGCGAAAAACCCCTGGCGATGAGCGCCGCCGAGTGCGGGGAGATTGCGCGCAAGGCCGGGGAGACCGGGCTCAAGGTCCTTGAAGGTTTTATGTACCGTTTCCACCCGCGTTTCGAAAAGCTGCAGGAGCTGCTGGCGGCCGACGCGGTAGGCAAGCTGACATTTGTCCACGTCGCGCACTCCTTTGACGCGGGCGGAGACGATAACATCCGCTGGTATGCAGGGCTCGGTGGCGGCGCACTGTTTGATACCGGGTGCTACGTCGTCAACATGAGCCGGATGGTCACGGGGCAGGAGCCGGCTCACGTCGCCGCCTTTGGCAACTACCGGGACGCCAACGACGGCGGCCGGATCGACACGAGCATTGCGGGCATGCTCCGCTTTCCCGGCGGCGCAACCGCGCTTTTTGATACGGGAGTCAACCTCGAGCGCCGTAACTTCCTGGAAGTAACCGGAACTGAGGGACGGCTCTATCTCGACAATCCTTTTGGGCTCCTGGAGGAGGATTCGGTTTTGGAGGAGCATCACTTCGGGCAGGACACCATCCGTCACACGATCAAGGGCGGCGCGAACCACTTCGTCCGGATGGGCGAACACTTCGCCGACAGCGTCCTGAACGGTACACCGCTCCGCTATGACCTCACGGACGCGGCAAACAACGCTCGGGTTTTGGAGGCACTGGACCACGCAGCGCGGACACAGGAGGGGGCACCTGAACCCTCGCTGCGTTCTGGGGCAGGCGTCAGCTGAAGGTTCCGCCGTTCAGGCCGCTCCCCCTTCCGCGTGGGCGGCTCAAGCAGCCAAAATACTGCACGCCCTAGACTGGGACCAGCCCTGACCGCCGTTCTGAAGGATCCCCTGATGCTCCCCGCTGCACGTCACCAGGCCATTGTGGACGCCGTCCAGCGGGAGCGGGTTGTCCGGGTGTCGGACCTGGCACAGCAGTTGGGTGTCTCCCTCATGACCGTGCGGCGCGACATTGAACTTCTCGAGGAAGGCGGCCGGCTGGAGCGCATCCACGGCGGCGCCAAAATCCCCGGCGATGTCAGCACCCATGAGCCCGGTTTTGAACTCAAATCCACCCAGCTGACAGCCGAAAAGAAGGCCATTGCGCTGGCGGCCGCTGGCCTGGTGCACGAGGGCATGGCCGTCGGATTCAGCGCCGGCACCACCACATGGGCGCTGGCCAAGGAACTGGTCAACGGTCCGCGGATCACCGTGATCACCAACTCGGTGCGCATTGCCGATCTCTTTCATCACGCTGCCGCGGCGGGAGTCCCCCGCTTCAGCTCAACGGTGATCCTGATCGGCGGCGAGCGCACGCCGTCGGACGCCCTGGTTGGACCCATCGCGACGGCGGCGCTGAAGCAGCTGCACCTGGACGTGCTGTTCCTGGGAGTGCACGGCATGGACGCGGAGGCAGGATTCACTACCCCGAACCTGCTTGAAGCCGAAACCAACCGGGCCTTCATAGCGGCTGCGCGCAAAACCGTGGTCCTGGCCGACCACACCAAGTGGGGACTCCAGGGCATCAGCACCATCGCAGCCCTGGACGACGCCGACGAGGTCATCAGCGATTCAGGCCTGGGCTCCGAGGCGCAGCGGCAGATCAGTGAGAGCACCCGGCTCAGGGTGGTTCCTGTCTAGGGCACGCCTCAGGCTGAATCGCGCCACATTATGGCGGTTTCCAGGACCCGCGGCGGGCTGGGCTGTCCCGAAAGCTGCGCCAGCACAAGCTCAGCGGCCGCACTTCCCAGCAGGTCCGCCGGCTGGCGCACCGTGGACAGCTGGGGCCTGCAGCGCAGCGCCCAGCTGCTGTCATCGAAACCAACGATGCCCACGTCTTCAGGTACCCGCCGGCCGGCTTCCTGCAGAGCTGTCATTGCCCCTGCGGCCACGGCATCGGAGGCTGCAAAGACGCCGTCGACGGCAGGATCGCGGCGCAGCAGTTCCTGCATCCCTTCCAGCCCTGCTGCATAGGTGTAGAGGGGATATTCGACCACCAGCCCCGGATCGAAGCTGTCGCCCATGGCGGCCCGGAACCCGGCAAGGCGGTCCTGGCCGGAGTCACGGTCCAGCGCACTGGCGATCATGCCCACCCGCCGCCGGCCCGTCTGGAGCAGCCTGCTGGTGATGCTGCGCGCGCCCTCCACGTTGTCGATGGCTGCGTAAGGCAGGTCCGGAGTGCCGTCCGGGTGGCCCACGAAGGCGGCGGGAAGTCCGATGTCGGCAACAGCGGCTGCTATCGGATCCGACGCCCTGGCCGAGATGATCACCGCACCGTCCACAAGGCCGCCGCGCAGGTAATCCGCCACCCGGCGGCTGTCGCGGTCCGAGTCGATGATGAGGGATACCAGCTGGTAATCCGCCTTTGACAGCACTTCGTTGGCACCGAGCAGGATGGAGCCGATGTTCGGGTCTTCGAAGAGCAGCGAGTGCGGCTCGTGGATGATCAGGCCAATGGCCCGGGATTCCTGCTTGACCAGGTTCCTGGCCGCGTTGTTGCGGACGTAGCCCACCCTGGCAATGGCCTCTTCCACCGCCAGCCGGGCTTCATCGGAGACGTACTTTTCCCCGTTCACCACCCGTGAAACGGTGCCGCGGGAGAGCCCGGCAGCGTCCGCCACATCATTGATGGTGGCGCGGCGGGCACGGGTGCGGGTATGGGCCATACCAGTACTGTAGCGGAGGCCCAGCCTGCGCATCTTTGGCCAAACCGTTGACATGAACGAAAGCCCGCCTATAGTCTGTGAACGTTCCCACACCAACCCGGCCCTCAGAAGTTTGCGCCGCTCTGGGAACGTTCACAGATTAGACGACAACGGCGTCCATGTCCCAGGGAGCACTCCTTCGGCCGGCACGCCTGCTGCAAGCCGAAGGAGCAGGGTTGAGCCCCACCCGAACACCCGTCAAACAACTTTCCGGGAACGGAAAGCTCGTGTACGGCTGCGATTACAACCCCGAACAGTGGGACCGCGCGGTCTGGGAGGAAGATGTCCGCCTCATGAACCAGGCTGGCGTGAACCTGGTAGCGGTCAATATCTTTGGCTGGGCCGAACTGGAAAGCTCCCCCGGCACGTACACGTTCGAGCGGCTGGACGAGATCCTCGACCTGCTCCACGCCAGCGGCATTGGCGTGAATCTGGGCACCGGAACGTCTTCCACCCCCGCATGGCTGACCGCCCTCTATCCGGAAATCCTGCCCCGGTCAGCGTCCGGAACAGTGGCATGGCCCGGCGGACGCCAGGCCTGGTGCCCCAGCTCCCCGCGGTACCGGGAACACGCCCTCCGGCTGGTCAGTGAGACGGTGCGCCGCTACGGTGCCCATCCTGCCGTCCGCCTGTGGCACGTGTCCAACGAGCTCGGGTGCCACAACGCCCTGTGCTACTGCGACGTCTCAGCCACCTCGTTCCGTGGATGGCTCAAAGCCCGCTACAGCACCCTGGATGCGCTGAACAAGGCCTGGGGCACCACCTTCTGGTCCCAGCGGTACTCTGCCTGGGAGCAAATCCTTCCGCCCCGGACCACCATCTCCACAAACAACCCCACCCAGGTCCTGGACTTCCACCGCTTCAGCTCCGACGAACTGCTTGGCTACTACCAGGCAGAGGCCGCGGTCCTCCGGCAGCACAGCAGCGTTCCGGTGACCACCAACTTCATGGTGGCCGCCCACATCCGCAACCAGGACTACTGGTCCTGGGCGCCCCACATGGATGTCATCGCCAACGACCACTACCTGGACCACCGGCTTGCTGACCCCGCCACCGAACTCGCCTTCGCCGCCGACGCGACCAGGGGGCTGAGCCAGGGCCAGCCCTGGCTATTGATGGAACATTCCACCTCTGCCGTGAACTGGCAACCCCGCAACATCGCCAAGGGCCCCGGTGAAATGCTGCGCAATTCCCTGGCCCACGTGGCACGCGGAGCCGACGGGCTCTGCTTCTTCCAGTGGCGCGCCTCCGTCCAAGGCAGCGAAAAGTTCCACTCGGCCATGCTTCCCCATGCCGGAACAGATTCACGGATCTGGCGCGAGGTCCTGGAACTGGGCGGCATCCTCGAGACGCTGGCCGAGGTAGCCGGGACCACGGTCAGGGCAGACGCCGCGCTGGTGTTCAGCTGGGAGGCCTGGTGGGCCTATGACCAGGAGTCCCACCCCTCCTCCGATGTTGGCTACCTCGATCAGGTCCACGCCACGTACAGGGCACTCCGGGAATCCGGCATCACCGTGGACGTCGTCGCCCCGGGCGCCGATCTCTCGGACTACAAACTGGCTATCGTTCCCGGGCTGTATCTCGTACGGGACAGTGAGTCCGCAGTACTGACCGAATTCGTCCGGACCGGGGGAACCGCCGTCGTCACGTATTTCAGCGGCATCGTGGATGAGAACGAGAAGGTGCTCACGGGCGGTTACCCGGGAGCGTTCCGGAACCTGTTGGGGATCCGCTCCGAGGAGTTCTACCCCCTGCCGCCGGGACAGGCACTGGCGCTGGACAACGGTTCCACCGCCACGCTGTGGACTGAGGCCATGCGGCTCGAAGGTGCCGAAGCAAGGCTGTCATTCACGGCGGGACACCTGGCCGGCACACCCGCCGTCACCCGCAACACCTACGGAGCCGGGGCCGCCTGGTATGTCGGCACGGCTCTTGACCCGGCGGCGCTGCGAACCGTCATGACCGATGCCGCCGCCGAGGCGGGCGTCAGGGCCCTGATCGCTCCGGAGGGACTGGAAGTGGTTGTCCGCTCAGGCACCGACAACAGTTACGTGTTCCTCATCAACCATTCCGAGGAAGAGCACAAGTACCCTGCGCACGGCCGCGAACTGATTGTGGGCGAGGACGTCTCCAACGCCGTCGCCATTCCTGCGGGCGCCGTGCGCGTCGTCCGCACTGCCAACCCCGTACCCCAAACCGCTGGATTCACCACCGGCCAAAAGGATGTTGAAAGTGACTAGACCAAGCACGGCACCGGTACCGGCCCTGGGGGCGCCGAAGAACCGGAAAGCCAAAACTACCGGGGCCCAGCGCCGGGCCGTCTTCCTGTTTGTCGCGCCGTTCGGCGTGCTCTTCCTGGCCTTCTACGCCGTCCCGATTATCTTTGCGGTGGTGCAGTCGCTGCTGACGGTGGAGCGCAAAGGAACCTTCGGCCCGCCGAAACAGGTTTTCGGCGGGTTCGTCCAGTACCAGCAGGTGTTCCAGAACAGCGAATTCTGGGAGTCCGTGGGACGGGTGCTCCTGTTCGGAGTGGTCCAGGTACCGATCATGCTGGGCCTGGCCCTTCTGTTCGCCCTGCTGCTCGATTCTCCCCTGCTGAAGGGCAAGAAGTTCTTCCGCCTGGCGTTCTTCGCCCCGTATGCGGTCCCCGGGGTTATTGCCGCCATCATGTGGGGCTTCCTGTACTCGCCGTCACTCTCCCCGTTTGATGCCATCACCTCCGAGGTGAACTTTCTCTCGGCCGAGCTGGTGCTGTGGGCTGTAGCAAACATCGTGACGTGGGTGTACGTGGGCTACAACATGCTCATCATCTATTCGTCCCTTCTGGCCATCCCCACTGAAATCTATGAAGCCGCCCGCCTGGACGGTGCCAGCAACTTCCAAATCGCTTGGCAGATCAAGGTTCCGCTGGTGGTGCCCGCCATCATCCTCACCGGCGTCTTCTCCATCATCGGTACGCTCCAGCTGCTCGCCAAGCCCCAGACCCTGCGCAGCTTCAGCTCAGCCATCAGCAGCACGTTCACCCCCAACCTGGCGGTGTACACCACAGCCTCGGTCCCGAACTACAACCTGGCCGCAGCATTCTCGGTGGTGCTGGCGCTGGCCACATTCGTTCTTTCATTCGTCTTCCTCAAGGCAACCCAGCGGAAGGTCTCCCAGTGAGTGCAGCAGCGGCAACGGCCACAGAAAGTTCGCCTACCCCCGGTCAGGCCAACCCCCGCGGTCCACGGCACAGCATCATGTCCCGCAGCGCAGCGATGCTCATCATGGGGGTCTTCACGCTCTACTTCCTGACCCCCATCTGGTGGCTCCTGGTTTCCTCCTCCAAGACCGGCGGCGAGATCACAAGCACCGCGCCGCTGTGGTTCACCGCGGATTCCACGTCCACGTTCCTGGCCAACCTGGGCAGCCTCTTCACCTATGGCGACGGCGTTTTCGGACGCTGGCTGGCCAACAGCGCCCTGTACGCGGGGCTCGGTGCCCTGCTGGGAACGCTCATCGCCGCAATGTGCGGCTATGCCCTGGCAAAGTACGAGTTCCGCGGCCGGGAGGCCATCTTCAACATCGTGCTCAGTGGTGTGCTGGTTCCCGCCACTGCCCTGGCCCTGCCGCTGTTCCTGATCTTCAGCGAAGTGAAACTGACAAACACCTTGTGGGCCGTGTTCCTGCCCAGCCTGGTCAGTCCCTTCGGCGTCTATCTCGCGCGGATTTACGCGGCGGCCAGCGTTCCCACCGAACTCCTGGAGGCGGCCCGGCTCGACGGTTCCTCGGAAATCCGGACGTTCTTCACCGTCTCCACCAGGCTCATGGCACCGGCGCTCGTGACCATCTTCCTGTTCCAGTTTGTCGCCATCTGGAATAACTTCTTCCTGCCCCTGATCATGCTTCGCGATCAGGTGCTGTTCCCCGTGACCCTTGGCCTTTACGCCTGGAACAGCCAGATCAGCCAGATTCCCGAACTCCGCGTCCTGGTGATCGTCGGCGCACTCGTCTCGATCCTCCCGCTCATCGGAACGTTCCTTGCGCTTCAGCGCTTCTGGAGCAGCGGGCTTGGCGCTGGAAGCGTCAAGTAGCTCCCCCGCCATCCCCCAAAAAACGTCCTGCGGCGGCCGCCACGGGAACACCCCATTGATAGGAAAAGAAATGCGCGCGCATTACGGAAAAGCCACTGCAGCCTTTGCCATCGCTTCAGCGCTGGCCCTCGCCGGCTGCTCCGGCGGGAGCGGCGAAGGAGGCACAACGGCCGACGCGGCCGCAGCCTCCTGCGAGCCGGCTTCCGGCCCGGTCGAACTGACCTTCACCACGTGGGTTCCAGGCATGGACAAAGTGGTGGACCTCTGGAATAAGGAAAACGAGAACATCCAGGTCAAGGTGCAGACCGGCCCCAACGGCAACTCGGGAACGTACCAGAACTTCTTCAACCAGCTGCAGGCCGGGAACGCCCCGGACCTTGGCCAGATCGAGTACGACGCACTGCCCAACTTCCGCGTCCAGGACGGCCTGGAGAACATCGCTGCCTGCGAGGGTGTGGCCGGCGCCAAGGACAAGTTTGTGGACTGGACCTGGGGCCAGGTCACCTTCAATGAGGCGGACGCCGTCTATGCAGTCCCGCAGGACAGCGGCCCCATGGCCATGTTCTACCGTGCCGACCTCTTCAAGGAGGCGGGCATCAAGGTTCCCACCACCTGGGACGAATACGCTGCCGCCGCTGAGCAGATCAGGGCCCGCGGTTCCTACATCACCAACTTCCCGCGCGGCGACGTCAACTGGTTCGCCGGCAACGTGTGGCAGGCCGGCGGGCAGTGGTTCTCCAGCGCCAATGACCAGTGGGAGGTAAAACTGACCGGGGAGGAGTCCGCGAAGGTAGCCACTTACTGGCAGGACCTGCTGGCAAAGAAGCAGGTCTCCACGCTGCCGTCCTTCTCGGACGAGTGGAACGCTTCCTTCAATGAAGGCCAGCAGTGGACCTGGGTCTCCGCAGTGTGGGGCGCCTCAACACTGGCAAGCGGCGCTCCGGACACCGCAGGCAAGTGGGCCGTTGCCCCCATGCCGCAGTGGGAACAGGGCGGCAAGGCGGCCGGCAACTGGGGCGGCTCCTCCACCGCTGTCCTCAAGGGTTCCAAGCACCCCTATGAGGCGTCCAAGTTTGCACTGTGGCTGAACACCGATCCTGAAGCCCTTGCCCTGGCCAACGAACTGGGCGGCCTCTACCCCGCGGCCAAGTCGGCCACTGACCTGGACGCATTCACCGGCGGCGTGGACTATTTTGGCGGCCAGAAGATCTATGAAGTGTTTGCCGAGGCTTCCGCGAACGTAGATCCGAACTTCACGTGGGGCCCCACCATGACGCAGACCTACACGGACGTCTCGGACGGATTCGGCAAGGCCGCCGGCGGCAGCGGAACCCTCCTGGACGCGCTCCGGAACGGTGAGAAGAAGACAATTGATTCGCTGAAGTCCCAGTCCATCCCCGTCAAGGAGTGACTCTTCGGGTTGTAACTTAGCCCTGAGTTCCTGACAGGCAATCCACCGCCTCCGCAGCCCGCGGAGGTGGTGGATTGCTGTTTAAGGAACCACCGGAAGCCGCGGAAAAGGCTCACGGGGGGGGTTTCAGGGACAGCCGCAGGACTGGCGGACGAGCAGTTTCGTGGGAAAAATCCTGTGCCGCGGCTTTTCCCCACGGGCGGCACCCACCAGTGCCGCCACGGCGGCTTCCGCCATGGCAGCAACAGGCTGCTCCACCGTGGTCAGCGGCGGCCACGAGTATTCAGCCTCGATGGAACCGTCAAATGACACCACGGCCACCTCACCCGGAATCGCCAACCCGGCTTCATGCACGGCACGCAACAGGCCCACCGCCTGGGTGTCAGAAGTAGCAAAGATGGCAGTGGGCCTGTTCACTGAGGCAACCAGGCGTTGCCCGGCAAGGTAACCGCCGGGCCAGGTGAAGCCGCTGTAGACAATGGGACCTTCAGGCAACCCTGCGTCCTGCAGCGCCTGGCGCCAGCCCACCTCGCGGCCGTCGGTGCTGCCCGACACGTTGGTTCCCATCGCCAGGCCGATGTTTGTGTGGCCGTGGCCAATGAGGTGTTCGACGGCGATCCGGGCGCCGGCGGCTAGGTCCACGCCAATACTGTTGAACCCCGGCGCGTCCCGCTCCTGGTTAAGCAGGACCGCCGGGATGTCAGCCCGCTCCAGGACTTCAAGATCGGGTTCGAAGAGCACGCTGGCCAGCAGCACCCCGTCCACTTGCCGGGCCGCAAGGTTGCGGATGTTGCGCCGCTCCTTGGCGAGGTTGCCGTCGGAATTACTGAGTACCAGGGCATAGCCGAGCTCCGCGGCGGCATCCTCCACCGCGTGGGCGAACAGCGAGAAGAACGGGTTGGTGTTGTCCGGGATGATCAGGCCCAGCGTCTCGCTGGAACCCAGCTTGAGGGCCCTGGCGGCCGCGTTGGGCCGGTAGCCCAGCACCCGGATGGCATCCTGCACCTTGGCTTCGGTGGCCGGAGCGACTTTCTTGGGCCCGCCGTTGACCACGTAGCTGACGACGGCGGTGCTGACGCCGGCGTACCGGGCAACATCCTTGCGGGTCACAGGGCCACGCGGAGCCTGCACTGCGGGAGTGGTCATGGTGTTCATGCTAACCGCCTGACTTTCGACCGGGAGCACACCCGGCGAGCGCTCCGCGTCAGAGCCCAGTGTCCCACCTGCAATCTACTCGAGTCAACACGCCATCAATTGGAAGAATCCCGCTTGTTAGCAGCCGGAAAAACACTGTTGCGATCCTCGATCTACTCGTGTAGATTCATCGGCAGTTGTTATCCACATCACAGTCCAGGAAAGGGTCGACGATGACCACCCTTGCCAAACCCACACGAACCGCCCGGCCGCAGACGGGCGCACCGAGCCCCCGCGGCGGCTACCGCCGGCTCGGTGACCTGAAGATCGCCCTCCTCTTCATCGCCCCGGCCATGATCGGTTTCACTTTCTTTTACGTCGTGCCCACCATCCGTGGCGTGTACCTGAGCTTCACCGAATACAGCATCCTCGGCGACCCCGAATGGGTGGGCCTGGACAACTACACGGCCCTCGCCACGGACCCGCTGTTCTGGAATTCACTGGCCGTGACCGGCCAATACGTCTTCCTCAACATCGTTCTTCAGACGGCCTTGGCCCTGGGCCTGGCCCTGCTGATGCACCAGGTGGCCAAGTCCACGCTGGTCCGGGGCGCGCTGCTGCTGCCGTACCTGATGTCCAACGTCATCGCGGCGCTGCTCTGGTTCTGGATGCTCGATTACCAGATCGGCGTGGTGAACCAGTTCATCGAATGGGCAGGCATCCCCCGCATCGCTTTCTTTGGCAGCGAGGAGTGGGCCATCCCCACCCAGGCCCTGATCAACACGTGGCGCCACATGGGCTACACGGCACTGCTGATCTTCGCCGGCCTGCAGGCCATCCCCCACCACGTCTATGAGGTGGCCAAGCTGGACGGCGCTTCCCCGTTCCAGACCTTCCGCAAGATCACCATTCCGCTGCTGCGGCCGGTGCTGGTCCTTGTCCTGGTGGTTACCGTGATCGGTTCGTTCCAGGTCTTCGACACCGTCGCCGTCACTACCCAGGGCGGTCCGGTCAACGCCACCCGGGTCATCCAGTACTACATCTACCAGCGCGCCTTCACCGAGTCGGACTTCGGGTACGGGTCCGCCATCGCCGTCATTCTTTTCCTCATCCTCGCCCTGGTGGCCTTCATCCAGATGAAGTTCCTCAAGGGCAACGAGTCGGACCTGGACTAAGGAGTCCCGCATGAGCACCACCATCAGCCGCACCGCCGCGGTCGCCCCGGCCCGCCGCCGTCGCCCGTTCAACGCCCGCCGCGCGGGCGCCTGGGCCCTCCTGCTCCTGGCCATCGCCGTCTCCGTCCTGCCGTTCCTGTGGGTCCTGCGCACGGCGCTGTCCACCAACAGTTCGCTCGCCTCACAGTCGGCCAGCCTGCTGCCGGCGGACTTCACCTGGGGCGCCTTCCTGCGGGTCTTCGGGCTCCAGAGCCCGGCGGATGCCATCGCGGAAGGCGGATCGGGGGCAGCCATCGACTTCTGGCTGTACCTGCGCAACTCCGTGATCTTCTCCTCCATCACCACCGCCGGCGCCGTGTTCTTCAGCGCGATGGCTGCCTACGCCTTCGCCCGGCTGCGCTGGCGGGGCCGGAACACGGTCTTCAGCCTGTTCCTGGGCACCATGCTGGTCCCGCCGATCTTCACCGCACTGCCCAACTTCCTGCTGATCAAGAACCTGGACCTGCTCAACACGATGCTCGGCATGGTCCTGCCCTACGTCTTTATGACGCCCTTCGCCATCTTCTTCCTCCGCCAGTTCTTCCTGAACATGTCCCGCGAGGTCGAAGAAGCGGCAATGCTCGACGGCGCCAAGCACCTGCGCATCTTCTTCCAGATTGTGCTTCCCAACGCCGCAGCCCCGCTCGCCACCCTGGCGCTGCTCACCTTCATCGGCCAGTGGAACGAGTACTTCTGGCCCCTGCTGGTGGGCTCCCAGGACGACGTGCGAGTCCTGCAGGTGGGCCTCGGCGTTTTCAAGTCCCAGTCCCCGCAGGGATCCCCGGACTGGTCCGGCCTGATGGCCGCCACCCTGGTCTCGGCCCTGCCCGTCCTCATCCTCTTCGCGGCCTTCGGCAAGAAGATCGTCAACTCCATCGGCTTCTCCGGCATCAAATAAGCACTCCACCCTCCGCACCCTCCCGAATTCCCCGAACGGAAAGTAGAACCATGAAGAAATCCCTCGGCGCCGTCGCCGCTGCCGCCGTTATGGCGCTGTCCCTGTCCGCCTGCGGCGGTGGCTCCTCCTCCGCAGAATCCGCCAAGGGCGAGATCAACTACTGGCTCTGGGACGCCAACCAGCTTCCCGCCTACCAGCAGTGCGCGGACGATTTCACCAAGGCATACCCGGACATCGCCGTCAAGATCACCCAGCGCGGCTGGGACGACTACTGGAGCACCCTGACCAACGGATTTGTGGGCGGCACCGCCCCGGACGTCTTCACCAACCACCTTGGCCGTTACGGTGAGCTCGCCGAAAACAAGCAGCTGCTGGCCCTCGACGAGGCCGTGGAAAAGGACAACGTGGACGTCTCCGCCTACAACGAGGGCCTCGCTGACCTCTGGGTGGGCCAGGACGGCAAGCGTTACGGCCTGCCGAAGGACTGGGACACCATCGGCCTGTTCTACAACAAGGCCATGCTCACCAGTGCAGGCATCTCAGAGGACCAGATGAAGGACCTCACGTGGAACCCCCAGGACGGCGGCACGTACGAGGACGTCATCGCACACCTGACCGTGGACAAGAACGGCAAGCGCGGGGATGAGGCCGGCTTCGACAAGAACAACGTGGACGTCTACGGGCTCGGACTGAACGGCGGCGGCGATTCCTCAGGCCAGACGGAGTGGAGCTACTTCGCAAGCACCACCGGCTGGTCGCACACGGACAAAAATCCGTGGGGCACACAGTACAACTACGACGACCCGAAGTTCCAGGCCAGCATGGAGTGGTTTGCCGGACTCGTCAGCAAGGGCTACATGCCCAAGCTGGAGACCACTGTTGGCGCGAGCATGGCGGACACCTTCGCCGCAGGCAAGTCGGCCATCAACGCGCACGGTTCGTGGATGGTGGGCCAGTACACCGGCTACAAGGGAATCGAAGTGGGAATCGCTCCCACCCCGGTAGGCCCCGAAGGCAAGCGTGCGTCCATGTTCAACGGCCTGGCGGACTCGATCTGGGCCGGGACCAAAAAGAAGGACGCATCCATCAAGTGGGTGGAGTACCTCGCCTCCGCTGAGTGCCAGGACGTTGTGGCTTCGAAGGCC
The DNA here is from genome assembly GCF_014764445.1 of Pseudarthrobacter sp. BIM B-2242. Classification (NCBI taxonomy): domain Bacteria; kingdom Bacillati; phylum Actinomycetota; class Actinomycetes; order Micrococcales; family Micrococcaceae; genus Pseudarthrobacter; species Pseudarthrobacter sp. BIM B-2242. Next base: position 3,474,544 of record NZ_CP061721.1, read on the forward strand.
GTTGTCTTCCCGGCCCTGAAAGCCTCCTCCGACAAAGCCGCCGAAGCCTTCAAGGCCAAGGGTGTGGACGTCACCGCCTTCACCGAACACGTCAAGAACAAGACCACGTTCCTCTACCCCATCACGGACAACACCGCCAAGGTCAAGGGCATCATGGAGCCCGCCATGGACGCTGTGGTTTCGGGCAAGGCACCGGCCAGCTCCCTGACCCAGATGAACGAACAGGTCAACGCGCTTTTCAAGTAGGCTCCCAGCATCACCCGGCCGTGCGCCGCGGGCATTGTCCTGCGGCGCACAGCCTCCCATTCACAACCCCTCGCAGAAGGACAGCATTCTATGGACCCGCTCCACCTCCGTTCCGCCGGCACCAGCCTGGTGATGAGCTTCGCCAGCGCGGAGGCCGAGATCATCCACTGGGGCGCAGATCTGGGCCCCACGCTGCCGGACCTCGCCATCCTCGGCGACCCGATCCCCCACTCCGCCATCGACGCCACCGTCCCTGCCGGCCTCCTGCCCCAGGCATCCTCCAGCTGGCGCGGCCGTCCGGCACTCCGCGGGCACCGCATTGCCGACGGCGTCTCCGGCCTGGACTTCTCTGTCCGCCTCCGCGTGGTGAGCGCGGGCGCCGACGGGGACTCCGACGCCGGAAGTGCCGCCGCCGGCCGTTCCGCGGTTATTGTCCAGACCGATCCCGACGCCGGCATCACCGTCGTGTCCTCCCTGACACTGCACGACGGCGGGCTGCTGGAACTGCGTCACACCCTCACCAATGACGGCACCACCCCGTACCAGCTCGACGAACTGGCCACCGTCCTCCCGGTGGCGCCGGACGCCGTCGAACTCCTCGACCTGACCGGCCGCTGGTGCCGCGAAAACCACCCGCAGCGCCGAGCCATCCAGCAAGGCACGTGGGTCCGCACGGGCCGCCACGGCCGCACGGGGCACGATTCCTCGCTGCTCTTCGCCGCCGGCACCGCCGGGTTCGGCAACCGGCATGGCCGGGTGTGGGCCACGCACCTGGCGTGGAGCGGCAACCACGAGCAATTCGCAGACAGCATCGGTGACGGCCGCACCATGATCGGCGGCTCCGAACTCCTCGGGCCGGCCGAAGTCATCCTCGAACCGGGCGGCAGCTACACCACGCCGGCCCTGTTCGCGGCGTATTCGGACCGCGGGCTGGATGGCATCAGCGAGGCGTTCTACAGCTGGTTCCGCTCGCGCCCTCACCATGTGCTGCCCGCCGCCGGCACGGGCCTGCCTTCCGGAAAGCCCCGCCCCGTGGTCCTGAACACCTGGGAAGCGGTCTACTTCGACCACAACCTGGCCACCCTGATTGAGCTTGCCGATTCCGCGGCTGAACTCGGCGTGGAGCGTTTTGTGCTCGACGACGGGTGGTTCCGCGGGCGCCGCGACGATCACGCGGGCCTGGGCGACTGGTACGTGGACGAGGCACTCTGGCCGGACGGACTCACTCCCCTGATCGAGGCCGTGACCTCGCGCGGGATGGAATTCGGGCTGTGGGTGGAACCGGAAATGGTCAACCTGGATTCGGACATTGTCCGCGCGCATCCGGAGTGGATCGCCGGACCTGCTGCCGTGTCCTACAAGGACGGGGGCCGGCTGCCCCTTGAGTGGCGCAACCAGCATGTGATCGACCTCGTGAACCCCGAGGCCTGGCAGTACATTTACGACCGCGTCGACGCCCTCCTGCGCGGGAACAACATCAGCTACCTCAAGTGGGACCAGAACCGGGACCTGCTGGAACACGGCCACGCCGGCCGGCCGTCCGTCCACGAACAGACGCTGGCCGCCTACCGTCTCTTCGACGAACTCAAGAAGGCGCATCCCGGCGTCGAGATTGAAAGCTGCTCCTCAGGCGGCGCACGTGTTGACCTGGGAATCCTGGAGCGGACGGACCGGATCTGGGCCTCGGACTGCAACGATGCCCTGGAACGCCAGACCATCCAGCGCTGGACCGGGCTGGTGGTGCCGCCGGAGCTGGTGGGCGGCCACGTCGGCCCCACCACCTCGCACACCACGGCCCGCACGCACGATCTGTCCTTCCGCGCCATCACGGCCCTGTTCGGTCACTTCGGCATGGAGTGGGACGTCCGGCAGGTCACCGGTGCCGGGCGCGAGGAGCTCAAACGCTTCATCGGCCTCTACAAGGAGCACCGCGGCCTGATCCACTCCGGGCGAATGGTCCGCGCTGACCTCGCCGACAGCTCTTTGATGCTGCATGGCGTCGTGGACGCCGGGGCTGCCGGGTCACCTGAGCCGGGCACGACGGCGGCGCTGTTTGCCCTGGTCAGCACAGGCACCTCCTTCGCGGAACAGACCGGCCGGATCACCATCCCCGGCCTGGATCCGGACCGCTCCTACCGGGTGGACGCCATCTTCCCGGCGCCGGGAGACGCGGACTACGCCCATACGTTCACGCAGGTCCAGCCGCCGGCGTGGCTGGCGGACGGAGCCGAAGCCAACGGACGTTTCCTGGCCGGGGTGGGCCTGCCGATGCCCATCCTCAACCCGGAGCACGCCATCGTCCTGAGGTTCACGGCGCTGTAGGTCACAGGGTCAGGCCGCGTTGCCTAGCCTCGAATCCCCGAGCCGGGACGAGATCGCGGAGCCCAGCAGCAGGACCCGGAACGTCCGCTCGGTGGCCTCACGCAGCAAAGTGGCCCCGTTCGCGACAGCTGTATCAAGGTCCATGGGGATGGGGATGATCCCTGCAATGGCATCGATCCCCGCCGCATGGACATCGCCGGAGTCCTTGCCGATGGACCCGGCGAGCGCCAGCACCGGGACACCGGCCGCCTGCGCCCGCCGGGCCACCTCGGCCGGCACTTTGCCGCGGGGTGTCTGGAAGTCGATGGCACCCTCGGCCGTCACCACGAGGTCCGCCCGGGAGATGTGGGCGTCGAGGTCCACACCGGCCAGCCCCGAGTCCAGCAGCAGTTCAAAGCGCGGAACCAGGTTGGCTCCCAGCGATGCCAGACCTGCACCGAGGCCGCCCGAAGCGCCCGTACCGGGGCCTGTCCGCAGGTAGCTTTCCGGCTGTCCGGTGGCCCCGGCAAGCAGCTGCGCCCACCGGTCCAGTCCCGCGGAAAGGACCTCAACCTGTTCCGGAGAGGCCCCTTTCTGCGGACCGAACACACGGGCCACTCCCTGCGGTCCGCAGAGGACGTTGTAGGGGTTGAGCGCCAGGTCGATCCGGGTGCTGGCAAGGCGGCTGTCCAGCCCGGACAAGTCCACAGCCGCGGCGTGAGCCAGGGCTGCGCCGCCTTCGGGCAGGTGGTTGCCCTCGGAGTCCCGCACCCGGGCGCCGAGCGCACGCAGGGCGCCCGCACCGCCGTCGGACGTTCCCGAATCGCCGCAACCCACAATGATGCGTTCGGCACCCTGGTCAAGGGCGGCGAGGATCAGTTCGCCCACGCCCCGGGTGGTGGTCAGTCCCGGGTCGCGGAGTCCGGCCGGCACCAGGCGCAGGCCCGCCGCCGCTGCCATCTCCACGACCGCGGTGGGCCGGTCCACTTTGCCGAGCATCGCGAAGTGCGAGTCAACGGGGCTTCCCACCGGGCCGGTCACCCGGTGCCGGACCAGGCGGCCGCCGGTGGCACTGGACAGCGCCGCGGCGGTCCCTTCACCGCCGTCGGCCATGGGCACGGTGGTGACCTGGACGCCCGGGATGACCCGCCTGATGCCGGCCGCGATCGCAGCGGCCACTTCGACGGCGTCGAGGCTCTCCTTGAAGCCGGACGGTGCCACCAGAATGCGTTGCGGAATGGACATAACCATGGGAGCCACCTTCGGTGTAGGGCTGAAATTAGGGCGTAAAGAGGGGCAGGCCCAGGACGGGCCAGACCGCAAAACTGAAGAGCAGGACCACAGCGGTGCTGAGCGGCCCCAGCCATGCCGAGAGCCGCAGCAGATCCGCCGCGGAGTAGTGCGTCACGCCGTCGGCCTCGGCGAACATGGCCACCGGCTTGGCTGAACTCGTCAATGTGTGGCAAAACCCTGCCGCCGCCGTCGAGGCGAAAGCCGCTGCCATGGGATCCACGCCCATGGAACCGGCCGACGCCACCACCACGGGGATCAGGACGGCGGACCGGGCCGACCGCGACTGGATCAGCAGGTGCGCCGCTGCCGAGACCACCACCACCGCCACCACAAAGACCGGGGCTTTCCAGGCGCCGAGAACTGCCAGCGGGGCGAGCATCGAGGAGGCCAGCCAGTCGGCGGCTCCCGTGGTCACCAGGCTGGATCCCAGCGCCAGGGTGGCGGCCATAAAGAGCAGCATGGACCATGGCACCTTCTTGAGTGCCGCGCCCAGTTTCACCGATCCGTAGTACGGGGAGCTCACCACCAGGGCGCCGATGAGTGCCACCAGGGCGGGTTCGAGGCCGTGGATCGGCTCGGTGCACCACAAGGCCACGACGGCGACGAGCAGCATCAGCGAGCGCTGCTCATCAAGGTCCAGCGGGCCGCGAAGGCGCGTGGGGCTCTCCCGCTGCAGCTGGGCAGCGTCCACCCGCAGCGGCACGTTCCTGTCACTGGGGTCGGTAAAGAGGCGGACTGTCAGCTCGGCGGCCATGGCGCTGGACACCAGCGCCAGGGGCAGCCCCAGCAGGAGCCAGGAGGCGAAATCAAAGCCTTCGTGGCCCGCCGACTGCAGCACCTGGCTGGTGATCAGGTGCGCGCCCGCACCGAGGAAGGAGGCCACGGCGGACAACAGGATGACGGTCGGGAACAGGATCGCCAGCATCTTTACGACGGCGGGCCGGTCCTTCAGTGCCGTGCGCAGGGCCAGGAAGATGGGCAGCACCAGAGCCGCCCGGCCGGAGGTGGCCGGGATGGCGAACGCGGTGACGATCAGGCCGAGGCTGGTCAGGTGCGCCAGCTGCCGGACGCTGCGTGCTCCCGTGATCACAAAGGCAGCGCCGCGGGCGGCAAGCCCGGTGGACGCCACGGCGCTGGCGATGACAAAAGCCGCCATCAGCAGCCACACGGACTCTTCGCCCAGGGCGTCGAACAGGCTCCGGGTTGGCATTGCCCCGCTGATGACCAGCGCCACCGCCGCGCCCAGCGCAACATAGGTGTCCTCCACCGGCGAGAAGATCCAGAACCACACCGCCGCCAGGAAAATGCAGAGCGCGACGGCGGCCTCCGCACCGAGCGATCCGGGTCCCGCCTGCAGGGACAGCGCCACCATGGCCGCTGCCGCGACGCCGGCCGAGATCAGCGCGGGCGGCCGCAGCATGGCCGGCAGTCCGATGCGGCCCGTCGTGGCCCCGTCCGGGCCGGCGGCGCGCGGCGTGGCTTCGTAATAGGTGGTTTTCATCTGAGCCGGTATCCCGCGCCGCGGACGGTCTCCAGCCGAGCGGCACCAATCTTGGCCCGGAGCGCCCGGACGTAAACATCGACGACGTTGGACGCCGGGTCGAAATCCATGTCCCAGGCGTGGGAGATGAGCTGCTCCCGGGTCAGGACCTGGCGGGGGTGCCGCAGGAAGACCTCCAGCAGCGAGAACTCACGGGACGTCAGGTCCGCGTCCTGCTCCCCGCAGCGCACGCGTCGGCTGCGGAGGTCCAATTCCATGTCCTCATGGCTGAGCTTCATCACGGGTGTTGAGTCGCCGTCGTCGGTCAGCCGGAGGCGCACGCGTGCCAGCAGTTCCGCGAACTGGAACGGCTTGGTCATGTAATCGTTTGCCCCGCTTTCGAGCCCGTACACGGTGTCGGCCACGGAGTCGCTGGCGGTAAGGACAATGACGGCGGTTTTGGAGCCTTCGCCGCGGAGCCGTTCCAGTACTTCGAAGCCGCTCAGGGTGGGCAGGCCGATGTCGAGGATGAGCATGTCGAACTCGCCGGAGCGTGCCAGCAGGAGGGCACTGGCGCCGTCGTCAACGGTGAGGCAGGAGTAGCCTGCGGCGCGGAGGCCTTTCTCCACGAAGGCTGCGATGCGGCTGTCGTCTTCCGCGATCAGGATCCGTTTCATGGTTGCTCCTTCTGCGGCTCGGCGCCGGTGCGTTCTGACCTGTGGGGTTTCCCGGCTGCGTCCTGGTCCTCATCCGGGGCGGGGATGGTGAGGCCGAAGGTGGCGCCCTCCCCCTCATTGCTGCGGACCCAGGCGGTGCCGTGGTGGGCCTCGGCGATGCTGCGGACGATGGCCAGTCCCAGCCCCGCGCCGGGACGTGCGGCATCCGGGTGGCGGGCGGCTTCACCCCTGTGGAAACGGCCGAAGATCCGGGCTGCCTCGTCCTGGCTGACGCCGATGCCTTCATCGGAAACCCACACCGAGAAGCTGCGTTCCTGGCCGGAGCCCTCAAACCGGGAACCCAGGCGGACGGTGGTCCCCCCGGCCGAATACTGGCAGGCGTTGGTGGCCAGCTGCAGGACGGCCTGGGTGATGCGCTGCGGGTCCAGGCTGATGTGTCCTTCCGCAATTTCCAGGATGGGCCAGCCCCGCGAACCGAGGGTCTGTGCCTTGGCTTCGATGTCCAGCAGCAGCGACGCGGCGTCAGTGCTGCGGAGCTGGGTGAAGCCGGGGCGGTCCACTTTGGCCAGCAGCAGCAGGTCCGAAACGATCCTTCCCATCCGGGCCAGTTCATCATCCACCAGTGCCAGGGTGCGCCTGCGCTCCGGGGGGCTGTCCGACATCAGTTCGAGGTGGCCCCGGATGACCGTGATGGGTGTCCGGAGTTCGTGGGAGGCGTCATCCACGAAGGCCCGCTGCGTGCGGTAGGCCCCTTCCAGCCGGTCCAGCATGGTGTTGAAGGTCAGCGCCAGTGCGGCGATATCGTCGTTGCCCTGAACGGGGACACGGGCGGTCAGGTCTGATTCAGAGATGTCCTCTGCCACGCGGCGCACTTCCCGGATGGGCCGGAGGATCTGGCCGGCAACCAGCCAGGCGATACCCGCCGTGACAGCCAGCCCGCCGAGGGAAACGAAGAAGATGGTGACGGTGGTGCTGGCCACCTGGGCTTCACGCGGCGCCATGTAATCGCCAACGATCAGGAAACCTGTGTCGCTGCCGGACTCAATCGGCAACCGCGCCCAGTGCATCTCGCCCGCGCTGGTTGCGGCGATGCCGCTGGCTGCCTGCCCCGACCGGATGCTGTCCAGCAGTTCCGTGTCCGACGGCAGCTGGTGGCCGGCGTCCGGGGAGTTCATGGCCCCGCTCGGCGTGTACAGCACGCGCTGGCCTACGCTGCCCAGGATCACTTCGCCGGACGCGGCCGACTGCCGGCTCAGGTACCGTTCCAGCATCTTTTCAATCGACGTGAACGGCAGGGCGGTAGTGGGGTCAACGCCTTCCTTGGCGAAGGCCCTGAATTCCTGCAGCTCCTGGGAGATGGCCTGGTGCGCCTGGACGCGGGCCTGGTTGACCATCAGCGAACGGACCGTCAGCAGGACAGCCAGCAGGGTCAGCGCCGTGGTGAGCAGGATCCAGCCGGCGATCCGCCAGCGGGCAGGCACCCGGGACCCAAGGCGTCCGCGGGCGGCGTGGGTCCGGGGGGCGCGGGCCGGAGCCTCCGGTGCGGCTGCCGCGGCGGGCGGTTGGTGCGTTGCCGTGTCAAGCACGGCTGTCTGGTGCTCCATGGTCAGTCCCCGTCGTCGAAAGCGTCATCATCGTCGTCGTCCTCGATTACCACCGGCGGCGCCACAGGTGCCGGCGGCGCAACCGCGGGCGGCGCCACAGGTGCCGGCGCTGGCGCGGCTGGCGCCGGCGGTGGTGCTGGCGGCTCTGCCGGCCCGGACTCGGCCGGATCCTGCGCCGGCGGCACGGGGTCCTGCGCTGGCGGCGCCGTTGGCGGCTCCGACGGCGGCGCTGACGGCTCGAGGCCGGGTGCAGGAGTGCCGCCGGGACCGGCACCCAGCCGGACAGGCTGCGAGTCGATGACCGGCGGGCCGGCCGGTGCTGCGAGGAGGCTGCCAGCCACAGCGAGCAGCACCGGGATAACCAGTACGGCTGCCATCACTGCGATGCGTCGGATCATGTGCATGCCTTTATGCTGTCAGGCCTTCATGAGGGGCTGATGAAGCGGGCATGAAGAAACCTTCATCCGCGATGGCGCCAGGAAACCTTTCTTGCCCGCCGGCGTCGGTAGATTGGAGCCATGACTGACGTTTCTTCCCCTCATTCCGAATCTGCAACCTCCGCCGGCCGGGAAACCAACGGACGCGGCACCATCCTGGTGATCAACGGCCCCAACCTCAATCTGCTGGGCACCCGCGAACCGGAAAAGTACGGCACGTCCACCCTCGCCGACGTCGAACAGCTGGCTGCTTCAACGGCACAGGCCCACGGCTTCACGGTGGAATGCGTCCAGTCCAACCACGAGGGCGTCCTGCTGGACGTCATCCACGCGGCCCGCACCAACGCTGTCGGCATTGTCCTGAACGCCGGTGCGTTCACGCACACCTCCGTCGCCCTGCGCGACGCCTTGGCAGCGGTGCAGCTGCCCGCCGTCGAGGTTCACATCACCAATGTGCATCAGCGCGAGGAATTCCGGCACCATTCGTACCTGTCGCCGGTGTGCGTCGCCGTCATCGTGGGGGCCGGCGTGTTCGGATACAAGCTGGCCATCGACTACCTGGCTGAAGCCCTGTAGCCATGACCGGGCGGACCGCGGCGTGGTACCGGCATTTCGGCACGGTTGACGCGCCGGGGTCATCGCCCTGTTATGCCGAATGGTCGCTGGGCATCGCCGAGGACCCACCGCTGATCGCCCGCATTGACCTGTGGCCGAATGACAAGCGGCAGCCCATCCTGCTGTTCGCGGCCGCGCGGTTCCTCGGCGCAGTTCCCGGCCCCTTCGAGGAGTTCCGCAGGTTCCTTGAAACCCACTGGGACGACGTCAGCAGGGTGGTCCAGTCCCGCGCGACGCAGACCAACGAGGCAGGACGCTGCGCCACCCTCCTGCCCTCCCTCGCTGCGATCGCCGCGGCGGAGGGCAGGCCGCTGGCGCTGCTGGAGGTGGGCGCCTCGGCTGGCCTGGCCCTGTACCCTGACCGTTACCGCTACGAGTACGACGACGGCACAACCGTCACGCGGCTGTCTCCGGTTTCTGACGGGGGAACCCCTGCCGCGGCCCCGATCCTGACGTGCGCCACCAGCGGCTTGGTTCCGCTGCCGGCAGCGCTTCCACCGGTGGTGTGGCGGGCGGGCATTGACCTGAACCCGCTTGACGTGGGCAATCCCGATGACGTCGCCTGGCTGGAAGCCCTGGTGTGGCCGGAGCAGGAATTCCGGCGGGAGCGGCTCCGGCAGGCTGTAGCGATTGCGCGGCGGGATCCGCCGCTGCTGGTGGCAGGCGACCTGAATGAACGGCTGCTGGAGGTGGCGGCGCAGGCTCCTGCCCAGGCAACCCTGGTGGTCTTCCACAGCGCGGTCATGGGTTACGTCAGCGCGGCGGGGCGACTCGCGTTCCGGCAGGCCATGGCCCGGCTCTCAGCCAGCCGGGGATGCCACTGGCTGTCCAATGAGGGGCAGATGGTGATTGACCAGGAAGACGGCTCCACTGAGGTACCCGAGGTGGACCCGCAGCTGATCCTGGGCAGGTTCCTGCTCACCCATAACGGCACTCCCGTGGCCATCACCGGGCCGCACGGCCAAAGCCTCGACTGGCTGTGAGCCGGGCGTGCGTCCTACTTCTGGATGCACTGCCCGGAGGAAACCGGCGCACTCAGGCCGGCAGCCTGTGACGCCACCGGGTAGAGGTCATCCATGGTGATCGCGAAGCCCATTTCGGCGTCGGACGTCGCTTTGGCAAAGATGACTCCCGCCACCAGGCCGTCCATGGTCAGCAGCGGTCCGCCGGAGTTCCCGGGCTGGACGTCTCCGGCGAGGCGGTAGATGTCTTCCGGCGCCGGGTTCTCGCCGTAGATATCCGGCACCAGCACCGAGGCGATGTCCTGGACCGTGGCTGGGTTGGACTTGAACGGACCGCCGTGTGGGTACCCGGCGAAGGCGGCCGGGCTGCCGCCGGGAAGGTCTGATGTCAGCGCCAGCGGTTCGGACGGCAGCCCGTCCACGGCCAGGACGGCGAGGTCGTGCCGGGTGTCGAAATAGACCACGCGTCCGGGCATCGCCCCGCCGTTGGGGACCTCCACCACGGGCTGCGACACGCCCGCCACCACATGGGCATTGGTCACAACCCGCCCGGGAGACACCACGAAGCCGGTGCCGGTCTGGTTCTGGCCGCACTGATAAGCCGTTCCGGCGATTTTCAGGACCGATTCGGCCGCCCGGTTCAGCTCCGGCGTATTGGTGCTGGCATTGGGGACAGCTACCTGGGGTCCCTGGCCGAGGCCTTCGATCAGCGTGGGGATGCCGTTTCCGATCACCGTTGAACGGAGCTGCGCAAGGGTCGCCTTGACCGGGACGGGCGTCAGTCCGTCGATGTACCGGATGACCCGGGATTCGGCGAGCTGCTGGGAGACGAAGGGAACACCCAGGGAGCTGATACTGAAAGCCAGCATGGACATAACGAGGGCTGAAACCACCACATTGACGGCCCCGCCGACCAGCCGGTCCACGGCCCGCAGCGGTTTGATCCGCACGGCGCCGCGGATTTTGCGGCCGATCATGGTTCCGAGGCCGTGGCCCATGGCCATCAGTACGACGGCGGCCGCCACGATGGCGGTAAGCCTCCAACCGGAGTCATCCACGAACTCGCTGACGAGGGGGACAGCAAAGAAGGCGGCTACGGCGCCCGCGGCGAAGCCTGCGATGCCACCGAGGGTCACCAGGAAGCCGTTGCGCAGGCCATAGATCAGGTAGGACAGCAGGGCCAGGATCAGCGCAAGGTCCAGAACGGTCAAGCCAAACACTGACGCTCCTCTAATACGGTTGAGAACCAATTCTAGGGGCGTACGCTGACATTCCTCTGTGGAGGGCCTTACGGTGCCGGTTCCCGCCGGGTTCGGGCGCCAAAGCTTCCCCTCGCCGTGCTGCCCGGGCACCCGCATGGCCCTCTTTGCACCCATTCAGCGGCGTTTCCGCTGCCAAGTACGTCACAGAACCTTGAAACTTCTGAAACAATGGCAAAAGCGCCACAGCCGAAACTTTTTATTCAGGAGATTTTATGGACATCGAGGTACTGCGCCGAGCACCACTCTTCGCCACGCTTGACGACGAAGCATTCAGACTGCTGACGGACGAGCTGACCGAGGTGGACCTTTCACGCGGTGCATCGGTATTCCGCGAGGGCGATCAGGGTGACCAGCTCTACTTCATCGTCTCGGGCAAGGTAAAGCTGGGCCGCACCTCCCCGGACGGCAGGGAGTCCCTCCTGGCCATCCTCGGCCCGGGCGAACTGTTCGGCGAAATGGCACTCTTTGATCCCAGCCCCCGCACGGCTACGGCCACGGCCGTTTCCGAGACCCGCCTGGCCGGCCTGAAGAACGAGAGCCTCAACGGCCTCCTGCGGACCCGCCCTGAGGTGTCAGCCCAGCTGCTGCAGGCCCTGGCCCGCCGCCTGCGCCGCACCAACGATTCGCTGTCCGACCTGGTCTTCTCCGACGTTCCCGGCCGCGTGGCCAAGGCGCTGCTGGACCTGGCAGACCGCTTCGGCCGCCCCGCAACTGACGGCGTCCTAGTGGCCCACGAGCTCACGCAGGAAGAACTGGCCCAGCTGGTCGGCGCCTCCCGCGAGACCGTCAACAAAGCCCTGGCAGAGTTCGTCCAGCGCGGCTGGCTCCGCCTCGAGGCCCGCGCCGTTGTGATCCTGGACATGCAGCGCCTCCGCCAGCGCTCCCGCTAAGCCACATAGCAAAAGCCGCTCCGGTTCTGAATCGGAGCGGCTTTTGTTGTTAACGCACTTAGGCGGCCCTTCGCCGTCGCCCTGACGCACGCTTCCGGATGCGGGCGACCTCGGCCTTTTTCGCGTCCCTGGGAAACGCTCTCTCACTTAATGTGGCTTTTCCTCAAGCGCTCTCTCACTCTCCTAAAGAAAGTGAGAGAGCGTCGGCCGGAAACCCACATTAAGTGAGAGAGCGTTTCCAGCCGGGGCGGAGTCTTCCGCGCAGGAGCGCGGGTCAGCGTTCGCGCTGGGGGTCTCCGGCTACGGTTATGGCGGCCTCGACTTCGAGCATCAGCCTGCCGTCCTCTTCGACCAGCTTCGCCTGGTAGACGTGGGGCTTGCGCTTGTAGCTGAGGTAGGCGATGCAGCCGTTCGCGGCGGCCATCTTCTCGAGCATGATCTCGGAGCCCGGCACCAGGAGCTGGCCGAGGGTGAGGCCGACCGTGTTCTCCTGGCCCACCTCGTCGCCCAGGGCGGTGGTGTCGCGTTCGGCAATGGCTTTCGTGGCGCACACCCAGCGGCCCCAGACGCCTTTGCCCTCCAGCAGGCTCGGCTGCTGGTTCACCGGCACAGTAGCTGCAAAGTAGCGGGTGTCGAAGCGCCGGTGGGCGAAGTCCGGAGTCCGCCAGTTGACCAGCGACTTCAACAGGTCGGTCCGGACCGAGAGCCCGCGTTTGGCGAGCAGCTCGGGGAAGCTCTTCTCCTGCTCTGCCACAGCCACGCGGATCTTCATCCATTCGTGGCTGGACGTGCCTTCCACAGTGGTGGACATGTCCGGCCCGGCCAGGAGCACACCGGTTTCCTCAAACAGCTCGCGGATGGCGCCCACCACGTGGCGGCGCGCCAGCCCGACGTCGTCCGTCCCCAGGTGGTCAGCCCAATGCTGCGCTGAGGGACCCAGCCACCCGACGGCGTCGTCGTCGGACGCCTCCAGGGAACCTCCCGGGAAGGCGAGCACGCCCAACGGCGAGGAGCCGGGGCGGTATCCCAGCCACGTCTCCAGGCCGGTGGGCGAATCGCGCAGAAGCACCACGGAGGATGCCGGGCGGGCGGCGCGCGGTGTCCGCTCGCCATGGTCCAGCCAGCTTTGAGCCGCCCCTTCCAGATCCGGAGGGAGGGCGAACAGGCGTCGGGCGAGGTGAGGCAATTGAGTGAACCGGGTCCTTAGCTGAATTCAGCGATCAGTTCGACCTCTACCGGGGAGTCCAGCGGAAGGACGGACACCCCGACGGCGGAGCGGGCGTGCTGCCCCGCCTCGCCAAAGACCTGGCCAAGGAGCTCGGACGCGCCGTTGATGACGCCGGGCTGGCCGGTGAAGGACGGGTCCGATGAAACGAAGCCCACAACCTTCACGATCCGGGTGATGCGATCAAGGTCACCTATGACGCTCTTCACTGCTGCCAGCGCGTTGACAGCGCAGACGGCGGCGTAGGCCTTGGCGTCCTCCGGGGACACGGTGGGCTCGTCGGACGTGCCCTCCGTGCCGGTGGAAACCTTGCCGGTTGCTTCGAGTTTGCCGTTAATAAAGGGCAGCTGGCCGGAGGTGTAGACGTAGCTGCCGGTGATGACCGCCGGCACGTAGGCGGCTACCGGGGCGACCACCTCCGGAAGGGTCAGGCCCAGCTCGGCGAGACGCTGTTCGACGGCGGAAATGGGAGCCTCTGGAGCTCCGGATGCGGTCTCTGCGGAGGTGCTCACTGCTACTGCTTCTCCCTCTTGAGGTAGGCAACCAGGCCGTTGCCGTCCGGTCCGGTAACTACCTGAACGAGTTCCCAGCCGTCCTCTCCCCACTGGTCCAGGATCTGCTTGGTGGCGTGAATAATGAGCGGAATCGTCGCGTACTCCCATTTGGTCATGAGAGAAAGACTAGTCGTTGCCGGTAAAGTGGAAAACATGGTGACTCGTAAGAACCCCATTTTCGACACGGCCACTACCCTCGGAAAGATATTTGGTTTCCTTGGCGTGAGCGCTATTTGTGGTGTCCTGGTGGCAGGCCTGCTGGTGCCGGCCGCAGCAGTTTCAGGCAGCGCGGCGAGTGGCTCGATCGAGTTCTTCGACACCCTCCCGGCGGAGCTGAAAGTGGACCCGCCCAACCAGACCACCCGCATCCTGGCCTCTGACGGCAGTGTGATCGCGAGCGTCTTCGAGGAGAACCGCACCAAGGTCAGCCTGGACCAGATCTCGCCGTTCATGAAGGAAGCCGTCATCGCGGTGGAGGACAGCAGGTTCTACGACCACGGCGGCGTTGACACCACCGGCATCATGCGAGCATTGGTGGCCACCGCCCGGGGTAACAAGCAGGGTGCTTCCACCATCACCCAGCAGTACGTCAACAACGTCCTCAACGCCAACCTCGCCGCTGAGGGCAAAGACGAGGACATCAAGCTCAACGGTGTCAACAAGGGCGTCGGCGACAAGCTTCGTGAGATGAAGCTCGCCATCGCCCTCGAGAAGGAATTCTCCAAGGAGCAGATCCTTGAGGGTTACCTGAACATCGTGTTCTTCAACCGCGACGCCTACGGCATTGAAGCCGCGTCCAAGTTCTTCTTCAGCACCACGGCCAAAGACCTCACCCTTCCGCAGGCCGCACTCCTTGCGGGACTCGTCAACAGCCCCTCGGCCTTTGACCCGATCAACAACCCTGAAAGCTCCAAGGCCCGCCGTGACCTGGTGCTGAGCCTGATGCTGAGCCAGACCAAGATCACCCAGGCCGAATATGATGCCGCCGTGGCCACACCGGTGGAGACCCAGGTCACCCCGGCACGCCAGGGCTGCGCCTACGCGGCCACCGCACCGTACTTCTGCGACTACGTGCTGCACCTGCTGGAAAACAACCCGGCGTACGGTGCGGACCTGAAGGAACGCCAGCGCCTCATCTACGGCGGCGGGCTGACCATCACCACCACGCTGGATCCGGCAGCCCAGGCATCCGCCCAGGAGCAGGTCAACGCTTCTGCCGGCGCCAACCCGGACAAGTGGGGTGCGGCACTGGTTTCGGTGCAGCCCGCCACCGGCAAGATCACCAACATGGCTCAGAACACGTCGTTCCTGCCGGCTGAGGGCGGCTTCGATTCCCAGGTCAACTTCAGCGTTGACCAGCTCGACAAGGACGGCAACGACCTCAACGGCCTCGGCGGTGCCCAGCCCGGGTCGACCATGAAACCGTTCACGTTCGCGGAGTGGCTGAACGAAGGCAAGTCCATGAACACCGTGGTCAACGCCGCCCAGCGCCGGTATCCGCTGAACTTCAACTGGAAGCACACCTGCGGCCAGGTGACCGGCGCGTACAACACTGCGCAGAAGGCCCTCGGCGCGGCGGATGACCTGCAGAACGCGGAACCTCAGTTCTACCGGAACATGCCTGTCCTTTTCGGCCTCTACAACTCCATCAACACGGCCACCTTTGCCTCCGCCGCACAGCTTGATTTCTGCGGCATCCAGAAGGTCGTGGACGCTGTCGGACTGCACAGCGGGCTGCCGAACAAGGATGGCGAGCCCAACCCCAAGATCGACATGTCCACCCTGGGCAACCTGCTTGGCTCCACCCAGACGGCGCCGCTGACCATGGCCAGCGCGTTCGCCACCTTCGCGAATGACGGCAAGTACTGCGAGCCGATCGCCATCACCTCCGTGACTGACCAGTCCGGCGCCCAGTTGCCCGCCCAGAGCAGCAGCTGCCGCGACGCGATCAAGCCCGAGGTTGCCCGTGGCGTGAACTACGCCCTGCAGGAAGTGATGAACGTCGGTTCCGGCTCCCTGATCCAGCCGCGGCTGTCCACCAGGACCAACTTCCCGGTTGCCGCCAAGACCGGTACCTCCAACATGAACGAATCCACCTGGGTTGTCGGGCACACCACCGGGCTGGCAACCGCCGCCTGGTTCGGCGATCCGCTGGGCGCCCAGAACCGCCCGGGCCGTGACCTGACCTTCAACGGCAAGTTCTACGAATCCCTTGACGGCTACATGATCGCCGGGCCCATGTTCTCCAAGTTCATGACCCAGATGGCCCCCGCGTTCGGCACGGACCCGTTCCCGGCACCCCCCACCAACATGGTGAGTGGCGGCGGCACGCAAACCCGGACACCATCCACCCAGGCAACGGCCCCGGCCCCCGCCCCGCAGGCCTCAACCCCGGCCGCGGACAGCCCGGGCAACAGCGAGAAGAAGGACTAGCCGCCCATGGCCGTCAGTCCTGCGTTGGCGAGCCGCGTCCGGAACATCGGGCGCGGCTTTGCCGTCACCGCCGCCACGGGAACAGCAGCCGGTCTCGCTGCCTTCGGGTACGGGCTCTGGGAGAAGAACCAGTTCGTCCTGCGCGAAGAAACCCTGCCCATCCTGCCGCCGGGCCAAGCGCCTTTCCGGGTCCTGCACCTGAGCGACATCCACTTTGTCCCCGGCCAGGACACCAAAGCGGCGTGGCTTGAATCGCTGGCCTCGCTGAAGCCGGACCTGGTGGTCAACACCGGCGACAACCTGAGCCATGTCAACGCCGTGGATCCCCTCCTCAAGGCACTGCGGCCGCTCATGGAATTCCCCGGCGTGTTTGTGCCCGGATCCAACGACTACTACGCCCCCACGCTCAAGAATCCCGCGTCCTACCTGCTGGGACCCTCGAAGGCCAAACCGAAGCCGGTCGAACTCGACTGGCCGCGCCTGCGCTCCGGGTTTGGCATGGGCGGCTGGATTGACCTCACCAACCGGCACCAGTCCGTGGTGCTGAAGGGAATGCGCTTCGACTTCTCCGGGGTTGACGATCCCCACCTGCACCGGGAACGCTATGCCGGCTGGCCCCGCGGCACCCGCAACCAGGACCAGGACCCGCACCTTCGCGTGGCCGTCATCCACGCCCCCTACCAGCGTGTGCTGGACCACTTCACCGAGGCCGGTGCGGACCTGCTGCTGGCGGGCCACACCCACGGCGGACAGTTGTGCATCCCGGGCTATGGTGCGCTGGTGGCCAACTGCGACATCCCCACGTGGCGGGCGAAGGGCCTCAACGACTGGGAAAGTGACGGACGTACGACGCCGGTAAACGTCTCGGGCGGCATCGGCACCTCACGTTTCGCTCCCATCCGGATCGCCTGCAAGCCAGAGGCTGTGCTGCTGACGCTGACGTCCCGCGAACAGGGCGTGTGAACAGGCTCACGTCATGGCATAGGGTAGTTGCTACGGGAAACTACATTCGATTTAGAGCTTGAGAAGCGGGCATGGCCAAGCAGACCTCATTTTTCAGATCCATCAGCCGTCTCTACCCCCACGTCAGGCCGATCCTCCCCCGGCTGGTGCTGGGACTCATCAGCGCCCTGCTGGCCAGCCTTGTGGCCCTGACCATCCCGCAGGTGCTCCGGGTCCTCGTCAACGAATCGCTGAAACCGGGCGGCGCGGCGGGCGCAGTCTGGACGGCCGCCGTCGTCATCCTGCTCCTCGGCATCGCCGAAGCGGTCCTCGTGGCCCTGCGCCGGCAGTTTGTGATCAACCCTGCCACCACCGTGGAAACCAGGATGCGGGTCTCGCTGTACGGGCACCTGCAGGACCTGACCGTCTCCTTCCATGACCGCTGGGGCTCCGGCCAGCTCCTCTCCCGGGCCATGACGGACCTGAACTTCCTGCGCCGGTGGATGGCGTTCGGCGCCATCATGCTTGTTGTCACCACCCTGACGGTTGCCATCGGCATCGTGGTGATGTTCTCCATGAGCTGGCAGCTGGCCCTGATCTTCATGGCCGCCGCGGTGCCCATCATGGCGTACAGCTTCCGATTCCGGACCCGCTTCAGCAAGGTGGCGCGCCGCAGCCAGGATCAGGCCGGCGATCTTGCCACCACCGTGGAGGAATCGGTCCACGGAATCCGCGTCCTGAAGGCTTTCGGCCGCAGCCGCGAAGCCCTGGAGAACTTCAACGAGCAGGCCGAGGAGCTCCGCCAGACCGAGATCGCCAAGGCCAAACACCAGGCCGGCTTCACCATGGTGGTGACCCTGCTGCCGGAGCTCGCGCTGGGCGCCGGCCTGGTAGTGGGCGTGATGCTTTGCGCCAGCGGCCAGCTGAGCATCGGTGCCCTCGTGGCGTTCTTCGCCACCGCCGCGGTGATCGCCACGCCCGTGGAATTTTCCGGCATGCTGCTGGCCATGGCACTGTCCGCCAAGACGGCTCTCGACCGCCACTTCGAGGTGATGGATTCGGTGAACACCATCACCAGTCCCCCGGCCCCGCGCAAACCGGAGCAGCTAAGGGGCGCCCTGCGTTTCAACAACGCCGCCTTCGCGTTCGAGGACGCCCCGGACAAGCCCATCCTGCAGGACGTCAACCTGGAGATCCTCCCGGGTGAAACCATGGCGCTGGTGGGCATCACCGGCAGCGGCAAGAGTGCCCTGATCCAGCTGGTCCCCCGCCTGTACGACGTCACGGCCGGTTCCATCACCATCGACGGCGTGGACGTGCGCGAGTTCGCCGTCGACGAGCTCCGCAAGGTGGTGGGCGTCGCGTTCGAGGACACCACGCTGTTCTCCAGCTCGGTCCGGGACAATGTGCTCCTCGGGGCGCAGGAGCGGACCGAGGAAGCACTCGACGAAGCCCTCGACGTGGCCCAGGCCCATTTCGCGTACTCGCTGCCGGAGGGTGTGGACACGCTCATCGGCGAGGAGGGCCTGAGCCTGTCCGGCGGGCAGCGCCAGCGGCTCGCCCTGGCCCGGGCCATCGCCGCACGGCCGCGGGCACTCGTGCTGGATGACCCCCTCTCTGCGCTCGACGTGCACACCGAGGAACTGGTGGAAACCCGGCTCCGGGCGGTCCTGAAGGACACCACCACGCTGATCGTCGCGCACCGCCCTTCCACTGTGGCGCTGGCTGACCGGGTGGCGCTGCTCGAGGACGGCCGGATCGCCGCCGTCGGAACCCACACCGACCTGCTGTCCCACAACCCCCACTACCGCTACGTCATCGCCAGCCTCGACCAGGAACCACGGGACCTGGATACGGAACTGTCGGAACTCGAGGAAGCGGCAGAGGAAGCCACCCGATGAGCAACTCAACCTTCGGCACCGCCAATGAGGACAACGCCCACCTGAGCAAGGCGGAGAGCAAAGCCGTACGACGCCGGTCGCTCGCCCTGCTTGCCACGCTGATCCGTCCCGTCCGGCTCAGGTTTTGGCTGACCATCGCCATGGTGGTCCTCTCGCAGGCGGCCCGGGTGGCCGGGCCGGCGCTGATCGCCTTCGGCATCGACCACGCGCTGCCCGCCCTCCGCGCCGGGGACAACCTGCCGCTGGTGCTCACCGGCGTCGCTTACCTGCTGGCGGCAATCACGACGGCGGGACTGACCGCCCTCTACGTCACCTCCACCGCGAGGCTCAGCCAGGCCATGCTGCTGGACCTGCGCGTCCGGGTCTTCCGCCACACCCAGCGCCTGAGCCTGGAATTCCACGAAAAGTACACGTCCGGCCGCATCATCGCCCGGCAGACCTCGGACCTGGAGGCCCTGCGCGAACTCCTCGACTCAGGTGTGAGCTCGCTGGCGTCCGGCCTGCTGTTTATGATTTTCACGGCCATCACGGTGTTCGTCCTGGATTGGAAGAGCGGCCTGATTGTCCTGGCCGCGGGAGTGCCCATGTTCTTCCTGGCGCGCTGGTACCAGAAGCACTCCCAGATCGCCTTCCGCGAATCCCGGGTGGTGTCCGCCGGCCTCATTGTGCACTTTGTGGAGACCATGACCGGGATCCGCGCCGTCAAGGCCTTCCGCAAGGAACGGGAGAACGCCGAACGCTACGGCCGGCTCGCCGAGGACTACCGGCAGGTCACCGTGCGCTCCATCAACCTGAGCGGCGTTTTCCAGCCCGGCCTGGTGCTGATCGGGAACGTGTGTGTGGCCGCGGTCCTGCTGTTCGGCGGGTTCCGCGTGCTGGGCGGGGACCTTGCGGTGGGCGTGCTGCTGGCGCTGATCCTTTCCACCAAGCGTTTCTTCCAGCCGGTTGACCAGATGGCCATGTTCTATAACTCCTTCCAGAGCGCCCAGGCCGCCCTGGAGAAGGTGTCCGGCCTCCTGGAAGAGGTGCCGACGGTCCGGCCGCCCAAGAACGCCGTGGCGCTCCGCGATGCCCGCGGCTCCATCGAGTTCAAGGCCGTGGAGTTCCGGTACGGCGACGGTCCTGTGGTCATCCCCGCTCTGGACCTGCACATTCCTGCGGGCCAGACTGTGGCACTCGTAGGCCAGACCGGCGCCGGCAAATCCACGCTGGCGAAGCTGGTGGCCCGTTTCTACGACGTCTCCGCCGGTTCCCTGACCCTGGACGGGGTGGACCTCCGCAGCCTCAGCACCACGGACCTGCGGCGGAACATCGTGATGGTCACCCAGGAGGCCTTCCTGTTCAGCGGCTCGGTGGCTGACAACATCGCCCTGGGCCGGCCCGAGGCCTCCCGCGAGGAAATCGTTGAAGCCGCCCGGGCGGTGGGCGCCCACGGGTTCATCACCGAACTCCCCGACGGCTACGACACGGACGTCAACAAGCGCGGCGGCCGCGTCTCGTCCGGCCAGCGGCAGCTGATCAGCTTCGCCCGGGCGTTCCTGGCCCGGCCGGCGGTGCTGATCCTGGACGAGGCCACGTCGTCCCTGGACATCCCTTCCGAGCGGCTGGTGCAGACCGGCCTGGCGCGGCTTTTGCAGGCAACGTCCGACGCCGGCAGCGGGCCGGGTGCCCCGGGGTCCGGTGACCTGCCCGGTTCAGAGAGCGCTCCTGACCCCGCCCGCGTTGATGCTGCCTACGGCAGCGCCGCGGGGGGTGCGGGACGGACGGCGCTGATCATCGCCCACCGGCTTTCCACGGTTGAAACCGCGGACCGGGTGCTGGTGGTCCACGACGGCCGCATCGTGGAAGACGGCACGCCTGCCGAACTCATCGGCGGCGGCGGCCGGTTCGCGGACCTGCACGGCGCCTGGAAGGACTCGCTGGTGTAAGGATTGGCACCCCGGCCGACGCCGATTTCGCATCCGGGCGGGCATCGGATACTCTTGTAAAGTTGCTTTTGCAGCGGATCGGGATGTGGCGCAGCTTGGTAGCGCGCGTCGTTCGGGACGACGAGGTCGCAGGTTCAAATCCTGTCATCCCGACCAAATAAAAAGAGGGCCCCCCTTGGGAGGCCCTCTTTTTGCATCTCCGGTGGCATTGAGAGGGGCAGGAAATCGGCAGCATGGCACGAGCACGAACAAGATCAGGCAGGCACGAAAAAGCCCCGGGCATGATATCCATGCCCGGGGCCGCGCGCCTCCGAAGTGAGGAAGCTTCTACATCGGGTTGGGCCAGTTACCGCTGTATGCGGTGTAGGAGGTGTCGGCGGTAGACTTTTTGCCCTTGTCGGCCTTCTCCTTGGTGGACATGGGATTGGGCCAGTTACCGCTGGCAACGGCGACACCCGTGCTGTCGGAAACGGAACCTGCGGACAGGACGGCTGGTGCCGCCGCCGAGAATGCCAGGGCGCCGGCTAGTACAGCTGCTGCTGCAATCTTCTTGAACATTTGAGTTCCTCAATACGAGTCGGATTCGTTACAAAGTCAGCACGTCCTTGTTGACACTTATTGTAAAATGGGTCCCACAGGGCCTGTCAAGCTTTGCGTCCCAAGACGGTCCGGAACAAGGAGGAACCCCATGGGCAATGGATTCGGGGAAAAACTTCGAGCAGAGCGGCTTGAGCGAGGGCTGACTCAGGCCGAACTCGGCAAGGACCTCTATTCCCCCAGCTATATATCACTCCTGGAGACCGGCCGCCGCGAGCCTACCGCCGAGGTAATCGATGAACTCGCCCGCCGTTTGGAGTTGGCGCCGAAAGCTTTGGAGGCCTGGAGCCAGCCCATCTCGGCCAGCGACGCCGAGTACGTCCTTGCCGGTCTCTACGCGCGGCAGGCCTGGGACCTTCGCGACTACGAGCTTGCCGCCAGCCATGCCGCAACGGCCGCAAAGATTGCCCTCGAAGGCAAGAACACAAGCGCCTGGTGGAACATGACGTACATGCAGGCCGAGTGCCTGGTGCGGCACGGTGACCTGCTGGAATGCCAGCGCATCACCGAGCGGCTTATCGAACATCCGATGGCACGGGAATCCATAGGACTGGGAGTACGTGCCCGCCAAATGCTGGCTGCTGTCCTGCAGCGGCAGGGCCAGCTGTCAGCCGCCGTGGATCAGGCCTTGGAAGCCACCAAGCTGTCCGAGCAGCTGCCGAAAAGTTCAGCGATCATCATCGGGGCCCTGCGTGTCCTCATCGGAGCCTTGGCGGAGAGCGGCCGGCTGGAGGAGGCTTGGACGTACTGTCAGACGCTGGTCAGCCAGGTTGATGCAACCACGATGCCCCAGCTTGCCGGTGAGGTCGCCTGGGTAGTGGGCAACGTGGCCTTTATGCGCCATGACTATGCAGAGGGAGTCAAGGAACACGAACGGGCCGCAAAGCTGCTGTCCCCCGCCAACGACATCGAAATGTGGGCCCGGTTCAACAAAGCATCGGCCGCCGTCAGGCTGCAGGCAGGCATCGTCGAGCCCGAGACCCTGGCCTCGATCGAGCGCGCAGAGCTGGCATTCTCCATTGTTTACGAGATGAAAAGTGATGAACTCGAAGTCGCGTTCATCCGTGCCCGCTGGCTTTACCTCACCGGCGATATCGTGGCCGCCATTGAGAAGTTACGGAAAATCCATGCAGAACGTGAGGCCTTGGCCAAGCACACCGCCGGCGAGGTTGCGCTCCTGCTCGGCAAGTCCCTCAAGGCCGCCGGCGAGTCAGAGGAAGCGATTGTCTACCTGAAGGAAGCGCAAAAAGCCTTCAGCTCCGCCGGAGCCCAGGATCTGGTCCAGCAGGCTTTGGATGCCATCCTTGAAATCAATCTGGCCCAGCAGCGCGCAGCCGCGGCGGCAAAAAAGGCCAAAGCCAGCTAGTGGCGGACCCGGCTGAAAACCGGGCCCGCCAGGGCAAGCTAGACGAACTTCTTGCCGGTCAGCTTCTCGTAGGCCTCTACATACCGGCTGCGGGTGCGGGCTATGACATCCTCGGGCAACGCCGGCGGCGGCACATCCGAGGAGCGGTCCCAGCCGGATTCAGCTGAGGTCAGCCAGTCGCGCACGTACTGCTTGTCATAGGACGGCTGCGCCTGCCCGGGCTGGTACGTGGCCGCGTCCCAGAAACGGGACGAGTCCGGGGTGAGGACCTCATCGCCCAGGGTGATGGCACCGGACACGGCGTCGTAGCCGAACTCCACCTTCGTATCAGCCAGGATGATGCCGCGTTCGCGGGCGGTCTTCTCCGCCGTGGAGTAGATCTTCAGGGTCAGTTCGCTGAGGCGTCCGGCGATGTCATCCCCCACCATGGCCGCAACATCGTTGTAGGAGATGTTCTCGTCATGCTCGCCGATTTCGGCCTTCGCGGACGGCGTGAAGATGGGCTTCTCAAGCCGTGAACCGTCCACCAGGCCCGGAGGCAGCGGAATCTCGCAGACCGTCCCGGAAGCCTTGTACTCCAGCAGCCCTGACCCGGTGAGGTAGCCGCGGGCAATGCACTCCACCGGGAACATGTCCAGCTTCTTGCAGATCATCGCACGGCCTTCAACAGCCGCGGGAACCCCGCCTTCCACAGTGGATGCCAGAACGTGGTGCACCACATCAAGCTGGTCGAACCACCATAGGCTCAGCTGGGTCAGGATGCGGCCCTTGTCCGGGATCTCGCTTGCCAGGACGTGGTCGTACGCACTGATGCGGTCGCTGGCCACCACCAGGACGCAGTCCTGGCCCACCTGCTCGCGGATGGATTCGTCCGCAGGTTCGTACAGGTCGCGGACCTTGCCGGAATAGACGTGCGTCCAGCCGGGCAGGTCAAGGGTTGCGGTGCTGAAGCCGCGCTTCCGGGCTTCCTCAGCGGAATTCTCAGTCATGGTTATGCCTTCGCCTTCGTGACAGGCAGCGATGCGGTTGCGTTGGAGGCAACCTTGATCTCGCCGCGGGTCGCCTTGCGTCCGATGTCCGTCCGGAACTGGGAGCCTTCGAGCTGAACCAGCTCCACGCCGTCGTACGCCCGTTCCCGTGCCTCCACCAGGTCACTGCCGAGGGCAACAACGGCGAGCACACGCCCGCCGGCGGAAATCACCTTGCCGTTTTCGTCCAGCGCGGTGCCTGCATGGATCACGTGCACGCCCTCGAGCGCCTCCGCTTTCTTGAGCCCGCGGATGCGGTCGCCGGTGCGCGGGGTGTCGGGGTAGTTCTCAGACGCGACGACGACGGCGACAGCGGTCTCCTTGGACCAGCGCAGCTCGTCTGCCTTGTCCAGTTCGCCCTTGGCCGCTGCCAGCAGCAGCGCGCCGAGCGGGGTCTTGAGCCTCGCCAGCACAGCCTGGGTTTCGGGGTCGCCGAAGCGGACGTTGAACTCGATGACGCGGGTGCCGCGCGACGTCAGGGCCAGGCCGACAAAGAGCACGCCCACAAACGGGGTGCCGCGGTGGGCCATGGCGTTCACGGTGGGCTGGGCCACGCGCTCGATGACTTCGTCCACGAGCCCGGCTGGAGCCCACTCAAGCGGGGTGTAGGCTCCCATGCCGCCGGTGTTGGGGCCCTCGTCGTTGTCGAAGATGCGCTTGAAGTCCTGCGCCGGGGACAGCGCCACCGTGTTGCGGCCGTCGCAGAGGACAAAGATGGAGACCTCGGGGCCGTCCAGGAATTCCTCGATTACCACGGTGCCGCCGGCGTCGAAGCAGGTCTGGGCATGGGCCAGGGCTTCATCGCGGTTTTTGGTGACCACTACCCCCTTGCCGGCTGCCAGGCCGTCATCCTTGACGACGTAGGGTGCGCCGAAGGTGTCCAGGGCCGAGGCTGCTTCCTCTGCGTTCGTAGCCACCATGGCCATGGCCGTGGGGACGCCCGCTTCGGCCATGACTTCCTTGGCGAATGCCTTGGAAGCCTCCAGCTGGGCCGCGGCTTTGCTGGGTCCAAACACCGGTATGCCGGCCTCGCGGACGGCGTCGGAAACCCCGGCAGCAAGCGGCGCCTCAGGGCCGACCACAACAAGGTCAACACCGAGCTTCGTGGCCAGGGCGGCTACGGCGTCCGGATCATTGCCGTCGATGTTGTGGGTGGGGACCAGCTTGCTGATCCCGGCGTTGCCGGGAGCTGCATGGACTTCGGACACGTTGGGATCGGCGAGCAGGGAGCGGACAATGGCGTGTTCGCGGCCTCCAGGGCCAATGACGAGTACCTTCACAGTCTCCAAGGGTACTTTGTGCACCCTTCCGTTTCCTAAGGGAGAAAGTCCCAAGCTGTCTGCCTGCCCAACCATCCCTGTTGCCTGCCGCAACGAACCCACAGCATGAAGAAGCTCCTGAACTGGCTCAAGGAACCCGCCGCCCTGGCCGCTTTGGCAGGCGTGGCGGCCGCCGCCGTCGTGCTTGCCGTGGCGGAACTGATCGGAGCGTTCTTTACGGCGCGCGCCACCCCGGTCATTGCTCTGGGGTCCACATTCATCGACTTCACCCCGCCGTGGCTCAAGGATTTCGCCATTTCCACGTTCGGCACCAATGACAAGGCCGCCCTCTTTGTGGGGATGGGGCTGACCATTGCCGCGCTGGCCTGCCTGCTGGGCGTGGCGGCATACCGAAAGTGGGCGCTGGGGGTTGCAGGGGTGCTGCTGATGGGAGCGGTGATTGTGGCCAGCGTGGTGACGCGGGCAGGCGTCCAGCCCCTGGATGCCATCCCCACCGTGCTGGGCACGCTGGCAGGCCTGGTGGTGCTGAGGCTGCTGGTGGCGCCCCTCTGGCAGCTCAGATCGTGGCCGGAAGCGTCGGCCGACACCGCAGCCGGGGAAGCCGGCCGCACCGCCACGAGCCGCCGGCGCTTCTTCGCCGCTACGGCCCTCACTGTCGCGGGGGCCGGAATCGCCGCCACGGGCGGCCGCCTGCTCAGCGGCGCCCGCAGCAACATTGCCAAAGCGCGGGAAGCCTTGCAGCTTCCCGCGCCGGTTAAGGCGGCCGCGGCGGTTCCCGGCGGTGTGCAGTCCCCGGTGGCCGGCGTCACGCCCTGGATCACCCCCAACGGAGAGTTCTACCGGATCGACACGGCCCTCAGCGTGCCCGAAATCAACGCCGAGGACTGGGAGCTTCGGGTCCACGGCATGGTGGAGCAGGAAATCCGCCTGAGCTTCCAGGACCTGCTCGACGCCGACCTTATCGAATCGCACGTGACCCTCACCTGTGTGTCGAATCCGGTGGGCGGAAACCTGGCCGGCAACGCGAAGTGGCTGGGCTTTCCGATTCGTGAGGTCCTCAAGCGGGCCCGCCCCAAAGACGGTGCGGACATGGTGCTGTCAACCTCAATCGACGGGTTCAGCGCCTCCACGCCCCTGGAAGTCCTCCTCGATGACCGGGACGCCATGCTGGCGATCGGGATGAACGGTGAGCCGCTGCCTCTGGAACACGGCTATCCCGTGCGCATGGTGGTTCCCGGGCTGTACGGCTTCGTCTCGGCGACTAAGTGGGTGGTGGACCTGGAGGTAACGCGCTTCGCGGACAGCAAGGCCTACTGGACAGAACGTGGCTGGTCCGAGCGCGGCCCCATCAAGACCATGGCCAGGGTGGAGGTGCCCAGGTCTTTCGCCAAGGTGCCGGCCGGCCGCGTGGCAATCGGCGGGACGGCCTGGGCGCAGACCCGCGGCATCACCAAGGTGGAAGTGCAGATCGACAACAACCCCTGGGCCGAAGCCGTCCTGTCCGCCGAGGCGTCCCTCATCACCTGGCGGCAGTGGTCCTTCGACTGGGACGCCACGCCGGGTCCGCATTACATCAAGGTCCGGGCCACCGACGGCACCGGTGAGGTGCAGACGGATCAGCGGGCCGATCCCGTACCCGACGGAGCCTCAGGCTGGCAGTCAGTCATGGTCACCGTGGAGTAGCGCGGCCTTCCGCATTCCTTCCCAAGCCGCTACCAGGGCATTCCCTCCGGGGGCCATAGACTTGGCAGCATGCCCCACAACCCGCATGCCACGTTCACCGTGGACTCCGCCGTAGAACTCGCCGTCATCGAACGCAGCGGATTTGTGGAGTCCCGGCACATCGGTTCCGCAGTAGTACTGTCAGCCGACGGCAGTGTGGTCACCGAACTCGGTGATATCAGGACTCCGCTCTATGCCCGCTCCTCGCTCAAACCGCTGCAGGCGCTGGCATCCATGCAGTCCGGCGTTCCGCTCCGCGGCGCGCAGGTGGCGGTGGCCTGCGGCAGCCACGTGGGTTCCCTGGACCATATGGATGTGGTGGAGGGAATGCTGAAGGCAGCCGGCGTGAAGGAAGAACAGCTGCAGTGCCCCGCCGCATGGCCGCAGGACGAGACAGCCCGCAACTGGCTGCTGCGCTCCGATCGCGGCAAGTCCAGGCTCGCCTTCAACTGCTCAGGCAAACACGCCGCGTTCCTGTGGGCCTGCACGGAAAACGGCTGGGACACCCAGAGCTACCTGGAGCCGAACCATCCGCTCCAGCAGCGGGTCCGCAGCGTAATTGAGGAGTACAGCGGCGAGCACATCGCCCATCTGGGCATCGACGGGTGCGGCGCCCCGGTTGCGGCCATTTCCTTGACCGGCCTGGCCCGCGCCTATTCCATGCTGGCCAAGGCGCCGGGAGACAAAAACTCCAACGCCCGCGCCGCCACCATCGCCACCTCCATGCTCGACTACCCCTGGGCGGTCCAGGGCCGCGGCGAGGCCAACACCATCGTGATGGACGAACTCGGCATTATCGCCAAGATCGGCGCTGAGGGCGTGCTGGCCATGGCCACTCCCCAGGGCGTCTCGGTGGCCATCAAAATGCTGGACGGGAACCTGCGCGCCACGTCCCTGGTGGGCCTGACGCTCCTCGCCGCCGCCGGCGCCGCGGACATCCCCGGCGTCTCCAGTGTCCTGGAAAAGGTGGTGGCCCCGGTGATGGGCGGCAGTCACCCGGTAGGCAAGATCCGCCTGGGTCCGGCCGTGTCGGCCCTGCTGGACTGAGCCCGCCCGGCTGAACCGCCGGAGTGAACCCGCCCGGCTGAACCGCCCCGAAGGGAAGCTGCCCGAATGGAAGCTGCCCGCTAAGCGCAGGGCGCCCGGACCGCTGACTGCTTCGCCAACGGCGCGCTGCCAACGGCCCGGACTTCCTGTGGGTTCCCCGGAGGGCAGGCGGCTACGCCGCGCTGTCCTGGACCGGCCCGACGGCGGTTGCCATGCTCGGCTGGTAAGGGCGCCCCAGTGCCCGGTATTCCCATCCCCGGGACGTGTACCGCTCGGGATCGAGCGCGTGCCGTCCGTCCACGATGCGGCGGTGGCGCACCAGGACCCCCAGATCGTCCGGGTCTGCCGTGCGGAACTCGTCCCACTCCGTCAGGAGTGCCACAACGTCGGCCTGTTCCACGGCGGCAGCCAGGCTGCCCGCGTAGTTCAGGTCCGGATAGAGGCGGTGGGCGTTGGCGTTGGCTTCCGGATCGTAGACGCTGACTGTGGCGCCCTCGAGGTAGAGCATCCGTGCAACGTCCAGTGCGGGGGCATCGCGTACGTCGTCTGAGTCGGGTTTGAAGGCAGCCCCGAGGGCAGCGATCTTCATCCCGGCAAGGCTTCCCCCGGCAAGCTCCCTGACCAGGTCCACAGTGCGGACGCGGCGGCGGTTGTTGATGGAATCCACCTCGCCAAGGAAGCTGACGGCCTGCCCCACGCCGAGTTCCTCGGCGCGGTGCTTGAAGGCGCGGATGTCCTTGGGGAGGCAACCGCCGCCGAAGCCAAGGCCGGGTTTGAGGAACCTGCCGCCGATCCGGTCATCCAGGCTCAGGGCGGACGCCAGGAGGCTGACGTCGGCGGAGGTGGCCTCGCAGACCTCGGCCATCGCATTGATGAAGGAGATCTTTGTGGCCAGGAAGGAGTTCGCGGCCACTTTGACCAGTTCCGCGGTGGCGAGGTCGGCAACGACCAGCGGGGTACCGTCGTCGAGCAGTGGCTTGAAGGCGCGCCGGAGCGCGTCCTCCGCCCAGTCCGAGGTCACCCCGAACACCAGGCGGTCAGGATGCAGTGTGTCCTGGACCGCGAAACCCTCGCGCAGGAATTCCGGGTTCCAAGCAAGTTCGAGTTCCGTGCCCAACGGCGAAATGTCCGCAACCAGGGCTGTAAGGCGTTCAGCGGTGCCGATGGGAACCGTGGATTTGCCCACCAAGAGTGCTTTGCGGCGGATCCGGGCGGCCAGGCCGGTAAATGCCGCCTCCACGTAACTGAGGTCCGCCGCGAATGAGTTGGGTGCCTGGGGCGTGCCAACGCAGATGAAGTGCACGTCGCCGAATTCGGCAACCTCATCCAGATCGGTGGTGAACTTCAGCCGGCCGCCGGCCAGTGCCTCCTGGAGCTTCTCTGGCAGCCCCGGTTCATAGAAGGGCACCTTCCCTGCCCGGAGCTGTTCTATCTTGTGGTGGTCGACGTCGAAGCCCATGACGTCGAAGCCCATGATCGCCATGCAGATTGCGTGAGTTGCACCGAGGTACCCGGTACCGATCACCGTGATTTTGGGCGCGCTTAAGGACTCAAGGTTGTTCATTGGATTCTCGTTCCATTGGTGTGAAGAGAGGATTGAACAGAGTTCCCGGTTCCGGGGACGTTCCCTAGTTCGTGCAGGGCAGGTTGGAAAGGCCCTGCTCCGCGTGGGAGGCAGTGTTGCTGCAGTCGACCACGTTGTCGCGCACCGGTTTCAATGAGTATCCAAGCCCGGGACCGTTGACTTCGGCGGTGTTTTCCCGGAAGACGTTTCCGGTGCCCCATCCGTCGAGGATCTCGTGTGTTTGGAACCCGTCCAAGGGCGAGTTCTTGCCACTGTTCCTTTCTATCCGCCAGCCCTTGCCTTTGACATCAACCCAGGAGTCGGCCTCCCGAATTGATGAACCTTCGAAATTGTTGCCGATCAGGACCCCATCCGAGGTCCCTTCCTTGATGTCGACGCTCTCGGCAGTAGTGCCGGAGATGATGTTGTCGCTGATTTCGTTGCGATCGCTTTTGTCCGGTTCACACGATGAGATGTTGCACCAGTTGCTCTCGGCGGTGCCGACGTAGATGCCTTCGCCGAACTTTGGCTTGCGCAGGCCGGCGCCGGTCACGGTGTTGCCCGCCACCCTGTTGTCCGAGCTGAACCTGCGCAGGTGGATTGCCTCATCACCGATGCCTTCGACCAGAAGGCCCTGGATGACCGATTGGGTCGTCTCGTCGAGCATGA
This sequence comes from Pseudarthrobacter sp. BIM B-2242, assembly GCF_014764445.1. Lineage (NCBI taxonomy): Bacteria > Bacillati > Actinomycetota > Actinomycetes > Micrococcales > Micrococcaceae > Pseudarthrobacter > Pseudarthrobacter sp. BIM B-2242. The sequence continues at coordinate 3,504,567 of NZ_CP061721.1, forward strand.
CCCCTTTTTGCCCGTTCCGTACCGTGAAGCCCTGCACTGTCCAGTACGATGCCCGGTCCAGATGGAGTACGTAGCCCTCCTCCTGGCCGCCGCCGTCGAGCACCGCTCCCCTTCCGCCGCACAGTGTGACGTGTTGATCAGAGGTGCCGGCGCCCGTTCCCACGAAGTTGCCCACGTATACGCCGTCCGCGAGGAGGATCACTGCACCGGGCTGCGGCGCCGCAAGTGCCGCCGTCAGTTCGGCCGCCGTGGCCACTGTCACGGTTGCAGCGGGGCAGTCAGGGGGAACAGCCGCGGGCCCGCCGGCTCCGCCAAGGGGCCCGGCAGATTCCGTCGGACCCGGCGTAGAAGGTTCGCCAGCCTTCGGAGCCGCGTCCTGGAAGCTGATCACCGCGAAGACGGCAACCAGTGCCACCAGGACCATGAGGACCAAGGCGATCCACGCCGCGGGTTCCATCCTGCGGCCGGTCACTGGAGCTGCCTCACGTCGTTATATGTCACCACTCCCTTGCTGAGGGAGGTCAACGGGACATGGTCGGCGTAGGGGCTGCGGAGCACGCGTTCAGCGTTTCTTCCACGGGCCACGGCGGTCACCAGTAACAGGGCACCCAGGAGGAACCAGATAAAGGTAAGCGGCTGGAACACCGATTTGACCACGCGCTCCGCGGTGAACGCCGGCGCCCAGGCGAGGGTGTCGTTGTCTCCGACCAGGGCTCCCGTAGACGCTTCAGCCCAGATGGCAGTGGACCCGTTTCCCGCGACGAAGTTGCCTTCCACACTGGTCTCGTTGACTGCGCCCAGCAAGGTGATGCCGTGGTTGGAAATGTGGTTCATGGTGTTTTCCTTCACCACGGCGCCGGCGTCCCGTACGTAAATTCCCGTGTCCCCACCGGTGATGGAGTTGCCGGTAACCACCGCTGCGGAGCCCACATCCCTGATGGCCACACCCTGCCGGATCTGGTCCAGCAGGGTGTTGTCGGCGATGGTCACGTTCGTGGCCCCGTCCGCCGCAACAATCCCCACCTCGTTCAGGGCCACCCTGTTGTTCCGGAGAGTGAGTCCGGATCCACCAACCACCTCGATCCCGTACCGGGCGTTCCGCTCGAATGAACCGCCGCTGACCTGGTTGCCGCCGTAGCCGTTGACGGCGGTTCCCACGGCATTGGGACCATCGGCCAGTGGCTGGCCGTCCATGGAGAGTCCGTTGCGGCCGTTATCCCGGGCCTGGATGTTTTCAAAGCTGATCTTTTCGGTGGACCGTCCGATGCTGAACCCGTCAACGGCGTTCCCGGAGGAGGAAGTCCCCGTGATGGTGGCGTTGGTGACGAACCGGTGGAGCACCAGCCCGTCCACCAGGCTTCCGGAAATGATGGTGTCTTTGATGGCTACATCCCTGGCGTTGGTGACGAAGAGCCCGAAGGCGTTGCTGTCGACCCGAAGGTTTTCAATTCCTGCCGTGACCACACTGTAGTCCTGGGCGGATTCCTGGGTGAGGTCTTTCAGCTCGGCCTCCGGGAGGAGCCGGGCGCCGCCGCCCGCCTCCCGGGCCTCCGCCGACGTAGGCTGCTCGTCAGTGAACACAGCCACCGCATCCGTCCCGGTCAGGGAGAGCCCCCCGGTGTTTCCGCTCCAAAAACCCAAATGGGAGACGTTCGAGTGGGCAAAAGATGCATGGCCCCCAATGACGCGGATATAGGCCCGCCCATCCTTTGTGGTCTTGTCCGGTCCCCCCTTGGTGCTGTCCCAGCTTGAGACCGAAACCTTGGAGGCCTCGGAGCCGCCCAGGGTGAGGGATCCACCCAGGGCCACCACGGAGGCAAACCCCTCCGCTCCACTTTCAAGCCGGAGGTCCAGGCCACGGGCCGGGTCCGGGGAAGCCAGCGCGAGCGTGGCTCCTGCGAGCACGGCAATGCTCTCGGAGAGCAGGTACGATCCACCTTGCTGCAGACGGAATGCATTGGGGGCCAGGGCCAGCAGGTCCGTCACCGTGTAGGCCGCGCTGCGGGCCGGGAGGACCAGCGTGTAACTCGATCCTGTCCGGATCCGATAGGCGCCTTCGAGGCCCTCCACCCGCCACCGGGCTGCGGAGGCGATGGTCCGGACGTAGACCAGCCGCTCGTCTTCCTGCTCCACGAGGCGTGCCTCGCTGGCGGGGTCGCCCGGATAGAGCACTCCCTGGACGTTGCCGTTGTCCGCAATCTCGTTGCGGCCCATGGCATCCACCGCGTCACCGTTACCTATGCTTCCCGCATAGATGAAACCTGCGGTGGCCAGCGTGACAGCCAGGGCAGCAACCATAATCACCCGGCCCGTCTTCATGCTGCCACCTCCCCGGTGGACAGGCTCGCCGCATCCTGTCCGTCGCCGCCCAGCGTGTCTGCGTGGCGGGTCAGCCAGCCCTGCTTGTTCATGGTGGCGAAGGCGTACAGCTTGATGGGGAGGGCAACGAGGATCACCGTGACCGCCAGAACGGGAAGGATCAGGATGTCCTTGGGATGCCTCCGCAGATGGGAGATGCCGCGGATACCCCGGCCCAGCAGCAGCCAACATACGGCCGCGGCCACGCCGAAGGGTGTGGGATCAAGCCGGTTGAAGATGAGGTAGAACATGGTCAGGCCCATGGTGAGGGGCGTGAGGATGATCTGCAGGACGGTCACCTTCGTCACGAACGGCACCCGCCAAAGCCATCCTTTGGCTGCCGCGGTGAGATAGCACCGGTACGAGTTCCGGCTCCAGCGGATGCGCTGCTTCATGAATGCCCGGAAGCTGGCGGGGAACATGGACAACGCGCGGGCCGAGGACTGGTGGACGGTTTTGTAGCCGGAGGCGAGCACCAGCCACGTGAGCCGTCCGTCGTCGCCCGAGATGCACCGCCTGCCCATAAAGTATTCGTTCTCCAGGTGCTCGATCAGTCCCATCACGGCGCTGCGCCGGTAGACCGCTGTACGGCCCGAGATGCAGGGCACTGCACCCGCCCGGCCCATCGCCGGGACGTAATCGAGGTACCGGACGTTGACCAGCCAGTCCGCTATCCGCCGCCAGACACTCGTGTCCCGCTGGTACACGGTCTGATGGGTCCCCACACCCCCGACGGAGGGGTCAGCAAACGGCATCTGGACGTTCGCCAGCAGGCCAGGCTCCCACCAGGTGTCAGAATCTGTCAGCACCAGGATGTCGAACCGCGCCATCCGCATGCCAACGCCCAGCGCGGATCTCTTGCCGACGTGGTGGAACAGGACCGGCCGGATTGTTTCGTCCGCCAGTGCGGTGATCCGGTGATAGGCGTCCAGATCCTCAACATCCAGGACCACGATGATCTCGTCCGGTTTTTGGGCCCGCCATGATTCCAACGCACTCATCAGGATCTCGGGATCCTCATGGAACGACGGGACCACCACCGACGTGGACGCCCTGAAATCCGTCACGATCGGTCCGGCACGGTGGGAGAGGACGAAGCGGTAAAGCCAGAGGCCCCAGACAATCACACCGGCGACGGCCAGCGGAAAGTAGGGCGAAATTTCGGCATAGAACTCGCTGACGCTGCCGCCGGTGAGGCTGCGAAAGGCATCATTGAAATCCAGGGGAAGGGGAGGCATGAGCGGTCCTTCGCTGTTGCGGATGTCAGTGAGGGAACTGCCGGGCGGATACGCCGGCGGTCAGTCCGGTCCGCCACATCGATTCGGGTGGCGGAAGCCCTGTATCTATCACCCCCACGGCGGGGGCCGGGCTGTTCACTGCTGCCAACTCTCCGATGAGCCTTGTTATCGAGCATGCGGGAGCAGGTTCGTCCGCCGCCAGTATTCGCGCTACCCTAATTCACTTCGTGACTACCCGACTTCCTTCGTCCGGGGTACTCGCGTTCTACACAGGTGATTACTGAGATTGTTTCCGGAAGGGGATTGGGACCTCATGGCCGTAGCGCGTCGTCGGATCGGCATCGAAGAAGGGAAGGCGGCGCTCGCCGCGTGGCGGGAAGCCGCCGCCACGCCGTCGGACGCCCCGCTCCCCCGCAGCGTCACCGCTACGGCCGTGCGGTACACGCTGGAGGAAGTTACGGCCCGCGCCCCCGGCAACTCGGTGGAGGTCAGGGTGCCTCCGTTCGGCGTCACCCAGTGCGTCGAGGGGCCGCGGCACACGCGCGGCACCCCGCCGAATGTGATCGAGTGCGACGCCGTCACCTGGCTCTCGTTGATAACGGGCCAGTTGACGTGGTCGGACGCAGTGGCCGCGCACCGGGTGGCCGCGTCAGGACTCCGGGCGGACCTCTCAGCCCTGCTGCCGCTGTAGGGGCTTCGGGGACTACTTCCCGGGGTTGAGGACCACCTTGATGCAGCCGTCCTCTTTCTTCTGGAACTTCTCGTACAGGGCGGGCGCACCGTCCAGGCCGGAGCGGTGAGTGACCAGGTCCATCACGCCCAGCGGATCAGCGTCGTCCTCCACGAGCGGAAGCAGGTCATCAGTCCAGCGGCGCACATTGCACTGCCCCATCCGGACCTGGATCTGTTTGTCGAACATGGTCAGCAACGGCATGGGACTGGCCTGGCCACCGTACACTCCGCTCAGCGAGACCGTCCCGCCGCGCCGCACGGCGTCAATGGAGGTGTGCAGCGCAGCCAGCCGGTCCACCCCGGCCGTCTCCATTGCCTTTTGCGCCAGCTTGTCCGGCAGCAGCCCGAGTGCCTGGTGCGCGAAGCCTGCCACCGGGGAACCGTGGGCTTCCATGCCCACGGCGTCCACTACTGCGTCCGGTCCACGCCCGCCAGTCATCTCCCGCAGTTCGTCCGCAACATTCTTGCTGTAATCGATGGTCTCCACGCCGTGCCGCCCTGCCATGGCGCGGCGCTCAGCCACCGGATCCACGCCGATGACCCGGAGCCCGCGGTGGACACCGATCCGGCCGGCGAACTGGCCCACGGGCCCCAGCCCGAATACCGCCAACGTGCCACCTGGCGCCACATCCGCGTACTCCACTGCCTGCCAGGCCGTGGGAAGGATGTCGGAGAGGAACAGGTACCGCTCATCGGGCAGGTCCATTCCCACCTTCACCGGACCGTAGTCTGCGTGTGGCACACGCAGGAATTCGGCCTGCCCGCCCGGGACGGACCCATAAAGCTCCGAGTAGCCAAAGAGGGCGGCGCCCGATCCCTTATCCCGGACCTGCGTGGTTTCGCACTGGGACTGGAGCCCCTGCGAACACATGTAGCAATGACCGCAGGCAATGTTAAAAGGGACCACCACCCGGTCGCCTTTGCGCAGGTTGGTGACGGCACGTCCGACATCCTCCACGATGCCCATGGGTTCGTGTCCGATCACGTCCCCCTTGTGCATGTACGGGCCGAGAACCTCATAGAGGTGCAGGTCCGATCCGCAGATTGCCGTGGACGTGATCCGCACGATCGCGTCGGTCGGTTCCTGGATCACGGGGTCCGGGACGTTTTCCACCCTGACTGAGCGCTTGCCTTGCCACGTGAGTGCCTTCATGGTCTGCCTTTCTGTCGGATCCGGCGAATGTGCGTCCTTCGACGCTAACGAATTGTCGCGAAAAAAGTAAGCAGGCTGACTAATTTCCTGTGAAGACCGGCGATTCCTTGTGAAGGCCCGGGACGGCCTCTAGCGTAGGGAAGGTCAGATGTGACCCACCGACAGTGAGGAGGCGCCGCCATGGCGCTGCACCAGCCGGAACCCGTAGAGATCTCCACCCGGATGCGTCCCGGGGAATGGACAGATGCCACCCTGGCCGAACTGGTCGCCAGCTACCGCGCCAAAATCATGGACATGGGCGCTTCGGCTTCGGAAGTGGTGGAGGAGATCGAGAAGAACGACGACGGCTCGGTCAAGGTGAACGTTTCGTGGGTCAAGCCGGCGCTTTAGGTTTCCAGCCCGAGCAGCCTGCCGATGGCACTCTGCTGGAGATTGTCGAGTAGGTCACGGGGGCCGGCATAAACCTCGGCGGCCCCCGCATCAAGGAGTTCAGCGGCGCTCCTGCCGCCACAGGTGACGCCGATGGACGGCATTCCCAGTGCAGCGGCGGCTTTCATGTCCCACACCGCGTCGCCGACAAACACGGCCGCGGCAGCCGGCACCCGAACGGCCTCCAGCGCCGCGACAAGAATGTCCGGAGCCGGCTTGCTTTCCTTCGCGTCATTGGCGCTGGTGGCCGCATGGATAAAAGCGTCCGCGGCAAGCGCCTTGCGGCTGGCAGCCAGGTCCTGGTTCCGCGCGGATGAAGCCAGGGCGACGGCGAGTCCCCCGGCGTGGCACTGGGCAAGCAGCTCTTTGGCGCCGTCGAACGGGCGCAGTGATGGCCAGCTGCTGGCGAAAATCGCCGCGTGGCTGGCCATGATGTCTGCGTCGGCACCCTTGTCGCGGCTGCCGGGAAGGAGGCTGTCCACCAAGCGGTCGCCACCCATTCCCACGTGCCAGTGGATGGCAGCCATGGGGACGTCATACCCGCGCTGGCGGAACGCCTGCCACCACGCGAGGGTGTGGACGTACGCGGAATCCACCAGCGTCCCGTCAACATCGAAAAGCACGGCGCCCCGCCACCAGGCTGCCGGGCCATGACTCTGCGGGACCATCACCCGACTGTTGCGCGCGGGGTCTTGGAAGCCTTCCGGGCCCGGGGTTCCAGGCTGTCCTTTGGAGCCGACACGGTGCGGCTCTTACCCCGGATGACCCCGCCGGCCCCGTTGTTGCTGCAGTCCTTGATCAAGCCCGTACCGGCGATCTCGCGCGCCATGGCGACGCCGGCGACGGCGGCCCGCTTGGTTGGAAACGTCACCGAGATTGCCATCAGGCTTCCTGAGCCGTCCAGCATCCGCACTCTGTAGCCGCCGTCAGGCGCATCCACCAGCTCAAAATGTCCGGCCATTCCTACCACCCCTCGTTCAGTCGCGGTGGCGTGCCGTGTCTACGGGCACTCCGCGAGTATTTAGTAAGTCTACTTACCTCTTCCGTGGAGTTGAAGTGCGCACCGCCCACCGGGCCGTTACTGCCCTACCCTTTCGGACTCAGGCGGAATAGGGGTATCACTTCGCCGGACCGTGTCCTGATGCAGTTCGAGGGCGCTTGTCACGAGCGCGAAGTGGCTGAAAGCCTGGGGGGTGTTACCCAGTTGCCGCCCCGCCTCCACGGCCCACTCCTCACTGAGCAGGCCCACATCGTTGCGCAGTTCCAGCAGCCGTTCGAAGAGGACGGTGGCTTCCTGGCTGCGCCCGGCCCCCAGGAGCGCCTCCACAAGCCAGAAGGAGCAGGCCAGGAACACACCTTCGTCCCCCGGCAGCCCGTCGTCGCTGTCGGCAGGGCGGTAGCGCAGCACGAATCCGTCCTCGGTCAGCTCCCGCTGGATGGCCTCGATGGTTCCCACCACGCGGGGGTCATCCGGCGGCAGGAACCCGACCCGCGGAATCAGCAGCAGGCTGGCGTCGAGTTCGGGCCGTCCGTAGGACTGCACAAAAGTGTTCCGGACGGGGTCGTAGCCGTTGGCCATGACCTCAGCATGGATAGCGTCCCGAAGGGCCTCCCACCGTTCCACCGGTCCCGGCAGGCCGAAGTCACGCACGCCCTTGACCATGCGGTCCGCCGCCACCCAGGCCATCACCTTGGAGTGCGTGAAATGGCGGCGTGGTCCACGCATCTCCCAGAGCCCGTTGTCCGGCCGGTCCCATACGGTTTCCAGATGCTGCATCAGGGCAACCTGCAGATCCCAGGACTCATCAGTGTGTTTCAGCAGCGAGTTCCGCGTCAGGGCCAGGCAGTCAAGCACCTCGCCCCAAACGTCCAGCTGAAGCTGCTCGGCGGCACCGTTACCGGTCCGCACCGGCTTGGAATTCTCGTAGCCGGCCAGCCAGGGCAGCTCCAGTTCCGGCATCCTCCTTTCGCCATGGATCCCGTACATGATCTGCAGATCAGCCGGGTCACCCGCCACAGCGCGGAGCAGCCAGTCCCGCCACGCGGCAGCCTCCGCTGTGTAGCCCGCTGCCAGCAGCGCCTGAAGCGTCAACGTGGCATCCCGCAGCCAGCAGTAGCGGTAGTCCCAGTTACGGGGACCCCCGAGTTGTTCCGGAAGCGAGGTGGTCACGGCGGCAACGATGCCGCCGGTGGGCGCATACGTCAGGGCTTTCAACGTCACCAGGGACCGGAGCACGGCGTCCTGGTACTTTCCCTTGACGGTGCACTGGGAAGCCCAGCCGCGCCAATAGGCCAGGGTTGTGCCCAACACGTGCTCCGCGTCCACCGTGTTGGGCCGGGGAACGTGGCTGGGCGCCCACGTCAGGACAAAGGGAACCCGCTCCCCCTCCTTGACCGTGAAGTCACTGATCGAGTGCATGTTTTCGCTGTGGAGGGGTGCCGGGGTGACGAAGTAGACGGCATCCGGACCGGCGATGGCGTGCAGGCCGTGCTTGTCTTTCCGCACCCAGGGCATGATGTGCCCGTAGTCGAACCGCAGGGCCAGTTCGCTGTGCATCCTCACGCTTCCGGTGACGCCTTCGACAATCCTCACGATGTCCGCCACTTCGTCACGCGGGGGCATAAAGTCGATCACCCTGACGGTGCCGTCGGGGGTTTCCCATTCCGTTTCGAGGACCAGCGTGCCCTCTTTGTAGCCGCGTCTGGTGCAGGTGCCGCCACCCTCGGGTGCCAGCAGCCAGCGCCCGGACTCGGGCGTATCAACCAGCGCGCTGAAACAGGCCGGTGAGTCGAAGCGGGGCAGGCAGAGCCAGTCGATGGAGCCTTCTGTGCTGACCAGGGCGCCGGTGTGAAGGTCCCCAACAACTGCATAATCCTCGATGAGCGCCATGACCTTACACTGCCACAACGATGCCCTGTGCAGGGGAAAACGCAGCGAAACCCTGCGGGGAAACACCCGCGCCCAATCCGGCACAGTAGCCTGAAGGCAAGGCCAGTCCCCGAAGACACCGGAGGCATCATGACCCACCCCGCATGCCCGGACGGCTGCTGACCGTGGCGATCCATATCGGCACCTCCGGCTGGAGTTACGACCATTGGGACGGTGTGCTGTACCCGCCGGGCCTCCCCGCCCGGGACAGGCTGCAGCATTACGTTGCCCGGTTCAGCACCGTCGAACTGAACGCCAGCTTTTACCGCTGGCCAAGGGATACCTCCTTCGCCAGCTGGCGTCGCCGGCTCCCGGACGGATTCGCGATGTCCGTCAAGGCTCCCCGCGGCCTGACGCACGGCAAAAAGCTTTACGCGCCTGAAGTGTGGCTGGAGCGGATAGCGCGGTGCTGGCACGAACTGGGCGACAAACGGGCAGTCCTGCTGGTTCAGCTTCCGCCGCAGATGGAGCGCGATGATGCCCGGCTGGACTACTTCCTCGCCGCCGTGCCCTGGTGGATCCGCGTGACCGTCGAGTTCCGGCATTCCAGCTGGGACCATCCTGACGTCTACTCCCTGCTGGAGCGGCACGGAGCCGCATACTGCATCATGAGCGGCGCCAACCTCCCGTGCATTCTGCGCGCCACGGCACCGTTCGTCTACATCCGCCTTCACGGCCCTGACCATGAGCATCTGTATGGCGGTTCCTACTCTGACGCGGACCTTCAGTGGTGGGCGGACCGCATCCGGGAATGGTCGGCGTCCGGCCTGGACGTGTACGCCTATTTCAACAACGACGGCGGCGGGAATGCGGTGCGGAACGCCGAAACCCTGCGGTGGTTCGTGGGGGCCGGCTGACGTCACGTACGACGGCGGCACCGCCGCACGTGCCGGCGCGGCGGTGCGCTGTGGCAGAGTGGAGGCATGGACATGGCTCCTCAGAATTCATCCCGGAACACTCCGCACCAGGCTCCGCTGTCCGGCACGCAGCTATTCCGCCTGGCTCACCGGATTTCAGACACGGTCAATTCCACGCGCATCCGCCTCGCGGGACGCTGGAATTTTTCCCCGCAGACTATCGGCTACCAGGGCTACGGATCATCCACCGGGTGGGTGCGGGTTCTTGGCCGGGTCCTGCTGACAAAGAAGCCGGTCCCCGGCAGCCCGGCCGCCCATGCGGCCCTCAACGGCACCCAGAACGTCCGCGGCTGGCGGGCCTTCACCAGCGTTCCCCTCCAGCACACCGAGGTGGAAATCACCATCGGCGGCGTGTCCACGCGGGTCAAGGCAGACCGCGGCGGGCTGATCGACACGGTAGTAGACGTAAAACTGTCCCCCGGGTGGCATACGGCTGTCCTGCAGGCGGACGGGACCGAGCCGGTGGAGACCCTGATTCAGGTGATCGGTGAGGACGCGAAGTTCGGCATCGTCTCCGACATTGACGACACCGTCATGGTGACTGCCTTGCCGAGGCCGTTCCTGGCCCTGTGGAACACGTTTGTGCTCAGTGAGCGGGCACGCATGGCCACGCCGGGGATGGCTGTCCTGCTGGACCGGCTCACCATAGAACACCCGGAAGCCCCCGTCATTTACCTCTCCACCGGCCCGTGGAACGCGGCGCCCACGCTCAAACGGTTCCTGGGCCGGAACATGTATCCCGCCGGCGCCCTGCTCCTCACCGACTGGGGCCTCACGCAGGACCGCTGGTTCCGCAGCGGACAGGAGCACAAGCACCGGAATCTGGAACGCCTTGCCAAGGAGTTCCCGGACATGCGCTGGCTGCTGATCGGCGACAACGGCCAGCACGACGAGCAGATCTACTCAGGTTTTGCCCAGGACCATGGGGACAAGGTGGCCGCCATCGCCATCCGGCAGCTCTCCGTCAGCGAGTCCGTGTTTGCCGGCGGCCACTCCGAGGACGGCGACCACACCGCCTCGGCAGTGCCCTGGATCTATTCGACGGACGGTGCCGGGATGGCCAAACAGCTCAAGGTCCTGGACCTGCTCTAGGTGTAATTCCCACATCTAGGGCCCATCAGCACCGCATCAGTCAGGCGGACGCGCCCGAGGTGGTCACGCCGTCGTCGGGTACTGCTGCTGCATCGTCTGCTTCGTCCGGTTCCGCACTCAGGGCGTGCGCGACGGCGGCACCCGCCGCCGCGGCAAGGTTCCGTTCCTCGATGAGCTCCTGGAACCAGAAGTAGGAAGCCTTGGGTGTCCGCTCCAGGGTCTCGAAATCGACATGGAGCAGGCCGAACGGCTGGTTGTACCCCGCGGACCATTCAAAGTTGTCCAGCAGGGACCACACATAGTAGCCGCGCAGGTCAATGGCCTCGGCGTCACCGCCGGGGCCTGTGGCCTCCAATGCGGACTGGATGTGGTCCGAGAGGTATTTGAGCCGCCGTTCGTCCGGGATGAACGTGGTGTTGGTGGATTTGTCGCGGACGAGGATGTCCTCGAAGCTGGCCCCGCCTTCGGTAATGATGACCGGCGGCAGGTTCGGATAGCGCTCGGCCATCTCCTTGAGCGCCACCTTCATGTACTCGGGCTTTACCGGCCAGCCGTAGGAGGTGATGTCCGCTTCCGGCCAGGTCACCACGTGGAACGGCGTGGCACCGTTGCCCGCGGCACTCAGGTCGCTGCCCATGGCCTCCGCCATGCTCGCCGGCACCGCACCTTCGCCCGGGCCCACCGCAACCTTCGTGGGCATGTAGTAGTTCAGGCCGTAGAAGTCGAGCGGCTGGGAGATGATCTCCATGTCCTCGTCCGGGTGGTTGAAGGAGCTGAAGAACTTCGCGGCCCGAATGATGTCCGGGTACTTGCCGGTGAGGACCGGGTCAGCGTAGAGCCGGTTCTGGGCGATGTCCATGAGGCCCGCGCTGATCTTGTCCAGGGGGTTGATGGAGTTGGGGACCATGGGCGAGTACACATTGGTCATCCCGATCTCGCCGGGGACCCCCGCCGCCCGCAAGGCCTGGAGCGCCACGCCATGTCCCAGAAGCTGGTGGTGGACGGTAGGCAGGGCGTTGAGCATCAGGGCTTCGCCCGGCGAATGCAGGCCCAGCGTGTAGCCGTTGGTGGTGACAGTGGCGGGCTCGTTGATGGTGCACCAGCGTGCCACGCGGTCACCGTACGCGGCAGCGGCGATCGCGGCGAACTCCGCGAGGCGGTAGGCGGTGTCGCGGTTCATCCAGCCGCCGGCGTCGTCCAGTGCCAGCGGCGTGTCCCAGTGATAGAGGGTCAGCATGGGTGAAATGCCGTTGGCGAGCAGCTCATCAAGGAGCCGGTCGTAGAAAGCCAGGCCGGCAGGGTTCACAGGGCCGCTGCCGTTGGGCTGGATCCGGGACCAGGACAGCGAGAACCGGTACGAATCGACACCGAGCTGTTTCATGAGGGCCACGTCGTCCGGCATGCGGTGATAGTGGTCGGTGGCAACAGCAGGGCTGTGGTTCTCCACGATGGCGCCGTCCTTGGCGGAAAACACGTCCCAGCCCGCGGGACCCCGGCCGTCTTCAGTGAGCGCGCCCTCGATCTGGAAGGCGGCGGTGGCCACGCCCAGGGTGAAGTCCGAAGGGATACGGGCTGCCAGGTCTTTGGCGGAAATATGCATGGTGTCAGCCCTTAATGAAATGCGAAAACATGGAACTGGTGAGACTCAGAATCGTACACCGGCGTGGCTGTCGGACCGGACTGTTAGGGTCGGGGCATGGATGAAAAACTGGGGAAGTTCATCGATGATTTTGGCGCGCTGGTCCAGCTTTCGCAGGCCGGCAACCATCGGCAGCAGAAAGGCCTCCAGCTGCTTCCGGCGCTGACCGCACACCTGAGGGCTCCCGCTGACGGGCTCTCGGTGGTGGAGGAAAAGATCCCGCCGCACCGCTTTGTGGACGCTGACATTGTGATGGCGGGGCTCGCCGCGCAGGACCCCTCCAGCCGGCTGGTCGGCATCGGGGGCGGGGGCCAGCGGCACCACCAGTCGTTCAGTGACATGGTGCAGCAGTCCCAGCTCTATCCGCAGTTTCCGCTCGCCCAGCCCGACTACGCCAACCTGGCGGTAGGGCCGGACACACAGCGGCAGGCCGTGGCGCTGGGCCTCTGGCTTTTCAGCTTCGCCGGGAACCCGCTGGCGGTCTTGCAGCGCGACGCCGAGCCTCGCTCCGGACGCCAGACAGCATCGCTGGAGGTCCTGGCCACCAACCCGGAAACCGCCACGAAGTTCCTGGCGGAATTCCGCGTCCGGCTGGATAACAACAGCGTCCTCAAGGGCCAGGTCATTTCCCTGGTGATGTCCGAGTACGGCCCCAGCACCGCGGGGGTGACCTTCCACCACCGCCCCCGCCTGCCGGCGTCGGAGGTCATCCTGCCCGACGGACTGCTGCAGAAGGTTGCCGATCACACCGTGGGCATCGCCACACACAGGGCGTCCCTCAAGGACCACGGCCAGCACATTAAGCGCGGCATTCTGCTCTACGGCAGGCCGGGGACGGGCAAAACGCACACCGTGCGCCACCTCCTGAGCCAAAGTGAAGGCTCGACGGCCATCCTCCTCTCGGGCGGGTCACTCGCCCGGATCTCCGAGGCGGCCCGCATGGCCCGCGCGCTCCAGCCGTCCATTGTGGTGCTGGAGGACTGCGACCTCATTGCGGAGGACAGGAGTTTCGGTCATGGACCGCAGCCGCTGCTTTTGAGGTTCTGGACGCCATGGACGGGCTGGACGACGACGCTGACGTGGCGTTTGTCCTCACCACCAACCGGCCGGACATGCTGGAGCGGGCACTGGCCCAGCGGCCGGGCAGGGTGGACCTCGCCGTCGAAATTCCGCTCCCGGCGCACGCCGAGCGGGTCCGGCTGCTGGAGCTGTACGGCCGCCTCGTCGGCTTCAGTCCCGCGGCACTCGAGGCCGCCGCGGAACGGACGGAAGGCACCACCGCATCCTTCGCCCGCGAGTTGGTGCGCCGGGCCGTGGTGGCCGCGGCACTGGAAGACGTGCCGGTCTCCGACTCCCACCTCAGCGCCGCCGTCGAAGACCTGATGGCCGACGCCGAAACCCTCACACGCAGCCTGCTGGGCAGCGGTTCGGATCCGGCGGCCGGGCCTGGTCCCGGTTTCCCCGGGCCCGGGCTTCCCCGGCCGGGACTATTGTGAGCCGAACAGGAATTCCTTGGCGTGCGCCACTGCCTTGCGGTAGGCATCGTTCCGGAGGGTGACGAGCTGCTCGGTGTCGCCGTCGGCAGGTTCGAGATAGCCCGTGTAGCCCGGCCGGAGGACCCAGATATCACCGGCGGGCGGGAGATAGAACACTCCGAAGGAGCGCTGCTGGCGTTCCTCCGCTGTCCATACCGGCACAACCGCCAGGGCCGCACCCGTGGCCGGGTTGATCCACTGCGCGCGCGGAAGCGGCTCTTCATGGGCCTCGGGATCGAGAAACGGGGCGGTACCCTTGCCCCAACGCGCTTCGAAGCGTTCGTGGAACGCCGGAATCAAATGCGAATCGTAGCGACGCCATTCGCTCATTGTTGTGTCCGCCTCCTCGCGGTGATGCTGCCGCCCCGTGGTGCGGACTACGTCCAGGGTCCGCTTTCCCAGCGTACGGGCGTGATTCTGATGGTGTTGCCGGCCGGCTGGTCACGCCGCTGCACCTTGCGGACCGGAATAACCACCGGTCCGCTGCTCTGCGTGCCTGTACCTGCCCCGGCGCGGCTCCGGTCGTAGGCCGCGCGTTGGGCGGGGTCACGCAGGACAGAGAACGCCTGCATGATCTGCAGCAGCTCACGGCGGGACAGTTCACCGCCTTCTGCCGCGCCGTCATCCAGGTCCGGATGGTGGGTGCGCATCAGGGCACGGTAGGCGCGGGAGATCTCCTGCGGGCTGGCGGCTGGCTTCACGCCCAGAACGTCATAGTAGTCCGGCTGGCTGGTCATGGCGGCGTCCCGGTGAATTCTCAGGAGCACGGCGCCGGGGCGCCGGCATCATGCCGGCGCCCCGGAGAAGGGCTAGCCCTTGATCTCGTGCATCTGGCCCTTGGTTTCGATCTCGATCTTGCGCGGCTTGGCCTGCTCCAAGACAGGGATCCGCAGGGTCAGGACGCCTTGGTCGTAACTGGCCTTGATGTGCTCCGTGTCCAGGGTGTCGCCCAGGATCAGTTGGCGGCTGAACACACCACGGGGGCGCTCCGCGGCCACCAGCTCAACGTTGGGCTGGGTCGGATCAAGACGCTCCGCCCGCACCGTCAGGACGTTCCGCTCAACATTCAGGTCCACGGAGTCGAGCTTGACCCCGGGCAGGTCAAAGGCCACCACAAAATGACCGTCTTCCTGCCAGGCGTCCATAGGCATGGCCGCCGGCCGGGCCGCTGTTCCGAAGACCTGCTGCGTCAGCCGGTCCAGCTCCCGGAACGGGTCCGTACGCATCAACATCATTTCCCACTCCTTCAGCACTTGCAGTTCATTGATTGGGTAATACCCACGGGCCACTATCTGTGGTGGTGGATATAGATTTTTTATAGCACCTGTGCGAAACTGAGGCAAGCCACTTTCGAGAGTTTTTTGGGAGCAGACATGACCGAACCGGACACCGAACCTGCACGCCAGCCCCGGGCGGGCCAGGGTCTCTACGCCATCTCCGTAGCTGCCCAGCTGGCAAGCACAGGACAGCAGAACATCCGGCTTTACGAGACCCGCGGACTCCTTAGGCCCGCGCGTACTGCCGGCGGCACCCGTCAGTACAGCGACGCCGACATCGCCATCCTCCTGCACATTGGAGAGCTGCTGGAGCAGGGGCTGAACCTTGCCGGCGTCGCAAAGGTCCTGGAACTTGAGGCTGCCAACGCCAAACTGCGCCGCGCGCTTAAACGCGCCCGCTCTCTCCCGCAGCGCTAGCGCCTTCCGGAACCGCCCGACGCCGGCCGGTCAGGTTCCGCGTCCGCCAGCCAGCCGGTAGGACTCATCGAGCAGTTCGCCCAGTTCAGCGGTCTCGATCCGCGCCAGCCGCACCAGCACCAGCTTGGGTGACCGTTCGTGGTGCGGAGTCCAAAAGTAGGTTTCGGGGTCCGTTCCGGCCAAGGCTTCGCGTTCGGTGGTTTTTACGGTCAGTACGCCGTCCTCCCATATGCGTGCCACCAGCGTTTTTGCGAACCAGGCGGGCTGGCCCCAGCTGCTCCGTTCGGTGACACCGGGCAGTGCCAGGCACATCCTGCGGACATCCTGTTCGGTGGCCATAGCGGCTAGTCGCCGGGTGCGTCGGCTTTGGAGAGCTCGCCGGTGATCCGCTCACCCGGAATCCTGGCGGTCCGCCACGTGTCAAGGGCAATGACGGCACCCAGGATGACCAACGCCAGGGAAAGCGAGGCGAGGGCGTCACTGAGCCAGTGGTAGCCGAGGTAAAGCCGGCTCACCGCGGCCAGCACAATGCCAACACCCGCACCTGCAAAACCCAGAACGGCGGACCGCGGGTTCTCCCGGCGCGAGAAGCTCAGGAAAGTGCCCACCAGCAGGAAGTCGCAAGCCCCCAGGACGTGGCCGGAGGGAAAGGAAAAGGTATGGTCGGCCCCGAAGAGCATCAGCTCCACGGGCGGACGCGACCGCCGGACGATCTGCAGGATGATCTGCGAAATCACCACGCCGCTGAGCATGGCGGCAGCCAGGACGATGGGCCGCCACGCGTGTTTGGCCGCAAACCCCCACGCCACCGTGACCACCAGCACGATGATGGGCAAGGCGATAGGTCCGAAGATCACGGCGAGGAAGATCATCACGCCCGTAAGCGTCTCCGAGCGGGTGCCCAGCAGCCAGTCCCGGATCGGCTCGTCCGGTCCCCACGGGGCGGTGCCGCTTTGCACTACCCCCACGAGGGTGGCGATGAACATCAGGGCGCCTACCCCGATCAGGATTACCGCAGCGCGGTAGAGGTTCCTGCGCGCCCCCGGCTCCATGTAGCGTTCTTCCACCACAAACTTGTCATGGAAAATGCGCCACCAATGGGGCCCCTTCCCGGATTTTCCTGCCTGTTCTGCCACGTCTGACTTCCGTCCCTGCGCCGTTGAAGACTTCCTTCAGATGAAGACTATCGCTGTAGCCTGACCGGATGGGCGCAATGAACGAACTGATCAGCCGGAGCAACGTGGAAGCGCTTGCTGACATCCTGGCGCTGTCAGCACCCGGGACGCAGTGGCCCAACGTGGGCGTGGCAGCAGCAACGCTGGAGGAGCTCAGCCTGCGCGGGCGGACCGACCGGGTCAGCGGAGCCCTGCTGGCTGACCTCCGGCAGGTCCCTCGAGCGGACTATTCGAGCACGGCAGCCCTCTTCCGCCGTGCTCTGGACCACCCGGGATTCACAGGCTGGATCCTCTGGCCGGTTTCCGAAACGGCAGTCACCCTGGCACTCGAAACGGACACCACGGCCGGCTTTGCTGATTGCCTGGCGCTGCTGGCCGAGCTCACCCCGCGGCTCACCGGGGAGTTTGCCATCCGGCGGCTGCTCGCCCGTGATACCGACGCCGCACTCGAAATAGTCCTCCGGTGGACGTCACACCCGGACGAACACGTCCGCCGCCTGGCCTCCGAAGGCACCCGCCCCTACCTCCCGTGGGCGGTGCGGGTTCCGACTCTGGTTGAGCGGCCCGAGGCGACCATTCCCATCCTGGACGCCCTGTACCGGGACCCGTCCGACTATGTGCGCCGGTCCGTCGCCAACCACCTCAACGATCTGGCCCGGCATTCACCGGATGCCGTGGTGGCGACGGCCGGCGGCTGGCTGCAGGCCCCGGATGGCAACACGGCGTGGGTGGTCAGGCACGGCCTGCGGACCCTGGTCAAGAAAGGCCATCCGGGCGCGCTGGCACTCCAGGGCTTCGCGCCGGCGTCGGTTGCTGTCACCGCACTCCGGCTGGACCGGCAGGTGGTGGCGATGCCGGAAGACCTCGGGTTCGAGTTCGAGATTTCGAACACCGGGCGGCAGACGCCCGGCTGGCCGTGGACTACGCGGTCCACTACGTCAAGGCCAACGGCAGCCAGTCCGTGAAGGTCTTCAAACTGACGGCACTAACGCTGGCCGCCGGCGAAACACGAACACTGGCCAAGCGCCACGCGTTCAAACCGATGACCACCCGCGTCCACCACCCCGGACTGCACGCCCTCGAAGTGCAGGTCAACGGTGTCCGGCACGGCCATACGGAATTCGAAGTCCGGACGTAGCTGAACCGTACTGGTTCCCGGTGAGCTCCGCGTATAGCTCCCGGACCCGGGCGCTGATATCGTCCCGGACCAGGCGCATCCGTTCCATGCCTTCGATGCCGCGTTCGGAGGGCTCGTCGGTTTCCCAGACCTCCAAGCGGGTGCCCTTGCGCGGTTCGAGTTTCGCTTCGGTGCCCAGGACAATGACGGCGTCCACGGTGTCCAGAACCTCGTTGGTGACAGGTTTGGGATGTTCGCCGGTGATGTCGATGCCCAGTTCGGTCAGGGACTCCACAGCCTGCGGGTTCAGGGACGTGCCCGGTTTGGTGCCTGCCGAGTACACGGTCACGGCCCCGCCGGCGAGCTGGTTCATCAGGCCGGCGGCGAGCTGGGATTTGCCGCCGTTCTTGCTGCACACAAAGAGCACGGAAGGGATCTTCCCCGCAGCAGGTGTTTCCAGTGTCATGGGAGCGTTGTTTCCTTTGTGAGTGAGGCCACCAGGGTCTTGACCCGTGCGTGGATCTGGTCGCGGATCTCCCGGACCGTTTCGAGGGGCTGGCCGGCCGGGTCCGGGAGTTCCCAGTCCTCGTAGCGTTTTCCGGGGTAGATGGGGCAGGAGTCGCCGCAGCCCATCGTGATCACCACATCGGAGGCGCGCACCACGTCGTCGGTCAGCGGTTTGGGGTAATTCCGGGCAAGGTCCAGGCCCATCTCGGACATCACAGCCACAACATCCGGATCGAGTTCCGCCGACGGCAGGGAGCCGGCGGACCGGACATGAATCCTACCCTTGGCCTCGACGGTGAGCAGGGCGGCGGCCATCTGGGACCGTCCGGCGTTCTGGACGCACACGAACAGGACCTCGGGCACCCCTGCGGCAACCGCATTGGACTTCGCCAGGGCGTTCAGCCGGTCGTTGGCAAAGTGCTCCGTGGTGGCTGGAAGGTAGGCGGTGACCTTCGCGGTCCTGGCCAGCGCCGCATAGGACTCAAAGACATAGCGCTCGACGGTTTCGGCGGCAAAAACCCCGGCGAACCTGTCAGCGAGGCGGGCGCTGATGCGGTGGAGTAGCTCGGTGTTGTCCTGCAGCCCCAGGCTGGTCTCACGGTGTTCAGTCATGACGGCACTCCAATTCTGGGTTAGGGACAGACGGTGCTCAGTTGATGCCGGAGCGGCCGTGGGCCAGGCCGGTGGGGAAGCCGACCAGCACCGGCTCCGGAGCGGCGCAGCAACCGGTCTCCGCCGCGGCAGCGACGGGCGCCGGGGCATCGCAGCTGGTACCGGAGTCGGTGGAGCAGACCCCCGTTTCGGGGAGTTCCAGATGCACCGTGTCAGCGGCTTCGCGGTCCCCGGCGAGGGCCGCGGCGACAGAGCGGACCTGTTCGTAGCCGGTGGCCAGCAGGAAGGTCGGGGCCCGGCCGTAGGACTTCATGCCGACAATGTAGAAGTCCTTCTCCGGGTGGGCGAGCAGCTTAGCGCCGTGCGGCTGAACCGTGCCGCAGGAGTGGAATTCCGGGTCTATCAGCGGGCCCAGCTGGGTGGGTGCCTCGACGGCCGGGTCCAGGTCAAGCCGAAGTTCGCGCAGGATGTCCAGATCCGGGCGGAACCCGGTGCAGGGAACGACGACATCGGCATCCAGGGTGCGTCCATCGACAGCCTCCACGCTCACGCCGGAGTCCAGGGATTTGAGTGCGGCGATGCCGAAGCCCGTGTGCAGTTCGATGGTTCCGGCCTCGACGAGGCGGCGGAGCCGGGAGCCGAGCTGGCCGCGGGCCGGCAGGCCGTCAAGGTCCCCGCCGCCGTAGACCTTTTCCGCGGAGGGCCCCCGTACGGCCCACAGGATAGTGGTTGCGGGTTCCTCCTTCGCGAGGCCGGCGAGGCTGATCAGCGTGTTTGCTGCCGAGTGGCCCGCCCCGACCACCAGGACGCGGCGGCCGGCGAAGGAAGCGCGGTCCCGTCCGGCGACGTCAGGCAAGGGCAGGGAGATCCGGCCTGCTGCTGCCTCTTCACCGATGGCGGGAAGCCCGGCGGTGCCGAGCGGGTTGCGGGTGGACCAGGTGCCCGACGCGTCAATGACGGCGGAAACAGTGTGATCGCGGACCTCGCCGCCGTTGCGTTCGACCCGGACGGTGAAGGGCATGGTGCCGCGGTCCCGGGTGTGGGTTTTGTCCATGCCCTGGCGCGTCACGGCGATGACCCGGGCGCCGGTCTGAAGCCGGGGCGCGAGGGCCGGGGTGGCAGCCAGCGGGGTGAGGTAGTTGTCAATCAGTTCCCCGCCGTAGGGCAGCGCGGTCAGGCGGGGAGACTCCCAGCCCGTACCGTCGAGCAGGCGGACGGCGGCGGCGTCGAGATTGAACCGCCAGGGTGAGAACAGCCGGATGTGGCGCCACTGCCCGATGGCCCATCCCGCCGTCGGGCCGGCTTCGAAGATCAGCGGCTCGAGGCCGCGCTCCAGGAGGTGGGCCGCGGCGGCAAGACCTATGGGTCCGGCGCCGATGACTGCGACGGGAAGGTTCTTCACTGGATCCAAGCTGTCCTCTGTTCCATCTGTAGGTGTCACGGTTGGGGATTGGCCTGCCGGGTCCTCATGGGCCCGGCAGGCGGCGTGTCAGCAGCAGCCCTGCATGTCATCGTCGTCGTCGCAGCAGCCATCGCCACAGCAGCCGGTGTTCATTCAGCTCACCTCCTTGCCTGCCGGAGTGAGGGACCCGATGAGTCCTTCGATGCGGGTTTTGATCTCGTCGCGGATGGGGCGGACGGCGACCACGCCCTGGCCGGCCGGGTCCTCCAGGACCCAGTCTTCGTAGCGCTTGCCGGGGAAGTACGGGCACTCGTCGCCGCAGCCCATGGTGATCACCACGTCGGATTCCTTGACGGCTTCCGTGGTGAGGATCTTGGGGATTTCGGCGGACATGTCGATGCCGAGCTCGGCCATCGCCTCGACGGCGGCCGGATTGACCTTATCGGCGGGCTGGGAACCGGCGGAGCGGACCTCGATGCCGCCCTTGGACAGCGTGGTCAGGAACGCGGCGGCCATCTGGGAACGGCCGGCATTGTGGACGCACACAAACAGGACGGAGGGCTTCTTGGCGGATTCGGTTTCGGTGCTCATGGTGTTTCTCCTGAAGTCAGTGAGGCGTGGATCGGTTTGGTTGTGCCATCGTCCCCGCCGCCCTGCGAATCAGACATTGATGATTGTCGATATAGGCAGTATCGGGCAGGAGATCGATGCTTGTCAATATTTGCGGGCCGGGGATTCAGGCAGCGTGCAGACGGGGTGCGAGGCCGCCGACACGGCGGGCGATCTCACTGAATGCGGCTTCGAACGCATCCTCCGTGTTCAGCCGCAACGGATCCGGAACGGACCAGTGGATTCCTCCCGGATTGAGGATTTCCTCATGGGCGTTATCGCACACCGTCACCACAAAGTCATCGCCATGCGCCACGTCATCCAGCCGTCGCGGGGGAAGGTCCGCAAGCGCGACCCCGTGGCGGTTCGCAACATCAATGGCGCCCGGGGCGATGCGGTCCGCGGGATGCGTTCCCGCCGACGCGGCAGGAATTTCACTGACCTGGTTCCAGAGGGCGGTGGCCAGCTGGGATCTGGCGCTGTTGCGGGTGCAGACGAAGAGGATGCGGCGGGCCCCGTGTTCGCGTCCGGGAGCCAACCCTTCCAGGGCGCCCGTAGCGAGCCGGATGTAGCTGCGCCGCTTGTCCGCTTCCGATCGGTGACGTGCGGCCAGACCCGCGCTTTCGAGCGTACGCAGGTGATGTGACAACAGGTTTGAGGGCATGCCGAGTTCGGCCTGCAGCTCGGTGGGCGAAAAATCCCCCAGAGTCAGCAAGTCCACAATACGGAGCCGCGCCGGATCCGCGAGGGCCGCATGTTTGGCAACCCGCGCCATAAAAACGTCAACTGGGTCAGTATTCATTGGTTCAATTTTGACTGAGTTAATTTCTTCCGTCAAGCTATTGTCATGACTTCTCACCAACCGCCGCTGTGGCGCCGCGCCGTCGCTGAGCTGCTCGGCACCAGCCTGCTCGTGATGATCGTGGTGGGTTCCGGAATTGCAGCCCAGCAACTCTCCCCCAACGACACAGGGCTGCAGCTGCTCCAGAACAGCACCGCCACCGTCCTCGGCCTGACGGTCCTCATTCTCGTCCTGGGGCCTGTCAGTGGCGCCCACTTCAACCCTGCAGTGTCCCTGGTGGACTGGATCCTCGGCCGCCGCAGCGGAACCGGCCTGAGCCTGCCGGAGCTGGGGACCTACGTCATTGCCCAGACCGTGGGCGGGATCAGCGGCAGCGTCATCGCGAACGCCATGTTTGAGGTGGGAACCTCCATCTCGGCCAAGGACAGGGCGACTCCGGGCCACCTACTCGGCGAAGTGGTTGCCACCGCGGGCCTCGTGCTGCTGATTTTTGCCCTGGCCGCCACCAGGCGGGGCACCCTCGCGGCCCCTGCCCTCGGCGCCTACATCGGCGCAGCCTACTGGTTTACGTCTTCGACGTCCTTTGCGAACCCGGCAGTGACAGTGGGCCGCATCTTCAGTGATACCTTCGCCGGCATCGCCCCGGCGTCGGTCCCCGGCTTCGTGGCCGCCCAGCTGATCGGCGCAGCGGCCGGGCTTGGGCTCCTGCTCGTCCTGTTCCCCTCCGCGTCCCGGACCGCAGATGACGTGGTTGTGCCTCACGCTTCGGAATCACCCGGCCGATAGCGTCCCTGTCCGGGTAGATTCCCGAAACTGCCCGTACTTCACATGGCAACAGCCAATCAACGATGCCCAAACTACCAGCGTTTACACCGCCCACGCCGAGACCGCCTACCTCAGCGACGAAGAACCCGTGGAACTTGGCTCACGGCAGGCCGCCATGTCCTGACGCCCCTGCCGCCCAACCAGGGTGAGCGGGCGACGGCGGGACCTCCCCGCCGTCGCCCGCTCACTTTTGCGTGGGTCACGTACTCATACATTGATGCCCATCAATATCAGGGCATAATGGGTACATGAACCTGCTGCGCGTACTTGAACCGGCTACGGACGAAGCCTGCTGCACACCGGCAGGCCAGCCCGCTCTGGGCGCCGAGGAGGCCCGGCAGAAAGCCCTGGTCTTCAAAGCACTGGCCGATCCCAACCGGCTCCGCCTGCTCTCCATGGTCAAGGCCGAGGCGTCCGGCGAGGCCTGCGTGTGCGACCTGTCCGGACCGCTCGACCTGGGCCAGCCAACGGTCTCCCACCACCTGAAGATTCTGGTGGAGGCCGGGCTGCTGCACCGGGAAAAGCGTGGAACCTGGGCCTATTACTCTTTGGTTCCCGGCGCTTTGGAGGAGACAGCCGGGGTCCTGGCCGCGCTGTGACCCCGCACCGGAACGGGATGGATCCGGCCAAGGAAACAATCCTGGCCGGCTACAGCCGTGACCGGCACGACCTCGAGAGGTGGCTGAAGGACGCGGGCGCTGCGGACCTTCGCAGAAGGAGTGACGGCACCCGGTGGACCAACGAGGAACTGCTGTTCCATATGGTTTTCGGTTACATGGTGGTCCGCGCCTTGCTCCCGATGGTCCACGTCATCAGCAGGCTCCCCGTGCCTGTTGGTAAAGCCTTTGCAGCCCTCCTGAACGCCGGAACACGGCCTTTCGACTTCGTGAACTATTGGGGGTCCCGCGGCGCGGCCATGATCTACAACAGGCAACGGATGGGCCGGAAACTCGAGAAGACCATCACCGCGATAACCCGCCGCCTTCACCGGGAGGACGCCCGAAGCCTGGCCCGGACCATGCCGTTTCCCGACCGCTGGGACCCGTTCTTCGCCCCGACGATGTCGCTCAAGGACGTCTACGCCTACCCGGCACGTCACTTCGATTTCCACGCCCGGCAGCTGTCCTTGAGGCAGCCGCTCCGTTAGCGGACCGTGGCGCCGCTCCGGGCGGAGGCCAGCATCACGAGCTCTTCACGTGTGGGCAGGCCCTCCCAGTCTCCGGCGGTGCTGACGGCGAAGGCTCCCATCACCGTTCCGCGGTGCAGGCGCCCGGCAATGTCCTCGCCGTCGAGCAGTGCGGAGAGGTAGCCGGCCGTGAACGCGTCCCCGGCGCCGACGGTGTCGATACTGGTCACTGCCACGGCGGGCGACTCGAACCGCCCGGCGGCCGTGTGGACGCCGGCGCCGTGGGCGCCCCGCTTGACCACAACTTCGGTGACCCCGCGGCCAAGGAGTTCTTCGGCAAGTGCGGTTTCGGCGTCGTCGGACATTCCGCTGCCCAAGGCGGCGGACGCCACGAGGTCAAGTTCGTCGTCGGACGCTATGAGGATGTCGGCGTGACGGACGACGGGCGCCAGCACGGCGCGTGCCTCATCCCGGGTCCACAGCTTGCTGCGGTAATTAACGTCGAGGGAGACCACCATGCCCTCTGCCGCGGCCCGCTCGGCGGCGTATTCCAGTGCCGCCCGGGCTTCCGTGCCGAGGGCGGCGGTGATGCCGGTCAGGTGCAGGACGCGGGCGCCGGCGGTCAGGGCGTGGTCCACGTCGTCCCGGCGGAGGGTGGAGCCCGCGGAGCCGGCGCGGTAGTAGAACGCCCGGGTCAGGTCGGCGGTCCGCTGCTCGAGGAACATCACGCCCGTGCTGCGCGACGGATCCAGCCGGTGCCTTACCTGGATTCCCTCGGCACGAAGTTGCCGCAGGATGAATTCGCCGTGCGGATCCGCACCAACAACGCCGGCCCAGCCGACGCTGTGGCCCAGGCGGGCGGCCCCCACAGCCACATTCGATTCGGCTCCGGCCACGTGCATGGCCAGGCTGCCTCCCGCGGACAGCGGGCCGGCTGAGCGCAGGGAGACCATGGACTCACCGAACGTCAGGAGGTCGACGGCGGTGCTCACCTTGCGTCCGCCGCGGCCGCGCCGGCGGATCGCCGTCCGAACGCCGCTGCCAGGTCCACGAACGCGCGGGCGCGCTCACGCATTGGGGCGAGGTCTCCCCCGGAACCGGCGTTGCCGAACAGCGGTCCCCCGAGCCCGACGGCGATCGCACCGGTTTCCCAATAACCTGCGGCTTCGTCAAGGCCCACTCCGCCCACCGGAATAAACGGGATCCCGGGGAAGGGATCCCGCAGCGCCTTGAGGTAGCCGGGGCCGCCGATGGATGCGGGGAAGAGCTTGACCGCCGTGGCGCCGCGGTTCATGGCCTCGTACGCCTCACTCGGGGTCAGGGCACCGGCCAGCACCGGGATCCCGAGGCGCGCGGACTCCGCGATTGATGCCGCCAGCGCCGGGGTCACCATAAACTGGCCGCCGGCCCGGGCAACCTTCTCCACGTCCTCCGCTGTCAGCACTGTTCCGCCGCCCACGAAGCAGCCCTCCGGCGCCGCCGTCCGGACCTCGCGGATCGCGTCGAAGGCGCCGGGCGTCGTCAGGGCGATCTCGACGAACCGGAAACCCTCCTCCATCGCGGCGATGGCGGCCTTCGCGGCAGCACCGCCGCCGGTGCCGCGGACGATTGCCACCAGCCGGGCCTCTTTGATTCCGGCCAGCAGGCCGCCGGGGGTAACACTGTCAGTCATGTTGTTCACCATTCTGCGAAGGCTCCGTCCGGGTGGCGCCAGACCGGTCCGCGCCAGGCGTGGCCGCGTTTGTCCGCCGCCCGGACAACCGCTTCATCGATTTCGATGCCGAGGCCGGGGCCGGTCAGACGTTCAATATGGCCGTTGACGAACTTCAGCGGACTCTTGTCCACCACGTAATCCAGGACTTCGGCGCCCTGGTTGTAGTGGATGCCGATGCTCTGCTCCTGGATCAGGAAGTTGGGCGTCGCGAAGCCCACCTGCAGGCACGCGGCGAGGGCAAGGGGTCCAAGCGGGCAGTGCGGGGCCAGTTGGACGTCGTAGATCTCGGCCAGGGAGGCGATCTTGCGGACCTCGGTGATGCCGCCGGCGTGCGAGAGGTCCGGCTGCGCCACGGCGATTCCGGCCTGCAGTGCCGGCAGGAATTCCTGCCGGCTGTAGAGCCGCTCACCCGTGGAGACCGGAGTGGTGGTGGATGAGGTGAATTCGCGCAGCAAGTGCGTGTTTTCCGGGACCACGGGCTCCTCGAGGAAGAACGGCCGGTACGGTTCCAGCAACGGCGCCACGCGACGGGCGTTGGCCAGGCTGAAGCGGCCATGGAAGTCCACCGCGACGTCGCCGTGGTCTCCCAGGACTTCGCGCGCCGCGGCAACCCGGCGGATGACGCCGTCGATCTCTGCCACCGAGGCCACCGGGCTCATCCGGCCGCTGGCGTTCATTTTCACGGCGGTCAGGCCTACGTCGAGCTGGGCGCTGATCTGGTCCGCCACCTCGTTGGGTTCGTCCCCGCCCACCCAGCCGTACATCCGGATGCGGTCCCGGACGTGGCCGCCCAGGAGCTGGTGCACGGGGGTGTTGAAGTGCTTGCCCGCAATATCCCATAATGCCTGGTCCAGCCCGGATACGGCGCTGGCGAGGATGGGTCCACCCCGGTAGAAGGAGCCCTTGGTCATGACCTGCCAGTGGTCCTCGATGCGGAGGGCATCGTTGCCGATGAGCAGCTCCGAGAGCTGTTCAACGGCGGTGCGCACGGTTTCGCTGCGCCCTTCGCAGGTTGCCTCGCCCCAGCCGACGATGCCGCTCTCGGTTTCGATCCGGACAAAAAGCCACCGCGGGGCGACGAGGAAGGTTTCGATCCTGCTGATGCGTGTCATGCCGGCCTAGCCTTTGGTAGCGCCGGCGGTCATGCCGGAGACGATGTACTTCTGCGTAAAGAGCGCAATGATCATGATGGGAACGGTCACCACGGTGGCGGCCGCCATCAGGCCGCCCCAGTCGATGCTGGCGTAGGAGACGAAGTCGAAGATGGCCACGGGGAGCGTCTTGGTCTTGGACCCGGACAGCACCAGGGCGAACATGAAGTTGTTCCACGAGAAGATGAAGGACAGGATGCCGGCGGTGGCCATGCCGGCCACGGACAGCGGCAGCGTGATGCGGCGGAACGCGCCGATCGGGGTTAGTCCGTCCACCTGCGCCGATTCCTCCAGTTCCAGCGGAAGGGAATCGAAGTAGCTCATCATGATGTACACAATCAGCGGCAGCGCCACGAACATGTGGCTGAGGATCAGCACCTCGAAGCCGCCCACCATCCGCAGGTTGGAGAAGACGTAGTACCAGGGCACCAGCAGCGAGACGCCCGGGATGACACGGGCCATCAGCACCACCAGGGCTGATCGGTGCATGGTGAACCGGCTCATGGCGTATGCGGCGGGGACCCCCAGCACCAGCGAGAGCACCGTGGAGACGAACGCCACCCAGAAGCTGTTGAAGATGAAGACGAAGTAGTTGTTGCGCTGCAGGACGTTCGCGTAGTTCTCGCCCGTGGGGGTGAAGATGATGGATTTGGCGGAGTCGTAGATGTCCACGTTGGTTTTGAAGGACGCCATCAGCATCCAGGCCAGCGGCGCGAGAAGGAACAGCACCACGGCGATCAGGGCGACCACCCGGAAGACCTTGTAGGCGCGGGTGGCAAGGGGCTTACGGCGGCGGCGGACCGGCTGGGAAGGCCTGGCCGACGTCGGGTTCCCTGTGTTTTCGGCGTTTTCGTTGACGACGGTCATTTGCTTACCGCTTTCTTGCGCATGGTCAGCAGCCACATGGAACCGATGATGATCATAAAGAACAGGATCAGCACCGCGGAGGACAGCCCGTACTGGTTGTAGTCGAAGCTCAGCCCGTAGGCGTAGACGTTCAGGGTTTCCACTTCATGGAAGGACCCGCCGCCCTTGCCTTTGGTGGCGTACAGGATGTCGAAGGTTTTCAGGGCGTCGATCCCCCGGAGCAGGATGGCCACGATGACGGTGGGCATCATCAGGGGCAGCGTGATGTAGAAGAAGCGCTGGAAGGAGTTGGCCCCGTCCACGCGTGCCGCCTCGTCCGGTTCCTCGGACAGGGAGGTCAGGCCGGCCAGCAGGATCAGGACCACCATGGGGGTCCACTGCCAGACGTCCATAAAGATGGTGGTGCCCAACGCCGTGTCCTGGCCGGACAGCCAGGGCTGGGCGGGGATGCCCACCATGCCCAGGAGCTGGTTGACGAACCCGATATTGGGATCGAAGATCAGCCTGAACATCATGCCCACAGCAACCGGGGTGGCGACGAGCGGCAGCAGGATGGCCACGCGGACCCATTTTTCGCCGCGGAACGGCCGCCACAGCAGCAGGGCGATGCCCATGCCCAGGACCACTTCGCAGACCAGGGCAATGCCGGTAAAGGTGAGGGTGCGGCCCACCGCGGGCCAGAAGCGTTCCACGTCGGACAGGACCGTCATGTAGTTTTCCAGGCCAATGAACTCGGTGGCGGCACGGACTGAACCCTGGGAATCGGTGAGGCTCAGGTACAGCGTCCAGGCCAGAGGGAAGGCGATGAGGACGGCTACGAAAGCCATCGCCGGGGCTGCGAAGAGCCACTTCCGGTGCGTATTGGTCCAGTCAGAGAATTTTTCGCGGCCGTTCGGGGCACGCCCGGCATTCCGCGCTGCGCTGCGGGGAGAGGTCGTTACAGACATGGTTCACCTAAAAAGTTGGAGGGTGAAGAGTGGCCGGGGCGGGACGGCAGCAGCACTGCCATCCCGCCCGGGCAAAGGGGGCGCCGGGGACAATTGGCCGGACCGGCGCCCCGGGTGCGGTACTACTTTTCGCTGTCCAGGAACTTCTGGAAGGCTTCGTGTGCCGTCTCCGCAGCTGCGGCAGCGTCGGCCCCGGTGATGCTTGCAACGATCGGCTCGCCCACGATCTCGCG
This sequence comes from Pseudarthrobacter sp. BIM B-2242, assembly GCF_014764445.1. Taxonomy (NCBI): domain Bacteria; kingdom Bacillati; phylum Actinomycetota; class Actinomycetes; order Micrococcales; family Micrococcaceae; genus Pseudarthrobacter; species Pseudarthrobacter sp. BIM B-2242. The sequence goes on from NZ_CP061721.1 coordinate 3,533,370, forward strand.
GGCCTTACCGACGGTGACCACCTCGGGACGGTCGTGTCCCACACCGTTCTTGGCGCTGGCGGCAATGGCTTCGGCCAGGTCCTTCGGGTACGTGGACGTGCCCTCGGGGTTGGACCAGACGGAGGCACGGGGTCCGGGGACGCCGGCCTTCTGTGCAGCCAGCGTGCGTTCCTTGCCCGTTGCCCACTGAATGAACTTCCAGGCGTTGTCCTGGTTGCCCGAAGCCTCGTTCACGGCCAGGCCCCAGGAGGGGATGTTGTACGGCTTGGAACCGGCAGGGCCGGCCGGCAGTGCGGCGAAGCCGACCTTATCGGCAACCTTGGACTTGGCCGGGTCGGTGGCGTTCTTGTAGAGCGAGTCCGCCTCTGTGTAGAAGGCGGCCTGGCCCTGCGTGAAGATGGCCATCGCCTCGGGCCAGCTCATGTCCGTGCTGACGTTGGCAGGGCCGTAGTTCTTGATCAGGCCGCCATAGTAGGCGTAGGCCTCTTTCGCTTCGGCCGAATTGACCGTGGACTTTCCGCTGGCATCCATGAAGTCGCCGCCGAAGCTGAAGAGGAAGCTCGAGAACTGGGTAACAGCGGCGGACTTGCCGGTGCGGGCCACAAAGCCTGCGGTGCCCGGGTTGGATTCCTTGATGGCCTTGGCTGCTGCTTCAAGCTCTTCCATGGTCTTGGGCACCTCGAGGCCGGCGGCCTGCAGCAGGTCCTTGCGGTAATAGAGGACTTCGCGCTCGGTGATGATCGGGACGCCAACCACCTTGCCGTCAGCCGTGGTGGCCTTGACGGGGCCCTCCTGGAAGTCCTTCCAGTCCCAGCCCGAATCCGATGAAACCTTTTCGGTCAGGTCCGCGAGGTAGCCGTTCTTCGCGAATGCCTTGCCCTCCTGGAGCGGGCGGTACATCATCACGTCGATCTCGTCGCTGCCGGCGTTGAGCTTGACGTTGTACTGGTCGGAGAGCTGGTCCTCGCCGAGCTGGGTCAGTTCCACCTTCAGCCCGGTGGAGCTCTCGAACTCGGGGATTGCTGCCTTAATGCCCTCGGTCCAGACGTGGTTGGCCAGCGTCACCCTGACCGTGCCCGATTCCTTGGCGTCGCTGCTGCCGCTGCCGCCGCAGGCAGTCAGGCCCATGGAAAGTGCCGCAGCGACTGCCGCGTACTTCATTACTGAACGTCGCTTCATGACGACTCCCTTGTTTTCTGGCTGACGTCGGTGTGCAGCCGGTCACAAATGCATCTTTACATCTGCTCTGGGGAAGATCATAGGTAAATAAGGCAGACTTAAACAACCCTTTTTGCTACACCGTATGATTTATTCATGAAAACCCCACAGGCGGAGTCCCCGATCGACCGGCATGCCTCGTTGGTCCAGAGCCTGGGACTCGCCATCGCCGAGGGTTCCCTGGCACCGAATTCGGTGGTGCGCCTGGACGAGCTTGAGACGCAGCACAACGTCTCCCGCTCGGTAGTCCGCGAGGCCGCCCGCGTGCTTTCCTCAAAGGGCATGCTGGCATCGCGCCGGCGCTTCGGCACGGTGGTGCAGCCCGAAGCGGCCTGGAATCTGTATGACCCGGAGGTCATCCGCTGGCGGCTCGCCTCATCCCGGCGGCTGGAGCAGCTGCAGGCCCTGAACGAGCTCCGCGGTGCCATCGAGCCGCAGGCAGCCCGGCTCGCCGCCGAACGCGCCTCCTGGGATGCGGGCAGCGACCTGGTCCACCTTGCGGCGCGGCTGTGGGCCGCCGGCCAGCGGGGAGACCAGGACGAATTCCTGCGCCTGGACGTCGCGTTCCACGCCGCGGTGCTCAAAGCATCAGGCAACGCCATGTTTGCCCAGCTTCTCAATCTTGTGGCCGAGGTCCTCACCGGCAGGGCCGAGCACGGCCTGATGCCGCACCTTCCGGATCATGAGGCCCTGCAGCTGCACGTTGACGTGGCCAGCGCCATTCAGCGCGGCGAGGCTGCCGCGGCGCATGCGGCGATGAGCCGGATCGTCCAGCAGTTCGCCGAAGAGGTAGGCCACATCTGGTCAGAGCATCACCCTGACACGGCGGCAAAGGCGCCCAGGCAGCGGGGAGAATCCGACGACGCCCCCCACCGGCCGCCGTCGGACTCCCTTACCCGGCCGACCGGTTAGAACGATCCCGTGGTGAACTGCCACGTGCTGCCGGCCAGGTGATTGCCGGCGAGGTCCCGGATGGCCGCGGCCCCGCCGGTAACGGTGACGGTGTATTTCGTTTTGGCGGACAGGGCCTGCTGCGGGTCCAGGACCCACTGGTTGGTGGTGCCGTTGCGGACCACGGCGGCCGGAACCACTGCGCCGGTGCCGGCGTTTTTTACTACGAAAGTGGAGGTGCCCACGCCCAGGACAGCCTCGTTGAAGGTGACCGTGATGTTGTTGTTGCGGCGGACCAGGATGGCGTTGCTGCCGGGCGTGTAGCCGGTGACTACCGGCGCCGGGCCGGTGGTGAACGTCCAGCCCGTGGTGGCGAGCGGTGTGCCCGCAGCGTCGCGGATGGCGGTGGCACCACCGGTCAGCGTTGCCGTGAATTTCCCGTCGGCGGCCAGGCTCGCAGCCGGGTTGAGGGTGGCCGTCCTGGTGGTGGCGTTGTAGCTGACTGTTGCGGGGATGGCGGTTCCGGCGGCGTTCCGGAGCACAAACGTCCCGGCGCCGACGCCCTGGACCGGGGCGCTGAAGGTGGCGGTCACGTTACTGCCCTGCGGTACTGACGTTGCGCCTGCTGCCGGCGTTTTGGCAGTCACCGTGGGAGCGGGAGCCGGTGCGGGAGCGGGAGCGGGTGCGGGTGCAACGGGCGCCGCGGCCGAATACAGGAGCCTGTTGGGCGTGCCGGCCGCGGCACCGCTGATGACCCCGGCGGTGGCGTTCGATGCCAGCGCCGAGGCCACCTGCGCGGGGGTGAGTCCGGGGCTTTGGGAGAGCAGGACCGCCGCGGCGCCGGCAACATGCGGCGTGGCCATCGAGGTGCCGGACATGGATGCGGTGGCCGTGGTGGAGGTGTACGCCGCGGACACGATCCCTACGCCGGGTGCGTAGAGGTCCACGCAGGAGCCGAAGTTGGAGAAGGACGCCTGGCGGTCGGCGGAATCGCTCGCTGCCACGGTGACCGCTGCGGGAAGCCGTGCGGGCGAACTGCCGCAGGCCTCTGCGGCGGAGTTGCCGGCGGCAACCAGGGCAGTGACGCCGTCGTTGATTACCGCCTGGAGAGCGGCATCCACCGCCGGGCTGGCCGGTCCGCCCACACTCAGGTTGGCCACGGCCGGGGTCCCGGCGGCGTGGTGGGCCACGATCCAGTCCAGGCCGGCCACCACGTCCGAGTTGTAGCCGGAGCCGGTGCAGTCGAGGACGCGCACGGGAACGATCGTTGCGCCCTTGGCCACGCCGTACGTGGACCCGGCCACTGTTCCTGCCACATGCGTGCCGTGGCCGTTGCAGTCCCCCGAGCCCCTGCCGTCCGCCACGGCACTCCACCCCGCGGTGATGCGGCCGGAAAACTGGGCATGGGAGGCCAGCACGCCGGTGTCCACCACGTACGCACTGACCCCCGCGCCTGCTGCCGTCCAGCTATAGGAACCGGACAGCGGCAGGGCCCGCTGGTCCGAGCGGTCCAGCCCCCACGGTGCGGGCTGCTGCGATTCGGAAACCGCGACGGGCGCGTCCACTTCCACGGAGGCGACATCCGCCGCCCGGGACAGCGCCGCCGCCTGCGCCGCTGTTGCGGTCACCGCGGCGCCGCGGACTGCGTGCGAAAAGGAGCGTCCGACGGCGATGCCCTGGGACGTGAGCCGGCCCACCGCCGCGGGGACATCGGTGCCGGGGGCGTAGCGGACCAGATAGCGGGCGGCCGCCTCGTTGGTGTCTCCTTTCCTGTCCGCCGCGGCTGCCGGCAGCGCGGGAACCGCAAGGACCGCGGCGATGATCAGCGTCGAGGCGGCGGGCAGCACAAAACGGAGGGTGCGCATGGGGAGTTCCTAGCGTGGCGGTGCGGGCTGATGAGGGGCGGAAGGTCCCTGCCCCCACATCAGGGTAGGAGCCCACGCCGGGCCATGGCGGGAACTCAGCAGATCCTGCGCCAACCCTTGGCCGGCTGCGGAAAACCGTGGGTTTACCGGGGCTGCGCCGCTTCAGTCCTCCGTGGGCGTGGTGCGGTTCGAGTGGTAGGAACGCCAGGTGTGTTCGGGCTCGAATCCCAGCAGGCGCCGGGCTTTGTCGATGGACAGCATGGTCTCGTGCTCGCCGAGTTCCTTCGTTACCTTGACGTTGGGGAACACCTCCGCCGCGAGGCCGGCACTGGAACGGGACATCACGGTATCGGCGTTCGCAATGATGAACGCCTCGAAGCCCGGCCGGCCGTGTTCGAGGGCGCGTGCTACGGCCTGCGCCCCGTCGCGTCCGTCGATGTAGCCCCACAGGTTGAATTTTCGCGCCCGGGCGTCTGCGTCGAACTGCGGGAACCGTTCGTAATCGTCCGGGTCCATCACGTTGGAGAACCGCAGGCCGGTGATGCTCAGCTCCGGGTCCCAGCGGGTGAACTGGATGGCCATCTGCTCCTCGAGGTGCTTGACCAGCGAGTACGTGCTTTCGGGCCGGGCCGCGTATTCCTCGTCCACCGGGATGTAGGGAGGGTCGGCGTCGAACGGGAGTCCCAGCACCGTCTCGCTGGAGGCGTACACCACCTTTTTGATGCCGGCCCGCCGCACGGCCTGGAAAACGTTGTAGGTGGAGAGCATGTTGTTTTCGAACGTGGCGGCCTCGGGTGCCATCCCGGGTGCGGGAATGGCACCGAGGTGGACCACGGCGTCGAAGTCCCTGAGCCTGTCATCGAGGCCAAGCAGGGCATCCATGACCTGCCCGTAGTCCCGCAGGTCCACCCGGGTCATGAGGTGGCTCCGCTCCCCGGAAGAGGCTACTTTATCCAGGGTGAGGACCTGATGGCCGTCATCGGTGAGCCTGCGGACCACATGGCGCCCGAGTTTTCCGCTCCCGCCGGTGACCGCAATCCTCATGGGGTCACTCCGGCTGCCAGGAACTTTTCGACGGCGGCGATCGCACGCTTGGTGATCTCCCCCGGGTCACCGCTGCCGTCCACGGAGACCACCATGCCCCGGCCGGCATAGACCGCCACCACCTCATGGGTTTCCCGGTGGTAAAGGTCCAGCCTGCGCCGGAAGACCTCCAGGGTGTCGTCCTTACGGCCCTGCTCCTTGGCGCGCCGGAGCATCCGCTGTTCCAGTTCGGAATCCTGGGCGCGGAGTTCCACCACGGCGTCGAGGCGGTGGCCCTGCGAAGCCAGCATGTTGTCCAGTTCCATGACCTGGGGCGCGGTCCGGGGGTACCCGTCCAGCAGAAAGCCCGGCTGGACATCGGCGTCGAGGAGCCGATCCTTGACCAGCGCATTGGTGAGGTGATCCGGCACAAAAGCACCGTCGTCGAGATACCTTGCGGCTTCCAGCCCCAGCGGTGTTTCCTCGCTGACGTTGGTCCGGAAGATTTCGCCCGTGGAGACGGTGGGGACGCCGAAGTGCCTGGCGATGTGTTCCGCCTGCGTGCCCTTGCCGGATCCGGGCGGCCCGATGATGAGCAGTCTGGTCATGTCCTGTCCCTCCGCGGCGCCGTCGCCGGCTGGTTTCGGGTCCACCGCCCGCAGCGGCCAACGTGAGCTACATTCTGCCCACAAGTGGCAACGCAACGCCAGAGGCAGCCCGCCGTGCCACGGCGCGAAATGTGGCATTTGAAATACTCAGGCCTGTATATACTTCTGGTTACCGGTTTAGCAGCAGGCCGTTGGACAGTTCGTCGATCCAGCGATCGCCGCCACCCTCATGCCTCACGGGCAGATTGTGCGGGGCATTGCCGGGTCGTTTTGACCTGAGCGAATGGCACTAAGAACCGTGGCCAGCGAGTCAACAGCAAATACAGCTACATCAATCACTGATCACCTGCACGAAGAACTCCTCAACAGCTCCGACGTTGAGGAGTTCCTTGACGAACTCGCGCGCGTCTCCGCGCGCAACCTCTCCGGGTCCGGAGACGAGGTTCTCTGCAGCATCACCCTGCTGCGGCAGCGCAAGGCGGCAACCGTCGCCAGCAGCGGCGCAGCTGCCCAATCCATCAGCCAGATTGAATGCCAGTCCATTGACAGCCCGGGCATGGCAGCCTCCGTGGACCAGCTGACCGTCCACGTTCCCGATCTGCGGGAAGAGGGCCGCTGGCCTGAGTACACCGAAGCGGTGCTGGGTCACGGCATCCTCTCGGTCCTGGCCATCCCCTTCCAGCTGGAAGGCGAAACCAAAGCGACCCTGCTGTTGTATTCACACCGGAGCGGCCGGTTTGAGGGCCGCATCCTGGAAACCGCCGAGGATTTTGTCCGGCAGACATCCCTCGCCCTGCGGCTGGCGGTGCGGTTCGCGCATTACAGCGAAACCGCTGCCCACCTGCGTGCCACCCTCAAAACCCGTACCGTCATCGACATGGCTGTGGGGATCATCATGGCCCAGAACCGCTGCAGCCAGCAGGAGGCCTTCGAGCTCCTCAAGGCCGCCTCAAGTACCCGCAATTCCAAGCTTCGGAACGTCGCTGCCGCCGTGGTGAACGCCCTCGGCCAAGGTCCCGCCGAGACCCACTACGACGGGTAGCGCCGGGGCGGACCGGAGCAGCCCGGCGTCAGGGCGCGTCGCCGACGTCGGGGGGCCGCCCGGTTTTCCGCTGAATTCGACGCCAGCTACACCTGGTCATAGACAAGCTCTGTCCCGCTGACGCGCACACCGGACGTTAGCCGGTGTGGTGCCAGTTTTCCGCCGGGCATCAGGTGCAGGACGCTAACCCCATCGAGCAGGACGGCATGATCGGAGATCAGCCGCCGATGGCACCGCCACCACACGGTCTCGCTGCACATAATGGCGGTGGACTGTTCTCCAGCCTGTGCCAGCAGTTCGCTGAGGGCCAGCGAAAACTCCGGGGTCCGCATGTACGCTGCGTAGGCCCTGAAGGAGTCATTGCGCAATGCCACATCCGGCGAATCCTGCGGCAGCTTCCGGAACCCGCCCAGCCGCTTCTCCCAGCGGTAGGCCACCCCGGCCGCAGGCAGCCATTCTCCCAACAGGTCCTTGCCAAAATGCGGGAACTTCCGGCTGCCGGGGGCGATCCGGACATCCACCAGGGATTGGATTCCTGCTGCGGCCAGCATCCCGGCGAACTGCTCCTGGCCGGCCGTTCCGTGGCCCACTGTCAGTAACGTGTGGTCTGCGGAATGTGTCATGGTAGCGATTCTCCATCACCCCAGCCCGTACACTGGTCTCAAGCTGGCTCTGGGGGCTTTATGGAAACTCAACGCGTCTGCCTCGTCATCGAGGACAACTACGATATCCGCGGGCTGATCACCGTGGTACTCACCCGCGCGGGCTTTGACGTGCGCGCCGTTGCGAGCGGCGCCGAGGGCATCGCCGCGGCAGCGGACCCCTCCGTGGCACTCATCACCCTGGATCTTGGCCTGCCGGACATGGACGGCCATGTGGTTGCCCGGGCCATCCGCGCCCTCAGCGATGCTCCGCTGCTGTTCCTCACCGCCCGGTCCGAAGAGGATGACTACCTGGCCGGAATGGCGTCCGGGGCTGCCGCTTACCTGACCAAACCGTTCCACCCCAAGGAATTGCGGGAACTGGCACTGCGGCTCTGCCCGGCAACCGCGCCGGCGCCTGCGCCGTCAAGCGCGCCAGCACCCGGCAGCCAGGACTCTCCCGCCCAGTCCCGGTAGCCCGCGGACCCGGTAGCCGGCGAGCGCGGTAGCCGCAAGCTCGGCCTCAAGGCGGCGCTGTATCACGGCGGCCACTACGTCTTTCCGCTCTTACGCGCTTTCACAGGCTGGGCACATCTCCGGCAAATCCCTGCGCTAGCTTGGCTGCCTAGAACTGAGGAATGACTCCTCTCAAGAACACTAAACGCCAAGGCAGCCGCATACGGCGCGCCGTCGTCGCGGGGGCAGTTGCCCTCACGCTGTCCGCGGGAGGCGCCACGGCCTGGGCGCTGGACCGCTTCGTGGTCCAGCACGTGGAAATCTCCGACGTCTCCGCATATGAGGCCAGCCAACTGGGCACCAGCCAATCCGGTTCGGGCCAGGGCACGACGGCGGGCACAGCAGCCGGGTCGGCCACCGCGGTCACCACCGACACTTCCTATTCTTCCGACAGCTCCGAGATCAATATCTCCACGGTGACCACCGGCAGCGGTGACAGCACCGTCACCTACTACGTTGCCGACGTCGTTCTTGACGATGCCACCGCGCTTCAGTCCGCCTTCGCCGAGAACAGTTTCGGCGAGAACATCACCGAAACCACGTCGGCAATCGCGGAGGCCAACAACGCGGTCTTCGCGATCAACGGCGACTACTACGGGTTCCGCGACACCGGCATTGTGATCCGCAACGGCGTGGTGTTCCGCGACGAGGGTGCTCGCCAGGGCCTCGCCTTCTACCGCGACGGCACCGTCAAGGTCTACGACGAAACCGCCACCACCGCCGAGCAGCTTGTGGCGGACGGCGTCTGGAACACACTCTCCTTCGGACCGTCCCTGCTGGACAACGGCGAGGTGGCCGAGGGCATCGAGGACGTGGAAGTGGACACCAATTTCGGCAACCACTCGATCCAGGGCGAACAGCCGCGCACCGCCGTCGGGATTATCGACGCCAACCACCTGGTGTTTGTGGTGGTGGACGGCCGCAGCCCCGGCTACAGCGCCGGCGTCACCCTGACGGGGCTGGCGGAAATCATGCAGGGCCTCGGAGCCACCACGGCGTACAACCTCGACGGCGGCGGCTCGTCCACCATGTACTTCAACGGTTCCCTGGTGAACAACCCGCTGGGCGCGAACAAGGAACGCGGCACCTCAGACATCCTGTACATCGCGGGATAGGCGGGTAGCGATGATCATCCTGATCCCGGCGTACGAGCCGGACCACCAGCTTCCCGCCCTGATCCGTGCCATCCGCGACGCCGAGCCGGCTGTGGCGGTGGTGGTGGTTGATGACGGCAGCGGGCCCGCGTACAAGGACGTGTTCGACGCCGTCAGGAAGCTCGGGTGCCACGTCATCGGGTACACCCGGAACCGGGGAAAGGGCTTCGCGCTGAAAACCGGATTCGGGTTCATCGCGGACCATCTCGCCGGCCAGGACGTTGTCTGCGCGGACAGCGACGGCCAGCACACCATCGTGGACATCCTGCGTGTGGCGGCCGGGGTGGCCTCCGGCGGCGGACCAGGCGGCGGAGCGCCGGCCATGGTGCTGGGAACCCGGAACTTCACCGGAAACGTTCCGGCACGCAGCAGGTTCGGCAATGCGGCCACCCGCCTGCTGTTCCGGCTGGCCACCGGCGAGCGGATTACCGACACCCAGACAGGCCTGCGCGGCTACCCGGCGGCCATGCTCCCGTGGCTGCGCTCCGTCCGCGGCGAACGCTACGAATACGAGCTGAACCTGCTGCTGGAAGCGAAACAGGCAGGCTGCGCCATCCGTACCGTGGACATCGCCACCGTCTACCTTGACCACAATTCCGGGTCCCACTTCCGGCCGGTGGCGGACTCGGTCCGCATTTACGCTCCCCTGCTGAAGTTCCTGGCGTCCTCCTTTTCGGCCTTCCTCATGGACACTGTGGTGTTCCTGCTCCTCACCCTCGTCACCGACTCGCTGCTGGTTGCGGTGTTGGGTGCCCGGGCTGTCAGTTCTGCCGTCAACTTCCTGGTGAACCGGCGGCTGGTGTTCAATCACGGCCGCGACAGGCCGGTCTCCGCCGCCGGGCTGCGCTACTTCAGCCTGGTGGCGGTTCTGCTCGCCGCCAACTACGGATTGCTTTCTGTCCTCGGTGCGCTGTCTGTTGCTGCACTGCCGGCCAAAGTCCTCACTGAAATCGTGCTCCTGACCGTCAGCTACGCGATGCAGCAGCGGTACCTCTTTTCGGCGAACCCAGTTGATCTTTCACGGCAGACTGCCGACGATCAGACTTCTGTGGAGGTCACTTCCGGACGGGCCGTCCTGTGACCTAACCTGCAGTGCCCATCTTCCCGGCGTAGGACGTGGCCTGTCTGCGGACCTGGTCCACATAGGAATCGGACTGGTTGTAGGAGTAGACGGCCCCGGTCCAGCCGTTCGCGGTGGTGAGGTCACGTCCGCGAGCGCACAAGTAGCCTGCCGCACTGAGGGCGGCATCGTCGATGTTGAAGGGATCCGCTGTTCCGTCGCCGTTCCCGTCCCGTCCCGCAAGCTCCCAGGTAGAGGGAATGAACTGCATGGGTCCGACGGCACGGTCCCAGCGGGCGTCGCCGTCCAAAGCGCCGCCGTCGGTATCAGCGATGGCGGCAAATCCGTTCCCGTCCAGGCTGGGGCCAACGAGCGGCCCGCTCGCCTGCCCTGCGGCATTCAGGCTTCCGCCGCCGTACGCTCCGTGGGCGGATTCGACGAAGCCGACCGCCGCCACCGTATTCCAGCCGATCCCACACCCCGGAGCGAAACGGCCGGCCGCATCGGCCGCGGCAACGTAGGCCCGAAGCGCACGTGCGGGAATACCCGTCTGCTCGGCGGCCCCCATGAGCCACTCGGCGTCAGCATTCCTCGTGACGTTCACGGCGGGGCTAATACCCGGGGCCGTTTCAAATACGGCCTCAGACCGGGGCGGCGGAAGGGCTCCGCCCGCCTCCGCGCCGGAGCGCTCCAGTGCCCAGAATGACACCGCCGTGACCACACAGATCGCAAACACACAGAAGACCACAAAGCGCCTTAGCCAGAGCACGCGGCTCCGCCCGGGAAGCGGGTGTCTCCGGCGGGAAACGCGGGGTCACAAGGGGCAGTCACGGGTTTGATCCTATCCACCGAAGCCGGCCGGGTCGTGCACCCGCCCCCGCAAACAGCAGGTGAACGCCCGGCCAACACTCATATTCGGGCCTGGGTTCCGTCACAGCACCTGCACAGTTTCGCCCGGGATTGTAGAGAACAGCCCACCAACAGATTCCGGAGAATCCGATGACTTCACTCATTTTCATCGCCGCAGACCTCGCGGCCATCAGCGTCCTGACCTTCATCCTCTACCTCCGCCGCCACCGGCGCCGCGACCTGGTGGTGTCCTACCTGGGCATGAACGTCGGCGTCCTGGCCGTAGCCACCGCACTGTCCGGCTCAGCCGCCGGCCTCGGCCTGGGACTCGGCCTCTTCGGCGTCCTGTCCATCATCCGGCTCCGCTCCACCGAACTCGCCCAGCACGAGGTGGCCTACTACTTCTCAGCCCTGGCGCTAGGCCTGATCGCCGGCCTCGGCATCGAACCCCTATGGCTCACCGCCTCACTGATGGGCCTGATCCTGCTGGTGATGTTCGTCGGCGACCACCCCCGCGTCCTGCCCGCCCACCGGCACCAGACCGTGATCCTGGACCGGGCCCTGACCGAGGACGGCGAGCTGCATGCACGGCTCGAGGAAGTCCTGCACGGCAAGGTCCACTCCGCCACCATCCTGGAACTCGACCTGGTCAACGACAAAACTATCGTGGACGTCCGCTACGCCTACAGCCCCGCTGCGGCCCCGGCCGCTGTGACCTACCTTCCGACGGCGGGTCCCCGCCATGCCGAGCCGGCACCTCACCTGACCCTTCCCCCGGACGAAACAGCGCCGGCGTCGTCCGCTCCTACCCACGCCTCGGCTGGTGCGGCATGAGCGCCCCGGCCGGCGCCGGCGTCGTGAGCAGCCTCCGCGGCCTGCCCGGCGTGGGACTGGAGGAACTGAACACCGAAGCGGCGCTGCAGACCAGGGTGGACCGCAAGTACGTCGTCCCCGAAGACCTGGCCCGGGAGCTCCTGGCCACGTTCGATGCCGAGGTCCGGGTCCTGGAAATGGACGGCTCCCGCTGCTTCGCCTACGACTCCGTGTACTTCGACACGGCGCAGCTGGACAGCTACCTGCTGGCCGCCCGCGGCCGCCGCCGCCGCTACAAGATCCGCACCCGGACCTATGTGGACAGCGCCATCAGCTTCCTGGAGGTTAAAACCGAAGGCGCCCGCGAGGCAACGGTGAAGGAACGCATCCCGTATGAGCTCACGGACCGCGCCCGGCTGACCGCGGAAGGCCTTGACTACGTCAATGAAACGCTCGCCGCGGCGGTTGGCGGAGCCCCCGCCGGGCCGCTCGGGCCCGTGATCGAGACCCGTTACCACCGCACAACGCTCTTCCTCCCGTTGTCCGGCAGCCGGGCCACCATCGATACGGATGTCACCTGGCAGCGGCCCGGGGAACCGGCCTGGGTGCTTGACGGTGCGGTGATTGTTGAGACCAAGTCCGGCTCGGCCGCCGGGCCCCTGGACAGGCACCTCTGGGCCGCCGGGGTCCGGCCGTCCCGGATCTCCAAGTTTGCCACCGGCATGGCGGCCCTCTGCCCCGATCTGCCAGCCAACCGCTGGAACCGCACACTCCGCCGCACCATGGCCCTCCGGCCTGCGGCCTGACCTTTCACAGACTTCCCCTAAGCTCACCGAAGGAACACACCATGAACCGCTTCCGCACCGCCCTGTCCGTCACTGCCCTCGCCCTCACCGTTGGCCTGGCCGGCTGCGCCTCCGCCGGAACGGCCGGCACCGGCTCGTCCATCACGGGCACCACATCTGCCGGCTCCTCCTCATCCACCACGTCCGGCACCGCCCAGGCCGCTGTCTCCCTGGACACCCTCGCCGCGGACACGCATTACGACGCCGATGACCTCACCTGGGATGCGGCCGCCGAAGTAGCCGTGACCCTGGCGGACGGCGCCAGCACTGTCGCCTCTGGATCGTCGTCGGACGCCGTGAAGGTCGACGGCGACACCGTCACCATCAGCGCGGCCGGCACCTACCGCCTCAGCGGGTCCCTGTCCGACGGCCAGGTGGTGGTGGCCGCCGGCGAGGAGGACGTGGTCCGGATCATCCTGGACGGCGCAGAGATCTCCAGCTCCACCGGCTCCCCGTTTGTGGTGCAGAGCGCCAACGAGGCCATCGTCTACCTGGAAGCCGGCTCGTCCAACTCATTGAGCGATGCCACCACCTACGCGGACACGGCCGAGGATGCCCCGAATGCGGCCCTGTACTCGCAGGCCGACCTGACCCTCGCCGGCTCCGGTTCGCTGAGCGTGCAGGGCAACTTCAACGACGGCATCTCCTCCAAGGACGGCCTGGTGCTGGCTGCCGGCAACGTCACCGTGGAGGCCACGGACGACGGCATCGTGGGCAAGGACTACGCGGTCCTGCTCGACGGCGCCTACCAGGTCACCGCGGGCGACGACGGCTTCAAGTCGGACAACGAGGAGGACGAAGGCCGCGGCTGGGTCCTCCTCAACGGCGGCACGTTGAACGTCAGCGCCGTGGACGACGGCATCAAGGCGTTCAACACCCTGACCATCGCGGCCGGCATCACCACCGTTGAGGAGTCGGAGGAAGGCCTGGAGGCCCAGCACATCGTGATGTCCGGCGGTACCGCCAACGTCACGGCGAACGACGACGGCGTGAACGCCTCGGGCGGGTCCACCACCTCAACTTCCGGCGCCGCGGGCGGAATGGGCGGCGGCATGGGCGGCGGCGAGATGGCTGTGGGCGACTACACAGTGGAGGTCACCGGCGGGTCACTGACCATCAATGCGCAGGGCGACGGCCTGGACTCCAACGGCAACGCCAGCATCTCCGGGGGCACCGTGGTGGTCAACGGCCCCACCAACTCCGGCAACGGCGCCCTGGACGTCAACGGTGATCTGACTGTCACCGGCGGCACCGTGGCAGCGGCCGGCAGCGTGGGCATGGTGGTCACCCCGGGCGCCTCCTCCACCCAGTCCGGTGTGCAGGTGTCCCTCGGATCAGCGGTTCCGGCGGGCACCGTGGTGCAGATCGCTGACCCGAGCGGCACCGTGGTGGCAGCCTTCGTGACAGCCAAAACGACGGCGTCGCTCGTGTTCTCCTCAGCCGCGATCACCGAAGGTGAGGACTACACCGTCTACACCGGCGGCACGGCCACGGTCAGCGCCGGACTCGGCGAAGGCTCCCTGGACGGCGCCGACCAGGCGGGAACCGTAACAGCCGGCGAATACACGGCAGCCCAGGGCCCCGGCGGCGGAGGCGGCAGCTTCGGCGGCCGCCCCTAACCCGACCCCCTTGAGACGCTCTCTCACTTAATGCGGGTTTTTGACCGACGCTGTCTCACTTTCTTGAAGAAAGTGAGAGAGCGTCGGTCGTTTTCCCGCATTAAGTGAGAGAGCGTCTGCGGCCGTATGGTTTTCTGAGACAGCTTGATGGGAGCTTTGCTTCAGATGACCACGCCCAGAAGAAAATACGATGCCGCTTTCCGTGAGGAAGCAGTGCGGCTGGTTTTGTCCACAAACCGTTCGGTGAAGCAGGTCGCTGAGGAAATCGGGGTGAAGGAGAGCACGCTGGGGAACTGGCTTCACCGGCATCGGGAACGCCAACCAAACGCCACTGTTCCTCCTGAGGACCGGGGCCCGGTGGCGTGGGATGAGCATCAGAAGGCCTTGGCCGAAAATGAGCGTTTGAGGGCCGAGGTCGAGTTCCTGGGAAAAGTCAGCGCCTTCTTTGCCGCGAAGCAAAAGTAGAGGACTTCTACGAGTTCATCGAAGCGGAGAAGGCCAACCATTCCGTGGTGTGGCTGTGCCGGGCGTTGAAGGTTTCCCGGGCCTCTTTCTACCGGTGGCGGAACCCCGCTGGGCCTTCACCGCGCGCCGTGCGGCATGAGGACCTGACCAGTGCGGTGACCGGCCTATATGAGAAGGAAGGGGGCCGTGCCGGGCGGGACCAACTGACGCTCTTGCTGAACGCGGCCGGGACCAAGGTCTCGGCCCCGACCGTCGGGGCCATCATGCGTGAGAACGGCCTGCGGGCCATCCGCACCCAGGCCTGGAAACGGACCACGGTCCAGGACCCCCAGGCCAAGACCGCCCACATCGAGAACCACATGCTCGATGAACAGGGCAAACGCGATTTCACCTCCGCCGTGCCAGGGACCCGGCTGGTCGGCGACATCACCTACCTGCGCACCGGTGAGGGCTGGCTGTATCTGGCCACCGTCATCGACCTGTTTTCCGGAATGGTCATCGGCTGGGCCATGGCCGAACACATGCGCGCCAGCCTGTGCACCGCGGCCCTGAAGATGGCCCGGAACCACGGCCGCTTCGCCGAGGATTCTGTGGTCTTCCACTCCGACCGCGGCACCCAGTACACCTCCGAGGAATTCCAGACATGGTGCGGCGCCCACGGGCTCACCCAGTCGATGGGCAAAGTCGGGGTGTGCTGGGACAACGCAGTCGCGGAGAACTTCTTCTCCCACCTTAAAACCGAGTTCTACCACCACCACCGCTTCGGCTCCCGGCTCGCTGCCCGGACCGCCGTGATGGACTACATCGAGGGCTGGTACAACCGCCGCCGGCCCAACCGCAGAGCCGGCGGCACCCCACCAGCCACCGCCCACACAAACCACCAAACCAGCGCCCAGACAACCCTGGCCGCCTAACCAACAACAACGACGACCTGTCTCAAGAACTTGACGACCGCAGTCCGGGGTGTGAGGGCAGGGCGTGTGCGGCTACAAGGTCAGTTCTTACCCCGTCGTATGGTCGTTGCTTCGCATTCGGAGGGCGACTACCAGGCCGGAGGCGGCTGTGAGTGCGGCGATGGTGGCGATGGCTGCGGGAATCCCGTACAGGTCCGCGAGCAGTCCTGCTGTGAGTGCTCCAATGGCGAAGCCGCCGTCACGCCAGAGCCGGTAGACCCCGACAGAGCGGGCCCGCCAGGCAGGGTGGGCGACGTCCCCGACGGCGGCCAGGAGGGCGGGGTAGACCATGGCCGTTCCGAGCCCGAGGAGGATGGCTGCCGCGAGCCAGGGCCAGAAACTGTGGGAGGCGGCGACTAGCGCGAGTCCCGCGGCCTGGACGCCCATGCCAGCCACGATGAACCATTTGCGGCCCCACCGGTCTGACGCGGCGCCGGTGAAGAGCTGCCCGGCGCCCCAGACCGCGGGATAAACGGCGGCCAGAATCCCTACCTGGTTCAGGCTCAGCCCGGAGCTGACGAATAAGACCGGAAAGAGGCCCCAGGCGAGGCCGTCGTTGAGGTTGTTCACCAGGCCGGCCTGGCTGATGGAGGACAAGGACCTGTCCCGGAAGCTGGTGAGCGTGAAGACGTCCCGGGTGCGCAGGCCGGCCCCTGCTCCCGCATGGACGGAGACATGGCCAGCGGCCTCGGCCTTGGCATGGTGGTGTGTCTCGCGCACTGTCAGCACGGACAGCCCCAGGCCGATGGCGATGAAGGCTGCGCCGAGCAGGAACGGCCACGGGCGAAGGCCGAAGCTTGAGGCGATGTAGCCGGTGGCCAGTGCCGTGCCGGCAACGCCGAGGTAGCCGGCGGCTTCGTTCAGTCCCATGGCCAGTCCCCGGCGTTTGGGGCCAACAAGGTCCATCTTCATCATCACGGTGGTGGACCAGGTGAGGCCCTGGCTGATGCCCAGCACCACGTTGGCGGCGACGATCAGGCCCCAGGAATCACCGAAGATCAGCAGGAACGGGACCGGGAGGGCGATGAGCCAGCCCGCCACAAGCACCGGTTTCCGGCCGTAGCGGTCCGAGAGTGTTCCGGCGAAGTAGTTGGTGGCGGCTTTGGCCACACCGAACGCAACGATGTAGGTCAGGGCGGCCGTGTACTGGCCCAGGCCAAAGACCTGGTCCGCAAGCAGAGGCAGCACGGTGCGCTCCTGGCCAAGGGTGCCGCCCACCAGGGCGTTGACTGCCACCAGCAGCATGAACTGTGCCAGGTTTTGCCGAAGCCCCAGCACGGTACCGGCTGATCCCCGGCCTTGGCGCTGGAGTGTCCTGCCCTGCATGTGGAGTGCTCCGTTCGTCGTGGGGACAAGAAGGTGCCCGGACGCGTGGGGGCGCGCCCGGGCGTGCCCGGGCCGGAGGGGTGACCGGCCCGGGCGGTCTGGGGGATGCCTGGTTAGGCTGCGGGAACGGAGTTCCGCCAGGCATTCCAGCCGGCGTAGCTGCCGTCGAGTTCGACGACGTCGTACCCCGCCCGGCGCAGGGCGCTGGCTGCCACGGAGTTCCGGACACCGGACTGGCAGTAGGTGACGATGGTGCCGTCGGCGGGGAGCTCATCGAGGTGCCACATGACCCGGCCGCCGCTGAGCTGGTGCGAGCCCGGGATGTGGCCGGCGGTGTGTTCGGTCTTGTTGCGGACGTCCAGGACCATGGCGGCCTCGAAGCTGTCGAGGTTCCCGGGCTGGATGAGCTTCGGCGTGAAGGTGGGGAGCCCTTCGATGCTGGTGACGTAGCCTGCGACGTTGTCGATGCCCACGCGGATCAGGTGGTCCCACATGTCCATAGCCTGGTCCTGGTCGTTAGCCAGGAGCACCAGGGGATTTTTGTCGGTTTCCGGGTTGACTACCCAGGCGCCGTAGCTGGCCACGGACTTGCCTGCCGGCACGTTCAGGGAACGGGCTACCGTGCCTTCGTGGACCTCGCTGTTGGAACGGGTGTCGATGAAGGTCAGGGTGTCCGCTGCCAGGCCTGCAGCAACGATGCCGGGCGCGAGCTCGGGCAGCGGGGTGCGTTCGCCCATGATGGCCGGGCCTTCACGGTTTTCGCGTTTCATCCGGCCGAAGTAGGCGTGGGCGTCGGGCTGGCCGTCGAGGAGTTCGTTGATGAAACCCTGCTCGTCGTTGGCGGCGAGGTAGGGGCCCCACCAGGCGTAGAGGCGCTCATAGCCCACGGTTGAGGAGGGGATGGCGCCGAGGGCCTTGCCGCAGGCGCTGCCGGCGCCGTGGGCAGGGTGGACCTGGACGTAGTCGGGGAGTGTGAGGAACTTGTCCTGCAGGCTGGCGAAGAGCTGCTTGGCACCTTCGAAGCGGGTGTCGATGCCGCCGGCTGCCTCGTCCAGCAGGTCCGGCCGGCCCAGGTCGCCTGAGAAGACAAAGTCGCCCGAGAGCAGGTAGCCGGGCTGGTCGCTGAAGGCGCCGTCGGTCACCAGGAAGGACAGGTGCTCGGGGGTGTGGCCGGGGGTGTGGAGGGCCTTGATGGTGATGTTGCCCAGGGTGATGGCGTCGCCGTCGTAGAGGCGTTCGCCGTCGAATTCGTACTGCCAGTCTGGTCCGCCCTCGCCGGAGACGTAGATCTTCGCGCCGGTGGCAGCGGCCAGTTCGCGGGTGCCGGAAAGATAGTCGGCGTGGATGTGGGTTTCGGTGACGGCCACGATCTTCATGCCGTTCTTCGCGGCAAGATCCTGGTACACGGCGATGTCGCGGCGGCCGTCCACGACGATGGCTTCCCCCTTGGCCTGGCAGCCAATCAGGTAGCTGGCCTGGGCGAGGTCTTCGTCGTAAATGCGCTCGATAAGCATCTGGTGCTCTCCTTCGTGGAGTGGGTTTTTAGAGAAGGTCTTGGCTTAAGTGTAATACCCCAGGGGGTATCCAGCAACGAGGGGTGCGGGCCGGGCAATCCGCGCGTGCGTCAGGCGGGCTGCCGGGCTGCGTCAGCCCGGAGTTTGTTCATGTCGAGGTTTTTGACTTCCTGGATGACTTCTTCGAGGCCGGTGGCGTTGAGGGCCTGTTCGGCTTCGGTGCCCTCCTTGGCGAAGTCGATGGTTGCCATCGTCTTTTGTGTCCTTTCGGGCGTGGTTTGGGGTGAAGGGTGGCGGAACTGTGGGGTTAGGTGGTGGGGAGGCCGGCGCGGGTCCAGGCGATCATGCCGCCGGCCATGGTGTCCGCGGTGAAGCCGGCTCCGCTAAGGGCGTCGGCCACGCGGGCTGAACGGTTGCCGCTGCGGCAGACCGCAATGACGGGGACGGCGGAGTCCAGCTCGGACAGGCGTGCCTGCAGCTGGCCCATGGGGATGTGCAGGGCACCGGGGATCATGCCTTCGGCGACCTCGAAGTCCTCGCGGACATCGAGGATGCGGGCGGTGGCACGGCGCTGGTCGGCCTCGGTGATGGTGATTTCAGCCATGGGATTCTCCTTCGACATACGTGTGGGGCTGTTGTTAGCGGACGGGTTCGCCGGCAGAGCGCCAGGCGCCCATGCCGCCGCGCAGGGAGTAGGCCTCGTACCCCTGGGAAGCGAGGAGACGGGCCGCTGAAGCGGAGCGGACCCCGGACTGGCACATGGCTACTGAGACCGTTTTATAGGGCTTGCTGAAGGCTTTTTTCAGGGAGCTGATGAGGCCCATGGTGTTCTCCTTGGCTGGTTGGTGGCGGGTTTAGACGGGTGAGGGGACGTTGCTGCGCCGGCCGCTTCGGTTGCGCAGCGGGCACGAGCTGATGAAGAACCAGCAGGTGCCCGCGGTGACTGCCATCAGGGCTGCGACTCCGGCAGCGATGAACCACCGCAGGTCGGCAGGGGCCTGCTGGATGAGGACGAAGGTTCCCATGGCCAGGACGAACCAGCCGAACGCCTTCCGCAGGGCGGCCTCCGGGATGCGGCCGGCGAGTGTGGAGCCGGCAAGGGTGCCAACGATGGCAGCTACGGTCACGCCGAGGGTGATGCCCCAGTCGAGCTGGACGGTGGTGAGGTAACCGGCGAGCCCGGCGAAGGACTTCATGGCGATGACCACCAGGGAAGTGCCCACGGCAACAGACATCGGGAGGCCGCCCAGGAGCGCCAGGGCCGGAACCACAAGGAAACCGCCGCCCGCGCCGACCAATCCGGTCACGAGCCCGACGACCGCCCCGTCCAGTAGCACCCTGCCCAGGGGCAGCTCATGCTTCACCGGTGCGCCGCCGTCGTCGTTCTTCTTCTTGCGGCCGCGAAGCATGGCCACGGAGGTGGCCACCATCATGACCGCGAAGGCGATGAGCAGGATCTGGCCGGGGATGTGCCCGCCCAGGAGGCCGCCGACGAACGCGCCGGCCATGCCGGCCGCGCCGAAGATCAGGCCGGTCCGCCACATCACCCTGCCGCCGCGGGCGTGGCTGAACACGCTGACCGCGGAGGTGACGCCGACGACGAACAGGGAGGCCGCGATGGCTTCCTTGGCCTCGAAGCCCGCCACGTAGACCAGGATCGGCACGGTCAGGATCGATCCGCCGCCGCCCAGGACGCCGAGCGAGAGCCCGATGACTACCGACAGGGCAAGGACCAGGAGGAGGGTGGTGGTCATGAGGCCTTGGCCTCACCGTTTCCGGTGGCGCGTGCACCCGCGACGGGAAGGGTCAGGATGGCGCTCTCGCGGGTGGGTTCCTTGGCAGCCTTATTCCACGGCATTGCCGAGATGGCCTGGCCCATGGCGCAGGTATTGGTGGCGGCCGAGAAGGTCAGTCCTGTGCCGATGGCGCCGGCGAGCAGGCGGATTTTCGGGGAGACGAACTTGCCGCCCGCCAGGCCCAGGACCACCAGGGAACCGGCCACGAGGCGGACCTGGCGCTCCAGGTCCCAGCGGCTCTTGCCCCGGACAACGTCGCCGCCGGTGGCAGCGAAGCCGGGCGCGCCGCCGGTCAGGACGTAGGCACCGTCGATCCCGGACTTGCCCAGCCGCTGGCGCGCCTGCTCGGCGCGGGCACCGGACTGGCAGACAAGGACCACACGGGAGCCCAGGCGGGCCGCGAGTTCATCCGCGTGCTCCGACAGCAAGGGAAGCGGCACATTGTAGGAGCCCCGGATATGCATGGACTCGAACTCGGCGGCGGAGCGCACGTCGATCACCACGAGGTCCTGATGCTGGTCAATCCAGGTGCGCAGGGTCTCTGGAGCAAGGGCGGTAACGGCCGATGCCGCGGAAGGGGAAGTCATGTGCTGGCCTCTCGATTTGGGAAATGGTGGATACCCCACCGAGTATTACAGATACCCCCATGGGTATGTCAAACACCCTGGGGGGTATACAATGGACGGAGTCGCCGACATTGGAGAAACCCATGGAACTCAACCCGTCAGAACTGACGCCCGTGATCAACAGGCTCAAGCGCGCCCAGGGCCAACTGGCCGCTGTCACCCGCATGCTTGAAGAAGGCCGGGACTGCAAGGACGTCGTCACTCAGCTCGCGGCCGTGTCCAAAGCACTCGACCGGGCCGGATTCGCCATCATCGCCACAGGCCTGGAGCAGTGTATCGTCCAGAAGGACGCAACGATGGACAAGAAAGAGCTGGAAAAGCTCTTCCTTTCCCTCGCCTGACCAGCGCCGCCCCGGACGCCATGTCCGGTAGCTGAAGCTTCAGATGAACCCATGGGACGCTCTCTCACTTAATGCGGGAAAAAGACCGACGCTGTCTCACTTTCTTCAAGAAAGTGAGACAGCGTCGGTCAAAAACCCGCATTAAGTGAGAGAGCGTCCGGGGTGGGGTGCTGTATCGGGTCCGCGTAACGGCGCATACTTGAACGCACAGGCGGCCCTGGCCCTAGGAGGACACCATGAAGTTTCTCGGAGCACTGATTGTCATCTGGCTGATCATCGGAGGAATCGCCGCCTGGCAGCGCGGCTACTTCGGCGGCGCCCCCGGGACCTGCGCACAGGCCGGCACGGTGGCTGTGACCATCATCGCGGGTCCCCTGAACTACATGGGCGTCAACCCGAAGATCGAGTGCGAACTCCCCCAGCCGTCCCAGTAGCCGGATCCGGCAGTCCCTTCCTTGGAGCCGCGCCGGGCGTTGCCTAGAGTAGGAAATGCCGGGCGCGGCGCGTCCGCGCCCTGATTCTGATCCCGAAGCTTCGAAAGGACCGCCAGATGGCCTACGTCACCGTTGGAACCGAGAACAGCACCGATATCGAGATCTACTATGAGGACCACGGAAGCGGACAGCCTGTGGTCCTGATCCACGGGTACCCGCTGGACGGTTCCTCCTGGGAGAAGCAGACCACAGCCCTGCTCGAAGCCGGCTTCCGCGTCATCACCTACGACCGCCGCGGATTCGGCAAGTCAAGCAAGCCCACCAAGGGCTACGACTATGACACCTTCGCCGCCGACCTCAACACCCTCCTGACCACCCTGGACCTGACCAACGCCGTCCTGGTGGGCTTCTCCATGGGCACGGGCGAAGTGGCCCGGTACATCAGCACCTACGGTTCAGAGCGTGTCGCCCGGGCCGCGTTCCTGGGATCGCTGGAACCTTTCGTGCTGAAGACCGATGACAATCCCGACGGCGTGCCGCAGGAGGTTTTCGACGGGCTCACCGAAGCCGTCACTGCAGATCCATACGCGTTCCTGCGGGAGTTCTTCAAGAACTTCTACAACACCGACACCTTCCTGGGCACCCCACGCCTCAGCCAGGAAGCCGTGGATGCCAGCTGGAACGTCGCCGCCGCCGCAGGAGCCACTGCCCTGGTTGCCGCGCAGCCCACCTGGCTCACCGATTTCCGGGCAGACATCCCCAAGATCGATGTCCCGGCCCTGATCCTGCACGGCACGGCGGACAACATCCTGCCCATCGACGTGACCGGCCGCCGGTTCACCAAGGCGCTGCCGAGCGCCCAGTACCGGGAGATCGAGGGCGCGCCGCACGGCCTGCTGTGGACGCACGCCGCGGAGGTCAACGAAGCCCTGCTCGCGTTCCTCAAGAAGTAGATCCTCAAGAACCCCCGGCTGCGGAGACAACAAGAGGAGGGATCAGGCACCATGCCTGATCCCTCCTCTGTGTTGGTGCGGTGGTGCCTTAAGCCTTGGCAGTCTTGCCCGGCAGCGCCAGGCGGAAAATCTTGCCCCAGGTGGATCCAACCTGCTTCAGCAGCGGACCCGTGGTGTACTTCAGGCCGTAGCGCTGGCAGATTTCACGAACGAGCGGTGCAACCTCGGCGTACCGGTTGGACGGCAGGTCGGGGAAGAGGTGGTGCTCGATCTGGTGCGAGAGGTTGCCGGTCATCAGGTGCATGAACTTCGACCCGGAGATGTTGGCTGAACCGATCATCTGACGGACGTACCAGTCCCCGCGGGTTTCGCCTTCCACCATTTCCTCGCTGAAGGTGTCTGTGCCTTCGGGGAAGTGGCCGCAGAAGATGACAGCGTGCGCCCAGACGTTGCGGACGGCGTTGGCCGTCAGCGTGCCGTAGAGGGCCTGCTTGCCGGAACCGGTGAGCATGGCGACGGCGGGAGTGGCGGCGTAGTCCTTGGTGAACTGCGTGACCACCTTCTTGCCCAGCGCCTTGAGGTCCTTGAGCAGGGCTTCCTTGGACTTCCTGCCCTCCTTGAACTCGGTGAGCTCGAGGTCGTAGATGGCGATGCCCCACTCGAAGAGGGGCGCCAGGATGGCGTTGTACAGCGGGTTGCCCAGGTTCGCAGGCACCCACGGCTGGCTCTCGTCCATGCGGAGGAGGTTGTACCCGACGTCGTTGTCCTTGCCCACCACATTGGTCCAGCGGTGGTGCAGGTCATTGTGGGTGTGCTGCCAGGAGCGCGACGGGGTGACGAAGTCCCACTCCCAGGTGGTGGAGTGGATATCCGGGTCCCGCATCCAGTCCCACTGGCCGTGGAGCACGTTGTGCCCGATCTCCATGTTCTCGAGGATCTTCGCCAGGCTCAGGAGGGTGGTGCCGGTGACCCAGGCTGCCTTGTTCTTGCTGACCAGGAGTGCCGCGCGGCCGGAGATTTCAAGACCGCGCTGGATCTTGATGATGCGCCGGATGTAGGCGGCGTCCGACGCGCCGCGCTTGGCGAGGATATCGTCGCGGATCGCGTCGAGTTCCCGGCCCAGCTCAGCTACCTGTTCATCT
Organism: Pseudarthrobacter sp. BIM B-2242; assembly: GCF_014764445.1. Taxonomy (NCBI): domain Bacteria; kingdom Bacillati; phylum Actinomycetota; class Actinomycetes; order Micrococcales; family Micrococcaceae; genus Pseudarthrobacter; species Pseudarthrobacter sp. BIM B-2242. The sequence continues at coordinate 3,557,064 of NZ_CP061721.1, forward strand.
GAGAGGTGCGCGGCTGTGGGAGGGCGGACCGACGGGCTGCCGGACTCGGCGAGCGCACCGGGGCGCGTCCTTGCCGCTCCTGTCGGGGCGGTCTTGCCTTCTGAAATTGTCTTCTTTTCTGAAACTACTGACATGCGGTGAAGCTCCTCAGAGTTCGAGGTTGACGGGTCCGGCGGCTGCCGAGACACACGTTTGGATCAGTTCGCCGGGCTCGCCGTGGATCTCGTTGGTGCGGAGATCGCGGACTTGTCCGGCCAGGAGCGGGGTAAGGCAGCTGTGGCAGATTCCCATCCGGCAGCCGCTGGGCATCAGCACCCCGGCGTCCTCGCCGATGTCCAGCAGCGGGGTGTCGCCGTCGGCATCGACTTCCCGGTCCGACGCCTCAAAGGTGACCAGGCCGCCGTCGTGCCCCACACCCCCGGCGAAGGTGGTGTTAAACCGTTCAATCATCAGGTTGCCGGGGTCGCCGGCAATCGCAACGTCCGAACCCGGGGCGGCGGTGGTCAGCGCGGCCTGTTTCCAGAGCGCCTCGGCGTCGTCAAGGAAACTGTCGGGGCCGCAGGCGTACGCGGCGCGTTCTTTCCAGTCAGGGCAGATCGCATCCAGCTCCGCCGTGTTGGTCAGGTCCATCCGGCCCTGCTCGCCGGTGTACCAGTGGGCCAGGCGGAAGTTGGGAAACTGGTCCGCCAGCTCGGCGAGTTCCTCACGGAAGAGGCTGTCGCCCGGGGTACGGGCGGAATGGACCAGCACGACGTCGGCATCCGGGCGGCGCGGGACCAGCGTGCGGATCATGGACATCACCGGAGTAATGCCGCTTCCGGCGGTAACCATCAGCAGCGGCCGCGGGTGCTCGGGAAGGACAAAGTCACCCTGCGGCGGTGCGAGGAAAAGGACGTCCCCGGGCTTGGTGGTGCGCACCAACGTTCCGGAAACGGCCCCGACGTCGGTCACTGTGATGGCGGGGTCCTTGCCGGCGGGGGCGCTCAGGGAGTAGGACCGCCAGTGCCGGACGCCGTCGAGCTCAACGCCGATGCGGGCCCATTGGCCGGCCAGATGGGAATGCCACCCGCGGCCGGGGCGGAAAAATATGGTGGCCGACTGCGCCGTTTCCTGAACCACGCGGGTGACCACACCGCGAAGCTGGCGGGCCGAAAACACGGGGTTGAACAGCGACAGAATATCTTCTGGCGACAGGGGCGTCGTCAGGACGGACGCGGCTTGAGCCAGTTGGCGTAGCCGGATCATGCAGTTGTACCTAAAGCGGCGCGAGCCATATTTCTCTCTCCTGACCGTTCCGCAGTCACGCTGTAGCAGTCACACTGTTGTGTAGGGCATAAGCCCCCAAACCCGCTATAAGCCTAACGGCTTCGGCTGGTGGATGGTTCCCGGATCAGCGGGTATCCCGCGACTGGAATTCCTCGTCAAGGTCCTGATGCCTGAATTCCGTCTCCGGATTCGGTTCGCCTTCGGCCACGTATTCGTAATCGAGCTGGCGTTGCACCTGGCTGTCCAGGACCTGGAGCTGCTGGTCTGGAAGTGCAGCCAGGTCCGCAGGGAATTCGTCTTCCGGCGACAAATGGAGCTTTTCGGACATGGGTGCCTCTCTGGCTGCAGGGCAGAGCAGGGATCAGCAGGTTGCCCGGTCCTCATAGGATATTCCCTCCGCGCCGGATTACCCATCGAAATCTGCCCGTCTCAGGAGGTGGACGGGCCCCGGCGGATGGCAGGGGCAATGTACCGGGCTATGTTGCCCAGCATTTTGGCGTTGAAGTCCACGCCCAGCTGGTTAGGCACTGTGACAAGAAGGGTATCGGCGGCCTGGACGGCGGCGTCCGCCGCGAGCTGTGCTGCCAGGACATCAGGTGCTCCTGCGTATGTTTTGCCGAACCGGGCAGTCAGGCCATCGATGACACCAACCTGGTCACGGCTGTCCCGCAGGGCGCTGCCGGCGAAGTAACGGCTGTCCTCCTCGTCCACAATGGGAAGGACGCTCCGGCTGACGGACACGCGCGGCTGATGGCTATGCCCGGCGGCCGCCCACGCATCCCGGAAGAGCTGGATCTGTTCCGCCTGAAGCTGGTCGAAGGGCACACCGGTGTCCTCGGTAAGCAGCGTTGAGCTCATCAGGTTCATGCCCAGGCCCGCAGCCCAGACCGCTGTTTTCCGGCTGCCTGCTCCCCACCAGATACGCTCGGCAAGGCCCGGCGACTGCGGCTGAACCGGCAACAGGCCGGCAGCCGCGTAGCGCGGGTCCGCCTCTGCCACGCCGGCGCCGCTGATGGCCTGTCTGAACAGTTCCGTATGCCGGCGGGCCATGTCCGCATCCGTTTCGCCGGCCTCCGGACGGTAGCCGAACACCGCGGCGCCGTTCCGGGCAGGTTCGGGTGAACCGCGGCTGATACCAAGCTGCAGCCTGCCGCCGCTGATCAGGTCCGTGGCCGCGGCTTCTTCGGCCAGGTAGAGCGGATTCTCATAACGCATGTCAATGACGCCGGTCCCGATCTCAATCCGACTGGTCCGGGCCGCGATGGCGGCCAACAGCGGAAACGGGGACGCCTGTTGCCGGGCGAAGTGGTGCACCCGGAAGAACGCGCCGTCGATGCCCAACTCCTCGGCGGCCACAGCGAGGTCAATGCCCTGGAGCAGGGCGTCGCCCGCCGTTCTGGTCTGTGACCCCTGGCCGGGGCCCCAGTGGCCGAATGAGAGGAATCCAATGCGCTGCATGTCCTGCCCAACCCAGACAAGGCCACCCGCATTCCCGGCTGGCATGATGGGCCTGTGAACATTCCTACTGAAACGGTGTCGATCGCCAAGACGGCTGTGCTCTTTCTTCTCGCCGCGGCGGCTGAGATCGGCGGCGCGTGGCTGGTGTGGCAGGCCGTCCGCGAGGGCAAGGACTGGTGGTGGGCCGGACTCGGCGTCATTGCACTGGGGCTGTACGGGTTTGTTGCCACGCTGCAGCCGGACGCGCACTTCGGCAGGATCCTGGCGGCCTACGGCGGAGTTTTTGTGGCCGGCTCGCTGGCCTGGGGTGTGATCTTCGACGGCTTCCGGCCGGACCGGTGGGACATCGCCGGGTCTGTCATCTGCCTGCTGGGCGTGGCCGTGATCATGTTCGCGCCGCGGAACGCCGGCTGACCCCACCCGGCACACCCCGGCTGACAGCCCGGCCGGGAGCCGACCCGCCCGGCCGCGCCGGCATTCCCGGCTAAACTGGCCCGGTGTCCAGCAACCAGCCGCCCAGCGGGCCCGTGCCGCCTCCTCCCCCGCCGTCGCGCGGAAAGATCGCCGAACGGCTGCTTCCCGGCGGCACCGAGCCCGATCCCCGGTTCACGCTGGCCAACGAACGGACCTTCCTCGCGTGGATCCGCACCGCACTGGCACTCCTGGCCGGCGGCATCGCCATTGAAGCGTTTACCTCGGACCTGTTCCTGGAGCCTGTCCGCAAGAGCCTGGCGGTCATGCTCCTGCTCCTGGGCATGCTGCTGAGCGCGGGCGCCGCCGGGCGCTGGATCCGGGTGGAACGGAGCATGCGGAACAAAACCCCGCTCCCGCTGCCGCTGATCGTGCCTCTGCTGGCCGGCGCCGGGGCGCTGGCTGCCGCCGTCGTCCTCGTTTTTATTCTCTGGCGGTAGCCCGTGGTCCGCAGCCGGCTGCCTGACCCCGCACCGCACGGGGATCCAGGGCTCCAGCCCGAACGGACCACGCTGGCATGGGGCCGGACCATGCTGGCGCTGGTGACGGTCAGCGCCATCTTCCTGCGCTGGCTGCCGCACCACGGCCTCCCCATCCTGCTGCTGTTCGCCGTGTCCTCAGCCGCCGCGGCGGCAATCTACTTCACCCAGCGCCGCCGGTACAGTGCCAGTTCACGCGGCATCGCCAAGGAAAATGTCGACGCCGATACCTCCGCAGTGCTCTGGACCGCCTTCGCCGGGGTTGCGCTGGGCGGGCTGGGGATCGTTGTGGTCCTCGCGGCCTAGGCTTCGGCCAGGTGGGGCCGCTTGGAGGGGCCCCGGAGTGCCACGATGGTGAATACCAATGCCACGACGGCGGTGGCGACGAGAAGGAGCAGGCCGATCGAGTAGCTGCGGGTCGCGGCGTCGTAGGTTGCCCCCATCACAAGCGGCGGGAAGTAGCCGCCCAGGCCGCCTGCCGCGCTGACCACCCCGCTGATGCTGCCCACTTTGCCCTGCGGCGCGAGGACGCCCACCCAGGCGAATACCCCGCCCGCGCCCAGGCCGAGGGCCGCGGCCATGCCCAGGAAGGTCAGGCCGGCAGGCACGTCGCCGTCGGGCTGCAGGTTCACCACCCAGGCCAGAATGGCAACGCCTGCCAGCGACGTGATGACCACCGGCTTGGACCCGAACCGGTCCGCCAGCACGCCGCCCACCGGGCGGGCCAGCACGGCCGCGAGGGCGAACCCTGCCGTGCGGGCGCCGGCGCCGCTGGGGTCAAAACTGTACACATCCCGGAGGTAGGTGGGCAGGTAGGTGGCGAAGGAGACGAACCCGCCGAATACGACGGCGTAGAGGAAGCACATCCTCCACGTCACCGGGGTCTTGGCGGCGTCCAGGAGCTTGGGCAGCACCGGGGAATTGTTCCGCGTCCATCCCGGCGACTCCTTCATCAGGAACCAGACCAGGGCCGCCATTACGGCCAGGACGCCGGCGATCAGCAGGTGCGTGGGGAAGTACCCGATTCCCGCCACCAGCCGCGGGTTCAGGAAGGCTGCCAGCGCCGTCCCGCCCATCCCGGCGCCAAAGACTCCCGTGGCGAAGCCCCGCCGTGACGGCTCGTACCAGCCGCTGACAAAAGGGATTCCGACGGCGAACACGGTACCGGCGACTCCCAGCAGCAGGCCGGCGCCCAACACCAGCGCGAACGAATTGAGGAGTCCGCCTACGGCCACCAGGAGGATGGGCGGGATGGCGGCCAGCAGCACAAAGGAGAACATGGCGCGGCCGCCGTATTTGTCCGTCAGCGCCCCCACGGCGATGCGCCCCAGCGAACCCACAAACACCGGCATCGCCACGAGGACACCCGTTGCCGCCGGATTCAGCTGCAGGTTCTGTGTGTAGAACGAGCCCAGGGTGGCCACCGAATTCCAGGCCCAGAAGCCGGCCACGGACGCCGCCGTGGCCAGCACCAGGTTCAGGGTCCGTCCTTGGGCGCCCGCCAATGGGAGTGGTGCCGTTCCAGCCACTGTTACTCCTTAGGATTCGGCGATGAGGATTCAGCGATGAGGATTCAGCCGGCCATGTCAACGGTTGCGGGTATCTCTGTCCTTGGTCCCTACCGGGGACCAGCCTCGCCGGGCCACGGCATCCCGGGAGCGGTAGACGATGTACGGCCGGAAAAGGTAGTGCAAGGGCGCCGTGAAGGCATGCACCAGCCTGGTGAACGGCCAGATGACGAACAGTGCCATCCCCACCAGCGTGTGCAGATGGAAGGAGAACGGTGCTGCCGCCATGGCCGCGACATCCGGCTGGAAGATGAACAGGGAACGGAACCAAGGGGCCACCGTTTCCCGGTAGTTGTGCCCGTGCTCCCCCTCGAAAACGCTGGCCAGGGTGGTCCACAGCCCGAACACGATGGCGGCGGTGAGCACCACGTACATGGCTTTGTCGTTGGTGGTGGTGGCCATAAAGACAGGCCCCGTGGTGCGGCGCCGGTAGATCAGCAGGATGATCCCGCCGAGCGTCCCGACGCCGGCAATGCCGCCGACGAACAGCGCGTTGAAGTGGTAGAAATCCTGGCTCATCCCCACGGCCTGGGTCCACGCCATCGGGATGACCAGGCCGAAGAAGTGCCCGGCGATGACGGCCAGCAGGCCGAAGTGGAACAGCGGTGAGGCAATCCGGAGCAGCTTGGACTCATACAGCTGGGAGGAGCGGGTGGTCCAGCCGAATTGGTCGTACTTGTATCGCCACACCAGGCCGCCCACCAGGACCACCACCATGATGTAGGGCAGGACGCCCCACAGTGCGGTGTCCAGGGCGGAGATTTCGACGACGGCCCCTGGCTCCGTTTCGAACGGCGCGGTTTCGAAGGTCAGCATTCTCAAGTCCCCTTTACGGGCAGCAGTCGCGGGTCATACGGGTCCAGCCCTACGGCCTCGGTAGGCGGCCCGTAACCGGCCATCCGCATCACGGCCTGTTCGTCGGCCGGCGATTTCCCGGGCAGCGTGTCGCAGATGGCCTGCAGGATCCGGGCATGCGGGAGCTCGTCCCGCAGCAGGCCGAACCTGAGCATCTCGAGGCTGGCACGGTAGCCGATGAGGAGTTCCCGGCCGGCGCTCAGGTCCACCAGCGCCGCATATTCGAGGACCATGGGCAGGTAGTCAGGCAGCTCGCCCCGCGTGTCCACCAGGATGTCGCTCTGCCGGTAAGCCTTCTTGAAGCTGCCCAGGACTTCACCCCGGCGCCGGGTGTCGCCGTCCGTCCAGTAGCTCAGGTGCAGCGCGTGGCGCCGGCCCAGGTCGAACTCCCGCACGTAGAAGGCCTGGATCTCCATCGGTCCGGAGGATTCGAGCAGGTCCAGGACCGCTGCGAAGTCCTGGACCGCGCCGGGAAACTCGGCCAGGGCGGCCCGCATCAGCGGTACCTTGGCTATCAGGTCCTCGTCCGGGTACGACAGGCACCAGGCTGCGGCCATGTAGACCACCTGGTCGCGCCGGCTCACAGCCGGTCCTCAGGCGCGCGCTTCTCGGGCGCGGGTTTCTCCGGGACGGGCTTCTCCGGGATGTGCTTCTCCGGGAACAACCCCGACGGCGCCCCGGTGCCATCCCAGTTCAGCAGGTTTACCCGGCCCCGGAGAGTCGATTCACCGGGTGCGGCATCAGAGGTCTGCCGGTCGCGGAGGGCGTTGAACGTCTCCACGGCAACCGGCACCGGCCTGCCGCTGGCCTCGCCGAACGGGGACGAGTCCTGCATGCCCGGGCCGCCGTCGAAGTCCAGTGAGCAGCCCATCTCCTCAAGATCGTGGGCCTGTTCCACGTGGGCCTTGGGGATGACGTACCGTTCGTCGTACTTCGCGATGGCCATCAGCCGGTACATCTCGTACATGGTCTGGCCGTCCATGCCCACGGCCTCTGCGATGGACTCGTCCGGATCGTTGCCGAGGCTGATGCCGCGCATAAAGGAGCGCATGGCGGCAAGCTTTTTCAGCACCCCGGTGACCCTGTCTGCGTCCCCGGCGGTGAACAGCTCCGCAAGGTATTCCACCGGGATGCGCAGCGCGTCGATGGCGCCGAACAGATTGCCGTGATCCTCGCCGTCGTGCCCCTGGTCGCGCAGCAGGTCAACCACGGGCGATAGCGGCGGCACGTACCAGACCATGGGCATGGTCCGGTATTCCGGGTGCAGCGGCAGGGCAACCTTGTAGACCTTGGCCAGCGCGTACACCGGCGAGCGCCGGGCGGCGTCAATCCAGTCCTCGGGGATGCCCTGTGCGCGGGCGTTGGCTTGGACGGCGGGGTCGTTCGGGTCGAGCAGGACGTCCATCTGCGCGTCGTAGAGTTCCTGCGGGTCGGTGACAGCGGCGGCTGCGGTAACCGCGTCGGCGTCGTACAAAAACAGCCCCAGGTACCGCAGCCTGCCCACGCACGTTTCGGAGCAGACCGTGGGCAGCCCCACCTCCACCCGCGGATAGCAGAAGGTGCACTTCTCGGCCTTGCCGGTCTTGTGGTTGAAGTAGATCTTTTTGTACGGGCAGCCCGTAACGCACTGCCGCCAGCCGCGGCATTTGTCCTGGTCCACCAGGACAATCCCGTCCTCCACCCGCTTATAGATGGCGCCGGAGGGACAGGACGCCATGCAGGAGGGGTTCAGGCAGTGCTCGCAGATCCGAGGCAGGTAGAACATAAATGTCTGCTCGTACGCGAACTTGATCTTGTCCTCGGACTCGCGGCGGACCTTCTCCACGATCGGATCCAGGTGGCCGTGCTCAGTGGAGCCGCCGAGGTCATCGTCCCAGTTCGCGGACCAGGTGATCTTGGTGTCCTCCCCCGTGATGAGGGATTTGGGCCGCGCAACCGGGAAGTCATCCCCTAGCGGTGCGTCGATGAGGGTCTTGTAGTCGTAGGTCCACGGCTCGTAGTAGTCCTTGAGCTCGGGCTGGACCGGACTGGCGAAGATCCCGAAGAGTTTCTTCACCCGGCCGCCTGCCTTGAGGACCAGCTTGCCGCGCCTGTTCAGTTCCCAGCCTCCCTGCCACTTCTCCTGGTCCTCGTAGCGCCGCGGATACCCCTGGCCGGGCCGGGTTTCCACGTTGTTGAACCAGACGTATTCGGTGCCGGCACGGTTGGTCCAGGCCTGTTTGCAGGTCACCGAACAGGTGTGGCAGCCGATGCATTTGTCCAGGTTCATGACCATGCCCATTTGAGCCATTACACGCATCAGTACTGCACCTCCTGGGAACGACGGCGGACGGTGGCAACCATGTCGCGCTGGTTCCCGGTGGGGCCAAGATAGTTGAACGCGTAGGCCAGCTGCGCGTAGCCGCCGATCAGGTGCGAGGGTTTGACCAGCAGCCGGGTGACGGAGTTGTGGATGCCGCCCCGCCTGCCCGTCGCCTCGGACTTCGGCACGTCGATGGTGCGTTCCTGCGCGTGGTGGACGTACACCACGCCGGCCGGCATCCGGTGGCTGACAATTGCCCGGGCCACCAGGACGCCATTGATATTCAGGCATTCCACCCACTCGTTGTCCCGGACCTTGATGGACTCGGCGTCGGCAGGGCTCATCCAGACCGTGGGTCCGCCGCGGGACAGCGAGAGCATCAGCAGGTTGTCCTGGTATTCGGAGTGGATGGACCACTTGGAATGCGGCGTCAGGTACCGGACCACCACTTCGAGCTGCCCGTTGCTGCCCAGCCTGGGCTCGCCGAAGAGCCGGTGCATGTCCAGCGGCGGGCGGTAGATCGGCAGCGCCTCGCCGATGTCGGTCATCCAATCGTGGTCCAGGAAGAAGTGCATCCGGCCGGTCAGGGTGTGGAAGGGCTTGAGCCGTTCGATGTTGATGGTGAAGGGCGCGTAGCGCCGCCCGCCGGTTTCGGAGCCGGACCATTCCGGCGAGGTGATCACCGGGACCGGGCCGGCCTGGGTCTGGGCGAAGGTGATGAACTTTTCCTCGGAGCCCTCGGACAGGTCCGCCAGCTTCCGTCCGGTCCGAACTTCCAGGTCCTTGAAGCCCTGCACGGACAGGGCACCGTTGGTGGTCCCGGAGAAGGCCAGAATGGCCTCGGCGAGCTTCGCATCCGTGTCGATGGCCGGGCGTCCGTCCGCGGCGCCGCCGAGCATCACGCCGTTGGACCGGCTGAGCCGGTCCAGGGCGCCGGCGAGTTTGTAGGTGACATTCTTGACCGTGAAGCCCAGCTTGTCAGCCAGGGGCCCGACGGCGGCCAGCTTGTCCGCGATGGCCGTATAGTCCCGCTCCACCACCGAGAAGACGGGCATGTTCTGCCCCGGCACCGCGGGGATGCCGGTTTCCCGCCAGTCCCGGACGATCCCGCCGGGCTGCGCCAGCTGGCCGGGGGTGTCGTGCTGCAGCGGCACGCTGACCAGGTCCCGCCTGACGCCCAGATGGGTTGCTGCCAGCCGCGAGAATTCCCGCGCGAGCAGGTGGAACGTGTCGAAGTCCGTTTTGGTTTCCCACGGCGGGTCAATCGCCGGGCTGAAGGCGTGGACAAACGGGTGCATGTCGGTGGAGGAAAGATCGTGCTTCTCGTACCAGGTGGCGGCCGGGAACACGACGTCGGACAGCAGCGTGGTGGAGGTCATCCGGAAGTCTGCGGAGACCAGCAGGTCCAGCTTTCCTTCCGGTGCCTGCTCATGCCATCTCACGTCCCGGGGCTTGAGCCCCTCGGCGTGGTCCTCGCCCAGGACGTTGTTGTGGGTGCCCAGCAGGTTCCGCAGGAAGTATTCGTTGCCCTTCGCTGAGGAACCGAACAGGTTGGAGCGCCACAGCACCAGGGTCCGCGGCCAGTTCTCCGGGGCATCCACGTCCTCGATGGCCGGGTTCAGGGTGCGGTTCTTCAGGGCCTCCGCGACGTAGCTGGGGGTGTCCTTCGCGGAACCGGCGGCGACGGCGGCCTCCGCCTCGTCCGCGAGGTCCAGCGGGTTGCGGTCGAACTGCGGATAGAAGGGCATCCATCCCAGCCGCGCGGACTGGGCCAGCGCGTCCGCAGTGTGCATGCCGTCCAGGGCTCCGGTGGACAGCGGGGACTTCAGCGCGTCCGCGGAGTAGCCGTCCTGCCGCCACTGGTCCGTGTGCATGTACCAATAGCCCGTGCCGATCATGGTCCGCGGCGGCCGCGACCAGTCCAGGCCGTTGGCCAGCGATAGCCAGCCGGTGACCGGCCGGGTCTTCTCCTGCCCCACATAGTGCGCCCAGCCGCCGCCGTTGCGGCCCATGCAGCCGGTCAGCATCACCAGGGCCAGCACGGCCCGGTACGTGGTGTCGCCGTGGAACCACTGGCAGATCCCGGCGCCCATGATGATCATGGACCGGCCTTTGGACTGCTCGGCATTCCGGGCAAATTCGCGGGCCACGCGAATGCAGGCCTGTGCCGGAACGCTGGTGATCTCCTCCTGCCAGGCCGGGGTGTAGGGGGTGGCGGCGTCGTCATAGCCCGCTGCCCACTCGCCCGGAAGCCCGGCCCGGCCCACGCCATACTGGGCCAGCATCAGGTCGTACACGGTGGTGACCAGGTGGCCCTCCATCTCAAGGACGGGCACGCCACGGCGCAGGACGCTGCCCGCTCCCCCGGCGTCCTCGAAGCACGGCAGCAGGATCTCGGCGCTTTCGCCGGAGACCTCCCGCAGCGACAGCGCCGGGTCCATCCCCTCGAGGTCCAGGTTCCACTTGCCCTCGCCGCTTGCCGAATAGCGGAACCCCAGGGAGCCGTTGGGCACCGCCGGACGTCCCGCCTTTTTGTCGAACAGGACGGTGCGGAACGCCGCGTCCTCAGCCCCGGACTCCCCCGGGAGATCCGCCGCGGTGAGGAATTTCGACGGCGTCAGGGCGCCGTCGTCGTTCCTCACCAGCCGGACCAGGAACGGGAGGTCCGTGTACTGCTTCACGTAGTCAGCGAAGAAGGGGACCTGCCGGTCCACGAAGAATTCCTTGAGCATGACGTGGCCCATGGCCATGGCGAGCGCGGCATCGGTGCCGGCCTGGGCGGGGAGCCATTCGTCGGCGAACTTGGTGTTGTCCGCGTAGTCCGGGCTGACCGTGACCACCTTGGTGCCCCGGTACCGCACCTCGGCCATCCAGTGCGCGTCCGGGGTCCGGGTCACCGGGACGTTGGAGCCCCACATCATGAGGTAGCGCGCGTCCCACCAGTCCCCGGATTCGGGGACGTCGGTCTGGTCGCCAAAAACCTGCGGGCTGGCAACGGGGAGGTCCGCGTACCAGTCGTAGAAGGACGTCATCACCCCGCCGATGAGCTGGATGAAGCGGGTTCCCACGGCGTGCGAGACCATGGACATCGCCGGGATCGGCGAGAAGCCCGCGCACCGGTCCGGCCCGTAGGTCCTGATCGTGTTCACGTGCGCCGCGGCCGCGATCTCAATGGCTTCCTGCCACGAGACCCGCACCAGTCCGCCCTTGCCGCGGGCCTGCTGGTAGCGGCGGCGGCGTTCCGGGTCAGCCGCGATCTCCGCAAAGGCCAGCACCGGGTCGCCGAGGCGGGCTTTGGCTTCCCGGTACATCTCAACCAGGACGCCGCGGGCATAGGGGAAGCGGACCCGCGTGGGTGAGTAGGTGTACCACGAAAAGGCTGCCCCTCTAGGGCAGCCTCGTGGTTCGTATTCAGGACTGTCCGGGCCTACCGAGGGGTAGTCGGTCTGTTGGGATTCCCAGGTGATGATGCCGTCCTTGACGTACACCTTCCAGGAGCAGGAACCGGTGCAGTTCACCCCGTGCGTGGACCGGACCACCTTGTCGTGGCTCCAGCGGTCCCGGTAGAAGATGTCGCCTTTGCGGCCGCCCTCCCGGAACACCGCCCTGCCGTCCTCTGTCTGGTCCCATTTCGTGAAGAAACGGCCCAGCTTCAACATTGCATCTGATGCGGGTCCATCCAACCCCGCATGGGGTCCGGCAGCCATGGGCAACACGCTATGCCTCGGCGGGCCGCAACTCCAGATCGAAGGGCCCTACCTGAAAGCGACGGCGTAGGGTAGGCACCGGGTCAAGGGCAACCCTTTTCCCCGGGAGCCTTTAGAACATCGGGAGCAGAAAACCAGCGATCAGGGCTGCTGCCCCGATGCCGGTCAGAACGCGGCCAAGTACGACGGCGGTCCTCGCCACCTCTTCCGGCGCTGCGGTCTGCCACTGGGTGGGGCGCTTGGGGTGGTAGTAGATCGGCAAGGTGTCCCCGACGGCCAGGTCTTTGATGTCGTGGGGCGACATCGGCGCGTGATGAACCTGGAACTTGCGGTCAAACCAGCGAAAACCTGTTCCGCTCTCGTCAGCGTAGACCACAGCTTCAGCTTCTGACCACGGATGCACAAAGCGCCGCAGGATGCCCGAATAGAACAGCAGGCCGAGCCCGGCGGGCAGGCACAGCCAAGTCAGTATCTCCAGAATGGGACCTGCCATTTCAAGCACAGTGGGCATAAGTTGATGCTACCGGTGGTGCTTGGCTGCCGATAATTACGGCCGCTCAGCCCGGTAGTGAGCGGCCGTTCATCCAGAGGAAATCACGGGCCGCTGGCCTCCGCTCCGGACCCTCTTTTCACCGCGCGAAAGCAACTATGTAACGTGCAGGAAACATGACCGCCATGCGGTATTCACACAGCGCCAAATTGCGTAACATCCCCGCAACGCAGCGCGGCATGGACGGAAACAAGAGGCCACAACTATTGACCAGGGGGATTGCGCGGGCCAGATGTCCGGGTGATCAGGATCAATGGAAGGAACCGGCGTGGACATCACTGCGCAACATGTCTGGATGATGATCGCGGCGGCGATGGTGCTGCTGATGACTCCCGGACTTGGCCTTTTCTACGGCGGCATGACCCGGGCCAAGGCGGCCCTCAACATGATCATGATGAGCTTCATCTCGGCCGGCATCGTTGGTGTTGTCTGGGTTCTCTGGGGCTACTCCATGACCACGGGCGAGGGCGTGCTTGGCATCTTCGGTAATCCCTTCGCCAACTTCGGCCTGCAGAACCTGATGGGCTCACCCGATCTGATCAAGGCCGGCTTCAGCGCCACGTTCGCGATCATCACGGTGGCCCTGATCAGCGGCGCCATTGCGGACCGGGCCAAGTTCAGCGCCTGGGCCCTGTTCGTCCCGCTGTGGATCACGCTGGTCTACTGCCCGCTCGCCTACATGATCTGGGGCGGCGGCCTCATGAGCGCCGGCGGTGCCATCACCGCCGTCTTCGGCCAGGTGATCGACTTTGCCGGCGGTGCCGTCGTGGAAATCAGCTCGGGCACGGCCGCCCTGGTGCTCGCGCTGGTGGTTGGCCAGCGCCACGGTTTTGCCAAGGATCCCGGCCACCGCCCGCACAATGTCCCCTTCATCATGCTGGGTGCTGCCATCCTGTGGTTCGGCTGGTTCGGCTTCAACGGCGGCGCCGCCACCACCGCGGAGCAGGCCGGCCTGGTCTGGATCAACACCCTGGTCACCCCGGCCGCGGCCATGCTGAGCTGGCTGCTCACGGAAAAGGTCCGCCACGGCCACCCCACGTCCCTGGGCGCAGCCTCTGGCGTTGTGGCCGGCCTGGTTGCCATCACGCCGTCCTGTGCCAACATCAGTCCAGTGGCCGCAGTCGGCCTGGGCCTGGTGGCCGGAGCGGCCTGCTGCGTATTTGTTGACTTGAAGTTCCGTTTCGGCCTGGACGACTCCCTGGACGTGGTGGGTGTGCACCTCGGAGCCGGCCTGATCGGAACCCTGGCGCTGGGCTTCATCGCCCTCCCGGTGGACGGCCAGGGCGGCGGCCTGTTCTATGGCGGCGGACTCCAGCAATTGGTGGCACAGTCCGCGGCCGTGGTGGTCACCGTGCTGCTGTCCGGCATCGTCACCCTGGTCATTGGCCGGGCCATCCACCGGTTTATCGGCTTCCGCGTCAGCCACGAGGCCGAGACCGTCGGAGTGGACCTGTCCGAGCACGCAGAGAGTGCCTACGCGTTTACGGAAACGGGCCGCAGCTTCAACCCCGCGGGGCACCACCAGCTGTCACCTGCCGTCGCCGGCGGGGACACGGCCGCGGAGGTTTACGCCCGTCGGGGCAAGGAAAATACCTTCGCCTAGGCTTCAGCCTTCGTCACACAGCAGGTGGTACCAGCTGTCTGCCAACACCTCGAGCGCATGCTCACGGTTCGGCTCAAACTTACGGCGGGTCCACAGCGTGGCCACGTAATCGAGCGACGTGAAGGCGAGGGTTCCCCTGATGTGGCGCGTTTCCTCCGGGAACCGGCCGGCCAGCTGCATGCCCCGCACGATGTCGGAAATGACTTCTTCGTGCCACTCTTCGAGCATGGCCCGCACGTCCCGGTCCACGGCTGCGGCTTCGTCGAGAACGTCGAGGTAGGGGCGGAAAACCGGCCACAAAGCCGCCCGTGACTCCAGCCAGGCAAGGATGCCGGACAGCTCGCCTGCACGCACAACGTCCACAAGCTCGGGGGCGGTGGTGCCCTGTTCGGGGGCATCCGCGCGCTCCAGCACGGCGTTGACCCGCGCCATGAAGTCACGCATCAGATCGCTGCGGGACGGGTAGTAGGCGTAGAACGTTGCCCGCGTGGTTCCGGCCGCCGCCGCAACCTCGTCAATGGTGGTGGCGGCGTAGCCCTTCTCCGTAAACAACTTCAGTGCCCGCTCGACGATCACGTCCCGGGTCAGCTGTTTCTGGGCTTCTCGCAGCGACGACATGCGTCCATCCTATCCGTGGGGTGTGGCGGCCGGACACATCAGACGCCTGCGGGCGCGGTCCGTTGCAGGGCCTCCGGACCGGCGTTGGCCAGCCTGCGCAGTTTGGGGATCGGGATCCGGTAGTTGATCGCGGCGGCTGTGCCGGAACCGTCCTGGTTGTCCCAGCGCATCAGCATCGAGTCCGTACCGTCACCCGGATCACAGAAATCGGGAGTGCCGGCCACGGGCGTGAAGCCCACTGCCTTGAGCGAGAGTCCGAATCCCTCGGTCCAGAAGTACGGCTGGAAGGTGAACCCGGGCGCGGCGTCACCCTGCAGAAGTCCGACGGCGGCTGCCTTCGCCTGGTCGATGGCGCTCGTCCACAGCGGAATCCGCTGTACGCCGCGGCTGGTGGGAAAGAATGCCACGTCGCCGGCGGCCACGATGTCCGGCCGGAGCCGGCCACGCGAATCCACGCTCAGTGAACCGTTGTCGAGGAGTCCCGAGCCGGCCAGCCACTCAACGTTCGGCTCGTCCCCGATGGCGGTGACCACGAGGTCCGCCGCCACCGTGGTGCCGTCTGCCAGGACCACCTGTGACCCGTCGTCGGAATCCGAAAGGCGGGCCCGCCCGCCGCGGATGATTTTCAGGCCGCGCCGGATGGCGGCGGACGTGAAGATACCGGCCAGATGCTCACCCAGCTGCCGCGACAGCGGCGTGGCATCAGAGACAAGCGTGACGTCGCAGCCCACGTGGAGGCACCCGGAGGCCACCTCCATGCCGAGCGGGCCGCCGCCGATGACCACCACCGAAGGCCGCGAAGCCACCAGTTCCTTGAGGAGGATCGCGTCCTCGATGGTGCGCAGCGTCAGCTCCCGCGGAGTGCGGGTACCTTCCTCAGGCAGTCCCGCCGCAAGGCGCTTCGCCCGGGAACCGGAGGCGATGACCAGCCCGTCATAGGGCAGCTCGCCGCCTCCTTCCAGGCGCACCAGCCGCGCATCAACATCCAGGCCCGTGGCGCTCACGCCCAGCAGTTCGGTCGCTTCATGGGTGGGCCGGGGCAACTCGTGGGCCTGCAGGTTGTCCTCGCCGTTCCCGTTAACACCGTGCAGCAGGGCCTTCGACAGGGCGGGCCGGCTGTACGGCTGGTGCCGCTCGGCACCCACCACCGTCAGCTCGCCGTCAAAACCGGCAGACCGCAGCGAGTCGCAGGCCGTCAGCCCTGCGATCCCGTTGCCAACCACCACAATCCGGCGCATTGTCATGCCGCGGCCAATCGCAGCGCGGCCACCGGGCAAATCCGGACCGCCGCCTTCGCGGCGTCAAGCTCCGCCCCGTCCACCTCCGGGACATCGATGACCAGTTCGCCGTCGTCGTCCAGGTGCATCAGCGCCGGCGCGGCTTCCTCACAGAGTCCGTGACCCTCGCAGCGCGGCCGGTCGAGTTCGATCCTCATGCTGCCACCACCTTTTCGACCTGGAGCTTCTCGATGCTCCGCGTAATATTGCTCGGTTCCCGGACCTCGTCACCGAGCGTCAGCGTCTGCACGCGGCGGGCGAGGGCTTCGATGACGGCGTGTGCTTCCAGCTTCGCCAGTCCCTGGCCGGCGCAGCCGTGCGGGCCGTAACCGAAGGACAGGTGGTCCACCGGGTTGCGCGCGACGTCGAAACTGTCCGGGTTTTCGTAGTGCCGCGGGTCGCGGTTTCCGGCGCCGAACAGGATCCCCACTTGAGCGCCGGCGGGGATGGTCACGCCGTCGATCTCCACGTCGCGCGTTGCCTTGCGGCCCCAGATGTGGACCGGCGCCCAGTAGCGCAGCACCTCGGCGAAGGCAGCCGGAACCAGATCCGGGTTGGCCCGGACCAGGTCGAACTGCTCGGGATGGCGCCCGAACAGCGCCACGATGTTCCCGATCGCGGCGATGGTGGTATCGACGCCGGCGCCCAGGTACTGGTGGATGATGTGCCCTGCGGTGCCTTCGGGAATCTCGCCCCGGGTCTCGGCGTCGAAGATTCCACGGCCGATGGAGCCGGCGGCGAGGTCTTCGGCGGTAACCGACGAGCACCAGCCGTAGAGTTCCCCGGCGATGGGGAAGCTCTCCTGGGTGCGCTGGTTGAGCGGGCCGATGACCTGCATGGCGGCCTGGCCCCAGCGGAGCATGTTGTCCTTGACGTGTCCCTGGAACCCGATGAGGTCGGCAACGATCTCGATGGGGAATGCACGGGCCAGGGAATCGATGGCCTCGAAGCTTCCGCTCTCGGCGAGCTCGGCAACCAGCTTGTCGGCTTTTTCGTCGATGGTGACCTTGAGGCCGCGGAGCGCCCGGGGCGTCAGGTTCTGGGAGAGCGTTGCGCGCAGCTGGGTGTGCAGGGGCGGGTCGGAGGCCAGGGAGGTGCCCTGCAGTGCCTCGTTGACCATGGGGTTGAAGCCGATGCTGGCGGACGAGAACGTTTCCGGATCACCGAGTGCGTCGCGGATGGCGTCGTAGCGCGTCAGGACGTAGAGGTCGTTCCTGGGGAGGTGGACCACGGCGGCCTGCTCGCGGAGCGCGGCGTAGGTGGGGTAGGGGTCAACGAGGACGTTGTCATCCCAGATGTCGATGTCTGACTGGACGGGTGCAGTCACAATATTCTCCTTGCGGCTTGGAAATGGTTCGGTGAAGTTTTTGGTGGAATAAGACGGTCAGCTAGACAACAGCCCCGGCGTTTTCCTGGGTGGTCCCAGCGACGGCCTCGGTCATGGGTGCCGAGGACCGGGCGGAGATGAACAGGGTCAGGATGGCGGAGAGGATGGCCGCGACGCCGGCCGTGAAGTACACGGCCTGGAATCCCTGGCCCAGCGAGGTCCCGGCAACGCCCTGGATTTGCGGCTGGGCGGCGTTGAGGGCCTGGACCATACCGTCGACGGCGGGAGCGGGGGCGCCGCCGGCTGCGGCCTGGCCGGAGAACTGCGCGATCACGCCGTCCCAGCCGGAGAGGAAGCCCAACGGCGGTATGTTCGCCAGCCCACTGACGGCCTCGGCCGGCAGCCCGGCTCCGCCGAGGATCCCGGCAAGGGGACCCGCAAAGGCCGTGGCTCCGATACCGAAGGCAATGGCTGAGCCGACAACGGGACCGAGGGCGAAGCCGAGGTCACGCAGGAGGTTCGTTGTGGCCGAGGCCATGCCGATCTGCCGGGGCGGAACGGTGTTGATGGCAACAGCGGTGACGGAGCCGACCGTGAGGGCGAAGCCGATGCCCAGCACCAGGAGCGGCGGGATGAACGCTGTCCACGGCGACCCGCCGAAGGCCTCCGGGGTGCCGAGGGCGAAGGTCGAGAGCCAGAAACCGGACACGGCCATTAGTGCGAAGCCCGCGGTGAGTACCCAGCGCGGGGCCACGTGGTGAATAAGCCATCCCACCACCGGGATGAAGGCGAACGCGGGACCCTGGATGAAGACGAAGAGCACACCGACCTTCCAGGTCTCGGCAAGGGCGAGTCCGCTGACGGCGACACTGGTGCTGAAGCAGATCGCGAGGAAGGCGAACATGCCGGTGACGGCCACGATGCCGGTGATCGAGTAGGCACTGTTCCTGAACAGCGAGAGGTGGATCAATGGCTCGGCCGTGCGTGACTCGATGATGACGAAGGCAGCAAGGAGGACGACACCAACGACGTAGCTGGCAATCACCTGGGCGCTGCCGAAGCCGGCGTCCACCGCGGTCACCGTGGCGTAGAGGACAGCGATCAGGCCGAGTGCGAGCGTCGCCTGGCCGGGCAGGTCGAGCTTGCGCCGCCCGTCCGCAGCCGCAGAGTCCTTCGCCCGGAGAGCGACCATGAGCACCAGCACGGCAAGGCCTGCCGCGATCAGGTAGGCCGCCCGCCAACCGCTGAATGTGTTCGGGGCGCCCGGAGCCACGCCCGGCACGGTAAAGAACTGTGCCGTGAATCCGGCGAGCACCGGGGAGATCACCGCGCCGAGGGACAGGAACCCCGCCCAGGTGGCGATGACCTTGGCCCGGGCACGGTGGTCGGGCGTGATCGCCGCGATCATGGACAGCGAAATGGGGAACAGGATGCCCGCCCCGATGCCGCCGACCGCCTGGGCGAAGATCATCACTTCGGTGGTCTGCGCCAGCGCTGCCAGGACGGAGCCGGCAACACTGACTGCGGCTCCGACGTAGAGCAGCTTCTTGCGTCCGAACATGTCGCCCAGGAGGCCCCAGCTGAGCTCGAACACCACAATGCCCATCAGGAACATGCCCGCGATCCACGTCAGGCCTGCCCCCGAAGTGCGGAATTCCACGGCAAACGTGCCGCTGAGGGCGCCGGGCAGGGCGTTGGTGATCTGGGCCAGCGTTACCGCACTGTAGGCGGCCACAAAGGTGGCCCGTACCGAGCCGCGGCTCGACACCTTGAAGGTCTGACTCATCGATGAAACTTCCTTGTCTCCGGTCGATTTTCACGTGTTGCCCCAAAGAACCGGTGTCTGTCCGGCGGGGCCAACTGGATGTGGCGCTGCCCACATTCTGGCGCTAAGCTTTACACAATGTCAAGAGAGACTACGAAGCGTGTGCTTCATAAACTCCAAGATTAAAATCCACAAAACACCTCGACTATTTCCTTGACACTGTGTATAGAAATATGTGATGCTGGCTACACCTGCAACGGAGGGCCTGCACAGTCCGGCTCCGCGATCCCCAGCATTCAGCAACCCCACCTTCAAGGGAGAAGCCCAGTGAGTCACACCGCACCCGTCGCCGCCGGTGACGCGTCCCAAGCCCCCGCCGGGCCGACAGTCAACACGGTCCTCGGTCCCGTTCCCGCCCACGAACTGGGCGTGGTGGCGGTGCACGAGGCGCTCCTGTCGGTCCTCCCGGGCGCCCAGTACGCCCCGGACATCTCCATGGACCGGGCGGAGATCTTCGAGGTCCTGGCCGCAAAGCTCACTGAGTTCCGCGGGCACGGCGGAGGGTCCATCGTGGACAGCACCGGCATGTTCCACGGCCGGGACCTCAAGCTCTACGAGGCACTGTCCCGCTCCACCGGCGTCCACATCATTGCCTCCACCGGCCTTGGCCCCGAGGAGGAACTCGGCGGCTACTTCCTGACCCCGCAGACCAACCCGCCCACACCGTGGCCTGCCGAGAAGTTCGCCGATCTCTTCGGCAAAGAGGTCACTGAGGGAATGGTGATTCCGCGGGTCGAGCGCCGCGCAGCTGCCGGCATCGTGGCCACTATCGCCGACCGCTCCGGTATGACTCCGACCGAAGAAAGCCTGTTCCGCGGCTCCGCCCGCGCCGCCCGGGACACCGGCGTGCCGGTCTCCATCCGGTTCGGCGCTGACGCCCTGCATGACCTGGACATCGTCCTGGACGAGCAGATCGGGGCCGACCGGGTGCTGGTGGGCGGCCTCGACCGCCGGGACGCCAAGGACTCGGCCGTCCAGGTGGCGGCCCGCGGGGCGTTCGTGGGCATCGACCATGTGGGCCTGAACGACCACGCCGATTACGTCACCGACCAGGAGCGCGCCGAGCTGGTCCTCGAGCTGGTCAAGGCCGGTCATACGGACAAGATCTTTCTTTCGGGCAACTCGATCGGCGTGGCCAAGGGCGTGCCCGAGTACAACCTGCCCTTCAGCCACGTCCTGACCACGTTTGTGCCTTTCCTTAAGTCCCGGGGCCTGAGCGAAGAAGACGCCCGGCGGATCCTCGTGGACAACCCCCGCAACCTGCTGACCGTGCGCTAAGCACGCCGGCTGCCATCCAACAAGCTTTCGAACCCCTGAGGTGAACGAATGACCAAGGTCAACACCGTGCTGGGAACCATCCCGGCCGAAGAACTGGAAATCGTGGCCGTCCACGAACACATCGGCTACGGCATGCCCGGCTCCGAGCTGGACACAAAGTGGTGGAAAACGCCGGAACAGGCGTACGAGGAAACCGTGCCGAAGCTGCGGAAGTTCCGCGAATACGGCGGCGGTACCTTCGTGGATGCCACGGGCATCTGCAACGGCCGCGACGTGGACTACTACAAGTCGCTGTCCCGGAAGACGGGCGTGCACATCGTGGCCTGCACCGGCTTCGTGGGCGGCGACACCGCCCTCCCGCACTTCTCCCGCGCCACCGTGGACTACCTCGCGAAGGTGTTTATCCACGAGATCACGGTCGGCATCGGCGACACCGGCGCCAAGGCCGGCGTCATCAAGGTCGGAGTGAGCCGCGGCGGACGGATGACGGACCTCGATAAGCGCATCTACCGCGCCGCGGCGCGCGCCGCCGTCGTCACCGGCGCCCCGATCCTGACGCACCTGGCCATCGACCCGGAACCGGCCATAACCATCTTCAACGAAGAGGGCCTCCCGCTGGACCGTGTGCTCTTCGGCCACGCCGACGACGGCCTGAACGCTCCCGTCACCCCGCACGACTGGATCTACGAGCAGGGCGGCCGCATCGGGTTCGATACCTTCGGTTACGACCTCGAACTGCCGGATCCGCCGTTCTGGGGCCGCAAGCGCGCCGAACGCATGGAGCACTTCGTCAAGCTCGTCAACAAGGGCTATGCGGACAAGCTCCTGGTCTCGGCCGATGCCAACTGCAGCCCGCTGGGCTGGCCGGGGGTGAAGGGCCACACCATCAACTACATCTTCGAGGACATGATCCCCGATATGCGCGCCGCCGGGATCGACAACGCCACCCTCAAACTCCTGCTTGAGGACAACCCTGCCGACTTCCTGTCGCTGCACGCCTGATCCCGGACAGACCCGCCACAACTACCCCTCCCAGGCGCCGCCTGGCTCATGAAAGAGACTCATCCAATGAAGGCTGAAGACATCAAGAACCTCAAGATCGCCGTCATCGGCGCAGGCTACGGCGGCGCTGCCGCGGCAAAGGCCCTGAGCCTGCTCGGCGCAGACGTCACGGTCTACGAGCAGGCTCCCCGGATGGGCGAGGTGGGCGCCGGCATCGGCCTGCGCCCCGCCACCATGGCCCGGTTCCGCCAGTGGGGGATCTTCGACGCTATCGCCAACGTGAGCTCGGCAAGCGACTACTTCGAGATCCTCACGGCCACCGGTGAGCCCATCATGAAGGACACCTGGCCGGAATTCGGCGACGAAAAGCACACGTACCTCATCCACCGCCGCGACTTCATCGAGGCCCTCGTCGGCGTGCTTCCGGAGGGCATGGTGCAGCTCGGCCACCGGTTGGAGTCCATCGAGGACAACGGCGGCCGCTCCCTCCTGACCTTCACCAATGGAAAGACCGCCGAGGCCGATCTGGTGGTGGGTGCCGACGGCATCAAGTCCACAGTGCGCGAGCAGCTCTTCAGCGACAAAGGCCCGGTGTTCTCCGGCGAGCACGCCTACCGCGTGGTGATCTCCGCCGACGATGCCCACGGCATGGTGACCGACGACAACCTGCGCATGTACATCGGCAAGGGCACCAAGGTCTACCTGCTGCCGCTGCGCCACCGCAACCAGATGTCCTTCGACATCACCGCCCTGAACCCGGACAGCACCTGGGCGCCCGCCATCACCAAGGATGAACTCCTGAAGACCGTGGAAGGCTTCGACGAACGGATCGTGGCGATCGCCCGCGGTTTGGACATGGACACCGTGAACATCCGCGCCGTGTACGACATCGACCCCGTCGAGAACTGGCACACCGACTCTGTTGTCCTTATGGGCGATGCGGCACACTCCATGCTGCACCACCAGGGCCAGGGTGCGAACTCCGCCATTGAGGACGCCGGCGCGCTCGCCGATGCCCTCGTGCAGGCCGGTTCCGTCAAGGAGGCACTGGCACTGTTCCAGGCGACCCGCAAGCCGGTCACCGACGAACTGCAGCGCATCTCTCGCCAGGGCTGGAGCGAGGAAGAGGTCAACGACGTCTTCCCGGGCCAAAAGCCGGCTTCGCAGCAGCCTGCAGAAGCAGCGAAGGCCTGAACGCCATGACCATCCATCCAGAAATTGCCAAGATCCTGGCTACCCTGCCGGCGCCCGACGGTTCCCCGTTGGACCCTGCCGCCATGCGCGCCGGCGAGGCCGCACACGTGGCGCCGCTTGCCGACCGGCTGCCGCTGCACGCCGTGGAGGACCTCACGGCCGCCACCAAATCCGGCCAGGTGCCGGTCCGCATCTACACGCCTGCCGAGGCCGACTCCTACGGCGTGCTGGTGTACTTCCACGGCGGCGCGTTCTTCCTGGGCAGCCTGGACACACACGACCATGTTGCCAGGGCGCTGGCCAAGGAGACCGGCTACAAGGTCATTTCTGTGGGCTACCGGCTGGCCCCGGAGGCTGCGTTCCCCGCCGGACTCGAGGACTGCTACGCGGTGCTCCGCTGGGCCGCCGAACAGGGCACTGCCCTGGGTTGGGACGGCAAGAACCTCGCCATCGCGGGCGACAGCTCCGGCGGCAACTTCGCGGCCGCCGTCGCCGCCAAGGCCCACGATGACGGGTTCGACGGCGTCACGCACCAGATCCTGTTCTACCCGTCGGTAGACCTGGACTTCGATGAAGAGCGGTATCCGTCGATGCGGGAGAACGCCGTCGGGTATGGGCTCGAAACTGCGGGGCTGAAGCCCTTCAATGCCTTCTACCTCGACAGTGGCGCCGATCCCGCCGATCCCCTGGTCTCCCCCATCAAGCGGGAAGACCTCACCGGACTGCCGCCGGCCCTCATCATCACGGCCGAACACGATCCCCTGCGGGACGAAGGCGAGCTGTACGCCCAGCGTCTGCGGGAAGCCGGAGTAGGCGCCACCGTAAGCCGGTACGCCGGCGCCAACCACGGCTTCGTCCAGAACTTCTCTTGGATCCCCGAGTTCTACCGGCCGTTCCGCGAAGCAGCCGGCTTCCTGGCCGCGAGGGCCGGGCAGTGACCCAACCGGTCGCCGTCCATCCCCTGGTCTCCCCGTGGGGCCGGTTCGGGCTCTACAGCTTCTTCATCGACGCTCCGGAACCTGCCATCGTGGACACGGGGATCGCCTCCTCGCCCGCCGAAGGCATGGCGCCGGCGCTGGCGGCGATCGGCCGGAACATCGAGGACGTCCGCTGGATCTTCCTGACCCACGGACATATTGACCACATCGGCGGCGCGTACGCGCTGTGGGAGCTCACCGGACGGCGTGCCCAGGTGGTCATCCACGAAGCTGACGCACCGTTGCTCCGCTCACGCCGTGCCCACGTGGACGACTACCTTGCCGGCCGCGCACAGTATCTGAATGACCCGGACGGCGAGGCGAAGCTGACGGCAGCCACCAACGCCGTCATCTCCGGCGAGATGGAGCCGACGCTGCTGGTGCGGGGCGGCGAAACCATCTCCCTCGGCGGCGACGTCACCGTCTCCGTCCACTCGATCCCGGGCCACACCCCGGGGTCGGTGGCCTATGTGATTGACGGACAGAACGACGTGTTCGTCGGCGACGCTGTCCAGGTCCATGGTGCTGCCAACGGATTCCCGGGCTTTGTGGATCCGGCCGGTTACCGCAGCGGCCTCCAGTACCTCACCGATGAGGTCCGTCCGCAGCACCTCTACCTGGGGCACCCCTACCGGACCGCGGAGGGCACACCCTACGGTGTGGAGCTCGACGCCGACCAGGCCCGGGAAGCGCTCCGGGCCAGCCTGGAAATCGAGGCCCGCGTCAGTGCAGCGGCGTGCAACTGCCTGGCGGCCGGGCTGCAGGATACGGACTCACCGTATTCACCGTTCGCCGGTGTGGCCGCGGACCTGGGCTACAACGGCGATCCCACACTGGAGCCGTCGCCATTCTTTACAACACTGCACGGCTACCGCACAACGTTCGGCCGTTTGACCGAAGATGAGGAGATGAGCACTCGTGGATGACTTCCAGCTTGTGAATGCCGGCGCTGAGAAAATTGCAGTCCGCAAGGACCTGCGGGTCCCCATGCGCGACGGCGTTGAACTCGCCGCGGACGCCTACCAGGGCACCGAGGACAGGCCACGCCCGGCGCTGGTGGCGCTGAGCCCCTACGGCAAGGAACTGCAGGCCCTCGCCCTGACCACCCCGCCGCAGCGCCGGCCCAGCCCCATGTGGGACGGCTGCATCGAGGCCGGCGACATCGCCCGGATCGTTAAGGAAGACTACGTCCACGTGATCGGGGACCTTCGCGGCTCCGGCGCGTCCGGGGGCGAGCACATCGGCAACTACAACGCCGGCGGCGTCTCTCTGGGCCAGGACGCGTACGACTTCATCGAATGGGTTGCCGAACAGCCCTGGTGCGACGGCAACGTGGGCATGGTGGGCATCTCCTACTTCGGCTCCATGCAGGTCCTGGCAGCTGCCGAGCGCCCGCCACATCTGAAGGCCATCTTCGTCTCGGGCGGCCACTACGACTTCTACGAAACCACCTACCACGGCGGCGTGATGTGGTTCATGCCCCGTGCCGCCCGTGAAGGCCGCGGCGGCGACTCCGGCTGGGCCTTCACGGACAACGTCAAGTCCCGCATGATCGAAAAGTACTCGCCCGAGGAGCTGAAGAAGCTTGTGGCCGAGCGCCTGCAGGATCCGGACGTGGCCGCCTGGCCCAACCTGGTGCACGTGCTGAACTACCCCAAGAACCACGAGGCCTGGTTCGACATTGTGATGAACGAGCTCGACGGCGACTGGTACGAAGAGCGCAATCCGATCACGCTGGCCCCGAACATCGACATCCCCGTCTACCTGCAGCTTGACCAGGGCCGCGGCTGGACCCTGGACGGCACCATCGAGCTTTACAACGGGCTCAAGGGCCCCAAGAAGCTGGACATCGGCCCCTACCCGCCCATGCAGTCGCGCCCCTTCATCGAAGAGCACGACAAGATGTTCCGGTGGTACGACTACTGGATCAAGGGCATCAACAACGGCGTCATGGACGAGCCGGCCGTGAGTGTCTTCGTGGAGGGCTCCCGCGAGGTGGTCACCGCGGACCAGTGGCCGCCGAAGGACGTGGAGTACAAGTCCCTGTACCTGCGCCCGCGCGGCAAGCTGTCCCCGGAAGCAGAGCCAATGGGTGCCGAGTACGCCGCTCCGGACGGCTTTTACCAGGCACCGCTGACGGTCACGGACAAGGTGGAAATCCTCTCCTGGAGCACCGATACGTTCGAGACAGCCACCGAGCTGATCGGCACCGGCGCCGCGCACATCTTCGCGGAGATCGACCAGCCGGACACCAACTTCATCATGCGCCTCTGGGACTACGCCCCCAACGGCAAACGCCAGCTCATCACCAGCGGATACCTCAAGGCCTCACACCGCGAGCTCGACGAACGCACCACCGAGGGCAACCCCTACCACCCGCACACCCGCTCGGTGCCGGTGGAGCCGGGCCGGATCGAGGAGTACGTGCTGCGCCTCTACCCGTTCGCAAACACCTTCATGCCGGGCCACCGCCTGGTGGTGGAACTGTCCAACGACGAGCCGCTGGCCGACGAGCACAACGCGCTCCTCCCTCCGGACGCGTTCCACCTGCCGGTGGGCCGCCCCGTCACCCACAAGATCTACCGCGACGCCGCCCACCATTCGCGGCTCGTCCTGCCGTTCACCACGGGCAAGGGCCACTAAAGTCAACGCACGACGCCGGATCCTGGTCAGTCGGCCAGGATCCGGTAGAGTGCGCGGCGGGTTTCGTCGAGCTTCTCGATTGCCGCGGTGCGCTGCTCTTCGGTAGCGGCGGTCCGGAACTGATGGATGACCCCCATCAGTTTTCCCACACTCTGGTGGAACGCAGGCCCCGACCCTTCGGCGTCGTTATTCCAGGCGTTCTCAAGCTCCTCCGCATGCTCTGCCACGTAGGCCCTGCCCGCATCGGTGAGCGTGAAGTCCGTCCGCCGGCCCTCGCTCAGTGGTGTCACCAGTTCCTCGTCCACCAGCTGCTGGAGCGTGGGATAGACCGACCCCGGGCTCGGCCGCCAGGCCCCTGAGGTTTTCTCAGCGATGGTCTTGATCAGGCCGTAACCATTCGACGGCGCTTCGGCCAGGAGCGACAGGATGGCCCACCGGACATCACCCCGTCCGGCCCGCCTCGAACCGGGCCCGCCGCCAGGCCCGAACCCCGGGCCAAAGCCGGGTCCAAAGCCGCCGCGCGGCCCGAATCCCGGGCCGAACCCGCCACCCCTGTGGCCATGCGGACCGCGGCGTCCCCGCCCGCGCCCAAACTTTCCCCGCCCGAATGGCGGTTCCAAAAACTTCTCATCGTGTATGCCTTTCATGGTGGCATCGTCCCTTCATGTTCGCTGGAATCGGTGAACCGATCACCGATAGTTAACGATATATCGGTAACTATCGGTTCGACAAGAGGTATTCCGGAAAGTCGCTGGGAAATTGCGGCTTGGCATCAGTTCATCCAGCCTCTGGCTGCGGCAGCCCCTGCGGCGTATCCTGTTCAAACGCTGCTAGCTTGAGGGCTGATCAATGGCGACGAAGAATCGCGGGCATGGGACGGCCGGGACCTTGGCAAGGATCCTCGGGTTCTTCATCGCGAGCGCCCTGTGCGGCGTCCTGGCTGCCAGCCTGATAGTCCCGGCCGTGGCGGCCGCCAGCCTCGGGGTCCGCACGTCCATAGGATTTTTCGACAGCCTCCCCGAGGAACTCACCGTTCAGCCGCCGTCGCAATCCACCAAGGTCCTCACCGCCGACGGTCAGCCAATCGCCACGTTCTATGCCGAGAACAGGGTCCGGATTCCGCTGGACCAGATGTCCCCGTACATCAAAGACGCCGTGGTGGCCATCGAGGACAGCCGCTTTTATGCCCACGCCGGCATCGACCCCCAGGGCATCGTGCGGGCGCTCGTGTCCAACGTGACCTCCGGCGGGCGGCAAGGCGCCTCCACCATCACCCAGCAATACGTCACCAACGTCATCAACGAAGCACGGCTCTCGCAGGACAAACGGGATGAGGTGATCCTGAGCGGCCAGAAGGACATGGGCGACAAACTGCGGGAGATGAAGCTGGCCGTCGCGCTGGAAAAGAAGTTCACCAAGGAACAGATCCTTGAGGGTTACCTGAACATCGTGTTCTTCAACAGTGACGCCTACGGAATCGAGGCCGCTTCCCGGTATTTCTTCAGCAGCACCGCCAAAGACCTGACCCTTCCGCAGGCAGCATTGCTGGCCGGGCTGGTCAACAGCCCCACCTTCTACAACCCCGCCATCAACCCGGAAAATTCGATGGCCCGCCGCAACCAGGTGCTCGACGAGATGCTCAAACTGGACAAGATCACCCAGGTCCAGCACGACGAGGCCGTGGCCACCCCCATCGAACTGAAGATCAGTCCGGAGCGGCAGGGCTGCGCTAATGCCACCATGGCACCCTATTTCTGCGACTACATCTCACACCTGATCCTCAACAACCCCGCCTTCGGAACGAGCCTGATCGAACGGCAGCGAAAGCTCTACCGCGGCGGCCTGACCATCACCACCACCTTGGACAGCAGGCTGCAGGCAGCGGCCCAGGCTCAGGTGGACGGTACGGCGGGTCCCAACCCGGACCGATGGGGAGCCGCCCTGACCACCGTGCAGCCGGGCACCGGCAAGATCCTGGCCATGGCGCAGAACACTGTATTCCTGGCCGAACCCGGGAAGTTCGATACCCACCTGAACTTCAACGTTGATGCCAGGGATCCCCAGGGCAATGACCTCAACGGAGCCGGTGGCTTCCAGCCCGGGTCCACCATGAAGCCGTTTACGTTCGCTGAGTGGCTGAATGAAGGCAAGTCAATCACGGCAGAAGTGGACGCTTCCCGTCGGGTCTACCCGCTGGGATTCCCGTGGCGGTCCAGCTGCGGAAAGGTGATGGGCGCCTACAGCACGGCACAGAACAATCCTGAACTGGGCGCTGCCGATGACCTGCAGAACGCCGAAGAGGGCTTCTACCGCAAAATGCCCATAAATTACGGGCTGTACAACTCCATCAACACCGCCACCTTCGCCTCCGCAACCCAGCTGGACTTCTGCGGCATCCAGAAAATGGTCGACGCAGTAGGCCTGCACAGCGGGCTGGATGGCGCCCCGATCAACATGCACCAGCTGGGCAACCTGCTGGGCGCCATCGGCGTGGCACCCCTGCATATGGCCAACGCGTTCGCCACATTCGCGAGCGACGGGAAGTACTGCAACCCCATAGCCCTCGTGGAAATCATCGATGCCACCGGGGGCAAGCTCCCGGCCCAGAACGTCGAATGCCGGGACGCTGTGAAGCCTGACGTTGCCCGGGGCGTCAACTCGGTGCTGCAGGATGTGCTGGTCAAGGGCTCCGGCTTCTGGATCAACCCGAAGATCCACGACAAGATGCCGACTGCCGCCAAGACCGGCACCTCGAACAACAACGGATCCACGTGGGTAGTGGGATACACGTCGGGCCTGTCCACCGCGTCCTTCTTTGGTGATGCGCTGGAGGGCCAGAAACGTTCCGGCCAGAACGTCACCATCAACGGGACCTTCTACCCCCGGCTGGATGGCTGGATGATTGCCGGGCCGCAATGGGTCAATTACATGTTGAAGGCGGCTCCGCTGTATCCGGCGAACCCGTTCCCGCCGCCACCGGCTGCCATGATGAAACCGACCTACTACGCTCCGGTCGCGCCCACCACCCCCTGGGTTGCGCCCCCTCCTGCTGCCCCGGCAGCCGTTGCCCCGGACCCGGTCCCGGCTCCGGAATCACCGGTTCCGGCACCACCGGCTCCGGAATCACCGGCTCCGGCACCCGAACCGCCGCCTGCACCAGCGCCGCCGCCCGCCCCCGCTCCCGAGCCGGCACCTGCTCCCGTTCCTGAACCGGCCCCGCCGGCACCCGAGCCGGAGCCGGAGCCGGAGCCCGATCCTGAACCCGAGCCGGACCCGTCCGAGCCGCCGCTCCCGCCGGACCTGCCGCCTGATGCCGGCTTCCAGGGAGGCAGGCGCTAAGTTGTTCCGCGCCAGAGCCGCTGCCACCAGGAGCGCTTCGGCTCCGGCTCCGGCCGGGCGGCCAGGGCGCGGGCCGCGCGCCGCTCGTGCCACCGGGCCACTTCGGCGTCCACGTCCCGCGTTTTGGTAATGACGGGCGGGCCGCCCTGGAGCTGGCGCCGGGCGTCAATGACCCGGGCGTTGAAGTCCGCAAGGAGGTCACGGACCTGCTTTTCTGTGAACTGGGCATCGAGCCGGCCGTCCAGTTCGGCGTCCTCGGTGCGGAGCAGAATGGCTTTGGGACCCAGTCCGCTGAGATTCTCACGCTGGATCAGGCCTTTGACCCACCAGTCGGGATCGTAAGCCTCACCCAGTCCCGGGATGGGTTTGCCCGCGTATTTGAGGTTGTCGAACTTTCCCTGCGCCATGGCGTCCCTGATCAGGTATTCCACCCGCCGGGCATCGTCCACCTTCTTGCGCTTCTCTCGCTCCTTCGCCTCTGCCGCCTCAAGTTCGGCTTCCTCATCGGCACTGATGCCCGCTCCGCGGTAGGAGCGCAGCTCCGCCCCACGTTCCAGCCGCCGTCGAAGTTCGCCTGACCCGCCCATCGCCCCGCTGCCTCCCAGTCCGCCTCATTCCCCAGGTTTCCAGTATTCCTAAGGCAGCGGCGGTCAGGGAAGCCCCAGGGCCGGCACCCCGGCGTCGGCTACAACCACCGCGCCGCTCGCCGTCGAATCCGGGTTCAGCATCCAGCCCATCCGCTTGGCCCTGCTGAGGATTACGGCGCTTTCCACGAGCTCAATCTCCGGAATGCGTTGCTGGAGGGCCAGTTCGGCGTTCATGACATCCGCCAGCGACTTGAGCCACATGAGGATGACGAAGTTAGTCCTCCCGCTGGTGGATGCGTTGAGCCGGACTGTCCGGAGGCTGCGAAGTTCCGCTGCGGCAGCCTCGTGCTGGCCGGGCGGGACGTTGGCGAACCACTGGCAGCTCACCGGGTAGCCGGAGAGGTTCTGCGCAATGTCGCACCGGAAGGTCAGCAGGCCGCTGGATATGACCCTGTTCAGCTGCCGCTGCACCGTCGCCGGGCTTCGGCCCAGGCTCCGGGCAATGTCGGCTGCGCTCGCCCTCCCGTCACGCGCCAGGAACGGAATCAGGTCCATGTGGCTTGGCGGCAGCGGGCCGCCGGAGCGCGGTCCCGCATGGGCCGTATCCTGGCCAACCAGTGCCTGCAAGGCATTCTGCTGCGCGGGATCCAGCGCGTTCAGCCGCCACACATGGCCGGCGGAGTGCAGGCGGGTGCCCAGCGAGGTGCGGTATTTCAGCAGTCCCGGGATTTCCTTGAACCGGGGCAGAACGTGGTCCGTGAACTGCTCCAACGTGGGCGAAATGACCGTCAGCATGAGGTCCCTGTTGCTCGCGGCTTCCTCCACCGTGACCACGTCCGGGATGGCGGCCAGCTCGGCGGTGACTTCGGCGCGCAGCCGCATTTCGCAGTCCACATCCACCAGCGCCAAGCACATCTGTTTGGGATCGCCAATCAGGTGTGCGGTGGTCCAGGCAGCGCCCGCAGCCTTCAACTTGTCCCAGCGCGCGGCCAGCGTGGTGGCATGTACCCCCAGCACCTCCGCCGCGTCGGACCAGCTGATGCGGGGCGTCACCTGCAGGACGTTGATGAGGGCCAGGTCCTCTTCACTGAGCATCACTTCGCACCAACCTTCCGTTGCATTGAATGAATTCTGCATTTCCCAGCATACTTTTGATTTTTTCCAGTTAGTTCGGCGCCTGTGAACCACGTCACCCCACAATGGACAGCAGAGCAACAAAGGCCGCATTTCCAGAAGGAGAGAAGATGTCAATAACCGCCGACGCCCAGGAGCTGCAGGCAGAGCTTGTCCAGCTTCGTCGTGGGCTGCACCAGGAACCCGAGACCGGCCTGCAGCTGCCCCGGACCCAGGAAAAGGTCCTCAAGGCGCTTGACGGCCTGCCGTTCGAAATCACCCTGGGCAAGACCACGACGTCGGTCACGGCGGTCCTGCGGGGCACCGCACCTTCTGCGCTTGCCGCGAAACCTGAGGCGAAGCCGGCGGTCCTCCTCCGCGCCGATATGGACGGCCTTCCCGTGCAGGAACGGACGGGGGTGGAGTTCTCGTCCAAGGTTGAGGGCGCCATGCATGCCTGCGGCCACGACCTCCACACTGCCATGCTCGCGGGGGCGGCCACCCTGCTGGCCGAGCGCCGGGACCAGCTGGCCGGCGACGTTGTCCTGATGTTCCAGCCGGGTGAAGAAGGCTGGGACGGTGCATCCCACATGATTGCCGAGGGTGTGCTGGACGCGGCAGGCCGCCGGGTTGATGCCGCTTACGGGATGCACGTCTTTTCGGCCTTGGAGCCCCACGGCCGGTTTGCCACCAAGTCAGGGGTGATGCTCAGCGCGTCAGACGCGCTCACCGTCACTGTACTGGGCGCAGGCGGCCACGGCTCGGCGCCGCATATTGCCAAGGATCCGGTGACCGCGGCAGCCGAAATGGTGACCGCCCTGCAGGTCATGATCACCCGCCAGTTCAACGTCTTCGATCCGGTTGTCCTGACGGTGGGCGTCCTCCAGGCCGGCACCAAGCGCAACATCATTCCGGAATCAGCCAGCATCGAAGCGACCATCCGCACGTTCTCGGAATCCTCCCGGGAACGAATGATGACCGCCGTCCCCACACTGCTGAAGGGGATCGCCTCTGCCCACGGGCTGGAGGTGGACGTAGACTACCGTCACGAATATCCCGCCACCATCAACGAT
Organism: Pseudarthrobacter sp. BIM B-2242; assembly: GCF_014764445.1. Lineage (NCBI taxonomy): Bacteria > Bacillati > Actinomycetota > Actinomycetes > Micrococcales > Micrococcaceae > Pseudarthrobacter > Pseudarthrobacter sp. BIM B-2242. Next base: position 3,589,576 of record NZ_CP061721.1, read on the forward strand.
GTTGACGAGACACATACAGCCGAGAAGACCATTGAGAATCTCTTTGGAACCTCGCGCCTCTCCCGCTGGGCCACTCCGCTCGGCGGCTCCGAGGACTTCTCCAGGGTCCTCGCCGAAGTACCGGGAACGTTCATCGGCCTCAGCGCCGTCGCCCCCGGAGCAGACCATAACGCCACTGCCTTCAACCACTCCCCGTACGCCACTTTTGACGACGGCGTCCTCTCCGACGGAACTGCGCTCTATACAGAGCTGGCCGTCTCCCGCATCGCAGCCCTGGCCTCGGCCCACTAGAACCTCCCGGAGCACACCATGACCACAACTGCAGGCGTCCCAGCTGACGTCCAGGTACACAAGTCCCACCTGCGGACGCTCGTCGGCACCGGCATCGGCAACGCCGTTGAATGGTACGACTGGGCCATCTACGCCACGTTCTCACCCTTCATTGCCAGTGCCCTGTTCAGCAAGGCGGACCCGACGTCGGCCTTCCTGGCCACCTTGGCGATCTTCGCCGTGGGCTTCGTTGCCCGGCCCTTCGGCGGATTTGTGTTCGGCTGGATCGGCGACCGCATCGGCCGCAAGACCTCGATGACCTTTGCAGTGGGCCTCGCCGCCCTCGGCAGCCTGCTGATCGGCATCGCCCCCACCTTTGAAGTGGTGGGAGCTTTCGCCTCCGTCCTGCTGCTGGTGGCCCGGCTCATCCAGGGCCTGGCCCACGGCGGCGAGCTGCCGTCGTCGCAGACCTACCTCTCCGAGATGGCGCCCAAGGAAAAGCGCGGCTTCTGGGCAACCCTGATTTACACCTCGGGCACGGCGGGCATCCTGGCCGGTACCATGCTCGGCGCCATCCTGTCCAACGTCCTGAGCACGTCCGACATGAACGCCTGGGGCTGGCGGATCCCATTCCTGATCGGTGGCGCACTGGGCCTCTACGCGCTGCTGATGCGGGCCCGCATGAAGGAAACGGCGGCCTTCGAAGCAGAATCACCCAAGGAAAAGCACGAGCCCATGTGGCCGCAGATCTACAAGCACCGCAAGCAGGCCCTGCAGGTCATCGGCCTGACCGTCGGCCTGACTGTCTCCTACTACATCTGGGGCGTCGTGACCCCCAGCTATGCGTCCTCGGTCCTGAAGATGGACCGCGGCGAAGCCCTCTGGGCCAGCGTGATCGCCAACGTCCTGTTCATCGCCGCCCTGCCGTTCTGGGGCAGGCTGTCGGACCGGATCGGCCGCAAGCCCGTCATGATCATGAGCGCCGCGGGCGCCGCCCTGCTCCATTTCCCCATGACGTGGCTGCTCAAGGACTCCCCCTGGCAACTCGCCGTCACCATGTCCGTGATGCTGTTCTTCATCGCCGGCAGCGCAGCGATCGTCCCGGCCGTTTACGCTGAACTGTTCCCCACCAAGATCCGTACCGTCGGAGTAGGCGTCCCCTACTCCATCTGCGTGGCCCTCTTCGGCGGCACCGCACCGTATCTGCAGGCCTGGCTCGGTTCCATCGGGCAGCCCAACCTGTTCAACGTCTACGCGGTGATCCTGCTCGTCATCAGCATCGCGTTTGTGTTCACCATCCCCGAAACGAAGGGCAAGGACCTGACCCACTGATTCTCTGATCTGTTTGTCTGATCTTTGCCAGCCGTCGCCTCACCCGAGGCTTGATCACCAACGCTCTCTCACTTGATGCGGGAAAAACAGCAACCCTCTCTCACTTTCTTCAAGAAAGTGAGAGAGGGTTCCGGTAAAACCGACATTAAGTGAGAGAGCGTCATGCTTGGCTCCGGGGCGGACAATCTTCAGGCGGGCAATATCGGGCCGGGCGTCACAGTTATCAGCGTGCGCTCCCACAGGGTAAGTCTTGAGGGAGCGCGCGGTACTTTAGGCACCGCGCCCTACTTTTGAGGACCCACATGAACGCCCACCGTGCCAGCCGCGACGCCCGGCCCCTCACGCTGTTCTGCGCCTTTGCGCTCAAACAGGCAGTCGAGGGCACCATCCTGCGCGCGTACCTCCGGGCCGGCGGGCCACCGGTCGAGGCCGTCTATGAGCCAACGTTCCGGCTGCTGACGCGGATCGAGTCGGGGGCCCGGCCGGATGTGATGGTTGGGATCACCGGCTCGCTGGCGGACCTCGTGACGGCCGGTGTTGTGGCGGACCCCAAGCCCGTTGCCCGGACCGGCGTCGGCGTTGCCGTTGCGCCGGAGGCAGCGATCCCGGACATCAGCAGCGTGGAAGCGTTCGTAAGCGCGGTGACCAGCGCCCGCTCGGTGGCCTACTCCCGCAGCGGACCCAGCGGTATCTACTTCGCCGGACTGCTGGAACGGCTCGGGATTGCGGAGCAGGTCAAAGCCAAGGCCACCGTGGTCGATTCAGGACCAACGGCATTGGCGCTGCTGGACGGCCGCGCCGACCTCGCCATCCACCAGCTCAGCGAACTTATCCTCGTGCCGGAGGCCGCCATCATCGGCCCGCTTCCGGAGGCCATCCAGGAGTACACGGACTTCTCGACGGCGCTGGGCACCCCTGCGTCCCTGATGGCGGACCAGCCTGCGGGCGCCGCGGAGCTGCGCGACTTCCTGCATGGCCCCGAAGCCAGGGCGGCCTACGAGGCCAACGGACTGGAAACTGCCTAAGGCGTATTCAGCCCGACGGCGGCGTGAACTGGCTGGCGGTGAATTCCGCTCCCTGCGGGTCGCGGATCAACGCGGCGCGTGTCCACTCGGTGTCGTCCTCGCTGAGGATCCGGGCACCGAGCCGCTTTGCGTCAGCGACCGTCCGGTCCCGGTCGGCCACGGCGAAGGCGACGTGCCAGTGTGGCGGTTCACCCGGGGCGGCAAGTGCGAACCAGGCGACCGCGTCCTCGAATCCGGGCGGCGTGTTTACGTCAGCCTGCCGCTGCCTGATGTCCGGATCGGTTGTGGCCTCGAGGTGGTCGCCATAGCCCGGCCTGCGGACCATCGTCCCGAAGCCCAGGTCGTCGAACTCCCAGCCGAACGCTTCCCGGTAGAACGCCATGGCCGCACCAATGTCGGACGTGTGGAGTCGCTGAAGTTCCACGATCCGGGTTCGTTGACCGCCTGCGCACCCAGCCGCCGCCTGGCCTGCCAGATCTGGAATTCAATTCCCTGGCGATCGGTGAGCACGGCACCGCGGCCGCCCTCTCCGGCATCGGCGGGCGCTGACACCACGGTGGCACCGGCGGCCGCCAGCCGCCGGGCTGCGGCATCCGCGTCGTCCACGGCAATGTACGTGCTCCAGGCCGCGGCATCGCCCTCCGTGCCGGTCAGCCCGCAGACATCCCTGCCGTCCAGCTTGGCGATGAGGTAGGTACCCGGCGCGCCTGGCGGCATGGCCTCCTCGAACGTCCAGCCAAACAGCCCGCCGTAGAAGTCAGCGGCTGCCCGGACATCAGGCTGCCGGGTGTCGATCCAGGAGGGCACGCCCTCCGGATAGCTTCGCTGGGTCATGGCTCGCTCCCGTGCATGGGGCAAGCCTACCGAGCCATGACCGGGCCCGGTACCCCAAAATAACTGGAAGAAAATACTTGACTCTTCAACTTTACGGGACTATATTTAGTTGTAGCTTCAAGTATCGCGCTCCCGGCAGAATCCTCCAGCAGAACAGAATCTGATGAAAACCCTCCTCGCCCGCCTTTTCGGAAAGAAGAACACCATGACTGACATCACCATCATCGGTAACGGCAACATGGCCCGTGGCATCGCCACCCGCGCCGTCGCAGCAGGCAAGCAGGTCGAGATCCTCGGCCAGGATGCCGCCAAGGCCCAGGCGCTCGCCACGGAACTCGGCGCCGGCGTCACGTTCGGCACCACCGCCAGCGCCCCGCAGGGCAGCATCGTGATCCTCGCCGTCCCGTTCGAAGCCGCCAAATCAGTGGTCACCGCGTACGGCGACCAGCTCGCGGGCAAGACCATCGTGGACATCACCAACCCGGTCGACTTCGAGACTTTCGATTCCCTGGTCGTGGCCCCGGGCTCCTCGGCCGCTGAAGAAATCGCAGCCCTGGCTCCGGCCGGCGCCAACGTGGTCAAGGCCTTCAACACCACCTTCGCGGGCACGCTTGTGGCAGGCGAATCAGGCGGCCAGCCGCTGGACGTCTTCATCACCGGTGACGACGCCGCCGCAACCGAGGCGGTAAGCACCTTTGTCAGCGCGGCCGGCATGCGCCCACTGGCAGTCGGGCCGCTCAAGCGTTCCCGCGAACTCGAGGGCTTCCAGTTCGTCCTCATGACCATGCAGGCCAACCCGGCGTTCGAGGATTTCAACTGGGACACCGGACTCCTGGTCACCAAGTAGCACCGGCCACCAAGTAGCACCGGTCACCAAGTAGCACCCGTCGCCGGCTGACCCAAGTCGCCACAAAGGCTCAGGTGCGGGCGTGCTCGGCGAGGATTGCATCGACCTGGCCCAGAGCCTCCTTCATGCCTTCCTCCATGCCCATCTTGACCATCTCTTCCATCTGCTCTTCGGAATCGAAAGTGGACATGATGGTCATGCGGGTGCGGCCACCCATGTCCTCAAGGTCAACAGCGGCATGGGCGCTGCCCATGGCATCCACGGGCACTCCGGATTCGTCAGCGAAGCCGTCATCAAATTCGAGCCTGCGCGGCGCCTCAATGGTTCTGAATTTCCACCAGCCCCGCGGCTTCTCGCCTTCCGGGGTGGTCATGTAGTAGTCGGCCTTTCCTCCGGGCTGGAAGTCGAACCGGTCAAACGTGGCCGGATAGTTGGGCGGGCCCCACCAGCGCTCAAGCTGCCGGGGGTCTTCCCAGATCTGCCAGACGCGTTCGACGGCGGCGTCGAACTCGGCGACGAGGGTGAGGCTGAGTGCCTCGAGATTCTTGGTGGAACTGATAACAGGCATTGCCGTACCTTCCTTATCCTTCAGCCAGAATGTCCGCGATCCGATCGGCCCGCTGCAGCCAGATCGCCTCATACTCATCGAGCAGCCGGCGGGCCTTCGCCAAACCGTCGTGGTTGCCCCGCACGATCTGCTCCCTTCCGCGCTTCTCCTTGGTGACCAGGGAAGCGCGCTCCAACACCGCCACATGCTTCTGGACGGCGGCGAAACTCATGGCGTAGAGCGCAGCAAGGCCGGAGACGGAATACTCCGCCAGGGTCACCCGCCGGACGATGTCCCGGCGGGTAGCGTCCGCGAGGGCCTGGAACAGGCGGTCAACGTCCGCATCACTGAGCTGATATACAACCATTTGGTTGTACGATACGCCTGCCATGCACGCGCGTCAAGGTTTTCAGAGAGACGCCGGGGCGCCCCGGGTAAGCTGGAGGAACCACCCAGCACCGCCAGCCCGAGTCCGTCCACGGAGGCCAGCATGAGCCAGCGCTCCAAACCAGAATCCGACGTCAGGCCGGGCCCCGCCACAAGGCCGGCCGGCACATCGCTGCGGCTGATTCCGGCAACGCTCGTATCGGCGTCGGGCTTTACCCTCTTTGCCCTGGAAAACCGGCTCGTCGGACTTATCCTCCTCGGCGCCGCCCTGCTACTGGCCGGATTCATCAGCCGCCGCCTGCTGCTCGACCTCGCCCTGATCGGCGTGGGCCTGACGGCCATGAGCGCCGTCCCCATCACCACGGACATCAGCACCGGGCACATGCTGGTCATGGGCACGGCCATGATCGTGGCTGTCGGCATTCCGTACCTGGTCTCCCGCTTCGCCACCAAGGACCATGCCATCGGCTTCCCCCTTCGGACCGGTGAGCGCTGGACCCGCGCCGAGAAGTGGTACCTGCTGGCCGTCCCGGCGCTGGGCTATGCGGTGCTCCCTGTCTACATGATCAGCACGGGCGTCTATCAGAACTGGCCGGCCGTCAGCGATCCGGAGGGCATCGGCAGGCTGTTCCTGGGCACCAACGCGCTAGGTATCTGGGACGAGCTGTTCTTCATCTGCACCGCGTTCACGCTCCTGCGCCGGCACCTCCCCGACTGGCAGGCCAACCTGCTCCAGGCGGTCCTCTTTACGTCATTCCTCTGGGAGCTCGGGTTCCACGCGTGGGCGCCGTTTTTCATCTTCCCGTTCGCGCTGCTCCAGGCGAAGCTCTTTACGCTCACCCGCTCACTGACCTACATCGTGGCCATCCACCTGCTCTTCGACTTTGTGCTGTTCCTGGTCCTGCTGCACGCGCACAACCGCGCGTGGATCGACATTTTTGTTTACTGAGCACCCTCGCCGGCGCCCCTGAACCGGCGTAACAGGCGCACGACACGAACGTGGAATCCATCACACTTTCGCCGTTTTGGTTGCCACAGCCCCGGCTCACCATGAACCATGAAGTAAGGGCCCCGTGCCCCGCACACCTAAACCAGCAATCCTCACCGACGAGGATGCGGCCTTATCAAGGATGACCGGGCCGTCAACTGCTAGAGCGAAAGTACTGACAATGACGTTTGATTCCAGCCACTCTGTGACCCTCAAAATCTGGGACCGCACCGCGGTCGATCACACCCTTGACGCTGCAGCGCAGGACCTTTCTGCCAAGGCAAACACCACCAAGTGCCGCATCGCGGTCCACGCCAGCGGCCCGAACACCTTCACGCTGACCGTCCGCAGCGACGACCGCCAGCTCGTCACCGTCTAACGGCTCCACACCAAAACCAAAGAAGCGGACGTCGCCGGGACCCCATCGGGTTCCAGCGGCCGTCCGCTTCTTTTGTGTGCCCCGGGGCACACCCTCCTGACGACCCCGTCACGTTCGGGGTCCACCCGCCGGGAACTGGCGTACAGTAAGCATAAGTGCATGCATATGCATGAAGTGATTTCACAAAAGAGCTTAAGGAGACGCCCCATGAAGGCATGGCAGTTCACCGGAACCAATAACCCGCTGGCACTCAACGAGGTGGCCGAACCCACGGCGGGTCCGGGCCAGGTGGTTGTCAGCGTCAAGGCCGCAGGCGTATGCCACTCTGACGTCACCGCCATTGACGACGCCGGGTGGATGCCGCTGTTCCCGGTTCTTCCCCGCACCATGGGCCACGAGAACGCCGGTGTCATCACCGGGGTGGGCGAAGGCATGAACCACTGGAAGGTCGGCGACCGGGTGGGCCTCTCCCCCGTGATGAGCGACGGCGACGCCATTGGCTACGGCAAGTGGGACGGCGGCTTCGGCCCCAAGCTGCTCGCCACGGACGACAACCTGGTGAAGCTGCCCGACGAGGTCTCGTTTGAGCTCGGGGCCATGGCAACTGACGCCGGGCTCACCGCATACCACGCCATCATGGCTGTTGGCGGAGCCAAGGCGGGCATGAAGGTGGGCGTGATCGGACTGGGCGGCCTCGGCTACATCGGGGCACGCGTCGCCGTCATCGCCGGCGCGGAGGTCTACGGCGCCGAGGTGAACCCCGAGACCCAGAAGCTCGCCGACGAGATCGGCCTGGCAGGAGTCGCCGACTCCATCGAGGCCTTCAAGGACAAGAACCTCGACCTGATCGTTGACTACGCCGGCTTCGGCAGCACCACGGCCGCCGCGCTCGAGACGCTCGCCGAGTTCGGCACGCTGGTGCAGGTGGGCATGGGCCGCCTCGAAGCCACCATTAACACCTACCCGCTGATCGTCAACCAGCTCTCCATCAAGGGTTCCAAGTCGGGCACCAAGGAAGACCTCGAGAACCTCTACGCCCTGATGAAGTCGGGCCAGCTGAACCCGCCGATGAACCTCATCACCCAGGCGGACATCCCGGAGGCAATCGACAAGCTGCGCACGGGCGGCGTTGTGGGCCGCTTCATCGCGGTATACCAGGACTAGGTTCCCCAGCACCTCAGGCAAAACGGAAGCGGACGACGCCGGGACCTCCCGGCGTCGTCCGCTTCCGTTAAAGCTGCCCCCTGCGGCAGCCGCGCCTACGCGGGCTTAGCGGGCAGGTTCACGCTCCAGCGGTGCCGACGGTCCGCTTTCGACCTCGGCAGCCGCGGTTTCTACTGCCGCGGTCTCCACCGCGGCGGCTGCAACGGAGTTGCGCACCAGCAGGGTGGCCAGGGCGGCGAGCACCAGCGGCACGGCCAGGGTCATGAAGTAGCCCGAGGCGCCAAAGCCGGCCAGGATGAGCCCGCCAAGGGCTGAGCCCACAATGGAGCCGAGGCGGCCGATGCCGATGCCCCAGCCGGTTGCCGTGGCGCGCAACTGGGTTGGGTAGGCATTCGCAATCAGGTAGTTCAGGGCCAACTGCTGCCCGCCGATGCCGAAGCCGGCCAGGCCGATCAGGATGAACACCAGGGCGAAGTTGGAACCGGCCAGGCCCAGGCCCAGCGCCACGAGGATTCCCGCGCCGAACATGGCCAGCAGCAGCTTCCGGGGGTTGACCCTGGGCAGGATGATGGACAGCGGAATGGCGAAGAGGATGAAGGCGCCGTTGACGGTCACGGTGCCCATGGCCGCCTGTGAGGCTGCCAGACCCAGCGTCTTCAGGGCGGTAGGCATCCAGAGCAGCAGCAGGTACCAGGCGATCCAGTTCAGCAGGTACGTGGCGAAGACGGCGATGGTGACCATGCGGTACTTGGCGGAGAACAGTGCCGAGATGGAGCTCTTTTCCTCCTTCTTGTCTTCAGTGACAAGCTCGACGTCCGGATCAACCGGCTTTCCGGAGATGGCAGCCATGATTTTGCGCGCCTGGGCCTGGGCAGCGGGCGTCAGCTTGGTAGCCAGGAACACCGGGGACTCGGGGAGCATTTTGAGGCACACGAGGAGCAGCGCCAGCGGAAGCACGCCGCCCACCAGGAAGATGCCGCGCCAGCCCATCACGGGGAGCCAGGCCGCCGCCACCAGGCCGCCGAGCAGCGCGCCGCCCGGGAGGCCAAGCAGCACCAGGGTCATAAACGTTCCGCGGCGGGCCTTCGGGCTGAACTCCGCCGTCAGGGCCAGGAGTGCCGGCGTTGCGCCGCCCATGCCGAGGCCGATCAGGAACCGGAGGACGATGATCTGTTCGAGCGTCTGGGCGAAGGCACCGGCCAGGGAAAAGACGCCAAAGAGGGCTAGCGCTAGGAGGATCGTCTTCTTGCGGCCGATCCGGTCACCGAAAGTGCCCAGCGTCATGGCCCCGGCGCACATGCCGATGGTGCTGGCGGTGATCACCCAGGTCATGTCCGTGGCCTGCAGGCCGAAATCCTCGGCGATGGCCGGGCCGATGAAGGCGATGGACTGGGTATCAAAACCGTCCAGCAGGGCAACAATGAAGCACAGGGCGATGACGGACCAGCGCTTCACCCCCATGGGCGTGTTGTCGATAACGTCCTGGACGTTATAGGCAGCTTTAGTCAACGGTGACTCTCTTTCACATATCTTTGGCCTTGGTAGCCGTGGGGGCGTGGGTAGCCCGGGAATTACGGTGGCTGACAACCGCACGATGTGCCGGGCATCACGTCAGCGACATCCGCAACCTTATGGCACCGATTCGGCAATGGGAAATACTAATTCAGGCTTGATTGATATTCCAGAGGTCTAAATACTGCCCACCTGCTGTTATGGCTCGCATTCCGTCCGGCCCGGCAGGAACAGACACCCCGGCCCTGGGTACATATGCTGAAACGATGCAGCTCGAAGAGTTCAATGCGGCCGGCCGGCGGGAGGCTGTCGATTTCCTTCGCCCCTGCCTGGACATCCCCCGGTGGCTTGATGAGCTCGCCGACGGCAGGCCGTACTCCAGCCTTGCGGAACTCCTGGCTGCCGCGAACGACGCAGCTGACCCGTTTACCCGCACGGAAATCGAGGCGGCGCTGGCCCGCCATCCAAGGATCGGCGAGCGCGCACAGGGCGACAGCGCCGAGGCCAGGCTGTCCAGGTCAGAGCAGGCCGGGCTGGGGGCGGCCGATGCCGCCGTCGAGGACGCTTTGGCGGAAGGCAACCAGGCCTACGAAAGGAAATTTGGGCGGGTCTTCCTGATCCGGGCGGCCGGCCGCAGCCGGGCGGAGATCCTCGCCGCGCTCACCACGCGGCTCGCCAACACCCCGGAACACGAAGAACCAATCATTGGCCGGCAGTTGCGGGAAATCGCGGTACTCCGGCTCGAAGGGCTGATGGGCACATGAGCACCTCCCACGTCACCACCCATGTCCTTGACACCGCGTCCGGCCGGCCGGCTGCGGGCGTCCCGGTCATCCTCCAGGAACCCGACGGCGAACGCTGGGTCCGGCTCGCGGAAGGCCTCACGGACGCTGACGGGCGCATCAAGGAACTTGGGCCTGAACGGCTTGCTTCCGGGACCTACCGGCTGGTCTTCGACACGGGAAAGTACTTTGCCGCCAACGGCACACAAGCCTTCTTCCCGGAGGTGGCCCTCACGTTCAGCCTGGCAGAGAGCGAAGCGCACTACCACGTGCCCCTGCTGCTCAGCCCGTTCGCTTACTCCACTTACCGGGGCAGCTGAGCCGGTCCCGCTCAGCCCCGCCCGATGTCAGCCCCGCCCGATGAACGGCATTCCCGCTGCCGTAATCACCACGGACCCGACACTTGCCGAGGCCGGCATGCCCGCCATCATCAGCACCGCCCGGGCTGCGTCCGCCACGGGGAACATCGGCTCGACCTTCCGCGAGCCGTCAGCCTGGAGCGCGCCGGAACCAACGCCAATAGTGTCCATGATGTCGGTGGCGGTATTCCCGATGTCTATCTGCCCGCACGTGATGCCAAAGGCCCGCCCGTCCAGCTCGATGCTTTTGGTCAGGCCACTCATGGCGTGCTTGGTGACGGCGTAGGCCACCGTCCGGGGCCGCGGCGAGTGGGCCGAAATGGACCCGTTGTTGATGATCCTGCCGCCTTGCGGGACCTGGGCCTTCATGGCCCTGACCGCCGCGCCGGCGCACAGCAGGGAGCCGGTCAGGTTCACGGCCAGGACCTCCTCCCACTGCGCAAGGCTGATCTCGTCCACCGACGCCGCCGGGCCGAACACACCCGCATTGTTGAACAGGACATCCACCCGCCCCCACCGCCGGACGACGCTGCCGAACAGGTGCTCGACGTCGTCGGGCCGGGTGACGTCGCACGGCACCACCAGCGCTTCCGGATGGCCGTCCGCCGTGTCCAGCAGCGGGGCCTCCCGGCGCCCGGCAAGGGCCACCCGGTAGCCGTCGGCCAGCATCTGCCGGGCCACTTCCCGGCCAATCCCGGAACCGGCCCCGGTCACCACCGCAATGCGTGCGGGCAGCTGTGGAGTGGTCATGGAAAGCTCCTCATCTGATCGCGTCACACTTCTACCAGCGGGGGTGGATGGCGTCGCGGAAGTAGTGGTCGTAGATCCAGCGGACGCCGTCGTCGAACTCTTCGGTGACCTGCACGGACGCCGCAGCCGCGTTCGTCGTCGCCTGTTCCACGTTCCGCGCGCCGGGGATCACGGTGCTGACGCCGTCCTGCGCTGCGATCCAGGCGACGGCCGCCTGCGCGGTGGCGGCTCCGGGCGGGACCAGCTGTTCAAACTCCGCCACGGCTTTGAGTCCCAGTTCAAAGTCCACGCCTGAGAAGGTCTCCCCGACGTCGAAGGAGCCGCCATTGCGGTTGAAGTTCCGATGGTCGTCCCCGGCGAAGGCGGTTTCCTTGGTGTACTTTCCGGAGAGCAGCCCGGATGCGAGCGGTACACGGGCGACGATCCCCACGTTTGCTGCCTTCGCTGCGGGAAGGACCTCATCCAGGGGTTTGAGGCGGAAGGCGTTGAGGATGATCTGTACGGAGGCGGTTCCCCCGTGGCGGATTGCTTCCAGGGCCTCGTCGGCGCGCTCCACGCTGACGCCGTAATGGCGGATGGCACCCTCGGACACCAGCGTGTCCAGGGCGTCATAGACTTCGGCGTTGCTGTACACCGGAGTCGGCGGGCAGTGCAGCTGGACCAGGTCCAGGGTGTCCGTGCCCAGGTTCTTCCGGGACCGGTCCACCCACTGGCGGAAGTTGGCCAGCGTGTAGTTCTCAGGCCGCTGGTCAACGCGCCGGCCCATTTTGGTGGCCACGGTGATGTCCAGCCCGGGGTTCCCGGCGAGGAACGTTCCGATGGCCTGCTCGCTCCTGCCGTCACCGTAGACGTCGGCGGTGTCAAAAAAGTTGACCCCTGCCTCCGCCGATGCCGCCAGGATTGCCTGGGCCTGGGCCGGGTCCACGTTCCCCCAGTCCGCGCCCAGCTGCCAGGTGCCCAGTCCCACGACGGAAACGCTACGTCCGGTCTTGCCTAAAATCCGCTGTTCCATTCCACGACTATATGGGTCAGAACACGCCGGTTCCCAAGCTCTGGCTTTCCGGCCCACGCGCAGTAAGGATGAAGCATGGACGGAATTAAGGTAGTCGTGAACGGGCAGCCCCGCGATTGCAGCGGCACCAGCCCGCATACCCGGCTCCTCGACTGGTTGCGCGGGGAGGGCCTGACCGGCGCCAAGGAAGGCTGCGCCGAGGGCGAATGCGGGGCCTGCGCGGTCCTGGTGGCCCGGCCGGACGGGCCGGACCGCAGCCGCTGGACCCCGGTGAATGCGTGTCTGCCTCCGGCCCTGGCTTTTGACGGCCAGGAAATCATCACAGCCGAAGGCCTCGGTACGGTATACGTGCCCGACGCCGCCCGGGAAGACCTCCATCCGGTCCAGCAGGAAATGGTGGACCGGGGCGGATCCCAATGCGGATACTGCACCCCAGGCTTCATCTGCTCCATGGCGGCCGAGTACTACCGCCCGGACCGCAGCCCCGCCCAGGCACAAAAGGAAACCGGGACCGCCGCCGTGGGTGAAGAGCATGCCACCGATCACGAATACGGCCCCAACGGGTTTGACCTTCACGCCCTGAGCGGGAACCTGTGCCGCTGCACGGGCTATCGGCCCATTCGGGATGCGGCCTATGCTCTCGGTGCACCACCGGCCGCCGATCCGCTGCTGGCCCGCCAGAACCGGCCGGCCCCGGCCGCGAAGCACACGCGTACAGAAGGCGGCGCGCAGTTTCTTCGCCCTGGAACGCTGGCCGAGGTCCTCCAGGTCCTGCAGGAACACCCGGACGCAAAACTCATGGCAGGAGCAACCGACCTCGGCGTCGAAGTGAACCTCCGGCACGCCCGTCCCCCGCTGGTCCTCGCCATCGACCGCCTCGAGGAGCTGCGGTCAGTCAAGCTCGACGGCGACACGATCGAGATCGGGGCAGCCCTCACCCTGTCGGAAGCCGAACACAGCCTCGACGGCCGGGTGCCGCTCCTTAGCCAGCTGTTTCCGCAGTTCGCGTCCCGCCTGATCCGCAACGCCGCAACCTTCGGCGGGAACCTCGCCACGGGGTCACCCATCGGCGATTCCGCCCCGGTGTTCCTGGCCCTCGACGCGCGGGTAGTACTGGCCTCCGCAGCCGGTGAGCGGGAGGTTCCGCTCTCGGAGTACTACACCGGATACCGGCAGAGCGTGCGGAAGCCCGGCGAAGTGCTCCGGGCCGTGCGGATTCCGACGCCGCTGGCCGGCAGCACCGCGTTCTATAAGATCGCCAAGCGGCGCTTCGACGACATCTCCAGCGTGTCGGTGGCCATCGCACTCACCATCACCGACGGCGTCATAGCCTCGGCCCGGATCGGCCTCGGCGGTGTGGCAGCCACGCCAATCCGCGCCTCCGCAACAGAGGACGCCCTGGCGGGCCGGCCGTGGACCGCTGACACTGTGGCTGCGGCGGCCGCCGTGATGGCGGGCGAGGGCACGCCGATCGACGACATGCGTGCGAGCGCGCTATACCGTTCGGCCATGCTCCGGCAGGCCCTCCTGAAGTTCCATGCCGAAAACGCTCCCGCGCTGGAGGTGGCCTCATGAAATCCCTGGCAGACCGTCCGGTCAACCCTGTGGTCGGTGTTCCCGTTTCGCACGAGAGCGCCGACGCGCACGTGACCGGGACCGCCCTCTACACCGATGACCTCGTGGTCCGGTCCCGCAGCGTGCTGCACGCGTGGCCGGTCCAGGCCCCGCACGCCCATGCGCGGATCCTTTCGATGCAAACCCGGCCCGCGCTGGAGGTTCCGGGCGTGGTGAAGGTGCTGACGGCGTCGGACGTTCCTGGGATCAACGACTCCGGCACCAAACATGACGAACCGCTCTTCCCCACCGAGGTCATGTTCCACGGCCAGGCGGTGTGCTGGGTCCTCGGCGAATCGCTGGAGGCGGCACGGCTGGGCGCGGAGGCTGTGGCGGTGGAGTACGAGCCGCTGCCGTCGCTCCTCACGCTGACCGAAGCCATTGCCGCCGGCAGCTTTCAGGGCAACCAGCCCAGGCTGGCCCGGGGTGAGCCGGACAAGGCTCTGGCGGGCGCGGCACACCGGTTCAGCGGCGAGTTCGAGTTCGGCGGCCAGGAACACTTCTACCTCGAGACCCAGGCGTCGTTGGCCTCCATCGACGACGGCGGGCAGGTCTTTGTGCAGTGCAGCACCCAGCACCCGACCGAGACGCAGGAAATCGTGGCCCATGTGCTCGGGCTCTCCAGCCACCAGGTGACAGTGCAGTGCCTGAGGATGGGCGGCGGGTTCGGCGGCAAGGAAATGCAGCCGCACGGGTTCGCTGCAGTGGCAGCACTGGGTGCAAGCCTGACCGGGCGGCCGGTCCGGCTCCGCCTCAACCGGACCCAGGACATCACCCTGACCGGCAAGCGGCATCCGTTCCACGCACGCTGGGAGGCAGGATTCGACCACGACGGCCGCATCCAGGCACTCAAGGCCACCCTCACCAGTGACGGCGGCTGGAGCCTTGACCTCTCCGAGCCCGTCCTGGCAAGGGCGGTGTGCCACATCGACAACGCGTACTTCATCCCCAACATCGAGGTGCACGGCCGGATCGCGAAGACCAACAAAACCTCGCAGACGGCGTTCCGCGGCTTCGGCGGTCCGCAGGGGATGCTGGTCATGGAGGACCTCCTGGGCCGGTGCGCGCCGCTGCTGGGCGTCGAGCCGGGCGAGCTCCGCCGCCGGAACTTCTACGAGCCAGGTCAGAGCACACCGTACGGGCAGCCCGTGCGCCACGCGGAAAGGCTGACCGCGATCTGGGAATTGCTGCTCGACCGAGCGGACGTGGCGCGGCGGCGCGAGGACATCGCGGGATTCAACGCAGCGCATCCGAACACGAAGCGGGCGCTCGCGATAACGCCGGTGAAGTTTGGCATCTCCTTCAACCTCACCGCGTTCAACCAGGCGGGCGCGCTGGTCCATGTCTACAAGGACGGGTCCGTGCTCATCAACCACGGCGGCACCGAGATGGGCCAGGGCCTGCACACCAAGATGCGCCAGGTGGCCGCCACAGCCCTGGGGGTGCCGCTGGCGTTCATCAGGCTGGCTCCCACCCGGACCGACAAGGTGCCCAACACCTCAGCCACCGCGGCAAGCTCCGGTGCGGACCTCAACGGCGGGGCCGTCAAAAACGCCTGCGAGCAGATCAGCTCCCGGCTGGCCGAGGTGGCTGCACGGAAGCTCAACATCCACCCGGATGATGTGAGGTTCCACGACGGCAAGGTGACGGGGATCGGGTTCCACGACCGCGATCTCACTTTCGCCGAGGTGGTCCACGATGCGTACTTCCAGCGGGTCCCGCTGTGGGCCGCCGGGTACTACCGGACGGAGGGTCTGCACTGGGACAGTGCCCGGATGCAGGGCGAGCCGTTCAAGTACTTCAGTTACGGCGCGGCGGTCACCGAGGTGGAGGTGGACCGGTTCACGGGCACGTACCGTCAGGTGCGGGCAGACATAGTGCACGACGTCGGCGACAGCCTTTCGCCGCTGATCGACGTTGGGCAGATCGAAGGGGGCTTCGTGCAGGGCGCGGGGTGGCTGACCCTTGAGGACCTGCGGTGGGACGTGTCCGACGGCGACGGGCGGGGACGCCTGACCACGCAGTCGGCCAGTACGTACAAACTGCCGAGTTTCTCGGAGATGCCTGAGCAATTCAACGTCCACCTGTTCGAACGGGCCACCGAAAGCGGCGTGGTCTACGGCTCGAAGGCAGTGGGTGAGCCGCCGCTGATGCTGGCCATCAGCGTCCGCGAGGCCCTGCGGGCGGCGGTGGCGGCCTTCGGTCCCGCCGGAATCTCCGTGGAACTGGCCAGCCCGGCAACTCCGGAGGCCGTGTTCTGGGCAATTGAAAGGCTCACGCCGCAGTCCGCGTACAACCAGCACGACTCCCGCCCGTCAGCCACGGCGTCAGTGCCCTGACATGGACTGGCTGGATGCGTTGCAGCACTTGAGGTCCGCGGGTCTGCCCGCGGTCCTGGCCACCGTGTCGGGGGTGCGCGGCCATGCGCCGCGTGAGGCGGGCGCCAAGATGGTGGTCGGGGCTGAAGCCACCTGGGGCAGCATTGGCGGCGGCAATCTCGAGGCCACCGTAGTGGACCAGGCCCGGGACATGATGGCGCGGGGCATCACCGCGCCCTGCACCACCGAGTTCGCGCTCAACGAGCACGCGCCCACAGAGCACGGCCGGCAGTGCTGCGGCGGGAAGGTCACTGTGCTGCTGGAACCTTTCCTGTCGCTTCCCACAGTGGCGATTTTCGGCGTCGGCCATGTTGGTTACGAACTCGGCCGCATCCTCTCGAGAATGCCCATGACCCTTTACCTGGTGGACAGCCGCGGGGAACAGCTCGATGCCGCGAGGCTGGCCGACGTGACCTCCGGGTTAGCGGACGTGCGCCCGGTGCACACCCCGGTTCCCGACTCGTTCCTCGGCGACCTGCCTCCCGGCGCCCATGTGTTCATCATGAGCCACGACCACGCCGAGGACTTCATGCTCTGCCACGCAGCGCTGCGCCGGGGAGACCTGGGACGCGTGGGACTGATCGGTTCGCGGGCCAAGTGGCTGCGGTTCCGGCAGAAGCTGGCCGCGGAAGGTTTCGCCGAGGCTGAGATTGACCGGATCCAGTGCCCCATAGGGCTCCCGGAAGTGCGGGGAAAGGCCCCGGCGGTCATCGCCGTGAGCGCCGCCGCAGACCTGCTCGCGGCCCTGCCGTCAGCCGGCCCGCAACCCAGCGCCTCGGCCAGCGCCTCAGCCAGCCCGTCAGCCAGCGAACACCTATGAAGTGGGGAATCCGACCATGAGCAGCAACATCATCCTCGGCCCGAACCAGTATGGAAAAGCCGAAGTCCGGGTCGTCAAGATCACCCGCGACACCCGCCGCCACGAGATCGAGGACCTGAATGTCACCTCCCAACTGCGCGGGGACTTCGAGGCCGCCCACCTTGAGGGCGACAACGCCCACGTGGTGGCCACGGACACCCAGAAAAACACCATTTTCGCTTTCGCCCGTGACGGCGTCGGCTCCCCCGAGGCGTTCCTGCTGCGGCTCGGAGAGCACTTCACGTCCAGTTTCGACTGGGTCACCGGCGGCCGTTGGGAAGCCGAGTCCTACAGCTGGGACCGCATCCAGGCCCACGGCTCCGGGCACCACCACTCGTTTGTGCGCAACGGCCAGGAAGTCCGCACCGCCGTCCTGGTGCGCGACGGCGCCGGCACCCACCTCATCGCCGGGCTGAAGGACCTCACGGTCCTCAAAACCACCCAGTCTGGCTTTGTGGGCTACGACAAGGACAAATACACCACGCTCCCGGAAACCACGGACCGCATCCTGGCCACCGATGTTTCAGCGCGCTGGCGCTTCAGGACCACGACTGACTTCAGCACGCTGGACTTCAACAAGAGTTACGCCGACATCAAGGCCCTCCTGCTCGAAGCCTTCACGGAGAAATACTCCCACGCCCTGCAGCAGACCCTGTTCGATATGGGCAGCAAGGTCCTGGAAGCCCACCAGGAGCTCGACGAGATCAGGTTCTCGATGCCCAACAAGCACCACTTCCTGGTGGACCTTTCGCCGTTCGGCCTCGATAACCCCAACGAGGTCTTCTTCGCGGCAGACCGGCCCTACGGACTGATCGAAGCCACGGTCCAGCGCGACGACGCTGTCCCTGCTGAGACGGCCTGGTCCGGCATCGCCGGGTTCTGCTAGCTTTCAGCACGGGACCACCACCGGACATCACAGCGCGAAATTCATCCGACTGAACTGCCTGACGGCAGCCATCGAAAGGACCAGCAATGGCCATCACCGTGACCGACCCCCAGCCGATCGAGCGGGCTGAGGAAATCCTCACGCCCGAGGCACTGGCGTTCATTGAAGAACTCCACCAGCGCTTCGGCGGCACCCGCAACGAACTTCTTGCTGCACGCCGGGTCAAGCGGCAGAAGGTCGCAGAAACCGGCAAGCTGGATTTCCTCCCGGAGACCCGGGACGTGCGCGACGGCGACTGGAAAGTTGCAGCGGCGCCGGCACCTTTGCAGGACCGCCGGGTGGAAATGACCGGGCCGGCATCGCCTGCCAAAATGGCCATCAACGCCCTGAACTCCGGCGCCAAGGTCTGGCTCGCGGACCTCGAGGATGCCAGCACTCCCGCCTGGGGCAACGTCATCGACGCCATCCTGAACCTCCGGGACGCGGCCCGGGGCACGCTCAGCTTCACGTCGCCCGAAGGCAAGGCGTACTCCCTGCGGACCGATGCTCCGCTCGCTGTGGTGGTGGCCCGACCGCGCGGCTGGCACCTGCCGGAGAAGCACGTGCTGATCGACGGCGAACCCGCCGTGGGTGCGCTGGTGGACTTCGGCCTGCACTTCTTCCACGTGGCCAGGCAGCTGGTGGAGAACGGCCAGGGTCCGTACTACTACCTGCCCAAGATGGAGAGCCACCTTGAGGCCCGCCTCTGGAACGAGGTGTTCGTCTTCGCCCAGGACTTCCTCGGACTGCCGCAGGGCACGGTCCGGGCCACCGTCCTGATCGAAACCATTCCTGCCGCGTTCGAGATGGACGAGATCCTCTACGAACTCCGGGACCACGCCTCGGGCCTGAACGCGGGCCGCTGGGACTACCTGTTCAGCATCATCAAGTACTTCCGTGACGCCGGTGAGCAGTTTGTCCTCCCGGACCGCGCTTCCGTGGCCATGACGGCTCCCTTCATGCGGGCCTACACCGAGCTGTTGGTCAAGACCTGCCACAAGCGCGGCGCCTTCGCCATGGGCGGCATGGCGGCGTTCATCCCCAACCGCAAGGAGCCGGACGTCACGGCCGCTGCTTTCGAGAAGGTCCGCGCGGACAAGACCCGTGAAGCCAATGACGGGTTCGACGGTTCCTGGGTGGCGCACCCGGATTTGGTGTCCACCTGCCAGGAGGTGTTCGATGCCGTGCTTGGCGATCCGGAAAACGGCGGCCGTCCCAACCAGCTGGACAAGCAGCGCCCGGAGGTCACTGTCACGGCCGATCAGCTGCTGGACATCGCCTCAGCAGGTGGCCAGGTCACCGAGGCCGGGCTGCGCCTCAACCTTTACGTCGCCATCGCCTACACGGCGGTGTGGCTGTCCGGCAACGGTGCCGTGGCCATCCATAACCTGATGGAAGATGCCGCCACGGCGGAGATCTCCCGGTCCCAGGTGTGGCAGCAGATCCGGAACAAGTCAGTCCTGGCGGACACCGGCAACACCGTGACCCGGGAACTCGTGGAGCGGATCCTGGGTGAGGAAACGGAACGGCTCCGGGCGGAGGTGGACGAGGAAGCGTTCCAGGGCTACTACGAACCCGCCAGCCACCTGATTGCCGGCATCTGCCTTTCTGAGGACTACACCGATTTCCTCACCCTGCCGGCCTACGAACTGGTGGACTGAGGCATGGCGGTGTCCCCCACTCCTGCACTGTCCGCGGCGGACACCGCCCACATCGACGCCCAACTCGCCGCTACGGATCGTCTTCTGGAGCGGAACTATCCGGGCGATGACGGCTCGCGCCAGCCCGTGCACAGTGTCTACGTCCCTGCCGACCGGTTTACGCCGTCGCTCGCTGCGGATTGGGGTTCCCAGGCGCTGGCGACGGCGGCGGCCCACGGCGGGCTGGAACGCCTGGGCGCGTTGCTGGGCCAGGACGCGGAGCTCGCCGGGGCGGTTGGGTCCCGGGTCCGGGCAAAGCTGGAAAGCGAACCGATCGAGGACCTGCGCCTGGACTTCGAGGACGGTTACGGCGCCCGCGGGGACGAAGCAGAAGACGCCGACGCCGTTGCTGCCGCCAACGCTGTGGCTGCCGCAGTTGCCGCCGGCACCGCTCCCCCGTTCATCGGGATACGGTTCAAGTGCTTCGAAGCTGCCACCCGGGCCCGCGGGCTCCGGACGCTGGACCTCTTTGTCTCCGGGCTTGCAGCGGCCGGCGAACTTCCCGAGGGCCTGGTTCTGACCCTGCCCAAAGTCAGCACCGTTGCCCAGGTCCAGGCCATGGACTATGCGGTGTCCCGGCTTGAAGAGGTCCACTCCCTCCCTGCCGGCCGGCTCCGCTTTGAGGTCCAGGTGGAAACCCCGCAGCTCATCCTGGGGCCGGACGGCACCTCCCCGGTAGCGCTGCTGCCGCACGCTGTTCCCGGCCGAATCAGCGGGCTGCACTACGGCACCTACGACTACTCCGCGTCGCTGCAGATTTCCGCCGAATACCAGTCCCTTGCACACCCTGTGGCGGACTTCGCCAAGGAAGTGATGCAGCTGGCTGTCGCGGGAACGGGTATCCGGCTTTCTGACGGTTCCACCAACATCATCCCGGTGGGTGACAACGTCGAAAACGCCTGGGCGCTGCATGGCCGGCTGGTCCGCCGGTCCTTGGAGCGCGGCTACTACCAGGGCTGGGACCTCCACCCCGCCCAGCTGCCCAGCCGCTTCGCCGCGACCTATGCCTTCTACCGCGAAGGCCTTCCGGCTGCCGCGGCCCGGCTGCGGAACTATCTGGCGCGGACCCCGGGAGCCGTGCTGGATGAGCCCGCAACGGCCCGGGCTCTGGCGGCCTTCGTGCTGCGCGGGTTCCAGTGCGGCGCCGTCGGTGCCGACGAGATCCAGGTGCTGGCCGGCGTCGAGCTTTCCCGGCTGACCGCACTGGCGCACCCGCGGCTGGCGCAGTCCACTTCCAAATCACAGCCCGCCTCGCAGCCCCAGTCCATCTCGAAGTAAGGAAGGCTCCACCATGGGCACGTACTACTACCCCCAGGGCGGCCTGCCGCCGCAAACGCACCTCACCACGGAGCGGGCCATCGTCACGGAGGCGTACACGGTCATCCCCAAGGGCGTCTTGACCGACATCGTGACCAGCAACCTGCCGGGTTTCTCCAACACCCGGTCCTGGATCATTGCCCGCCCGATCTCCGGCTTTGCCACCACCTTTTCGCAGCTGATCGTGGAGATCGGCCCGGGCGGGGGCGCCCCCAAAGCAGAGTTCGAGGCCGGGGTGGAAGGCGTCATTTTTGT
Organism: Pseudarthrobacter sp. BIM B-2242; assembly: GCF_014764445.1. Lineage (NCBI taxonomy): Bacteria > Bacillati > Actinomycetota > Actinomycetes > Micrococcales > Micrococcaceae > Pseudarthrobacter > Pseudarthrobacter sp. BIM B-2242. The sequence continues at coordinate 3,610,812 of NZ_CP061721.1, forward strand.
CACCACGGGCAAGGTCAACCTGACCCTGAACGGCGAACTGCACCAGCTTGCGGAGGGCGGCTATGCGTACCTGGCCGCCGGTTCCGGCTGGGGGCTGGAGAACGTCTCGGATGAGATCGTCTCCTTCCACTGGATCCGCAAAGCCTACGAACGCCTCGAGGGCTACGAGGCGAAGTCGTTCGTCACCAGCGACCAGGACGTGGAACCGACGTCCATGCCGGACACGGACGGCGTCTGGAAGACCACCCGCTTCGTGGACCCCAACGATCTGGCCCACGACATGCACGTGAACATCGTGACGTTCCAGCCCGGCGGCGTGATCCCGTTCCCGGAGACGCACGTGATGGAGCACGGCCTGTACGTCCTTGAAGGCAAGGCCATGTACTTGCTCAACAGGGACTGGGTGGAAGTGGAAGCCGGGGACTTCATGTGGCTGCGCGCCTTCTGCCCGCAAGCCTGCTACGCGGGCGGACCGGGCGAGTTCCGCTACCTGCTCTACAAGGACGTCAACCGCCAGATCCGGCTCACCTGAGCTTCTCGCCGGTACTGGAGTGACCAGGCTGACGCCTGTGACAAGGCCGCCGCGTACTATTTGGCAATCGAAAGAAGCAACTGAAAAAGGTTGCAGTTTGCCCTAGCGCTAGGCCCGAAGGCAGGCGCACCATGGATTTACCGGATCACAACCATCGAAAGTGAGTCCGGAGTCAAGCCCCCGCTCAGTCGGGCGTGCTGTTTGAAAAATGGGGACCAAGAAGGCCGCGGCTGCCACGCTGCTCCAAGCGCGACATTTTGCTCGGTTGCGCGCGGTTTTGCGCTGCCCAAAAAATTGTGAATCGCATCCTTACAAGGAGCAATAAATAATGTCTGGCACTACAACTACGAAAAGCCGTTCAATGCGGGCAAGGATCGCTTTGGTTCCGGCCCTGTCGTTGAGCTTGCTCGGGGGCTCCGCGGTGTTTGCTGCCCCGGCCCAAGCTGACAATGACCGTGATTCAAAACGTGGATGTACAGTCGAAGCCCTGAAGCCTTCGGACGAACGCGGGGTGTGGGTGAACTTCAGGATCAAAGTGGATTGCACAGATGGGAAGCGGACTGTCCACATCAAGCAGGTACGCTACGAAGCTGATCGCGGCCGGGATACCAGGCTGGGCGACAGCTACATTGAGCGCGATGTGAGGGGCCACAAGGTAATCGACAGCCTTGACAAAGTCCGGCAGAACCTCGACCGCCGCGGCAGCGAAGAGGTCTATCACGTGATCTGGTACGGGGTTGAGAACAAGGATGGCAAAGTGACGAAGTGGCACTACGACAAGAGCCCCACCTTGAGGTACGTCAACTCGCACTATGACCGCTAACTGACAACCATGCAGTACCAATCAACGCAGTACTAATCAATGCAACCCGGGAGCCAGGGGCCCACAACCCCTGGCTCTTCGATGCCCCCGCAGGTCAGACCGTGGCGGGGTCCGTGTTGGCGCCGCAGAGAATCACGGCCACGCGTTCCCCGGCCGCCGGGACATAGGCGCCGGACTGCAGGGCTGCGAACGCTGCAGCCGCCCCGTGCTCCACGATGATGCGGTACTCCTGCCACAGCAGGGAACGGGCGGCCACGATGTCCTCGTCCGAGACCAGCACAGCGCGGACGCCGGTGCGGACCGCCACCTCAAACCCGATCCGGCCAATCCTGCGGGCCCCAAGGGAGTCGGCGGCGATGCCGGCGACGGCCACGTCCACGGGTTCCCCGGCGGCGAGCGCGGCGTGGAGGGTGGGCGTTGTTTCGGATTCGACGCCCACCACTGTGGCCCGGCCCTCGACGGCGGCCGCAACGCCCGCCATGAGCCCGCCGCCGCCTACGGCCACCATAATGGTGTCCACTTCGCCCAGCTGCTCCAGCAGTTCGGTTCCGATGGTCCCGGCGCCGGCTGCGATCTCCGGCTGGTCGTAGGCGTGGCAGTAAACGGCGCCGGTCTCGGCGGCGTAGGCGATGGCGGCGTCGTACGCTTCGGAGTATTCGGTTCCCTGCTGAACCACGTTGGCGCCGACGGCCCAGAGCTTTTTGACCTTCACGGCGGGAGCCGTCTCGGGCACAAATACCGTGGCGGGGACGCCGAGTTCCCTGGCGGCATAGGCGTTGGCGAGGCCGGCGTTTCCCCCGGAGGCCACCACGATGCCAATGTCATCCTTCAGTTCGCCGTGCTCGCGGCAGGCCAGGACCCGGTTGAACGCGCCCCGGGCCTTGAACGTGCCAGTGTGCTGCATGAACTCGCACTTGAGCCACACATCGCAGGGGAACATTCCGGCGTCGGCCTTCAGGACGGGTGTGACGCGGATCCTCGGTGCGATCCGGGCGGCCGCTTCGTCAACGTCGGTGCGTGTAATCAAGGGGAAATCCTCGTTCCGGAGTGCGGCTTGCGGGCGGTCTTCAGGCTATCGCGGGAAGATGGATCAACGCCCCTTCCCGGAAGGACCCACGATGACCTACACGGTGAACTGCTCCATCCTCCTGACCGAGCTTCCGCTGCCCGAACGTCCGGCCGCCGTCCCACAGGAGGACGTCCGTGCCTGACGAACGCTTTGACCTGGTGATCCGGGGCCGCACCCTCACCGCCGACGGCATCGCCCCGCGGGAAGTGGGCGTGCGGAACGGCAGGATCGTGGCCGTCGAACCGCTCGGCAGCGGCCTCGCCGGCACTGAACCGGCCGGCACTGAACTGGCCGGCACTGAACTTGTCGAGCTTGCCGACGACGAAACGCTCCTTCCCGGCCTCGTGGATACCCACGTCCACGTTAACGAGCCCGGCCGCACCGAGTGGGAGGGGTTCGCCTCCGCCACCCGCGCCGCGGCGGCCGGCGGCGTCACCACCATCATCGACATGCCGCTGAACTCCATTCCGCCCACCACCACCGTGGAGGGACTCAAGCTCAAGCGGGACGTGGCTGCGGACCAGGCGTTCATCGACGTCGGGTTCTGGGGCGGCGCCATTCCAGGCAACAAAGCGGACCTGCGCCCCCTGCATGACGAAGGCGTGTTCGGCTTCAAATGCTTCCTGCTGCATTCCGGCGTTGACGAGTTCCCGCACCTGGACGCGCACGGGCTGGAGGAGGACATGGCCGAACTCAGGACCTTCGATTCCCTCATGCTGGTGCATGCCGAGGACTCCCGCACCATTGACCACGCCCCGCACCCGGGCGGCGGCGACTACGGGACGTTCCTGGCCTCCCGCCCGCGCGATGCCGAGAACACAGCTATCGCCGAGGTCATCGAACGGGCACGACGGACCGGCGCCCGCGCCCACATTGTGCACCTCTCGTCGTCGGACGCCCTGCCCATGATCGCGAGCGCAAAGCGCGACGGCGTCCGCCTCACCGTGGAGACGTGCCCGCACTACCTCACCCTCATGGCCGAGGAGATCCCCGACGGCGGCACGGCATACAAGTGCTGCCCGCCCATCCGCGAGGCGTCCAACCGCGAGTTGCTGTGGATGGGGCTGCAGGACGGCACCATCGACTGCATCGTCTCGGACCACTCCCCCTCCACGCTGGACCTGAAGGACCTGGAAAACGGCGACTTCGCCATGGCCTGGGGCGGCATTTCCTCCCTGCAGCTGGGGCTCGCCCTGGTGTGGACCGAAGCCAGGCAGCGCGGCATCACCCTGGCAGAGGTGGTTTCCTGGATGGCTGAGAAACCCGCCGTCGTGGCCCGCGTGCACAACAAGGGCCAGCTGGCTCCCGGATTCGATGCGGACTTCGCGGTGTTCGCACCGGACCAAACGTTCGTGGTGGATGCCGCCAGGCTCAAGCACAAAAACCCCATCACGCCCTACGACGGGAAGGCGCTCACCGGCGTCGTCCGGAAAACATACCTGCGCGGCGTTGAGGTGGACGGACTGACACCCCGCGGCAGGCTGATCCGCCGCCGCAGCGTGTAGCCCCCTCCGGACGCTCTCTCACTTAATGCGGGAAATCCCCGGACGCTCTCTCACTTAACGCAGCTCCAGCGCGATGCACACCGGCCGCATGGCCCCGGCACAGGAACAGCACAGCTGCACCCGCAACCGTGGAATGAACACATTCCCGAGCCTGGAGCAGGATCCATGCAACGTTCCACCGGTGCCATTCTCTCCTCCTCCGCCCTTGCGGTGGCCCTCGCCCTGACGGGCTGCGGAACCGGCACGGGCGCCACCTCCACGGGGTCCTCCGCCACGGCGACGTCCACCGCGACGTCCACAGCGGCGTCCGCGGCCGGAGCGGAGGCGAACGGGACAGAAGCTGCAACGACGACGGCGGGGACCACCCTTTTCGCGGACGGCGCCTCCCATTCGGTCAGCATCACGTGGAACGCGGATGATTACGCCGCCATGATCGCCGCCTATGAGGCTGACGGCTCCAAGGACTGGATCACGGCCAACATCACCATCGACGGCACGCTGGTGTCCAACATAGGCGTGCGCCTCAAGGGCAACTCCACCTTGAGGAGCCTCAGCGGCGGCAGCGATATGGGCGGCCCCGGCGGAACGTCGGCCGGGATCTCCTCTGACGTCCCCGAATCGCTGCCGCTGCTGATTGATTTCGACAAATATGTGGACGCCCAGACCTATGAAGGCCTGACACAGCTTTCGCTGAGGCCGGGTTCCCCCGTCCTGAACGAGGCCCTGGCGCTTGCGCTGACTGCGACCAGCGGCCAGGCCACGCAACGCTACGCCTACACCACCTACTCGGTTAACGGCAGCGCCACCCAGACCCGGCTGCTGGTGGAAAACCCGGACGAGGCGTACGCGGATTCCCTGTTCGACACCGACGGGGTCCTCTACAAAGCGGATGCCGAGTCCAGCTTTACCTACCAGGGCGACGACCTGGCCACTTACGAGGAACAGTTCAAGCAGCTCAACGCTAAAAAGACGGCGGACGTCCAGCCCGTTGTGGACTCCCTCAGGTGGCTGTCCGAAGCCAGCGACGAGGAGTTCGACGCCCAGCTGGGCGAGTGGGTGGATGTGGAGTCCTTCGCACGCTACACCGCCACAATGAACCTTTTGGTCAACGGCGACGACATGGCCGGCCCCGGCCAGAACTACTACCTCTGGTACGACCTCGGGACGAAAAAGATCTCCGTGATCTCCTGGGACCTGAATCTGGCAATGACCGGCAACGCGGCCGCATCCCCGGACGAGCAGCTGTCCATCGGCGGCGGTGGAAACGGCGCAGGTGGCGGCGGTGGCGGGGCAATGCGGCCACCCGGGCAAAATGACGACGCCGGTGCGCCCCTTGCGGGATCCGGCCGCGGCGGCAACGAACTGAAGGAGAGGTTCCTGGCCTCGGCCGCCTTCCAGACCGCCTACGACGACGCCTACGCAGAGCTCTATCAGCAGCTGTACGCCAGCGGGACCGCCGCCGGCCTGCTGGACGCGATCGCCGCCGTCGTGCCCTCAAGCGATGGTCTGACCGCCGACGAACTGGCAGCGGAGACTGAAACGCTCCGCACCTTCCTGCAGGAACGCACCGATGGGCTCCGTGCGGCAGCGGCCTCCTGAACTACGCTGCGCGGAGCCGGCCCAGGCAGTAGTTCTTCGCGAAATGCCGGACCGGTTGCGGAAGCCGTGGATACACCGCGGCCGACACACGGGTGGTGCGGTCGAAGAGGCGGCTGCGGCGCGCACTCCACGGCAGGCCGTAGCTGCTTCGAAGGCGATCGGGCAGGAGACCTGCGGTGATGAACCGGATCACTGGCATGCTCATCCGTAGCCAGAGCGGGCCGGTTGGCGGGTAGAGCAGATCGCGGCCGACGCGCGCCGTGACATCGTCCGGCTCGAGTGCCTGCATGCGGGCGTCCCAGTACTTCCTAAAGGCTGCCCTGTCAGCCGGCCAGAGTTCCGCCGGCAGCTGCAGGACGGTACCGAGGCGGGCGTAGTCCTTATACATCAGCTCGGCTGTCTCGTCGTCCATCGGGCCGTAGATCTTCTCGTAGACGGTGACCGCGGTGTCGTACAGCGTTGCCACCACCCAGAGTTGCGCGTGCGCGTCGAAGGCGCTGTATCCGTGGTGGCCTGCCCCGGCCTTGCGGCGCACAACAGCGTGGGCGCGGTTTACGCTGCGGCGGACAGCTGCCACCTGGTCCTCAGTTCCGTACCTCACCGCGTACACATAGGTGAGCGTGGCACGAAAACGGTCCAAGGGCCGCGAGACGAAGTCGCTGTGCTCGGCCACACCGTGGCCCACCGCGGGGTTGGCGATCTGCAGCAAAATGGCACGCCCGGCTCCCGCGAGCAGAACGCCTTCCGCTCCAATATCGGCCACGTTGCGCACCATGCCCACACGATACCCAGAATCCCCGCGGCCGGTACAGGGCCTGTCCGGCGACAATTTGCCTGAGTTCCGGCTGTCTCCTTCGGTCCTGGCGGCCGTCGCACTCCTCGCCATTGAGGAACGGTTGACACTTGGTCAGGCGGTCCTATACTTAGCCATGCCCGTGACCGGCCGAGCCGTCTCCGCCGCGGTGCTGCTCGTCGTTGGGGCAGGACTGGCTCTGCTCGCTGTGCTGGTCCACTACGAATTTATGAGAGTGTACGGCGATATCACCGCTACCGCGTTGGAAGGGCTCATGTGGGGGCTCACGGCCGGTCCCGCCGGGTTGGCGCTCGGCCTGGTCGCGGTAGTTGCCTTGATCGGCTTTATGCTCTCGACACGACTCTGGATGCGGCTGGCAGCCGTGGCCATCCCGGTCCTCATGCTGGTGGGGATGTTCGCTGTCACCCCCTCGGCACTGGGGCAGCGGCTTGCGGTGCAGTTCAACTCGACTCCGCAATGCGTGATTGAGGGCATGGATGAACGCACGGCCAGCGCAGACCGTGAGTCCCAGCAGACGTTCGATTCCATCGAGCACATCGGGCATTTCGGTGGTGGCGGCATGAACGGTGTCGGTGGCTGTACCCGCGGTTTTGTGCTCTCGGGAGACGCCGATGTGCTGCAGCACTACCGTGCAGCGCTGCCAGCGGCGGGCTGGGACGTGGTCGAGGATGACGGGCGCCACCTTCGGGCCCGGCTTGATGGCAGAGCGTTCGCGGTGATGCCCTGTCCCCGAGGCGGTGTCGTCTGGGCAGGAAGCGACGACGACCCCGCGTTCGGGCAGGGAAGGCCTGAGCTGGCGGGCGCTGAAATCTGTCCGCACGACCTCTGAAAAACGGCGTGACGCTGCCCTGGCCCGCAACCTCGCGCGTGGCTGGTTCCGTTGGTGGCCTGTCAGGCCTGCAGCGGCACGGTCAGGTGACCGAGTTCCGCCGTCCGGGGCGGGTTGGCCCCTGGCCGTGAGCAGGTGATCGCCGCGGCGCGGTTGGCGTAAGCCGCGAGCGCCTGCAATTCCTCCACGGTGAGCGCCTGCAGCCGGCGCCTTCCGCCGGCGCCGAGGGCTGAGAGCTGGTCCAGGCCAGAGATGAGGGCTGCCATGAACGAGTCGCCCGCCCCCACAGTGTCCGCCACCTTGATGGGTTCGGCGGCCAGCTCCACCCGGCCCCGGCGGGCGAGGATGACAGGGCCCGCCGCGCCACGCGTCAGGGCGACGATGGCCGGCCCGAGCTCCAGCCACGCTGACAGTGACTGCTCCGGCGTCCGGTCCGGGTAGAGCCAGGCGAGATCTTCGTCGCTGGCCTTGACGATGTCACTGGCGGTGACAAAGCGTTCGGTCTGTGCCCGCGCCGCGTCCACGTCCGGGCTAATCCCGGGCCGGCAGTTCGGATCATAGCTGATACTCGCGTGCTCCCGGGCTGCCGCCAGGAGGGCAAGCGTGGCCTGGTCGCCCGGCGCCACCACGGCGGCAATGGATCCGGTGTGGACGTGCCTGGAACCCTGAACCGCTTCAAGGGCAGGCAGGGCTGCCCCGTTGATGTCCCAACTGATGGTGAACGCATAGCTGGCGCCGCCGTCGGGCCCCAGCGTGGCAGTGGCCGTCGACGTCGGTGCGCTGCCGCCCCGGATCGCGGTGACGCCGTTCACGCTCAGGTGTTTTTCGATCATGTCCCCGTATGAATCGCCGGCGTAGTGGGTCACGAGGGTGGTCGCCAGGCCCAGCCGGGCCGCGCCGACCGCCACGTTCAGGGGGCTCCCGCCCGGGTGCGCCTCGGTGGGCGCCTCCCGGTGCGGGCCACTGATGATGTCCACAAGCGATTCGCCGATGACAGTGATCATGGTCAGCGGCCCGGGTAGACGACGGCTTTGAGCTGACCTGCCTGCTTGCCCGCTTTCAGGGCTTCTTCAGACTCGGCAAGGCTGAATTTGCCGGTCACCAGGATGTCCAGGTCCACCTTGCCGTCGGCGATCAGCTGGATCGCCAGCGGCCAGGTATTGGTGTACCGGAACACACCGGAGAGCCAGATTTCCCGGTTCTGGATGAACGACACGGGGAGCTCGACGTCGTCCGCCCCGAGCCCCACCAGGATCACCCGGCCTGCCGGGCCCACTGCCTTGATCCCGGAACGGACTGCCTGCGGGGCGCCGGAAGCGTCAATAAAGGCATCGACGTCGAGCCCTTCCACGCTATCCGTTTTCGCGTTGAGCGCGTGTGTTGCTCCGTGTTTGAGGGCGAACTCGAGCCGGTCGTCGGCGATGTCCGTGATGTAGATTTCCGTGGCTCCGAACGCACGGGCCGCCTGCGCGGCGATGATGCCGATGGGGCCGGCGCCGGCGATCAGGACCCGGCTGCCGGGCTTGATCCCGGCACGTTCACAGGCCCAGAGGCCCACGGAGAGCGGCTCGATCAGTGCTGCCGCCTCGTCGCTGACACTGTCCGGGATGTCGTAGGCGAAGTCGGACTGGATGGTCACGTATTCGGCGAAGGCGCCGTCGATCGGCGGGGTGGCGTAGAACTCGATGTCCGGGCAAAGGTTGTAGCGGCCGGCCTTGCACTGCTTGCACGTGCGGCAGGGGCGCTGGGGCTCGACGGCGACGCGCCGGCCGATGCGGGCAGGGTCCACGGCGCTTCCGACGGCGGCGATCCGGCCGGACAGTTCGTGGCCGAGGATGAGCGGGTGGTCCACCACATAGTCGCCGATGCGGCCGTGCTCGTAATAGTGGACGTCGCTGCCGCAGACCCCCACGGCAGCCACTTGCACCAGGACCTGGTCGGCGTCGAGTGTCGGAACGGGCAGCGTTTCCATCGTCATGTCGCCCTGGCTCTTGAGGATGTTGGCCCGCATCGTGGCGGGCAGTCCGGAACCGGTGGCAGGTGACTGTGCGGTTGTTGTTGTCATCGAAGTTGTTCCTTTGCAGCTATGGGTGGGAAGGTTACTTGACTGCGCCCAGGGAGAGACCCTGGACGAGCTTGTCCTGGGCGGCGAAGCCGGCGAACAGTACCGGCAGGGAGATCACGACGGCGGCGGCGCAGACCTGGGCCAGGAAGAGGCCCTGGCCTGAGACGAAGCCGGTAAGGAAGACGGGCGCGGTCCCTGCCACCACACCGGTGAGGACCCGGGCCAGGAGCAGTTCGTTCCAGCTGAAAATGAAGCAGATCAGGGCAGTAGCCGCGATGCCGGGCATGGCCACCGGGGCGATGATCTTGCGCAGGATGAGCAGGAGGTTCGCGCCGTCGATCTGGGCTGCCTCCAGCATTTCTTCCGGCACCTCGGCCAGGAAGGAGCGCATCATCCATACGGCAATGGGCAGGTTCATGGACGTGTACATCAGGATCAGGAACCAGATGTTGTCCAGTGCCCCCACGGTCCGGGCGAAGAGGTAGAGGGGCAGGATCGCCGCCACCACCGGCATCATCTTGGTGGAGAGGAAGAAGAACATCACGTCCGTCCACTTCTTCACCGGCCGAATGGAGAGCGCGTAGGCGGCCGGGAAGGCCAGGAGCAGCACGAGGACCGTGGACAGGATCGATGCGGTGGCCGAGTTGATCAGCGACGGCCACGGGCTAACGCCGGAGGTTTCGCCGAAGAACTCCCGGTACGCGTCCAGGGTCAGGTTCGCAGCGATCGACGGCGGGTTGGTGGCGGCGTCGGTTTCGGAGTGGAACGAGGTGAGGATCATCCACAGGACCGGGACGGCGAAGAGCAGGGCGAGCAGCCAGGCGGCGATGCCGGCGGCGGTGTTGTTGCGGGTGGGGTCCATCCGGGTCTTGCCGCGGCGTGGAGTGCGGCCGGTGTTCAGCGCGGTGGGACCGGGAGGGGTGTTCTGCGGTGCGGCGGGGGTGAGGGTGCTCATCGTGCTGCCTCCTTCTTGAAGAGTGAAAAGACGGTGCGGAGTGCGAAGGTGGCCACGATGATGGTGCCGATGACCACCACGACGCCGGCGGCGGAGGCCAGGCCGTATTCGTTCGCGAAGTAGAACGTCTGGTAGATGGCGTAGGGCAGGTTGGCTGTGCCCAGTCCGCCTGCCGTGAGGGTGAAGACCGCGTCGAAGTTCTGCACGATGTAGATCGCGCCGAGCAGGCCGCCGAGTTCCAGGTATTGGCGCAGGTGCGGCAGGGTCAGGTGACGGAAGATCCCCCAAGGTGTGGCGCCGTCCATCTGGGCAGCTTCCACGGTGTCCATGGGGCGGGACTGCAGGCCGGCGAGCAGGATCAGCATCATGAACGGGGTCCACTGCCACACGAGGGAGAGGATTACCGCCATCATGGGTGCCTGGGAGAGGAGGTCCAGCTGGGGCGCCGTGGCGCTGCCGAACAGGGACCACACCCAGGTCAGGATGCCGTTGATCAGCCCGTAGGTGGGGTTGAGGAGGGCGTGCTTCCAGATCAGTGCCGCTGCCACAGGTACCACCAGGAACGGGGCGATCAGCAGGGTCCGCGCCAGGCCGCGGCCGATGAACTTCTTGTCCAGCAGCAGGGCCAGTCCCAAGCCGATGAGCAGGCTGATCAGCACGACGGAGACAGTGAGGAGGATGGTGGTGAAGATGGCCTGGCGCAGGTCCGGATCCGTGAGGACGGTGACGTAGTTCTCGAAGCCGGCGAAGGCGGTCTTGTCCGGGCTCAGGCTGTTCCAGTTCATAAACGAGATGATCAGCGTCACCACGAACGGAAGCTGCGTGACCAGGATAAGGAAGATCAGGGCCGGGAGCAGCGGTGCACGCCGGGCCCACGCCAGGGCGCGTTCCCGCGACCGGCTGTCTTTCGAAGGTTTGGCTGCGTGGTGTCCCGGGCGGGAGATGCGCGCCGTTGCGGTAGTCATGATGTTCTCCTGCGGTTCGGTTAAGGCTGCTTGTACTTGTTGGCGACTTTTTGGGCGGCTTCCTGGCCCTTGGCCAGCGCGTCGGCCACGGTGCCCTGGCCGGCGATGGCGGAACTGACACCCTGAGAGACGTTCGTGCCCAGGGCAGCGAATTCGGGAATACCCACAAACTGGATGCCGACGGCGGGACGTTCCTGCGCGCCGGGGTTCTTCGGATCGGCGTTCTCAATGGCGAAGCGTTCAGCTTCGAAGAACGGGGCGGCCTTCTGGAACTCAGCGTTTTCGTAGGTGGAAATGCGCTTACCGGAGGGAACCTTCGCCCAGCCGAGCTCGGAGGCCACGAGCTCCTCGTAGTCCTTCGAGCTGGCCCAGGCGATGAATTTCTCGGCGGCGTCCTGCTTCTTGGACGCCGCCTGCATGGCCCAGGACCAGGTCCACAACCAGCCCGAGGACTTGGTCTCCTTCACGGGTGCCTGGGCGTAGCCGATCTTTCCCTTCACCGGAGAATCCTCGGCTTCCAACGCACCTGCGGCCGACGTTGCGTCGTACCACATGGCAACGTTGCTCTGGCTCATGTTGTTCAGGCACTCGGTGAAGCCGGCCTGTGCGGCCCCTGCCTCACCGTGATCGCGGACCAGCTTGGTATAAAACTCCACGGCCGCGGTGAACTCCGGGGAGTTGACCTGTGCGTTCCAATCCTTATCGAACCAGGTGCCGCCGAAGGTGTTCACCACGGTGGTCAATGGTGCGAACACCTGGCCCCAACCGGGCTGGCCGCGGAGGCAGATGCCCTTCATACCCGGTTCCGCACCGTCTACCTTCGCCGCGATGTCCGCGACTTCGTCCCAGGTGGGCTTCGCCGGCATGGTCAGGCCCTTGGCTTCAAGGATGTCCTTCCGGTACATCAGGAACGAGGACTCGCCATAGAACGGTTCGCCGTAGAGCTTGCCGTCCTCCCCAGTGAGGGACGCCGTGTAAGCCGGCAGGATGTCGCCCTGATGAAACTCAGGGTCCTCGGCAACGTCATCCAATGGTGCCAGCCAGCCGTTGGCGGAATAGAACGGGATCTCGTAGTTGGACAGCGAGGCGACGTCATACTGGCCGGCCTGGCTTGAGAACTCCTGGCTGATCTTGGCCCGGACGTCGTTCTCCGGCAGGATCGTGTAGTTGACCCTGATCCCGGTTTCCTTGGTGAAGTTCTCTGCCGTGAGCCGCTGCAGGTCCTCCATCTGGGGGTTGTTCACCATCAGGACACTGATGCTGTTCGGGTCACCGGCGGAGTTGCCTCCGCCGGCTCCGGCACAGGCCGAGGCGCTCAGGGCGACGCACAAAGCGCCGGCGGCGAGGGTCGCAGCACGCATTTTTGGGCGCATTAAGGACTCCTTTGTTCTTCAGGGGATGCGCAGCCGGCTTGCGTCGACTGCGGTATCGACGTCCTGCGGCTGTGGCTGGCCCGTCATCGGGATTTCGATGGGCCGGGCTGGTCTTCCTCAACTGTAGGGGTGTGCGGTATGCCACAACTAGCGTCGTCGTTGACATATCCTGATACTTATTTTCCGCATGATCCGCACTGTGGGCGCTAATCTTGGGGAAGGCGCACGGTATCGTGTCCAAATTTCATGAAACCCCAAAGCCTGGAGAACCATCATGAGTGCTGCCGACCTGAGCGACGGAGCAACGGCCCGGCTGGCCGAAAGGCTGCTGGGCATGCGCGCCAACCGGGAGATCATCCCCCCTGATCCAAACCACTCCGTCCGGTGGCACCAGCATGACTACCCCAGCACCGTGGCACGGTGGAATTATCATCCCGAGTACGAGATCCACCTCATCCGCAAAGGCACCGGCAAGTTCATCGTCGGTGACCACATCGGCACATTCGAGGCCGGGCATGTCTCCCTGGTGGGATCAGGACTTCCCCACGACTGGGTCAGTGACCTCGAGCCCGGCGAGGTTATCGCGGGCAGGGACGCGCTGATCCAGTTCGATGGGAAGTGGGTGGAACAGACGGCAACCCTTGTTCCCGAATTCGCCGAAATCAAGCCCCTGCTCGAACAGTCCGCGCGCGGGATCGAGTTCCTGGGGACCACGGCTGTGACGGCGGCCGCAGCCATAGAAGCGATGGGGGCTTCCACCGGGCTGGAACGGCTACACCATCTCTTGGAGCTCTTTGCGATTCTTGCGCATGCTCCGCAGGAAGACCGGCGCTACCTGGCGGACGAATGGTTCAGGCCGCAGCTGGACGGACAGGCCGCCGCGGTGGTGGACATCGTCCTCGAGTATGTCTTCAGCAACCATGCCGGCAGCGTCAAAATGTCCGAGGCGGCCGCCCTGGTGGGGATGCCCGAACCGACATTCTCGAAATACTTCAAACGCGCCACGGGGCAGAATTTCAGCGACCTGGTCCGGAAGCTACGCCTTGCCCATGCCCGGCGGCTGCTCGAGCACAGCGATAAGGCCATCTCGGACATTTGCTACGAAGTGGGCTTCTCCAACCTGTCCAACTTCAACCGGCATTTCCTCAACGACGCCGGCGAAACGCCCCGGCAGTACCGCCAGCGGACGCAGGGCTGATGCAGACCCACGCAGCTACTGCACCGGAGACCCGGCAAAACCAGCGCGACGGCGGAACCTCCCGCCGTCGTCCGCGCACGTTGCGCTTAGGCGGCGCTGGCGCCCAGTTCCCGGTTGACGGCGGGCATGATTTCGGTGGCGAGGAGCTCGATGGAGCGGGCAGTTTCGGCGAAGGGCAGGCCGCCGAGGCCGATCTGGGCCATGTAGCGGGTGTTGCCGAGCGTTTGCTGGATGACCAGGAGCTTCTCGATGATCTGCTGCGGGCTGCCCACCAGCAGTCCGCCGCCCGGATCGCTCCAGTCATCGAAGGTGGAACGGGGGAAATGGTCCACGTTGCGCGGCATGTTCTGCTCGAAGTAGCCCCGGTAGTGCGGGTAGAACGTGTCCCGCGCCTGCTGCGAGGTGGCCGCGGCGTAGAAGTGGCCGCCCACGCCCACCGGCAGGGCTGCGGCATCGTGCCCTGCTTCGTCGGCGCTCTGGCGGTACAGCGCGGCCAGGCGGCGGAAGCGCTCCGGGCCGGACAGCAGGGCGATGAACAGCGGGAGGCCAAGCCGTCCGGCGCGGGCGAAGCTGGCGGGCGTGCCGCCCACGCCTACCCAGATGGGGAGCTTTTCCTGGCGGGGCCGCGGCGCAATGTCCATGCCTGGAATGCTTTGGGTCAGGTTGCCCTTCCAGTTCAGGACGGCGTTGTCGCGGAGTTCGAGGAGCATTCGCAGCTTCTCGTCGAACAGGCCGTCATAGTCCGCGGTGTCGTGGCCGAACAGCGGGTAGGACTCGATGAACGCGCCGCGGCCGGCAATGATCTCGGCGCGGCCGTCGGAGATGAGGTCCAGGGTGGCGAACTGCTCGAAAAGCCGGACGGGGTCCTGTGTGGACAACACGGTCACGGCCGTGCTGAGCCGGAGGTTGGTGGTTTCCCGGGCGATGGCCGCGAGGACGATTTCCGGGGCCGAGAGCGCGAAGTCGTGCCGGTGGTGTTCCCCCAGGCCCATAAAGCCGAGGCCCGCCTGGTCCGCCAGTTTGGCAAGCTCAATGATCTCCTTGAGCCGCTGCCCGGGTGAAAGGGCGCTGCCGGTATCGCTGCGGGTGAGTTCGCCGAAGGTAAAGATGCCAAAGTCCATGACTGCTTGAACATTCAAGTTTCTGGATTCATTCCCAAGGCAAGCGGACGACGACGGGTGGCGCCGCCGTCGTCCGCCCGCTGCGGTTACCCGCTGAAGAGCACCTTCTCCCAGGACAGGACTTCGGCGCCCCGTGCGTTGTTCGCCGCGACGTTGAACTTCACGTAGTTGGTGGCGTTGGCGGATCCGTCCACCGTGATGCGCTGCAGGTGGTCAGCGGCCGTGTCCTGGCCGTAGACAGCCAGCCATGGTGACCCCTCGGCAAGCGGCTGGTTTTCGGCATAGACGTGGCTATCGCCGTTGATGAGGTAAACGGGACCGTCGAAGCGGTTGGTCTCCTCGACGATGGCCTGGACGATCCCGCGGAAACCGGACATGGTTTCGGGGTCGGCGGTCGCCGTACCGAGCAGCGAGGGATCGAACATGTCGGCCTGGGTCATCAGGACCACGGCACGGTCGTTCCGGCGCGTAGCCTCGCTGAAGGTGGTCCGGATCTGCTCCAGGACGGCAGCGGTCCGGTGCTCCACTTCGGCCAGCTGCTCAGGTGTCGCGGCCGTCTCGCCCAGGCCGGTCCACGGCTGCAGGGAGTTGTTGCTGCCCTGGACATTCACCACGGAGAAAGCCACACGGTTCTGCGTGAAGCGGACATTCTCCGGCAGGCCCTGGCTTTCCTGGGTTGTGACGGGCATGGTCTCGCCCAGCGTCTTACCGGGTTCGTTGAAGAAG
This sequence comes from Pseudarthrobacter sp. BIM B-2242, assembly GCF_014764445.1. Classification (NCBI taxonomy): domain Bacteria; kingdom Bacillati; phylum Actinomycetota; class Actinomycetes; order Micrococcales; family Micrococcaceae; genus Pseudarthrobacter; species Pseudarthrobacter sp. BIM B-2242. The sequence goes on from NZ_CP061721.1 coordinate 3,626,386, forward strand.
ACCTGGCGCAGCTTGTCCAGCCGCTCCAGGGGGTTGTAGGCGCCGTTGTTGGTGCGGTGGCAGTCCACCCACTCGTTGTCGCCGGGGGTGAAGACCAGCGGGTGCTCGAAGGTATCGAACTCGGATCGGATGTGCTGGAAGTACTCGTCAGAACAGATGGATGACCCGTTCTTGATGTCTCCCACGTGCGTGACAAACTTCAGCCCGGTGTCAGCGTTGATGTCCTTTATCCGGGCCGGGAACTTGGCGATTTCAGCGGCGCCGTACGGGATGTCGCCGATGACGCCGAAGCTGAACGCCTGGTCGCTGACGGGGGCGCCGGCGGGAACACCCGCGCCGGACGGAACACCCGCGGCGGCGGGAACAGCGGACGGGCCTGCGAGTCCGGTTACGGACAAAAGCGTCACAAAGGCGGTGACGGCGCTTCTAACAAACACGGAGGTTCTCCTCGGTCAATGGCTGCTCAGGTGGCCGGGTTATCCCCCGGGCTGCGCTGGGCGTGTGCCTTAACAGACTTCAGGGCGAGGACCAACGTTCAGGGACCACATGGTTTCGGGGCCGTGAACAGCAGCTGTCCTGGTGACAGAGGGCCCGAGGGCCCAACAGGCCCGACGCTCAAAGGGCCGCCCGGAACCCTTCCACAAACAGCTGCGCCCTCTCCTCCACATACTGTTCCAAAGGCACAAGGCCGGCAGTGATGCCTGGGCGGCCGCTGAGGGCGGCCGAGTCTATGTAGAGCCGGGACGTTTCCCAGACGAGGACAAAATGCGGCGGCGGAAACCACTCTGTGGCGCCTTCGGCCGGTCCGGAGTCCGCCAGATCCGCTTCCTGGGCAAACTGGATGTAATGGCTCAGGCCCTCATGGAGTGGAACTGCGCGGTCCGGGAGGGCGAGCTGGAGTTCCCCTTCCCGCGTGACATTCAGATACACAGCACCGTGCGGATGGTAGGTGAAACCGTTGTCCCGCCGTTTGAACAAGGCGTCCGCCACGGGCCAGCTATCGCCGGGGATGGTCCCGGTTATCCCGGCCTGGGCGTACTTTTCGAGGGTGCGCGAACCGAGCTCACGGAAATACGGCACGAGACGTTCAATCCGTCGCTTCTGTTCAGCTTCGTCAGCGGCCATGGCCCGATCGTACGCTCCAGAAGCTCAACCTGTTACCTACGGTCCGCCCACGCCATGCTCTGCCCAAGCCACACGGCCGGGAACAAGTGCACTGCCCCGGCCGTTGGCATACCTACGACGTGCTGCGGGCTTGGGCCGGGCTGCACCCTACGGAACGGAACCACATGGTCAGGGCTGTCTGGAATGGAAAAGTCATTGCCGAATCAGGGGAGACAGTGGTGGTTGAAGGCAATCACTACTTCCCGCGGGACGCCGTTAATCCGGACTTCCTCAGGGACAGCGACCTCCATTCCTTCTGCCCTTGGAAGGGGCGCGCCAGCTATCACACCTTGGAAGTCGACGGAAAGCTGAACGTGGACGCCGCCTGGTTCTACCCCGAGACCAAGTCGCGGGCGAAGCCCATCGAGGACCGGATCGCCTTCTGGCACGGCGTGACCATCGAGGCGTAGTCCACTCACCCTGGGTGACGCGGACGACGGCGGGAGGCGGCCGCCGTCGTCCGCGCGCCAGTCATTCGCGCCAGTATCGGGCACCACCGGAATCGGCCACTAAGCTGAGCTGACCATCCAGAGTGATGGATGCAGCGGCAAAAGGGGGAACTGTTGGGTTCAGGTTCTGACGACGGGGATCTTCCGCATATCCGCCGGTCACCGAGCGGCCGCATTCCGCAGTGGGCCATCGATGAGGCACGGGGGAAACAGCCAGCGCCCGACCCCTGGCGGAGTGCTCCCGTTTCACAAATGACTGCCCGGCGAACCGGTTACGCCCGCAAGCGGCCTGTCCGCGCGCGTAAGTGGAAAAGGCGGGCGACCACGGTCCTGGGCCTCGCGCTGGTGGTGGTCCTGTACTTCACGCCCACCCTCTTCGACCGCTATGTACTGCCGGCGGCCGCACCCCATCTGCCGGGGGCGAAGGTGCCGCCGCCAGGATTTGAGGCGGCGCCGTCCCCGCTCGGACTGCCTCCGGCGTCCAGCGGATCCACGGCCTACGTCCTGCAGAAATCGCCGGACCCGGGCCAGCCATTTGTTGCCTACGATCCGTGCCGACCCGTGCACTACGTCGTCCGGCCGGACAATGCACCGCCGGGCACGGACCGGCTCATCCAGGAGGCCGTGGCCGCAGTTTCCGCCGCCTCGGGACTGCAGTTCGTCGACGACGGAACCACCGATGAAGGGCCGTCCGAAGCGCGCGAAACCTACCAGCCTGATCGGTACGGCAAGAAGTGGGCCCCCGTCCTGATCACGTGGTCAACGCCGGAAGAAGCACCCGAACTTGAGGGCAAGGTTGCGGGCACAGGCGGAAGCGCGTCAGTCCAGATTCCGGGCGAACCCTACGTTTCCGTCACCGGCCAGGTGACGCTTGACGCGCCAGGCCTCGCCGAAACACTCTCCCGGCCCGACGGTCCCCCGCTGGTCCGTGCCATCATCATGCATGAACTGGCTCACGTCCTGGGACTGGACCACGTGGACGACCCCACACAGCTGATGCACGAAGAGAACACCGGGCAGTTCGACTTCGGCGAGGGCGACAGGGCCGGGCTGGCCCTCCTGGGAACCGGGGCGTGCGTCCCGCGGTTGTGACTTCCGTGATCACGGGCCAGGTGCACGATGAAGACCCGGGATCATGGCTGGCTGCGACCTGGCAGTGTTTCGCTTTGCACCGCGTGCTCTTGGGTGTTCCGGGGAGCCACGGTAAGGGACGCCACGTTTTCCAGCCTCGGGTGCAGGTTGTCGCCGTGGTGCACCACGCCGGTTTGCCACCAGAGTTTCAGTCCTTCCGGGGTGACTTCGAGGCTGGCCAGATTGTTGTCGAACCACGGCCCCTTAACCCGTTTCCAGGCAAAGGGCGGGTCGGGTACACGCGCCGAGCGGGCCACCAGGGCGCCGATCGGGGCAGCAAAGCCGTAAGACAGAACGGCCCCAAAGGACCGCATCAGGCGGGGAAGTGGATTGCGGATCGGGGAGCACACCGCCTGCATAATTCGGCTTCTCGACGAGCGCTCAACCTCCGCCACGTAGGAAAAGTGCACGTCCCCGGACAGGAACGTCACCGTATCCGGCGCCGGGCCGCGCATGCCGTCCGCCACCTCGGCAGCCATAACGGCCACCGCATGGAAGCTCTTCTGGAAGGCACCCCAGTGCTCCAGATCCAGGGCCCGCCTAAGCTTTTCACCAACCTGGCCGACGTGCTTCCCCCAGGCTCCTTCGGACACGGCCTCATCCCAGGACTCGACATGGTGCAGACCCATCGGCAGCAGGAAAGGCAACGACGTCGCCACCAGGACATGGCGGAATCCCCCGCGCATCTGGGCGTCGAGCCAGGCCATTTCCTCGGCGTCGAGCAGGCCGCGGTTTTCCGGTTTCAGGTTCCGGGCGGCGCGGGAGTCGACCACGATCAGCCTCGTGTCACCAAAGTCCCGGCAGAAGCTCCATCGGTACGACTCAGGGTCCCGATCAGCCCGGTCCGCGAAACTGTCCAGCTCTGTGCTGAGATCAATTTCAGGTTCATCGTTCCGGTGCAGGGCGATCCGCTGCCAGAGGGCATCCTCGGCGCGCTCCCTCGGGGACAGGTTCCCCAGGTGTTGGTAGACCCAGTACGAGCCCAGTCCCGCGACGATCCGCTCATGCCACCAGGAAGTTGCTTCCATTTCCTGTTTCCAGCTCAGCGAGGAGTTCCAGTCGTCCCGGATGTCGTGGTCGTCGAAAATCATGGCGCTGGGCAGGGTGGACAGCAGCCATCGGTTAGCCGGGTCTGACCACGCGAGATGGTACAGGTGGGCATACTCCTCGTAGTCCTTGAGCTCCTCTCCGGGCGGCGCATCAATGTCCCGCCGGGAACGAATGAACTCCTGCATCTGCTCGCTGGTCAGATCTGCGTAAACCTGGTCTCCGAGGAAAGCCACCAGGTCCGGCCACGCCAGGCCTCCGCCGGCTGCCATCGCCAAAGCATAGGCCCGAAGCGAGTCCACGCCGTGGGTCCGGTTGCCCGCACTATCGTGCGGAACACTGGTGCGGCAGGAACCGTAGGCCATACGCAGCGGCTTGCCGGGCTTCAGGGTGGCGATCACCGGCGGCGGGTACTCGGAAGCGGCCTCAGGCCAGCACTGCGTTCCGTTGATGTCCAGGGTGTACTGCAGCACCGAACCAGGCTCTATGCCGTCCGCCTCCACCAATGCGTAATGGTGGCCGTGCACGGCGAAGGTGCGGGCCTCCCAGCTGCTGCCACCTGCGCGGACGGTGACACGGGAATCAGTTCGGGTTTCCACCCAGATGCTGGCGGAGGTCTCATCCACGTACCGCATCATCGGGCCAAGCACCAGGGAGGACATCGTCATGACTTAGTTGTACCCGTTCGGAGCCGCCGCAACCATGGGCACCAAAAACCCGAGGGCCCCACTGAACCGCGCAACCACTCAACCGCACGGGACGTTTGTCAGGCGAGCGCATGGAGGAACCGCTCCAGGCCGTCTTCTCCCAGGGATACCCCGAGGTGGACGAAGTCCGGCGGGCCGCCCCGGGGTCCTGCCGGCTGTTTCAGCAGGTCCGGCTGGTTGAGTAAGTCTGGCCAGTGTGGTGGTTCCCAGTCCTGGTGTTCGCTTCGGTATCGTCGGCCGGAGGGTGAGATCCAGCCGGGTGGTTCGTTTTGGGTGGCCGGGGTGGGGGTCCAGGGTGTGGTGTGTCGGAGTTTGTGGTGGGCCGGGCAGGCCTGGCCGAGGTTGCTGATGCCGGTGGTCCCGCCTTGGGCCCAGGCGAGGAGGTGGTCCGCTTCGTTGTCCAGGGACTGGTTGTTACAGCCCGGGAAGGAGCACTTGCCGTCCCGCAGCCGCAGCCAGTTCCGCATGGCTTTGGTGAGCCGGTAACTGGTCCGGCCGATTTCCAGCGGCGCCCCGTCCCGCGGATCGATCAGGACCCGGTAGAACGAGCCGGCCCCGTTCGCCACGAGGTCCCGGGCCATCGACGCCGGAATCGGGCCGTAACCGTCCAGCATCGCCGGTTCCTCGGTGACGCCGAGCAGGGAAAACACCGGGACCGTCACCAGGACCTGGGCCCGCGGCGGCGGGACCTGCCCCGGACCGGATCCTTCGTGGTCTCCGTTGCTGAGTTGGTTTCCGCCGCTGAGCTGGTTTCCGTGGTTGAGGAGGGCGGTGGCGAAGGCGTCGGCGCGGAGCTGGGTGAGGGTGCGGTCCTCGTCCGGGCCCTGCAGGCCGCGGGCGATCGCGGTGGTCCGGTTCCAGATGGCTGCGGCCTGGTCTGCGGGGAGGTAGGCGGTGAGCCAGGCCATGCCGTCCTGGTCCGGGCAGTATTCCACCCGCCGGTCCAGGAGGCCTTTGGCGTGGCGTTTCTCGAGGCTTTCGGTGTGGTGGCGTTCGCGCCAGGTCCGGGCCCGGTGCCGGAACCGGGACGCCGGCATCTCCCCGGCGGGACAGCCGCTGGCCGCGCCCGGCGCGTCAGGGTCCAGGAAGTGTGCCTCCAGCGCCGCGGCGCCGGCGGGGTCGAGGGTGGCGGCTTCGTCCGCCATGACCCGGGCGTGCTGCCAGGAAATGGACCCGGATTGCAGGGCGGCCAACGTCAGCGGCAAAGCAGTGGTCAGGGCGTGGGACACGGCCAGGAACGAACCGGCCGCCCGGCCGCCAATGGTCATGGCACACGCGACCTCGGCGGTGACTGCCATCTCCCGGGCCTGTGGCGAAGCGTCCGGCGGGGCCGCCGCGTCCGCGGCCGCAACAAATGTCGCGGCAGTCAGGGCTTTCAGCCCGGCAATTTGCGCGTCCGCTCCCGCCGCCCCGGCCAGGATATCCAGGCAATCCCCGGATAATTCCTGCAACGGATCGACCCCCGGAGAAAGTCCACCAGGGCCAGATTCGCCCGCCTCACCGGTGAGCACGCCGTTGACCACTCCGGTGAGCACAGCAACGGCAGCGGTGATCTCCGCGTACGCCTTCGCCACCACCGGATTCCTCATATACCCATCATGACAAGGGGGTCTGACAATCAACCGAGACCGCTGGTAACGCGCAAAAACCGGGGGCCGCCGGAACGGCAGCCCCCGGTTTTCGAGTGGCTCAATCACAGATACGGCTAGCCGCGCAGGCGCTCCATGCCTGGATCGAAGAGCGGCTCGGCAGAGACTGTCGCGGCGATGCGCTTCCCGAAGTACTCAATCTCCACAGCGTGGCCCTCGGACACTGCCGCAGGCAGCCAGGCGTAGGCGAGGGGCTTGCGGATCGAGTAGCCGTAGGCTGCGCTGGTGACGTAGCCAACGGCAGAACCGTCCACGTACACCGGCTCCTTGCCCAACACGATGGAGGCGCCGTCGTCCACGGTCAGGCACCGCAGCACCTTCTCCGGCTGCTGCTCCTTCAGCGCGGCCAACGCCTCGGCGCCCACAAAGCCCGTCTTGTCCTTGGCCACCGAGAAGCCCAGGCCGGACTGGTAGGGGTTGTGCTCGGTGTTCATGTCCGTGCCCCACAGCCGGTAGCCCTTCTCGAGCCGCATGCTGTTGAACGCGCCGCGTCCGGCCGCAACGATGCCGTACTCCTGCCCGGCCTCGAACAGCAGGTCCCACAGCTTCAGCCCGTACTCGGCGGTGGTGTACAGCTCCCAGCCGAGTTCGCCCACATAGGAGAGCCGCATGGCTGTGACCGGGATGCCGGCCACCGAGATTTCCTTGGTGCGGAAGTACTTGAGGCCGTCGTTCGTGAGGTCGTCCGTGCTGAGTTTGCCCATGACTTCACGGGCCAGCGGGCCCCACAGGCCGATGCAGCAGGTGCTGCCGGTGATGTCGGAGACATGCACCCACTGGGCGGGATCGGCGGCGGACTGCTTCCGCGCCTCAACGCGCAGGTAGTCGAAGTCCACGTTGCTGTTCACGCCCAGCTGGAAGTCTTCCTCCGCGAGCCGGGCGACGGTCACGTCACTGCGGATGCCGCCGTCGTGCTCCAGCAGCAGGCAGTACGTCACAGCGCCGGGCTTTTTGGCGATGTTGCCGGTGCTGAGGCGGTGCAGCAGTGCCTGCGCGCCGGGGCCCACCACGGACAGCCGCTTCAGCGGCGTCATGTCATAAAGTCCGACGGCGGTGCGCGTCTTCCACGCTTCGGCTGCGGAAATGGGGGAAGAGAACATCGCCGACCACTCATCCCGCGGAGGCGTCTGCCATTCCTCCGGCAGCTCTGACAGGAGCCCGCGGTTGGCCTCGAACCAGTGCGGCCGCTCCCAGCCGGCGGACTCGAGGAAGAACGCGCCCAGCTCCTTTTGCCGGACGTTGAAGGGGCTGACGCGCAGGTCGCGCGGGGATTCCTTGGGCTGCAGCGGGTGCAGGATGTCGTAGATTTCCACGAAGTTCTGCTGCGAGGTTTCGCTGACGTACGCATCCGAGGTCTGGACCTTTTCGAAACGGGTCAGTTCGGTGCCGTGCAGGTCGGTACGGGAGCGGCCTTCTACCAGCAGCTCGGCCACGGCTTTGGCCACACCCGAGGAGTGCGTCACCCACACTGCCTCGGCCACCCAGAAGCCGGACAGGTCCGGGTGCTCGCCCATGAGCGGGCCGCCGTCGGGGGTGAAGGAGAAGATGCCGTTGAAGCCGTCCTGGATCGCGGAGCTGCGCAGTGCCGGCAGCAGGTCCTGGCTGTCCTCCCAGGCCGGCAGGAAGTCTTCCAGGGTGAACTCCAGGCGTGACGGCATCTTGTGGTCCGACATTTCCTCGGCGGGGACCTTCGGCAGGGCGGACATGTCCACGGGCATGGGCCGGTGCGCGTAGCTGCCGATGCCGATGCGGTTGCCCCATTCGCGGTAGTAGAGGTCCTTGTCCTGGTAGCGCAGGATGGGCTTGCTGGCACCCTTCGGGAGCTCGTTGACGCCCTCAAGTTCGGCAAGGGGGGCGGTGACCACGTACTGGTGGGCAAGCGGCAGCAGCGGCACTTCCAAGCCCACCATCTTGCCGAGCTCACGCCCCCAGAAGCCGGCGCAGGACACCACGATGTCGGCCGGGATCACGCCGTCGGAGGTTTCGACGCCGGTCACCTTGCCGCCCTCCTGGGCGATGCCGGTCACGGTCGTGTTCCCTTGGTATGTCACGCCGGCCGCACTGGAACGCTCGATCAGCAACTGCACCGCACGGGCGGCCAGGGCCAGGCCGTCGGTGGGAATGAGCAGGCCGCCCAGGACTTCGCGGCCGCCAGTGAGCTCGCCGGTGTTCAGGAGGGGGTAGATCTTTTCGCATTCGTCGGCGTCGACCATCCGGCTTTCCACGCCCCAGGAGGTCATCACGCCCATCTTGCGCTTGAGGTCGGCCAGGCGCTCGGGGGTGGTTGCCAGCTCCAGGCCGCCCACCTGGTTGAAGCAGCAATCGCCGTCCTTGGTCAGGGCCAGCAGCTTGTTCACCGTGTAGGTGGCGAATTCGGTCATGGTCCGGGACGGGTTGTTCTGGAACACCAGGCCCGGCGCGTGCGAGGTGGAGCCGCCGGCCAGCTCAAGCGGGCCCTGTTCCACCACCGTGATGTTGGTCCAGCCGCGGGTGGCGAGTTCGTCGGCAAGGTTGGTTCCGACAATGCCGGCACCGATAATGACAACGCGTGGTGATGCGCTCATGGTGTTGTTTCTCCTGTGTAGCTTTGCGGGCGTTGGCGTTAGCGGAAGACGACGGTGCGGGTGTTGTTGAGCAGGACCCGGTGCTGGCTGTGCCACCTGACCGCGCGGGACAGTGCCTGCGATTCGGCATCCCTGCCTACGGTGACCAGGGCGTTCGGGTCCAGGCTGTGGTCCACCCGGAACACTTCCTGCTCGATGATCGGTCCCTCGTCCAGGTCTGCGGTGACGTAGTGCGCGGTGGCTCCGATGAGCTTCACGCCGCGGTCATAGGCCTGGTGGTAGGGCTTGGCCCCCTTGAACCCGGGCAGGAAGGAATGGTGGATGTTGATGGCGCGGCCGCGGAGGCTGGCGCACAGGTCGTTGGACAGGACCTGCATGTACCGTGCCAGGACCACCAGGTCCGCGTTGTACTCGCCCACCAGTTCCAGCAGGCGCGCTTCCGCTTCGGGCTTGGTAGCGGCCGTCACCGGGACGTGGATGAACGGCAGGCCGGCGGCTTCCGCCATGGGGCGGAGATCCTCGTGGTTGGACACCACGACGGCGATTTCCGCACCCAGGCTGCCGGCGCGCCAGCGGAAGATGAGGTCGTTGAGGCAGTGGCCGAACTTGGAAACCATCACCAGCAGCCGCTGCGGCCTGCCGTCATGGATGGCGAATTCCATGCCGAACTCATCGGCGATGGAAGCGAACTCCGCGCTGAGGCCTTCCGCGGAAACTTCCTTGCCCCCGGGAGTGAAGGCCGTGCGCAGGTAGAGCTTGCCGCTGATGTGGTCATCGAACTGCTGGTGTTCAACGATGTCGAAGCCGCGATCAGCCAGGAACGCGGTGATCGCCCGGACGATTCCGGGGCGCTCCGGGCACGCAAGGGTCAGGACGTACTGTACGGTGTCGGTGCCGCGACCGCCGACGACGGCGCCGGCCTCCGCCGTCACGTTAGCAGTGGGGCGGCCTTCGAGGACTGTGGTCATTGTCTACTCCTGGTTCTTTGCGGGGGCTTGGGTGTCAGCGGGAGAAGCCGCGCAGCGGCTGTCGTCCGGACAGTGCTGATCACACTGATGCTTGGTAACGAGATCGAACTGGACGCCGCCGTGCTGGTCCACGCCGCTGCGAATGGCGCGCTCCACGACGGAGTCCGCCAGCCGGCGCCGGAGGGACAGTGGATCCCGGCGCAGGTCCTTGACCAGGGCGAAGCACAGCAGCAGCATGACAAGCACGAACGGCAGGGCCGCCACGATGGTGATCCGTTGCAGGCCGGAGAGCGCCTCGGACGGTTCATCGCCGCCGGCCAGCATCATCACGGCGGCAACTGCGCCGGTGAGGAGGCCCCAGAAGATGACCAGTCCGCGCTTCGGGTCGGAGGATCCGTTGGAGCTCAGGGACGCCATGATGATCGATGCCGAGTCGGCACCGGTGATGAAAAAGATGGCCACCAGGACCATGGCAAGGACGATGACCGCCGCGGTCAGCCAGGCCGGCATGGACATGTTCTTCACCAGGTTGAACAGGGCTCCGTCAAAGTCGATGGACGGTGACCCGCTGGCCATGGACATGAGGCCGGCCGTGCCGGCCTTGTCCGCGTCCTCCTGGATCTTGAAGGCCGTTCCGCCGAAGATGCCGAACCAGATGACGCTGACGATGCTGGGTACCAGCAGGACGCCGGTGACGAACTGCCGGATGGTGCGGCCGCGGCTGATCCGGGCGATGAACATGCCCACGAAAGGCGTCCAGGACACCCACCAGGCCCAGTAGAAGATGGTCCAGCCGGACATCCAGGTGCGCAGGGCCTCGTCACCGACGGCCTCGGTGCGGGAGGACATTTCGGCCAGGTCCCTGGCGTAGTCGCCCACCGCGGCGGGAATGAGGTTGAGGATGAACAGCGTGGGCCCTGCGATGAAGACGATGAGCGCCAGGATCACGGCGAGGACCATGTTGATGTTGGACAGCCATTGGATGCCGCGGCTGATGCCGGACACCGCCGAGGCGACGAAGCAGGCGGTCAGGATGGCAACGATGGCCACCAGGACGGGGGTGCCGATCTCGCCGATCCAGCCGTTGGAGGTCAGGCCGCTGCCGATTTGGAGGGCGCCGAGACCCAGGGAGGCCGCCGTGCCGAAGAGCGTGGCGAAGATCGCCAGGATGTTGATGAACTTGCCTACCGGCCCTTCCACCGTCCTGATGCCGAACAGCGACGTGAACGCGGCCGAGATCAGCTGCCGGCGGCCCAGCCGATAGGTTCCGTAGGCCATGGCAATGCCGACGACGGCGTACATCGCCCAGGGGTGCAGGGTCCAGTGGAAGATGGAGGTGGCCATGGCGGTCTGGATGGCCGCCGGGGTCCTCCCGTCCACCGTTCCGGGCGGCGGAGAGATGTAGTGGTAGAGCGGCTCAGCCACACCGTAGAACATCAGGCCGATGCCCATGCCGGCCGCGAACATCATGGCGATCCAGGAAACAGTCCGGAACTCCGGCTTTTCCCCGTCCTTGCCGAGGGGAATGTTGCCCCACTTGCCCAGGGCAAGCCAGAGGACGAAAACAACGAACAACGAGGCGAGGACCATAAAGAGCCAGCCGGTGTACTCCATCACCCAGTCAAGGGCCAGTGTGGAGGTGGCGGCCAGGCTGTCCCGGCCCAGGAAGCCCCAGGCCACAAAGGCAATGGCGAGGACCCCGGTGATGCCGAAGGTGGCCTTGTCGAGGGTGAGCTTACGGTTCCGCCGCTCCGCAACAGCCTGCTCGGCCTTGGTCTGGCGAAGCTCCTGCATGATCTGCTGGGTGTTCTCCGCGTCGTGTGAGTCGTGGGACGAAGGAGAGTTCTCCGGTGCCGGAACCGGTGTGGGCTCCTCCAGGTCAAGGGGTGGTTGGGCATCCGTGCGGATGTCGCTGTTCAAAGCCATGTCAAGTCCTTTGGTTTGAATTCATGGGCTTACGCTGTACTCCGGCGTCCCCAAGCCGGGCGGAAGATCGGGAGCTTCCTGGCCTTCAGTAATTAAGTTCAGGCATCGATCACCAGGTCCGTCTGCGCGGTGGAGCAGCAGGGCAGGAACTTGCCTGCAGAGATTTCCCGCGCCCGGATCCCGCCCTGGTGGTTCATCTCGACCTCCCCGGAAAGCTTGACGACCTTGCAGGAGCCGCACATGCCTTCCTTGCAGTTCGCGCCGATCCTGACGCCCGCACGCTGTGCCACCTCGAGGATGCGCTCGGCGGGGTCGATCCGCACATTGATGCCGGTACGCATGAAGGACATGGTGAAGCTGCCTGTTCCCACCGTGTCGAAGCTCGAGGCATCAGGGGAACCGGCTTCCGGTTCCCCGCCGGGGCTGTCGGCGGAGGGGTCGGAGCCGGGCGTCTCCGGGCCGACGATTTCCAGCGGCAGGCCCGAGGCCTGCAGAGTCCCCTCGGCGTCGTAGCCAGGCTCGTAGAGCCCGAACGCGGCGGGCTGGCCTTCAAAGTAGTCCTCGGCGGATTCGGCGATCTCCTCGGCGATCTCCTCCGCGACGTCGGCTGCAAGTGCCACCTCCGCCTGGTACTCAAGGAGCGTCTGGCGGTCTCCGGAGAAGAACTCCATATAGATGGAAGTGTCGTCCACACCGACGTTCTTGAGGAGCTCGGTGGCCGTGTTCAGGTAGCCCTCAGGACCGCATGCGTATACCTGGCGGCCGTTGGCGTCCGGAGCCACCTCCTCGAGCATGGCCGCAGTCAGTCTTCCGCTGAGTCCCTCCCACCCCTCGGGTATGCTGCGGTCGCCCAGGGAGTAGTAGACCTTGATGCGTGAGTCCACGGAGGCGATATAGGCCAGTTCCCGGTGGAAGGCAAAGCCTCCAGCGTCCGAGCCGTGGTAGAGCACCACAACATCGGCGTGTCCGGGCAGGGAGTGGATGGTCCGCATCATGGACATGATGGGAGTGATGCCTGCGCCGGCGGCCAGCAAAAGATACCGTGCCCGGCGGTCAGCATCGGGCAGGTGGAATGCTCCCACCGGTCCCAGCATCTCAAGGACGGTGCCGGGTTTGATGTTCTCGTGCACCCACGGCGAGACCAGTCCCGTGGAGTCGCACTTGACGGTAATGCTGAAGGTCCACGGCTCGGTGGGCGAACTGGACAGCGAGTAGCTGCGGTCCACCGGTTCCTGGTCCTCGCCATTCACGGGAAATGCGACGTTCACGTACTGGCCGGCACGGAACGCCAGGGGCGCACCGTCGCAGCGGCGGAACACGAAGGTCATCATGGCGCCGGCCTCGGGAATGGTCTCGACGCATTCGGCCATGAACTCCTGCGGATGCCATGGGCCCAAAGCACGGGCTGCCCGGGCGGGTGTCTCAGTGCTTCCCATCACCCTGTTCCAGGGCATCTCAAGACCGCGGATACGCTGTGGTTCCTGGATTGCCGTTTCAGTGAGGAGTTCAATCACGCCAAGTGCTCCTGCACGCGCTGCACGTACCAGTTGATGAATGCCTCGACCTGGTATTCGCTCTTCATGTAGGGGCCGGGCTCGTAGGCGGGACTGCCGGCACCCTGCTGGCACAGCTCCACGAACGCCTTGTCCTGCAGGTTCGTCTGCTTCCAGGTGTAGGTGAGCTTCTCCAGGTCGTAGTCGACGCCTTCCACGGCGTCGTCAGCCACAAGCCACGTGGTGCGTACCAGGCTCTGGTGTTCGTTGATGGGGAAGACACCGAACGTGATGACATGGTCGCCGAGGAAATGGAACCAGCTGTTGGGCTGCAGGTGCATCGAGCAGCGGCCAAGGCGGAAGTCGCGCAAGTCACCGAGGAGCTTCTTGGAAAGCCTCCGACCGTCGGCAGAGAACGATTCACCGTCTCCATCGAGTGATTCCCGCGAGATGCGGATTCCGGCGATGCGCGTGTCCAGCTGCTCGACCACCTCGTAGGGAAGGCCGTAGCGGCGGCACCGCTCCTCGAGGGAGGACTGGGCCTCCTTGTTCCGGTTCCACACTTCCTCAAGGTGGGGCGGGATCAGGCCCTCCGTCAGGCCCCAGGTGGGGAAGAGGGAGCAGGCGAGCTCAGGGTGGCCGTCGCAGTGGTAGCACTCACGGTTGTTCTCCATGACGAGCTTCCAGTTGCCCTCTTCGATGATGTTCTGCTGGTAGGCAATTTTTGTCTTCGAGAGATCGTGGGGCGCCAGGTAGGGTTCAAAGATCTTTGCGGTTTCGTCGAAGTCCGTCGGCGGTTCATCCGCGATGCAGACGAAGATAAGTCCGGCAACCTCGCGGCCGTGGGCGCGCTTGAGGCCGAAGCAGCTCTTGTCGAACTTCGTTTCCCCCGGCGCGGAGGCATGGATCAGGTTGCCCTCCGGGGAGTAGGTCCAGGAGTGGTAGCCGCAGACAAGGTTTCCGGTTGAGCCGGCCGCTTCCGTGAGGACGCGGGCGCCGCGGTGGCGGCATACGTTGTGCAGGACGTTCACGCCGCCGTCGTCGTTGCGCAGCACAATCAGGGAGTAGGGCCCGTAGTCGACGGTGACGTAATCGCCCGGCTCCGGCAGTTCGGCGGTGCTTGCGGCAAAGATCCAGTGCTGGCCAAAAATGGCCTCCATGTCGATCTTGAAGATCGAGGGATCGGTGTAGAAGGGGGCATCGAGGGAGTAGCCGGTGCGCCGGAACTCAAACAACGCGGTAATTTCTGCCAGCTGCTCGGCAGGCAGTGATGCAGCGATTTTTCCGCGTGAATTGAGGGGCACGTTCACTGAAGCAGTCATGGGTTTCCTCCCGGGAGGCATGGGTAGTGGGTGTTGCGTGTTGACCACGGGTGCTAACGGCGTGGTCGAAGTACCTGTAATGATGAGATTAGAGTCACATCAGCTGCAATAAAAGCGCAAGATTTTGAAGATAACCATGCAGAATAGATGCATGATCGATCCGAGGCTTATCACACTTCGCGTGTTCGCCCGGTGCGGCACCGTAGGCGCCACCGCGGAGCTCACGGGCTTTTCTCCCTCTGCCGTCTCATCGCAATTGCGCGAGCTCCAGCGCGTGCTGGGAATGCAGCTGCTGACGAAAGACGGCCGGGGCCTGCGGCTTACCGCGACGGGACGCTTTCTGGTGGCGGGCTCGGATCCCCTTATTGCCCAATGGGAGAGCCTGCGCGCCGCAGCCATGGAGGCTGGCGACCAAGTGCAGTCCCACTTTGGCCTCGGCGGATTCTCCTCTGCGGCTGCCCAGTTGCTCGCGCCGCTGGCCGCCACCCTGCGCTCGACACGCCCCCTGCTGGAGGTGCAGGTTCTTGAGGCTGAACCGGCCCGCTGTTTCGACTTGTTGGTTGCGGAACGGATCGACCTTGCGGTTATCGTCGCCATGCAGTCCGACAGTTATGGTGAGGACGATCCACGCTTCGAGCAGAGAGTGCTGCTCGACGATCCACTGGACGTGATCATTCCCGGGGACCATCCGCTGGCATCACGCCAAACAGCGACGCTTGAAGAGCTGGCATCGGAACCTTGGATTACCGAGGCCGCCGGTTCCACGTACCATTCCCTCTTCACCGCGGCGTTCACGGCAGTCGGGGTGACGCCGCGGATTGCCCATGAAGCCGTTGAATGGGAAACGCACATCGCGTTCGTGGGAGCGGGGCTGGGCGTAGGCCTGCTGCCCCGGCTGGCGCCTTTGCATGGTGCCGAAAACGTGGTTCGGCTACGCATCACGGGTCAGACGAAACCTACGCGCCGCATCGTCGCCGCGGTGCGCAGGGGCAGCATCGCCTCACCCCTGATCCAGGAGTCGCTCGGTATCCTGCAGTTCAATGCCAACCGGATTCTCACCGAGCGGCTCGACGAGGATCTCTGAACGCTGCCGCCGCGGGGCGTGCAGGCTTTGTGCCCATCGCGAGGTCCCCAATCGGGAGGTTAGTTTTAGGACATGACAGAAACCTACCGGTACGACGTCGAGATCCGGCACCTCCTGGTGTCACCGGCACACGCCTACTTCGGCCGCGCACGCGAAGGGGCGGCGGACGTCCCCACCGCGGACGCGGACAGCGTCGAGCTGGTGGCCGGCAAGGGGATCGTGGGTGACCGGTTTTTCGGCAAGGCCGCCCACATGGATGCCGCCGTCACCCTTCTTTCGGTTGAAGCCCTCGAAGCGATGGCGGCAGAACTGGGTGCCGCACCGTTCGACCCGCTGCTGACCCGGCGCAACATCGTCCTCCGCGGCGCCCACCTCGCTCCGCTCATTGGCGGCGACTTTGCGCTGGAATCCAACGGGCACGAGGTGTGGTTCAAGGCCGGCCGGCCCGCCAACCCCTGCGCGTGGATGGACCAGATGCTGGCCCCCGGCGCCCACAAGGCGATGCGCGGCCGGGGCGGCGTGCGCTGCCAGCCGCTCACCGGCGGCATCCTGCACCGCGGCCCGGCAGTGCTGATCAGCCCGGTTCCGCTGGAGCCTGGCCGCGCCGGCGAGGCGTCGATGTTGAGGGCGTCAAGGCTGCCCTAGCAGGGCCGGTGAAGCGGGTCAGACGTGCTGGTCTACCAGGACCGGGTTGCCGTCCGGGTCCACCACGATGAAGCTGCCCGGCCCGGCCGTTGCTTCGTCCGCTTCGGACGTGAACTCCATCCCCTGGGCCTTGAGTTCCTTCTGCAGGTCACGAACATCGGTGAACGAGTCCAGCGCTTCGGCGTTCTGGCTCCAGCCGGGGTTGAACGTGAGCATGTTCTTCTCAAACATCCCTTGGAAGAGGCCGATAACCGTCTCACCGTTCTTCAGGATCAGCCAGTTCTGGGTGATGTCGCCACCGAAACTCGTGAAGCCGAGCTTCCCGTAGAACGCAGCCGAGGCCGCGATGTCCTTGACGGCGAGGCTGATCGAAAAGGCGCCGAGCTGCATGGGTAACTCCACTCTCAAAGGGACGGATGCTCCGATGATACCCATCTCACCGCCTGCGGGAGCTTCAGGGAACTGGAGCGTTCGACGGCGGGACGTCCCGCCGTCGAGCATTCCCGCACTGCGGTTATCCAGCCGGGAGGAGCCCCGCGCTCCGGAGCCAGGACCGGATGTCAGCCCCTGCCTCGCGGACTTCCTCGCCTTTCACTGCCAGGCCTTCCGCGACCGTGACCCCGGGGCAGGATTCCCCATAGTCGCGGGCGGTGGTCCCGAGCCCGCTCATGGCGTGGGTGGTGACGGGAAAGACGGTTTTCCCGGTGAAGTCGTAGCTTTCGGCAAAGGTGGTCATGATCATCGGCGCCCTGACGTTCCAGATGCCGCTGGCCAGGATCACGGTGTCAAACTCGTCGATGGCGGGCAGCGGGTTCCTGATCGCGGGACGGGCATCCTCACGCTGTTCGCGCACATTGCGCGCCACAGTGGCGTCATAGCTGCCCGGGTAGGCCTCCGCAGCCTCTATCCGGTGCACCTGGCACGGAATCAATGCGCTGACCATGCCCGCGAGCACCTCGGTGTTGCCGACCTCAAGGTTGGTCCGGCCGCCGTAGTAATAGTTCTCGCCCGCCCGGGAGAAGTAAGCCAGCAGAATCCGCCCGCCGCCGTTGCCCGGGCCGTTGCCGGGGCCTGAAGTGCCGGGAACGGGGGTGGCTTCCCGGGATGGCGGTGCGCCTGGTCCTTGAGGTGTGCAGGCTATCGTTCCGGCAGTCAGGAGCGCCCCGGTCAGGCCGGCGGCAGCACCGCGAAGGGCGGACCGCCGGCTGACGTCCAGCGGATTGGCGTTCAAAGCGTGTCCTGCTCTCAGCTGTACCGGCGGTCGCCAAGCCAGCTGACCATGGCGGGGTCCCGGTGGTCGAAAAAGAGGCTGGCGCCGGTGTCCAGCGCCGCGATCCGGGTCATCTGCTCATCGGTAAGGGCGAAGCCGAACACATCGAGGTTCTGGGCCATGCGTTCCGGCCGGACTGATTTCGGGATGACCACAACGTCGCGCTGGATGAGCCAGCGCAGCACCACCTGCGCGACGGACTTGCCGTGGGCATCGGCGATGGCGCTCAGGACGGGATCGGTGAAGAGATTGTTGCGGCCCTCCGCGAACGGCCCCCAGGACTCGATCTGGACGCCGCGTTGGCGCATCAGTTCCTGGTCGGCGGCGCGCTGGTGGAAGGGGTGGGTCTCGATCTGGTTCACAGCAGGGACGATTTCGTTATGGTCGATGAGGTCCACCAGCCGGTCAGGCTGGAAGTTGGACACACCGATGGCCCTGGCCAGGCCGTCCTTGTTCAGGTCCTGCAGGGCGCGCCACTCGCTGTAGTAGTCACCGAGCGGCTGGTGGATCAGGTAGAGGTCCACATAGTCCAGTCCAAGCCGGTTCAGGGAGTTCTGAAACGAGGCTTTGCTGTCGTCATAGACGCTGCCTGCGGGTGCGTGCTGGATCCAGATTTTGGTGGTGATGAAAAGTTCACGGCGGCTGATGCCGCTGGCTTTGATGGCCGCCCCGACGGCCTGCTCATTGCCGTAGGACGCGGCGGTGTCCAGATGCCGGTACCCGGCGGCCAGAGCTGCTTCGACGGCGGCCTGCGTATCTTCTTCCGGGATCTGGAAGACGCCAAATCCCAGGATGGGCATCTCGACGCCGTTATTGAGCGTGACAGTCTTCATGGGTCTTCCTTCGTTATGTCTCTTGTGGTCAGCGTTGCGCCTGGCCAACGGTGTGTCCCGAACGGGAACCGGCCTGATCCAAGGGAACCACCCCTCTTTCCTGTGTGGGAGTGCCTGTTGTGCGGTGTACTGGCAGTTCCTGTTAGAGCCCACCGGACCGCCGTAGCGTAGAGGCCATGGACAATACGAGCGACGTTCGCGAGTTCCTCATGACCAGACGGTCGCGGATCACGCCGGCCCAGGCGGGGCTGCCCGCCTACGGAGGAACCAGGCGGGTTGCCGGACTCAAGCGCGAGGAAGTGGCCATGCTGACCGGCGTCAGTACCGAGTACTATGCCCGCCTTGAGCGGGGAAACCTGCGGGGCGTGTCCGAGTCCGTGCTTGACTCGCTCGCCCGTGCCCTGCAGCTCGACGAGGCAGAACGCGCCCATCTGTATGACCTGGCCAAAGCCGCTGCGCCTGCATCAGCATCGGGCGTGCGCCGTCCACGGTCTGAGGTGCGCCCGAGCATCCACAGGCTGCTGGCCGGGATGACAGGGACGCCCGCCTATGTCCGGAACGCCCGCATGGACGTGGTGGCCGCCAACAGCCTCTGCTTCGCCCTGTACACGGACATCCTCGGCCCGGAGACGCTCCCGGTGAACCTTGCCCGGTTCATGTTCCTGGATCAGCGGTCCCGGGACTTCTTTGTGGACTGGGAAACCCTCGCCGACGATTTCGCGGCGGCAATGCGCACGGAATCGGGCCGGAGCCCGCGGGACCGGGCATTGAACAACCTTATTGGCGACCTCGCCGCCGGCAGCACTGAATTCTCCGCAAGGTGGGCGCGGCACAACGTCCGTTTCCACCGGACGGCCCGGAAGACGCTGCGCAATCCGCTTGTAGGCGAGATCGAACTCACCGGCGACGCCCTGGAGCTTCCGGGCGAGGGACTGACCCTGATCGCTTATACCGCCGAGCCGGGCAGCCGCGCACAGGATCAACTGGACTTCCTCGCCAGCTGGAGCGCCGGCAATAGAAGCCCGGCCGAACCAAGCGCAGTGGTCCCGCCGACGGCTTGAGACCGAACACGGCGGGAGGTTCTTTGGGTTCCTGGAACCGCCCGGGGGTGCCGAGTGGATTCGTATGTTCCCACCGTCTAGCGTGAGTTCCATGTCGGCGTCCGATTCATCATCTAAGTCCAGCAGCAGCAACCCCTTGCTTGTCCTGGGAAAGATCACGTCGATCCTTGATGCGTTCTCCCTCTCCAAGCCGGTCCTGTCGCTGAGTGATATCCGCGAGTACACGGGAATGCCCACGTCAACGGTGCAGCGGCTGGTCACCAACCTGACCTCCCAGGGATTCCTCGACCGCGAGGAGGACGCCTACCGCATCGGTATGCGGATGGCCTACTGGGCGGCGCCCGCAACCCGCGGGATGGAAGTTGTGGACATTTTGAGCCCGTTACTCAAGACCCTGCGCGACACCACAGGCGAAACAACCTGTTTCTTCAAGTCCGAGCAGCACTATCGCGTCTGCGTGGCCATGGCCGAAACCCGCCACGCCCTGCGCCGCGAGATGCACCTGGGCAAAGTGGCCCCGCTTTACGCAGGCTCGGCCGGGCGGGTCTTGCTTGCCTGGGATCCGGAGCTGATGGACGCGGTCCTGCGCGATCCCCTGACACCGATTACGGAATCCACCATCACCACGTCCGAGGACCTTGCTGTCGCCGTCAAGCAGACCCGGCGGGACGGGTTCGCCATCACCGTCGGCGAGCGTGAAGACGGATCATCCGGTCTTTCGGCCCCGGTTTTCGATTCTGCGGCCAGCCTGGTGGGTGCGGTGACCATCAGCGGTCCAACCCTGCGGATGCCGCTGGAGACGTGCGAAGCGTGGGTGGAGCCGCTGCTCACCACGGCGGAGCACATGACCAGGCTGATCGGCGGCAGGTTTCCCGGGGAGCAGTAAAGCCGCAGGGAATACCGGGCTCCTGCGCCTGCAACGCCGGCTACAGAGCGGCGATTGCCTTGCCGGCAACGCGCATGGCGGCAGCATCGGTGGCGATATAAATGTCCGCAAAGTGCTCGGCGTAGCTCCCCAAGTCGTCAGCAACACAGCCGACAACTGCGACCACCGGGATATCCCGTCCTGAGTCCCGCACGCGTTCCAGGATTGCGGAGATGATTTTCCCTTCGCCTGTTTGCGAGTCCAGCCGCCCCTCCCCGACCACAACGGCGTCAGCAGTCGTGAGCAAGGCATCGAACCCGGCTGCGTCCAGGACTGCATCCGCCCCGGACACAAGGTCTGCTCCAAAATGCGCCCACAGCCCGCCGGACAGACCTCCCGCAGCACCGGTGCGCGGAACACCCTCGGGGTTGCGCGGATAGGAACCGGCAAGCTGGGCGAGGCGGTCCGCCAGCAGTCTGACGGTGGCCGGATCCGCGCCTTTCTGGGGTCCGAAGACTCCTGGTGCGTCAAGGAACGTTGTGGTGACGTCGGAGAGCACCGTGATCCGGGCACTGCCGAGGCCGCCGTTTTCGTTGATGGCCTGCACCGCCCCGGACCCGCCGTCGGTAGTGGCTGATCCGCCGGCCGCCACCAGGATGCGCTTGGCACCAAGGTTCACCGCGGCGGCGATCAACAGGCCCGTGCCGTAAGTGCTGGCCGAGAAAGAATCGGCCGGGCTGGTCCGCCCGGCCGAGAGGCCGCTCGCCTGGGCAACCTCGACGACGGCGGTTCCGTCGGCTGCCAGCCCCAGAGTTGCCTGCAGCGGTTCGCCCCAGGAATTGACGACGTCGACACTCACCGGTGATGCCCGCAGGCTGCGGCAGAGCGCGTCGAACGTTCCCTCCCCTCCGTCGGCGACGGGCAGTTGCGTCGCCGATCGTCCTCCGTCGCTAACTCCCGCGGCAATGGCCGCCGCGACCTCCGCCGCCGAGTAAGTTCCCTTGAAGCTGTCCGGGGCGATAAGGATGGTCATACGGCGATGAGGGAGTTGACCGGATGAAGCGGTAAGCGTCCCTCGGCGATGGCGATGGCGTTGAGGGCGCTGAGCCGTGCCATTTCGCTGCGGACGCGGACGGTGGCGCTGCCG
Organism: Pseudarthrobacter sp. BIM B-2242; assembly: GCF_014764445.1. Taxonomy (NCBI): domain Bacteria; kingdom Bacillati; phylum Actinomycetota; class Actinomycetes; order Micrococcales; family Micrococcaceae; genus Pseudarthrobacter; species Pseudarthrobacter sp. BIM B-2242. The sequence continues at coordinate 3,647,711 of NZ_CP061721.1, forward strand.
ACGTGGGGCAGCAGCACGGTGTTGGGCAGTTCGGCGAGACCGGGCGCCAGCCGGGGTTCGTCCTCGAACACGTCCAGCCCGGCACCGGCAATGACCCCGTTGCGGAGGGCCTCCACCAGGGCGGCCTCGTCCACCACCGGCCCGCGGGCGGTATTGATGAGGATGGCGTCGGGCTTCATCCGTGCCAGCACCCCGGCGTCCACAAGGTGGCGGGTCTGGTCGTTGAGCGGGACGTGCAAGGAAAGGAAGTCGCTCGATTCCACCAGCTCGGTCCACGGAACCTGCCGGACCTTGCCGGCGAACTCGCCGAGTTCCTCGTCGCTGACCGGCCTGTCACCCGGCGGCCTCGGCGAGAAGATCACGTCCATGCCGAATCCCAGCGCGCGCCGGGCGGTGGCCCGGGCGATCCGGCCGAAGCCGGCCAGGCCCAGCACGGCGCCGGACACGTCCCGCCCCAGCAGGAGCTCCGGTTCCCAGCCAAGGAACTTGCCGTCGCGGACCAGCCGGTCCGCTTCCACGACACGGCGGGCCGTGCCGAGGATGAGGAGCATGGCGATGTCCGCCGTCGCGTCCGTCAGCACACCCGGGGTGTTGCCAATCAGGATGCCGTGCCGGGTGGCGGCGTCAACGTCGATGTTGTTGTACCCCACGGCATAGTTCGACACGCCCTTGATGCGGGCGTCCGCCAGCAGCGGTGCATCCACGACGTCGCGCAACTGGGTAAGGACGACGTCGAAATCGCCTGAGGCGCACAGCCTCGCCAGCGTGCCGTAGTCGGGCGGTTCGGGCAGCACAGTGACCCGGCCGGCGTCGGACAGCAGCTGCAGGCCGGGCTCCGGGATCGCCGTGGTGACCAGGAAATGGTTCCCCATGCTCAGTTCCTTCCGGCAACGCCGGGTGCGGGGCTGGAGCTTTCCGCAGCAATGACCCATTCGAAGGCGGGCGCCTTGGACCGGGCGCCTTGGGCTGCTTTGGAGCGGTTTGGTTCGCCGAGTTCGGCGAGCAGCTTTTCGGACAGGACCACGAGGTCTGCGAAGGTGTCTGTGGTAAGCCATTCCGGGCGGGTGGCGAAGAGGATGTCTTCGCTGGAGGTATTGCCGCTGGCGCCGGGTGCGAACGGGCAGCCGCCGAGGCCGCCGAGGGCGCCGTCCACCATGGTTGCGCCGGCCTGGATGGCGGCGAGGGTGTTGGCCACGCCGAGGCCCCAGGTGTCGTGGCCGTGGTAGACGACCCGGCGGGCCGGGGATTCGTCCCGGACGCGGGTGATGAGCCCGGCCACCTGGGCGGGGAAGGCCTGTCCCAGGGTGTCGCAGAGGACGATGTCCGTGGTGCCCTCGGCCCGGGGATCGTTGGCGATGGAGAGGATCCGCTCCTCAGGCACGATGCCTTCGAAGGGGCAGGTGAACGATGTGGCGATGCAGAGCTGGATCTGCCCGTTGACAGCCTGGGCGTACTTGATGGCTTCGGGCAGTGCGGCGAGGCTTTCCTCGGTGGTGCGGCCGATGTTGGCCTTGTTGTGCGAGTCCGAGGCTGAGAGGCAGTACTGGAAGTTCCGCGCGCCGGCGGCTGAGGCTTTGGCGACGTGGCCGGGGGTGGCCACCCAGATCCAGCATTTTTCCAGTTCTTCGGGGGTGAGGGCCTGGACCACGTCGAGGGTGTTGGCCATGGTGGGGACGAGGTCGGCGCGGGCCATGGAGCCGAGCTCGATGGCGGGCACCCCGAGCCGGATCAGCTCGCGGACGGTTTCGACTTTCCGCTCGGTGGAGAGCAGTTTCCCGGTGAGCTGGAGCCCGTCGCGCAGGGTCACGTCCCGGAGGATGGTGTTGCCCAGCGTGCTGGCGAGGCTGGTTTGGTCGGGGTTCATGGCTGGAGGGCCTCCTCGCGGCCGGAGGCCGCACTGATCTGGGCGGGGTCCATGTGCAGGAGCCCGGCAAGGATTTCTTCGGTGTTTTCGCCCAGGTCCGGGCCGAGGTTCCGGATGGGCAGGGACTGGTCGCCGATCACGGGCACGATGCCGGGGAAGCCGACACCGGGCAGGACCTCGTCCCCGGTGGAGACGTCGAACTTCTGGATCATGTTCCGGGCAGCATATTGGGTGTCGGTGCTGATGTCCGCTGCGGTGTAGATGGGACCGGCGGGCACGCCGGCGGCATCCAGGGCTGCGAGGGCGTCGGCGGCATCCAGCTCCGATGTCCAGGCGCCGATGGCCTGGTCGAGTTCTTCACGGCGGGCCCACCGGCCGGCGTTGCTCTGCAGCGTCGGGTCGGCGGCCAGGTCCGGGCGGCCGATGGTATCCATGTACCGCTGGTAGATCGAGTCACCGTTGCCGGCCACCACGATGCTTGCGCCGTCCTTGCAGATGTAGGCGTTGGAGGGGGCGATCCCTTCCATCCGGCCGCCCACCCGCTGCCGGTCCACTCCGTAGGCCTGGTAGTCGGGGATAAGGGATTCCATCATGGAGAACATCGCCTCGTTGAGGGCCACGTCGATGATGCGCTCGGTGAGCGGGACAGCGGCGGCCGCGTCCCGGCGTCGTGCTTCCCGCTGGTACAGGCTCATCATGGAGCCGAAGGCGGCGTAGAGGCCGGCGATGGAGTCCCCGATGGAGACGCCCACCCGGACCGGGGGGCGGTCCGGGTCACCCACGAGGTTCCGGAACCCGCCGTAGGCCTCGGCGACGGCGGCGAAGCCGGGCCGGGCGGACAGCGGGCCGGTCTGCCCGAAGGCCGAGATGCGGGTGATGATGAGGTCCGGGTTGGCCTCGTTCAGGACCTCGGGCCCGAGGCCCCACTTTTCCAGCGTGCCGGGCCGGAAGTTTTCGAGCAGGATGTCCGACTCTGCAACGAGTGCGAGGACTGCCTGTTTGCCGGCTTCAGTGCGGAGGTCCAGCACTACGGATTTTTTGTTGCGGTTGATGGTCCGGTACAGCATGGACGTATCGCCCTTGTGGAGGCGCCAGTTGCGCAGTTCGTCCCCGGTTCCGGGCCGTTCCACCTTGATGACTTCGGCGCCGAAGTCGGCGAGCAGCCTGCCTGCGGTGGGGGCGGCGATGTAGTTGCCGAGCTCCAGGACGCGGACCCCTTCCAGGGGCGCGATGGGTGTCTGTGTCATGTCAATCTTCTTTCGTTGGCGTGGGCCAGGACGGACGGGGCGGTTCCGGTCAGAACAGCAGGCTCATGGGAAGGATCAGGAGGATCGCGACGACGGATGCCACCGAGACGCCGACGGTCACCGACTTCAGCGCACCCCGGACACTCTGCCCCAGGAGTGACTGCAGGAGCCAGAACGTGTTGCTGGTGACGTGGACCATAAAGAGGGATCCGGCGCCGGCGGCGAGGGCCAGCAGCACGGGGTCCAGGCCGATGGCCGGGGCAATCGGGGCCAGCAGGCCGGCGGCGGTGATGGCGGACAGCGTGACGGAGCCGACGGCGATGTGCAGGACAGCGGCGATGGCCCAGACCACCAGGAGCGGGGCGACGGTGCTGGCGGAGAAGAATCCGCCGAGGATGTCGCCGAGGCCTGCTGCGGCGACGGTTGCGGCGAGGGATCCGCCCACGCCGGTGAGGATGAGGATCTGACCGCTTTCCTTGAAGCCTACGGTGATGGCCTGTTCGACTTTTTCCTGGCCGATGGCGGCGCGGGTGACGAGGCAGGTGCCGATCAGGCCGATGAGCAGGGCAATGACGGGCTCTCCGAGGAGCTGGAGCCAGGGCAAGTCGATGTTCAGGATCTGTAGGATGGCGCCGGCGCCGATGAGGAGCAGGGAGGTCAGGAGCGGGGCGAAGAGCAGGAGCAGCGGTGCCTGCTTCCGTTCGCGTTCGGCCACCGTCACGGTTCCGCGGCCCGGCCGGGCATCGGCTCCCCCGTTACCCTGCCCGCTGCCCGCGGACTGGCCGGGTGCTGACTGGCTCGTGCCGCCGTCGGACTCTTCTTCGCCCTCACGGTCCTCCTCTTCGACGAAGGTGTGATCCTCGTCCTTGGCTTCGCTCCAGAAGCCGCGCCGGAAGAGGAACGTCATGATCGCGATGGAAATGATGATGGTGGGGATGACCAGGAGGAGACCGAACAGGAGCATCTTGCCGAGCGGGACGTTCAGGAGGCCGGCCAGGGCGAGGGACGCGACGCCGGGAACGGTGAAGACAATGCCGCACTCGAGCGCGATGGCCATGGCCGTCGCCATCCGGGCCGTGCCAAGTTTGCCGATCTTGGGCGCCAGCTTGCGTGCCAGCGGAGCGGAAATGACCAGCAGTACATCCAGGAAGATCGACTGGAGGACCGTGCCGATGGCCAGGCCCATCGTGTAGGGCAGCCGCTTGGGACCGAACGTGCTCAGCAGGTGCTCCACGAGGCGGCGGATGGCGCCGCTCTGGTTGAGGATGGACCCCATCAGCACACCAAAGGCGATGAGGAGTCCAACCTCCACCATGATTTCGCCGAACCCGGAGGTGATGGTCTCTACGGTCTTTTCGACGCCCAGGCCTACGGCGAGGCCGAGGTACACCGAACCGATCACCAGGGCGATAACGGGGTTGACTCTGAAACGGACAATCAGGACCACTGCGGCAAGGACCGCCACGGCCGTGTTGATCAGGACAGCTATGTCTGACATTGGGGGAATCCGATCGTTGGGCCTTCGGCGTTGAAGGCTTGGGGATTGAAGAGCACCTTGTGAGGAGGGCCACATCTCTAAACCCATATTATGGGATTCAGCTCACAATGCAAGACTTTTACGCTTTTGATCTGGCCTAACCAACGCCGAAGAGCCACAACGGCCGGGCTTTTTGGGCAAAGAAAAAGGTCGACGGCGGGACCTTCCCGCCGTCGACCCCTGTCGCTTACAGCCCAGTTGGACAGTCCGGCTAAGACTTCTTTGCGGATTTGGCAGGGCTCGTGGCGGTGCTCTTGGCCCGGCCCTTGCCGTCAGACGTAGCTGTGGTGTCCTTGGGGTTGTTCGCGTCCTGCAGCTCCACCTCTGCGGTCGCCTGGATCAGGGCGAGGAGGTCGGGGTCGAGTCCCGGGGAGAACTCCTCGCGGCGCTCCGGGGAGATGGTCATCGGGAAGCCCTCTGGCATAACGTCCGTGCTGAGCTCGGTGCCGTCATTGGAGGGCGAGGCGCCGCGGTAGAGCTTGCCGGCCTCGCTGAGGTTGTCCGCGCTGAACGTGTACTGGATGCTCTGCAGGCCCACGTCCAGCAGCTTCTTGACCTCGGGGAACTGCTCGGCGTTGGTTTTGGGGATGGGCAGCACCTTGCCCCAGTTCACGCCCAGGGATTCGAGTGCCTTGGCGAAGGCGTTCTCGTGGGCCTGGTCCCGGACAATGAGGTACGCGATGGTGGACCGGGCCGTTTTGTTTTCTGTCATCTCGTAGATCCGGCACTTCTGCAGCCGGCCGGTGGATTCCAGCATGAGGTTGTACAGCAGGTCCAGGACCAGGTTGCCGCTGTTGTAGACGTAGGAGCCGCTCCACGGGTTTCCTGCCGCGTCCACTGGCAGAGCACCCTGCGCGCCAACCAAATAGTGATGGATGTTGCTGGTGTCCAGCGCGATCTTCAGGGGCGTGGCACCTTTGGCGCCCGGCTCATCCAGGGGGTCTGTCTTTTTGCCCTGGTACCGCGGGGAGCCGTCCAGGAGCTGGGAGATGGTGGTTCCGATGAGCTCGACGTGGCTGATCTCCTCCGTGCCTACGCCCTGAAGCAGGTCCTTGTAGGGCTTGGCGGCGGCGTCGCCACGGAAGTTCATGCTCTGGAACAGGTACTGCATCATGGTCCGCATCTCGCCGAACTGTCCGCCGAGACCCTCCTGTAGCGCGTTGGCGGCAGCGGGATCCGGCTCGTCGGCAGCGATTTCGTTGATCAAAAGCTGTGTATGCAGGTACATGGGCTTCCTCACTCATTGATCTGATGACGGAGCATTGACGTGATCCGTGTCACTACCATAAGCATGCTTATCATCCAATTGGCAAGCATACTTATCATTTAGGCATGGCGAAGTCATGGCGCAGCGGCGCCGGTCATCAGACTCCGGGAAGGCCTCGCCCCGGGATTATTTGCGGTCCGTGGATCCTTCGTCCTCGGCGACCACCTGGTTGGCGATCAGGTCCACCCGGTCCGCGGCGGTCAGGTCCTCGTCCGCCTGGATGGCAGCAACGTCGCTGCTGTCCACGGAATCCGGCCCGGCAGGCTCAGCATCGCCGTCGTGGTGCGGGTGATCTTTGTGCCGGGCCTCCTGGAGGTGGTGCTCCAATTTCTCCTCCGCCTCGCGGCGTCGCTGCCCCACCGTCCGAATTTGCTGTGTTGTCGGGGCCGAGTGGGCATGCAGGTGCGGGCCGTGGTCGTGTGTGCTGTCAGGAATGTCTGCGCTCATACTGAAATCGTCCCACCGCACACGCACGCCGGGAAGGTGCCGCATTGACTCATATGCCACCTCCGGCTGGGCAGGGCTGTCGGGGCCTGGCAAGTTGCTCTCTCCTTGTCGGCACTCGGGTCGAGAGCTTACCCGCACCCTTCTGTGTATCGACGATTGTCGATACTCTGAGGAGAAGTCGCAATCACACCGCTTACGTCCCACGAAAGCCCCAGGAGAACAACATGCCTGCTATTCGAATTTACGAATCCGAGTCTGCTCTGACACCGGGGTCTGTGGCCCTGAAATGGACCACGTCCTTGATCGAAAAGTCCGGCGGCTGCTGCTGCGGCGGCTCAGCGAGCTGCAGCTAGGTCCCCGTCGTGAAGTTTCTCGAGAACGCGCCCCGATTCCTGTTCTTTACCGGCAAGGGCGGTGTGGGCAAGACCTCCGTAGCGTGCGCAACTGCGCTCACCCTCGCCAAGTCCGGGAGGAAAGTCCTGCTGGTGAGCACCGACCCCGCGTCCAACGTCGGGCAGGTCTTCGGCATGATCATCGGGAACACCGTCACCCCCCTTCGGGATGTGCCGGGCCTATCGGCCCTGGAAATCGATCCGGAGCAGGCAGCCGAGGCTTACCGGGAGCGGATCATCGCCCCCGTCCGGGGGCTCCTGCCAGAGACGGAACTGGTCGGCATCGCCGAGAGCCTCTCAGGATCCTGCACCACGGAGATCGCCTCCTTTGACGAGTTCACCAACCTTCTCGCCGACGACACTTCCTACGGGGACTATGACCACATCGTCTTCGATACCGCCCCGACGGGCCACACCCTCCGGCTGCTGCAGCTGCCCGGTTCGTGGACCGATTTCCTCGCTGCCGGCAAGGGAGACCCCTCTTGTCTGGGCCCGCTCTCAGGGCTGGAAAAGCACAAGCAGGTGTACGCCAAGGCACTCCAGACCCTCACGGACCCGGCGAGGACCAGGCTTGTCCTGGTGAGCCGCGCCCAGACCTCGTCCCTGGGCGAGATTGAGCGGACCTACCTCGAACTCAACCAGATCGGGATCGGTGGCGGATACGTCGTCGTCAACGGCGTCCTGCCGGAAGCCGCAGGCGACGAGGATCTGGCGCAGGCATTGCGCGCCCGGGAAGCGGCTGCCATCGCGGCCATTCCCGAAGCGGTTGCCGGGCTGCCCCGCGATGTTCTGGATCTGAAGCCGGGGAACATGGTCGGCATTCCGGCACTTGAGTCCCTGTTCGCGGCCACGTCCGAAGCCGTCATTACTGCTGACGCCGCGCTAGCCGACGTCGAGGAGGCCCCGCTGGCCGCTCTGGTGAACGAAGTGGAGTTCGGTGGCCACGGCCTCGTGATGTGTATGGGCAAGGGCGGGGTCGGAAAGACCACCGTAGCTGCCGCCATCGCGGTCGCCCTGGCCAAACGCGGCCATGCGGTCCACCTCACCACGACGGATCCCGCAGCGCACCTTACCGAAACACTCCACGGTTCCATCCCGGGCCTGACGGTCTCCCGCATCGATCCGGAAGCGGCCATTACGGAGTACCGGAGCCACGTCATGGAGACCAAAGGCCGAAACCTGGACGATGACGGGCGCGCGGCCCTCGCTGAGGACCTGTTGTCGCCCTGCACCGACGAGGTGGCCGTGTTCCGGCAGTTCTCCAAGGTGGTCCAGGAATCCCGCCGGCACTTTGTCGTGATGGACACCGCACCAACCGGCCACACCCTGCTGCTCCTGGACGCCACCGGTTCGTACCATCGAGAGATCGCCCGCCAGGTTGGCGACGCCATGGGATTCGTGACGCCGCTCATGCGGCTTCAGGACCCGGCACAGACCAAGGTCGTCCTCGTCACCCTGGCCGAAACGACGCCCGTGCTCGAAGCCGAAGAACTCCAGGACGACTTGGAAAGGGCCGGAATCCACCCCTGGGCGTGGGTCATCAACAACTCGATCGCGGCCGCACACCCGCAGACGCCGTTCCTGCAGGCCCGCGCCGCGGGCGAAATGGACCAGATCACGAAGGTGCACACCCTGACGGACCGGGTCGCCCTCATTCCCCTGTTACCCGAAGAACCCATCGGTGAAGCGAAGCTGTCCGCCCTGACCGCGCTCAGCTCCCAGCCCGCCTGACGAGGATCCAGGAGGCGCAAAGATCACAGTCAGGCCGAGGGATCCCTGCAAAAGAAATTGCGGGAGGTCGCCGTCGTGCGTTCCCAGCTTGAAGTAGGTAGACTGGGCTACCTACTCATCCTCAGGGAAGGACCGGCCATGACGGCGAAGCAGACTGCATCGGCACCGCCCCCCGCACGCCGACCAGCCAGGGAGGCGCTCCTGGAGGCGGCCGCCAGGCGTTTCTACGCCCACGGCCTCACCGGGACGGGCATCGATACCATCACAGCCGAGGCTGGCGTGGCCAAGAAAAGCCTCTACAACAACTTCGCGTCCAAGGCCGACCTGGTGATCGCCTACCTCTACGCCCGGCATGAGGAATGGCTGGGGCTGTACCGGGCGCGGCTGGAAAGGGCGGCCACACCGAAAGACCGCGTGCTGGCCGTCTTTGATGCCTACGCAGACCACGCCGACTTGGCCTACGAGCACGGTTTTCGCGGGTGCGGGCTCCTGAATGCGGCGGCTGAACTGCCTGCCGGCGACCCCGGGCGTGCGGTGGTCCGGCGGCACAAGGAAGAGGTGGAAGCGCTCCTGGCCGGCCATCTGGCAGAGTTCCTGCCCGATCCGGCAAAGCAGGCTGCACCCCTGGCGCAGCATCTGGCGTTCCTCCTCGAAGGGGCGATGGTCCGCGCCGGACTCGAAGGCGACGATCGCTGCGTCCTGGAGGCGCGCGGCATCGCGGCCACCCTGATCGGCGCCCCGTGACGGCGGCCCGCCCGGCGGCCCGGCCTGTGACCCGGCCTGTGACGGGGGCCCGGTTTCACGGGACCACCTGGGGCGCGCTGTTTGTGCTCGCCGCTTCTGTCCTGTGGGGCACCACAGGCACGGCGGCCACGTTCGCTCCGGGTGTCAGCCCGCTGGCGATCGGTGCGGTGGCCATGGGGTTCGGCGGCCTGCTGCAGGCGGCGGTCGCCGTGCGGCCCATGATGGCTTTCAGCGCAAGCCTTCGAAAACAGTGGCGCACCGTGGCACTCGGCGCACTGGCTGTGGCCGCGTACCCCCTGGCTTTTTACTCGTCCATGCACCTGGCCGGCGTGGCGATAGGAACAGTTGTGTCCATCGGCTCGGCTCCCCTGGCTTCGGCTGTCATCGAAAGGGTGGTGGACAAGAGGCCCTTCACAGGCCGCTGGGTTGCCGGCGCCGTCCTCGGCGTCATCGGCGCCGTTCTCCTGTGCATCGCCGATGCCGGTCACCCCGAAGCGGCAGGATCGGGCAGCACGGAGTGGTCCACACCCGCGGGGATCGCGCTGGGCCTGCTGGCCGGACTGACATACGCCCTCTACTCCTGGGCCGCCCACCGGCTCATTAACACGGGCGTGCCATCACGGGCGGTGATGGGCGCGGTCTTCGGCATCGGCGGGCTGCTGCTTATGCCCGTACTGGCGGCAACCGGAGCACCTTTGTTGGCTTCCTGGCAGAACCTGGCAGTGGGTGCCTACATGGCGCTTGTCCCCATGTTCGCCGGGTACGTCCTGTTCGGCTGGGGCCTGGCCCGCGTCCGCGCCAGTACGGCCACCACCCTGTCCCTCTCGGAGACGGTGGTGGCGGCCGTGCTCGCCGTGCTGGTGGTGGGCGAACGCCTGCCGGCCCTCGGCTGGGCCGGCGCTGCGATGATCGCCGGCAGCCTGCTCATCCTGACACTGCCGGCGAGGCGCCGCCCCGGGCCGGTCCCGGCCATGGAAGAAACGCAGCCCGCTTAGGCTGCCAACGGTGCGTCGAAAAGCTGCTCGGCGAGCCGGATCAGGCGGATGGGAGCGTCCGATTCGTCCCCATGGGCGCAGTGCCCCAGGAACACTGCTGTCCCGTTCAGTGTGTCATCGAGATGGACCCCTGCCTCACGGGCAAGCACTTCGGCTCGGAAGTTCTGGGGCAGGCGGCTCCCCTCATCATTCAGGTAAACGTGCCAGTCCCGGCTGGTGATGGATTCAATGTTTCCTGCAACCAGCTTCTGCAGCGCCGCCATGCCCGTATCCACGGTCTCAATGCGCACAGGCTGGGCGAGCTGGGCAGGAACGATCAGGGCCCGATAGTTGGTGTTCATGGTCTTGTCCTTGTGACTGAAACGTCGTGCTCAGGGGCGGCCTCAATTCCGCGGCATGAGTGTGGCAGGCAGCCGATTGGGTCTAGGAGTCTCGCAATCGGCTGCCCGCGGCATATTAGCGCTGGTTTTTGCGCGGCTTTACGAACAAGTCATTGGTCTCGCCCTTAGCCCTTTTTTCGGCGCACTTTTCGAGAATTGACTTTCCCGCTTTTTTGGCACTGCCGCTTTTGGGAGATTTTCCTGACAACGCAATCACACCTTTCTATCCTCTGTGCTTACCCAGTACCATACACACTTATATTTTTATTGCCAGTTTCTCCGAAAATCCCCGCCAGTTCGCCACCATGGACTCGTGCGGTCAAGCGCGTCGCGCCCTGGATAAAGCCGCAGGATTCTGCAGTTGATGTCACATTCCCGGATTTTTGATGGTAAATAAAACCTGCTTGCCCCGTTTTATTCGGTTCACTTGCGTAACCCATATTAAGTTCGCCGTAGGCACCTAAATAAGTGCCGGCGTCGAACTTTATGCGTCTTATAGGTTTTTCGCTGCTCCGGCGTCTTGGACTTACCGGGCGATCTTGCCCACGATCCGGCTGGCTACCATCCGGTCGATGCCCGGCACATGACTGGCCCGGATGACCAACCGGCGCAGAAGACGCCGGATCCGGTTTGACGGGAGGAAGGATGACGCGGCGCGCCTCCCGGCGGCCTGGGCCTCCTCCACCGCCGGACGCCAGCGCCGCTCGAATTCGGCGAGCGCCGGGCCCACACCCGCCGGAGTGACAACTGGCCCAAGGAGGTCTACGAGCAGCGAGGCGCCGGCAACCGCCAGCGAACCTCCCTGCCCGGCGAGGAGCGACACCGCGCCGCAGGCATCCCCCAGGAGCACCGCCCGCCCCACATGCCAGCCCGGCATGACAATCTGTGCTACCACGTCGTCGTACGGTTGCTCCGGGCATAGCTCCAGCAGCCTGTCCACAGTGCTGCCGAGGCCGCTGAATTCACGGCGCAGCCGCTCACGCGTACTGCCGGCGGTCAGCTCCCCTGCCTCAGCTGCTCCGCACCGGTAGACCAGCAAGGCCGCAACCTCGTCCGAACGCAGGCTGTACAGGCCGGCTACCCGGCCGATGCTGTCCGTCAGGACGAACCGGTCCCGGAACCGGGCATTCAGCCGGTAATCCTTCACGATGAAGGCGGCAGCACGCATCCCCAAAGGGCGCAGATACTGCTCTTCGGGCCCGAAGAGCAGGGCCCGCACGCCGGAATGGAGGCCGTCCGCGCCCACCAGGACATCCGCAGCAAGGATCTTTTCCGGGGAGCCGCCGGCGGCCCGGACGCCGTCGTCGTCATTCCATACCAGGGAGCCCGGCGCGCCATACCGGAGGCGCACCCGCCCGGGCGGAACGTCCCCGATCGCGGCGAGGGCGGCGCGCTCCAGGTCCGGGCGCAGCAGGCTCAGGACGTTCCCGCCGGCGAGCCGCGCGAACCGGCGGTAGTCGAGCCGGGACGTGGGCCGCCCTGCCATATCCACGTACTCGGCCGCGTCAACCCGGTAGGCGGCCGCGGCAAGCCGGGGATAGAGGCCGATCCGCTCCGCCGCCGCCACCCCCGGCCCAAAGAAGTCCATCATGTAGCCATCAGGACGCGGAGCGGGAGACTTCTCCAAGACCTCAACGTCCCAGCCGGCAAGCCCGAGCTGGCGGGCAACGACCAGCCCCGCAATCCCGGCCCCGATCACGATGGCCCTCACATCGCCTCCCCGCCACCAAGGCCCGCTGCAGTGCCTATGTCGCCGCTTCGGCCTCCGCCAGCCTGACCATGCGGAGCGCATCCGCCACGGCCCGGGAAGGCCAGTAGTTTCTTGCCATGTCCCGCGCCCGGTTCTGATCGGCAGCAGGGAAAATTTTCCCGAACAACCCGGTTGCGTACAGCAGGCCAACGAGCGCCGTGGCCCGGGGATCGAATGATCCGGCATACGGCGCACCGTCGGCCGGCACAGTGCCGGCTGCATCGCTACCGGATGAATCGCCGCCGGGTGAATCCCCGCCAAGGACGGCCTTGATTTGTTGCAGGAGGGCCGCTTCAGGCCCGTGGTCCTTCTCGGGGTACCGCGTGGTCCTGAACAGGCGGAGATGTCTTTCGCCCACATGTTCCACAATGCCCAGCGCTGCCATGCCGTCATACACGCGGTGCAGTTCGGCACGGCTCTCCAGCATGGAAATGCACTTCTTCGGGGTGTGCAGCCCGGGCCTGTCGCGGAGGATCTCCAGCTGGTGCTGAAAGTCCGTGCGCGGGGTGGCGCGGGTTGTCACCACATGCTTCCCCTGCAGTTCGATAGCTCCCAGCAGATCCAGCTCGGCCAGGGTGGCGCCAGCCACGCCGGCCCTGAGGACAGCAGGCTCAACCTCGGGTTCGCCGTCGGTGTCGTTCGTAGCCAGCAGGAGGAAAGCCTGGGGCAGGCTTAGCTCCACACCCTTCTGATAGTTGGCATCCATATGACCATGGTCCCGCTGAAAACCGTCCACCACAACGAGTATTTACAAGCCGGAAACCAAAAACCCTTCTCGCAAAGAAAATTGCAGAGTACATTGGATGCAATCAGCCTTGCAGAGTGATCCGCACTACAGAACAGGTTCCGGAGTGAACATCAGCGCAGTGGATGTTGACAACGCGGAGGGCGCCGGCAGCACCGGCAAAGCCTCCCACGCGTGGCTCGGTGACGCGCTTCCCGATGTCCCGCTATCCAAGGCCCAGAGCCGGGTAGTGGATGTCATCGGCCGCAATCCCCAGCTCTCCTCCTACGCGGACATCGCGGAAATTGCCCAGCGCGCCGACGTCAACAACTCCACCGTGGTCCGCGCAGCCCAGCACCTGGGATACCGGGGCTGGCCCGACCTGCAGCGGGAGCTGCGCTCCAGGTACCTCGTGATGATCTCCACCGAGGACACGCTGACCGAGCACGGGGAGCACCGCAGCCCCCTGCACGACGCGCTCAACCACGACATCGACAACCTGCGCCTGACACTGGAATCCAATACAGCGGACGACGCCGAGGCAGCAATCGCGGCGATGGCAGCCGCCAAGTCAATCACCGTCGTCGGGCTTGGCTCATTCGCCGGACCCGCCAGCGTGATGGCGCATCTCGGCTCCACCATGGGCTATCCCATCAGCCTGGAGAACCGCGGCGGCGTCCACTTGGCGTCCAGCACCAACACCCTGGGCGAAGGGGACGTCCTGGTGGTCATCAACATGTGGCGCTCCATCCAGCAGATCATCGTCACCGCCGAAGCCGCCAGGCAGGCCGGTGCCACGGTGATTGCCATCAGCGACATGCGCCGCGGCCGCCTCGCCGCGGCAGCCCATCACCTCCTGGTGGTGGCCTCGGAAGGCATCTCTTTCTTCCAGTCCGTCACCGCCGCAAACTCCCTGGTCTACGGCCTGCTCGCGGGCATGGAGGCGGCACACCCCGAACGCAGCCGCGCCGCCATCCGCCGCACCCAGCAGCTCTGGAAAGACCTGGACATCTACCTTGACTGACACCCGCAGGTCCCCCGACGCACACACCGCAAGACTTCAGGAGCACTTCATGAACACCACCACCGAACGCCGCGTCGCCGTCATCGGCCTCGGCGCCATGGGCGGAGCAATGGCCGCCACCCTCCACCGCGCCGGCTGGATCGTCACGGGATTCGACCCGTTCGACGGCGCCCGGGCCGCCGCCGCGGAGGCCGGGATCAAAACCACCGCGAACCTTGAGGACGTGGCCGGCACCCCTTACGCGGTCCTCTCCCTGCCGGCGGCCGGCACCGTGGAAACCACCGTGCCGCAGCTCCTGGCCGCGCCCGGAACCGTGGCGATCGTGGACACCACAACCTCCGAACCCGCCACCAGCAAAAGGATGGCTGAACTCGCCGAAGCCCGGGGCGCGGCGTTCGTGGACGCTCCGGTTTCCGGAGGGCGCGACGGCGCCGCAACCGGCACGCTGAGCGCTTTCGTGGGTGCCACGGACGCAGCCCTCAAAACAGCCGAGCCAGTGCTGCTCGCCCTCACCGGCGGCAAGTACAGCCACATCGGCGGACCCGGCAGCGGCAACGTGGTCAAGCTCCTCAACAACGTCCTGGCCGCGGCCAACCTGGTTTCCGTGGGCGAGGCCCTGGGCGTGGCCAAGGCGTACGGCATCGACCCCGTCACGGCGGCTGCCAGCATCAGCGAAGCCTCCGGCGGCAGCAGAGTCTCCGCGAACATGTATCCAAACTGGGTCCTCAGCGGGACCCACAATTCCGGCTTCTCCCTCGGGCTGATGGCCCGCGACGCCGCCCTCGCCGTGGACATCGCCGCCCAGATCGGGGAGAACCCTGCCCTGCTCGCAGCCGTGGCCGGGCAGTGGCAGGAGGCCCTGGCCGTCCTCGGACCCCGCGCCGACTTCACCGAAATCGCCAGGGCCGTGGCCCCGGCCATCACGCCCGCCGGTGCCCCCGGCACCAGCGCGCCCGGCACCACTCCCGTCTCCTAAGCCCCCAGCCCCCAGCCCTCAAGGACCACCACATTGAGCATCACCACAGCACCCACCTCCTCCTCGGCGGCCACCGCCCGGGCAGTCCTGGACGCCGCCTTCCCGGCCGGTCTCGGCGCCTTCGTTGACGGCAAAGTAGTCACTGGCAGCGGCGAGAGCATCACGCTCACCGCTGCCGCCACCGGCGAACCCTTCGCCACCTACGCGGACCCCGGCGCCGAAGGCGCCAACGCCATCCTGGAAAGCTCGATGGCGGGCGCGGCCGCCTGGGCCGCGCTGAACGGTTTCGAGCGGGCCGCCATCCTCCGCAACGTCAGCCTCGTCGTCGGACGGCATGGCGAGGAACTGGCCATCCTCGAATCAGCCACCACGGGAAAGCCCCTCCGCGACACCCGCATCGAAGCCGCCAAGGTGGCCGAAATGTTCGGCTACTACGCGGGCTGGGCGGACAAGCTCACCGGCCAGACCATCCCTGTCCCCGGCAACTGGCACACCTACACGGAGCGCGTGCCGTGGGGCGTCGTCGTCGCCATCACCCCCTGGAACGCTCCCCTCTTCACGGCGGGCTGGAACTCCGCCGCCCCGCTCGCGGCCGGCAACGCCGTGATCATCAAGCCCAGCGAATTCACCCCGGCCTCCTCGGTCCGGCTCGCCCAGATCGCGCACGAAGCCGGGCTGCCGGCAGGCGTCTTCAACGTCGCCGCAGGGCTCGGCCAGACCGTCGGCGCCACCCTCACCACCGACCGGCGGGTGGGTAAAGTCAGCTTCATCGGCTCCGTCCCCACCGGCCGCCGCGTGGCCGTTGCTGCCGCGCAGGCCGGGATCCCCGCCCTGCTGGAACTCGGGGGCAAGAGCGCCAACATCGTGTTCGCCGACGCCGACCTGGACCGTGCCGCGGACGGTGCCATCTCCGCGATCTTCTCCGGCGCCGGCCAATCGTGCGTGGCCGGCTCCAGGCTCCTGGTGGAGCGGAGCGTGCACGCGCAGTTTGTGGAGCTGGTGGCCGCCAAGTCGGCAAAGCTGCGCGTCGGCGACCCGCTGAGCGCGGACACCGAGGTGGGCCCCATCATCACAGCCCGGCAGTTCGCCACCGTCACCACCCTCATCGAGGCAGGAATGCACGACGGCGGCCGCCGGGTCACCGGGGGCACGCTTCCGGAGGCGCTGGCCGGGTCCGCCCTGGCCGGCGGCCACTGGGTGATGCCCACCCTGCTGGACGGGGTGACGCCGGCGAACCGGCTCGAAACCACGGAAGTCTTCGGTCCCGTGGTGGGCGCGGACGCGTTCGATACCGAAGCAGAAGCCATTGCCCGGGCCAACAACACGAACTTCGGCCTGGCCGGCGCCGTGTGGACCTCGGACGTGTCCCGCGCCCACCACGTTGCCCGCGAGGTTAAGGCCGGCACGTTCTGGATCAACTCCTATAAGACCATCCACGTGGCGGTCCCGTTCGGCGGCTTCGGCGATTCCGGCCACGGCCGCTCCTCCGGCCCCGGCGTCCTGGACGAGTACACCCAGACCAAGGCCATCTGGGTTCCCACCCGCGCGGCAGGATCGCCCTTCCCGTCGCTGTCCTACTGACACCTCAAACTGACACGCCAAAACAGAGCAGGCAGGTACTTATGGAACTGACAGACACCCCGCCCACGGCGACGCTCCGCACAGCCCTGGCGGACGCCGTCGAACGCTGGAAGCCCCGCGTCCAGGCACTGGCGCAGGAAATCCACGCGCTCAAGGAGGTCTCCTTCGAGGAGGTCCGCTCGGCTGATGCCATCGCAAGGCTGCTGGAAGAGGGCGGCTTTGAGGTGGAACGCGGCACCGGCGGGCTGGCCACGGCATTCACCGGGACTGCAGGCAGCGGCGAGCTCACGGTGGCCCTGTGCGTGGAATACGACGCCCTCCCTGACATTGGGCATGCGTGCGGGCACAACCTGATCGCCGGCGCCTCGGTGGCCGCCGCGCTTGCCCTGGCGCCGTACGCGGACGAGCTGGGCATCACGCTCAAGGCCATCGGGACACCGGCGGAGGAGCACGGCGGCGGCAAGGCGCTGATGCTGGAACAGGGCGCTTTCGACGGCGTGGGGCTGGCTTTGATGGTCCATCCCGTCCAGGACGGCCTCACGTACAACCCGGCAGGCACCAGTGCGCAGGCCGTTGGACGGTACAAGGCAACGTTCACGGGCAAGGCGGCGCATGCCGCGGCAGCACCGCACCAGGCCATCAACGCCGCGGACGCCGCCGTGCTGAGCCAGGTGGCCATTGGCCTGCTCCGCCAGCAGATCCCCAGCGACCACCGCATCGCCTGCTTCGTGGCCGAGGCCGGACACGTCACCAACATCATCCCGGACAAGGCCGTGGTGCAGTTTGAGTGCCGGGCCTTCACCCTGCCGGAGTACGAGGCCCTGCTGGAGCGTGTCCGCCGCTGCTTTGAGGGAGCGGCCCTGGCCACCGGAACAACGCTGGCCATCGAAGCAACCGAACCCCTTTACGAGCCCTTGCTCCAGGACGACGCCCTCGCGGCGCACTGGACGGATGCGATGGATGTGTTCGGCAAGGACACGTCCCGCTCGTCCGGGCTCAGCGGCGGCTCAACGGACATGGGCAACATCTCCCAGGTCATCCCGTCCCTGCACCCCTGGCTCAGCATTCCCGGGGCCAATGTACCCATCCACTCGCACGCGTTCGCCGCACTGGCCGACACGCCGCAGGCGTACGGGGTGATGTTCGAGGCCGCCACCGCGCTGGCCTGGACCGTCGCCGCGGCCGCCTCAACCCCCGCAGAACGGGAACGCTTCACCCAAGCGGCATACCGCCGTCGTACTTCCACCCAGGAAGCTTTCACCCAGGAAGGCACATCATGAGCAGCAGCACCAAAACAGCGCGGACGGACAAGGCCGGCACCAGGCTGACCCTCCCGATTGCCGCCCTGGCCTTCGTCATTGCGCTGGCGGTCCAGTTCATCGGGCAGGCCAAAATCGACGTGGGGATCGGCTCGATCATCATCTTCCCCATGGTGTGGGGCCTTATTCTGGGCCTGCTGGTCTCGGTCCAGAAGTTCAAACCGCTCGGCCTGGACCTCCAGCGCGTTGCGGCCGCCCTTGTCGGCGTGGCCGTGCTGCTCCTGGTGGCCCGGCTGGCATTCAACATCGGCCCCAGCCTGCCCACCCTGCTCAAAGCGGGGCCGGCGCTGCTCCTCCAGGAGGTGGGCCACCTGCTCGGCACCATCGTGCTGGCGCTCCCCCTCGCCGTCCTGCTGAGGATGGGCAAGGCCACCGTGGGTGCCACGTTCTCGCTGGACCGCGAGCCGTCGTTCGCCATGGTGTCCGAGAAGTACGGGCCCGATTCGGACCAGTACCGCGGCGTGCTGGCCATGTATGTTTTCGGCACGCTGTTCGGTGCCGTGTTCATCACGCTCCTGACCTCGCTCGTGGCCAACTGGAAGATCTTCGATCCGCTGGCCCTGGCCATGGGCGCCGGCGTGGGGTCCGGGTCCATGATGGCGGCCTCCGCGGCCAGCATCGTGGCGGCCTACCCTGCCGATGAGGAAGCCATCCTGGGCATGGCGGCCGTGTCCAACCTGATCACCACCGTCCTGGGCGTTTACGTGGGCATCTACATCGCGCTGCCGCTGGCCGACAAGTTCTACAAAGCCCTCACCCGCAAGCAGACGGCCCGTGAAACTGCGGCCGTGACGTCGGGGGCGCCTGCCGAGCGGTCCGCTGCCGACGTTGACCGCGACGCAGCACAGGCGGAGGAGAACCGGCTGTTCCGCGAGCGCGTGGCCGAATCCTCCGCGGCCATGAGGCTGCCTCTGTGGCTGTCGCTGTCCGTCCTTACGGTGCTGGGCATCGGCACGGCGTCGGTGGCGGCGAAGGGCTTCAGCATCTCGATTGTGGCCGGATACGCCATCATGCTTGCCCTGGTCCTGCTCAGCATCGCGCTGGCGAAGCTCACCCGGAAGATCTCGGCGATCGTTTTTGTCACCACCATCGGCGCCTACATCTCCAGCCCGTGGTTCTTCGGCGCGGAACCGCTGAACGCGGCCGTCAAGACCGTGGACTTCCTGTCCATCGCCACCGTGATGCTGACCCTCGCGGGCCTGTCGCTCGGCAAGGACATCCCGCTGCTGAAGAACATCGGCTGGAAGATCATCCCCGTGGGCCTGGTGGCCATCACGGCGTCCTTCCTGCTCTCCACGGTGATCGCGGAGTTCGCCCTCGGCCTCTGGCACTAACCTGCAACGCTCCCCGCTGCTGCGGCGGAGAAGGTGAACGGCCGACGGCGGGACCTCCCGCCGTCGGCCGTTTCCGTTTACGTCGGCCGCGTTGGTGGGGTACCCGCGTCAGCCGGTTGTTACTAAAGTGGAGCCATGACCGAGCACGAACCGGCGCAGGCCGGGATCGCGGAGTCCTCAGGCCTGGCCGACCCCGACGCCGTCGACACCACCTTGCGCAGTCCAGCCCAGCGGTCCCGCACGTTCGCCGGGATCCTGATTAACACCGCCCTGGCCAACATCACCACAAGCTATCTCTGGTTCGCCCTGACGTTCTGGGTGTACCTGGAGACGCGCAACGTGATCGCCACCGGGGTGATCGGCGGCGCCTACATGCTGCTGATCGCCCTGTCCAGCATCAGCTTTGGCACGTTCGTGGACCGCTACCGCAAGCTGGCCGTGATGCGCTTCGCCGCCGGTTTCACCCTGGTCATGTTTGTGCTGTCCGGAGTGATGTTCCTGCTGACGCCAGAAGCCTCGATGCTGGACCTGACGCAGCCGTGGTTCTGGATCTTCGCCCTGATCATCCTGGTGGGTGCGGTGGTGGAGAACATGCGCAACGTGGCCCTGTCAACCACCGTCACCATCCTCATCGATCCGGACCGGCGGGCCAATGCCAACGGGATGGTGGGCATGGTGCAGGGGCTGGCGTTTATCGTCACCTCGGTGCTCTCCGGGTTATCGGTTGGGCTGCTGGGTATGGGCTGGACCATTGTGGTGGCCCTGGTGCTCACTGCGCTGGCCTTCGCGCACCTGCTCACGCTGCGCATGCCCGAGGAAGTCCGCGTGGCCGCCACGGACGCCCACGGCGCGTTCGACCTGCGCGGGTCCATCGCCGCCGTCCTGGCCATTGCCGGGCTGTTCGCGCTGATCCTGTTCAGCACGTTCAACAACTTTATTGGCGGCGTCTACATGGCGCTGATGGACCCCTACGGCCTGGAGATGTTCCCGGTGGAAGCCTGGGGAGCCGTGTTCGCTATCGGTGCCACAGGCTTCATCCTGGGCGGCGCGCTGATCGGCAAGTTCGGGCTCGGGTCCAACCCGCTGCGAACCATGCTCTTCGCGGTGATCGTGATGGGCGTCCTCGGTGCGGTGTTCACCATCCGGGAGTGGGCGTGGCTGTACATCGTTGGCATCTGGCTCTACATGGTGCTGATCCCCTTTGTGGAGGCCGCCGAGCAGACAGTCATCCAGCGGGTGGTACCCCTCCCCCGCCAGGGCAGGGTGTTCGGCTTCGCCATGGCGTTCGAGTCCGCGGCGGCGCCCATTACCGCGTTCCTCATTGCGCCGCTGGCACAGGTCTGGATCATCCCCTGGGGACGGTCCCCGGAGGGCGCCGCCCAGCTGGCCCCTCTGCTGGGCGAGGGCGTCTCCCGCGGCATCGCCCTGATCTTCCTGGTGGCCGGGACCCTCATGATCGCGGCCGCACTGCTGGCCTTCCTGACCCCGGTCTACCGCCGGGTGTCGGCATCGTATGCGCAGGCGGCTGCTGAGGAGCGGGAGGTGGCAGAGTCTTGAACAGGATGAGTGCAGCCGGGCGCCCTGACTGCCACACTTAGTTAATGAATGAGGCGCTTTCACCGTCCCGCAGGCCTGGTATCCGTGCTGCGATGTTTGTTGATTTCGACAATGTCTTTACCGGTCTGCAGGCCCTCGATCCGCTGGCGGCAAAGCGTTTCGCCGAAGACCCCAAGCACTGGGCGGACGCTTTATCCTCCGGAAGTTCGGGCGAGGATACCCGCCGCTTCCTGATCCGTAACTGCTACCTGAACCCGGTGGTGTATTCGAAGTATCGGACCTACTGGACCCGTGCCGGCTTCCGCGTGATCGACTGCCCGTCCCTGACCCAGCGCGGAAAGAGCAGCACCGACATCAACCTGGTGCTCGATGCGATGGACGCCCTGTCAGGCAACGTTGGCATCGAAGAATTCTTCATCGCCTCGGCTGACGCCGATTTCACGTCCCTCATCCAGCGGTTCCGGGCTGCGGACCGGATGACCACTGTCATTGCCGCCGGCGCCGTGGCGTTCGCCTACCGTGAGATGGCCGACCATGTGGTGGAGTCCCACGACTTCGTCGCCATCCTCAACGGCACCACAGCGGAACCGATTCATGCGGTCGCATCCGTAAAGCAGCAGGATGCTCCGGTCACCGCGAAGGCGAAAACCAGGTTCAAGGCAGCATCACCCGCGATCCGTGACGTCCTCGATCTGGTCCGTGCCGCCCCGGGCCCGGTGGTGGGCGCGATGGTGGCCCACCGGGCGCTGACGGCCGAGCCGTCGCTGAAAACAGACTGGGCTGGCTTCGGAAAGTTCGGGACCTGGGTGTCCCAGATCGGCCAGGGCGTGGAATACTCCCCCCGCACAGGGCGGCTGGGTGTGGGACGGCAAGCGGTTTTCCAGCGAGGACCTGCCCGCACCCGCCGATCTCGAGCCGGGCATCGAGGAGCAGGTCACCAGGGTCACGGATGTGCCGGCACTCTCGGCGGCCCAGTTCCGGCAGATGTTCCAGGCCATGGCGGCGAGGCTACGGGAGCATCCCCTCACACCGCACCGAGCTGTCCCGGCAGGTCCGGGACGATTGCGTCAACGCGGACCAGCCCGTTTCCCGCAACGCCGTGAGCTTCGTCCTGCAAGGCATTGCCTACGCCAACTTCCCGCTCAACGACGAGGCGAC
The DNA here is from genome assembly GCF_014764445.1 of Pseudarthrobacter sp. BIM B-2242. Taxonomy (NCBI): domain Bacteria; kingdom Bacillati; phylum Actinomycetota; class Actinomycetes; order Micrococcales; family Micrococcaceae; genus Pseudarthrobacter; species Pseudarthrobacter sp. BIM B-2242. The sequence goes on from NZ_CP061721.1 coordinate 3,669,738, forward strand.
GCCGGAAGGCCTTGCCGCAGCATGGACCGCGAACGTGGAGGAACTCTGCAGGGTGGCGCTGCTGGAGTTCGACGCCGGGGAAAAGCTGGCGGTGCGGCGCTGGGCCAGCGGCGGGTTACTGGACCACTGACCCTGGGTGGAACGCACGACGGCGGGGCCTCCCGCCGTCGTGCGTGGGAGTTGGTTCCGCTCACCGCGGTTCCAGGCGCTACAAAGTTGCGGCTTCCTGCTCCGCCAGCCTGATCAGCCGAAGTTCGTCCTCCACAGCGCGGGTGGGCCAGTAATCCTTGGACAGCTCGCTTGCTGCGGTCAGATCGGCTGAAGGGAAGAGCTTCCCAAGCAGCCCGGCCGCCTGCAAAAGGGCGATCAGCACGATGGTCCTGGCATCGGGCCCCTTGGAAACGGGCTTGGACCCGGGGGCCCCGACATCAGGTGCGCCGGGCACTGAGGCATCGATCGGGACCGTCGTATCGGGCACCTCGAGCTCGGACGGCGGGCCGCTGAGTGCAGCCTCGACTTTCTTGAGGAGCGCCGCCTCCGGCGCATGGTCCTTCTCGGGGTACCGCACGGCCCGGAACCGGCCCAGGTGCTTTTCACCCACATGTTCCACGATCCCCAGGGACGCCATGCTCTCGTAGACACGCTGCACTTCGGCGCGGCCCTCAAGCATGGAGACCCACCTCTTGGGTGAATGCGGCCGTGATTTGCCGCGGATGACGTCCAGTTCGTGCTGGAGGTCGGTTTCGGGGGTGGCACCGGTGGCCCTGACCTTCTTCCCCTGCAGCTCAACCGCACCGAGCAGGTCCAGCTCGGCCAGTATTGACCCGGCCACCGTGGTCCTGAGTGCGAACACCGGCACTTCAGGTTTGCCGGTGGTGTCGTTCGTTGCCAGCAGGAGGAAGGCCTGGGGAAGGTTCAGTTCCGACGTCTTCGGTGTTTGAGCGTTCATACGATCATGGTGGCCCTGTTGTGGGTCGACCACAATGGTCCGCCTATCGGGGCAGGACCACCGTTGTCTCGATCTCGATGAGCAGCCCGTCCATTGCGAGGCCGGTAACGCCCAGGATCGTCTGGGCGGGATGGTCCGTGGAGCCCTGAACTTCCTCGATGGCGGCGGTGATCGTCTCGTATTGCGTGGGCTGGAGGGTGTAGATGGTCCGCCGGTAAACGTCCTCCCACGAAGCCCCGATGGCATCGAGTGCGGTATTGATGTTGCGCATGGCGGCCTTGGTCTGCTCAGCAAGGTCGTCGCCGCCGACGATGGTGAAGTTGGCGTCAAGCGCGACCTGCCCCGATAGAAACGCCAGTCCTGCGGCGGGAGCGGTGACAACGTGCGTGAATCCGGGTGCCGCGTGAAGCTCGGTGGGGTTCAGTAACTTGCGGTCTGACATGGGAAAGCCTTCCTTCTTATCCAAGGAGTCATGGTGCCGAGCCTAGCCAGGTGGCGTTACCTGGACGTTACGAGGCCCGCGTGAAGGTTCCCAGCCCGGTTCTGTCGTAGAAGTCCAGCGTGACACTTGGTGCGGGGCCGCCGCTTGCCCCTGCAAAGATTGCGCCGGCCAGGCCGTTGGCATTTTCTCCGACGGATTCGAAGCTGAACGTGTCGCCGTCAAAGTGGGTGAGCGGGAAGTCCGTGGGACTGGCGGCGGGCCCCATTCTCATGGCCAATTTGCTGCCCTCGTCAAAGACCTCAAGCCGGCCATAGTAGGAATTGTCATAGGTGCCTGTGTACGCACTGTTCGCCCTGGCAGGGGACGGGTTGGAGGGAACCTTCGTGTAGTCGACCTCAGGTTTGTCGGCCTCATCTATTTGTTTGAAGACGCCGGCCGTAAAGGCCAGCCAAGAGACTGTGGGTGATCCGTGCTGGGCTGCATCCAGGAAGCCGGCGGCGATTGCTTCAGGAATGCCCTGCGGGCGCCCGTTGGTCAGGGCCGCAATGGCCAGTTGTTCTCCGGGAAGCATCGAGACGGCGGTTGCTGCACCGAGATTGAACGCCCCGGAGTGTCCCAGCTGGACCCGGGCCTGGTCGTCGTAGGAGACGTTCCAGCCCAGCCCGTAGAAGCGGGAACGGGCAGCCGGAGCCGATGCCGGACCGGAGACTGAGTGGGGAACGTGGGTTGTTTGGAGGGCGGCGGGATCAATAACGGGCTGCCCCTCGTAGCTGCCGCTTCCCAGCTGCAGCCGGAGCCACTGGGCCAAGTCCCGCACTGATGAGCTCGCTCCCCCGGCCGGAGCCTCGGAATCGGCGTTGCGGCGGTATTTCGGTGCCCACTCTTTGTTCCCCAGCGGCACATGCAGGATGGCCCTGTTGGCTGCCCTCGCATAGTCCGCGTGACGGTAACTGCTGGCGGACATGCCCAGCTTCCGGAACAGGACCTCGTCGGCCAGATCCTCCCAGGTCATGTTCACCGCATCGGCCGCCGCCTGGCCCGCTTCCGTGAAGCCGAAGTTGCTGTAGTTATAGCTGGACCGGAACGCATCAAGGGGCTCCTGGCTGAGGTGGCCGAGGATGTACGCGCGGTCGTAGCCGAGGTCCTCCAGCAGGTCGCCCGAACCTGTTTTCAGCCCGCTGCGGTGTGACAGTAGATCAGCAAAGCTCGCATTCCGCGTGACGTAGTCATCCTTGAGCGCGAAGTTCTTGTTATGGTCCACGACGGCGTCAGTCCAGTTAATGACCTGCCGCCCCACCAGTCCTGCCACCACTGTGGACGCGAGGGGTTTGGACACCGAAGCCACCTGGAACACCGTGTCAGGTGTGATCTCCCCGGGTTTCCCCACCTCCCGGACCCCGAAGCCCTTGGAGTACACCACCTCGTCCTGATAGACCACGGCCACGGCCATCCCCGGGAGTCCGGTGCTTTCCATGGCTTCGCGGACCAGGTCCTCGAGCTTGCCTAAGGCGTTTGTAACTTTCGCCCGGTCCAGCAGCGGCTCGACCTGGCCCGGCGGGGCCGGGAGCAGTGACGCCGGGGTTGATGACGCGAGCCGGGCAGGTTCTTCGGTGCAGGAGGACAGCAGGGGGATGGCGGCAACGCTGGCCGCCCCTATCCCGGCCGCCTTCAGCAGCGTACGTCGGTTAGGGGCAACGGAACCGGTGCTGTCCATGGACTCTCCCTTGAGCCGTCAGGGGGTGGGCGCTCCGGTCCGTACCGGCCCACCCAATTCCCTCCATAGTGAACCGCGCATTGCAGCGAGGGCAATGGATGCACAAGAAGTTGGGGGATCACCGGGCACCGCGTCCCTAGCGTTGGACCAGCTCATGGATCCGCCGGGAGATTTCCTCCCCTGCCAGGATGCCGCGGGCCTCAGTGACGCGCAGGTGATCCCTGCGGAAGCCGACGTCGGCCAGTTCGCCGTGCGAGGGACGGAAGGCGACGTCGGCTTCGGCCAGCATCGCCCCGTCCAGCAACGAATCCCCGGCCGCAATCACCCGCGAGGCTCCGGTGCGCCGGGCGACCTCTGCGACGGCGCTGTTCTTCGTCACCGCTTGCGGCACGCAGTAGAGCTTGCGGCCCTGGACGGACACCGTCCAGCCAAGCGAGGCACACCATGCGTCCAGCTCCCGGACGAATTCCGCCGGCATCAGCGCCCGGTCCACAAGGGAGTAGAGGAACAGGTCTTCGGCCCGGCGCGGCCCGAGGATCCAGGACCGGTAAGCCTCCCGGGACAGAAACTCCTCGATGACGGCCAGCGGTGCGGAGCTTTCCGAGACCGCCTGCCCCACGGCGCTCTGCCACTCGATGTCCCGCTCGCCGTTCTTGAGCAGGACGCCGCCGTTGGTGGTGACCGCGTATTCCGGCACGGGTCCGGGCAGCCGGACCCGCCGGTACTGCGCCTCGGTCCGGGTGGTCACCGGGACAAAGATGGCCGCCCGGGTCAGTTCCAGGAGCAGCCGCTCAGCCGTGCGGGTCATAAACGAGATCGGCACCCCCTGGTGGAGCTCCGCGACCACCATGTCCGGTGCCAGGTGGTCCGGGACGTCCAGGAAAAAGGCCTTCGCGGAGTAGATCAGGGTCCGGTCCAGGTCCGAGGCCACCAAAACGGAAGTCACAGTGCGGCCGCCACTGCTGATCCGTCGGCGGATCCGCCGGCGCCGGTTCCCGCACGGCTTAACCGCGGTTCGATGAGCCCCACGCAGCTGAAGGGCAGGCCCGGCACCTCCACCGCGTCCACGCCGCGCTGCTGAGCCAGCAGCAGGATGTGCGCTATCTCGGCCGCGGCGTCAGGACGCACCAGGATCTTCCACGGCACCCTGCGCAGCAACACCCGTGTTGTCTCGCCGACCCCCGGTTTGATGAGGTTCAGGTCCTCGATCCCGTGGTCCCGGGCGAGGCGTTCCACGGCGAGCCGGCCCGCCCAGGTAGGCGTCCGGTCCGCGGCCAGCAGGATCCGGGCTCCGGCCAGGGCGGACTCTTCGACGTCGCCGAAATGGCCGGCGACGGCGGCCAGGAAGTCCGCCGAGACGTCGTCACCGTGCAGCTGGTGGTAGTACTTGGCCCCGTGGAAGTCGTCCGGACCAATGAAGTCCCCGTTCAGGACGGTGCGGGACACGAGCCCGGACACGGTGGAGTTCAGGCAGGCGGACGGTATGAGGTAGTCCTCGCGGGTGCCGTACAGGTCGGCGCAGTGCCCGGGATCGGCCAGCACGGCAAGGTCCTTCGGGAACACAACACCGTCGGTTTCGGCGAAGCGGTCCAGGGCAGCGGAGAGCTCACGGGTGATGGCGCCCTTTCCGGTCCAGCCGTCCACAAAGAGAACCTGCTCCGGGTCATGATGGGCGGCCAGGTACCGCAGCGCCGTCTCGTCCAGACCGACGCCCCGCACAACGCTCATCGTGTAGTGGGGCAGGTCAATGCCGTGGATCTGCTGCGCCCAGCGGCGCATCAGGATGCCCACCGGAGTGCCGGCCCTGGCCAGGGAAACCAGCACCGGCCGGTTGCCGCGCGCGGCCAGGGCCAGCTCGGTCACGGTGCCTACGGCCTGCGCCACGCGGGCGGCGGAGCGTTCCAACGCATCCCGGTACAGCTGCCGGTACTGCGGTGAAGGCGAATATTCGATCGGCAGGGACTCTGCATAGCTACCCCCGCCCGATTGCATCACGGCTTCACGATCGGCCGCAGGCGCTTCCAGCGCGGCATCACCGATGTCCTTGAGCAGCCAGGCGACGTCCTCCGGGGCGTAGGAACCGAACGCAGGCCCCGCCAGCGGCGCCGGAAGGATGGGCGCGGCAGGCAGGAGGACAACGACGACGGCGCTGCAGGCGGTGCTGAGCGCCTCGGTCACACTGCCGGGGCCGGCAAGGACATCCTCGGCGGTCCCGGGTTCGGGCATCAGCACGATCGTGCCGAACCTGCGTCCTGCGGAGGATACGTTGTGGGCGAAGCGCACACCGGGACCGTCCACGGTGACGTCATGGCTGGCGAACTGCACTGTGCCCTTGATGGCGTAATCCGGGCGGTCCAGCGCGACGATCGGGGACCGGGTGGTGGTGGAGAACCGGACGCCGCGGTCCGGATTCAGCCGGTCCAGTGCGTCGGCCACGGCCAGGGGAATGTGGATGAACTCCTCGCTGCCCAGGACCAGAACGGGCTCTCCGGCGGCCGCCCCCGGCAGTTCCCGGTGGATCGCTTCGCCGATGGCGGCCAAGGTGGCCGCCGCGGCCGAACCGCCATTGCCGAACCGGTCGCTGCGAACAGCTGCGCCGGCCGTCCCCGGCCTGAGGAAGGTCACCGTGCCGGGTGCCGCATCGGGAGTGGCCGGCGCCTGGGGCAGTGCCGCCACCACTTCCCCGGCGCGTTGGAGGATCTCCGCGCCCAGGGTGATCCGGCCCGTGCCCAGGGCCACCACCCGGATGCAGGTCCCGAGCCGTTTCGCGAGTTCGTCGAACCTGGCACGGTCGCCCGGTCTCCGCAGGTCCACGAGTGCGGCCACCGTGTAGCTGGGGTGGGGTGCGAGGGCATGGAGTTCGGTGATGGTGTTGATGATGGTGGCACCGGTGCTGAGTTCGTCGTCCACCAGCACCACCGGTTCCGGGGCACTCAGGCGCCGGGGATCCGTGGGCAGCAGCCGGTGTGAGGTCGCGTGCGAATGTGATTCCTCGAAGGACCCGTAGGCGGCGGCACCAGCCGGGGCATGGCGGGAGGAATGGATGTAGTACGAGCCGATCGTGTCGGCCACAAGCCGGCCCAGGCCGGTTGCCGTTTCCGCGTACCCGATGGTGATGACCTGCTGGTTGCGGGTCTTCAACCCGGCCAGCTCCCGCCGGAGGCTCTGCAGCGCGGCCCGCCGGCCGCCGTCGTGCGTTTCCCCGCGCAGGAGCGCCGCGAGCCCGGCCGCAACCGTCCGGGTGACGGGTCCGGACTCCGGGGCCGGGGACAGCGCCTCGCCGACCAGCACCCCAAGCAGCTCACCGGCGGCGATGACCAGGCCGGGTTCCGACGGGACGTGCTTGCCCAGCACACGGGACACCAGCAGGTGGGCCCGTTTGGGGTTGCGGCGCAGCGCCAGTCCCACCAGGTCCTCGACCGGCAACAGGCTGGCGGAGTGGTCGGTGGTGATGTCCACGCCGAGAGCGTGCTGTACAAAGCCGCCGGTCCAGGGGTGCTGGCTCAATTCATGCTCGCTTCCAGGAGGTCAACGTAGGTGATGTTCTCGGCGGCAACCCCGAAGGCTGCGGCACGAAGCAGCGTCTGGCCGGCCCAGGCCTGATGGGGTTTCATCTCATTCATCTTGTTGCCGTACGGCGAGGCTGAAGCGCCGCCGCCGTTCTTGCCGGCGATCTCCAGCGCGTCCACGTACTCCTCGTGGCTGACCACGCACATGGCATGGACCAGCGGGACATGGGTGGGATGGATGACCGTCTTGCCCAGCAGCCCGTTGGCCAGGTCCAGTTCGATTTCGCGGATGAGCCCGTCGAGGTTATTCGTCAGAATCCGGTCGCGCAGCGGCATCTCATTGGCGTCGGCGAAGGGAGTGCGCCGCAACAGCGGTCGCAGCACCCGCTCGCTGTTGCTGTAGTGCTCCCAGACCGGACCGGAGATCACGAACCCGCTGTCCGGCCGGCCCAGCATGTTCACGATGTCCCCGATCACTGCGGCGACCACCTTGACGTCGTAAATGGTCAGGTCCCGGGAGCGGCGCAGGCCGAAGGCACTGGACATGTCCGTGGCACCCACGCGGACGGCCAGGACATCCTCGCGGTTGGCCTGCAGCACGTCGCAGACACCGGTCAGGGTTTTGGTCCGGGTCTCGCCGTGGATCATGAGCGGAGATTCCATAATGGGCATGATCCGCAGCCGGCGGCCGTCACCGCGGGAAGCGTTGATCTCATGCAGGGCATCCAGGAACTGCTGCGCCCTGCCGGTTTCATTCTCAAACTTCGGGATGACGAAGCCCACCAGCATGTCCAGGGCGGTGCCGCAGCGGCGGGCCAGGCTCAGCATCTGTTCGGGGGTGCGGACCCGGAGGAACAGCAACGGCCCCCCGTCGGGTTTGAACGCGTCGTCGGGGCCGCCGGCATGCATCCGGGTCAGCGTGTCCACGACGTTGGTCTCGGCGGAGTCCACCGCATCATCGGCGATGGAATCCTCAAGGCAGATCACCATGCTGAGGCAGCCGCGGGCCGCCTGTTTGCGGATGTCCTGCGCCAGGTTGGGGCGGTCCGCCGGAGTGTAGAGCGTGGCGCCCAGGGCCACGGCAAGCACCGCGGGGGCCGAGTCCAGGCTCAGCTCCTGTGGCGCGATGTGGAAAAGCCGCGAGGCATGCTCGTCGGTTAGGAAACTGAAATGGCGCATGCCGTCCCGTCAGGGTCCCTGCCGGCGGGCGGCAGCTTGGGTGGTCATGGAAAAGCCGAATTCCTGCCAGTGCAAGGGGGCGTCGGCGCGGGCCGGCACCGGTTCGGCCCGAAGCTCGATGACGCCATCGATGGCGGTCAGGGACAGGATGTGCCCCGTCTCCCCGTCGGCTGCAGGCAGCGTCACGGTGCCGCCGTCGAAGATCTCCACGCTCAGCGGGGCCGAAGGGTGTCCGATAAAGAGCGCCCGCCGCAGTTCGCGGACATGCCGCAGCGCCACGACTGCCGTCCCGTCCACGTATCCAACAAGCGGGCGGTTGCCCGGGCATGTGACGGACGTGCCGGAGACCGTGCCGTCAACGGACATCGCCCCGGTCACGTGCTTTGAGCTTTCCCAGGCCGCCGAGGTTGCCCCCGTCACCAGCAGGCTGCCGATCGCCGACTGGCGCCGGTCAAGGCGGATCATGGGCGTCTGGGCGTTGAGCAGCCTGGTCTCGCCGATCCCGGGAGCAGGAAAGAGCCTGGTGGGCCGGTGCGCAGCCACGGGGCGGGCTCCGGCGGACGTGGTGGCCGCCGGCGTGGTGACTGTTGACGGGGCCGGTGCCGGGGATGCGGGCGCGGGGGTTCGGCTGAGGGACAGCGATGTGGCAGCTGCCGGAGCGGCAGTGGACACAGCGGACGACGGCGGTGCTGCCGCCGGGGCGGGTGCCGCGGCGGATGCTTCAGCGCGGGCGGCCGGCGCGGACGTGTCAGCGCGGGCGGCCGGCTTGACGCGGCGGCTGAGGTAGGTGATGTCCGTGCGGAGGGTGGACCTGTTCAGTGCCATCGCCTAGATGTCGAACCGGAAGTCGGCGGCGACGCCGCGCAGGCCGGTGGTGTAGCCCTGGCCCAGGGCCCGGAACTTCCAGTCCTCACGGTGGCGATACAGTTCGCCGAACATCATGGCGGTGATGTTGTCCTGCGGGGACTGGGGAATATCGAAGCGCACCAGCTCCTGGTTGTGTGCGGTAGCCACCCTGATGTACTGGCTGCGGATCGAAGAGAAGGTGCCGGGCCCGCGGAGATCGGGGTCGACGTAGACGATGAACGTGATCTTGGCGACGTTGTCCGGCACCAGGGACAGGTCCACGTCGATCTGCTCCTGGTCCTCGGTGCCGGCGAAAGCCACCGAACCCTCGGGGCTGGCGATCTGGTTGAAGAACACCAGGTGATCATTCGAGATGGCCCGGCCGCCGGCGTCGCACATGATCGCCAGGGGAACCAGCTCGGACTGCGGGCCCCGGCTGGGGATGGACTGCCAGCCCAGGCCGACCAGGATCCTGGTCAGTCCCGGGTTCTCGGCTGTCAGTGCGGCGTTGGCTCCTGCCACAAGCTTGCCCATCAGCGGCCTTCCAGACGTAGCGCGGACGGCGCGAACTTGTCCTCGAGGAACCGGCCGTGGGTGGACAGCTCGGCAATGGCACCGATCCGAACCTGGTTGGCCAGGTCCCGGGCGATCTCCTCGAGCGTGGCGAGCTGTTCCGCCAGCAGCTGCGTTGGCCCGGACTCTTCAGTCCTGGCACTGTCCGGGAGCGCCAGGTAGGTGCGCAGCGGATCCGGGATGTAGCTGCAGACGATGGAATTCAGCAGCACCTGCTGTTCCATCGAAGCGCCCTGCTCGGACATATGGCTGACCAACGGGCGCAGCACATCGTCGATCTGGCGCAGCTGCGAGGAGACCAACGTCGGCAGTTCAGCGCCGGTCCGCCGGATGGCGCTGCGCAGGTTGTCCAAGGATGCGGCGGCCTGCGCCAACTCGGCGTCGGCCGTTGGCTCGGAGGCCTGTTCGGCGATGCCCGGCACGGGGGCAGCGCCGAACAGGGAGCCGATGAACTTACCAATCACTGCGGTACCGCCTGCTGCTTTCCGCTGTCATTTAGTCTGTCTGGCCCTGCCGTGCGCGTTCCAGGTAGGGCCGGGCCTTCTGCACGCTGGCTTCGAGGGCACCGACGGTGCTCTCCATGTTCTTGGCAGCCTCCGACCGGAAGGTGTCAATGGCATCCATCGTGGCGAAGACATTGTCGAAGGCCTTCTGGAGCGTCTCCACGCTGACACCGGAGCTGGAAGCCTGCTGGTGGATCCGGGCAGTCTGGTCCTTGAGCATTTCGCTGGTGCTCAGGATCATGTTGTTGGTGGTGGTGTTGACGGCGTCGATCTGGTCCAGGACCATCTTCTGGTTGGCGAGGGCCTGGGCCACGATCACAGCAGTACGCAGGGCCGAGATGGTGGTGGTCCGCGCCCGCTCAACACCCTTGATCAGTTCCACGTTGTTCTTGCGGATCAGGTCCATCGCCAGGTATCCCTGAACGGAGACGGCGAGCTGGGTCAGGATGTCCTGGTGGCGTTGGCGGACCGGGAACAGGACGTCCGCCTCCATTTTCTGGGCTTCGGTGATCTGACCGGCGGCGCGGGCGGAGTCGATCTTCTCCACGCAGGCTGCGTCCAGGGCCTTGGCGAACACGGCATATTCACTCAGTGCCTGCATCGTTTCCCAGAGCTGGACCTTTTCGTTGGCCAGGCTGGCATTGTCCTTGAGCAGCTCGTCCTGGCCTGTCATCAGGGACTTGATGATCTGGTTCAGCTGGGTCTGAGCCGACTCGTATTTCTGGAAGTACTTGGCCAGCTTGTTGCCGCCGGGGATGAAGCCCAGGATTTTTTTGCCCACGCTCAGGTTGGCCTGGTTGGGGGTGAGGTCCTCCACCGTGCTCCGCAGCTCACCGAGGGTGTTGGCGACCGCCACCTGGGCGCTGTTCCCGGACTTCTTGGCGCCGGCAATGGATGTCGAGGAACGTTCCAGCAGCCTGCTGGAGGAGTTGCTGGACGCCGTGATCTCGGCGCTGCCGATCTTGTTGATGCCGTCCACCTGTGAGGAGAACTCCGGGCTGCGCGCGTCCAGCGTGGCCAGTCCGGCCACGAACTCCCTGGCCTGCCTGTCGATCTCGGCCCGCCGTTCGTCGGGGACCGGCACCATGCCGGGAGCTTCTTCGGGCTGAACAATGGCGGGGGCTTCCGGGGCATGGAGCACCAATGAAGCCTCTGCGGCGTCGGGGGGAGTCAACGGAGAATTCATGATGCTGCCTTTTCAAGAGTTCGGTGGTGTCCCGGTTTCGATGTGCCGGGACACCACCTCAGGTGGAAACGATGCGGAGCCGAAGGAGCGGTCCGGACCTCATCAGTCCGGGGTACTCATCAGCTAAGGTCGACGCCGAAGTCCTTGGCGATGCCTGCGAGTCCGGTGGCGTATCCCTGGCCGACGGCCTTGAACTTCCAGTCACCGTTGTTGCGGTAGACCTCGGCAAAAATCATCGACGTTTCGGGCGCGGCGTCCTCGCTCAGGTCGTAGCGGACGATTTCCTTGTCGTCGACCTGGTTGATCACGCGGCAGTAGGCGCTGCGCACCTGGCCGAAGTTCTGGCCGCGCGTTTCGCCCTGGTCGATGGAGACCACAATGACAACGCGTTCGACGTCGGCCGCCACCAGGGAGAGATCCACCAGGATCTGCTCGTCGTCGCCGGCGCCTTCGCCGGACCGGTTATCACCCAGGTGGGTGACGGAGCCGTCCGCGGCAGCGGGCTGGTTGTAGAAAATGAAGTCCGCTGAGGACCGGACCTTGCCGTCCGCGGCAATCAGGAGGGCGGAGGCGTCGAGGTCAAAAGCCTCGCCCGTCGTCGTACGCGGGTCCCAGCCCAGCCCAACTACAGCCTTCGACAGACCTGGTGCGCTCTTCGTCAGGGACAGATTGCTGCCTTTGGTAAGGGTTAGTCCTGCCATGTTTGTACCATTCCTTCGTGTTGAATCGGTCGTGCGAACTAGTCCAGCGAAATGCCGAAATCCGTGGCGATGCCGTGGAGGCCCGTGGCATAGCCTTGGCCAACCGCCCGGAACTTCCATTCGGCACGGTTGCGGTAAATCTCGGCGAAAATCATTGACGTTTCAGGTGCCGCGTCCTCGCTCAAATCGTAGCGGACCACTTCCTGGTCCGTGTCCTGGTTCAGCACACGGCAGTACGCGCCGCGGATCTGGCCGAAGTTCTGGCCACGGACATCCGCCTGGTCGATGGACACAACGATGACAACGCGGTCCACGTCTGCTGCGATCAGGCTGAGGTCGATCAGGATCTGTTCATCGTCGCCGTCGCCCACACCGCTGCGGTTGTCGCCCTGGTGGACCACTGACCCGTCTTTGGCCTGGAGCTGGTTGTAGAAGATGAAGTCGTCCTGGGACCGGACCTTGCCGTCCGCCCCGACAAGGAGCGCCGAAGCGTCCAGGTCGAAGGCTTCGCCGCTGGTGGTCCTGGGATCCCAGCCCAGGCCGATCAGGGCCCGCTCCAGGCCCGGATCGGCCTTGGTGAGGGAGAGATTATTGCCTTTGGTAAGGGTCAGGCTCGACAAAATAATTGATCCTTCGAACGGCTAGAGGACGGCAGCGGCCGGTGCAATCAGATCCGCGACCGAGCGGCCCTGGGCGCGCTCACCGATTGCCTTGAACGTCCAGCCCGCGCCGTCACGGGACACCTTGGACATGATCATGGCCGAATGGGTACCCGAGTCGGTCAGCTGGTACTTGGCGATTTCCGGGCTTCCCGCGGTCGAGTCGTCCACCAGGCGGCAGAAGGCATTCTGCACCTGGTCGAAAGTCTGGCCGGTGTAGCTGCTGATGACGAACACGATGTGTGCCACGGCCGGGGAGACAAGCTCCAGGTTGACCAGGATCGTCTCATCATCGCCGGCGCCGTCGCCGGTCAGGTTGTCCCCGGTGTGGCGCGTGGAGCCGTCCTTGCTTTGCAGCTGGTTGTACCAGACCTGGTCCAGGGCCCTCCCGGACGCGTCGAAGAAAATGGCCGAGGCATCGAGGTCCACCTCTACGGTCTTGGCCTTTCCAAAAAAGCCCTTTTTGACCGGAGCCGCCGAGTCCCAGCCCAGGCCCATCTTGGTTTTTGTGAGCGAACCGCCGTCTTTTTTGGTCAGCGACAGCGACTGGCCCTTCTGCAAGCTCAAACCCATAATTTCTCAACCTCCAGCTAGTGTGAAAATACTCGCGTCCTCAATTCCCAACGTGCCCGCCCATGCCCTAGTTCCTTATCTACATGTGACGTTAGCCGGGGTGAGGACGCAGACCATGCCGATCAGGCCGGACTCGAGAGCGATCCTAGCCGGAATAGAGATAAGTGCGAAGCCCCTTTACGCTGGCGGCAAAATCAGCGAAGCGACGAATGCATGAACCCACGGTAAACGCCCCGTGCAATTGAGAAATTTTGGCAATCCGGCCTCCGGGCGGATGCGCTCCAAAATTGGGCCGTGGCGCGGGCGGAGCCGGACAAGGCGGCCGTGTATGGTCTCGTCTAATTGACGAATTCAGAAGGGACTGAGTTCAATTGGGGGAAAATGACTGACTTGAAGTATCAGGCGCGCCTGCAGGTATTGTCCCAGTGGGCCACTGACGCAGCCGGGCAGGGCCACCTTGTGCCGCGCATCGCGGATCTGGAGGCAATCTCCGCGGCGAGGACCGTCGAGGCCCCGGGGGTCAGCAGGGACGTTGTCGAGCCGTGGTTGCCGACCATCCAGTGGCTGTTGAAACAGGCGGCCTTTGGTGTGGTGGACGCACATGCCCAGCTCCCCGACGAACTGTCGCGTCCCTTGGGCGCCGCCGTTGAGCTGCCGGCGCCGCCGGTGATGGAAGTCAGCCTGGTGGCAGTGGACACCGCCGAAGCCGTCACGGTGGTCGCGGAGATTAAGCCCGCGCCGCCGGCCGCCAAGGTACCGAAGTGGGAGTCCGAGGCCCACGAGCAGGTGAAAGCTGCCGTGCAGCGGTTCACCAAGCCACTCCATGATCTCCTGGCCCGTGATGCCAACGAGGGTGACACCCGCCTGTTGATCACGGACATGCTCTGCGAGGGATTGGGTTACGACAAATTCCGCGATCTGACCACCGAATACATGGTCAAGCAGGATTTCGCGGACTACGGCGTCAGGATTGATAAACAGCTCATTGTGTTCATCGAGGTCAAGCGGGTGAGCCAAAACTCAGCGAGCGCCACCTTCGCCAGGTCCAGATGTATGCGGTCAACGAGGGTGTGGAGTGGATGATCCTCACCAACGGCCAGGTCTGGCAGGCGTACCACCTCACCGGCGGGCTCCCAGTGATTGTGAATCTCGCCTTCGAAATTGACCTCCTCGGCCCCGAGCCGCTGGAGGAAAAAGCGGACAAGATGTTCTTCCTCCACCGGGAAGCACTCAAGCGCCGCCGGATCGATGAGCTGTGGAAGCACCGGGCGGCAACATCGCCGGATGCGCTTCTGGACATCATCCTGTCCGACTCGGTGCTGGACGTCATCCGCAAGGAAATCAAGCGGAACACCGGGATCACCACAACGGTCCAGACGCTGGCGGCCGTGATCCGGACAGAAATCGTCGACCCGAAGCTTCGCAACAGGTAAGGCGGCCGACGGCGGGACCCCCCGCCGTCGGCCGGTTCTGCGGGCTGCGAATTGGGGGAAGTGCTGGTCCGGGCATCGGTCTAAGCTTGTAGGACCAGCAGCTCTCTTCCACTACCGGGGAGGTCATCGTGGACGCTGAAACGGCCACTGTGATTGGCCATGATGTCACCACCATCACCTGCGTCTGCGGCAACACCGTCAGCAAGGACGGGCTGATCCAGGCCAATTCACAGGGCGTCCCTGTCCATAACGCTGACGACACCCCCGTTCCCCCGGAGCTGGCGGCCTGGCCTGACGACGAGGATCTCTACACGCTGTGCCCCGCCTGCGGCCGCGTGTACAGCGACTCGGTGGTCGAAGAGACCGGGACCGCGCCCGTTGCTTTCCGGGTAGACGTCGCAAGCGAGCGAATTGCCGAGGCCATCCGGGTCCACTGGAGCCTTAGCACGTAGGACTTGGCCCGGGACCAGACCCGATGGCTAAGTCGACGCGTCCCGTTCGATTTCCTCCGCAAGGTCGTCCACCTCTTCGGGCGGCAACTCGATGCCCGCCTTGTCGAAGCGCTCCTCGAGAACGTGGCTGACGTCGTCCTCCACGTGCCCCAGACGAATCTCGTGAACGATTTCTTCGGCGATGCTTTCGGGGGTTTCGGTGTGCTCCGACACGACGCTGTCGCCGTCAAGAGGGGCACCCGCGGTATCAGCTCCTGATTCGCTCATAACTCATGGTGGCCGGTCGGCATGGGGCCGTCAATGACTCCGGCCCTTGGCCGGCAGGCAGCGTTGGAGCTTAGGGTGGGCATACCTGGACCGCATGAAGCGACCGGCCTAACGAGGCATCAGAGTTTGGGCCAAGTCACCCTTCCAGGACCTGCCTGATTCCGAACCCGCCCACGGCGAACATCCGCGGGTTGTCGTCGGAGTTACTCACCATCGCGGTGGCCAGGACAAGCGCCCAGCCCAGGGCCCTCACCCAGGTGTCGCTGTCCACCGCGGCGCCAAGGGCGGCCTGGAAGCGGCGGCGGGCGCCGGCGTCGAACATCAGCCATCCCACCGCAAGGTCGACGGCCGGGTCCCCGGCCCCCACGTCGCCGAAATCGATGACGCCGGCCAGCGATCCGTTGTCCGTCAGCAGGACATTGCCCGGGTGAAGGTCGCCGTGGAGCATCATCGGCGGACCATCCCAGGCTGCAACAGCACAGGCTTCGGCCCAGACCACACCCAGCGCTGCTGCCTGCGGGTAGCGTCCGCGGTCGCGGAGCCGATCCACCACCGCCGTGTCACGGTCCGTTAGCGGCACGCCGCGGAACGGATTGACCGGGACGCCGGTTCCGGCTGGCACATGGAGGGAGAGGAGGAAGTCTGCCAGGCCGTCAGCGGCCGGCCCGCGGTCTGCGGCGCCGACGTCGGCCGCGGCCGTTCCGGTGACCCACCGTACGATGCTCCACGGCCACGGAAAGTCCGACGTCGGCTGGCCGGCATGGACGGGCACAGGAACCGCCACCGGGGAGCGGCGGGCTATGCCGGGGACGTAGGCCTGCTCATGCAGAATCAGCGGAACGGCCTCCGCCCTGCGCGGCAGCCGGACGGCGAGGTCCCCGCCCAGCCGGAAGGTCGCGTTGTCCCACCCGTTCGCAACCAGGGTCAGAGGCCGGTCTATGAGGTCGGGCCGCTGGTCCCGGAGAAGGGACCGGACCACTGCGTCGTTCACTTCCAGCGTCGCAGGGGGCATTTCCGCCATACAGAGATCCGTCTCCTCATTAACTGCACCAGGCCGTTACTGCAACAGTCAGGTCCTTCCGTTGTCCGAATATAGTTCAGACTCCGCCTCTAGGCTGCCTGCGGTCCTGGGGCTATAACAGTTGCTAGGCGACCTGATCCGGGAACCCAACCAACCACGAAGGGACCCCTAAATGCCCACCAATGATGCGGAGATGGTCAGTGTCCGGTACATGGTTGATAACGTGGAGGCATCCATCGACTTCTTCACGAAGCACCTCGGATTCACCCTCAGGATGAGCGCTGCGCCGGCCTTTGCCGACGTCGCACGCGGCCAACTGCGGCTTCTCCTGAGCGGGCCAACCAGCTCCGCGGGCCGGCCGATGCCGGACGGAGCCACCCCGGGTCCGGGAGGGTGGAACCGCATTCACCTCATCGTGGCGGACATCGACGCCGAGGTTGAACGGCTGCGCGCCGCCGGCCTCAGCTTCCGCAACACCATTGTCACCGGACCCGGTGGCCGGCAGATCCTGTTGGAAGACCCGTCCGGCAACGTTGTGGAGCTGTTCCAGCCCGCAGGCAGCTGAAACCCGGCCGCGCAGGCAGTTAGAACAGGGACCGCACCTATTTGGCCCAGTCGGCGTCGCCGTAGGGCCGGCCGCGGAAGTGGGCACGAAGGTACTCCCCCACGACGGCAGCCCCCAGGTCCCCGACGTCGGGTGCCACCACCCGCCCGTCCACCCGGCGGACCATCTTCTGGACAAACCGTTCCAGGCCGGGGTCATCACCCAGCCGGAAGAACGTGACCTGCGTGCCGGCCCGCCCCAGGCGGTCCAGCTCGGCCACGGTAAGCCGGATGGTCTCGGGGTCCGGCGGGTAGTCGAACCAGGTTTCGCCGTCGGCCAGCAGGTGCGCGGTGGGTTCGCCGTCGGTCACCACCAGGAGGACAGGCTGCATGGACGGGTGTTTGCGGAAGAACCGGCCAGCCAGCAGTAAACCGTGGTGCAGATTGGTTCCCTTGGTCTGGAAGGGCGGCAAGGCGGTGAGCTCGCCGATGTCCGTGGTCTGCGCGTAGCGGCCGAACGTGATCAGCTGCAGCCGGTCGCCGCGGAAGCGGGTGGAAATGAGATGGTGCAGGGCGAGCGCTGTGCGTTTCATCGGCACCCAGCGTCCCTGGGCGGCCATCGAGAACGAGACATCCACGAGCAGGACCACGGCGGCCTGGGTGCGTGCCTCAGTTTCCGCCACCTCGATGTCCTCCGGGGCGAGGCGCAGTCCGCTGCCCGGGGCGCCGCCGTCGGCAATGGTGCGGCGGATGGCGTTGGTGATGGTCCGCGTGACATCCCACGGCTCGGCATCCCCGAACTCCCACGGGCGGCTCGAACCGGTCTGCTCGCCCGCTGCACCGGCAACACGCGTGTCCCGGCGTCCCTGCCGGCTGGACAGTTGCTTCGCCGTGTCCCGCAGCAGTGCCCGCCCAAGCCGCCGCATGGACTGCGGTGACAGCCGGAGGTCCCCGTCCGCCCCGCGGTGGAGGAACCCGCCGTCGTGCATTGCCTTCTCGATTTCCGCGAGGGTGCGTGCGGTCACGGCGGCATCCTGCCCGAGCTGGCGGGCCAGGGCGTCCAGGTCCAGGTCGTCCAGGCTGGACCCGTTGTAGGACTGCGAGAGCTGCTCGGCGAGCTCGTCCAGCTCGGCGAGGTCCTGCAGCACGCCGGTGCCGTCGCCCAGGCCGAGCCCTTCCTCCCCCTCGAACCGTTCGGAGCCGGCCCAGTCTTCGCCGGGGCGCAGGGCGCGCAGGTTATCGTCGAGCTGGCCGAGCTGGGCCATGAGTTGCGGCGAGCCGAACGCCTGGGCCGAGAGGTTCATCAGCTCCTCCCGCTGCTCCCGGGACATGGACTGCAGCATCCGCTGGGCTGCTGCTGCGCGCTGGGCGAGGGCGTCGATCAGTTCCTCGACGGACTGCGGATTCTCAGGGAAGTACTGCCCGTGCCTTGCCATGAAGTTCTGGAAGTCCGCGTCCGTATCCTCGCCGCGCCGGTGCTTGTCGAGCAGTCCGTTGAGGTCCTGCAGCATCTCGTTGACCGCCGCACGGTCTTCATTGGTGGCGTTCTCCAGCGCCTGCTTCATGCCGGCGAACCGCTGGTCCAGGACCTCGCGGCCCAGCAGGTCCTTGATCCGCTCATACGCCTCGCGGGCTGTCGACGACTGCCAGTCATAGGTGGCCAGTTCGTTGACCGCCGCTGCCGTGGACCGGGGCAGGTTCTGCAGCTGCATCTCCCGGAACGCGCGGTCGGTGTTGTCCATCATGGCGTCGCGGGCCAGCTGTTTTCGCTCCTCCAGCACCGCGGTCTCCAGCAGTTTCTGGACTTCATTGAGAGTGCCGTCGAGTTTGTGCCGGCCCAGCAGGTCCTTGCGCCGCTGCTGGACGCGGCCGGCGAGGTCGTCCAGGCCTTCCCGGCTGCGGCCGCCGCGGCGCAGGAACTCCTGGAGGGCGTGCCGCGGCGAGTAACCGGCCATGACGTCCTCGGCCACGGCGTCAAGGGCCTCCGCCAGGTCCACCGGCGGGGCGAGCGGATCAGGGCCCCCGCGGTACCGGCTGTACCTGGACCGGTTGTGAATGCTCATGGGCCCTCCTGCCCTCAGCGTCCGTACGGCAAGCGCTACCCGTAAACCGTTGCCTCGTCGTCGGACTCCTTGGCGATCCGGCGGGCGAGGTAGAGGCCTTCCAGCGCGAGTTCGACGGCGGCGGCCCGCTGACCGTCGTTGGTCGCACCGAGGCGTTCACTGATTTCGTCGTAGAGGCGGGAGCCGTTGAGGGACGGGAGGTTCTCCAGAAACTCCCGCGCGGTGACCAGTTCGCCGGTGGTCACCGTGGTGTGGCCGTCGAGCGCGGCCACCAGCTGGCCCATGTCGATGCCATGGAAGTGCGCGCGCACGGCTTCCGCTGTGGCCATGCGCAGGAGATGCTCGAGGATGTCCTGTTCGCGGCCTTCCTCGCCGGATTCGAACTCAATTTTGCCGGCAAGGACTTCCACGGCCGCTTCGAGGTCGATGATTCGTGCCACGGCCTCGTCTTCGCCCCTTACGCTGGCGCGGCGCAGGGCTGCCGCGGCAACGGTTTCGGCGCCGGCGATGGCGAACCGGGCGGATACCCCGGAGGTCTGGTTGATGGCCGGGGACTGCCGCAGCGCCCGGGTGTAGCGGGCCAGGATCTCCAGGATGACGGGCGGGACGCCGGCCACCAGCTGCCCTTCCTGCCGGATGACAGCCACCTCGTCGTCGAGCTCTATGGGGTAATGCGTGCGGATCTCGGCGCCGAAGCGGTCCCGCAGCGGCGTGATGATCCGGCCGCGGTTGGTGTAGTCCTCCGGGTTGGCGGACGCCACCACCAGCACGTCCAGCGGCAGCCGCAGCACGTAGCCGCGGATCTGGATGTCGCGTTCCTCCATCACGTTGAGCATCGAGACCTGGATGCGCTCGGCGAGGTCGGGCAGTTCGTTGATGGCGATGATTCCGCGGTTGGAGCGCGGGACCAGGCCGTAGTGGATGGTTTCCGGATCACCGAGCCGGCGGCCCTCGGCCACCCGCATCGGGTCGATGTCGCCGATCAGGTCGGCGACGGAGGTGTCCGGCGTCGCGAGTTTTTCGACGTACCGTTCGGAGCGGTGGCGCCACGCCACCCGCAGCCGGTCCCCCTCGGTGAGGGCGCGGGCCCGGGACTGCTCCGTGATGGGTTCATAGGGGTGTTCGTTGAGTTCCGAATCTTCGATCACCGGCGACCATTCGTCCAGCAGCCCGGCCAGGGTGCGCAGGAGCCGGGTTTTGCCCTGCCCGCGTTCGCCGAGGAGCACGACGTCGTGGCCGGCGAGCAGGGCGCGCTCGAGCTGCGGCAGGACGGTCCGGCTGAAGCCGTACATCCCGGGCCAGGGGTCCCGGCCTGCGGAGAGCGCGGCGAGCAGGTTGTCACGGATTTCGCGGCGCAGGTCCTTGTGCGCGTGGCCGGAGGCACGCAGTTCACCAACAGTGAAGATATCGGGACGATCACTCACCCCTCTACGGTAGACCTCCATCGGGCGGGGAATCGAGGGATTTGCCGAGATTCCTGCTCGCTTGCCTCCCGTGCGTCTTACGCTTGATCCTGATGACTGCAGCAACGCCTGAACCTTCATCGGAGCCCTCACCGCCGGCACCACCGCCGGCGCCGCCGTCGGGCACCTTGCTCCTGTTGGTGCGCCATGGGGTGACACCGACCACGGGCAAGGTGCTGCCGGGGCGTGCGCCGGGACTCCACCTGTCCGACGGCGGCCGGGCGCAGGCCGAACGGGTTGCGGAACGTCTCGCGGATGTGGCGGTCGAGGCCGTCTATTCCTCGCCGCTGGAGCGCGCGCGGGAGACGGCGGAGCCAACGGCCGTCCGCGCCGGACTGGATGTTAAGCACGACGACGGTCTGCTCGAATGCGATTTCGGCGACTGGACCGGGGCTGCCCTGGCGGACGTTGCCGGGCTGCCGGAGTGGAAAACGGTCCAGCACAGCCCCTCCACCTTCCGCTTCCCGAACGGCGAGAGCTTCACCGAAATGCAGGACCGGATCGTCGGATCGCTGGAGGCCCTGCGCACGGCCCATGCCGGGGGCGTGGTGGTGTGTTTCTCCCACGCCGATCCCATCAAGGCGGCCGTGGCCCACGCGCTGGGCACACCCCTGGACCTTTTCCAGCGGATCGTCATCAGCCCGGGTTCGGTGTCGGCCATCTCCTTTGTGGAGGGTCAGGCGCCGGCCGTGCTGATGGTGAATTCGACGTCGGAACCGCTCAGCGGGCTGAGGGGGCCGTGACGTGGGGACGCCCGGCGGGACAGACGGCGGGACGGGGCAGGCGGTGACCGGCCGGGAGCTGACGCTGCTCTCCGAGGGCAGGGTTGAGCTGGTGGGACGGATCCCGCGCAGCAGCAACGAGACGTTCCTCGCCGAGGTCTCCTGCGCGGAGGACTCCGGGTATGCGGTCTACAAGCCGGAAGCCGGGGAACGCCCGCTGTCCGATTTCGAGCCGGGCCTCTACCGGCGCGAACGCGCAGCATACCTGCTCAGCGAGGCGCTGGGATGGGGCCTGGTGCCGCCGACGGTGATCCGGGAGGAAGCGCCGCTGGGGGTAGGGTCGCTGCAGTGGTTCATCGAGTGCGACTTCCAGGAGCATTACTTCACGCTCTACGAGGATGCACCCGAGACTCACCCCGACCTGGCCAGGATCGCCCTGTTCGACTACGTCGCCAACAACACCGACCGTAAAAGCGGGCACGTGCTCCGCGGCGACGACGGCCGGGTGTGGGGCATCGACCATGGGCTGTGCTTCGCGGCCAGCTTCAAACTGCGAACCGTGATCTGGGATTTTGCCGGCCATCCCATCCCCGCTGCCCTGCTTGAGGACATCGCGCCCCTGGCGGAAGCCACGCCTCCAGAGGTGGCGGAACTGCTCGACGCCGGCGAGGTCACCGCCCTGGAGCGCCGCGTCCAGCGCCTGCTCAGCTCCGGCGTGCTGCCGGTTGACCGCACCGGCATGCGGTACCCGTGGCCGCTCGTTTAGCGCGTCCTTTTATCATTCTTTGGGGTAAAGCCGTTCGTCTTTTCGGACGCCCTGAGACAATGGCCCAATGGAAATCGCCCTGGGACTTCTGGTTCTCGTCGCGGTGGTCTGCGCCGGCAGCGCCCTTGGCCGGAAACTCAACATTTCCGTTCCGTTGCTGCTGGTGCTGGCCGGCGTTGCCGGGTCCTTCCTCCCGTTCGTTCCGCGCATTGAGCTGACCCCGGAACTGGTCCTCGTGGGCCTGCTGCCTCCCCTGCTGTACGCCGCCGCGCTCCGGACTTCCCTGTTCGATTTCGGCTCGAACCGCCGCGCCATCGGGTTACTCTCGGTGGGCTACGTCATCTTCGGAACCATCACCGTGGGCTTTGTGGTCTGGTGGCTGTTCCCGGAGATCCCGCTGGCCGCCGCAATCGCCCTCGGTGCCGTCCTGGCGCCGCCCGATGCGGTGGCTGCGACGGCCATCGCCCGGAAGGTGGGGATGCCGCGCAGGATTGTCACCATCCTTGAGGGTGAGTCCCTGGTCAACGACGCCACCGCGCTGATCTGCCTCCGGGCTGCCATTGCGGCCATCGCAGGTTCGGTGTCCGCAGCGGAGATCGCCGGGGACTTCCTGCTCGCCGTGGGCGGCGGATTGGTGGTGGGCATGGCAGCGGCCTACGTGCTGACCGCGCTGCGGAAGCGGATCCGGAATGTGGCCATTAACACGTCAACGTCGCTGGTGGCCCCGCTTGTCGCGTACCTGCCGGCCGAAGCGATCCACGCCTCGGGCGTCCTCGCCGTCGTCGTAACCGGCCTGGTGATGGGCACCAAGGCGCCATCCATGCCCAACGGCGCCGCCCGGCTGAGCCAGCGCAGCAACTGGAACACGGTGCAGTTCCTGCTGGAGAACTCAGTGTTTCTCTTGATCGGGCTCCAGGTACGGACCATCATCGACGGCGTCCAGGACGACTCCCTAGGGGCCGGCAGGATCTGGGCTGGCTGCGTCATCATCCTGCTGGCGGTCCTGGTGCTCCGGCCGGTGTGGGTGTTCCCGGCCACGTACCTGCCCCGGCTGATTCCGGCCGTACGGCGGAACGACCCGGCACCGCCGTGGCAGTTCGCGGCAGTGGTCTCCTGGGCCGGGATGCGCGGGGTGGTCACGCTGGCCGCGGTGCTGGTGCTGCCCGCGGATCTCGAACACCGTTCGGTGCTGATCCTCGCTGCCCTGGTGGTGGTGGGCGGCACGCTGACGCTGCAGGGCTTCACCCTTCCGGCACTGGTCCGCGTCCTGCGGGTGCAGGGCCCGGACCAGCGCGAGGACGCGCTGAACCAGGCCTCGCTGATGCAGCAGGCCACCGCTGCGGGCGTGGCCCGCCTGCAGGAACTGCGCACGGACGACGATCCGCCGGAGGTCGTGGCCATGCTCAAACGGCGCACCCAGGAGCGCGGACTGGCCGCCTGGGAACGGCTGGGCCGGCCGTCGGCGGAGACCGCGACGCCCAGCGAGCGCTATGCCAGGCTGCGGCTAGCCATGCTGGAAGCGGAGCGGGCCAAGGTGCTCGAGTTGCGGCGCGGCGGCGAGTACGCCCACGAGGTCCTCAGCGACGTCCTGGAGCGGCTGGACGTTGAGGAATCCATGCTGGACGTCGCGCTGGACGAGGTGGACACGTCCGGCGAGGGCGGCGGCGAAGGGATCGCACGGCCCGGCGGGGTGTGCGGCCACCTCGAGTCAGCCCGGTCCCGGGACGTGCCCCCGGACGCCTTCTGCGAGGACTGCGTTCGGGAAGGCACGACGACGGTGCACCTGAGAATGTGCCTGCGGTGCGGCAACGTGGGGTGTTGTGATTCTTCGGCAGGCTCCCACGCGTCCCGGCACTTCGAAGCGACCGGGCACCCCGTCATGCGGAGCATTGAGCCGGGCGAGGACTGGCGGTGGTGCTACCAGGATGACCTGCTGGGGTGAGGGGTCTAGCCGTCCAGCCGCACACCGCGGAGCAGCAGGAGCGTCCCGCCCACTACCACCGCCGATGCCAGGAACACTCCCCCCGCGCCGAGCCCGGCCGCCACGACGCCGATGGCGCTGGGCAGCACCACCTGGCCTACCCTGTTGCCGGCCAGCCGCAGGGCCAGCGCCCGGCCGCGCTGCCCCGCAGGAGCCTGCGCTGACAGCCAGGACATGGTGAGGGGCTGGCCGATGCCGAGCCCCAGACCCAGGACGGCCATGACCACAAAGAGCAGCCATGCCGGCATGGGAATTGCGGCCGCGGACAGGGCAACAGTGGACAGGGCGAGGCTGAAAACCAGCAACCGCATGCGCCCCAGCTTCCGCGACATCTGCCCCAGCATCAGCCGGGACACCATGGAAAACACGGCGCGGGTGGTGAGCATCAGGCCCACCGTTGCCGCAGTGAGCCCGCGTTCGGCGCCGAGTGCGGGGAGGTAGACCATGGTCAGGTCCACCACGGCCAGGACGGTGGCGCTGGTGGCCAGGGCACGTGCCACGCCGGGCGTCTTCAGCAGCGAAACGGCACTGCCGTTCCCGCCGTCGCCCGTAACCGCTTTCCTTTTGCCGCCGCTGACTTTGGCCGAGACACCGAACGTGGTCACAAAAAGCACCAGGCTCATGCAGACGGCAAGGAAGAAGATCGCCTGGGTGTCGGGCCGGACGGAGGCGCCTCCCACCAGGGAAATTGCCAGCGGCCCCAGGGCCTGCCCCAGAGATGCCGCGAATGTCAGGTAACCGAAGGCGGAGTCCATCCTGGATGATGCGGCGTTGTTGGCCACCACCGCCTGCTGCCCCACAACGCAGGCAAGCTGGCCGGCGCCGAGGAACGCCGTTCCGATGATGAGCGCCACGATGGACGATCCCCACAGAAACAGAAAAGCAGAGCAGGCAAGAACGACGGCGGACCCGATCGCCATCAGCCGGCGCTCACCCAGGCGGTCCACCAGTCCGCCCGTGGGGACGGCGAGCAGCAGGGGAAAGACGGCGTAGCTGGCGGCGAGGAGGCCCAGCGCGTAACCGGGCACGTCCAGTTCGAGCGCCCGGTAGGTGGCGGCAGGACGGACCAGGAAGGTCACGGCCTGGATCAGGGCGGAGTGCGTGAGGAGGGCTGTGGCCGAGCGGCGGCCGAGTTCACCAATCATGAGACGGTGAGGCTGCCCGTGATGGCACGCACCGCCGCGTCCCGGGCTCCCATAACGTGGTCGAAGGCGAGCTTGGCGGCTTTTTCCGGTTTGCCGGCGGCCACCGCATCCACCAGGATCCGGTGCTGGGCCAGGGCCTGGTCCCGCCGCTCCTGCGTGCTGTTGGTGAAGTGGCGGTACCGCTCCATCTGGCTGGAGATCTGGTCATGAAACCGCCTGGCCCACGAGTTCCCCGCAATTTCGGCGATCTTCGCGTGCAGCGCCATGCCCTGTTTCATGGCGTCATCGGCAAACGTCACCATGGCGGCATTGCGTTCAAGGATGCCGTTGAGTGCTTCGATGTCGGCCGCGGTCGCCTTCACGCACGCCTGCCGCGCCATCAGCGATTCCATCGACGCGCGCACCTCGTACAGCTCGGAAATTACTGCCTCATCCAAGGCCGGCACCAGGACACCCCCGGTGGGCTGCTGTTCCAGCAGGCTCTCGGAAATGAGCCGCCGGATGGCCTCCCGCAGCGGCGTGCGGCTCACCTGCAGCGCCTCAGCCATTGCGGGTTCGTAGATGCGCGCCCCGGGCTTCAGTTCCAGGCTCAGGATCTGCCGCTTCAGTTCCGTGTAGACAACGTGTGCCCCGGTGTTCCGGGACGGTGAATCTGCCATGTGGTGACCTCCGCGTTAATCATACTTGTATACATCTATACATGAGTACGCGAGGGTTGCGCGAAAGCGGCCTTACTCACCGGACCAGCGGAGCCGCATGACCGAAATTCGCACGAATATGGGCAAGGCCGCGGGCGAGCGGGGTGAGAATGGTGGAATGAGCTCCGCGTTGACACGAAACCGGCCCAAATGCCGACAGCCAGTCCGGGACCGGGGTCCCGCCGTCGGCGTTAGGCCGGCGCTGCGGTGAGTTCGTTCGTTCTGATCCCGGGCGCCGGCGGCGCAGCATGGTACTGGAGCCACGTCGTTCCTCTGCTGCAGGGGGCAGGCCACCAAGCCGCCGCGGTCGATCTGCCCGGCGACGACGAAACCGCCGGGCTCCCCGAATACACCAGTCTGGTCGTGGAAGCCATCGGTGAGCACCACGGCGTGGTGCTCGTGGCGCAGTCCTTGGGAGCCTTTACCGCTCCGTTGGTGTGTGAGAAGGCGTCCGTCGGGGAGTTGGTGCTGGTGAATGCGATGATCCCCGCGCCGGGCGAGACGCCGGGCGCATGGTGGGACAACACCGGATGGGCTGAGGCGCAGCAAAGCGCAGCGAAGGCCCACGGCTACAGCACCGGCTTCGACACGGACACCTACTTCCTGCACGACATTCCCCCGGAAATCGCCGCTGAAGGGGAGGCGCATCAGCGCCCTGAAGCCAACGCAGTGTTCGAATCGGTCTGCACCTTCACGGCGTGGCCCGGCATCCCTACACGCGTACTTTCCGGGGAGGGGGACCGGTTCTTTCCCCTGGACTTCCAGCGCCGGGTGGCGCGTGAACGCCTCGGCATCGAGCCCGACGTTGTGCCCGGCGGCCACCTCCTCGCCCTGGCAAATCCGGAAGGTGTAGCCGAGTACTTGCTGCGCAGGTGAACGGGACGACACCCCGGGAAGCGGCCGACGGCGGGACCTCCCGCCGTCGGCCGCTCCGTTTATCGGGCGTCGCCGTGGGCGAGGTTGCTGGAGAGCTCCCGGTGGGCATTGGCCTGGTCCAGGAGGGCCCTGGCCCGCGTCTCGAAGGTGCCGACGGCGTCCGCTCCGGCGGCGAACCGAAGCGGCGGCTCATCCAGTTCGGCCAACTGGATCAGCGCGTCGGCCAGCTTGGCCGGGTCTCCACCCTGCTGGCCGTCCATGCTTTGCCATGCCTTGACGGTCTGCCCGGTGCGCTCGGCGTAGTCCTCAATAGTGGATTCGGCGTAGCTGGTGGATTCCGGGGTGAGCAGCTCGGTGCGGAAGAACCCCGGCTCCACGATCATGCTGCGGATACCGAACGGAGCCACCTCCGGGGCCAAGGACTCCGCCCAGCCCTCCACACCGAATTTCGACGCAGCGTAAGCGGTGAGGAACTCGCCGCCTGCGAGGCCTGCGGTTGAGGAGATGGTGACCACCAGGCCCGAGCGCTGTGCCCGCAGGACCGGCAGGGCCGCGCGGGTGACGTTCATAGGACCGAACATGGTGGTTTCGATTTGTGCCCGAAAGTCCGCGGGAGTGATTTCCTCGAAAAATCCGGCGTAGAAGTTGCCGGCGTTGTTCACAAGGACGTCGATCCGGCCGAACCGGGCCACGGCTGCCTGGATGGCGGCGGCCGAATCGGCGGGGTCTGTGACATCGAGCTTCACGGCGAGGAGGTTCTCGTGTTCGCCGATGGCCCTGGAAACTTTGTCCGGGTTCCGGCCGGTGGCGACCACGGCATGGCCGGCGGCGAGGGCAGCCTTAGCGATATCTGTCCCCAGGCCTCGGCCTGCGCCGGTAACGAACCAGACCTTGTTGCCGGCCAGGTTGTCGTTCTCAGTGGTGGTGTTCTGCTCAGTCATGGGTTGGTTCTGTCTTTCCTGGGTTGCGTGATTCCGGCCGCGCGCGGAAGCGCGCGGGCCGGGAGGATCCGCCGGCAGGATCGCCGGTGGTGGTTGTTTCTGGCGGCGATGCCGCCCAGCTGGCGAGGAAGGCCAGCGCGTTTTCAGAGGCGGAGCCCGGCTCCGCGGTGAAGGTAAACAGGGTCTGCCCTTCGTCACCGGGGAGGTCCAGCGTCTCGAACTGCAGGGACAGGTCGCCGGCCACCGGGTGGTGGAAGCGTTTAGTTCCTGTGGTGTGGATGCGCACGTCGTGCCCGGCCCACAGCTCTGCAAAGAACCCGCTGCCCGTAGTCAGTTCCCCAACAAGTTCGTTCAATGCCCTGTCGTGGGGATTCCGGCCTGACGCCAGGCGAAGCATGGCCACTGTGGTGGCCGCCACCGCCTTCCAGTCAGGGTAGAGATCGGCTGCGCCAGGGTCGAGGAAGAGGTAGCGTGCCTGATTCGGCAGCCGGTTCGGAACGTCCGGACCCACTGAGACGGCTGAGGTCAAGACCTCGGCATACAGCGCCCTGCCCAGCAGGTTAGTGGCGAGCACATCGCCGCGGCCGTTCTGCACCATGGCGGCCACGCCGGTCATTCCGTCCAGCAGGCGCAGCACCCCGGGACGGACGCGCTGCTGTGTCGGGCGGCGGGGCGTCCGGACCGACGGCGTGTTGGCCGTTCGCGCCAGGTCCATCAGGTGTTCGCGCTCGGCCTCGTCCAGCTGAAGGGCTGAGGCCACAGCCCCGAGCACCGAGTCGGAGACGCCGCGGATGCTGCCGCGTTCCAGCCGCGTGTAGTAATCCGTGCTCACCCCGGCGAGTTGCGCCACTTCCTCACGGCGCAGGCCCGGCACGCGCCGCAGCTCCCCGTAACTGGGGATTCCGGCCTGCTCCGGGCTGACCTTCGCACGACGCGAAATCAGGAAATCACGGATCTCTTCTTTTCTGTCCACAACCACCACGCTACGCAGCGCGGTTGGCTGGCGGCAGTGTCTGTCAGACACCCCCACAGGCGAGTTCGGGCGGCGGAGGCAATGAATCGATCCACACCGGACATCACCCTGAGAGCCTTCTCACACGAGAGGACCGGACGCGGTCAAGCCTCGGAAGCGGGACGAAACAATTGACTCGAGCGGCCGGTTCCAGTACGCGCGCGCCAATGAAATGCAAGCGCTTACGCATGGCCCGGAATCAGCGCGGCACGGCCGCCGAAACGTGTTTGTGCGCGGTCCCTGAACGCCCCTACGGTGGAAAAGCCAGATGACCTCGAGTCTCTCGCCACAACCGTCGCTGCTGCGACGGTATCCCCCAAACAATGGTGTCCCTGATGACGCCTGCGTAATCGGGGCGCCGGAGTAACGGGATGTGGGCACCCGCCCGTCTTCCACGAACAGTTTCACCTCCGCGAGAAGAGCACTATGCACAAGCACCCCCAATCACACCCCATGCTGCTGTGGCGCCCGGCCGCCGCGGCCCTTGCCGTCGCCATTGCGGCCTCGGCATTCCTGGCGGTACCGTCCGCACAGGCCAACGAGCCTGCTGACCCGCCGGCCGTCGAGCAGATGCCGGCGCCCACCCAGGGATTCCCCCTCCCCACCGAGCACACGCAGCAGGCCCACGATCCGGCGTCGGACTTCACGTCAAAGTGGACCCGCGCGGATGCCAAGCAGATCATGGCGCAGAGCGATTCCACCGTGGCCCCGGGCCAGAACTCCATGAGCCCTGATGTCACCATGCCGGAGATCCCCGAGGACTTCCCCGCCATGAACGATGACGTCTGGGTCTGGGACACCTGGTCGCTGACGGACGAGAACGCCAACCAGATCAGCTACAAGGGCTGGGACGTCGTCTTCTCCCTCGTCGCGGACCGCAACGCCGGCTACGGCTTCGACCAGCGGCACTGGAACGCCCGCATCGGCTACTTCTTCCGCAAGACCAATGCAGACCCGGCCAAGGACAAGTGGAACTACGGCGGCCACGTCTTCGCGGACGGCGCGTCCATTGGGAACACCGAGTGGTCCGGCTCCACCCGGCTCATGCAGGGCAACCAGGTCAACGTGTTCTACACCGCCACCACCTTCCACGACGTGGCCGAGCGCAACGCCGGCGGCGGCGGGATTGCCCCGGACGCGGCCATTGCCAAGGCCCTGGGAAAGATCCACGCCGACAAGAACGGCGTGACGTTCGACGGCTTCCAGCACACCAAGCTGCTGGAACCGGACGGCGAGATGTACCAGACCAAGGAACAGAACCCCGGCTTCGCGTTCCGCGATCCCTACACGTTTGCTGACCCGGCCCACCCCGGCAAGACCTTCATGGTCTTCGAGGGAAACACCGGCGGAACCCGCGGCGAGTACGAATGCAAGCCCGAGGACCTCGGGTACCGCCCCGGCGATGCCAATGCCGAGTCCGTTGACGAGGTCAACAGCAGCGGCGCCTACTACCAGACCGCGAACGTCGGGCTGGCCGTGGCGGACAACAAGGACCTCACCAAGTGGTCCTTCCTGCCGCCCATCCTTTCCGCGAACTGCGTGAACGACCAGACTGAGCGTCCCCAGATCTTCATCCAGAATGAAGGCGGCAAGAACAAGTACTACCTGTTCACCATCAGCCACCAGTTCACGTACGCTGCCGGAATGCGCGGTCCCGACGGCGTGTATGGCTTCGTGGGCGACGGCGTCCGTTCCGATTACCAGCCGATGAACAACAGCGGCCTTGCACTCGCCTCACCGACCGACCTGAACCTGCCGTCCGAATCACCGGAGGCACCCACCCCGAACCAAAACGGCCGCCAGTTCCAGGCCTACTCGCACTATGTGCAGCCCGGCGGCCTGGTGCAGTCCTTCATCGATAACGTCAACGGCGTGCGCGGCGGTTCCCTGTCCCCCACGGTGAAGATCAACTTCCGGAACGGCGTCTCGGCCGTTGACCGCAGCTTCGGCCAGAACGGACTCGGCCCGTTCGGTTACCTGCCCACCAACGTCCGCGTCGGCGGCGAGGGACTCTACAAGTAACCAGTACGGAGCGGGGCGCCTTGGGGGCGCCCCGCCCCGTTGCCGGTGAAGCACCCGCGTCCGCAAAGCGGCCTTATTGTTGATTGGTCACCATGCCGGAAAATCCTCCTGCCCGCCCTCTCCTCACCCGGCGCACTGTCTGGGTCATAGCCATCTGCAGCGCAGCCCTGATTGCCCTTCTCGTCAGTGTTGTTCCGATCAGCGGATCGGATGCCAAAGCCCGGGCAGAACAGGCCCTTGGGAGCATTGCGGCTGCCCAGACGGCATCGAAGGATTCCAACGGCACGTATGCCTCGTACTGGCTGACGGGCGGTGACCACAGCCTGACTGCCATTCAACCGGTCACGGCCGAAGGGGCAGCGGACATCAGGAGCATTTATTGCGAGGACGGCTGGGTTGCAGCAGCCAGCGTGAACGGCGAAATTTACCTGCGCTCAAGCCTTGAAGAAGATGCCGTGCCGGCCGCAGAAGTCCGCCGGCCCGGCTGCATCACGGCCGAAGCTGTCCGCCACATGCTTTCGGACATTGGCCTGCCTGAAGAACCGCCTGCTGCCGGTTCAGCAATTGATCGGCCCGCGGGTTCATCGAAGTACCGCCCGAACTTCCACATCACCCCGGAACGGAACTGGATGAACGATCCGCAGAAGCCGTTTTTCCTCAACGGGCTGTGGCATTACTACTACCTGTACAACTCGGACTATCCGGAAGGAAACGGAACCGAGTGGTACCACCTCACCAGCGAAGACCTGCTGACCTGGAAGGACGAAGGGGTGGCCATCGAGAAATACAAAAACGGGCTGGGGGACATTGAAACGGGCAGTGCCGTGGTGGATCACGAGAACACCGCCGGCTTTGGGCACGGGGCTGTCATCTCCGTGCTGACCCAGCAGGACCAGGGGGTCCAGCGACAATCGCTGTTCTACTCAACGGACGGCGGGTACACCTTTGCCTCCTACGAGGGAAATCCGGTGATGGACAATCCCGGAGCAGAACATTGGCGGGACCCGAAAATTGTCTGGGACGGACCAAACAAGCAGTGGATCATGCTCCTCGCCGAGGGCCGCAAGATCGGCCTGTACACCTCCCCGGACCTCAAACAATGGCACTACGTTTCCGGTTTCGAACGGACCGGCCTGGGAACCCTGGAGTGCCCCGACTTTTTCCAGCTGGACCTGGACGGCGACCCCGCCAAGAGAACCTGGGTTTTGGCGGCCAGCGCCAACGGGACAGCAGAGGGCCGAACCACAGGGGTTGCCTACTGGACCGGAAACTGGGATGGAAGCGGGTTCACGCCCCAGGACGAGAGGCACCAGTGGCTGGATGCGGGATCTGACTTCTATGCAGCAGTGACCTGGGATGACCCCCGGCTGACAGAAGGCCAGCGAATGCAGTCCAGGCAGGCCATCGGCTGGATGAACAACTGGGACTACGCCCGCAAACTCCCTACTGAGGACTGGCACGGCGGCATGGATTCCCTCATACGGGATATCAGGCTCAAAACCGTCCAGGACCGCCCAACACTGGTCTCCGCTCCCGCTAAGAGCCTGGGCAGGCTGGAGGGCCACACCGAGTCTGTGGATTCCGAGGTGATCAGCCCCGACGGCACCACAAATCTGCCGTCCCCGGAAGGGGGCGCGTACCGGCTGGACCTAACGGTTGAACGGCCGGAAAACCATGAGGGGTCAGAGGCGCGGCTGAAGTTGGAGAGTGACGGCCGGACGTTTGCAACCATCGGTTACAACTTCCCGGACCAAACCGTGTCCCTGACCCGGGAACAGCCAAGCGGCACGGACCTGGGCCCGCTCTTCAGCCAACCGCGGACCGCGTCAGTCCCCGGAAGCGACGGCGTGGTGAAGCTGACCGTTTTCGTTGACTACTCGTCAGTGGAGGTGTTCGTGAACGAGGGCGAGCAAACGCTCACCTCACTCGTCTTCCCCGGCTCGGAGCGGCACGCCATCAGCATGTCCACGGACAAAGGAACGCTGTCCCTTAGATCCCTGACGTCCACGTCCATGTCCGCAGCCCGCTGAAGCAGGCTGCCCGGGGCGTAGGATCCTGCCTATGGAATTCGTTGTGCTGTACACCGTGCGTGAGGGCGTCGACCGCCCCCGCCTGTTCGAGACCTATCCCCGCCACAAGGCCTACTTTGAGGCGTTCCATGCGGCCGGCGGCGGGCTCATCGCACTCGGCCCGTTCCAGACAGCAGATCCGGCGGGCGGGTCGATGGGGATCTTTGCCTCGCGCGGGGACGCCGAGCGCTTCATCGCCGACGACCCCTTCGTCACCGAAGGGCTCGCCGATCCACGAATCCTTGAGTGGGATGCCGTGCGCTTCGAGTAACTGCCTCACCCCACTCCGCACCTCACGCTGAGCACGGCGGCGGGACCGCCCGCCGTCGTGCTCTTACGCGTGGCGCCGCTCCCCTACAGCGCCCAGGGAAAGGCTCCTGCTGAAGAACTACCCGTCGTTTCCGCAAAGGTCCATCGTGTAGCAGACGGCGGTACCTTCAAGGACAACTGTCCCATCGCCACGGACAACCCACGTCCGAAGCTTGGTAATCGGCTTGTCCTCGCGTGCTTCCAAGACTTCCACATGTCCGGTAATGACGTCCCCAGGGCGGACAGGCGCCTTGAAGTCCCAGTTGACGTTGAGAAAAACGGTTCCTGGACCAGGCAGTTCCTCCGCCACAACGGCATTCAAGATGGCGCTGGTGATTCCGCCCTGAACCACAATTCCCCCAAATCGGGATGATTTCGCCGCTTCAGGATCATAGTGGAGGGGATTGCGGTCACCGCTGATTTCGGTGAACAAACTGATATCGGTCTCCGCGACCCTGCGTGACATCTGGGCGGTTTGCCCCACGACGGGACGGGTGCGGGCTTGGATCGGGGTCATAAGTGACCGACCTTTCTTGCGGATAGGCCCAGTTCAGATTGGGAATGAAGTGTCCCAACAGAATTACGGTGACGCGCCTGCAGGTCAATCCGTACTGGCTTCCGTAGCGAAATCCGTGATTACCACGGATGCACCAGCCCTGTGATGCATCCCACACTGGGTGGGGCGTCCTGCAGACCGCCGGCCACAACCCTCCTCAACAGTTCGATGCCCTCCACCGCATCCCACAGAAAGAAGAACCATCGTGAAGCTCCAAGTTGCTATGGACGTTCTGACCACTGAAGCCGCCCTCGAACTCGCCGGCCAGGTCGCCGAGTTTGTTGACATCATCGAGCTGGGCACCCCGCTGATCAAGGCCGAAGGCCTCTCAGTCATCACGGCGATCAAGAACGCCCACCCGGACAAGGTTGTCTTCGCTGACCTCAAGACCATGGATGCCGGCGAGCTCGAAGCCGACATCGCGTTCAAGGCCGGCGCTGACCTGGTCACCGTGCTCGGTGCTGCCGATGACTCCACCATCGCCGGTGCCGTCAAGGCCGCCAAGGCCCACAACAAGGGTGTTGTCGTTGACCTCATCGGCATCGAGGACAAAGTCACCCGTGCCAAGGAAGCCCGTGCCCTGGGCGCGAAATTCGTTGAGATGCACGCCGGCCTGGACGAGCAGGCAAAGCCCGGCTTCGACCTGAACGGTCTGCTCCGTGCCGGCGCAGAAGCCGATGTTCCGTTCTCCGTTGCAGGCGGCGTAAAGCTCGCCACCATCGGTGACGTCCAGAAGGCCGGTGCCGATGTCGCCGTCGCCGGCGGTGCCATCTACGGTGCAGCCGACCCGGCACTGGCAGCCAAGCAGCTCCGCGCGGCCATCAACTAACCAGCCGTCCATGGTGGCACCAGTCACCGCCCACGACCCCCTCAGCCTGCACAATCCGACTTCGTTGAACCTCCCGCCCTCTCTCAAGCCACAGGAGTTCTCCCGCCATGTCCAGCACCTCTGTCATTGAAAGCCCAATCCTCACCGCCACAACACCCACAGCCCCACCACCTCCACCCACCGGTCCGCTGGCAGGGGCACCCGGCATCGTCGGCATCCCCATGGCTGTTGCCGGAGCATTCGGCCTGGGCCTGGTCAACACCGGATTCATACCCGCCAGTGCAGCAGCCGCTGCCTTACCCACGGTGATCGCTGCCTCTGCGGTTGGTCTGCTGCTGACCACGGTCTGGGCCTGCGCGCTCGGCCAGAACACGTCAGCGGGTATCTTCGTCCTCTTCTTCGGATTTTTTGCCACCTACGGCGCACTGTCACTCGGACTCATCAATGGCTGGTACGGCATTCCCGCTGACCAGATGGTCAATGCGCAAGCCCTCTGGCTTACCTGCTGGCTGTTCATATTCGTGATGCTCACTTTCGTGACATTACGTCTTCCCTGGAGCTCCACCCTGATGCTCGTTTTCGTCGATATCGCCCTCGCCCTGCTTCTCATGGGCACCCTGCAGGGCGACGCGGGCATGACCAACCTCGGAGGCTGGTTCACGTTCGCCTTCGTTGCA
The DNA here is from genome assembly GCF_014764445.1 of Pseudarthrobacter sp. BIM B-2242. Taxonomy (NCBI): domain Bacteria; kingdom Bacillati; phylum Actinomycetota; class Actinomycetes; order Micrococcales; family Micrococcaceae; genus Pseudarthrobacter; species Pseudarthrobacter sp. BIM B-2242. Next base: position 3,704,417 of record NZ_CP061721.1, read on the forward strand.
GTGGCCGTTTACCTCTACGTCGACGTCATGTGGAGCCAAACCGGTGGCCGCGGGCTGCCACAAGGACGCCCGCTCGTGCGCTAAGCAGTTCAGTCTCGGTATAGCGAGGCACAGCAGCACTGAAGACCCCCGGCCGCGCCCCCTGTGGGCCCGCGGCCGGGGGTCTGCTGCGCTGCCCCCATCGAGGCCGGCGGGCACTCACGGGTTGACGTCCTGAGCTCGACGTCGGCTGCATTGCGGCACGCCGCCCTCGCAAAACAAATCCGCTTACGCGTATCCAGGTCACTCAGTACCGCCTCCCGTGGAGAAATCCGTAATGACCACGGATGCACAGCCCTGTGACGCAATCCACACTGAAAGGGAATTGTTGTAGCGCTAAATGCGTGGCTCCATCCTTACCAAACCATTGAAAGGAAGAATCATGACTGCACAAATTGCTGACAACGGTGTTCTCCTCCAGGAGGCTCTTACTCATTTTCCTGCCGGTGTTGTAGCCCTCTCGGCGACGGTAAAGGGTGAGCGGCAGGTTCTCATTGCTTCGTCTTTTTCGGTCGGAATTTCCTATGAACCGCCGCTCGTTCTGTTCTCCGTTCAAAAATCTTCATCCACGTGGCCGAGCATCAAAGATGCACCTCTCATTGGCGTTTCGGTAATGGGTGAAGACCATAACCCGGTCTGCCGCCAACTCGCGTCACGCGATAAATCAAAGCGATTCAACGGCGTAGAGACTTTTTCCGGTGAACAGAATGATCTTTATATTTCCGGATCTCCCCTGTGGCTCACATGCTCCATTTACCAGGAGGTCGATGCTGGCGACCACATTCTTATTCTGCTGAAAATTGAGGATTTCCAGGCTCATAGTTTGCACATGCCCCTGGTACTCCACCGCTCGGCTTTGGGCCGCTGGGACCGCATTTAGCGCTCACCGCGACGAATGAGAGGCATGAGAACCGTGATTAGCACCCTTCCGCAGAACGTGAATGTGATGAACACGCCAACGGTCGCAGATGACCGGGCCCAGGGCCTGGCGCCTGTTGAACAGGTGTCACCGGGGGCCGGCACGTCGAGAGGGAGTGCGGTGCACCTGGACATTCTCCTCACGTGGAGGGGCCGGGTGGGGCTCTTCAAAAAGTCCGCGCATGGTTCAACGGGGAGCACCCCGTGGCAGCTTCTCTCCGTCCCCCGGGCGGGCCATGCATCAGCTTTGGACGACGAATTGCTGCAGTGCATCGACGTGCTTCATGGCGGAACCGGCCTCGCCGTCCGCGACATCCTCACGATTCGGTGTGGCCCCATGGTCGAGGTCCCTCATGGTTCGCAAAGCACTCAGCACGTGGTCTACATAGTCGAAACCAATCAGCGGCGATTGGCCCTTGGGCCTGAGTACTCGGTGTACCGCTGGGTCAAAAAACCCAGGATCGGGCGCTTCGATGGTGGCGCTGAGTGGCTGGCGCCCGTTCTGGAAGCAAGCGCTTCAACGCCCGCAAAGTCGCGGGAATTGATACTCAACACGGCCGGCCGAGGCGCGATATTGGCCGCGTGAACGGTCCAGCCCGTTCCCGCGATGAAACCAGGCGCACCTCCCCGTCGAATGACTGAAGGATACGAATGGCACTCCAACAAGCAACCTTGCCCGTAGAAGTTCGAGGGCGCACCAGATCTATTCGCCTCATCCTGCTTTGTCAGGTCCTGACCTTGGCCGTCTGGTTTGCCTCGACTGCTGCGTTGCCGAGCATCGCGGTTCTCGAACCCATTTCCGAGACCCAAATGGCACTGATGACCAGCGTGCTGCAGGTGGGGTTCGTTGTCGGTGCCCTGCTCAGTGCTTTTCTCAATGTGGCAGACAGATTCGACCCCCGAAACCTTTTTGCAGCGTCGGCGGCGGTGGCAGCCGTGACTACCGCGGCCCTGCTTGTGGTCTCGCCCGTAGGAACCGAAGCGCTCATTCTCAGGGCCCTCACCGGAGTGGCCCTGGCAGGAATTTACCCCGTGGGTATGCGCATGGTGGCCAGTTGGGCCACCAATGATCTGGGGAAACTTGTCGGCTTGCTGGTCGGAGCACTGACAATAGGCTCTGCCCTGCCTCATCTCTTCACCATCGGTGCCGCCTGGGACTGGAAACTCGTCTATGCAGCTTCGTCGATTGCCGCCCTCTCGGCAGCGTGCCTGGTCAAATTCGTGAAGCTCGGACCTGCGTTCAAGCGGGCGCAACGTTTCGATCCAAGCACTATCAAAGCTGCCTGGCTCAAACGGCCGGTCCGCTTGGCCAACCTGGGATACCTGGGCCATATGTGGGAACTGTACGCAATGTGGGCATGGATCGGGTTGTTTTTCCGGGCATCACTGGACGCCCGGGGAGTTGAACAACCGGGCCTCGCCCCCGCAGCCACCTTCCTTGTCATTGCCGCAGGCGCCCTGGGTGCGCTGATCGGAGGACGTTTGGCCGACCGATTTGGCCGCACCGCTGTAACCATCTATTCCATGGCAATCAGTGGTGCCTGCGCGCTGACTGTCGGCTGGCTCTTTGGCGGGCCACCTCTGCTGATTCTCATAGTGGCCATGGTTTGGGGAGTATCAATCATTGCGGACTCTGCTCAATTCTCAGCGTGCGTCGTGGAACTGTCACCCCCCGAGTCGGTGGGCACCATGCTGACCATACAAATCTGCATGGGCTTCGCACTAACCCTCGTCACAATCCAGTCCATGGGATTTGTCGTCAATCATCTGGGTTGGGGAATCGGGTTCTCGATGCTCGCGCTGGGTCCGCTTTTTGGCTGCCTGGCCATGTGGTTGCTTCGACGTGACCCGGCATCGTCCCTGCTTGCGGGCGGGCGCAAATAACACTCTGTTCGATCTGAACCTTCATTCCGCCCTCAACGAAGCGAGGTGGGAGACCAATCTGCCAGGAAGGGAATTCACATAATGCGCAGTCAAGCCACCAAACATTTGGAAATCATTGTCACCGAGCCCGGTCGTCTATACGAGCTACTTAACAGTGCCGAGGCCGCGCTCCGGCAGACGGCCGTTACCCACCGCCAGTCCGGAATCCTCGTGACCCGCCACCATCCTGGCCGATACACGCTCACGCTCAGCAACAAAGTTCCTTTCGGGGAGACCCGCGAGCAGATCCTCTCGTGACTGCCAGGCAATCGCTGCACTGACCATCGACATTAAAGGCAACAGTGCTGCCAGGACTTCCTCGCTGGTCTGCGGCCTCACCAGATATCTAGGAGAAACACCATGACCACCCAGGCGCAGCAACTCCCGGATGGCGGAAGCGCCATCTGTCTTGATCGCCGCTCCCGGGGCCCGGGCTACGACGCCACCGGTGCCGCGCAGCAGGCACTTGAGCAGCATCTGCCCACTCTTGTGGCGGACCGGATTGCGACCCGGATCTTCGCGAAGGACCATACCCTGTGGGGTCCGGAGGCCGAGGCCGAGTCTGCTGTCCGCCTGGGCTGGGTCGAGGCGGCTACCGTCTCGCAGGCCCTGGTGCCCGGGATCCTTGAGCTCCGTGATGCCCTGCACGCCGACGGCGTGTCCCGCATCGTGCTTTGTGGCATGGGCGGATCCTCGCTGGCTCCCGAGGTTATCGCCGGTACCGCTGGCGTCGAGCTGACTGTGCTGGACAGCACGGATCCCGATCAGGTCCGTGCCGCCCTCGCGGACCGGCTGGCCGAGACCGCGATTGTGGTCTCGTCCAAGTCCGGATCCACCCTGGAAACTGATTCGCAGCGCAGGATTTTCGAGCACGCCTTCACCGCGGCCGGGATCGACGCGAAGAGCCGGATCATCATCGTCACCGACCCCGGCTCCCCGCTGGATAAGGCCTCCCGCGAGGCCGGCTACCGGGCCGTGTTCAATGCGGATCCCAACGTCGGCGGCCGGTACTCGGCCCTGACCGCGTTCGGGCTGGTCCCTTCGGGCCTGGCCGGCGTGGATATCCAGGCGTTCCTGGACGAGGCCGAGGAAGCCGCCGAGATCCTCAACGAGGATGCTCCGGACAACATCGGTCTGGCCCTGGGCGCGGCCCTGGGCGGAACCAGCCCGCTGCGGGACAAGATCGTCATTGCCGAGGACGGGTCCGGGATTGTGGGTTTCGCCGACTGGGCCGAACAGCTCATCGCCGAATCCACCGGAAAGTCCGGCACCGGGGTCCTGCCGGTCGTGGCCGGCCCGGCGGCGCCCGAGGTCAGCTCCGGTGCCGCTGATGTGCTGGTGGTGCGGCTGGTTGCTGCTGATGCCGACGTCGAACTCGGTGAGAACGAGGCGGCCATCGCCGGCGGGCTCGCCACCCAGATGATGGTGTGGGAATTCGCCACGGCCGTCGCCGGCCGGCTGCTGGGGATCAACCCGTTCGACCAGCCGGATGTGGAGGCAGCGAAGGTCGCCGCCCGCGGCCTGCTGGACGCCCAGCCCGAACCCACACTGGCCGCCTTTGTGGACGGCGCCATCGAGGTCCGCGGCGGTGACTGGCTCCGCGGTGCCCACACGGCCGAGGAAGCCGTCGGTGCCCTCCTGGGAACACTGGACGACGAGAGCTACCTCAGTGTCCAGGCATACTTCGACCGCCTGGCTTTCGCCGAGCTGGAAGGCATCCGGGACCAGCTCGCCGCCACCAGCGGCCGCCCGGTCACCTTTGGCTGGGGACCGCGGTTCCTGCACTCCACCGGGCAGTTCCACAAGGGCGGCCCCGCGATCGGCGTGTTCCTCCAGGTCACCGCGGCACCCGCCGAGGATCTGGCCATCCCGGAACGTCCCTTCACCTTCAGGGAACTGATCTCCGCGCAGGCCGCCGGGGACGCCCAGGTCCTGGCCGGTCACGGCCGCCCGGTCCTGCGCCTGCACCTCACCGACCGCACCGCCGGCGTTGCACAGCTGCAGGAGATCATCGCCGCTGTCGCCGCCCAGTCCGCATCCCTCACCGACAGCTAAACCCGCCAGGAATGGCACGGGGCGCCCGCCGCACAGCGGGCGCCCCGTTCTCGTGCAGCCCGTCCGAGGGCTGTTCTGCCCGCGCGGCCGCCGGCGGGCTCCTCGATCTTCTGCAGGGGCACAGGACACTGCACGAAAGGACATCCCCAAATCTTGTCCAGCGGGGTTCTGTCAGGCTGCCGTCCACCAATCACGCTGCATCAGCCGGGCACGGCACGGCGGCAACTCCGCAAGATGTCGGTACGGATACCCGTGGTGAATTCAGTGTTGAGCACGGATGTAGGGCAGCACCCGCTGAACATAAGTTGGGCAGTGATCGGCATCACAGTGACGTCGAAGATGATGGAGGAAGTTATGTCGAGCTCTGTTGGCTTACTGGTGATGCTTGAGGCGAAACCCGGCAAAGAGTCCGAACTGTCCGAATTCCTGAAGTCCGCTCAGGACCTCGTTGTTGAGGAACCCGGCACGTCCACCTGGTATGCCTTCCGGATCAATGCCAGCCAGTTCGGAATTTATGACACCTTTCCGCATGAGGAAGGCCGTCAGGCGCACCTGGCCGGCAAGGTCGCCACAGCCCTTGGAGCGAGGGCGGATGAGCTTCTCGCCTCCGCACCTTCTCTTCAGCCCGTGGAGGTCCTGGCCTTTACCTAAATCGTTGGCTCCCGAAACCGTTCCTTATCTACATACCCCTAAACCGTAAAAGGATATAGACATGGCAAATAAGCAGAACCCCCAGAAGCGCATGATTCTGAACGCATTCGACATGAACTGCGTGGGGCATCAGAACCCCGGGATGTGGACGCACCCCGACGACCAGACCCACCGCTATATGGACGTGGACTACTGGACCGACCTGGCGAAGCTCCTTGAACGCGGCGGGTTTGACTGCCTCTTTATTGCAGACGTCCTGGGCTACTACGACGTTTATGGCGGATCACGGGACACTGCACTTCGCACCGCCGCCCAGGCACCTGTGGGAGACCCTGCGATCCCGATCTCAGCAATGGCAGCTGTGACGGAGAGGCTCGGGTTCGGGGTTACGAAGTCACTGACTTACGAACTTCCCTATTCTTTCGCCAAGACAATGACCACCTTGGACCACATCACAAAGGGCCGGGTCGCCTGGAATATCGTGACGTCGTACCAGGCAAGCGCAGCAGAGAACCTGGGGCTCGACAAGCAGATCCCGCATGACGAGCGTTACGCGGTGGCGGACGAGTTCATGGAGGTCTGCTACAAGCTTTGGGAAGGTTCATGGGACGAAGACGCAGTGGTCTTCGACAAAGAAAAGCGCATCTTCACGGATCCGTCCAAAGTCCATGACATCAACCACGAGGGTAAGTATTACAAGGTTCCCGGCGCCCACCTCGGTCAGCCGAGTCCGCAGCGTACTCCGTTCCTGTTCCAGGCCGGCACGTCCAAAAAGGGTATGGAGTTCTCGGGGAAGCACGCCGAGGCCGTGTTCGTCATCGGCACAAGCCCCGAAGAGCTGCGGCCAACCGTCGACAAGGTCCGCCAGCAGGCGGCCGAGGCAGGCCGGGACCCGCGCAGCGTAAAGGTCATCGTGATGCTGACCCCCATCACGGCACCGACGGACGAGGAAGCCCAGGCCAAGCTTGAGGACTTCTACAAGTACGCAGATACTGACGCCGCACTGACCCTCTTCGGCGGATGGACAGGCATTGATATGTCTTCGGCGCCGGCGGACCAGCCCTTGGAGAGCATCGAGAGTGACGCTATCCGGGCCATGATCGACATGCTGACCGGCGTGGACAGCGAGGTTGTCTGGACAAAAGAGCGGCTGGCGAAATGGCTGTGCATTGGCGGATTTAGCGCGTCAGTGGTCGGTTCGCCCACAACCATCGTCGACGAGATGGAGCGATGGATGGAGATCGCGGATGTTGACGGATTCAACCTTGGCCGCGTCATTGCACCCGGGACGATGGAGGACTTCGTCGAGCTGGTGGTACCAGAACTGCGCAAGCGGGGCCATGTCCCGCAGGACCCCGCCGCTGAGGGAGTGATGACGTTGCGTGAACGTCTCACAGGCGACGCCCGGCTCCCCTCAGAGCACGCCGGCGCCAACTACCGGCTGGGTGTGGCGGCGTCAGTCTCCTGATGAGGTCACCTGAACTGCGCCGCTGAAAAGGATGAGAACGGCGGCCTCCGATTTGCGGGTCGGCGGCCGCCATTCCTTCCCTGAATTCAGGGTTCAACGACGCGGTTCGCGGATTCTAGCGCAGCCGGAACGTTCACGCCGTGGACAGGCCGGGTGTTCCTGGTCACCTGTAGGTAAAGTATTGCGATCAGATCGAACTACGCGAGGGCCGGTCGAAGGAGACCGGCTGATCGTGAAGTTGCACTGCCACACTTTGGGGTTCAGAGAGGAATCCGTAAATGCCGGTAGATTTTAAGCAACCAAAGCCTCAGTCGTGTGTAGACCGGGGCATCACCTCCCGGGAGTGGGAGGTCCTCCAAGCCGTTCTTAATCATCTGGCCAACGCCGAGATCGCAGCCACGTTGGGGATCAGCGTGCGAACGGTCGAAAGCCATGTCTCCAACCTTCTGACGAAGTTTGACGTCACGTCCCGTTCAGGGTTGTTAGCTGCCGTCCGGGCCACTGAGAATGCCGGACCGTTACGACTCGAGGCTCCCCCTTCACTGCTTCGCATGGCGAAGGCAGGTGAATTTGTCGGCCGGCTTCCGGAACTCCAACAACTGCACGATGAGTGGGACTTGGCCAAAGCGGGTGCACAGCGACTCGTGCTGGTCTCGGGCGATGCTGGCATCGGAAAGAGCCGGCTGGTGGCAGAGTTCGTGCGGCAACTGTTGGTCAATGACGACCCGCTCGTGCTGCATGGACGTTGCGACGAAGACGTGGCAGGTCCTTTTGAAGCAGTCGGCCACGCCCTTGCCCCGTATATCCGTGCAAGCAATCCCGCCAGTTTGGCGGGAGAGCTTGGTGACGTAGCCGCCGAACTGGAGACGATCATTCCAATTTCCGGCATCCGTTTACCGGGGATCCCGGTTGATGCCGTGCGCACCGACCCGAACGTTACCCGGCTGCGACTCTTCGACGCCGTCACTCGCGTCCTCCGCCATGCCTCGGTTTCCTCACCCATGCTGTTGGTACTCGATGACCTGCACTGGGCTCCCGGGCCTACGCTCCTGCTGCTTAAGCACCTGATGCAGGAGGAATCGCTTAAGCGCACAATGATTATCTGCACTCTTCGCCCCGGGGACGTTTCAGATGCCCTTATCGACTTCCTGGGTAGGTTGCGCCGGGACGCAATGCCCGTTCAGATTCAATTGGGCGGATTGCACCGGCTCGAGGTCGCTCAACTGCTGGCTTCCGATGACGGATCGGCACAGTCACGCGATGACACTTTCTCTGAAAGCCTGGCCTATGACATCTACTCGGAAACACGGGGAAATCCGCTGTACGCCGGAGAGCTGATCCGAAGCCTGGGAGAAGGCAGCGGACCGAAATCGGCGGGCAATGCAGACGTTCCTCACGGAGTGAAGGACATCGTTACTGCACGTGTTCGGCGGCTCAAACAAGAGACTCAGACCCTGCTCGGCATAGCCGCCGTACTGGGGCAGGAATTTGACCTCAGCGTGCTGCAGCAACTTGCTGAAGTTGACGATTTCACTCTTCTGGAAGGAGTGGAGGAGGCAACCCAGGCGCAGCTTCTGTATGACGTGACAGCCGCTTCTCCCGACGCCGTTGAACGCTATGAATTTGTGCACGCCATCGTGCGTCGGGCAATCATTGAAAGCCTGTCGCCGGCCCGCGTGCGTCGAATACATGCTGCAGCCGGCACAGCGTTGGAGCAGCTTTTTCCTCAAGCCTTGGAAATGCGGGCCGATGAAATTGCCTGGCATTTGGTTCAGGCAGGACAAATCAAAGACCGCCGGAATATTGTCCGCTATCTGACCATGGCGGGCCGGGCCGCGCTGAACAGTTCCGCGGCGGAAGAGGGGCTTCGCTTTCTGGACCAGGCTTTGGAATACATCGATGCGGCTGAGGCCTTTGACCGCGCCGAACTTTGGTTCCAGCGTGGCCTGACGTTGCGAACACTTGGCCGCTGGCCCGATTCTGTGGCCTCGTTACGCAACGCGCTGGACCTTTATGCAGAAGTGGGAGACCTGGAAGCCATTTCCCGCACGTGCCGCGCAGCCACACACACGATGTTTTGGTTTTTCCGGATGCCCGAAGCCCTCGATTTAGCTGCTTATGGACTAAAGATGCTTGACGGTCACGAGGGCGCAGAACGGGGAAGGCTGCTGGGCGCGTTGTCTTTTGCCCAGGCCTGGAGCGGTGATTACGGCTCAAGCATGAAGGCTATCGACGAAGAGTTGGCCATTGCTTCCCGGCTCAAGGATACGGATCTGAAAGGACATGCCTTGGCCATACGCGCGATGCAGCTCCCCGCGTTCCTTGAGCATAAAGATGCAGCCTCGGCAGGTTATGAGGCGCTTGAGATACTCCGCGGCTCCGACGATGTCTGGACCTTGACGAGCATGCTCGGCTTTTTGAACTACACGCTTGTTGGTTTGGGTCGCCTGGAGGCAGCCCGTGAGGTAGGCGCTGAACTGGCCCCACTCGCGGTTCGGGTAGGGAACTACGCCGCCCAACAGCAGCACACCCGGATGAACGCCATGGTCGAATTCTTTGAGCAGGGAAGCCCTGTCGCCCTGGAGAAATTCGCCCGGAAGGACCTCGCATTCTGCAAGGCCGTCGGGCTTGCAACGCCTGAGCATTCGCTCGCATGGCTTGGGTTGGCCAAATTCCTCGCCGGCGAATGGGAGGAAGCAAGGGGTGCTTACTCAGCCGCGCTCGAAACAGAGGCGGACACGGGAATGGTCGGCTGGGGATGGTCTTCCCTGTTCGAGTTGCTCGCGTACATGGGCGATTCCCAAGCTGCCATGGGTTTGCTTGAAAAGCACCGAAACACTCTGCCGCACCTGGACCGGGCCAACACCTGTGGCTCATGGGTGGCGGCGCTAACGGCGGTTGAAGGTTTAGTCGTATTGGGAGAGTTGGAGCAGGCCGCCGCACTGCTCCCTGCTATCGAACAATGCATTCAGCGGACGGGGGTCGTTTGTATCGAATTCCGGGGTGGGCGCCTAGTCAAGCGTTCAGCGGCAATTGCCGCTGCAGCGGCCGGCGACTGGGCGCGCGCGGAAAAGTACTTTCGGGAGGCACGTCGTGATGCCGAGACCATGCCCCACGTCGTGGAGCGTGCCCACACCCTGAGATTTCACGGGAGAATGCTGCTTCAGACTGGCGAAGCAGCATCCTCTGCCCGGGCAAAGTCGTATCTGCAGGAGGCGCGCGCTGTCTACGCGAAACTCGGCATGCCCCGTCACGTGGAACTCTGCGATCTGGAGACGAAACCGACCCGGGTTACGAGCAAAAGGTCTACAACCCCTGACCCCGGCCTCTTCGGCTTTCTCACCAACCTGATGTATGGGGAGTAACTGCGAGCCTTCCCAAGGCTGTTCTTCATCCCTTACATAAAAACTTAGTCATTTGCCCGAAGTTTGAAGTGAAATAACCCGACTGAATGGACTGCTGCTGTGCGTACATTGGAGTTTCCAAAGCAACGGAACCACAATTATTTCCAGATCACTGGGGTGGTTGGTCATGGCGACCAACGGGGACGCCTGATGGGCTTTCCCACAGCCAATATTGCTATTCCACCAAATGGCGGCCGCAACGGCGTATGGGCCGGCACGGTTCACCTCGATTCACCCGATCGCCGCGCCCTTCATGTGGCTGCCATATCCATCGGCGACCGGCCCACGTACTACTCCCGGGGCCAGAGTCTCCTGGAGGCGAACCTCTTGGACTTCACGGGCGATCTGTACGGGCAGACCGTCGTGGTGACGCTTCGCCTCCTCATCCGGCCCCAACGCAAGTTCTCAGGCACGTCCGAACTCGTGGACCAGATCCAGGACGACGTAGCCCGGGTTCGAAGCTGGGCTCGGCAAGCAGGCTTTGGGGGCTGCCTCCGGGCAGAACAGGAACCCACCCGCTCGCATTCCAACCCCCTGGCTACCGTTCACCCCATCGCCCTCGGCCACAGGCTCCCCGATCGAGGCGCTTCGCTGTCCGAATTTCTACCGCTGCACAGCTAGGGGTGCCTGCTACAGGCCTACCCCACCGTCGGATCTCCCGGCCGGTCCGAAGCCTGAGCGCCTAGCCGTTGACAGCTCCGGCCAGCCCGGCCTGGATCTTGTCCATGGTCTCGTTGTAGGCAGCGGTCATGTCGATGCCCAGGCGATCCGCCAGGACGAAAATCCACCAGAGCGAGTCGGAAAGCTTGTGCTCAAGCTCCGCGGTGGCGTCCCCTTCAATCTGCCAGGTGCCTTCGCGTGCCAGCAGCAGCCGCCCGATGTAGCCGACGTCGTTCGTGAAACCCAGCATCAGCTCGTGGTCCGACCAGACCCTGCCGTTCAGCCGCTGTTCAAGAACTTCGTACAGCGCACGCACCTCAAGGGCACGGTCGCGGGCATCGGCGAGTTCTGCATGCTTGGGGGAAGTCATCGGTTCCTTCTTTCTATGGGTTACCACTGGAACACGGGCCAATCCCGAATTATTCGCTGTGCCGTGAACCTAGAGGTAGTCGCCGGCCCGTTCGCGGGCGATTTCGAGCAGCGTGGAGTGAAAGGCCACCTCCGCCGGGGCGTACACCTTGTCCTGGCGCTGGGCCAGCAGGATGCGGCGCAGCGGGGCAGCGTCGCCGAGGCTGAGCACACGGACGTCCGGGTGCTGTAGGGCGACGGCGGTTTTGGGCACCATGGCCACTCCCATGCCGACGCTGACCATGGCCTGCGCTTCCTGGTAATCGTTGGCGAGGAAACCGATGGTTGGTTCGAACCCGGCGTCGTGGGCGGAGCGCTGGAGCACCTCCACCACGGGGTGGGCCTCCGCGCGCACAATCCACGATTCGCCGCGCAGGTCCTCCATGCTCACCTGCTCCCGGCCGGCGAGCGGGTGGCTGCCGGCCACCAGGATCACCGTGCTCTCCTGGAAGACTTCGGTAACCCGGATGGAGTCGTCATGGAACCTGTTCCAGGGATAGTCCCACAGCAGGCACAGGCCGGTGATCCCTGACTGCAGGTCCGCCACCAGTTCATCAAAGCGCGCACTGCGCAGCGAGAGGCTGATGGCCGGGTACCGCTTCTTGAAGGCGCGGATGACGACCGGCAGGAAGGACCCTGCCAGCGTAGGAAAAGTGCCCACGGTCAGGGCGCCCCGCTTGAGGCCGGCGATCTGGTCCAGGTCAGACTGGGCAGCCCGCATCTGCCGGATGATCTGGCGCGCATGGCCGGCCAGCACCTGCCCGGCCTCGGTGGGCACCACACCGCGGGAGCGGCGGTTGAGCAGGGGCTGTCCCACCTCCTGCTCGAGCTTGCGCAGTTGCTGGGAGACAGCAGAGGGCGAGTACATCATCAGATCGGCCGCAGCGGTGATCGATCCCTGCTCCACCACCTCCAGCAGCAGCGCCAGGCGCCGCATATCGAAAAGATGCTGCTCGTCATCGTGAAGCATCGCTTTACCCCTCAGCTGATTTGGTTAATTTCCTGCAGGAACTCTGCCAGTGCGGCCATTTGGGGCGGCCAACTCAGATTTGCACCCCGAATGAGGCCGCTTTGCGTAGGCAACCGCAGTGATTGAAGCAATCCTACATCCCCCTTCAATTATTGAACATTGTCTTAATTTGTGATCTGGATCAATCTCTTATCAGGGCCCCTCAAGAAACCCGAGGCACAGAGGAGATGTGGAAGACCAATGAAGATCGAAGCGGAGTGGATGCGCGGAGGCACCAGCAAATGCTGGGTGTTCGAAGCCGGGCATCTGAACGACAGCACGAGCCTGGACTCGCTGCTTCCCCGGGTGTTCGGTAGCCCCGACTCGCGGCAGATCGACGGCGTTGGCGGCGCAACATCGACCACCAGCAAAGCGATGATCCTGCACCGCCCCGCCGAGGAGGACATCGACGTTGATTTCACCTTTGCACAGGTGGGCATCGAAGAAGCCGCCGTGGACTGGGGCAGCAACTGCGGGAACTGCTCGGCCGTAGTGGGCCTGTACGCCATCGAAAAAGGATGGGTGGTCCCCAGCGGGGACGTCACCCGCATCGTCACCCGCAACACCAACACGGGCCAGATCATCGTCCAGCGCGTGGCCACCCCGGCCGGCGCCCTGCCCATCGTTCCCGATGCCCAGATGCCCGGAGTGCCGTTCCCCGGCTACCGCGTGGGGCTCGGCTTCCAGGACCCCGCCGGCAAGACCACCGGAGCGTTGCTTCCCAGCGGTTCAACGACAGACACCATCACCGCAGGGGGGACCCGCTGGACAGTTTCCATGGTCGACGCCGGAGCGCCCGTGGTGATCGTCCGAGCCGAGGACCTGGGCCTGGATGCCGGCCGGTATGACAGCTGGCTGGCCGGCGTGGAACTGCAGCTGGAGACGCTGGAGCAGATCCGGCGGCAGGCGGCGGTGCGCATGGGACTGGCAGCCACCACCGCGTCGGCGGCGCGGGCCATCCCCAAGCTCGCCATTGCTTCCGCCCCCGGCCCCGCGGACACCGGCTGTGACCTGAACGTCATGATGCTGTCCATGGGCCGGCCCCACCCGGCACTGGCTATCACCGGCAGCATCGCCCTGACCCTGGCAGCCCGGACCCCGGGCACGGTGCTGCATGCCATCACCGGCCACACCCTGGGAGCCACGCTGACCCTGCGGACCCCAGCCGGGATCATCGAGACCTGGACCGAGGACCAGGACGGAACCCTTCTTGTGGGCGTCGACCGGACGGCCCGCACCATCGCCACCACCATCATCCATCTCCCCGAGGCCCTCGGCAGCGCCGCCGAAGCCCACCTCGCGGGAGCCACTCATTGAGGAGAACCACCATGACTAAGACTGCGGAACGCACCACCGGCACGGTGGAAGAGACTCAGGACCAACATTCCGGGCGCCCGGCCCGTCGCCGCCGTATCCTGCTGATGGCGGTGGTCGGTATCACCCTCCTTGGTTTGGTGGCCCTCGTTCTGGCGGGAGGCATCTTCAACCAGGCGCCCACCGCGGAACCGGAGCCGACCATGACCGCTATACAGATCATTCCGCTCATCATCCTCGTGGTGATGTTCGTGGTCGCCACCAAGTGGCCCCTGAACATCGGCGTGATGGGGCTGGTGGCGTCCTTCGGCGTCGGCTATTTCATGCTGGGCATGACGGACAAGGAGATCCTCGCGGATTTCCCGGCCAACATCGTCATCACCATCATTGGTGTCACCTACTTCTTCAGCATGGCGCAGCGCAACGGCACCATCGACATCATCGTCCAGACCTGTGCGCGCCTCGTCAGGGGCAAAACCCTCCTGCTCCCCTGGGTGTTCTTCCTGATGGCCGCAGCCCTCACGGCCCTGGGCACCTTCTCCCCCGCCGCCGTGGCCCTGCTGGCACCGGCCGCCATCGGCCTGGCCTACGAGTCCCGGATCCACCCGGTCCTGATGGGCGCCTTCATCATCAACGGCGCCCACGCCGGCGGGTTCTCCCCGCTCTCCGTGGCCGGCGTGCTGGTGCACGACATCGCTGTCAAGAACGGCTTCCCCATCTCGCAGGGCGCCCTGTTCACCGCCAGCTTCGCCATCAACCTGATCCTCTCGGTCCTCACCGTGGTGCTGTTCGCCCTGCTGGGCAAACTGCGCGACGGCGACGGCCAGCACGCCGACCTTGAAACGGCCGCCACCGGCCGCCCCCACGGCCAGCAGGTCCTGACGCTCGCACTGATTGGCGCCCTGCTGGTCTGCGCACTGGGCTTCCACATGCCGATCGGCTTTGTGGCCCTCTCCGCCGGTCTTCTCCTGGCGCTGGTCAACATCAAGGAACACCGCACCTTCATCGGCGGCGTCTCCTGGTCTACCGTCCTGCTGGTCGCCGGCATGATCACGTACGTGTCCCTCCTCCAGCACGTGGGCGTCATCGACACCCTCGCCGAGCAGGCACTGGCACTCGGCGCCCCGCTGCTGGTGGCACTGGTCCTCTGCTACGTCATCGGCGTCGGCTCGGCTTTCGCGTCCTCGACGGCGCTGCTCACCGCGTTCATTCCGCTGGCGGGACCGCTGCTGGCCACCAGCTCGCTGAGTGCCTCCGGGACAGTGGCTGCACTGGCCATCGCCGCCACTGTTGTGGACGTCTCACCCTTCTCCACAGACGGCGCCCTGGTGGTGGCCAACGCCCGTGAGGACGACCGGCAGCGCGTCTACAAGCAGCTGATGATGTACGCGGGCGGCGTGGTGCTGGCCGCTCCGGCCCTGGCCTGGGCACTGCTGGTACCCACCGGCATCATGTGAGTTCTCCGGCCGCGCCGGACGCAGGAGCGCGCGCCCGCACACGACGAAGGCAGGACCCGAAAGGGTCCTGCCTTCTGGTGTTCGGCGAAGCCCGCTCAGTCAGTGCTGCACGCTCAGGACCGACGTGTCCCTGACCCGTCCCTCACGCAGGCTCGTCTGGCACTCAGCCGACCGTCCGGCGACGTCGCCGTGGACGGCAGAGGTAATGGCCTCGACAACGGCAATTTGGCCGGTCGTGTCAGGGACGCCGGGAAACTGCACCTGAGGTGCCTCCACTGCGGCTGCGGGCGCCTCGTTCGTGGCGCGCATGCGAAGAAGCGCTATGGCAGAAATGACGAACCAGGCGACATTCGTGACGACTGACGGCCAGGCCTCGTGGACAGTGCCGTTGACAATAAAAGCGCAGGCACCGACGAGGTTGGCTGCCTGGAATCCCTTGCCGGCCTTCAGCCACCCCATGGACACCGACAGGTACGCACTCAGAATCAGGGCCGCGCCAGTCCAGCCGGCGATTTCCCACAGTACTTCCATGATGTCCTTTCAGGGGTGGTGCCCTGCTGCACCCCTGGGTGGAGGGCAGATGACGGGCTGAATTTTTGTTTTTTCGGGGCTGTTGCCGATTGGCTGAGGCGTCCCCGGATTTTGGCTTTCAAAAGCAATTATGAGGACGCGATGACTGTAGGGCAATTGCATTCTTCTGAAGAGATGGTTTAGAACTACTTAACATGGAAATTGATCCGCGCCGGCTTCGTGTTCTCCTTGCCATCGCCCGCACCGGCGGGGTGCTCGCGGCGGCTGACGAACTGGGGATCACGCCGTCGGCCGTGTCCCAGCAACTCAACAAATTGGAGGACGAGACAGGGCATGCGCTGGTGCTGCGCACGCCCAAAGGCTCAGTCCTGACACCCGCCGGCCTGGCCGTCGCGGAAGCCGGCGAGGAAATCGAACGCGCACTCAGCGTCGCCCGCGCCCGCATTGAAGGCGGGGCCACGGTGGCAGGAGTGGTGCGCGTGGGCGCGTTCACCAGCTTCATCCGGACAGTGGTGATCCCCCGCCTGCCCGAGTGGCGCACCCAGTACCCGCAATTGCAGATCCGGATCGTCGAGGACGACTTTCCTGCCATGATGCGGCTGCTCCGCCAGCGCCAGCTCGACGCCGTCGTGGTCGAGCATGATTCGACGACGGCCGATCCGCGTTTGCTCTCCGCCGGAATGACCGAGGAGCCTCTGCTGGACGAACCGTGGAAGCTGGTGGTTCCCTCCGGAGCCCTGCTCACCACCGAGAACATCGACCTTGCCCGGCTGCCGCTTCCGTGGCTCGGCGTCGAGTCCACAGCGGCCAACGCTTTGGTGCTCGGCCGGCTCCGCCGGTCAACGGGCGCCCCGATGGACACGGCACACCAGTACCAGGAAACGCTGACCGCCCTGGCACTCGTCGCGGCGGGTGAGGGCATAGCCATCTTGCCCACGCTGGCTTTAAGCGGCGTGGTCCATGACGGCGTGGACATCCTGGACGTCCCCGGACTCGGAACCCGGCGGATCGTCCTGCGGCGGTTCGACCGGCGGCGGTCAACCAGCGCGCCGGTGGACACGGTGGCACGCCTGCTGCGGGAATCGGCGGCGGCCTTCGACACCCGGTCGGCATCCTGACCGGCCGCACCAAGGTCATGCGTCCCCCGAAAGTGCACTCGTTACGGGTTAGGCAATAGTCTGGCCAGATGGGGACCAAGGCCGTGAACTCCGGTGAACAGATGGACAGACAGTCGCGCATTCTTGAGGCGGCGCTGGATCTGCTGTCCCGCCACGGGATTTCCGGTGTGAGCATGCGGGCCGTGGCCCGCGAGGCCGGCGTCGCGCTCGGCCTGGTGAATTACTACTACGACGACAAGACCAGCCTGATCCGGGCAGCCCTGCGCCGGGTGGACGAGCACGATCTTCTCCTGGTGGCGCCCGACCCGTCATCCGGCCCCGAGGAACAGCTGCGCAAGGCCCTGCGGCGAGTGGCGGCCGCCGATCTGCTGACCACCCGCTACCTGTCCCTCCGCCTGCACCTGTGGGCCCTCGCCCAGGCGGACGAGGGCTATGCACAAATCAACGCCGAGGCCTTCGACCGCTATCTCGACGGCCTCGCTGCCCTCGTTTCCAACGCCCAGCCCGACCTTTCCTGGGAAGTCTGCCGGGAGCGGGCGGCTGACATTGTGGTCATCCAAAACGGCATGTGGCTGACGGCGCTTCTCGGCGTGGATGAGGCCGCCATCCAGCGAAGCATCGCCCGCACGGAGGAAATCGCCTTCGCGCCGCTTCACGACCACACCGTCTAGGTCTACGGGTTGCACCGGCCCTGAACCACCCGCACCGGGTACGTTGAGTTCGAGTTCGTAGCATTGAACGAGTGTTCAAAAAAACATTGAACACTCGTTCAATCTGCATTACTGTCCTTCCTATGACTTACGCCACACCAGCCCATGACGTCATTCGAACCGCAACAACCGAGACAGCATCCACCCTGTTCATCAACGGTGCCTGGGAGCCGGCCGCCTCCGGCGCCGTGCGTGCAATCCGCAACCCCGCCGACGGCGAGTTGGTGGCCACCGTGTCCGAGGCCGGCCGGGAGGACGCCGGACGCGCCATCGCCGCAGCCCGTGCAGCCTTCGACTCCGGAATCTGGTCGAACGTCCCGGCACCCGAGCGCGGCACCTTCCTGCTCAAGGTCGCCGCCGGACTGCGCGAACGCCGGGAAAAGTTCGCCCGCGCCGAGTCGCTGGACACCGGCAAGCGAATGGTCGAGAGCCGCATCGACATGGACGACATTGCCGCCTGCTTCGAGTACTTCGGCAGGCTCGCCGGGCAGCAGGCGGGCCGCATCGTCGACGCCGGGAACACCGCCGTCGTCAGCAAAATCGTCTACGAACCCGTGGGCGTCTGCGGCCTGATCACCCCGTGGAACTACCCCCTGCTCCAGGCGGCATGGAAGATCGCACCCGCACTCGCCGCGGGCTGCACGTTCGTCCTCAAGCCCTCCGAGCTGACCCCGTCCACCGCTATCCTGGCCATGCAGCTGCTGCAGGACCTCGGCCTGCCGGACGGCGTCGCCAACCTCGTGACCGGCGCCGGCGCGGAGGCGGGCGCCCCGCTCTCGGAGCACCCCGCCGTCGACCTCGTCTCCTTTACGGGCGGGCTGGAAACCGGCAAGCGGATCGCGGCGGCCGCCGCCGGCACCGTCAAGAAGGTGGCCCTGGAGCTCGGCGGGAAGAACCCCAATGTGGTGTTCGCGGACGCGGACTTCGACGCCGCCGTGGACAACGCCTTGAACGGCGCGTTCGTCCACTCCGGGCAGGTCTGCTCCGCCGGGGCGCGGCTGGTGGTGGAGGAATCGATCGCCGAACGCTTCGTGGACGAGCTGGTCCGCCGCGCGCAAACCATCCGCCTGGGCGGCCCCTTTGACGACGCCGCAGAAACCGGACCGCTGATTTCCGCGGCACACCGCGACAAAGTCAACGCCTATGTCCAGCGCGGCATCCAGGAGGGTGCGCGGCTGCGGACCGGCGGTGCGGCGCCTGCCGGGGAGAAGTACGACGGCGGGTTCTACTACCAGCCCACCGTCCTGGACCGCGTCACCCGGGGGATGTCCGTGGTCACCGACGAGGCGTTCGGCCCGGTGGTGACCGTGGAAACGTTCCGCACCGAGGACGAGGCGGTGGCCACCGCCAACGACACCGTCTATGGCCTGGCCGGCGCGGTCTGGACCCAGGATGCCGGCAAGGCGCAGCGCGTGGCATCCCGGCTGCGGCACGGCACCATCTGGATCAACGACTACCACCCTTACCTTCCCCAGGCCGAGTGGGGCGGCTTCGGCCAGTCCGGCGTCGGCCGCGAGCTGGGTCCCACGGGCCTGGCCGAATACCAGGAAGCCAAGCACATCTACCAGAACACCAGCCCGCAGGTCACCGGCTGGTTTGCTGACCACGGCAAGGAGAACTAGATGCACTACGACAACATTGAGGACCTCACCGAGCGCGGGTTCGACTACGTCGTCATCGGCGGCGGATCCGCCGGTGCCGCCGTCGCCGCCCGGCTGAGCGAGGACCCGGACGTGACCGTGGCCCTCGTGGAGGCCGGCCCGGATGACCGTAACCTGCCCGAAATCCTGCAGCTGGACCGCTGGATGGAGCTGCTCGAATCCGGCTACGACTGGGACTACCCGGTGGAACCGCAGGAAAACGGCAACTCGTTTATGCGCCACGCCCGTGCCAGGGTGATGGGCGGCTGCTCGAGCCACAACTCCTGCATCGCCTTCTGGGCACCCCGCGAGGACCTGGACGAGTGGGAGTCCAAGTACGGCGCCACGGGCTGGAATGCCGATGCCGCCTGGCCCCTCTACCAGCGGCTGGAAACCAATGAGGACGCCGGCCCGGACGCACCCCACCACGGGGACTCAGGACCCGTGCACCTGATGAACGTGCCCCCGGCGGATCCTGCCGGCGTCGCGCTTTTGGACGCCTGCGAACAGACGGGCATTCCCCGGGCGAAGTTCAACACCGGCACCACCGTGGTCAACGGCGCCAACTTCTTCCAGATCAACCGCCGCGCGGATGGCACCCGGGCCTCCAGCTCGGTCTCCTACATCCACCCCATCGTGGACCGCCCCAACTTCACCCTGCTGACCGGCTTGCGCGCCCGCCAACTGGTGTTCGACGCGGCAAAGCGCTGCACCGGCGTGGACGTGGTGGACTCCGCATTCGGCCGGACCCACCGGCTCTCCGCGCACCGCGAGGTGATCCTCTCCACCGGCGCCATCGACTCCCCCAAGCTGCTGATGCTCTCCGGCATCGGCCCGGCCGCGCACCTGGCCCGGCACGGCATCGAGGTGCTGGTGGACTCCCCCGGCGTGGGTGAAAACCTGCAGGACCACCCCGAAGGCGTGGTCCAGTTCGAGGCCAGGCAGCCCATGGTGCAGACCTCCACCCAGTGGTGGGAGATCGGCATCTTCACCCCCACCGAGGACGGCCTGGACCGCCCGGACCTGATGATGCACTACGGCTCCGTCCCGTTCGACATGAACACCCTGCGGCACGGCTACCCCACCACGGAGAACGGCTTCAGCCTCACCCCGAACGTCACGCATGCCCGCTCCCGCGGCACCGTCAGGCTGCGCAGCCGCGATTTCCGCGACAAGCCCATGGTGGATCCGCGCTATTTCACCGATCCCGAGGGCCACGACATGCGCGTTATGGTGGCCGGCATCCGCAAGGCCCGCGAAATCGCCGCCCAGCCCGCCATGGCCGCATGGACCGGCCGCGAGCTCTCGCCCGGGGTCGAGGCGCAGACTGACGAGGAGCTGCGGGAGTACATCCGCAAGACCCACAACACCGTGTACCACCCGGTGGGCACCGTCCGGATGGGAGCGGACGACGACGGCATGTCACCGCTGGATCCCCAGCTGCGGGTCAAGGGCGTCACCGGCCTGCGCGTCGCCGATGCGTCCGTCATGCCTGAACACGTCACCGTCAACCCCAACATCACCGTCATGATGATCGGCGAGCGCTGTGCTGATCTGATCCGCGCAGGCCACACCGGCGGCACTAAAAAGCTCGCTGCAAAGCTCGCTGAAAAGAAAGAGGAGGACCTCAGCCCGTCCTTCGCCTGAGGGGCACGTTCCGGAGGCTATTGATTTCACCCCGCGTCCAATGGCGTCCGCGGGTTGCATCGCGCGTACTTTTCTGACCTAGGAGTTCACATTTTGGAACCCAGCAAGAGTATTGATTCAAGCGGCATGGATGAGTTCGGCTACACCCAGACCCTGGACCGGAGCATCGGCAAGTTCGCCAGCTTCGCCGCCGGCGTCAGCTACATCTCCATCCTCACCGGCGTCTTCCAACTGTTCTACTTTGGTTTTTCCATGGCCGGCCCGGCGTACGCCTGGTCCTGGCCCATCGTGTTTGTCGGCCAGCTGATGGTGGCACTGTGTTTCGCCGAACTGGCCGGCCGCTACCCCGTGGCCGGCTCGGTCTACAACTGGGCCAAGCGGCTCTCGTCCGGGACGTCGTCCTGGCTGGCGGGCTGGCTGCTGATGCTGTCCTCCATCATGGCGCTGGGGTCAGTGGCACTGGCCCTGCAGCTCACCCTGCCGCAGCTGTGGTCCGGGTTCCAGTTCGTCGGTGACGGCACCGGACCCTACGACTTCGCCATGAACGGCGTAATACTGGCCACCATCATGATCACCATCTCCACGCTCATCAACGCCTTCGGCGTGAAACTGATGACCAGGATCAACAGCATCGGCGTCTTCGTGGAGCTGATCGCGGCTGTGCTGCTGATCCTCGCGCTGGGCTGGCACACAGTGCGGGGCCCGGAGGTCTTCTTCGACACCGCCGGCTTCGGCGAAGGGCACGACCTCGGCTTCTTCGGCGTCTTCCTCATCGGCGCCATGGCGTCCGGCTACGTTATGTACGGCTTTGATACCGCCAGCTCCCTCGGCGAGGAAACGAAGGACCCCAAGCGCACCGCACCCAAGGCCATCCTGCGCGCCATCACCGCCTCCTTCGTGCTGGGCGGGCTGATCCTGCTCTTCGGCATCCTGGCCGCACCGGACCTGACGGACCCGCAGGTGGGAGCTCCCGACGGCGGGCTCCAGTACATCGTGCTCTCCGTCCTCGGCGGACCGTTCGGCAAGGCCTTCCTGGCCTGCATCGTGGTGGCCGTGGTGGTCTGCACCCTGGCCGTCCACGCCGCCGCCATCCGCATGATGTTCGCCATGGCCCGGGACAACAACCTGCCGTTCAGCCGGCAGCTCAGCAAAGTGGACCCGGTCCGCAGGACCCCCAAAGTCGCGGCGATCGTGATCGGTGTTATGGCCATCATCCCCCTTCTGGTCAACGTGATGCAGCCCGCCATCTTCACCATCCTGTCCAGCATCAGCATCGTGCTGATCTACCTGTCCTACCTCCTGGTCACGGTTCCCCTGCTGCGCAACCGGCTCCTGAAGAAGTGGCCGCTTGCCGACGACGGCTCCGAGCCCGGCTTCAGCCTGGGCAAATGGGGACTGCCAGTAAACATCCTGGCGGTCCTGTGGGGCGCGGCCATGACGGTGAACCTGGTCTGGCCCCGGCCGGAGATCTACAACTCGGTGCCGCCCTTCGAGTGGTACCTGCAGTGGGGCGGCGTGATCTTCGTGGCCGCCGTGATCATCGGCGGGACCATGCTTTACCGCCTGAAGATCCGCCACCAGACAGGCGTGCTGGCAGAGCACGCCGCGGCAGTGGCAGCACATCCGTCGTCGGGCGCCGCGCAGCATCAAGCGCCGCAGCACGAAGCCGCGGAGGATGCCCTGGTCCCCGCGTCGGAAGCGTCGTAACACCCGTCCGGAAAACGGCCGACGGCGGCACTCACCTGAGTGCCGCCGTCGACCGTTGCACTTTTGGAACTGCCCGATCGGGCCGCTGTCCTAGACCTCACCACGCCAGGCACCGGTTTCGGTGCCGCGCGATTCGATGAAGTCCTTGAACTTTCGCATGTCGGCCTTGACCTGCATCTCGTCAATCTTCAATGCCGCGCCTGCCTTTTCAGTGGCGGTTTCCGGCGCCCATTCGAAATGGACTCTGACCTTCGTGTGATTGGCATCCAGCGGAGTGAACCTGATGATGCCGGCATGCGACTTGCCGTCGGTGCTGCGCCAGGCGATCCGATCGTCAGGCTCCTGGTCAACTATTTCGGTATCGAATTCCCGCTGAACGCCACCCACCTTGGTGACCCAGTGGTTGGTGGTGTCGGTCAGCTGGGTTACTGATTCCACACCGGACATGAACTGCGGAAAGGATTCGAACTGGGTCCACTGGTTGTACGCGGTCCGCACCGGAACTGCGACTTCAACGGTCTCTTCAACGTGTTCCATCTGCTTCCTCCCTATGACGGACGGCAGCAACAGCGGACCGGCAGAGCTTGCCATCCTGCCAGTCAGGCAGCCGCCACATTTGCACGATAAATCCGGCGGCCACCGGTGTCCAGACCTTCAAAATTCCCTCGATCTCGGCGCATGTAACCGCCTGGCACCCTGACGTCACACAACGTGACGGCCTCCAGATCCCGACACGCCACGCCCTACCCTTGAAGCGTGACTTTGACTAAGATCCGCACCGCCGCCGCGAGCTCCCTCGCCGCCGCCGGTCTCCTGCTGACCCTCGCCGCCTGTTCCACACCGGCCGCCACCCCATCCGCCTCTGCGCCGGCTTCCTCTGCAGCGCCTTCCTCCGCGACGGCTTCAGCCAATGCCTCCGAGCCCTGCACCGGCGTGAAGGTCATCGTCGATTCCGGCTCCCTGGAGCAGGCTGCCGCCGATACCTCCGTGTGCGTGCCCGTGGACGGACCCACTCTGGCATCTGCCGTGCTGAGCGACGCTGAGGTGAAGATCGAGGGCACCGCTAAGTACCCCACGAGCTTCGCGTGCCGCGTCAACGGTGTGCCCGCTGCGGACTTCGACATCAAGCACAAGGGTGGCACTATCCGCGAAGTGTGCGATGACAAAAACACTGTCTCTTATTGGGCCCTCTGGGTGAAGCCCGCTGCCGGCACGTGGGGTTACGCGCAAGAAGGTCTGGACAGCCTCAAGCTCAACCCGGGAGAGAGCCTGGAGCTGCTCTACACGGTCGACGGCGAACCGGCCGCACCCGCAGCATGACCTTTCGACCCGCGCCGCTACGAGCAGCGGCGGCTCTCGCCGTCGTCTTCATCGCGGCGCGGGTCATTTACCGCATCCTCTTCAACGGGGCGGGACTTGGCGAACCGGTCCTACTCGACCTCCCGTCGATGCGGCTGCCGGCCCCGTACGCGCATGTGGTTTTTCTCGGCCCGGTCAGCGGACCCGGCCTGTGGGCCGCGGTGGTATCCGCCCTGCCGATTGCCGGGATGTTCCTCGCCTTCGGCCTGCTCAACGCCTGGGTGGACGTGGCCCGCGGCTTCGTGCACCTGGCCCGCCGCGGTCCCATGCAAGGTTTGGCCCGGACGCTTGTGGTGGCGTGGGCGGCGCTTCCGGCGCTTGCCGACGCCGTCACCTCCGTCCGCCTGGCGTTCCGCCTGCGGGGCGAACGGTTCGGCCCCCGCGCCCTGGTGCCCGTGCTCGAGCGCACCCTGGAACACGCGGCGCGGGTTGCCGCGGCGCTGGAGCTGTGCGGCTTCGGGAGCCGGGCGCCGCACTGTGCCGGGAACGACGACGGCGGCCCGCTTCTGGTGCGTGACGCACAGTTCCGCATCGGCGACGCCTCAGTGAACGTCCCGGGATTCACGCCGTCCAGCGGGTCCATCACGGTGATGACCGGCCCGACCGGGTCCGGCAAGTCCACCGTCCTGCGCGGCATCGCCGGCCTCCTCTCCCACGTCGACGGCGGCGAAATCTCCGGCACCGTGCGCGTCGCCGGAGCACACCGGGCCACCACGCCGCCGCGCGACACCGCACGCCACGTCGGCGTCGTCCTGCAGAATCCCCGCGCCGCCTTCGCCTCCACCCGGGTCCGGGACGAGATCTCCCTCGCCCTTGAGCTGCGCGGCACGCCATCCGCTGCCGCCAAGGCCCGGGTGCTCGAGGTCGCGGACCGCATCGGGGTGTCGGCGCTGCTGGACCGGAATATCAGCACCCTCTCCGCGGGTGAGGCAACGCTCGTGGCCATCGCCGCCGCGGTGGTGGATGATCCGGCCCTGCTCCTGGTGGACGAGCCCTTGGCCGACCTTGATACTTCGGCCCGCGGACGCGTCATCGCCGTGCTCAGCGCCCTCGCCCGTGATGCCGGAGTCTGCGTCATCGTGGCGGAGCACCGCGCGGAAGCACTCGTTCCCATTGCCGACTCGTGGTGGACCATCGACGACGGCGCCCTCGTGCCAGGTGCCGCGCCAACCGCTTCGGTCCCGGCTGTTGCACATCCAACACCCACTCCGGAAACGGGGCACGCGCCCGTCCTGGCGGCGGCCAACCTCGCGGTGCACCGCAAGGGCAAGGCGCTCGTGAGCGATGCGTCCCTGACCCTGAACCGCGGCGAAGTGGTGGCCCTGGTGGGACCAAACGGCGCCGGAAAGTCCTCCCTCCTGGTGGCGCTCGCCCTGGGCGAAGGAACGGTCAACGGCGGTACTCTCGGCGGCGGCCGCGTCGCCCTCGTCCCGGACGCCTCGGACGACCTCTTCACCAGGGACACGGTGGCAGGAGAGCTCCGCGCCGCCGAGCACCGCCAAGCCCGCGGAAAAGGCGCCCGGCCCGAACCAGGATCCGCGGCCTCACGCCTGGCCCGGTTGCGCGGAGACGTCCGGATTCCCATCGGGCACGAGCATCCCCGGGATCTCTCGGCCGGAGAGCGCAGGATCCTTGCCATCACGCTGCAGACCATGGACCACCCCCAGGTGCTCCTCATCGATGAGCCCACCCGCGGACTCGACCCTGCGGCACGCACGGCGGTCGCGGCTGCGCTGCGGGCAGCCGCGGACGACGGCGCGGCGGTCCTCATCGCCACCCACGACCTCTCCTTTGCCCACAGCCTTGGCGCCCGGATCCTCCCGATGCGTGACGGCGTCGCGCCCTCCACTGCGTCTGAGAAAACAGAATCCGCCCCGGAACCGCACCTCCCGCTCCCCCGGCAGGAAAACGCCCGAGCCCGGCCACGCGTCACCGAACAATCCGACACGCACGCCCCCACACGGCAGCACCGCCACCGGATGCCGCGCGGCGCCGAACTCGCCGTCCTCGCCGCCGCCAACGTCCTGGCCCTCGCAGCGTTCTGCTGGCCGCTGCTCGCAGCGGCCTTCCCCGAGGACGCCGCCGCGTCACTCCCCTACGCGGCGCTGGCCATCGCGCCGCTCGCCGTCGTCGCCATCGTGGTGTCCCTCGACGGCTCGGTGAGCTCGGCACACACGGTGGCGCTGCTCGGTGTCCTGGCAGCGGTCGGTTCCGCGGTGCGGGTGGCGAGCACCGGCGTCGGGGGCGTGGAGGCGGTCTTTATCCTGCTGATCCTGGCCGGCCGGGCCTTCGGCGCCCGGTTCGGCATGCTCCTCGGGGCTGCCACCATCGCCCTCTCCAGCGCCCTGTGGGGCGGCATCGGGCCGTGGACGCCGTTCCAGATCTTCGCCTGCGCGTGGGTGGGGGCGGGCGCCGGGCTGCTCCCCCGGCGGGTGCGGGGCAAGGCCGAACTGTGGATGCTGTGCGGCTACGGCATCGTGGCGTCGTACCTGTTCGGGCTGCTGACCAACCTGTGGTTCTGGCCCTTCGCGGTGGGGGCCGGCACCGGCATCTCCTACCTGCCCGGCGCGCCGCTGGGCACCAACATCAGCAGCTTCCTGCTCTACTCGCTGGTGACCTCGACGGCGGGCTGGGACACCCTGCGTGCCGTCACCACCATCATCGGAATCGCCGTGGTGGGGCGGGCCATCCTCGCCGCCCTCCGGCGGGTGAAGCCCGTCTCCAGCGCGGGCGCGCACGCGGCGCAGGCCCAACCCGCCCAGCCCAGGGACCGGCTTCACCTCAAGGTCTGAGGAGCCCGCCAGGACCGGCCCCCCTGGTTGATGATGTGCGTCAGGCACCGGCGTACCCAGGGCGACCACCCGAAGAATGAGCCAGGAATCGTTCATGCACTGATTCTGCATGGTTATCTTCAAATTCTTGCGCTTTTATTGCAGCGCTTGTGACCCTAGTCTCATCAGTAGAGCTGTCCCGTGACCGTGAAGGGTGCTTCGGTGGCCTGAAACCTGGGGAGGTATCCTCATCGAAGCACCGCTCTCGGGCCATGGGGCAGCGCCTGCAAATTTGCCGGCCAGTGCAAGGCCATCCGAACGGAAGGCCTGGCACCAAATACCCCTACACAAAGGAGTGTCCATGTCAGGAAACAGAGCCGTCGCCTACAAAGAACCCGGTGTCGTCGAAATCATCAACACCGACTACCCGACGTTCGAACTCAAAGATGGGCCTGGCGTTAATCCCGCCAATGTGGGCCGAAAAGTACCCCACGGCGCGATCCTGCGCACGGTGACCACCAATATCTGCGGCTCGGACCAGCACATGGTGAGGGGCCGGACCACAGCCCCAAAGGACCTCGTCCTCGGCCATGAAATCACCGGTGAAGTGGTGGAGGTCGGTCCGGACGTGGAGTTCATCAAGGTGGGCGACATTGTCTCCGTACCTTTCAATATCTCCTGCGGCCGGTGCCGGAACTGCAAGGAGCGCAAGACGGGCATCTGCCTGAACGTCAACCCTGACCGCCCGGGCAGCGCCTATGGTTATGTGGATATGGGCGGCTGGGTGGGCGGCCAAGCCGAATATGTGCTGGTCCCCTATGCTGACTGGAACCTGCTCAGGTTCCCGGATCGCGACCAGGCCCTGGAAAAGATCATGGACCTGACCATGCTTTCCGATATCTTCCCCACAGGCTTTCACGGCGCCGTCACCGCCGGGGTGGGCGTCGGATCCACTGTCTATATTGCCGGTGCCGGCCCGGTGGGCCTCGCGGCCGCCGTCGGCGCCCAGCTGCTCGGTGCAGCCGTGGTGATTGTCGGCGACATGAACGAAGACCGCCTGGCTCAGGCCCGATCCTTCGGCTGCGAAACGGTGAACGTCACAAACGGCGATCCGAAGGACCAGATCGAGCAAATCCTTGGCGTCCCCGAAGTTGATTGCGGCGTCGACGCCGTAGGGTTTGAAGCCCGCGGTCACGGCAAGGACGCCTCCCACGAGGCCCCCGCCACCGTGCTGAACTCGCTCATGGACATCACCGCTGCAGGCGGGGCTCTGGGCATTCCCGGCCTGTATGTCACCGGCGACCCTGGTGGAGTTGACGAGGCAGCCAAGCACGGCTCCCTCTCGCTGTCCTTGGGTACCGGATGGGCAAAGTCCCTGTCGTTTACCACTGGACAGTGCCCCGTCATGTCATACAACCGCCAGCTGATGATGGCGATCCTGCACGACAAGGTTCAGATCGCCAAGGCAGTAAACGCGAAAGCGATCCCGCTTGAGGATGCACCGCGCGGTTACGCCGAATTTGACGCCGGTTCGGCGACGAAATTCGTGCTGAATCCGAACGGATACGTCAAGGCGTAGAACCGCAGCGCATCCACTCTCCCAGCACCAGCAAAGGTAATCACATGACCCACCGCACCGACCAAGAATCGATTCTCCGCCTTAGCAGCAACGGGGAAAAGCCTGTTGACATCCGGCTCGAAGCATCGAGTCCGGTGACCGTTCGGCTGCAGCTGGATGGTGGCTGCAATTGCCACCATGGCACTGAAAATCGCCCCGGTTCGTATGTTGACAGCGACCTCGGCGTCCGCTGACAACGGCTGCACCGGCCATTCGGCATCAGCCCTGAGGCCGGGACCACTCAGATAGGCCTGAAGTGCGCACACAGGAAAGCGGCCGACGGCGGGAACCTCCCGCCGTCGGCCGCTTTCGTTGTGTAAGGGTTCGGGGTGTAAGGGTGCGGGCCACCTGGACCACCGGTATTGCTCCCCGGCCGAAGCCGGCCGGAGCCATGCGCCCAACACGGCCAGCGCACTAATCCAGGTTGTTGCCTGCCGTTTCAGGCCCGCACGGCATTGCCCCGCAGGGCGTCAGACGTTGGACCGCTGTTTGAGCCAGCCCCACACGCCCGTGGCCACGAACAGGATCAGGCCGATGAAGGCCAGCCACAGCAGGCCCTTCACCACGAAGCCGAGGATCGAGAGGACAAGCCAGATGATAAGCAGTGTGATGATAATTCCCATAGGGGAAGCTTAAGCCTTGTCCCTGCCGAAACCGGCCCCAGACTCACACCTTGAAGTACTTCGCCTCCGGGTGGTGGAACACAAACGCGTCGGTGGACTGTTCCGGGTGCAGCATCAGCTCGTCGCTGAGGACCACGCCCATCCGCTCGGGTTTCAGGAGCTCCGTCACCTTGCGGCGGTCCTCCATGTCCGGGCAGGCGGGGTAGCCAAGTGAGAATCGTGCACCGCGGTACTCGAGCTTGAACAGGCCGGCCTTGTCCTTGGGCTCCTCGGCCGCGAAGCCCAGCTCGGAGCGGATCCGCGCATGCCAAAATTCCGCCAGCGCCTCGGTGAGCTGCATGACCAGGCCGTTGAGCTCGTAGTAGTCGCGGTAGTGGTTCCCGGCGAACAGTTCGGACGTGACTTCCTCGATCTTCGAGCCGGCGGTGACCAGCTGCACCGGCAGGACGTCGATCGTTCCCGATTCGCGGGAGCGGACAAAGTCGGCGAGGCACAGGTGCCGGTCGCGGCGCTGACGCGGGAAATTAAACCGCAGCCGGTCGGTGCCGATCGGGCCGCCTGACCCGCCGTCGGGGGCGAGCAGTCCGGGGGTGCCGAGGACGCCGTCGCGGTCCTCGCCGTGGTGCAGCACCACAACCTGCTCCCCCTCGGAGACCACCGGGAAGTAGCCGTAGGCGACGGATGCGTCCAGCATTCCCTCGCCGAGGATGCGGTCCAGCCAGTAGCGCAGGCGCGGCCGGCCCTCGCGTTCCACCAGTTCCTCGTAAGAGGCGCCGTCGTCGCCGCGGCCGGGCTTGAGGCCCCACTGCCCCATGAAGGTGGCGCGCTCGTCGAGGAAGGTGGAGTAGTCGTGGAGCGAGACGCCGCGCACGATGCGGGTGCCCCAGAACGGCGGTGACGGCACGTGGTTGTCGGCGGCGACGTCGGACCGGCCGGGCATTGACTCCGGCTCGGTCACCGTGAACTTCGGGCCGCCCTTGTGGATCCGCTTCTTCAGCGGCGGAAGGCCGACGGCGGCGGGGTCGGCGCCGCGGGCCACCTGCACCAGCGGTTCCATGAGGGCGAGGCCCTCGAAGGCGTCCTTGGCGTACCGGACGGTGCCTTCAAACTGCTCCGCCAGGTCCTGCTCCACGTAGGCGCGGGTCAGAGCTGCGCCGCCGAGGACGATGGGCCACTTCTTCGCGAGGCCGCGGGACTGGAGTTCGGCGAGGTTCTCCTTCATCACCACGGTGGACTTCACGAGCAGCCCGGACATGCCGATGACGTCGGCGTTGTGTTCCTCGGCTGCGGCCATGATCTCGGCGATGCCCTGCTTGATGCCGATGTTGATGACTTTGTAGCCGTTGTTGGTGAGGATGATGTCCACCAGGTTCTTGCCGATGTCGTGCACGTCGCCGCGGACGGTGGCGATCACCATGGTGCCCTTGCCCGAGGCATCCGACTTCTCCATGTGCGGCTCGAGCAGGGCCACCGCGTTCTTCATGACCTCGGCGGACTGGAGTACGAAGGGCAGCTGCATCTCGCCGGCGCCGAAGCGCTCACCGACGACCTTCATGCCTTCGAGCAGTTGGTCATTGATGATGCCGAGCGGGGTCATGCCTTCGGAGCGCGCCAGGTCGAGGTCCTCTTCGAGGCCCTTGCCTTCGCCGTCGATGATGCGCCGCTGCAGGCGTTCGCCGGTGGGCAGCGCCGCGAGTTCCGCGGCGCGCTGATCCTTGAGCGCTGCGGTGTCGACGCCGGCGAACATGTCCAGCATGATGTTGAGGGGATCGTAGGTCACGTTGCCGTCGGCGTCGTATTCGCGGCGGTCATAGACGAGGTCCAGGGCCACCTTCCGCTGCTCCTCCGGGAGCGAGGCGAGCGGCACGATCTTGGCGGCGTCGATGATGCCGCTGGTCAGGCCGGCCTGGACGGCCTCGTGCAGGAACACCGAGTTCAGGGCCATGCGCGCTGCCGGGTTCAGGCCGAAGGACACATTCGAAACGCCGAGGGTGGTGTTGATGCCGGGGTACTTGGCGGTGATCTGGCGGATGGCCTCGATGGTTTCGATGCCGTCCCGGCGGGTTTCTTCCTGGCCGGTGGCGATGGGGAAGGTCAGGGCGTCCACGATGATGTCCTCGACCCGCATGCCCCATTCGCCCACCAGGGCGTCGACGAGGCGTGAGGCGATGGCCACCTTGCCCTCGGTGGTGCGTGCCTGGCCCTGTTCGTCGATGGTCAGGGCGATCACGGCGGTGCCGTGTTCCTTTACGAGCGGCATGATGCGCGCGAAGCGGCTGTCCGGGCCGTCGCCGTCCTCGTAGTTGACCGAGTTGACCACCGGGCGGCCGCCGATGAGTTCCAGCCCGGCCCGCAGCACGGGCGGTTCGGTGGAGTCGATGACGAGCGGGAGGGTGGAGGCCGACGCGAACCGTGAGACGACCTCCTTGATGTCGGCCACGCCGTCGCGCCCCACATAGTCGATGCAGACGTCCAGCAGGTGTGCGCCGACGCGGACCTGTTCGCGGGCGATGTCCACGCAGTCGTCCCAGCGCTCTTCCAGCATCGCCTGGCGGAACGCCTTCGAACCGTTCGCGTTGGTGCGCTCGCCGATGGCGAGGTACGCGGACTCCTGGTCGAAGTTCACGTGGTGGTAGAGGGACGCGATGCCGGCTTCACGCTCGGTGGGAACGCGGCTGCCATCGGCGCCCCGCCCGCCGCTGGTGACCGCGGCGGCGGCGCGCAACGGCGCAAGGCGTTCGACGACGGCGGCCATGTGCTCCGGCGTCGTACCGCAGCAGCCGCCCACCAGGCCCAGGCCGAATTCGCGCACGAACTGCTCGTGCGCGGTGGCGAGTTCGGTGGGTGAGAGCGGGTAGTGCGCGCCGTTGGGGCCGAGGACGGGGAGGCCGGCATTGGGCATGCAGGCGATGGCCACGGAGGACTGCTTGGAGAGGTGGCGGAGGTGCTCGCTCATCTCGTCCGGCCCGGTGGCGCAGTTCAGTCCGATAGCGTCGACGCCGAGCGGCTCGAGAGCGGTGAGTGCGGCGCCGATTTCGGAGCCCATGAGCATGGTTCCGGTAGTTTCGACGGTCACTTCCACGAAGATGGGGAGCCTGATGCCGCGGGTGACGATGGCCTGCTTGCAGCCGTTGACCGCGGCTTTGGTCTGCAGGAGGTCCTGGCTGGTTTCGATGAGGAAGGCGTCCGCGCCGCCGTCGATGAGGCCCTCGGCCTGCAGGGCGAAGGTCTGCTTGAGGTAGTCGTAGGTGGTGTGGCCGAGGCTGGGGAGCTTGGTGCCCGGCCCCATGGAGCCCAGGACCCAGCGCATGCGGCCGTCGGTTTTTTCTGCCGCTTCGGCGCGTTCGCGGGCGATCTCGGCGCCCTTGCGGGCGAGCTCTTCGATCCGGTCGTCGATGCCGTAGTCGGAGAGGTTGGACCAGTTGGCGCCGAAGGTGTTGGTTTCGACAGCGTCGATGCCCGTGGCGAAGTACGCGTCGTGGATGTCCGCGAGGACATCCGGGCGCGTGTGGTTGAGGATCTCGTTGCAGCCTTCCAGCCCCAGGAAGTCGTCGTCGAGTGACAGCTCCCGGCCCTGCAGCATGGTGCCCATGGCCCCATCGGCAATGACGACCCGGTGGTTCACCGCATCCAGCAGCTCCTGGGCGCGGACGGGACGGGGCACGGAATCAATATCAAGCGCAAAACGAGGCATCTAAACAGGTTACGTCTGGGGGCCGGAAGGTTGCGCTGTGTGTCTATGTGCTACGACGGCGAGGGGGTGGGAGTTCAGACCTTGGGTAGCGCCTCTGGGCTTACGGCAACTGGCATGCACGGGTATTCATGGGACGGGAGTAGCCGCCTCCGTCATTTGCCCGACGGTGAACGGCACTCATACTGCTCGGTGGCGGGGCCGATGTTAGCTCATGACAGAAAGCTCCTCCGGCTGTAGGCTCCGAATATGCCTGAGGGTCGGAAGCGCCTTGAGCCGCGTATGACGCGGGGCGGATTTCGCTGGCAGCTGGTCATGGTGTCCTTCATGGCCGTAAACGCAATCGTGCAAATTGCATTCCGGTGGAATCAAGCTTGGGGTGCCTTTCTTTACCTCATGCTGGCCATGCTGATTATCTGCGCGGTCTTCACCGCCTATCTGCTCTATGTGCGCCACTACGACGGTCATTTCTGGGACGAGGAAGAAGCCCGTCGCCAGGACTGGGATCGTCGGGGCCGGCAGCTTTAGATTTGGCGAACGCCGAGGGACATCCTCCTCGAAAGCAAGCGGGTCCAGGTAGTCCTAGTTGCGCCCTGCGTGCAGGCCTGACCCGCTTACTGCTGCGATGTACCGGGCGTAGGCGGCGGCTGAGTCTGTGGCGTGGCGTGGCGTTCGATGGTCGTGGGGGAGTATCCCAGGGTTTCGGCGATGATGGCCACGGGTGCGAGTTTGGTGAGTTCGTGGAGTGTTCCCAGTCGGGCGGCCCGTGTGCTGAACAGCTTGCTGAGGCGTGTTGTGAGGTGTCCGGGATGGATGTGTCGTCCGGGCGAGACTCCGCGGAATACCCAATCAGTGTTGGGGTGGGAGGCGGTGAGGTCGTGCCCTGGGTTTGCGGCGAGTTCTCGCCATGGCTCGGCGAGCGGATCCGGTAGTGCGATTCGGGTGGCCCCGAGCTGGATGGTGACCAGTTCTCCGGTGATGGTCACGTCGTTCCAGGTTAGTCGTGCGATGTTTTCGGCCTGTTGTCCGAAGACGAGGATGAGTATGGCGGCGGCCCGGTCACGTGCTTCGAGTCCGTCGGCGCCGGTGACTCGTTTGAGTGCTTCGTCCTGTCCCGGCTTGGCGAGTCTTGGGCTGGTGCCGCGGCGGTGCGGAACGATGGTGAGCCCGGATGGGGCGGCTTTGGTTTTGATGGCCCATTTGAGGAAGCGTTCGGCGATGCGCCGGGTTGTTGGCCCTTCGGCTTGCCATACGTCGAGGTGGGATTGCTGCAACTCGGGCAGTTTGATGTCATGTCCGGTGAGCCAGTTGAGGAGGTCGATGGCCACGGTGACTTCCTGTTTGGCGCGAAGGAAGGTGCCGCGGGTGACTTCGTCCATTAGGTTCATTCGTCGTTGGTGGTGCCAGCGGATGTAGCGGCGAATCACGTCAAGGTGCTGGGGATCTTTCACGCGTTCTAGGGCTTGTGCGCCCCAGCTGTCGTAGCGCATCCGGAGCTCGTCGCGTTGGGGGAGCACTCCGTGTTCTGTGAGGAGTCCGCGGACGTATTCGCGGGTGCGTGAGTCGGGCAGTTCGTCGAAGGTTTCGTGGGTGATCTTTGGTGCGACCGCGAGGTTGCGGAGGAATGCGGTGACGTGCTTTTGGCGGATCCAGGTCATGCCGCTGTTGGCCCGTTTCATCGACTTCAGGGCGGCAGCCAGCGGGATCAGATCGTTGGCGATGGCTCCCGTGGCCGGGTCGGTGAGCAGGTCATCTACGACAATGCCAAGGACGCAGGTCCACCAGCGCCCGCCGCTGTGGAGTTCGTCCTCGGCTCCGCAGGTCTCGCAGTCGATGTTGAGTCGGATGCCTGAGCATCGACGGCATGCGGGTTGGTTATCGATGAGGCCGGGCAGGACGCCTTCGTGTCCGCAGGCGCAGACTCCTCGGGTGCGCTTTGCTTGCTGGTAGCAGTAGCCACAGACTCCACCGTCGGGCCATCGTGCGACGGTTTGGTGGTGCTGGCCGCAGCGGTTGCAGGGGACCGGCCAGCGGATCGGGTCCTCTGCTTTGCGTGGCCTACTCACCGTCCTCAGGCGTGACGAGCCGGATGCGCTTGGCTATCGGGCTACCTGGTTGGATTCCGAGATCTTCGCTGCGCTGCGGCGCGTTTGCCGTCGCCGCGGCCCGCATCTCAACGAATGGTTCGAACAGGTCGTTCGGCGTGCAGTCCAGGATGTCGCAAAGCGCCGCGAACGTCCTGGCCGGAATGCGTTCCGGCGTGGCCGTGACCAGCCGGTAGACCTGGCTCTCGGAGAGGTTGATTCCGCGGGACCTCAGAAGGGGCATCAACTCGGTTGTCTTCCAGAGGTTGCGCCTGGCCATGAGAGCACGCAAGTTCCAGCGGTAGCCGATCCGGCGCTGTTCAGGCATCTGGGTCCTCCAAGTTCGTGATGCGGCGTGCGATCATCTGCTGCACGGTTTTCTGCTTGAAGTCCGACGATACCGATGTGTAGAGGCCAGTGGTCGAGGCGTACGAGTGGCCAACCTGTGTCTGCATTATCTTGAGCCCGTCAGGGTGGTGTGCCTCTGGCCTGCGGTTTTGTGTTGGTGGGTGTGTCCGGGACGTGCATGACGGTGGCATTGGGTGTCCTTTCTTCTCGTGAAACTGTTATTGATTCGGGATGCTTGCGGCAGCTGGTCATGGACTTTGGCGGCGTTGTCCGAGGGCGTGTGCGAGTTGCTGTCGCAGGCGTTGGTTCTCGTCGTTGAGTCGCCGGATTCTGTCGTTGGCGGCTTCGAGTCGTTGCCGTAGCGAGGCCTCGCTTGCCCGCTGTGCGGGTGATTCCTGTGTGGGCTCCGCCGAGGCCTGGTTTTGGCGGAGGTGTTCGATTTCTGCGCGGAGGTCGGGCTGGGTGTAAAGCCAGGACCGGGAGACCCGGGCGTATCTGGCGACGGCGTCGAAGGTGATCGGGCGGCCGTCCGCGTGCAGGGCGCGCAGCGCTTGGACGGCTTTGGACCGGGTGAGCGCCGCGCGCTGCTGTGCAGCTTTGATCAGGTGCCGGCTGTTATCGGGGCGGTTCATCCGGCCGCCTCGGCTGGTGCGGTGTCGTCGAGGGAGTCGATGATGCGGTCCAGGTTGTGCAGTACTGCCTGGTTCATCTCGATGAGCCGGGTCTGTCCGCGTGCCTCGGCTGCGGAAAGGATCTGGACGGTCTGGCGGCGCTGCTCTTGGTGCTGGGGGAGGAAATCGGCGGTGGTGACAAACATGGGACAGGTCAGGCAGGCGTTGGCGTGCGGGCAGGACTTCTGGACCGGGAGCCCGCAGAATCCGTTCGGCAGGCTCTGCGTCGCTCGGCCGAGGCGTTGCTTGGCCCAGCTGGCTTCGGCGAGGGGACCTTGCGGGTCAATGGTGATGGTGTCGCCGTTGATGTTAACCTTGCGGGCCTTCTCCCAGTGGCGGCGCACGGTCGTGTCGTGCAGCCGAGCGTAGTGGGCGGTCATCTCCGCCGAGGTGTGGTCGAGGAGGACCCGAACAACTTCTTGGGGGACGTCGCGGTTGATCAGTGTTGTCCCGAAGGTATGGCGCCACTGATGCGGCGTCAGGCGCACCTCCTGCCCGTGTTCGTCGCGGATGGCACAGCGTGCCAGCCAGTCTTCAAGCTGTCCGCGGTAGGAGTGCGTGGTCAGCGGTTTTGCTCCGTCGGGGTTCATCTTCGGGGCCGGGAACAGCCAGTTGCTGCCTTCGGGGAATCGTTCGCGGACGCGTCGTTGCTGGTCGAGTATGGCGGTATGGACTTCCTCATCGAGGGGCACGAGGGCTTCGCGCTTCATCTTCCGGTTCATATAGCGCAGGTATGGGGCACCGTCACCGTCACGGACCACGCAGTCTGATACCAGGTTGCAGGTGTCCCCGACGCGCAGACCGCAGCGCATCAGTATCAGGGTGAGAAGCCGACTGTCGGGGCTGGTCCATTTGCCGAGGTTTTCGGGTTGGTCCAGTTGCGCCATGATTTGGTCGGCCAGGGCCCTGGGCAGTCGTTTGGCCGGTCGTGGGAAGTCTTCAGGGTAGAAGTTCGCCGATGCCGGCAGGTCCTTGGCCCAGCCGTGGCGGCGGATCGCGGCGAAGAAGGCGTTCAGGGAGCTGACGTCGCGGCCACGGGAAGTCACGGCCCGTTTGTCACGGGCGAGCTCGGCGAGGAAGCGTTCCAGGATGCCGCGGTCGATGCAGTCCGGGCCGTCGGAGCCAGCGATGGTGTGCGCGAGGAACGCGGCGAATCGGTTCAGAGCGAGGAGGTCGACGCGGGCCTGGATGATCTCCCGACCGCTGGTCAACCGCCACCGGATGAAGCGTTTTGCCAAGGAGCGCAGCCACGGTTGCGGGATCTTGTCGAAGCGGAGGGCGCCGCGCGTGTCGGTGTAACCGAGGCGGTGCAGGGCCCAGGCGTCGCGGCCAAACTCAGACTCCCACCCGGTGCCGGCGGCGAGGTCTTCGAGCCGGGTGTAAGCAAAGCGCAGGAACGCGAGTTGCCCGTTGTGGCGGTGACTGCGGCCTACCCGGCCGGCGCCGTAGAACGCTGACCACTGCTCGAGATTCCAGTCCAGCAGCGAGGCGACGCCGCTGTCGGAGACGAGCCGGATCACGGGCGTCACAACGGAGGCGCGGGTACTGGCCCGGCGTTCGTCGTGGCGGCATTGCAGGGCGTGCTGGAGCTCAAGCCGCAACTGGGGACGATCAGCCAGGCATCGGAAATCGAACCGATCCAGACCCACGCTTTCGCACCGGGTGACGAACTCGTCGATATCCGGTGCGCCAATGGCGTGCCAGCGGGACTTGTGGTTGAGACACAACGGCGAGTTGCCTTGGGCCCAGAGGTCGCAGAACGCGAGCCTGCATTCGGGCCGTTCGGCGGCCGGCTCGGGGGAGAGGGTAGCGAGCCACTTAATCACGTCGGTCTCGCTAGAACGTCCGAAGAACCCGTGATGGCTGACGCAGAGGCCGCGTCTGGCCGAACCGAAGCGGCACCACGTGACGGTGCATGCCGCCAGGGGGCCATCGCCTACGGGCAATGGGCCGGGGCTGGCGAGGAATGATTCGGTTTCCGGGCGTCCTTGGTCCAGCCAACGCTTGTAGTGGCTTTTGCAGAACCCTTTGACCGTGCGTTGCCTTTCACACTCGTCGATCCGGCAGGGCTCGGTGTTGAAGACGAGGGAGCCTGGGGCTGGAATCACGATCCCGGGTCGGAATTCCGGCCGGACCGTGGCCATGAGCTTAGCCAACAGACCGCGACTATCCTCGTAGTCGTTCAGCGCAGGGAAGTTCACCACGTGACCTCTTTTCCGGTCAGCAGCCCTGCCTTTTCGAGGGCGCGGCGGGCGTCCTCGACAGTGAGGTGGCCGTAGACGTCGATGGTGGTCGCGACCGATGCGTGGCCAAGCAGGCTGCTGATGACCTCGATCGGCGTCCCTGCCCGCAACAAGCGGGTGGCATAGGTGTGGCGGAACCAGTGCGGGTCAAAATCCACTCCAGTGTCCCGGCGCAGCCGCTTCACCAAGTCATAGACTGCCGCGTAGCTCATCGGCCGGCCGCGGGCGCCGGCCCACAGATTCACGAACACATAGTCGCTGTCCAGATCGCCGTATTCCTCGTGAAGGTAGTCGCCGTAGACCCGCACGACGTCCGCGCAGATCGGTACCGTGCGCGGCGAAACGGACTTCGCCCGGGCCCGGTTGGCGTTTACGCGCCGGCGGATCGTCAGCTCGCCCTCGGCCACTGCAATGTCCTCATGCCGCAGTCCGAGTGCTTCGCCGATACGGATTCCCGACTCCCAGAGCAGGACGAACAGGAACCGGTCCCGGAGCCGCGTGCACGCATCCAGCACTGATTGTGCCTTCACCGCAGACAGGACCGTGGGCAGTCTCTTCGGCTCACGCAGTTTCACGATCCGGCGCCGCTGCGGCCTGTCCCCGGCAAGATGGGCAAGGAATGGTCTCCATCCCGTTCTTCGGTGCCGGACCGTTTCAAACTCGGTAACAAGGTCACCCAGCGGGACCCCATGACGTGAGTGGAACACGTAGAGGCCGCTGACCGCGGCCAGCTTGCGGTTCACCGTGCCCGGCCCGCAATGATGGGAGGCCGATGGTAGTAACGTCACGTCCGCGGCGCGTCCGGCAGGCGGAAGCCGCAGCCAGGCGACGAACTCGCCGACGTTCTCCAGCCTCACTTGGCGCCAATCAACGCCGCGGTATCGAAGAAAGACGAACCAGTCCTTCAGATCATGTGCATACGCTTTGAGCGTGTTCGGTGACCGCTCGACGTCGGTCAGATAAGCCAGGAACCGTTCCACCGGCTCGACGACACCATGATCATCAAGCACAGTCCACGACTCAAGCTGCGAACCGGACACCAAAACTCGTTGAACCTGCATTAACCCTCCCGCGATCCCGTGTGATGGACAGCTTCAGATAAGCACCTCCATCACGCGGAATTGCACGGTTACGTGCCCCGTGCTGCACGTCAAAGACACCACGGTTCCGGCTCCAGATAATCTGCACGAATGCCGGGTCATAGCCGGCTTCGATCAAATGAGTGACATAGGAATGCCTGAGGCAGTGCAGCCCCAGTTCTTTGGGCAATCCAACAGCGTCCCGTGCAGCTGCGAAGGCATCCCCGAAAGAACCAAGCGACATCCGGGCGCCCCGCTCGCTGGGCCACATCGCCGATGACCGGTCCGCTGTTGGGAAATTGGCCCGCATCCCGCCGGAGGTCCACGTCCTCAGCTGATCCACGACCCAAATCGAACTCCGGCACGGTCAGAACAGTGCGCCGTCTGGGCCCGGAACCTGCGGTGCCTTTGGCGAACCGCACCTGGATGGCACCGAAGCGGCCATAGTCGGTGACGTGGGGATTGGGGCCGAAGTCCTCCAGATCCAGCATCGTCATCTCGCGCCGGCGAAGCCCGTAGGCATAACAGACTTTGAATGCCACCGAGTCGCGGAACAGGGGCAGCCACCGCTTGGTTCCCGCAGCATA
This sequence comes from Pseudarthrobacter sp. BIM B-2242, assembly GCF_014764445.1. Lineage (NCBI taxonomy): Bacteria > Bacillati > Actinomycetota > Actinomycetes > Micrococcales > Micrococcaceae > Pseudarthrobacter > Pseudarthrobacter sp. BIM B-2242. The sequence continues at coordinate 3,744,150 of NZ_CP061721.1, forward strand.
TTCACGGTCGACGAGATCGTCGATATGGTCAAAAATCCGTTGCAGTTCCGCCTTGGTGAACGCCCGCCGCGCTGCCGGGACCGCGTCGTCGGTCGTGTGCCTGGGCGTGTTCCATTCAAAGCAGATCTGGCTCGGAATGTCGCCGAAAGTGCGTTCGCAGAACTCACCCCATCCATAGCCAGGATGCGTCAGGTAAGAGCAGAACATCGCCACGGCATTGCTATAAGAGCGCAGCGTCTTCAGGCTGATCGGCTTCGCACCGGAACGCAGGCCGGCCAGGAAATCATCGACGTCTGCCGGCCGCCATTGCCACGGAAACTCACCCGTGAACTCCTGGAACCGTTCCAGCAGCTGGCAGCGCTGCTTGATGGTGTCCGTCGTGAGCCCACGGGCCAGCATCTGCGCCCGCCAGCCATCCAGCATGGCCGTAAAAACCCGCTCGTCGGCCCTGAACAGCCCAACAGCCGGATCCACCAGCATCCTCGGGACAAAACCCGGAACGGCACCACTCACTCCAACCCCTAAACCATGGAAACATGCATTAGATGCAGGAAACCTACAGCGACATGGGATCCGCGGGCAAATTCGGCTTGGACTCAGAATGGTCATGTTCGCCGTCTCGCATGCCTGACCTGCGAAAACGCCGAATTCGCCAAGGGACGGGAGTTCTCGCAGCTACTTCTACTCCCGTGGTTTTACTACCGATATCGGACGTTACGTAAAGTAAGCAGGCTGATAGTTGCACACGAAGTGCATTTCGCGACCCTGCTACCTACCCAATGTCACGCATTTCAACACGCCGTCCCGCCGGCGACACGCTGGATGTTAATTGTGGCTAAGTACTCCACAGGGTGTGAATTTCATCCGGAAAAACGCCGGGATTCCGGACGTTGAGCAACCCGGCGCCTGTGGATTAAAAGTGCATCAAATGACATACCTGTAATACATCATCTTGGGGTTCCGAAGAGCCGTCTGCACTACATGTAGTGTTCTACCTGTGCCTGAATTTGGGCACGAAAAAGCCTCAGGGTAATCCCGCCCTAAGGCTGGAGGCTTACCGACTGAGGCTATTTTCGTTTCCCATGCGACCGGGATGAAAAGAGCTTACATCCTCAAGACTTGCTCAAGACACTATTCGGCGAGTCTTAGGGAGTGTCGGAAGCCACACCTAGCAACTAGGAGTGGCATGACCATTTCACTTGAACGCCCACAGCTCGACGACCTAGAAAAGGTGCTTGGTGCCGGCATTTCCTCTCTGGACATCTCGGCAGAGGAACGGGCTAAGGTAGTCGCCCGCTATAACAGTCTGGGTCAGACCCTCAACGAACACTGGGCCGAATCGACGGCCGAGAACAGGGTGTATGTCCAAGGCTCTTTTGCGCTAGGAACTGTGACCCGCCGGATTCACCGCAATGACGACGTCGACATCGACCTCGTCGTAGTACGCGGCATTCAGACCTCGTCAACCACTCAGGTGGCGTTAAAGGCAGACGCTGGCACCGGCCTTCGCAAGTTCGTTGCAGCTTCGCATCCCAAAGCATTGCTTGCAGAGAGCGAGAGGTGCTGGACGCTTGAGTATCCGGGGATGCACATGGATGTACTTCCTGCAGTTCCCGATGCATCCTCGGAGCGAGGGTCGGACGACGGGATCCTAATCACTGATCATGACGTCAGGTCGTGGCTTCGCTCCGATCCACTTGGCTACGCAAACTGGTTCCGAGACGTTGCGCGTAAAGAGGTAATGGCCAAGGAAGCGTTCCTGGCCGAACGGGGGGTCGATGTTGTGGATGTGCCTGAATGGACGCGCAAAACAACGCTTCAACTAGCTGTCCAGGCACTAAAGCGGCACCGGGACATCTACTTCACGGGCCGCCTGGATCACCGCCCTTCGTCCATCATCATCACCACGCTAGCGGCGCATGCATATCAGCTTGATCAGCTTGGCGGGAACCTGTTCGATGTCATGAGGGCTATCGCCACCAATCTTGTCGACCACATTGAGGTGATCAACGGACAGCACGTGATTGCGAATCCGGTGATGCCGGAAGAAAACTTCGCCGACTGTTGGGCCAGTGAGCCTTGGCGGGCTTCGGCGTTGTTTGAATGGGCGGATGCTGTATCCCAGGACATCAGTGGAATCGCTGCACGCAGCGGCAACGACAATGTCCTAAAAGGGATCCGTATGGTTCTTGGCGAGCATGCAGCCCTGGCCGGAGCCCGCGCTCTTAGCTATCCGCATGTTGAGGCCCGACGTTCTGGCATACTTCGGGCACAGAACGGGTTAGGAACCCTGACGGTCACTGGCCCTGCAAGCTCCACCCGGCCGGTCAAAGACCATACATTCCACGGGGGCCGGATGTGAGAAATGCAAGTCTGAGCCTTCCACAACAAGCGCTTGCTCTCAAGAGCGTGTATACCGGCAGCACCGTGCGTTTATGCCCAAGAAGCCTGGTCTGGCGCGGTCGACTGAAGCCGTCAGCACTGTCAGCGCAATACCTGACCGAAGTTTCCCTCCAAGCGGGCGGGAATCCAGTGGTCAAAGTTATTGAGCCTTCGCTGAGACCAGATGAACACAGTCTCCTCCCGCACATATGGGATGACGGGTCGTTATGCCTCAACACTGCAGGACAGTGGTCTCCGACCATGCTCCTAGTCGATACCGTCCTCCCCTGGTCCTCGGAATGGTTGTTTCATTACGAGATGTGGAAAGGCACCGGCATATGGTTCGGTGATGGGGTCGCAGAAGAAGAACCTGAAGCCCAATCGAAGCTGCTGCACCCGCTAATTCCTAAACAGGCGGGTGAAGAATCTGGCAAGGAACAGGCCTGATTGCCGCCGACCAAAGACCCGCACCTCGACCCCATCGGGAAGCACCTACTCCCTGGCTCTCGGCCGACAAGGCGCGCCGCCTTGGCTGCGATAGCACATGGCCAGACGGCCAAGCAGGTTGGCAAGGGAAGATGTGGAACGTGGCGGACTGGAACGATGATCGAGTTTGCAAACAATTAGGACTTGGTGGGCATTGCTGGCTGGGAGGTATCTGGGAGTGAGAGTAGACGTTAATCTGGACTTAATCAGGGAGGATTTTGGGCGGGTGGTTTACACCCATAAGACCCATGAAAAGGCTCGCGAACTGTGCACCCGCCACGCGACAGCTTCAAAGTGGATGAACATCGTTCTTAATGCCCTGACCTTCGGGGGAGTATTGACGAGCGTTACAAGCGAGAACCGCGACCTCCTTTTCGTGGCATTGTTCTTTGCAACCTTGACAGCAGGTTTTACCTTGTATCAGCTCAGCTTCAACCCCACCCAAGAAGCTGCGGAACACCGCGACGCCGCAAAGTGCCTCCTCAAAATCCGCGATAGCTATATCCACTTGCTAGCTGACGTAGAAGGGAACGCTTTGTCGGCCAAGGAGGTCAGAAATCAAAGGGACGGTCTCAGTGCGCAGTCACAGAAAGTGTTCCTGACCGCCCCCGACACCAGCTCCAAAGCGTATAGTCTGGCTCGGCGAGCTTTGAAGGAGTCTGAAGATTTTACTTTCTCTGACGAGGAAATCGACAAGTTCCTGCCTATGAATCTCCGCAGGACTACACAGAACCGAGTCTCGTAACAACCTTCCCAACCGGAGGTCGTCGCGGCCGCGGCGCCCTCGGTTGGAGCGGTTCCCTGTCGCTAGTGCGCTAAGCGTCCACCGTCAACTGGTCGGTTATGAACGGAGGACTCCTTTACATCTCGCTGAGTCTGTCACTACCGAAGTCTGGGAGTGCGTTACTGGGCCGGCCCTGGTCTGGCTCGCCCAGAAAGAGTCATTGCCTATTGACTGTTGTCCGGCAAGAACCTGAAACTCAGATTGACAGGTCCAGGGTTGGAGGCGCCGATGGTCGGACAGCGGATTGGGTACGTGCGCGTGAGCACGCTGGATCAGAACGAGAAGCGCCAGCTGGAGGGCCAAGTCCTGGACCGGGTCTTCACGGATAAGGCCTCCGGCCGGGACACCGCCAGGCCGCAGCTCACGGAGCTGCTGCGGTTCGCCCGCGATGGTGACACCGTCATCGTGCACAGCATGGATAGGCTCGCCCGCAACCTCGACGACCTGCGCGCTCTCGTCCAGGGCCTGACACGCAGAGGTGTGCGGGTGGAGTTCGTCAAGGAGAGCCTGGTCTTTACCGGCGAGGACTCCCCCATGGCCAATCTCATGCTCTCCGTCATGGGCGCCTTCGCTGAATTCGAACGCTCCCTCAGCAGGGAACGCCAACGGGAAGGAATCGCCCTGGCCAAGAAGCGCGGCGCCTACAAAGGACGGAAAAAGACCCTCACACCGGAACGCGCAGCCGAACTGGCCGAACGCGCTGGCACCGGTGTACCGAAAGCCGTCCTCGCCCGCGACTACGGGATCAGCAGGGAGACCGTCTACCAGTACCTGCGCCACGCCAAACTGGCCTGAACCGCTCCCCTGCCTGCGCCGAAAGTCGTGCCATAGTCCCTGCGGCCGTAGCTTGACGGAATACCTATTATCGGCTAAAAGTTGGGCTACTGACTAGCCTGAGTTTCGGCTAAAGTTGTGCCATGAGAACGGTACCGCTCAGCGAAGCAAAGGACAAGCTTTCCGCCCTGGTGGAGGAAGCTGACAAGACCCACGAGATCATCCAGATCACCCGCCACGGTCACCCGTCGGCAGTGCTGATGTCCGCGGCGGACCTTGAGTCGCTGCAGGAAACAATTCACTGGCTTTCCCAGCCTGGCATCCGCGAAGATCTGGACCAGGCCCGGCGCGACATTGCGGACGGCAACACGACCAGCGGTGATGACCTCCGCCGCGAATTCGGGCTGCCGCCGCGGTGACTGATGCACAGACCGCCGGTCATGCGCCATGGAAGGTCGAAGTTACCAGCCCCGCGTTGAAGGGTTTTCGGCGGTTACCGGAGAAGGCAGCGGCAGCAATCGTCGAATTCGTCACCGGCATCCTCGCCGATAACCCTTACCGACTGAGTGAACTGAATATTCGCTCTTTTGGGGTCCACCCGTCGCGTGTTTGGGGGCCGGTGGCCAGAGCGCGCAGTAGCGGTCTTGGGAGCCGGGCGGTGGCGTCGTTGGGGGCCACCCCGGCTTAGGCTCCTTCCGTCGTGTGTATAGGGCGCACGGCGGAAGGAGTAATCAGTAATGGTACGGAAGATCAGGGCGAAGCTGGTGTTGCAGTTGCGCGCCGAGGGCCTGTCGGGCCGGGCAATCGCAGCGTCGCAGGGAATGTCCCGGAAGAGCATCACGGCGGTGCTGGAGGCAGCCGACGCGGCCGGGGTGGTGTGGGACGAGATCGCCGACAGCTCTGACAGGGAGGTGTATGCCCGGTTGTTCCCGGGGCGCGGTGAGCATCAAAGCGTGTTCGCGCAGCCGGACTGGGACCAGGTGCATCGGGAGATGGCCCGGGTCGGGGTGACGCTGAAGCTGCTGCATGGCGAGTACGCCGATTCATGCGCCGCTGCCGGTGAGCCGGTGATGGGCTATGACCGTTTCTGCAGGACCTACCAGCGGCACGTGCTGGTAACGGGAGTGGCATCGAGGGTCGGACACAAGGCCGGGCAAACGGTGGAGGTCGACTGGTCGGGGCCGACAATGCAGTTAACCGATCCGGTCACGGGCAAGGCCAGGACCGTATATCTGTTCGTGGCGTGCCTGCCTTTCAGCCGGTACGCGTTCGTCGAACCCGCTCTGGACATGAAGCAAGACACCTGGCTGCGGGCCCACGTGGCGATGTTCGAGGCCTTCACCGGGTCGGTGCCGCGGATCGTGCCGGACAATCTGAAGACCGGGGTCATCAAGCATCCCCGCGAGGGCGAGGTCGTGCTCAACGACGCCTACCGCGAGATGGCGGCGCACTACTCGGCGGCGGTGCTGCCCGGACGTGTCAGGGCGCCGAAGGACAAAGCCAGCGTGGAAAACACGGTCGCCCACGTGGCTACCTGGGTCATCGCCGGGCTGCGCCAACGGCAATTCACGTCGTTGACGGAGCTCAGGGCCGCCATCATCGAGCGCGTGGCGGCCTACAACGCGGAGCTGTTCCAGAAGCGGCCCGGGTCCAGGGCCAGTGTGTTCGCAGCCGAGGAACAGCCCCTGCTGACGGGATTGCCGGCGGTTGCCTACGAGATCAGCAGGTGGGTCTACGGGCGCCGGGTGGGCCGGAACGGGCACGTGGTCTGGGAGCGGAACTACTATTCGGTGCCCTTCGCCCATGTCGGCACCACGGTGGACCTGCGGATCACCGATCGGGTAATTCAGGCCTACCGGGGCACCGAACGGCTGACCAGCCACCTGCTGCTGCCCGAGGGCGCGGCCAATGAATACCGCACCAACGACGCCGACCTGCCCGCCGGCGAGAAGTACCGGCAATGGGATGCGCTCCGGGTGCGGGAGTGGGCCGGACGGATCGGCCCGGCGGCGGTGACCGTGGTCAACCGGATCTTCGAGTCCGTCCCGGTCGACGAGCAGGGCCTGGACGCAGCACTGGCCGTGCTGCGGCTCTCCCGGCGCTACTCCGCCGAACGCCTCGAGGCAGCCTGTCGGCTCGCGTTGGCAGGCCGGGTGCGGTCCCCGCGGTATGCGCACCTGCAGCCGATCCTGGCCACAGAGCAGGACAAGGCCGCCGGTCTCAGACCACCACGGGATGAACCCGCCGAACACGGCGGATACGTGCGCGGCGCCGAATACTACGCAGGGGGTGCCAAGTGAGCGGGATCGATCTCGAGACCAAACGCAAGCTCCGTGAGATGGGCGCCTCCCCGATGCTGGAAGCGCTCGAGGCCCAGGACGAGACGCTCGTGCTCGGCATGGCCTTCGAGGAACGGCTCCGCCTGGTCGTCGACGAGGCCCACTCCGGGTTCAACCACGCCAAGGTCGAGGGACTGATCCGGCGGGCCGGGCTACGCTACCCGGGCGCGGATCTGCGCCGGCTCGACCTCGTGGACGAGCGTGGCCTGGATCGGAACGTGATCGCCCAGCTCGGCACGTGTTCGTTCATCGAACGGCAGCAGAACGTCGTGTTTCAGGGATTCACCGGATCCGGGAAATCCTACCTGGGGTGCGCACTGGCCAAGCAGGCCTGCCAGCACCGGATCCGGGCCCACTACGTCCGCATGCCCGACCTTGAGGAAGCCTGGGCGCTGGCGAAGGACAAGCCCCAGGGGCAGACTAAATTCCTGAACAAGTACGCGGCCTTCACCCTGCTCGTGATCGACGAATGGCTTCTCGACCACCCCGACGAGGGCATGCGCAGCATGCTCCTGGAGTTACTGGAGCGCCGGTACGACACGGCATCGACCGTGTTCTGCACCCAGTACGCCAAGAAAGACTGGCACCAACGGCTCGGCTCCGGGGTCCACGCCGATGCGATCATGGACCGCATCGTGCACAACACCATCTGGGTCGATACCGGCAACCACAACATGCGCCAACACGCCACCATGAAGCAGTAAGAAAACGTCGGTGGGGGCCGGTGGCCCCCACAACCCCGGCCACCGGCCCCCACCGGCAATATCACTGGCCCCGAAAGGCAATATCGAGTGGCTTCCAAACCTTCAAATACTCAGTGAACCCTTGACGAACGAACTCCGCGGCCTGCGCACCGCACGCCGCGGTGACTATCGCGTGCTGTTCACCCTCGACGTCGAAGAGCACATCCTGTATGTCCACCGCATCGAACACCGATCCGACGTACACAAGCCGCGTTAGCAACTTCAAGGAAAGATGTGCCAGCTGGGGGCCTCTCCCCCAGCTCAGGCTGACGAAAGGTCCATTATCGGCGGTTAAATTGGACGGGGAGTGCCCGCAAAAGGGGTGGTTGTCCCTTCTCGTTCCAGTTGTCAGTTTTCTCATTCAACATGTCAGTTAACGGATTCCGGGCGATTCTCAGTTAAGTTGTCAGCGTGGTTTCATGGAGGCTTTGAGGTCCCTGCCGAGGGAGTAGTCCGTAGGACATCTTCTGGACCCGTCAACGCATTTACGGAACTGACAACATGGATGAGAAAGAATCTGCCAAATTGTTCTCATCTAATCTGTCAGTTCCCACGTCGCTACTGACAACTACGTTGCGAGCGGACAGTGGTGCCGGATAGCTTCCTTGTGGCCTTTGGACCCAAATTTCGCGTTCAGAACGCGCATCTATCGCCTGGTTTTTGGTGGGATGTTCCGGCTGGCCGCTTCTTTGCGCCGCTCCGCACACAGAATGCGTCCAGGGCGGCTTAGGGGCTTTTATGGCTAAATGCAGGTCAAGCCCCGGCCGGGGCCGAGACGGCAGTTCCGATCGCCCCTCGCCGGACCCTGTCTGCGCACATCCTATTCCGAGGGTGCTGGCACAGTAGGTTGTTCGCTGCTATCCGTCCTCGACCTTTACACGTCGGAGCCGGGCAGTATCCGGTCGACTGGAGCTTCTTCAAGGTTATCTTCACCTGCCTCTTGACGTGTGCCCGGGGTCACAGTACCGTTGAGCCTAATCCTTTAGGTAATCCACAGAAGACTCGCTGAGCCACTGGCCTAAACGATTAGGAAGGAGGCGGCAGATGGCAAAGAAACCCACGTTGCGGGACCTGAGCGAAGCCACCGGCCTGTCTTCATATACGGTTTCCCGGGCCTTGAGCAATGGAGCCGATGTCTCTGCTGCGAGCCGGAAGCTGGTCTTGGAAGCGGCTCGGGAGCTTGGCTACGTTCCGAACCGTGCCGCGCAGGAACTCCGCAAGAACACGCGCAGTTCGATCGCAGTCATCACGGCAAGCACGTCTAATTATTACTATCTGGACCTGATGAAGGGCATCCAGAGGGTGCTGCGTGCCTCCAACCGCAACGCCGTTGTAGCAGACATTGCCGCGGAGGGCGTCTACACGGCCGAGGTTGAGGATGCCACAATTCAGGATTTGATCCAGTCGCGCACGGCCGGCATCATCACAACTCTGACGCTGAGCACGCAGAACATCAGGCTCTTGGAACGCTGGGACATCCCCGTGGTTTTCGTGGATTCGGCACCGCCTGAGGCCGCTACCCGTGTGCCGAGCATTCTGACGGACAACTACGCCGCGAGCATGAAAGCTGGGGCCCACCTGGCCCAGCACGGTCACACGGATTGGTTGTTTCTGGCCTATCCGGGCAGATGGTCCACACGTGCGGAGCGGGAGCGCGGGCTCCGCGATGCGGCTATCAAGCACGGGGCCGAACTTCAGGTGCTGGAGACTGAAAACGACTCCGACTCGGCCCAACACGCGCTGTCTGCTTATCTTGACAGCTCCGGGCGGGCACTGCCCAGAGCCATCATCGCGGGAAACAACCCACTGCTCCACGGTGTCCTCACTGTGCTCCAGGAACGCGGAACCGCTGTCCCCGATGAAGTGGCACTTATCGCGTTTGACGAATTTGCCTGGGCGCCGTTACTGGATCCGCCGCTCACTGTGGTGGATGAGGACAGCGAGTCAATCGGAGTTCTGGCAGCACAGATATTGACCCGGATCCTGGACGGACAGCTCGATGCCGAACGGCGCGGTCAGGCTCCGGTGCCGGACTACCGTCCCGAGGACCGCAGGGAGGTGAGCGCGGACCTGATCGTGCGACGGTCCTGCGGGTGCTGACCTCGCCTCGTCCACCTACTTCCTCTGACAACTCCGGCTCACCGACCCAGTCACAGCTTGCTTTCCCAGTCGGCCCCGGTACCGGCAAAGTCAGGCCCACCGCTGACGAATCCCCTAGAGGATCGTCACATGAATGGGCCATACGAATGAAGCCGGTAGCCACCTTGGGCGAGCCGGCGCACCATCAAGTCTCATCCCCTCATATTCCACGGACACGGACGGCCCCACCGGCCGCATCTTGTTCCGGTTCAAAGGAGATCCGAAAATGAATCAACTCGCTAAAAAGACGGCAGTTATCGCCGCCACCGCAACACTGGCCGCGTTCAGCATGACGGCCTGCAGCTCAGGCGACACTCAGCCAGCTACCAGCAAGCCCACGAAGATCGAGAAGATCGGGCTCATGGTCCAGGACATGTCCAACCCGTTCTTCTCGGCCATGGACAAAGGGGCGAAGGAAGCAGCCGCGAAGATCGGCGCCACCTCCAACACCCAAGACGCGCAGCTTGACCTGGCAAATCAGAACACCCAGATCGACACGTTCATCCAGCAAGGCGTGAACCTGATCGTCATCAGCGCTGTGGACGAAAACGGTATCCAGCCGGCGATTGAACGGGCGAAGCAGGCAGGAATTATTGTCATCGCAGTCGATACCCCAGCCAAGAGCGCCGACGCTGTTGTGATGACCGACGCCGTCCAGGCCGGCGAAAAATCCTGCCAGTACCTGTTCGAGCAGATGGGTGGAAAGGGCAACATTCTCATGGTGGACGGGACCCCGCTCCAGACGATCCGGGACCGGATCACCGGCTGTAACAACGTCGTGAAGCAATTTCCTGACATCAAAGTCGTTGGGCAGCAGGCTTCAAAGAACGACCGCGCCTCCGGCCTCGCCGTAACCACCGACATGCTCACGGCCACCCCTGACGTGCAGGGAATCTTCGGCATGAACGACCCGTCCGCCCTAGGTGCGGTCCTGGCCGTCCAGCAGGCCAAAAAGAGCGACACGGTGAAGGTCACCGGTGTCGACGGCAGCCCGGAGGCTGTGGCCGAACTCAAGCAGGCCGGCTCCCCCTTCATCGGAACGGCGACGCAGAACCCAGCCGAGATGGTCCGTAAGGCAGTCGAGATCGCCCAGGACATCATTGACAACAAACCCCCGGCAGAAACTACGGTGCTGATCCCGAGCGAGCTCGTGACCCGGGAGAACGTCAGCCAATACAAGGGCTGGTAAGGCCCACCACTGCTGTGTGGGGCACGCTGCCGCTGCTGCCGCCCCACACGACCGGACCGAAAATAGGCCACCATGACCACAACACCCACCCCGCTGCCTCTACTCCAACTGGAAGGAATCACAAAACGGTTCGGCGCCACACTCGCGCTCAACAATGTCCACTTCGACCTGCGTCCCGGTGAGGTACACGCCCTGATGGGTGAGAACGGTGCCGGAAAATCCACCCTGATGAAGGTCCTGGCCGGTAACGTCGCCCGTGACTCCGGGCGTATCGTGATGGACGGCACCGAAGTCGAGATCCGCACCCCGCAGGAAGCCGTTTCCCACGGGATCGCTATCATCCACCAGGAATTGAACACGGTCCCGGCGATGACAGTTGCCGAAAACCTTGCCCTGGGCCGCGAGCCCTCCACCAGAGTCGGATCGTTGGACCGGCGGGCCATGACCACCCAGGCCCGGGAAAAGCTCGCCAGAGTCGGCGCCCGAATCGACCCGCGAACCGAGCTCGGCCAGCTCAGCGTCGGCATGCAACAGATGGTTGAAATTGCCCGGGCCGTCAGCGAAGATGCCAGGATCTTGGTACTCGACGAACCAACGGCGGCTCTCTCCCGGACCGAAACGCTCCACCTGTTCGCCATCATCAACGAACTGCGCGCCGCCGGTGTCGGGCTCGTTTACATCTCCCATCGGATGGAAGAGGTCTGGGAACTCGCCGACCGCGTCACCGTTTTCCGTGACGGGGCGTACGTCGGCACCCGGGAAAAGAACGAAATCAGCCCTCCTGACGTCGTGCGGATGATGGTGGGACGCGATCTCGAGGACCTGTACCATCACGACCGGCACAGCCCGGGAGAGGTCATGTTGGATGTCAAAGACCTCACCGACGGAGGCGCCATCGGACCAGTCAGCTTCCACGTCCGCTCAGGCGAGGTCGTCGCCCTTTCCGGGCTCATTGGGGCCGGCCGCACAGAAACGGCCCGGATGATTTTCGGTGCCGACCAATCCCGCGGCGGAAAAGTCACCGTCCAAGGCAGGGCCGCAACCGCCTCCAGCCCGGCTCAGGCGATCGCTCATGGAATCGCCATGGTTCCCGAAGACCGCAAAGACCAGGCATTGTTTGTCTCCCACACGGTCGAGGACAACATCGCGGTCAGCTCCCTGGGTAATCACGTCACCGTAGGCGTGCTCCAACGGTCCAGGATCCGGGCGGCCGTGCGAAAGCAGATGGAACGCCTGCATCTCAGGCAAAACGCCCTGCGGCTGCCGGTCAGTGCACTTTCGGGCGGCAACCAGCAAAAAGCAGTGCTGGCCCGCTGGCTGATGCGACAGTCCGACGTGCTGATACTCGACGAGCCCACCCGGGGCGTGGATATCGGAGCAAAGAGCGAAATCTACGAGGTCATCAACGACCTTGCCAAGGCCGGCAAGGCCATCCTGGTCATCTCATCTGACCTGCCCGAAGCGATCGGCATCAGTGACCGTGTCCTCGTGATGCGCTCGGGCCGGATCGTGCACGAACTAAACTCACGCACCGCCAGCGAAGAGGACGTCATGTCCCACGCCACCGGTACAGCAACACGTACAAACGGAGAATTCAATGACTAACAAGGCTCTCAACCCCCAGGGCGCGGACGTCCGGCCAGAAGCGGTACCTCCGCCCAGCCGTGGCTTCGACTTCGCCTACTGGTGGGACCGCGTCGGCATCCTCGTGGTACTGATCGCCCTCGTGGCGCTGATGATAGTCATCGCCCCGAACTTCGCCAGCGTCAACAATCTGCTCAACATTGCCCGGTCCATTTCGATCAACGCGATTCTCGCCGCCGGAATGACGTTCGTCATTCTCGCCGCCGGAATCGACCTCTCCGTTGGTTCCATCCTGGCCGTCGCCGGAGTCTCATCGGTCATGGCAGGCATCGCAGGACTGCCAGCACCGATCGCGATCCTCGTCGGTGTCCTCACGGGCGCAGCCGCCGGACTGATCAACGGTATGCTCAGCGCCTACCTCTCCCTGGCCGCTTTCATCGTTACCCTCGGTACGATGACCTTCCTTCGGGGCTTGGCGTACACCATGACCGATGGACAACCCATCGTTTCCAACACACTCAATTTCCGGGACATCGGCAACGGATACCTGGCAGGCATACCGGTGCCGGTGGTGATCATGATCATCGTCTATGTCGCTGCGTGGTTCGTCCTGGAGCGCACCCGTTACGGTCGGCATGTCTACGCCGTCGGGGGCAACGCGGAGGCCGCCAGACTCGCAGGCATCAACGTCAAGCGCGTCATCACGTCCGTGTATGTCATTGCCGGAGTCTGCGCAGGACTCGCCGGCGTCATCTTCTCCGCCCGCGTCGTCTCGGCCCAGCCCACAGCCGGCACCGGCTACGAGCTCGACGCCATCGCCGCAGTCGTCCTGGGCGGCACCAGTCTTATCGGCGGACGGGGCCGGATCTATGGAACGCTCATCGGCTCCATCATTCTCGGGGTCCTGAGCACGGGCCTGATCCTGATGAACGTCCAGTTCTTCACCCAGCTGCTGATCAAAGGCCTCGTCATCATCCTCGCGGTGGCAATCGACAGCCTCAAACAACGAACGCTCCGACTGCCATGGTCCAGGGCCATCACAGCCCAGACGCCCTAGCGGCACACCCGATAACCGGCACGCATTTCATCGGCAACCAGGCCAGCTTCCGGAAGTGGTCCGCAGCAGCCCCATGCCAAAAAAACTGAGAGGAAAGCCCGTGGCATTGCCCACCATCGTCCTGACTGACACGCTTCCCGGTCACCGGAGCAACGAACCCGTGACCTTCGCCGTCGACGCCGACCTAAAGGAAAACGTCTGGACAGCAACCACCAGTACTGGAGAGACCCTCACCTGCCAACGGCTGCAAGCCCAGTCCACACCCGGCAAGACCAGTTTCATCACCGTCGCGAGCTTCGAAGGAAGCATGGAATTCACCCTTGCCGCACCCCTCACCGGACACGCCGAAGGGATCACCGAACTGGAACCTGTTGAACCTGATGCCTTCGTTCGCCTCGATACCGGATACTTCGACCTCGAAATGTGCTCGGGGACAGCCGAGGGCACAGGCTCTTCAAAATGGGGACTGCGCCATTTCGCCACCCTGAAGGAAGGCATCGACCTGCTGCCCTCCGGCAACAACGCCATCGGCGGCTTCTACGGCCCTTTCTTCACACCAGAAAACGGTCTCATCAACCCGCCCGAGCACACGACCGTCGAAATCGAAACAATTGAACACGGCCCTATCCTGCACCACTACCGGATGCACGGTACCGTTCCTGACGGCATTCTCGAGGAACTCAAGGGAAAGACCTTTTCCATCGACTGGAAGTTCACTCACGGCACGCCCTACTTCACGCGCAGCTACCGGGTAGACGACTTTCAGACCGTCATCAACGGCCGCTCAATAACCAACAAGATCACCGTCGGTGACGAATTCGAGGCCGGCCAGGGCGAGGTGGTATTTGACCGCTTTGAAGCATACGGAGGCACCCGGTACCGCTCTGGGGATCCGTACGCTGCCGAACTCGCAAAAATGGTGGATGAAACCATCGTGACCTCCACCTCAGACACGACGAAGTTCCGAGAATTCCGCCGCCAACTGACCGGCGATATTGAATCCGCCCACTGGGACCTGTACTGGCGTCTGTTCTGCAGCTGGGAGGGTGCCCTTGACAACGATGAGATCCGCAATCGCCTCACCCAGGTCCGCGCGAGCTCACACGTACTCGCTGACTTGCCCGACCGTAAATGGACCATCGCAAACGACCCCGTCAACGTCTCAGTTATGCCACACGAAACAATCTTCCCTGGACCAGCGTCCAAAACCGCTGAATTCCATTCGGAACTCGACAGAGCCATGATCTGGTGGACCTCTGCACCCTCTGGAGCCTTTCAGATTGTCCAGCGCCGTCAATCCGGCTGGGTTAACTGGGGCACCAACGGGGAGAATGAATGCCCAGAACTCCCCGTCGGCGTCCAGATCAAAACCGCCTACGGTATGTTCACCCACAACTGGCAGCATGTAGCCGACCAGCTGGAAACTCCCCCCACCGTTCGCACCGACTAAAACGGCCGCCGCTGGCTATCGCGAACCACGTTCCTGACGGTTCCTTGGTTGATGGGCTGGCCTCTGTCTGCGTCATTTTCCGGAGGTGCCTATGCGGCTGTGCCAGCCGTATATCGGACTGGATCTCGCTAGCCTCCCGAACTATGTCATCTCAGGAGACGCACGGATAAAAAGTCGTTGAAAGTGGAGAGTCTCCCCCACACGGTGCCACGTCAGATAATGAGTCCGTCACTTGTGCTGGACTCCCACTGTTCCGACGTACTCTGCGTTCCCGGCACTCGAAGTGACACGATGTCTCCGGGGGTGAGCCTGGTCAAAGTATCAGTCGGCTACCCAACCCCATACAGATAGGCAGACATATGGTGCATCGGCGCCTAAGTGGGACGAGTAGGAGCAGCTGCGAGAAGCCCCGTCCCATGCAGTGAGAAAAAGCAACGGCCTTCCGAAAGGCCGTTACCCATCCATGGGCGGCCGTATTCGGCGATGTTGATCAGCAGCAGCGTCAGCAGTTTTGAACGCATCTGTCCCAATGGATATCGCGTGGGGTGGGCCTTTCTGGATGAAAGCTGAAGCATCATTCGTCCTTTAGGTTAGATAACGCTTTGATAACGCTGTTGCGTCAACGCGTTTGACGAATCCACAGTTACATCAATCGTTTGAACCACGAGATCAAACGATTGATGCCGAAGGATCAAACGATTGATACAAGCTGTGAAGGGAGGCGGGCGAACCGATGTCGTTGGTTACCCTGAGGGACATTGCAAAAGAAGTCGGTGTATCCATCTCTGCCGTCTCGCTCGTCCTCAATGACCGCAGTGATGGCCGCGTTAATGCAGAAGCTGCGGCAAGGATCAGAGCCGTCGCCGAAGAACTTGGCTATGTCCCGAACCTGTTGGCCAGAGGCCTTAAGACCAAGCACTCGCTGACTATCGGATTGCTTTCCGATGGGGTGGCTTCTACTCCTTTTGCAGGACCGATGATCGCGGGCGCGCAAACAGTCGCTGCCGAATTCGGTTACCTACTGATGCTCATTGACACGGTAGGAATGACCGGGCTCGAAGCTCCTGCTGTAAAGGCGCTGCTTCAGCGGAACATTGAAGGTCTGATCGTCGCGCCTGACTACCACGCAATAGTGACGCTGCCACGTGTGCCGCGGTCTTTGCCCATAGTGGTCCTTGACGGTCGACCCGAAGACCCCACCATGTCGGATTGGGTTGTACCGGATGAAACGGGAGGCGCCTTTACCGCCACCCGGCACCTCATCGAGGCAGGCCACCGCCGCATCGCTATGTGCAACTTCGACAACAAGCGGTACGTAGCGACCAAGTTGCGCAGGCAGGGTTACGAGGAAGCCTTGCGCACCGCCGGTATCGAGCCTGACCCTTCTCTTCATGTGCTCGCTAAGGAACTCACCGCCGCAGCCGGTAAGGAGGCGGCACTGGAACTGTTGTCGAGGTCAGATCGGCCTACCGCTGTGTTCTGTTTCTCGGACAAATTGGCCTTCGGCGTTTACCAGGCCGCCGCGCAGTTGGGTCTGCGGATCCCCGAGGACCTGTCCATCGTTGGCTTCGATAACCACGCCTTTGTTGCCGAGAGCCTTCTGCCCGGGCTGACGACGGTCCAGTTGCCTCACCATGAGATGGGCGTCTGGGCAGCGAGGCGCCTCATCGAACGCAGCCAGGAAGCCGGGGAACCCGGCCCTGTCGTCTCACAACTTGCCCATTGCCCGTTAGTAGAACGTGCGTCCGTCGGGCCACCACGGGCTTAACCCTTTTGTAAACAAAGAATCCGAGCTTACTGCTACGGACATGCAGTCCTGCCCTTAAGGGCATCGGCTAACAACTCAGAGAGGAGTTCGCATCATGCGAGCAATTTCCCGTCGTCAGGTCCTTGCTGGCCTTGGCGCGCTCAGCGTCAGCGCCTTGGCACTTACAGCATGCAACCCGGCCGGCCAGCAGGGTGGGTCATCCGGTAGCGGAACATTCAAAATTCTGCAGTACGAAGATCCCACCACGCCGCAGGGCCAGGGCTGGCAGAAGGCAGTCGAGCTGTTCAAGGCGAAGCACCCGGACGTGACCATTGACGTCCAGCAGACAAGCTTCGATGCCTTCCGGCAGAACGCCAAAATTCTCTTGAGCGGTAACGACGTTCCTGACGTGGTTGAGTTCAATAAAGGCAACGCGGATGGCGGCCAGCTGGCGTCCCAGGGTCTGCTCGAGCCACTCAACGACGCGGTCAGCCAGTTCGGCTGGGATAAGAAAGTTTCCGGTTCGATGGCCGCGTTCGCCAAGTACGACGAGGAAGGCAAAGCCGGCTCGGGCGACTGGTACGGCATCCCGAATGTCGGCGAATACGTGTACTTCTACTACAACAAAGCAAAGTTCGCGAAAGCCGGCATTACCGACCTGCCAACCGATCTCGCCTCTTTCGAAGCCGCCATGGATAAGTTGAAAGCGGCAGGCGAAGTGCCCATCTCCAGCTCGGCCAGCACAAGCCAGGGCTTCAACCAGATGTGGGTCTGGTACTCGCTGGTCTCTGCAGAAGCCAGCCGCAAAGACATCGACGACTTCATGTTCATCCGGGACGCAGTCGATTTCAAATCCGGCCCATGGAAGTCCGGAACGGAGCGTTTCCAACAGTGGATCGACAAGGGATACGTGGGTGACCAGCTGGGTGGCCTCTCTTTCGAACAGGCAACAGTGAACTTCCTTTCGGAAAAGGCCGCGATGCTGCCTTGGAATAACGGCATGTTTGCTCGCATCCGGAAGGACGCCGCGTTCGACTGGGGCTTCTTCATCATGCCTGGCGCCAACCTCTCCATGGGCTCCTCCGGGCATCTTTGGGGTGTCCCCGCCAAGTCCAACAACAAAGAACTCGCCTATGACTGGATCGAGACCACGCTCAGCCCTGAGGTCCAGAACCTCATCGGCGAGAAGGGCGGCCTGCCGCTGGCAGGTGACATCAATGTCATTTCCGACCCTCTGACAAAGGAACTGACCGAAAAGTTCAATGAACTAGTGAAGGCAGACACCCTTTCCTTCTACCCGGACTACCCCGTACCCGGGTTCTTGGATTTCATCCAGAACCACATGCAGGCTATGTCGAACAAGAACGAAACAGCCTCCGAGTACCTGGACGCCCTGCAGGCGTTCTATGACAAGGGCACGAAGAACTAGCACTCCCGGGACGGGGTGCAGCATCTCCAGCTGTGCCCCGTCCCGGACACCACCTCATCCCCCTCAACGAATGGAACCTTGCCGTGAGCAATGGACTGGCGCCGCGATTGCGCCGACCGAGCGGCTACTGGCTATACCTCATACCGATCTTCATCGGTTTCCTGGCCGTGGTCGGTATCCCCTTTGGAACCAATGTCTACTTCTCCCTTTTCCGCTGGAAAGGAGGGGCAGCACCGATGCGCTGGAACGGTCTGGACAACTACGTCACCTTGTTCGCCGACGTCGAATTCTGGACATCGCTCCGCAATTCAATCTTCATGGTGATCGCCATCGTCGTGATCCCCACCATCATCGGCCTCCTCCTGGCGGCGTTGCTGACCGAGACAATCGGCCGACGCTTCGGTCCCAGGATCGCCAGCTTTCTTCGTGCCACCTACTACCTTCCCCAGATTCTGCCGATCGCCGTCGCCGGTTTCATGTGGAGCTGGATCCTGGACCCATCCAATGGCGCCATCAACACCTTTCTGCAGTCAGTTGGGGCGAAGGGGCCGGACTGGCTGGGAAACCCTGACCTGGCCATTTATGCGGTGATGCTGATGCTCATCTGGCTGCAGATCGGCTACCCGCTGGTCATCTTCATGGCGGCCCTGTCCCGGGTGGATCCCGAGCTTTACGAGGCGGCTGCCTTGGATGGTGCCGGCAAGTGGCGCCAATTCCGGGCCATCTCCGTGCCCACTATCCGGCCCGAGATCTTCATCGTCGTGCTGACAGCCACCGTGGCCGCGCTGAAAGTCTTCGCCCCCATCCTGATCCTGACAGGAGGCGGTCCGGAAGGATCAACCGTCGTCCCGTCCTACTACGCCTACCGCAACTTCTTCGAACTGTCCCAGGTGGGATACGGCTCGGCCATCTCCACCGTCATGGCCCTTGTTATTTTTGCCATTGCAGCGCTCATGCTGTGGTGGCAGCGCAGGCAGGAAGCACAATGAGCACTACGCAAACCCGGGAAAAAGTGAGTTTCACGCCTAAGCCCGCGCACAACCGAGCTCAGCGCCGGACGCCCAGCGAATGGGTGCTGCTTGCCGTGGCGGTCATCGCGGGCATCGCGATTTTCGCGCCTTTTGGCCTGATCATCCTCAATGCCTTCAAATCCACGCAGGACTATTCAAGCAACGGTCCGCTGAGCTGGCCGACATCCTTTTCAGTAGACGCCTTCGTTAACTACCTGGGCAGGGTCAACTTCGGCCAGGCCTTCTGGAACTCGGTCATCATTTCACTGCTCGTGGCAGCGATAGCGGTGGTGCTCTCCCTCATGAGCGCCTACCCGCTGGGAGTGGGCCGCGTAAAAGCCAACGGTATAGTCCTGGCCGTACTGCTGGTTGCCACCATGCTCCCGCATGAAGCCCTGATCTACCCGCTGTTTTATGGCGCCCAAGCCACGGGAACCTTTAACACCGTGTGGAGCGTCATCATTGTCTTCTCCGTCCTGCAAGCGGCATACGGAACATACCTCCTGGCCAGCGTCATGGGCGCCATCCCCAAAGAACTGATCGAGGCAGCCCAGCTGGACGGGGCCAGCCGGTGGCAAATCCTCTGGAAGGTACTGGTGCCCATCCTGCGACCGAGCCTGGCCGTCCTGGTGGTGTTCTTCTTCATCTGGACCTGGAACGAGTTCTACATCCCCGTCGTACTCCTCGCCGACCAGTCGTCCCAGACCATCCCCATTGCACTGGCCACACTTCGCGGCCAACACAACATCGACATCACCGTCCTCAACGCCGGCTCGCTCCTGTCGTTGCTGCCAACCCTCGTTTTCTTCCTGCTCTTCCAGCGCACCCTCGTGCGTGGCGTCGCAGCCGGAGCAGTCAAGTAAGCCATTCCGGCTACGAAAATTCCACCGAAAGGAACCCCGCCAAGTGACCATCCAATGGGCCACTATGCCCCCGGGCGTCAGCAGCCGCTCCATCAACGCCGAAAACTTCACCGGCATGCCAGGTCAGGGTGCACAAGCCTCCTCCAACCTCGGCCCCGGCCGCAAGGGATCCGCCTGGATCCACATCCCTTCAGGGGAAACAGCCACGCTGGCCGAAATCGAAGGCCCCGGAGTAATCCGCCACATCTGGCTGACCGTTGACCACCGCACCGACGCCGGACCGTTCGTCCTGCGCGACCTGGTCCTCCGGATGTACTGGGACAACTCAGAAATCCCGAGCGTCGAGGTCCCCTTGGGAGACTTCTTCTGCAACGGCTTTGCACAGCGGGCGCTGGTAACCTCCGAGCCCATTGTTGTCGCTCCAACCGGTGGCATGAACAGCTTCATACCCATGCCTTTCCGCGAAGGGGCACGCATTACGATCGAGAATCAGCACGGCGGAGAACTCACCCACTTCTTCTACCAAATCGACTACACCGTCGGGGACGATGTAGCAGACGCGATGTACTTCCACGCCCAATGGCGCCGATCAAACGGCAATCTTCCGCACGGCGAGGATCACGTCATTCTCGACGGCGTGCAGGGCCGCGGCAGCTACCTCGGCACCTACGTCGCCCTTGCTTCCCTGCAGCGGTACTGGTGGGGCGAAGGAGAGGTTAAGTTCTACGTGGATGACGACACCGACTACCCCACCCTGTGCAGCACAGGCCTCGAAGATTATGCCGGCGGCGCCTGGGCATTCCAGGACGAGCTGCGAACCGTCCCGGACCCCAAAGTCCTCACCTTCAACGCCCCCTATTTCGGGTACCCATTCCACGAGACCGTTGACCAGACCAGGGCCGCGCCCTTCCACCCAGGGATGCCTCCCATGCATGGCATCTACCGCTGGCATATCCCGGACCCCATTTACTTCCAGGAGCGCCTGCGTGTGACAGTCCAGCAAATTGGTACTTGGGACCACGGAGGACTGTTCGAACGCAGTGACGACATCTCCACGACGGCGTATTGGTACCAGGACAGCGTCAACCAGCAGGTTCCGCAGCTTCCCGGCGCCCAGCAACGCTGGCCGAGGTAAAAAAACCGGCCAGGCGAAGGTTTTCCGGACAGGTATTCATTTGCAGTCCGCCCGGGCATCCGACCTGGCCATGCACGACCTAAACGCCTGTTCGACGGATGCGGCGATAATCGTCGCCGCATCCGTCCAACTCACTCCCGCGTTTTGCTCGCAGCTGCTTTCCCCCCAGCCACGTCCAGCGGCTCTCGCTCCGAAACTGCGCTGGAACTTACCCCGGCTCCCGGGCTGCCGATAAGAACGCATGCAAACGGGAGGTACTTTCGCCGCATGCGTAGGCGACCCGGACGCCGCATACAATTCATCCCGCTGTGCCAAACAAAGAAGGATTGTCCCGACCATGGCATTCCCAGGACTGTACGAGCCCGACCGAGGGGGCAACGTCCTCACCGTAATAGGAGAGTCACTCATCGATCGGATTCAGTCAGAGCAACGCTCCCCCATCGCCGACTACGTCGGTGGGAGTCCCCTGAACGTTGCCGTGGGTTGCGCCCGACTGGGAGTGCAGACGCGCCTCGTGACACATGTCGGCAAGGATGACCACGGTCAGTTAATTTTCGACCACCTGGCCCACAACGACGTGGAAATCGTCACCGGTGGAACTGCGCCCACGTCCACAGCTACAGCCACCCTTGGTCCCGATGGCAGTGCCAGCTACGAATTCTCCCTTGACTGGGACCTCTCCAGCGCCTCGCTTGCCGCATGGGCAAGCTTCGAAACATCCTCCCACCTGCACACCGGCTCCATCGCAACAATGCTGATGCCGGGTGCCCATACGGCTTACACACTGCTGCACGACGCCAAGGACATGGCAACCATCAGCTACGACCCCAACTGCCGACCAAGTATCATCCAGGACGTGGGCTTCGCCCGGCAGCAGGCAGAGCACTTTGTCGGCATCAGCGACATCGTGAAGGCCAGTGATGAGGACCTCCAGTGGCTGTACCCGGATAAGAGCATTGACCTGGCCATGCAGCACTGGCTGGAACTAGGGCCAGCACTTGTCATCGTTACCAAGGGCGCTCACGGACCTGTTGCCCTCACCCGGCACTTCCGTCTCGAACTGCCCGCAGATTCCATAGTCGTGGCAGACACCGTAGGGGCAGGTGACTCTTTTATGGCCGCACTGATCGCCGCCCTGAACCAACTGGATCTTCTTGGCCCATCTAAGCGTGAGGACCTTATGAACCTTGACCAGGAGCAGCTACTCGCCGTATTGCGCTACGCGATAAGGGCATCTGGAATTACATGTTCGCGTGCCGGGGCCAATCCTCCACAGCTGGGCGAGCTAGGAACGGTAACAGCTCCTGCCTAAGCCAACAAAGTGCCGCTTCCCGACAATCTCCCGGTTCCGGAAAATGCCACCCGACCCACGCCTAGACCAGGGGATCCGCGGGAAAGCCTAACGGCAAACCAAGCGGCCCCCACCCAAAAGACAAGAAATCAAAAGGAGATGGATCCATTGACGATTATGCCTGCCGGGCAAGACCGCCCGGTTCTCTATGCCGAGTTCACTGCGTTGCCGGGAAATGCCGACATAGTTCAGAGCCTCCTCAAAGACCTGGCACAACAGGTTCGCCAGGAACCTGGCAACGTCCTCTTCGTTACACATCGGGAAACTGAACGCCCCGAGCGATTCTTCGTATATGAGGAATACGCGGACGCTGCTGCCTTCGAAGCGCATATCAACGCGAGCTATGGCGCTAAGTTCAACCAAGCTCTCGGTCCACTGATCGTTGAAGACAGGTCGCAACTCACATGGCTAAATCCACTCTGAGACCCTATCCCGTCATACCCTCAGTAGGAGTGAGGCCATGAGAATTGGATCCTCACCAGTGGCGACTGCCCCGCACTGAACGCGGCAGCGTCCCCTCCGTCTACGCGACGCCTCCTGGACAACCTCCTGGGCGTGGCCGCCATCGACTCCGTGCTGGAAAGCTTCCGGGGCACCATGCTGGCGCTCAAAGGCACCGAAATCCAGCACTTCGGCTTCCAGGAAGCCCTGGGCCAGCTCAGATCGTCCCAGAGAAGCGTTACGACGAAGCCGCCGTGCTGTTGGCTGACGCGCACCTGCTGCCCTCGGCCGAGCCCAGTTTTACGAGGAAAGGAAAATCATGGCAATTCAGCAACTCATGCTTAAGAAGGATGAAAGGCTCATTGCAGACTTTGTAGTCGCAACCCCTGAGGAGCGCGACAGCAAACTCGACAGAGCCGTGTCCGCCGCCCGCACTCTGGCTTCCATCGACGCCCGCCTCGGGATTCTGGTAACCCGGCACGACTTCTGGCGATTTTCGGTAGCCCTGAGTGCGGACATCCCCTTCGGCCAGATCCAGGAATGCGATTTTGCGCAAGCGTGAGGTGGGCTCAGTCAGCTGAGTTGCTGAGGTGACCGGCATTGCACCAGTACCGTGACGCGAGCATCGAGGATTCCGCCAAGTGCGGGTCGGCTAACCGCTTACGATACTTCTGCACGGATTAGGGACCGGTACTTCTGAGTTCGGCCGGGGTCACCTCACCTGACCCCCGTTCGATTAGGCGGGTATGAAGCTGGATTGTTCGGGGGGAGCCGGTGTCGCCGGCTATCCGCTGAAAGAGAAGTTCGGCAGCAGCGGTCCCGAGCCCGGCAGGGTCCTGGGCAATGACTGTGATACCCGGCGTGAGCAGGTCGAAGAGTTCAAAGTCGTCGAACGCTACGTGCGCGACCTTCAGTGACGTCGTTGCCAACGCCCGTAAAGTGGCAAGCGTGCTCACGCTGTTCCCTGTGAACATGGCCGACGGAGGAGACGCCAGGCTCTGCATCTTAAGCAGATGGGAGCGGATCTGAGGAGAATCCGGATTTCCTAAGGCGACAAGATCCGGGTCCACGGGGATCCCATGCCGGTCCAGCGCTTCCTTGTATCCCTCAAACCGCTCCGCTCCCGTGTAAAACGATGGGGACTCCCCGATATAGGTGATCTTGCGGTGCCCATGGCGAATCAGATGTTCAACCCCCATGCGGGCTCCGGCCCGGTTATCGCTCAATACAGTGTCAGCATTCAAACCCTGTGCTGGACAGTCCAGGAACACCACGGCAAGCCCCGACGATATCTCCGGTGCGAGGTAAGCGTGATCGGTTGATGAGGGAATGATGATGAGCCCGTCAACCTGGCGCGACGAGAGACTGAAGGTCAGCTGGCGTTCCCGTCCAGGATCATCGGTGGATGAAGCAGCAAAAAGGTGCGCACCGCGGCCAGACGCGACGCGTTCAACGGCACGTGCGATGGAGGACTGAAAGGGTTCTGAAATGTCCTTCACGACGAGCCCGACAGTGGAGGTTTGTCCATGCCGCAACGCCGCCGCTGCAGCATTGCGGCGAAATCCGAGTGTCCCAATCGAGGCCAGCACCGCTTTGCGGGTGCTCGCTTTGACCCCGGCTTCCTCATTAACGACGCGGGACACCGTCTTAAGGGAAACGCCGGCATGTGCCGCCACATCTTTGATCGTGGGACGTTGAGGCTTTACATCTGTGCTCGCGTTCCCGGCTGAGGACGACATAGGCACGTCTCCGCCCTCCTTTCACTGGCAAAAAGCTGGATACATACACAGTAATCGAAGCCGGGAAGACAACGATATCTACAATTATGTCGTTCTATTAAGACTCTTAAGCCACTAACTTAGAACGTCAAACGGCAACACTTGACTGTGAGACAGATCACTCTAAAGACTGAGTAGCGACAACGTTGTCATACTCCCCATAAAAGTTGAGAGGAAGATCAATGGCGATGCCTAAATCCCTGCTCGCGCTTTGCGCAGCTGTAGGACTGACGCTAACTGCTTCTGGATGCTCGTCCACCCCGTCAAATGATGGCCCGGAGCAGGTGAACCTGCGCTGGGCGATGTCGGCAGACTCCCAGGCGGAAGTTGACGTCTGGAAACATCTGGCCGACATGGTTCACGAAAAGCACCCGAACATTACTGTCACGTTCGAGAGCACTGCCTTTCAGAGCTACTACGACAAACTCAATACCCAGGCCGCGAGCAACAGCCTCCCCTGTATCGCCGGCTTGCAAGCCCAGCGTGTTCCTGACGTCGGCAAGCTGTTCAAAGACCTCAAGCCGCTCTATGAAAAGGACACCTCCTTCTCATTGGCCAGTTACGAGGAATCGATTACTAAGGGTCTGACCCAGGACGGTAAGCAGCTCGCTGTGCCCTATGACCTGGGACCGTATGTCCTTTACTACAACAAGGACATGTTCGACGCTGCCGGGATCCCCGCACCTAAGCCCGGGTGGACAAAGGATGAGTTCCTTGCCGCCGCGAAGGCACTGACCAACGACGGCAAGTACGGCTACGCCGCAGACGGCACCCCGGACATGTGGCTTCCCTACGTTCTCAGCATCGGCGGTGACTACCTCAAGGACGGCGAGCCGGACCTGACAAACGACAAGGTTGTCGAAGGTTTCTCCTTTGTCACTGGACTTGCCACTGACGAGAAGGTCGCTCCGGTGGTTCCGGCGACCGGTACTGCCAACTGGCCGGCCGACCAATTCCGCAACGGCAACGCCGCAATGTATATCGATGGTCCCTGGCAGCTGATCAATGCCAAGAAGAACGTCGACTTCACGCTCGGGCTCGCCACCGTCCCCGCTTTCGATGGGAAGTCTGTGACCACGATGTCCGGCACAGGTTTCGGCGTGACTGCAGCCTGTGAGCATCCGGAGGAGGCGTGGAAGGCAGTTTCGGTGATCATCGGCAAGGACGCGCAGGAGTACATTGCCAACGCCGGCCGTGGTTTCCCTGCCTACACCGAAGCGCAGGAGCTTTGGTACTCCACTGCTTCAGTGGACGGGGCCAAGGAAGCCATTGACGCAGCATTGGAAACGGTCGATGTCTATGAAACCGCGCCCAAGTGGAACCGGCTGTCGGCGCTCCTTCAGCAGTACGCAGTGGAGGCCTTCAGTGGCAGCAAGTCCCCGCGCGACGTGCTCACCCAGGTCCAGCAACAGGTCTCTCAGTAAGGAGGACAGGCGGGGGCTTAGCTTAGGCCCCCGCCTCACCCGGCATGGCATCAACCCTGTCCACTGACAACAACCGTCGAAGCTCCATCAAGCCGACTGCCTCCTCCCCCACTCCCCGCAGGCGCAAGTCAGGCGATCGCGCGGCGGTCCTCGGATTTCTGGCCCCCAACCTCGCCGGTTTCCTGCTGTTCACCCTCGTCCCGATCGGCGCCTCCCTCGCGCTAAGCCTCTATGAGTGGCCGCTGATCGGCGAAGCCACATTTTCAGGCTTTGAGAACTTTGTACGCCTCTTCACCAAAGACCCCGTCTTCTGGGAAGTTGTCGGCAATACGTTCTACTTCGTGGTTGGATACGTCGTCCTAAACCTCATCGTCTCACTGAGCCTGGCAGTCTGGCTTACGTCCCGCATCCGGTTCGCTGGCCTGTTCCGGTTTGCCTTCTTCCTCCCGGTCGTAGCTCCCATGGTCGCAAATGCCGTGGTCTGGCGGCTGCTGTTCACCCCCGATGACGGCCTTATCGCCTGGGCGACAAGGACATTCACCGGACTGGAAGCTCCCAACTGGCTGGGATCGAGCGAATGGGCAATGCCGGCAGTCATCATCATGTCCGTCTGGGCCGGGTTCGGCTACAACATGATTATCTTTGTCGCCGCAATTGAGAGCGTCCCTGACAGCCTCTACGAAGCGGCAGCGATAGACGGTGCCGGGTGGTGGCGGCGCCTTCTCGGAGTCACTCTGCCCCTGATCAGCCCGAGCATGTTCTTCGCTACGGTCATGACTGTTATTTCATCACTCCAGGTCTTCGCCCAACCGTACATTCTCACCGGCGGCGGCCCCGGCTCGTCAACGACGACCCTGGTCTTCTACCTCTACAAGCAAGGCTTCCAGGGATACGAGATGGGCTACGCGTCCTCAATCGCCTGGTCGCTCTTCGTCCTGATCATGGGCATTACGTTCCTCCAGTTCCGCGCCCAAAAGAGATGGGTACACTACGCATGAGCACCATCACAACACGGCAAATACCGCCGCTTTTAAGAACAATCGGCAGTTGGACCTCGCACATCCTGCTCATCCTCACAGCGCTGATTACTCTGGTCCCATTCGTCTGGATGATCTCAACAGCCCTGAAACCATCCAGCGAGGTGTTCTCAACACCCCCGAAACTTATCGGCTCCTCCATCCAATGGGGCAACTTCGCCGACGCGTGGAACTATCTCCCATTTGGCAGGTTCATGCTCAACGGAGTCCTCGTCTCTGCTTTAGGGACCCTGCTCGTCGTCATCACCAGCGCGATGGCTGCATACGCGTTCTCCCGCCTGCGCTGGCGTGGACGGAACGGGGTTTTCCTCATCTACCTGGGGACCCTCATGATCCCGCAGGAAGTGCTGATCGTCCCCATGTTCATCCTGATGCGGAACCTCGGATGGGTGAATTCATACCAAGCCCTCATCATCCCCTGGGCTTTCACCGCCTTCGGAACTTTCCTGCTCCGCCAATTCTTCCTCACGCTCCCCGACGAGCTTGAGGACGCAGCGCGAATCGACGGCGCCAACCGCTTCACCAGCTTCACACAAATCCTTCTGCCCCTTGTCCGGCCGGCACTGGGAACCCTCGCCGTCTTCACCTTCATCGGTTACTGGAACAGCTTCCTTTGGCCCCTGCTGATCGTCAGTGACGTGAACATGGCCACGGTTCCACTGGGACTGAACATGTTTCTTGGCCAAACAGGTAACCAGTGGAACCTCCTCATGGCGGCCTCCACTATTTCCATCCTTCCGAGCGTCCTCATGGTGCTCGGTCTGCAGCGCTACCTCGTCAAGGGCATCGCACTCAGCGGCCTCGGCGGACGCTGAAGCACCTAACCATTCACACGAAAGGAACAAACTACGTGAGCTCTATCTACTACCAGCACCCAAACACCTGGTTCGGGGACTGCATGCCGGTCTACGCCGAAGGCGCCTTCCATCTCTACCATCAGCGAGATACCCGCAAGCCCGGACCCTTCGGGGAACCGTTCGGCTGGGCACTGGCCAGGACTAGGGACTTCGTCAATTACGAGGACCTGGGCGAATCACTGGAAAAGGGCGCCGACGACGCCCAGGACCAGTTCATCTTTGCCGGCAGCGTCTTCGAAGCCAAGGGGACTTACTACGCCCTCTACACCGGCTACAACCGGGATTACCCAGATCAGGGCAAGGCCTCCCAGGTGCTCATGATCGCTACAAGCACCGACTTGGTGAACTGGAGCAAGACCGACCGCTCACTCGTGGTCCCCCAGGAGGGCTACGACAAAGACGACTGGCGCGACCCGTTCATCCTGTGGGACGACGAACGCGAAGTCTTCCTCATGATCCTCGGCGCCCGACTCGACGGCGACAAGAAACTGCTTACCGGGCGCACAGTTGCCTTCACTTCCACTGACCTGGAGAACTGGGAATTCGAAGGCGACTTCTGGGCCCCGGACCTGTACACCATGCACGAAATGCCGGACCTGTTCAAAATGGGCGAGTGGTGGTACCTGCTCACCACCGAGTACAGCGACAAGAGCAAAACGGTCTACCGTATGAGCCGTTCACTCAGCGGACCCTGGAGCGCGCCCGTGGATGATGCCTTCGACGGCCGCTCCTACTACGCCGCGCGGTCGGCCTCTGACGGAGAGCACCGGTACCTCTTCGGCTGGGTCGCAACCAAGGAAGATGAACAGGACAGTTCGCCCTGGCAATGGGGCGGAACACTCGTTGTGCATGAGCTTTACCAGCGCACCGACGGTTCCCTCGGCGTGAGGATTCCCGACACGGTCACCGGCGCCTTCTCGCACCAGAAGCAGCTTCTGGAGCAGCCGGAAGCCGTCCGCAACGCAGACGGCCGCGCCCAGCTCACCCTCGCTGAACGCTCGGGCGATACGTTCCTGTGGGAGACAACCCTCAGCATCGCCGAAGGTACCCGCTCTTTCGCCCTCCTGCTAGCCCAGGATGAAGCCTCCGGAGACGCGTACGAATTCCTCTTTGAAGTGGGCGAAAACCGCCTGCGCTTCGACAAAGTTCCCAACTACCCATGGAACCGCTACGACAACAAGGGACTTGAGCGACCCTTCACGATCACGCCGGACGACAAAATCCACATCCAAGTGGTTGTCGACCGTAGCATCGCGACGGTCTACGCCAACGGCGTCGCCCTCAATGCCCGAATCTACGATGTTAAGGGCCAATCTCTCGCCATTCAGGCCATCGACGGCGAAGTCACGGTCCACGAGTCAGTACTCCGGCATCTAAGCCAAGAACGCGCTGAAACATCCTTGGAAGAGGAAGTTTCCATCGCTTAAGGCCCAAGGCGTTGGTACGGCGAGGTCTATCTCGCCGTACCAACGCATCCTATTCATTAACCGCTCCAGCGTGCTTACGCTAGTACACCCCAACCTGACGTCCGGGCGCCTGGCCAGGGAGGATTCGCCTATCGGTGGAGCTCCGCTCTTGTTCTCAGAGACCTGTCGACCCGCAAGGGAATGACATCGCCAGCCCAGCCCCAGCCGATTTCCATCAAGCCCGATTTTTCGCATTATTTCGATGATTCTCGGGCTACCGCACCGCGGTTCCGACCCTTCCGACTGTCAGGGTGGAATCTGAGAACATCATGAGCCACTGTCAATAAAACGGAATCTCGCGCTATTCTGACGCCACCGTAGATCGGCGCATCGAATTTTCGCGTGCCAGATGAGGACGGCAGACCGGCGCCCGGAAGTTGCCGCGCGCTGCCCGCCACCGAGTCGGAGATGCATAAGTCTCTGTAGGCGATTGGAACGAACGCCTCGTGCGGTGGGTGCGCTGGCTCGGCCGGTTTGTGGAGGCGAACGTCGCCCTTGCCGCGAGCTAAAACACTCAGGTTTTGCAGCAGCGAGGCAACTGGCTAAAGCCTCTCTGTGGGGGCTGAGATTGGTTTTTCCTATCAGGCCAGTAGGGATTTCGTCTTGGACGTGATTCGGGTCACGGATGCACAGTAGGTCCAACCCCTACGACGAAAGGACGACGATGTCCAACAATCTGACTGAATCTTCAGCGGCCACCTCACCACCCCAGCGGACCGATGTCCGGGCCGCCCTCCTCGGCGGCAAGACGTTCAGGAGCTTGAGCGAGCAGAAGCTGACTCCCCGTGAGGAAAAGTTCGAGCGGGCCCGGCAGACACTGGGATTCTTCCTGGCACCGGCAGTCTCAATTATTTTTGCGCTTCTCCCGACCGGGATGGATCACACCCAGCAGCTGCTCGCAGCTGTCCTGCTGGGCGTGATTATCCTTTGGATCTGCGAACCGGTACCCATCCCGGTGGGTGGACTCATCGGTGTTGCTGCTGTCGTCCTGCTCGGCGTGGCACCAGCCAATGAGGTGCTGCGACCCTTTGGCTCGACAACCATCTTTACCTTCATCGGCGCCTTCATACTCGCGGCGGCCATGCTGAAACACGGCATAGCCCAGCGGCTGGCGTTCGCCGTTTTGTCCATTCCCGGTGTCGCCAAATCCACCTACCGCGTCATCATCGCCTTCGGTGCAATTACCTGCGTCCTGTCCGCGTTCGTTTCAAACACCGCCACCGTCGCCATGCTGATGCCTACCGCCCTGGGCATCCTGGCCGTGATCGCAAAACTGATGCAGGACCGCGGCGTCGTCAAGGCAGACTTCGACCCGCTGCGCCTCCGCGTGGGCGCAGCCCTGATGCTGATGCTCGCCTACGGCGCCAGCGTCGGTGGCCTCCTGACACCGGTAGGAGCACCCCCGAACCTGATCGGCCGCGGACTTATAGAGGAAGCAACCGGTACCAAGATTTCCTTCGTTCAATGGACAGCCACAGTGGCTCCAGTCTGCGCAGCAATGTTCGTCGTGCTGGCGCTCATCATGTTCCTTTTGAACAAGCCGGAAATCCGCCGCATCGAAGGCGTGGACAAATTCATCCGCGAGCAGAAGGCCGAGCAGGGAAAAATGTCCCGGGCCGAAATTAACACTCTCATCGCTTTCGGCCTGACGGTCACGCTGTGGCTCCTTCCGGCAATCGCAAGCCTCATCACCGGTCCGGACTCCGATCTCTATGCGTTCCTTGACGACCGGCTGGACGAAGGCATCGTTGCTGTGATCGGCGCATCCCTGCTCTTTATCCTTCCGACCAACTGGAAGGAACGCCGCGCGACCATGACCTGGTCCGACGCCGCGAAGATCGACTGGGGAACGATCATCCTTTTCGGTACGGGCATCATCTTCGGCGCCCTCCTGTCGGCAACCGGCCTCGCAGAGACGATCGGGAACGCTGCCGCTCAGAACCTTGGCGTCACCAACATCGTTGCGATCACTGCATTCGCGGCAATCCTGGCGATCCTCATCTCGGAGACAACCAGCAACACCGCATCCGCGGCCGTCGTTGTTCCCATCGTCATCCCGTTGTGTGTCGCCATGGGAGTGGACCCCCTTGTTCCCGCGCTGGCAGCAACGTTCGCCGCATCGTTCGGGTTCATGCTGCCGGTCTCAACGCCGCAGAACGCCATCGTCTACGGCTCCGGCGCCGTTCCCATCACCCGCATGGTCCGCACCGGATTTACATTCGATATTCTCGGCGCGCTACTCATCATCAGCATCGTCCCGATCATGGTCGGTGTCACGGGCATCGGCAGATAGCCAGAACCGAACCGGTCAGATCCACAGCCATCTCAAGGGCAGGCTGTGGATCTGGCCGGTTCTCCCGCAGGCTGCCCTAGAAACCAGGACGTCACCATGACTGGCCGCAAAATCGCCGGGATAGGCGGGGATTCGGCGGAACGGGGACAGGACTGGGACCCGCAAAGAGTTTCAGCTTGCTCGAAGGAGCTCCCTTCAGTGGGAACCGTTGAAGCGACAGTTTTCCCGGCGCGGGCAGGCGGAACCGCAACACGCACCCGAAAGACGGGGCCCGCGCCGGGATTTATCTTCTGCTGGTTACACGGCACGTTCGACGGCCGGCTTCACTGTCAGGACGTGACCACGAAGGAACGCCGCCACACAGGCGAGTAGCGAAACTTCACGGTGCCTCAACGACATCAGAATCGTGTCGACAGGATTCCAGGTGCACCCCGCCAGCGTGATTCTGACCCGAACGTTGCCGAGTCCTGCCAGTGGCGGACAATGTCTGCCCGCTCGGCGCGACGTGCGGCGGTACGGGGTTCAGCCTTTACCCGGGCCGGGACCGCCTGGCATGGGATCAGCAGCGGCGAGTTGTTTCTTTCCTACTAGAGTTTTAGTCCAGTAACGTGGTGTAGCCCTCGGCCCGGTCCAACAGGCGACGGCCGGCGCCGTTGCCCTGCAAGAGCCACAAGTACCGCCCGTCATCGGAGATGTCGTCCACACGTCCCGTGATCCGCGGGTTTCGCTTATCTGATGTCAGGAGCACGACGGTGTCACCGGGGGTCAGCTCGCGCCAGTTGCCTATTTCCTTACGCAGGCAGGTGGAGGGCAGGGGGTGGGGAGTGCGGGGATTCGAGATGTACATGCCGTGGCTGGCCCTTCGTTTTTATCAAGGTGAATGCTCAAGTGACCGTCGAGAGTGTTCGACGTCAGAACCCGGACCACTTGGCAGCTGCCACCGAACTCGCGTCGTAGCAGACGTAGAGCACCGGATTCTTCCCGTTTCAGAACGTGGCGCGGCTATCCGCGTACCGTTCTCGTAGGCGGATCCGAGACCCCTGATGATGCCCAGCGGGCGAGCCGGACACCCTTCGGGGCTGCTACGTCTCCTGAAGGGGCTGCCATATCGTTCCATTAGAGCCACTGCTTGAGGGATGCGTCCAAGACCTAGAAGCAATCCGCCTGATAGGCGTAGGCTAATAGGCCGATGCTCCAGCGTCCGGGTACGGAGGTTACTTAATGCCCCCGGCAGAAACCTGAGGTTTGAAAACCCGTTAAGGAGTTGCGTGGATACGCGAAAGTTGAAGTACTTTTTGGCTGTGGTGGATCACGACGGCTTCAACCGCGCCGCCGAGCATTTGCTGATCGCCCAGCCCTCGCTCTCGCAGACCATCGCAAGTCTCGAAAAGGACCTGGGCGTGCCACTGTTCCACCGCATCGGCCGCCGCGCCGTCCTCAGCGAAGCGGGAAAAGAACTCGTCGGGCCGGCCAGGCTGGTCATGCGTGATCTCGATGCGGCGGCCTCAGCAGTCCAGGCTCTTCGCGGAATCAGAAGCGGGCGACTGGACATCATCTCAATGCCATCCCCTGGCATTGAGCCGCTGACGTCGATGATCGCCGGCTTCACACGGCTGCACCCTTCTGTCCGACTGAACGTCAGCGCAGCCTTCACACCGGAAGAAGTTATTAACTCCGTCCGGTCCGGTAGCACCGAGATCGGCCTGGCCGGCTCCCCCACCCCCATCCGGGTGCCAGGAGTCCAGGTCCTTGAGCTGGAACACCAGCCGCTGATTCTCATCGTGAATCCCCAAGCCGACACCTTCAACCCCGGAGAGTCGATACAACGCGAAGACCTGGGCGGCCACCGGTTGATCGCGAGCCAGCGCGGATCCCTGATGCGATGGCTGGTCGATGATGCGCTGGCCCACGGCGTCGACACCGAAATCGTGGTCGAAGTCGCTCACCGGACCTCGATCCTCCCGCTCGTTCTCGCTGGCGTCGGCCACGCTGTGATGCCTTCATCCTGGGCACCTCTGGCCCAGAAATCAGGACTCAGAACTCTGCTCATTGAACCCGTCTCCCACCTGGACGTTGCGATCCTGAGCCGGAAGGAAGACCTGACGCCCGCTGCACGGGCCTTCCTGGCAGTGGCAGAACTCCATGCCTCTCCCGGCCCGAAAACCGCGGGCCTCCCGTCCCCGTCGATAGGCTGAGCCTATATGCCGTATCGGATCTTAGTCTTGGACGGCGCATAGGAGCAGGCCGTCTACTTGAAGAGGAAGAACAGTGTGACCCCGCTAACAGGCTCACTGCTAACAAACTCAACGAGGAGGTAGGCACATGAGCGCCACCCAGAATTTCCGCATCGCATCCATCCCCGCCGACGGCGTGGGCAAGGAAGTCGTCTCCGCCGGCCGCCGCGTCCTGGACGCACTGGCCAAGGATTCCAACGGCAAGTTCGCCTTCGACTGGACCGAGTTCCCCTGGGGCTGCGGCTACTACGCAGAAACCGGCAAGATGATGGCCGACGATGGCCTGGAGACGCTGAAGGACTTCGACGCGATCTATTTCGGCGCTGTCGGTTGGGAAAACGTCCCGGACCACATCAGCCTCTGGGGCCTGCGCCTGAACATCACCCAGAACTTCGACCAGTGGGCCAACATCCGCCCCGTGAAGTTCCTCCCCGGTGTCCAGTCCCCGCTGCGCAAGGCTGACAACACCGAGCTCGACTGGGTCGTTGTCCGCGAAAACAGCGAAGGCGAATACGCCGGTCTCGGCGGCCGGAACCTGAGCGGCCGCGGCCCCGGCAACGAGGTAGCCCTGCAGACCGCCCTGTTCACCGAAAAGGGCTGTGAGCGCATCATGCGCTTCGCCTTCGACCTGGCCCGGACCCGCACCGTGAAAAAGGTTTCCTCCGTCACCAAGTCCAACGCCCAGCAGTACGGCATGGTCCTGTGGGACGAAGTCTTCAACCGCGTTGCCCTGGACTACCCGGACGTCCAGACCGAAAGCGTCCTCGTGGATGCCATGAGCGCCAAGTTCATCCTCAAGCCCGAGGACCTGTCCGTCGTTGTGGCGTCCAACCTGAACGCTGACATCCTCTCGGACCTCGGCTCCGCGCTGGCCGGCAGCCTGGGCCTGGCCGCCAGCGCCAACCTGAACCCGGAACGCCGCTTCCCCTCCATGTTCGAACCGGTCCACGGTTCCGCTCCGGACATCGCCGGGCAGGGCATCAGCAACCCGATCGGCGCCATCGCCTCCGCCGCCCTGATGCTGGACCACTTCGGTCTCCACGAGGAAGCACGCAAGGTTGAAGCCGCCATCGAAGCTGCCACGGCCACTGGGCACCTGACCCGCGACGTCGGCGGGAACGCCAACACCGACGACGTCACCGAGGCAATCATCAAGGCCCTGACCAACACCCTGGCCGCCGTCTAGCCAGCACGCGCGACCGGCCAGGGACGATCCCGGCGGTCAGTACATAGCCCGGAGTGGACGGCGGCAGAACACCGCCGCCGTCCACTCCGGCATGCCCACCTTCATCGAGCACCTTCCAGCTACATTCCACAACGAGGTAGGAATCATGGACCACATCACTACCGCCGGTACAGCTTCGGCGGCCCGCAAAACACCTTTGTACCGCCAACTGTATTTCTGGGTACTGACCGCCATCGTCGTCGGCATTCTCGTCGGCTGGCTCGCGCCAAGTGTCGGCATCGCCATGGAACCCATCGGGACCACCTTCGTTGATGCGATGAAGATGCTCATCGGCCCCATCGTTTTCCTCACGATCGTGGGCGGCATCGCCAGCGTCGCGGACCTGAAAAAGGTGGGCATGACGGGCCTGAAGGCCCTCACCTACTTCCAGGTCGGCACCATCCTGGCCATGATCTTCGGCCTCGTCGCCATCAACATCTTCCGGCTGGGCGACGGCGTCAACGCAGATGCTGGCAGCATCGAGACCTCCGAGTCTGCCGCGAAGCTGATCGACGCCGGCGCGAACCAGGAATGGTGGCAGTTCCTCACCCACATCATCCCCGAAAGCATGGTCTCCCCCTTCGTTGAGGGCAACATCCTGCAGATCATCTTCATCGCCGTGATCTTCGGCATCGCCCTGAACGCCATGGGCAAGGTCGGAGCTCCCGTCCTGGACGGTGTACAGCGCCTCACCGGTGTCATGTTCAAAATCCTCAGCTTCATCATGAAGGCCGCCCCGATCGGTGCCTTCGGCGCCATGGCCTACGCCGTCGGCAAATTCGGCGTCTCCTCCCTAACCAGCATGGGCGGACTCATCGCCCTGTTCTACATCACCTCCATCCTCTTCGTGGTGATCGTGCTCGGCTCCATCATGCTCTTCCTGAAGCTGAACATCTTCACGATGATCCGCCACCTCAAAGAGGAATACATGCTCATCCTCGGCACCTCCACCGCCGAACCGGCCCTCCCCGGCCTGATGCGCAAACTCGAACACGCCGGCGTCAAGAAAGAAACCGTAGGCCTGGTCGTCCCCACCGGCTACAGCTTCAACCTCGACGGCGCAGCCATCTACCTCTCCCTCGCAGCCCTGTACATCGCCCAGGCCACCAACACGGACCTGACCATCGGTGAACAGCTGGGCCTCCTCGCGGTCATGCTCCTGACATCCAAGGGCGCTGCAGGCGTGGCCGGCGGTGGCTTCATCGCACTTACCGCCACCCTGACCACCCTGGGCACCATCCCGGCGGCGGGCATCATGCTCATCTTCGGCATCGACAAGTTCATGTCCGAATGCCGCGCCCTGGTGAACTTCACCGGTAACGCCGTCGCAACCCTCTTCATCGCCTGGTGGGACCGCACCCTCGACGCTGACCGTGCCCGCCGGGTCTTCGCCGGTGAAACCGTGGAGCCCATGCCCTCCGAGGACCCGATCCACCTGGACGAGGTCATTGACATCGATGACGACCTCACCGAGTACGGACACCACGGGCCCAAGGAAACTGTTTCCAAGCACGCAGACCCAGTTGCCGAGCTCGCCCCCGCGGGCTCCCGTCCCATCCACTCGGAGACTGTCTAACTGACATGAGCACAACCACACCCCTCAAGACCGTGCGGACCCTTATCGCCCCCGACAAGTTCAAGGGCAGCCTCACAGCCAGCGAGGTAGCGCAGGCCCTGGCAACAGGGCTTCGCTCCGCCGCTGACGTCCCAGGCGCGGCCGGAGCGGTCCAGTGCGAACTGCTTCCCCTGGCAGACGGAGGTGACGGCAGCGTAGACGCCGCCGTCACCTCCGGCTTCACACGCCACAGCTACACCGTCGCCGGCCCCACCGGTCAGCCCGTACAGGCCAGCATCGCTTTCGACGGCACCACGGCCGTCGTCGAGGTGGCCAACACCTGCGGACTTGGACTGCTGCCGGAAGGCAAATTGGAGGCATTGAATTCCTCCAGCCGTGGATTCGGCGAAGCGGCCCTGTTCGCGCTCAGCCTTAACCCTGCAAGGATCGTTCTGGCACTGGGCGGTTCCGCCAGCACCGACGGCGGAATGGGAATGCTCACGGCCCTGGGCTACAGCTTCCACGACGCCGACGGGCGCCAGCTCTACGGCAGCGGAGGAGCGTTGGCACAGGTCCGGTCCGTTCACCGCACCGCGCTCCCGGAACTGCAGGACACCGAACTCGTCGTCGCGAGCGACGTCCACAACCCCCTCCGCGGCCCCAACGGTGCACCGGCCATCTTCGCCCCACAAAAGGGCGCCACAGCAGAGGAGGTCGCATTCCTCGACGACAGTCTGGGGCACTTCGTGACCAAAATGGCCGAAGCCGGATTCGCCGACGCGGAGTCACTGGCAGCACATGAAGGCGCCGGAAGCGCCGGCGGCATCGGCTACGCCTGCCTGCTGCTCGGCGCCACACAGGTATCCGGAGCCGACTACTTCCTGGACCTGCTGGACTTCAACACCCGCAAGGACAGCTGCGACGTGGTGATCACCGGCGAAGGCAGCATCGACGAACAGACCCTGGCAGGGAAACTGCCCGCCGCCGTTGCGCGACGGTCAGGCACCCGGCCCATCATCGCTGTCGCCGGCCGCTCACTGCTTCCCAAGGAGCGATGGGCTGAAATGGCCCTCACCCGGGTGTACACGCTGGCTGAATACACCGATCTGGACTCCTCCAAAGACCCTCACCTCTCCGCCACCCTGCTCCGACAAATCGGCAGAGAAATCGGAACAAGCCTCCTGTAGCCGAACTCCACATACTGCGGGAAGCAGAAACAACTCCGCCCGGGATAAACACGGGCGGGCGTTTCTGTATCGAAAGCCAATGCAAAGAATACAAAGGCAGGTATATGAGACGCGCTAAGATTGTGGCCACTTTTGGCCCGGCAATTGCCAGCTTTGAGAACACGCTCGCGGTGTTGGAAGCCGGTGTGGATGTGGCCCGGATGAACATGAGCCACGGTGACTACTCCGTACACGACAACACCTACGAGAACGTCCGCAAGGCTGCAGCCCAGCTGAGCAAGCCGGTGGCCATCATGGCTGACCTGCAGGGCCCGAAGATCCGTCTGGGCCGGTTTGTGGACGGCCCCCATGCCCTCGCCGTGGGCCACATCTTCACCATCACCACCGAGGATGTTCCGGGCACCAAGGAGGTCTGCTCCACCACGCTCAAGAGCCTCACCGAAGACGTCAACGTGGGTGATGCCCTGCTGATCGACGACGGCAAGGTGGCCCTGCGCGCCATCGAGGTGGACAACGTCAAGGTCGTCGCCGAAGTGACGGTGGGCGGAATGGTGTCCAACAACAAGGGCATCAACCTTCCCGGCGTAGCCGTCAACGTTCCCGCACTGAGCGAAAAGGACGAGGACGATCTCCGCTGGGCCATCCGCCGCGGCGTGGACATGGTTGCCCTGTCCTTCGTCCGCGACGCCACGGACATCAAGCGCGTGCACGAGATCATGGATGAAGAAGGCCGCCGCGTGCCGGTGATCGCCAAGATCGAAAAGCCGCAGGCAGTTGACCAACTCTCTGAGATCATCGACGCGTTCGATGCCATCATGGTGGCCCGTGGCGACCTCGGCGTGGAACTTCCCCTCGAGGAAGTGCCGATCGTCCAGAAGCGCGCCATCGAGCTGGCACGCCGCTGGGCCAAACCGGTCATCGTGGCCACCCAGGTCCTCGAATCCATGGTCGACAACCCGCGCCCCACGCGCGCAGAAGCCTCTGACTGCGCCAATGCCGTGCTGGATGGTGCAGACGCAGTAATGCTGTCCGGCGAGACCAGCGTGGGCAAGTACCCGATCGAGACCGTCAAGGTCATGGCCCGGATCATCGAATCCACCGAGGTCCACGGCCTGGAGCGCGTTCCTCCGCTGGGTACCAAGCCCAAGACCCGTGGCGGCGCCATCACCCGTGCCGCCGTCGAGATCGCGGACCAGCTGGACGCGAAGTACATCTGTGCTTTCACCCAGTCCGGCGATTCCGCCCGCCGCCTTTCCCGGCTGCGTCCCATCAGGCCGGTCTTCGCGTTCACCCCGGTGGAGCAGGTCTGGAACCAGCTGGCGCTGACCTGGGGGATCCAGCCGGTGCTGGTCCCCATGGTGGACCACACCGATGAGATGACCGCGCAGGTTGACCGCAGCCTTCTAGAAATGGGCCTCGTGGACGACGGCGACCTGGTGGTCATTGCCGCCGGTTCGCCTCCCGGAAAGGCCGGTTCCACCAACTCACTGAAGGCCCACAAGGTGGGCGACCTCGCCGATACCGCCCGTTTGGGTGAAGCCGCCAGCAACAGAGAAAAGCTCGGCCCCTGGCCGGAAAAAATGAAACAAGCCTGATACGCCAGAGGCGACCCATACGCAGCGAGCAGTGGCGCGTATGGGTCGTCGAACACGGCCTTATGCGTACCGGGTCCGACTCGGAAAGTCCAAAGAAGCTAACGGGACTGCCCCGGTCGGGAGTTCGTTTTTTAGGGCACACCCCAGCCTGACGTCAGGCAGTGATTCAGAATGCCGTCAGAATAGGGCCCAGAAACTGTTTCCCGTACGCCCTTAGTTGGAATTCTTCAATCCTAATCTGACACAGGGCCGCCAGGCGGCTGGCTATCTGGCTGGAAATGCCCGTCCGGGGTTCGATCATCCCCTAGCAAGAAGTGGAACGTAACCGGTCAGGAGGCTCCATTACGTAGGATACCTAAACCGCGCGACAGGAGCCGCGAACTGCGCTTCCTCCAGCCGCGCGTAGGCCCCGCCCGCTGGCAGCAGCGGACACGCGTACCCGGCACCACGATCTGGCACCGAGGCGACCTCGACGCCCTCCAGCATTGTCCGTTTGCGTCGACCTCGTAGTTCACCAGCGTGGTTTGCCTACCCCGGACTAAACCAGGTTCGCCAAGGATCCAGCTGAGTATATCTGGGTAACGGATGGATGGGCGGGCCCTTCGCTGACTACCGGCTGACAGGCGGAGCTAACCGGTGCGGCAAGACGCCAGGCTAGTGGTGAGTGCCGCGCCTGCTCCGGGGCAGGCAGGTGAAGAAGGAGGGCTGCTCAACCGGCGCGAGCGGGACCACAAGCCACTGGCCTCCGTAGAACTCCACGTACGAGTCGGAAGGGCAACCTGCATAGGCTTCTTCACGTGTCATGCCGATCAATCCTTCCAAACCCCGGTTGATGGAGATGTCCTCATCTCCTCTTCTGCTACAAGTCTTAGACCTTTAACGTTACATGTCAATAGACATTTGATATTAAAGGTTAGAGAATGGAGGTGGCGTAGCTGCGCACGCCTGACGAAGGAGCAACCCGTTCATGAACACGTGGAGAGAGCAGCTCGCCTTCGCCCCCTTGGCCACCTTTGACCGGGGGGAAGAGGTGGGGAGGCGCCTCAGATACGCCATCGAGCTTGGCGTGCTTGAAGACGGGACCCAGCTGCCCAGCGAAAACGAACTGGCAGCCAAGATGGGCGTCTCCACACTGACTCTCCGAGCGGCGCTGGCCGACCTGCGCGGGCGCGGCCTGCTCGAGACGCGGCGGGGCAAGGGCGGCGGAAGCTTCGTCAAAGCCAGCACCGGCGACATCATCAAGGCCGAGCGCGAATCGGTCATGGCCTACTCCCTCGATGACCTGCGTGACATCCGCGACTACTGGGCCTTCCTGGCGGGCTCGGCAGCTGCCGCCGCAGCGGAGCGCAGCGGGCGGCTTTCCCTTGCGCGCCTGGCATCCATGGCCGGGAAGATCGAGTCGGCTGAGGATTCTGCGCAGGCCATTCGCGACGACAGCAGGTTCCACATCGAGCTTGCCGCCAGCTCAGGCTCCGTGCGGCTCACCCGCGAGGAAATGGCGATGCAGGCCCAGGTGGGGCCACTGATCTGGGCTGCCCCCGCCGGGTACGGGAACGCGGCATCAGAACATGCCGCCATCGTCGAGGCGATCCGGTCCGGTGACGGGACACGTGCCCGCGCTCTGGCCGAAGATCACGTCCGTGCCGACATGAACCGGGTACTCGACCTGCGCATGAGCGTGGATGCATCCCGGAAAGACGCCTTTACCGATCCTGCAAAGGAAAAACGCGAAGTCGCGCTGATCGAATCCTTCGTGGAGCTGCTGGCGGACACGGCCACAACCTCGATCCGTGCGATTGAAGACGCGGTGCGCGTCCAGCTCGGCTCGAAGCGTGAGGCCGACAGCTCAGCCCTGGACGCTATCTACGGCGCTTCGCGACGCACGCTCGAAGGGGCCGTCCCACTGCTGTACGGGGCGGGCTTCCTCCCCGACACCGCATTCGGTCATGCGGGCGCGGCGTGGTGCCATGCCCCGGCAGGCCCGCAGTCACTTCAGCGGCTCGTCATCGACTGGGACTTATATGACATCGGAACCGTAGTGTGGCGCCCAGAGCACTACGGCGACGGAACCGTCCATATCAGCCATGCATACCTGGACGCCAACGGGAGCAACGAAAACATCGTCACCTTCAGCAAAGCCGTTTTCGTGGACGACGAAATAGTCGGGATCGTCGCCGCAGATGTCCTGGTCCGGGGCATCCAGAGCCATCTCGAACCCCACCTTCGGGCCTTGCCCCCGAACACGTGCCTCGTTGACCAGCAGGATGCGATCATCGCAACCAACACGGGCCGCTTTATGGGAGGAACCTACTCACCCGGACACTATGCCGGGAAGCAGCTAGAACTCCACGCCATGCCGTGGCGGCTGTTTGTGGGCACCCCTGCCGCCGGCTCCGCCGGAGAATGAGGAACGTCCGACGGCGGGACATCAGTCGCGTGCGTCGACAGCCAAACTGAGGCGGTCAACGCCGTGCATCGCATCTGCCGCCCTGACCAGGGTCAGATGCGAGAAGGCCTGCGGAAAGTTGCCCGCCATCCGATCCTCGTCCGTGGCGTACTCCTCGCTCAGCAGACCCAGCTCGTTGGCGAACCCCACGAGTCTGTCCATCAGGACCTTTGCGTCGTCCTGCCGGCCTGTGCGCGCATACTGCTCCACAAGCCAGAAGGAGCAGGCGAGGAAAGGATGTTCACCCGGTGCCAGTCCGTCAACGCCCGTTTCCGTCCGGTAGCGCAGCAGCAGGCCGTCGTCGGTCAGGAGTTCCTCTTCCAGCCGTGCGACGGTGCCGAGCATGTGCTTGTCGTTG
The DNA here is from genome assembly GCF_014764445.1 of Pseudarthrobacter sp. BIM B-2242. Classification (NCBI taxonomy): domain Bacteria; kingdom Bacillati; phylum Actinomycetota; class Actinomycetes; order Micrococcales; family Micrococcaceae; genus Pseudarthrobacter; species Pseudarthrobacter sp. BIM B-2242. The sequence continues at coordinate 3,786,508 of NZ_CP061721.1, forward strand.
TAGGGCAGAAAGCCGACCTGGGGCATCACGAGCAGGGCCGCATCAGTCTGCGTTCCACCGTAGGTCTGTGTGAAGGAATTGATGTCCTGGTTGAAGCCCTCGCGCATGATCTCTTCCCGTAACCGGTCCCGGAGTTTCTCCCACTTGGTCGCATCGCCAGGCAGTCCGTGGATCTGGATGGCCCGGATCCCGCAGTTGAAGGCGGCCCACATCATCACGCGGGAATGGGTGAAGTACTGCGCGGTCCCGCGCATCTCCCACAGGCCGAAGTCCTTGTCATCGATGTGTTTCTCGACGAATCCCAGGAGTGCCTTCTGCAGGGCCCAGGAGAAATGGTCTTCCTTTCCGCCGGCCATACGAAGCCGTTCCAGTGCCACCATCACTTCGCCCACAACATCAGCCTGGAACTGCGAGACGGCGGCATTTCCGATCCGCACAGGCTTGGAGTCTTCGTACCCGGGGAGGTGCGCCAGCTCGCGTTCGGGGAGTTCCCGTTCTCCCCCCACCCCGTACATGATCTGCATCTGCTCGGGATCGCCAGCGAGGGCACGAAGCAGCCAGTTCCGCCACTGCAGCGCCTCCGTCTCGTAGCCATGGGTCAGCATCGATTCCAGCGTCAGCGCCGCATCGCGCAGCCAGCAGTACCGGTAGTCCCAGTTCCGCGGCCCGCCGAAATCCTCGGGGAGGGACGTGGTGGGCGCCGCGACGATGCCGCCCGTTTCAAAATGCGTCAGCGCCCGCAACACCAGGAGCGAACGCTTCACCGCACCCCCATAAACCCCGTCCTGCCGGCAGTGGCTACCCCAGCGGCTCCAATAGTCCGTGGCTTCCTCGAGGGCCGCATCAACGTCAGTGGCCGGCGGCAGGGGCCGGTGCGAGGGGAACCACGTCAGTTCGAAATCAAGCTGCTCGCCCTTCGAAACAAGGAACTCTCCCTCGTGTCCATGTGCGTGGGCGTGCGGAAGATGAGGCCCCCTCAGGGCGAGGGCATCCGGACCAGCCATCGCCAGCAGGACCGGCGCCGCCGTCGGCTCCTGGTCGCGTACCCGGCTCATCCAGGGCAGGACCGTTGAATATCCCGGCCGGATCCGCAGTTCCTGGCGCATTTCGACGCTGCCTTCAACACCGGTAATACGGCGGACAAGGGATGACCCGCTGTCGCCCAGCGGCATGAAGTCGGTGACCCGCACGGATCCGCTGCCGGTCTTCCAGGTGGTTTGGAGGACAAAGGTCGAGTCGATATAGCGCCATTCCACAACTTCAGCGTCGGCTCCACTGGGGGCCAACAGCCAGCGGCCATGCTCCTCGGTGCCAAGGATCCGGCTAAACACCGACGGCGAGTCGAAGCGCGGGAAACACAGCCAGTCCACGCTGCCGTCCCGGGCGATAAGAGGCCCGGTTTGAAGGTCCGACAGCAACGCATAATCCTCGATGGGGGAAGCCATGCTCCCCACTCAACCACAATTTTTTCACCCGGGTTAGGCCCGTTTTCGGCCCGCCCTGACCGGCCCGGAACCGTTCCACCGGCCGCTTCCACGTCAGGGATGGTGGGGCCCGATCGCGCTACCTACCTAAAGGGGTGGTTAGAACCATCCAGAAATAGCGTTTCGCCTACCTGCCGATGACGGGACCATGGATAACAAGCCCACCTCCGGCGAAAGAGGAAAAAGCAGTTCCCATCCCAGCGACGCATGACCTAGCGAGAAAGACTGATCACCATGACACGAGAAGAAGCCTACGCACGGTGCCCCTCGGATTCGTATGTGGAATTTTATGGCGGCCAATGGCTCGTCGTTCCGCTTGCACCCGTCCAGCAGCCCGCCTTCTTTACGTGTCTTCCGGGCGAACGCCGCAGCGCCCGCCGTTGACCGCAGGCGCAGGTAGCTAAACTTCCGCCGCAGGGGCCGCGAACTGCGCCTCGCAAAAGCCCGCATATGGCCTGCCCGCAGGTAGGACCGAAGCTGCGTCCCCTGCTCCGCGATCTGGCCAGCCTTCATCACCAGGATGAGGTCGGCGTCGCGGATCGTGGACAATCACATAGGAAGTCCGGAGGCTCTCCCCCGCTGACACGTTCGTGTCCTCGTCCTCCAGCACCGTCTCCGCCGGCTCCGCCACGAGACAAAGAGAGATCTTGTCAGGCGAATTCAACAGACTCCTCGTCCTCATCCAGCAGCGATAACACCTACACTGCCGACGCCACTCCGGATCATTGGTGGCATCTTGAGTGGGCAGTCATTGAACCCGTTGTTTGCCCGGGAACGAAATCTTGGCAGTCACTAGGGGGTTGGCTCCCAGGCGCAACGGTCCGTCTGCGATTGCCACAGGGAGTCCATTCTTGGCCCAGTATTCGATGCCGCCCATCATCTCTCGGACCGAGTAGCCAAGTTCTGCGAAGGCGAGTGCTGCGTAAGTGCTTCCATTGCAGCCAGGCCCCCAGGAGTAGACCACCACCTTCCTGTTCTGCGCAATCAATTGCGGGGCATGATGCTGAATATCTGCCGTGGGCAGGTGAACTGCCCCCGGCACGTGGCAGTGGTCCCAGGATTCACGACGACGCGAGTCGACGAGGACGATTTCCCCTCCGGCCAACGCATCGGCGACATCCATCACGTCGATTTCGTGCTGGATCTTTGCCAGATAAAACGCAGCGGCGTCAGTTTGCATAAGTTTCAGCCTTTCTTCCGCGCGACCAGGGAGCCCGCGCCGGGACCTATTCGTCGCGCAGTACGCCGACGGTGAGGATGAGGTTGCCAAACCGCCGGGTGTCACCGCTGACAATGCACAGCGCGATGTCCTCGGAGCGCCCTCGTTCATACAGTTCATCCCGCGATATCCACTTGACGGGAGTGTCCCCGAGGATCCCTTGTAGTTCAGTGTGGACATCCGCCGGGAGGTGCTCGTCAGGAACCTTCGGCAGCTCTGCCGACTCGATCGGGACGTTACTGACGATGCGTTGAGCAATGAACGGAACGGACGGCTGCCCTGCGACAAGCGCCAGCCGGATAACAGGGGCCCCTTGCCGAATAGCGGTCGCCACAGGGTAGTGGGCGTCCGTGATGATGATTTTCGACCCATGGCCCGCGCCGGCGAGGGCCGCAAGGACACCCGGGTGCTTGATTTCTCCGCGGATCATGGCTTATCCGAAGTACTGGGCGCCGTTGACGTCCACCACGGTTCCGGAGACAAAAGATGAGCCCTCGCCGGCGAGCCAGAGAACAGCGTCAGCGACATCGCTCGGCCGGCCCGCCCTGCCTGCCGGGATTCCGCTAACTGTTGCGGCCTTGGAGGATTCGGTCGTGAAGGTGTCATGGAAGGGGGTTGCCTCGATGAACCCGGGCGCAACGGCATTGACAGTGATGCCATCAGGGGCGACTTCTTTTGCCAAGCCGCGCGTGAAGCCGAACAGGGCGGCCTTGCTGGTGGCGTAGGCGGTGGCGCCGGGATGCCCTCCATTGCGTCCGGCCAGGGAGGCGATGTTGATGATTCGGCCGCCCGGGCTGCTCAGCAGTGCGAGTGCGTGGTGCGTGGTCAGGAATGCGCTGTCGGTGTTGACCGCCTGGACGGAGCGCCATAGATCGAAGTCCATGTCCTTGATCAGGCACCGCTGAACGAGTCCGCCCGCGTTGTTCACGAGAATGTCCAGCCTGCCGAACTCGTTCTCGATGGTCTTCATCAGCTTGGAAGCCGCGGCATCGTCTGTTGCATCCGATGCGATGGCGAGCGGCTGCGATCCATCGCTGGCGACGAGCTGCTTCATCTGGTCGTCGCCAGGCTGGTGGGACCGGAACGTGACGGCCACCCGGGCGCCGGCGGCAGCCAGTGCGGCAGCAATTTCAAAACCGATACCAACCCCTCCCCCGGTAACAAGGGCAGTTTTTCCTGCAAACGAGTTCGACATTGATCCTCCGGAAGTAGCGATGGCGTGAGTAGCGGCACCTGAACCGCCTACTGACGAACAGTGTGCAACATGCGCACTCATTGTGCAAGAAACTGACGTGTGAATGGCGAAGCGTTCAGGACTTTCAGCCAAACTTGCCTAGTTCGTTGACATCTGAAGGCGGTGGTGCATAGTCTTCTTGCACATTCAGTGCATATGTTGCACAGATAAGCGTCCCGGCGGGGTGCACCCGATCAAGGAGGATCACATAATGCAGAGGCGCAGTTTTTTGATACTGGCCACAGGATCCCTGGCGATGGCGGCACTGGCGGGCTGCTCGCAGCAGGCTGTTCCCGCCGGCGACCGCGAGGCCACCCTGAAGGTCTGGAACCCCCAGGACAACTGGCGCAAGACCACAAAGTTCTATGACAGCAAGGTCCAAGCGTTCAAGGACAAGTACCCGAACGTCAAGGTGGAATACGTCGACGTCCCCTACGGACAATACGAAGCGCGCTACACCTCAGGATTCAGCAGCTCCTCCGATGCACCGGATATCTTTATGGGCCAGGTCTCCTACTACGGCGGTGCCCTGGGAATCGCAGCCACAGCACCGGACGAACTCCAGAAGTCCTGGGACGAGAAGCTCAGCAACGTCACCCGTGACAATTTCAAGGTCGACGGAAAATGGGCCGGATATCCCGTCAGCACAGACCTTGGAATGCAGCTCTACTACAACACCGAGCACTTTGAAGCCGCGGGCCTGGATCCCAACTCTCCACCTAAGACGTTCGAGGAACTGCGCCAATTCGCCGGAAAACTGGCCAAAAGCGAGGGTGGGAAAGTCACCCGCAACGGGCTGGCGCTGCGGTATTCCGGCAACCCCACCGGTATCGCGGACAAGGCACTTCCCTATGTCCATGCCTTCGGCGGGCGTCTGTACTCCGAAGACCACAAGACCTCCAAGGGCTTCATCAACAGCGAAGGAACGGTCGCAGGGATCCAGTACATGCAGGACCTGGTTTCCAAAGACCGTGTCAGCAGCCTCGAACTGGGCAGCCCTGACGACACCTTCGCGCAGGGCCTGTCGTCGATGACACTGCGCGAAGGCTGGTACGAGGGCTGGCTGAAGCAAAACGCCCCGGGCGTAAAGTTCGCCGTCGTGCCCTACCCGGAAGGACCCCAGGGTTACCCCAAGGTGTCCCTGCTGTTCAACTGGGCGTGGATGGTCAATGACCGCTCCGACAAAAAGGACCTCGCGTGGGAATGGATGAAGACTGTAGCCAACCCGGCCACCGACTTGGAACTCGCCCAGGTTGAGGGATACCTGCCTGTCTGGACAGAGAACTTCTCTACCCCCTACGTGACCCAGCGCAGCGATTTCAAGGCGGTGGAAAAGCAGGTCTCGGAAGGCCCCGGGCCGGTGTACAACGCACCGTATACAAACCAGATTGCGCTCGTAGTGGGCAGCGCCATCGAGAAGTGCCTGCAGGGTGCGGACGTCAAGGAGACTCTGGACGGCATCGTTCCGCAGGTCGATGAGCTCCTGGAACGCGGGCAGTGACAGTGAGCACACCCGCCCTGAAAACGAAAGGGATGAACGCATCCCTGCACACGAAGCGCGCCTACATGTTCCTGGCGCCAGCACTGTTCTTCGTTGTGGTTCTCTTCATCATTCCGCTCGGCTACAACCTGCTCATCAGCTTCTTCGACTGGTCGGCCGTGGGCCGGAAGCAGTTCAACGGCATCGAGAATTACGCAAAGGTACTGGGCAGCGAGCGGTTCCTCAACGCTGCCGGCAACACGGTCTACTTCACGGTACTGGCCGTCCCGATCGGCGTCGTTCTTTCGCTGATAGTGGCGTTGGGGTTCAATGCCCTGTTCATCACGAAAATAACCGGGTTCATCAGGGCACTCTATTTCGCCCCGGTGGTGGCATCACTTACCGCAGTTGCTTTCGTCTGGCTCTGGATCTTCAACCCGTCCTACGGCTTGGCCAACGAAGTGCTCGGCATCTTCGGGATCGGACCCCAGCCCTGGCTGACGGACGAATCCCAGGCAGTCCCTGCACTGGCCATCATGTACGTCTGGGCCCGCATGGGCTTCAACGTGATCATCCTCCTGGCCGGGCTGCAGGCCATTGACCGCTCCTACTACGAAGCCGCCAGAATCGACGGTGCCGGTCCCTTCAAAATGTTCTGGTCCATTACGCTGCCCCTCCTGAACCGGCAGATGGTCCTGGTCATCAGCGTGGAAGTCATGAACGCCATCAAGCTCTTCGAATTGCCGTTCGTTGCGACCAAGGGTGGCCCCGTCGGCTCAACCCGATCGATCGTTATGGAAATCTACGAACTCGCCTTCCGCGCCGACCGGTGGGGAGAAGCCGCCGTCTACGTGATTTTCCTCTTCGCTTTCCTGCTCGTCGTGACCGGACTGATCCGGAAACTCTTCACAAGGGACATATCGGAATGACCACCACGATTATCCGACCTGAAAAAAATAGCCTGTCTCAGCCGGCCCCCCGCCGACCCAAATTCCGCTGGCACTTGCTGTTGATCCAAACAGCACTCATCCTGGGCGGCCTGGCACTGCTGGTCCCGCTCGCCTGGGTTGCGCTGTCGTCGCTGAAACGACCCGACGAGATCCTACAGCTCCCGGTGAAATGGTTGCCGGACAACTTCTTCAACTTCAACAACTACGTCCAACTGTTCTCGCAGTACGACTTCGGCCGCTACATCGGCAACTCGTTCCTGGTCACGGGCATCGGCATCCTCACCAGCCTGGTCATCGCCCTCCTTGCGGCCTATGCGTTTGCCTACTACCAGTTCCCCTTCAAAGAACCGATCTTCCTGCTGGTTCTGGCCCTTTTTATGGTTCCCCAGGAAGCCCTGGTCATCCCGATGTTCCTGATGGTCTCCGGCGCAGGCCTGAACAACACCTACATAGGTATGGCCTTTCCTGACCTCTTCACAGTTCTGGGCGTTTACCTCCTGCGGCAGTTCATGGAGGGAATCCCCTACAGCTACGTCGAGGCCGCACGCGTGGACGGTGCCAGCGAGTTCCGCATCCTCACCCGCGTCATCACACCGATGGTCGCACCGGCGATCGTGGTCTTCATCATCATCAAGTTCATGTTCACGTGGAACACGTTCCTCTGGCCCATGCTGGTCGCTCAGGACGAGAAGATGTACACCGTCACCGTGGGGCTGGTGAACTTCGCCGGGTCTGAGTTCAACCAGTGGAACCTGATTAACGCTGCCACGATGATCAGCATGATCCCAACCATCATTCTCTTCATCACCCTGCAGCGCTATCTGGTCCGGGGCGTTGCCATGAGCGGCATGAAATAGGCGCACCGGTCAGACCTGAGTCACCAACAAATGTCTAAACTGAGGACATCAGATCGTATGCCGCACCCAATCCGCAAGACGAATATTGCAATCACAGGAACGAGCAGGCCATGTCGCAAACAGTAGCCAGAGCCATCCAGATTCTGGAATACTGCAGCGCTCACCCGCGGTCATTGAAAGACATCGCCGCCGACCTTGGCGTTCACCGGACAACGGCTTCCCGGATTCTCCAGACCATGATGGACGCCGGATTCGTCCGGACCGACGAACGTGGCCTCTATGGAGTGGGGTTCCGGCTCGCCGGGCTGGCGCAATCAGCCCTGGAGCAGTTTGACCTCCGGTCGGTAGTCCACCCCCACATTGTCCGGCTCAGCGAACACCTCGGGCACACCGTCCAGTTCGCTGTCCCGGAGACCAACCACATCGTCTACGTGGACAAGGTGGAACCGCAGGAAGCCATCAGCCTCAACACGCGCATCGGCGGATTTGTGGTCATCCATACGGCCGGAGTCAGCAAGGCAATCCTCGCGTTCATGGACAACGCGCGAAGGGACGCCATTCTTAGCAACGCCACCTTCGAGCCGCGAACACCGACAACGATCACCACCAAGCCGGAATTCATGAAGCGCCTGGACACGGTGCGGAAACGCGGGTGGGCAGAGGACAACGGCGAATTCGACGTCGTTTCAAACTGCATCGCCGCTCCCGTCTGGGACCACGCTGACAGGGTGGCCGGAGCAATCTCCATTACTACCTTCCGTGAGAAGACCGGTCTGGAGGAGCTCCGCAAGAGTGTTCCCGACCTGTTGGCAACCACCATGTCGATCTCCCTCGAGCTCGGCTGGAAGCCCAAGGCGGGCGAGGAAGATGCCCCCTTTGAACGGGCCGGCTGATTTCCCACCCCTCCAAACGGAAGACCGCGGATCGTCGCCACCGGCGTCTGTTCCCCCAGCAGCAGCGCGTAGGCGGTGGTTGTCAGCAACGACGATGGCTAGATCTCCGCCACGGGAGCCGCGAACTGCGCCTCGTACAGCCGTGCGTATGCCCCGCCGGCGGCCAGCAGTGAAGCGTGCGTTCCCTGCTCCACGATCTGGCCAGCCTCCATCACCAGGATGAGGTCGGCGTCGCGGATCGTGGACAGGCGGTGGGCGATGACAAAGCTCGTCCGGTCGCTCCTCAAAGCCCGCATCGCCTTCTGCACCAGCACCTCAGTCCGGGTATCCACGGAGGACGTCGCCTCATCCAAAATCAAAACCGACGGCCGGGCCAGAAACGCCCGTGCAATCGTCAGCAGCTGCTTCTCCCCCGCGGAGACGTTGGAGCCCTCGTCCTCCAGCACCGTGTCGTACCCCTCCGGCAGCGACCGCACGAACCGGTCCACATACGTGGCCCGCGCCGCCTCCAGAATTTCGGATTCAGTAGCACCAGGCCGCCCGTACGCGATGTTGTTCCGGATGGTCCCGCCGAACAGCCACGTATCCTGCAGCACCATCCCCAGCCGCGAGCGCAGCTCCCGCCGCGGCACCGAGGTGACATCCACGCCGTCGAGCGTTATATGCCCCTCATCCAGCTCGTAGAACCGCATCATCAGGTTCACCAAAGTCGTCTTGCCCGCCCCGGTCGGGCCCACAATCGCCACCGTCTGCCCCGGCTCCGCCACAAGAGACAACGATGAAATCAACGGCTTGTCCGGCGAATACGAGAACGAGACGTCCGAGAACACCAGCCGCCCACGCCCAAACACCGGACCAGAAGAGGGAGGAGGCTCAGCAGACTCCTCCTCCTCATCCAACAACGAGAACACCCGCTCGGCGCTCGCCACCCCGGACTGCAGCAGGTTCGCCATGGACCCCAGCTGCGCCAACGGCATGGTGAACTGGCGCGAGTACTGGATGAACGCCTGCACGTCGCCCAGCTGCATGGCCCCGGACGCCACCTGCAGGCCGCCCACCACCGCGATCCCTACGTACACCAGGTTCCCGATGAACGTCATGGCCGGCATGATCAGCCCTGAAATGAACTGCGCGCCGAAGCTCGCCTCGTACAGCTCCACGTTCTTCTGCCGGAACCGCTCCTCCACCTCGCGCTGCCGGCCGAACACCTTCACCAGCGCATGCCCGGTGTACGTCTCCTCGATCTGCCCGTTCAGCTCACCCGTGTTCTTCCACTGCGCCACAAACAGCTTCTGCGAGCGCTTGGCGATCAGCGCCGTCACCCCCAGCGTCAGCGGCACGGTCACCAACGCGATCAGTGCCAGCGTGGGCGAAAGGATCACCATCATCACCAGCACACCCACCACCGTCAGCACCGACGTGACCGCCTGGCTGATGGACTGCTGCAGGCTCTGCGAGACGTTGTCCACATCGTTCGTGACCCGGCTCAGCAGCTCGCCGCGCTGGATCGAATCGAAATACCGCAGCGGCAGCCGGTGGATCTTCGCCTCGATCTCCTCCCTCAGCCCGAACACCGTCCGCTGCACCACCCCGTTGAGCACATACGCCTGCACCCACATAAACGCGGACGCCAGCACGTACAGCACCAGCGCCCACAGCAGCACGCTGGACAGCGCCGCGAAGTCGATCCCGTCCCCCGGCGTCAGCGCCATGGGCGTGAGCATGTCCGCCTTCTGGTTCTCCCCCGCGGCCCGCAGCTGCGCGATCAACTCCGCCTTGCCCACCCCGGCGGGCAGCTCCCGCGACACCACCCCGGCGAAGATCAGGTTGGTGCCCTCCCCGAGCAGCCGCGGTCCGATCACCGAGAGCGCCACGCTGGCAATGCCCGTCACCAGCACCAGCAGCAGCCACGCCCGCTCCGGCCGCAGGGTGCCCAGCAGCCGTTTGGCCGACGGCCAGAAATTCATCGCCTTCTCCGCCGGGATATTCATCCCGCCGAACGGTCCGCCCTGTCCCGGTCCGCGCGCGGGGCGCGGAATGCGTACGACGTCGGCAGCTCCCGTTTTCGAGGCAGGTGCGGTTCCGCCGGGGGCGGCGGTGTTGGATCCGGCTGCGTGCGCGGAAGCAGCGCCCGACGGTGGCCGGTTCTGCGTGCTCATACCGTCTCCTCCGCTGCCAGCTGGGAGGAGACGATCTCGCGGTACGTCTCCGAGGTTTCCAGCAGCTGCGCGTGCGTTCCGCGCGCGACGATCCTGCCGTCGTCGAGCACTAAGATCTGGTCCGCGTCCACGATGCTGGAGACGCGCTGGGCGATGATCACCAGCGTGGCGCCGGCGGTGCTGCGCTTGAGGGCCTGGCGGAGCCGGGCGTCGGTGCCGGTGTCCAGGGAGGAGAACGAGTCGTCGAAGATGTACAGCTCGGGCCGTTTCACCAGGGCCCGGGCGATGGCCAGCCGCTGCCGCTGCCCGCCGGAGATGTTGGTGCCGCCCTGGGAGATGGGCGCATCGAGACTGCCCTCCATCTCCTCCACGAAGTCCTTGGCCTGGGCGATCTCCAGGGCTTTCCAGAGTTCGTCCTCGGTGGCGTCCGGCTTGCCGTACTGCAGGTTGCTGCGGACGGTCCCGCTGAAGAGGTAGGGCCGCTGGGGGACCAGGCCGATGTGCCCCCAGAGCAGGTCCGGGTGCAGCTCGCGCACGTCCACGCCGTCCATCCTGACCGAGCCGGTGGTGGCATCGAACAGCCGCGGCATGAGGTTCACCAGGGTGGTTTTGCCGGCGCCGGTGCTGCCGATGATCGCCGTGGTCTGCCCTGCCGTGGCGGTGAAGCTGATCCCGGAGAGGACGGGCTGATCGGCACCCGGGTAGGCGAATCCGACGTCGCGCATTTCCAGCTGCCCGCGCCGGTGCCCGTCCTTTGAGGCGGCGGAGCTGACAGGATGCAGCGGCGGCCGGACGCTCGACTCCGTGTTCAGCACCTCGCCGATCCGGTCCGCGGAGACGGCGGCGCGCGGGATCATCACCGCCATGAAGGTGGCCATCATGACGGACATCAGGATCTGCATCAGGTAACTCAGGAACGCGATCAGGGTGCCCACCTGCATGGAGCCGTCCTCGATCCGGAACGAGCCGAACCAGATCACCGCCACGGACGAGACGTTCAGCACCAGCATCACCACGGGGAAGGCGAGCGCCATCAGCCGGCCGGCACGCAGCGCGGTGTTCGTGACGTCGTCGTTCGCCTGGCCGAAGCGGGCGGTCTCGATGTCCTCCCGGACGAACGCGCGCACCACGCGGATGCCGGTGAGCTGTTCGCGGAGGACGCGGTTCACCGTGTCGATCCGCTTTTGCATCTTCCGGAACAGCGGCACCATACGGATGATGATCAGGCCCACGCCGATCATGAGCGCGGGCACGGCCACGGCGATCAGCCAGGACAGCTGCAGGTCCTGCCGCACGGCCATGATCACCCCGCCGATGGCGAGCATGGGCGCGGCCACCATCATGGTGGCGCCCATCAGAACCAGCTGCTGGACCTGCTGGACGTCATTCGTGGACCGCGTGATCAGGCTGGGCGCGCCGAACCTTGTGACTTCCTGCTCGGAGAACTCGCCGACCCGTGTGAAGATCGCGCCTCGCAGGTCGCGGCCCGCGCCCATGGCCGCCTTAGCCCCGAAGTACACGGCGATCACGGAACACACGATCTGCAGCAGCGTGATCCCCAGCATCAGGGCGCCCAGGCTGAGGATGACGCCGGTATCGCCTTTGGCCACGCCTTCATCGATGATGTCCGCGTTCAGCGTGGGCAGGTACAGGGACGCGATGGACTGCGCCAGCTGGAAAACCACGACGGCGATCAGCAGCTGCCGGTGCGGCCGCAGGTATTCAACTAGCAATTTCCAGAGCATCCGGGTTCCAACCTGACGCAGTGTCCACAAAACGTGGTGCGAGGGTCAGTTTACGTCCGGAGGCTGGGAACGGCGCCGGTGATAGAGAGGAAGTTGGGGCGGTTCTCGCAGGGCGAACCCGGTCGCTGCGATGCTGTGCCACCATGCCCCATTGACGTAACCGGCGTCACGTTCTATCTTTGATGAAACGATTCATCGGAAAGGCCTTTCCAGCCTGATCTCTTCACGGTCACGTTGACCGTCCGGAACATACCGTCCCGGTTCCTAGCCAATGACGACGAAGGAATTCATCAGAATGAGCACCACCCCAGGGGCAATCCGCCCAACCCCTGAAGCCAGCGCCGGCCAGCGGGACCCCAAGAAAGCGGCAATGAGCGGCTGGATCGGAAGCGCACTTGAGTACTACGATTTTGCGCTGTACTCGCTGGCCGCGACGCTGATCTTCCCGGCCATCTTCTTCCCGTCCGAGAACAAGACAGTGGCCATCATCGCCTCGCTCGCCACCTACGCCGTGGGCTACGTTTCCCGTCCGGTGGGCGCAGTTGTCCTGGGCGCTTACGGCGACCGGCACGGCCGTAAGCAGGTGCTGGTTTTTGCCATGCTGCTGATGGGCTTCGCGACGTTCGCCGTCGGGCTCCTGCCCACATACGGACAGGTGGGCGTCCTGGCACCGATCCTTCTGGTGATCCTCCGCCTGATCCAAGGGTTCGCCGTCGCCGGCGAACTGGGCGGCGCCAGCGCCATGATCGTGGAGCACTCTCCCGATGCCAAGCGCGGATTCTTCACAAGCTTCAGCCTGCAGGGCACACAGGTGGGCTCCATCCTTGCCACCGCCGTGCTGCTTCCCCTCGCAGCCATCCTCCCCGCTGACCAGTTCCAGTCCTGGGGCTGGCGCATCCCGTTCCTGCTCAGCGCCTTCGTGATCCTGGCCGGCTACCTCATCCGCCGTCGTGTACAAGAGCCGCCGGCGTACTTGGCGCAGACCGGAACGGGCAAGGCGAAGCCCCGGTTCCCCTTCGTTGACCTTGTGCGCAGCCATCCCTGGGTCATGGTCCGCTGCGTCATCATGACGTTCACCAACGTGATCGGCATGGCCACGCTGATCTTCGGCGTCTCCTACGCCACCCAGGAGGGCTACGGCAACGGCTTCACCAGCAGCGAATTCCTCTGGGTGACACTCGTGGCCAACGTGGCCGCAGTCGCCACCATCCCGCTTTTCGGCGCACTGTCGGACAGGATCGGCCGGCGGATGCTGATGGTGGCCGGCGGCATCGGCGGCGGAGTGCTGGCCGGCGGATACCTGTGGGCCATCGAGCAGGGCAGCCTGGCACTGGTCTTCGTGTGCGTTGTGGTTGTCCAGGGCATCTTCTTCCAGATGTGGAACGCCACCTTTGCCACGTTCTTCCAGGAGCAGTTCCCCATGCGTATCCGCGTGACGGGGTTCGCGGTGTCGCAGAACCTGGGCCTCATGATCGCCTCGTTCTTCCCGAGCATCTTCACCGCTATCGCTCCGCCGGGATCCGCCAACGTCCCCCTGGTGATCGGGCTGACAACATTCGGCATCTGCGCCGTCGCAGCGCTGGCTACCTTCCTGTCCCCCGATACCAAGGGCAAATCGCTTGACGACCTTGAGGCCCGCAAGTCTGATCCGCAATTCCTGACCAGCCCCGAAGCACCGGATTTCCGCCAGGTTCGCGAAACCGCGGCAGCGAGGGTGCGAGTGTAGCCCTTGCCACCCCGGGGCGGCTGACTTAGGTGGCATCCAATACTCAGTCATCGACGGCGGGACTTCCCGCCGTCGATGACGGTTTCGGCAGGCTCAACCACCGGTGGTTGAGCCTGCCGAAACCCGTTTCCTCAGTTGGACGGGAAGTTGTACGACGCGCCTGATGCGTGGCTTGCTTCGGGCCAGCGTGAGGTGACCACCTTGCCGCGGGTATAGAAGGACACACCTTCGGGGCCGTAAATGTGCTTGTCGCCGAAGAGTGACGCCTTCCAGCCGCCGAAGGAGTAGTAGGCAACCGGCACCGGCAGCGGCACGTTGATGCCGATCATGCCCACGTCCACGGAGCGCTGGAACTTCCGGGCAGCCGCGCCGGAGGAGGTGAAGATGGCTGTGCCATTGCCGTACGGGTTGGCGTTAATGAGGGCAATTCCGGCGTCGAGGTCCTCGACGCGGACCACAACGAGAACCGGTCCGAAGATCTCCTCGGTGTAGGCGCTCATTTCGGTCTTGACGTGGTCGATGACCGTGGGGCCAACCCAGAAGCCTTCCTCATGGCCGGGTACCACCAGGTCGCGGCCGTCCACCACCATCGCGGCACCCGCGGCCTCCGCCTCGGCAATCGTCTTGACGATGAAGTTCCTGGAGTCTGCGCTGATGACCGGTCCCATGTCGGCGTCCGGTTCGGTGCCGTTCTTGACCTTGACGGCCACGGCACGCTCTTCCACCTTCTTCACCAGCAGGTCGGCGGCGTCACCGACGGCGACGGCCACGGAGATGGCCATGCAGCGCTGGCCGGCGGAGCCGAATGCGGCCGCGGCGAGGTGGTCGGCAGCGTTGTCGAGGTCGGCGTCGGGCAGCACGATGGCGTGGTTCTTCGCACCGCCCAGGGCCTGTACGCGCTTGCCGTGGGCCGTCGCTACCTCGTTGATGTGCTTGGCCACCGGGGTGGAGCCGACGAAGGAGATGCCGTCCACATCCGGGTGGGTCAGGAGGCCGGAGACCACTTCGCGGTCTCCGTGCAGGACCTGGAACACGCCGTCGGGCAGACCTGCCTGCGTGAAGAGGTCGGCCAGCAGCATTGCCGCGGACGGAACCCGGTGGGAGGGCTTGAGGATGAAGGCGTTGCCGGTGGCGATCGCCATCGGCGCCATCCACAGCGGTACCATCACGGGGAAGTTGAACGGGGTGATGCCGGCGACCACGCCGATCGGCTCCCGGAAGGAGAACACGTCGATGCCGGTGGAGACCTGGTCCGAATATTCACCCTTGAGCAGCTGCGGGATGCCGCAGGCGAACTCGATGACCTCCAGGCCGCGGCCGATCTCGCCCTTCGCGTCGGAGAGGACCTTGCCGTGCTCGGCGGTGATCAGCTGCGCGAGGTCATCCACGTGGGCGGCGACCAGTTCACGGAACTTGAACAGCACCGCGGTGCGCTTGGCCAGGGAAATATCGCCCCAGCTGACGGCGGCGGCCTTGGCCGCCGCGACGGTCGCGTCAAGGTCCGCCTGGTTGGCCAGCCGCAGCTCTGCGGTGACGGCGCCCGTCGCGGGGTTGTAGACGGGCTTGGTGTCGGTTCCAGAACCTGTTGCCTCGGATCCGCTGATGAAGTGGTTGATGAAAGTCATGGTTACTGCTCCTGTAGTAAGTGGTGTTCCACGGCGTGGACCGGTTCGACGTTCCGTGGGAGTCCTGCGGCGAGGGATTCATGGAGGGCGAGGCGGACGGCCAGGTTCTGTTCCGTCAGTTCCTGGTGGACAACTTCCTGCCCGGCGCTGCGGGCCCAGATGCTGAACCGTTCAATTTCGACCTTGAACGGGTCTTCGATCACGTCGAAGACCTCGGTGCTGCCGTCCCGGAGGGAAACGGTCACGCGGGCTGCCTCCCCCGGAAGCGGGTCAAAGGCGTTGTCGAGCGTGATCTGCCCCTTCGTGCCGATGATCTGGAACGTGTTCACGCGGGGTCCTTCGAAACCACAGTCCAGGGTTCCGATGACGCCGTCGTAATCCAGGATCGCGGCGACGGTGGTCTCCACGGGGTCCCCCGGGCTGGTTCCCTTGGCGTACACGCTCGCGGGGGCGCGTCCCATCACCATGTTCATGATGTCGACGGCGTAGCAACCGACATCGTTGACGGCACCTCCCTCAAGACCCGTCTGAAGGCGGACCTCGCCCGGGCTGCGGTCCATCACAAAGTGGAACCGCGCATGCATCGAGACAATCCGGCCGATCCGGCCCGCGTCGATGAACTCACGGACTTTCTGGTGCTGCGGGTGGAAACGGTACATAAACGCCTCCATCAGGCTCACCCCGTTGCTCTGGCAGGCCTTGACGACGCGGGCGTAGTCTTCGAGGCTGCCCACCAGCGGCTTCTCGCACAGGATGTCCTTGCCGGCCTCCGCCGCCGCGATGATCCATTCCGCATGCAGTCCGTTGGGAAACGGGAGGTAGACGGCCTCGATGGCCGGATCCGCCAGCAGCTCTTCATGCGACGAGTAGACAGCCGGGATGCCGAAGCGGGCGGCGACCTCGGCGGCTCGGCCGTTGGGGCTGCTGATCGCCGAGGCGGTGGCGTTGCGGGCCTTTTGCATGGCCGGCAGGAACCTGTCCTGGGCGATGCGGGCGGTGGTGAGAACGCCCCAGCGCACCGCGCTCATGTAGCGAGCCCGGCTTCCAATTCACGGAGGAAGGCCACAGACTGCCGGACATCCCGGACGGGCCCGTCCCCTGCCGGGGCGGCCTCGAGGATGGTGTCCTGTTCCATCGTGAACCAGCCGCCGTAGCCGGCCTCGAGGAGGTTCAGGACGATGTCTGAGATTCCGGCATCCCCCTGTCCTAGGGGGACGTACATTCCGGTCTTGACGCCGTCGGTGTAGGAGATTTCACCCTTCTGGACGCGATCGGCCACGGCTTTGCGCACGTCTTTGAGGTGCGTGTGGCCGATGCGCGCGGCGTAGTCCCGGGCTAGCTGCCCGGGGTCTGTGCCGCCGATCAGAAGGTGGCCGGTGTCCAGGCAGAGGTTCGCGGCGGTGTCGTTCAGGACGCGGTTGACGTCCGACGTCGTCTCGATCATTGTGCCCACGTGCGGATGCACTACTGCCTGGATGCCCTGATCGGCGGCTGCCTGGACGATGGTGTCAAGGTTCCGGCCGAACAGGTGCCAGCCGTCGGCGTCGAGCTCGTGCCGCTGGTCATATCCGGCGACGCCGGTTTCCGCGGCGAGGACCATGATGGTGGCTCCTGCCGCCTGGTAGGCGTCCAGTTCCGCGGAAACTGCTTTGAGCGGGTCCTTGGCGGCATCGTGCAGGATGATCGGAAAGAATCCGCCGATGGCCTGCAGGTTGTGCCGCTGCAGCACCTCGGCGCGTGCGGTTGCTTCCTCGGGCAGGAAGCCTGCCGGGCCGAATTCCGTGGCCGTGATGCCCAGGGCGGTCATCTCGGACAGGACGCGGTCTGCTTCAAGCTGGTGCCCCCACCCGGGGACTTCGCACACGCCCCAGGAAATGGGGGCGGCGGCAAGGCGGCTGGTAATGATGCTCAATCTGATCCTCCAAGTACGTTCTGATCCCAGTCAATGACCGAGCCGGTGACCACTCCGCTCCGGCTGGAGAGGAGAAAAACTACAAATTCGGCGATCTCGCCCACTTGTCCGAGCTTGCCCATCGGCACGGAGGCGTTGGCTTTTTCCAGCCAGTCGTCTCCTGCGCCGTGAAATTTCCGCTGGGTCTCTTCTTCGCCTTCGGTGGCCGTCCAGCCGATGTCCAGGCCGTTGATCCTGATCTTGTCCCAGCGGTGCGCGTGGGCGGCGTTCCGGGTAGCGCCGGCCAGCCCGGCCTTTGCCGCCACATAGGGCGCCAGGTAGGGCTGGCCGCCGAGTTCGGCGATGGAGATGACGTTCAGGATGCTGCCGGGGACTTTGCGCTCCCGGAGGTGCTTGATCGTCTCCGCCATGATGAAGAACGGCGACTTCAGGTTGATTGCGATGTGCGCATCGAAGAGTTCCGGGGTGGTGTCCAGCATCGTTCCGCGGGTGGTGAGGCCGGCCGCGTTCACGGCGCAGTCGAGCTGCCCGAAGACGGAGATGGTTTCCAGCACGGAATTGCGTGCCTGCTCGACGTCGGCCAGATCAGTTTTGATGAAGCGGGCCTTGACGCCGGACTTCTCCAGCTCGGCGGCGAGCCTTTCGCCCGAATCGGCGTTGCGGCCGGTCACGGCCACTCCGGCCGCGCCTTCGGCTGCCGCCCGGCGGGCAATGCCTGCCCCGAGGCCCTGGGTGCCGCCGCTGACAAGGACCACCTTGTCAGCGAGGAGCGGGTTGTTCATTCCCTACTCCTTTCCGATGGTGACCACGTGGCCTGACCTGGCGGATTCCTCGGCAGCGTTGGCCAGCACAAGGGCCATGACGCCGTCGTCGAAGCCGGGGCTGCAGCTGGTTCCGCCGCGGACGGCCTTGACGAAGCTGTCCAGCTCATTGCGGTAGGCCTGGCCGTAGCGTTCCAGGAAGAACGGCAAGTAGGCGTCGGACTCTTCGGTGCCGGCGGCGCTGAACTTTCGCACTGTGGTGGGAGCCATGTTGCCAGCGGTCAGCAGGCCCTCGCTGCCGAAGGCTTCCAGCCGCTGGTCATGGCCGTAGGCGCTGTGACGGGAATTGATGATTGTGATCTGCTCACCGCCGCGTCCCCGCAGATTGATGACCACCGAGTCGAAGTCACCGGCCTCTTCGATGTAGTCGCAGAACAGGTTTGAGCCGGTGGCCGATACTTCGATGATGTCCGGGACGAAGAACCGGGCCATGTCGAGGTCGTGGATGCTCTGGTCCCGGAAGATCCCGCCGGACGTTTCGATGTATGCCTTGGGCGCCGGAGCGGGGTCCCGGCTGATGATGGTCAGCTGCTCCAGGCGCCCGATTTCCCCGGCTTCAACCCGTGCGCGGAGCGAGGCGAAGTTGGGGTCGAAGCGGCGGTTGAAGCCGAGCATCAGGGGGCTGGTGGTGCCGCGGATCTGGTCCCGGCATTCGCGGACCCGGTCGATGTCCAGGTCAATGGGCTTTTCGCAGAGGGCGGCGACGCCGGCGGCCGCGGCCCGGGAGATCAGGTCGACGTGGGTGGGCGTTGGCGAACCGATGATGATGGCGTCCAGGTCAGCGTTAGCGAAAACCTCATCGGCGGTTTCGACGGCCTGCGCGCCGGTAACGGCGGCAAGGTCCTGTGCGCCCTTGATGAACGGGTCAGCGATCCAGGCCAATTCCAGGTCCGGGTGGTCGGCGATGTTCCGGGCGTGGACCTGGCCGATGCGGCCGGATCCGAAGAGGGCAACCTTGAGCGGTCGTTCACTGGACATGGGTGGGGGTCCTTTCGTGTTTCCCGCCGGCGGGTGATCCGCCTGTGGTTGATTCAGCTTGAGTAAGTGTGGTGGGGGTGTTCATCACGGGGTTGCCACGGCTGCCGGGGCCCGTCCTGCGAGGACGTCGACGGCGCCTTTGGCGGCGTCGCGGACCGTGTGGGCCATACCCTGGCGGGTGAAGCCCATCAGGTGGGGCGTCAGCACCACGTTCCCGAGGTCAAAGACAGCGTGGTGGGCTGGCGGTTCGGGATCGTAGACGTCGAGTCCGAGGCCGCCCAACTGCCCGGAGAGAAGGGCCTGGTGGGCTGCGTCAAGGTCCACGAGCCCGCCCCTGCTGCAGTTGACGAGGACGGCTCCGGCGGGCATCAAGGCGAGGCGTTCTGCGTTGATGAGGTTGTGGTTTTCCGGTGTCAACGGCACGTGCAGGGTGACGAAGTCGCTGCGTTCCAGCAGTTCTTCGACGGTTTTGCACCGGACGCCGGCAGGAACGTCTGCGAACGGATCGAAGGCCAGGACCTTGAGGTCGAAGGCTTCGGCGATCCGGGCGACGCGGCGTCCTATGCGCCCGTAGCCGATGATGCCCAGCGTGAAGCCCTCCAGGTCGCCCACGGCAACGGCGGAGCGTTCGTTCCAGCGGCCGTCGCGGACCAGGGCCGTCAGCGTCGAGAGCTTCTTGACCAATGCCAGGAGGTGGGAGAACACGCCTTCGGCCACGGACGCCGTGTTGCTTCCGGGCGTGATGACCACCGGGATGCCCCGGCGGTTCGCCTCGGCGACGTCCACGAGGTCGGTACCGACGCCGGTCCTTGCGATGACCTTCAGGGCGGGCATCCGGTCAAGGAGTTCACGGTCAACACGGTACGCGGCGCGGACAATGGCGGCATCGGCCCGGGCAAGGTCCGCGTCGGTGGGATTGTGGATGATCTGCTGGTGCGGTGCCAGTTCCGGTTCGACCAGTCCGGCCTCGACGCCGCCAAGGGCTACGAGTATTTGGGGTGTGCTGAGGGAAGCCATCGTCATCCTTGAAGATGTGGGGGTGCACCCCGGGGCGGCTGGAAAGCCTACGGGGTGGCGGTGGGTGGGAGGTTAGAGGCCGAGCAGGCTGGACGTGCGTATGACCAGTTGAGGGACGATCGGCTGGTGGACGAAGCCGCCGCCAAAATCGCTGTCGGCGATGCGCTCCAGGAGCGTTTTGGCCCCGGCGACGCCAATGCCGGAGCTGTCCGGATCAACGGTGGTCAGTCCAAGGCGGGGCATGGCACCCAGCGCGATGTTGTCGTAGCCGGTAATGGCCACTTCGACGCCGCGTTCATCGGCAGCGGTCATCGCGCCGAAGGCGGCGAGGTCGTTGATGCACGCCAGCGCGGTGGGGCGCTGGTGCCTGGACCGCGAGGAGCCCAGTGCCCGCTGGGCGGCAACGTAGCCGGACTCCTGGAAGAAGTCGGCTTCGACAATATGGATGTGGCGGGACAGCCCGTGTTCTTCCATGGCGGCGGAATATCCGTCCACGCGGGCCCGGCCCACCGAGCCGCCCAGCCCGCCCAGATGCGCGATGTTCTCGTGCCCCTGGGCGATCAGGTGCTCAACCACCATGCTCATGCCAAGGGTATCGTCGCTGCGGACCACGTCTGCCGTGTCAATGTAGTCCGGTCCGCCGCCGGCGAAGACCACGGCCCCGCCGGACACGGCCCGGTTGAACGGCGCCTTGTCGGGCACCGTTCCCACCACCAGCAGGCCCGCCACGCGCAGGTCCCGGAAGGCCTGGAGGATGGACTGGTCCACTCCCCTGCCTGCGGCCGTGACCGCGCTGAAGAGGACGGTGTGTCCGGCCTCTTCCAGCACGGTCCGTGCGGCGTCGGCCACGTCAAACGCCCAAGGGTTGTGCATGTCGCTGACCAGGACACCAATAGTGCCGTTGTCCCGGGTTGCCAGGGACCGGGCTGCGAGGTTCAACTCGTAGCCCATCTCCTCAACAACTTCGAGCACCCGCTTACGGCGTTCGTCACTGACGCGCGGTGAATCGCGCAGGACGAGGGAGACCAAGGATTTGGAGACGCCGGCGCGTTCGGCCACGTCCTTGATCGTGGGCCGACGGGCGGATGCGATGCTCATCGCTAGGCCCGCGCTGCCGTGGTGCCGTGGATTTCCTCAATCTTCTGCCACTGGCCGGAGAATGAGGAGGCTTCGGCAGCGCTGACGATCGCGGCAGCCGAGGCGGCATCGTGGATGTTCGAGTTTTCCTGCGCTCCGCCGGCGACGGCGACGAGGAACTTCTTCGCCTCGATCACCTTGAGGTCGTCAAAGCCCATGCTGTTGCCGGGGCCGGGCTGGAAGTAGGCGTAGTCGCCGTGGCGCGGGCTGGCGTTCACCGTGGTGTACCCCTGCTCGTCGTTGTTGCGTCCCAGGCAGACCTTGAGTTCGTTCATGCGCTCAAAATCCCATTTGAGTGAGCCTTCGGTGCCGTAGACCTCGATCTGGTAACCGCACTCGGGTCCCACGGCGACGCGGGACGATTCGATGGTGCCGACGGCGCCTGCGCCGACTGCGGACGGGCCGAAGCGGACCAGCGCTGCCGCGTAGTCTTCATTCTCGACCTCCCCCATTTCACCGTTTTCAATCACTGCGAAGTGCGTGCCGGATCCCATCGCCAGCTTGGGCCGCTGCGTGTAGACGGTGCTGGTCAGCGCGGTCACCTCGGCGATGGGTCCGACTACATACTGGCACAGGTCGGTTGCGTGGCTGAACAGGTCGGCCAGCACGCCCGTTCCGGCGAGTTTCCGGTCGAAGCGCCAGGACAGGGCGCCGTTGGGCTCAGAGGCGTAGCCGGAGAAGAAGACGGCCCGGACGTTGGTGATCCTGCCAAGCCGTCCGTCAGCAATCAGCTTCCTTGCGTGCTCCACAGCCGGAGCGTGGCGGTAGTTGTAGCCGATGGACGTCACGACGCCGGCCTCCACGGCGGCTTCCTGCACGGCTGCGGTTTCCTGGTAGCCGCGTCCGACAGGCTTTTCGATCCAGAAGTGCTTGCCTGCTTTGGCGGCTGCAATGCCGATCTCAGCGTGCAGGAAGTTGGGCGCGCAGATGGAGACGACGTCCACGTCGGGGTGGTTCAGGACGTCGTGGTAGTCGGTAGTGCCTTCAGCGAAACCCAGGACATCGCGTGCATAGTCCACGCGGCCGGGCGCTGTGTCGGCGGCAATGACGAGCTTCGTCTTCAGGCCCAGCTCCGGGTAGGCGTACGGGACGGCCTGGTAGGCCCTGGAATGGAGTTTTCCCATCCAGCCGACGCTGATGAGACCGACGCCGATGGTGCGAGATTCTGCGTTCACGTTCTTGCTTTCCTTTGCTTGTAATGAGTCAGTTGCGGGCGGTATCGAAGGCGTCGCGGAACGCCGCCGCCATGATGGTGGAGTCCGAGCCGATGGCCACGAACCGGAAGCCCTGGCGGACATACTTGGCGGCTCCCATGCCGTCCACGGCGAGGATGCCGGCTGCCTTGTTGTGCAGTTGGGCCGCGGCTACGACGCGCTCCAGGGCCTCCTGGAAGACGTTGCTGTCCAACTGCAGCGGAACCCCGAGGGCGTAGGAAAGATCCAGGGGCCCAACAAAGATCACGTCGACGCCGTCGTGGGCGGCGATGTCTTCGACGGACTCCAACGCATCGAGGGTTTCGATCTGAATAACACCGAGGGTCTCCTGTTGCGGTTCGGTGAGCGTGCGACGGTCCATGCCCCAGCGGCAGGCGCGGTTGTAGGTGGCCACACCTCGGTCCCCGAGGGGCGGATACAGCATGTGCTTCACCGATTCGGCGGCCTGATCGACGGTGTCCAACCGCGGAACCATGATCCCGGCGGCGCCCTGGTCCAGGACACGGCCGATCCGGATGCGGTCTCCGGATTCGACCCGGACGATGGTGGGGACGCCGTAGCTGCCGGCGGCAACAACGCCGTCGCGGACCGCGTCCTCGCCGCCGGAGCCGTGTTCGAGGTCGATCAGGATCCAGTCGGCTCCGGCGGCGGCACAGACTTCGGCCGCGGTTGCCGAGGACAGTCCGACGAACGTGCCGATCGTGACATCGCCGTCGGACAAGCGCCGGCGCAGCTGCCCCGCATTCAGTGGTCCCTGGCTCATCCGAACCACCGCTGGCTGCCGCGTGCCTTCTCGTAGTCAGTGCGGAGGGTGCGGACCCATTCCTGCCCGGAGACTTCCGCCGGGGCAACATCCCACCAGACGTCACCGCCGGGCAGGTCAACATGCGGCACCGTGGGTACCACGATGACCACCGGGCCCTGGGTGTCCCGGGTGGAAGACAGCGCCTCGCGGACCTC
This sequence comes from Pseudarthrobacter sp. BIM B-2242, assembly GCF_014764445.1. Taxonomy (NCBI): domain Bacteria; kingdom Bacillati; phylum Actinomycetota; class Actinomycetes; order Micrococcales; family Micrococcaceae; genus Pseudarthrobacter; species Pseudarthrobacter sp. BIM B-2242. Next base: position 3,809,919 of record NZ_CP061721.1, read on the forward strand.
GGCTGCCGAGGTGGCGCGGATGGCCAGTGCACCGAGGCCTTCGGCGATCTGCCGCAGGTCCACCTTGAGGTAGTCGCCGTCGAGCCGGGCCTTGGGGGCGTCAGTGGCCGCGACACTGCCTCCGGTGGTGCGGTAACGGAACTCGTTGCCGAATTCCTTGCCGGTGCGGTTCATCTGCAGCCGGTGGATGACCTGGTAGCCGTGGTTTTCGGAGACGATGATGGTGACGTTGAGCCCTTCCTGCGCCGCGGTGAGGATCTCCGTGGGTGCCATCAGGAACGTACCGTCGCCGATGAACGTGACCACGCGGTTGTCGTTGTTGCCTTCGGCCAGGCGGACGCCCATGCCGGCGGCAATTTCGTAGCCCATGCAGGAGAAACCGAATTCGAGGTGGCAGTTGCGGTTCCCTGTGGCGTCCCAGACCTTCTGCAGGTCGCCGGGAGCACCGCCGGCAGCGGCAATGACGGTGTCGCCGGAGCGTGCGTGTTCCTGCATGAGTCCGATCAGCTGCGGCTGGGTGAGGACGGCTTCCGTGACGGGCGCGTCCGGATGCTCGGCCGGGTTGTAGGCGGTGTCGGCGTCGAGCCACGTGGACCGGATCGGTGCCCAGCCGGCCTTCTCGGCCTGGACGGTGTCCTGCCAGGCTTCGCTGGTGCTGTGGCCCTCCAGTGCCTGGGCGAGGGCTTCCAGCCCCAGTCGGGCGTCGGCGAGGATCCCTGTGGCGCCCTGCTTGCGGGTATCGGCATCCACAATGTTCAAGGACGCGAAACGGACCTCCGGGTTCTCGAAGATGGACTGTGAACCGGTGGCGAAGTCGGTGAGCCGCGTGCCGACGTTCAGGACCAGGTCGGCCTGCTTGACGAGGGTGTTGGAGGCGAAGTTACCTTCCAGGCCCACACCGCCTACCTGCCACCATTCGTCCTTTGTGACGGCGCCCTTACCGCCGAAGGTCTCCACCACGGGAATTCCGACCTGGCCGGCCAGCGCTTCGAGTGCAGCGTGGGCATCGGAGTAGTGGATGCCGCCGCCGGCGATGATCACCGGACGCTCAGCCGAGCGGACAAGCCGGGCGACGTCGTCGACCTCTTCAAGGTCCGGCAACGGACGGCGGATCTTCCAGTCGCGCGGTTCGAAGAATTCGGCCGGGAAGTCGTAGGCGTGGGACTGCACGTCCTGGGGCAGCGAAATGACCACGGCGCCGGTATCGGTGGGGCTGGTCAGCACACGCATGGCCTGTGGCAGGGCGGTCAGGAGCTGCTCCGGACGGTTGATCCTGTCGAAGAAGCGGGAGACGGGCCGGAACGCGTCGTTGACCGTGGCGTCCGCCTCAATGGGGTGCTCGAGCTGCTGCAGTACAGGGCCCTGATGCCGTGTTGCGTACGTGTCTCCGGGAAGGAGGAGCAGCGGAAGCCTGTTCACTGTCGCCAGTCCGGCGGCGGTGACGAGGTTGAGGGCGCCCGGGCCAATGGATGCGGTCACGGCGAGGACGGCCTGGCGTCGGCTTGCCTTTCCAAACGCCGTGGAAATGTGGGCCATGTACTGTTCGTGGCGGCCCTGGATGAAGGGCATGTCATCGGCGAGTTCGTCGAAGGCCTGGCCCAGCCCGGCAACGTTGCCGTGTCCGAAGATGCCCAGGGCAGCAGGCACCAGGCGGCGTCGGACACCGTCCGCAACGGAATGCTGGACCGACAGGTATTTGATGAGGGCTTGGGCTGTGGTGAGCCTGATGGTCTGTGAGTTAGTGGTCATTGCCTTATTCCAAGTCGGGTGGTGGGTTACCAGGGGCGTCCGTGCAGGATGACCGTTTTCTCTTCGGTCATTTCATTCACTGCGGAGCGGACGCCTTCCTTGCCGATGCCGCTGCCCTTGAGCCCTCCGTAGGGCATAAGGTCGGCCCGCCACAGGGGCGTCCAGTTGATGTGGATGTTCCCGGCATCGATCTGCCGCATGGCCTGGATGCTGCCGGAGACATCTGAGGTGAAGATTCCGGCGCCGAGCCCGTAGTCGTTGTCGTTGGCCATGGCGATGGCTGATTCGATGTCCGTCGCGGAGGAAACGGCGACGGCGGGTCCGAACAGTTCGTTGCGGCTCAGCGGGGAGCGGGGGTCGACGCCGGCAACAACGGCCGGGGTGATAACGGCGCCATCGCGGTCTCCGCCGGTGAGCACCTTGGCGCCGGAGTTCCGGGCCTCACCGATCGAGGTGTGGACGCGGATCGCTTCTTCTTCAGAGATCAGTGACCCGAGCCGGGTGTCGGCCTCCTTCGGGTTGCCCACGGCGATGGCCTCCACCTTGGGCACGAGGGCGTCCAGGAAGTCTGCTTCGACGCGGCGGTCCACGATGACCCGCTGCACCGAGATGCAGACCTGGCCGGAGTTGATGAAGCCGCCTGCTGCCACGGCGCTGGAAGCGAGTTCGAGATCTGCGTCCGGCAGGATGATCACGGGGCAGGAGGCGCCAAGTTCGAGGGACAGTTTCTTGACCCCGGCGATGGAGCTGATCCGCGTTCCCGTGGCAGTGGACCCGGTGAACGAGACTTTCCGCACCCGGGGGTCGGTGACGAGCACATCGCCCAGGGTGCTTCCGGGGCCGGTCAGGACGGACAGAGCCTCCGGCGGCAGGCCGGCGTCGACGAAGCACTGCGCCAGTTTCAGCGCCGTCAGCGGCGTGGCACGGGCGGGTTTGAGCACGACGGCGTTGCCGGCTGCCAGCGCCGGCGCAATCTTGTGCAGCACCAGCAGGGCTGGGTAGTTGAACGGTGTGATGGCAACAACGATGCCCACGGGCTGCCGCAGGGTGAAGCCGATCTTGTCCAGCCCGGTACCCGCGTTGGCATCCAGCGGAAGGGTGGATCCATACAACTGACTTCCCTCGTAGGCGGCAAGGCGGATGATGTTTCCTGACCTGCTGGCTTCGCCCCGGGCTTCCGTGATCGGCTTCCCGGTTTCGGCACTGATCGCCTGGGCAATGTCCTCGGCACGCTCGTCGGCCAGGGCAGCCGCGCGGAGGAGGATGTCCACCCGCACGTGTGCCGGCGTGGCCCGCTGCAGGTGGGCGCCGATCTCGGCCCGGTCCAGAGCGGCCTGGGCGTCCTCGACCGTGGCGACCGGAACCGTGTCAATGATCCGGCCATCAAAGGGCGACCGTACGTCCTCGGTCCTGCCGTCGGCGGCACCGCGCCAGGTTCCGGCGATTAGCATTTGCATGGTTGCTCCATCTGGTTGTAAATGTTGGCGCTCAGTGGCGCTTGGTGGTGCCCTCGTGGGCTGCGTCAGCGACTTCCGCTACCTCGGCCTGAACCTCTTTCACGACGTCGCTGTGGCCGCCGAGTTGTTCGAGTTCGTGGGCGAGTTCGGCGAGTTCGGCGCCGCCGGCCATCTGGGCGGTGAGTTCGTCCAGGGTGATGTCCTTTTTGTCGTAGTAGCCGATGGACTTGCCGCGCTTGAGCAGCAGGAACCGGTCTCCCACGGGGAAGGCGTGGTGCGGGTTGTGGGTGATGAAGATGACCCCCAGGCCGCGGTCGCGGGCCTGCAGGATATAGCGCAGCACCACACCGGACTGCTTCACGCCAAGCGCCGCCGTCGGCTCGTCCAGGATCAGGACCTTCGCGCCGAAGTACACCGCGCGGGCGATCGCCACACACTGGCGTTCACCGCCGGAGAGCTGCCCGATGGGCTGCTCCACATCCCGCAGGTCGATGCCCATCTCGGCGAGTTCCTTGAGCGTGATGGCCTTCATCTTCTCCACGTCCATGCTCTTGAACGGCCCAAAACCGCTGGTGAGCTCGGAGCCGAGGAAGAAGTTCCGCCAGATCGGCATCAAAGGCACCACAGCAAGGTCCTGGTAGACCGTGGCGATCCCGGCATCCAGGGCATCGCGCGGGGAAGAGAATTTCCGTTCCTCGCCCATGATGTTCAAGACACCGGCGTCGTGCTGGTGGAGGCCGGCGATGATCTTGATCAGCGTGGACTTCCCCGCGCCGTTATCGCCCAGCACGCAGGTGACCCGGCCGTTGTCCACGGCCATGGTGACATCGGACAGAGCGATGATGTTCCCGTAGTGCTTGCCCACCCCGTCGAGCGAGAGCAGGTGCACCGGGGTGTGCGTGAGAGGATCTTTTTCGTTTTGCAGCAGGGTCTGCTGGTCGATCTGATTGGCGTTCATTTCCGGGCCCCTTTACTTCAGTTCCGCGCGGCGCTTGACGATGAGGTTCACGATGGTGGCCAGCAGCAGCATCAGGCCCAGGAAGAACTTGAACCAGTCCGGGTTCCACTGCGCGTACACGATGCCCTTGTTGGCCATGCCGAAGATGAACGCACCGATCGCCCCGCCCACGGCCGAGCCGTAGCCGCCGGTCAGGAGGCACCCGCCGATCACCGCGGCGATGATGTAGAGGAACTCGTTGCCCACGCCCTCACCGGACTGCACCGTGTCGAAGGCGAAGAGGTTGTGCATGCCCAGGACCCAGCCGCAGAACCCCACGCCCATGAACAGGCCGATCTTGGTGGCCTTGACCGGCACACCCACGGCGCGGGCCGCGTTCTCGTCCCCGCCGACGGCGAAGATCCAGTTCCCCACCCGGGTCCGCATGAGCACCCAGGTGGCCACCGCGACGAGGGCGATCCAGATAAAGACAGTGATTTTGACGTCGATCCCGGCGATGGTGACGGAGGAGGCAAACACGGCCCGGGCCGAGGCGAAGCCGTCCATGGTGGAGATCGAGGGTGAAGACACCGAACCGCCGATCAGGCGGGTCAGGCCCAGGTTCAGACCGGTCAGCATCAGGAACGTGGCCAGGGTAACGATGAAGCTGGGCAGCTTGGTCTTCATCAGGATCCAGCCATTGATGAACCCGATCCCCACCGAGACAATCAGGGCAAGAAGGACCCCCACCCAGACATTCGTGCTGAAGTACCAGCTGAACATCGACGCGGTCAGCGCCGAGGAGATCACCGCCACACCCGTGGAGAGGTCAAACTCCCCGCCGATCATCAACAGCGACACCCCCACCGCCATGATCCCGATCGTAGAACTGCCATACAGGATGGTCGCCAGCGCATTGGGCTGGGTAAACGTTGAAGACACCAACGCGAAGAAGATGAAGAGGACAATCGCGCCCACCAGGGCGCCGACCTCGGGACGGCCAAGGAGCTTCTGGAACGGGCTGCGCTTCGCAACGCGCTCATCGGCAGCTGCCGACTTTGGGGTTGTTTTTGTCTGAGTGATGGTCATGATGATTCTCCTTGCTGCCGGGCCGGCGTAGACCGGCCCGGCCAGCGGGCTGTTAGCGGATACCCTGTTCGGCGAATTTCAGGACGTCGGCTGCGTTGTTCTTGTCGATGACGGCGGGGCCGGTGTAGACCTGCTGGCCGCCGCCCACGGTGAAGCCGCCCACCCTGCTCAGCCAGATGGCGTCGACGCTGCCGTAGCCCTGGAGGTACGGCTGCTGGTCAACGGTGAACGCCACACTCCCGTCCTCTACGGCCTTCGCGAGTTCACCGTTGAGGTCGAAGGACGCGACCTTGACTTTGCTTCCGGTCTCCTTGACGGCCTTAACAATCGTCAGGGTGAACGGCGCACCCAGTCCGATGATGGCGTCGGCATCCGGGGTGGACTGGAGCTTGGCGCTGACCGTGGAGGACACGGAGGTCATGTCGGCGCCGTTGACGTTGAGGATCTCCGTTCCGGGGATGTTCTCCTTGACTCCGGCGCAGCGGTTCTCGAGGCCCACGTGGCCCTGCTCCTGAATCACGCAGATCGGGTGCTTGACCCCCTCGGAGGCAAGCCGCTGTCCGACCGTCACGCCGGCGAGCTTGTCGCTCTGTCCAAAGTGGGTAAAGGCACCAATGGCCTTGGACTGGTCTTCACCGGCGTTGAAACTCACAACGGGAATGCCTGCATCCGTGGCCTTCTTCACCACGTCCCTGAGATTTTCGGGCTTGGCGAGCGTGAGGACGATACCGTCAACCTTCTGATCGATGGCCTGCTGCACCAGCTGCGCCTGGCGGCCGCCTTCAGCGTCGCCGCTGTAGAGAAGCTCGACGTTGTCCTTTTTGGCCGCAGTCTCGGCTCCCTTGCGCACGATGTCCCAAAACGTGTCGCCGGCAGCGGCATGGGTGATCATCGCGATCTTGATCCGGGCGGTGTCCGCAACTTGCCCGGCTTCTCCGGATGATGCCGCTTCGGTCTTGCCGCCGCTGCTCGAGCATGCTGCCAGTGTCAGAAGCGGGACGATGGCGAGGGCAATTGTGCCTCGGTGCCAACTGAATTTTGCCACGTGAAATCTCCCTTGATTCGTGCCAATTTGGGACCTCGTGAACGCTGCATGCCCACGCCACGACGTAGGGCGAGATGCGGAGGCCGCTGGTCTGAACGATTGCGATCCACATCGCTTAGTGGAACGGTCCAACTCTAGAATGCAGGCATCGCGTAAGTCAATAGACCGTTCCAACGATCTATGGTTTGATATTTTCAAGCCCTCTTCGCATCGCGGGTCCGCCCCATTCGGTTCAAAGGAGAACAATGACCACCACCACCGCCCCGGAACTCGTCGCATCGTGCTGGACCAGCGCCGGCAGCGCGGCGCCGCTGCAAAACCCCGAGACCAGCCCCGTGCCCATTGCCGAGCGCCTCGAAGCCATTGCCTCCACTGGGTGGTCCGGCTTCGGTCTCGCACATGACGATCTGGCAACCGCGCGGGCCACCCTGGGCTTTCCGGCGTTGCGGGACCTCATCGACGTAGCCGGCCTGCGCTACGTTGAAGTCGAACTCCTCACCGACTGGTGGGACGAGAGCCTCGCCCCAGCCTGGCGGCCTAAATTCGATCTGCTCCTCGAGGCTGCGGAGACGCTCGGCGCCCGGTTCATCAAAGTGGGAACCTCCATCGGCAAGCCTCTGGATGACCTGGACTTCCTGGTGGAACCCCTCCGGCGCCTGACGGCCGAGGCCGCACTGCGGGGCACACGCATTGCTCTGGAGCCGATGCCCTTTTCGATGGTCGGAAGCGTGCCGGTGGCCGCGGACCTCATGCGGAAGGTGGACCTGCCCGGGTGCGGGCTGGTGGTGGACTACTGGCACGTCTTCCGCGCCGGAACTACGCTGGACGAACTGTCAGCGAGCCTCGAGGCAGACAAGGTTTTCGGCGTCGAACTTAACGATGCGGCGGCGGAAGTCCGGGGCACTCTCTTCGAAGACACCCGGGACAACCGCCGCCTGTGCGGACAGGGGGACCAGGATGTCACCGGGTTCATCCGCTCCCTGAAGGCACTCGGCTTCGATGGTCCCTGGGGCGTGGAAATCCTGTCCGACGAACACCGTGCGCTTCCAGTCAAGGAGGCCCTGCAGGCAGCCCACGCCACAACGCTTGCGTGCTTCCCCGCGGACTCCCGGTAGGCCCGGGAAGCTCCGTGAAAAACAAGCTGCACCTACAGGCCGATTGGTTGCCGGTTATCGGTGAGGTTGTCGAAGTTCGCCTTCACAACCAGCTTGTCCGAAAGGGCCGGATCGATTGCGTGACGTCTGACGGTCAGATCCTCTGGATGGCCACCGACGGGGCCGATGCCCGGTCAATGTTTGAACGCTCCCGTGGCTATTCGGTCTGGATCGAATACAGCTGGGAGACGGGACCGGCCAGGGCGCAGGGTTCGGAGCGAATACCGGGCGTGGTCCATCAGTGACGCAGCAGCCCACCGAGACCGAAAAGGCCACCGCTGAGGCAGCCCTGGTCTCGTCGGCCCGGAGCGCCTCCTAGCCGGTAAGCACCCCAAGAAAAACCACAACAACGGACGACGGCGGGAACCTCCCGCCGTCGTCCGTTGCCGTGCCCTGCGGCTCGTTTTAGGCGCCCTCCGCCTGGCCGGCGGCTTCCCCGCCCCGGGGCCGCCACCTGCGTGGGCGCCGGCGCGCGATGACAGCACCAAGCTGCTGCCGAAATGACAGGCTGCTGCGCCGGCTGACCACGATGGTGGCCGCCAGGCCGGTCAGCAGGACGATCGCCCCGCCGAAGGCCACCGCCCAGCGCGCGCCGAACTCCGTGCCGATCCATCCCATCAGGGGCGCCCCCAATGCGGTGCCGCCTTGGAGGACAGCCAGGTACAGCGCAAGCACCCGCCCGCGGAACTGCGGATTCACCGTGAGCTGGATGCTTGTGTTGCAGCTGTTGAGGAAGGTGATCGACGCCAGGCCAACGGGTACCAGGACTGCGGCATACAGCCAGAAGGTCGTCGACACGCTGCCGGCCAGCGTGAAAATGCCCAGCGCCAGCGCCCCGCCCAGCAGGAGGTGAAGCCGCGGCCCCGACCGCCGGGCTGCGAGCAGGGCACCGGCCAGTGTCCCTACGGCCATGATGGAGCCCAGGAGCCCGAATTCCTCCGGTCCCATTCCGAATTCCGCCGTTGACATCAGCGCATTGGTAATGGGGAAATTCATCCCGAATGCTCCGAGGATCCCCACCATAGTGAGGATGAGCATCAGATGCGGACGCCGCCGGACGTACGCCAGTCCCTCGGCGACCTGATGCCCGCCACGGGATGCCGGCACGGAAGGTGAGAGTTCCGAGGTGCGTATGCGCCACAAAGAGAGCAGGACCGCCGCAAAGCTGGCCGCGTTGAGGAGGAACACGGGGCCGGTGCCAATCCAGGCAATGAGCAGGCCGGCGATGGCGGGTCCGGTGAGCCGGGCTGTATTAAACGACGCTGCGTTCAGTGAAACTGCGTTGGCCAGGTGTTCCTGGCCCACCAGTTCGGAGACGAAAGCCTGGCGCGCCGGACCGTCAACGGCACTGGCCAGCCCCAGGCACAGGGCGGCAACGTAGACCTGCCACAGCTGCGCGGACCCGGACACCACCAGCAGCCCGACCGCCAGGCCGATCAGGCCCATGGCCGTCTGCGCCCACAGCAGGATCACGCGTTTCCGGTAGCGGTCCGCGAGCACTCCGGCGTACGGACCCAGCAGCAGCATGGGAAAGAACTGCAGTCCGGTGGTGATGCCCACGGCGGTCCCGGAATGGTCGGTGAGGACGGTCAGCACAAGCCAGTCCTGGGCGATCCGCTGCATCCATGTGCCGATATTGGAGACGAGCGCCCCACCGGCCCACAGCCTGTAGTTGCGGTTCTCGAGGGCGCGGAACATGGCGCTCATCGGGCGCTCAATTCCTGCATGATGTGCGCGGCCCGGCTCAGCGTCAGACGGTCCTCTTCGCTGAGCCCGGCCACGCGCCGGGCCAGCCAGGCTGTCCGCTGGCTGCGGGCCTCGTTAAGGACGGCCTCGCCCGCCGGCGTGATCTCTACGTGGATTTGGCGGCCGTCCTTGGGATGCGCTGTCCGCGACACAAGACCTTGTTCTGTTAGTGCATTGACTATGCGCGTCATTGAGGGCGCCTGCACGTGCTCGCGTTCTGCCAGTTCACGGAGGGTCAGGGCGCCGCCGCGGACGTGCGCCAGCACCGTGTATTGGCCCGGCGTGATGACATCCCCGGTCGCTTCGATGCGCAGCCGGCGGGATGTGCGCATCACGGCAATCCGAAGGTCAATTGCCAATGTGTCCGGCTCGATACCCTCGCCGGGCCCGCCGCCGATGCCGGAAGAAACCTCAGTTGTCATGTTGCTGCCCGATATCATGATAGTTAGCATTGCTATTTAGCCTTGCTAACTATTATTCGGCTTTAAGCACACAATGGTCAACCGGGAGTAGCCGGCCTCCTGCCCGGACGGAGCAGGAGGCCGGCCAGTGATCAGGCGAGGGCCGGCGTGTCCCAGAGATTCAGGACGGTGCCGATGTTCTGCTCGTCGGCGGCACGGTAGAGATCTGTCGCCCAGGCAACATCTTCCACGGGCATCCCGCCTACGGAATAGAGGATGATTTCTTCGTCATTGCGGCGGCCGGGGAGCTTGCCCGTTGCAATGTCGGCGATCTCCTCGATTTTCGACGCGGGAATTTTTCCGTCTTCGAGCAGGCCGAACCAGTGCGAGCCCGGGATGCCCAGGATCTGGTATGCGGTGGGGCCGTATTCCTCGAGCCATGCCTGGTACAGGCCCTCAGCGTCGATCACCAGGCGCGCGTCACCCTGGAGGAAGTCGTCGTCGAAACGGGCGGCGGCCGGAAGCAACAGCAGGGCGCCGGGCTTGATGGCCGATTTCGGGAAGTAGGGGAACGCATCGCTTCCTGCTGCATCGGTTGAGGTGGTCGCCATGACGATGTCAGCATCGGCGATGGCCTCCTCGATCGTCCCGGCCGACGTGACGCTGCTGAGCTGCGGGAACTTGGCCTTGGCCCAGTCAACAAACGTCTGCGTGCTGCCGGCGCTTCGGCCCTTCACCAGCAGCGTGTCGATCGAGGGGCGCAGCGCCAGCGTCGTCTCAAGCACGGAGCGCGCGATGACTCCGGGGCCGACAACCGCCGCAACCTTGGCGTCGGCCTTCGCGAGGTGCTTGACCCCGACGCCGGGGACGGCGCCGGTGCGGTAGGCGCTGAGAAGGTTGGCACTCATGATGGCAAGCGGTGCCCCGGTATCCCTGTCATTCAGGACAAATACGTGGATCGAGCGGGGCAGCCCCTTCTGGCGGTTTTCCGTGTTGGAGCCGTACCATTTGACGCCCGAGGTGCCGAAGCGGCCGCCCAGATAGGCGGGCATTGCCATGAAACGGCGGTCCGGCCCGTCCTTCGGCATGCCGTCGAATCCGGGCGCCTCCGGGAACGTGATCATGGCACCGTGGGAATTGCCGTTATCGCCCGCCATCCGGTAGTCACCCTGGCGCAGGAGAACAAGCGCCTCCTCCATCACGTCAGTGCAGCGGACAACGTCGCCGACGCCGGCCTCGACCATGTCGGGTTCGCTCAGGTAACGGAGGTTGATTCTGGTGGACATCTAGATTCCTTCGTGATTCATATCGGTAAACTTTGACTAATATCAGTAAATCGCTCGCACATTTCCGACCCATCAAGCCCGGGTTTCCGGCGTGTAACTTCTTCCCCGGCCTCGTACATGTCCCCACCGGGGCGGTCAGGGAACACCAGCAGCATGCGCGCCGTTGCACCCACGGGGAACAGTCCCCAATAAGTTCTAAGGACTGTGTACATGAAGTGGATTCTTCTCGCCGGCGCGATCCTGAGCGAGGTGACGGCGTCCCTCTCTTTAAAAGCGGCCCTTGAAAACCCGACTTTCTTCATCGTGGTGGTCCTCGGTTATTCCGCCTCTTTCGCGTTCCTCGCCGGAGTCCTCCGCAAAGGCCTGGGCCTTGGCGTGGCGTATGGGATCTGGGCTGCGCTGGGAGTAACACTCACCGTGCTGCTGGCCGCCGTCCTTTTTGGCGAAGCACTGACCCCGGTAATGATGATCGGCGTGGCCATGGTCATCGGCGGCGTGCTCTGCGTTGAACTCGGGTCACGCAAGGAGCCGGCAAAAGAACCGGAACACGAGGCGGTTGCCGCATGATGTGGCTGTTGCTGACGGCGGCAATCCTCACCGAGGTCACCGCTACCCTCTTGCTGCGAGTCGCGTCCACCGGGAAACGCCGCTGGTACATCCCTGTGGGCGTCGGCTACTTCCTGGCGTTCACGCTCCTCACCCTGACCCTGGACCAGGGAATGAACCTCGGGGTCGCCTACGGGATCTGGGCCGCTGCCGGGGTTGCCCTGACGGCCCTCGCCAGCCGTGTCTTCTTCAAGGAGACCATCACGCCGGTCATGATGCTCGGGCTCGGCCTCATCATCGGCGGCGTTCTCCTCATCGAGCTGGGTGCAGCCCACTAAGGGCACTGTGAAGGGCCTCCCCAGCACACCCTGTCTATGGTCAAATGGGAAGGTTGAACCGGCCGCCCGAGTCCGCTCCACGGCCTCGGCCACATGGAAGGAAGCTCATGACCGATCGTCCGGAACACCCCCCGATCCCCACCCCAGGAAGTGCCCAGGGCCTGGACAGCAAAGTTGAAGGCGGCTGCCCGGTTGCCCCTGGCAGCGCCACCTCGCACGGCAGCGAGAGCGAAAACCCGGCGATCGACTCGCCGCAACCCAAGGCCCACCGTCCACGGACCGTTGCGGACTGGTGGCCGAACCAGCTGGATCTCTCCGTACTCCACGCGCACAACCAGGCGGGCAACCCGCTGGGCCCCGATTTCAGCTACCGCGAGGAGTTCCGGAAGCTCGACGTCGAGGCGCTGAAGCAGGACATCACACAGGTCCTGACCACCTCCCAGGACTGGTGGCCCGCGGACTTCGGCCACTACGGCGGTCTCATGATCCGCCTCAGCTGGCATGCGGCCGGAACCTACCGCGTCCATGACGGCCGCGGCGGCGCCGGGGACGGCAGCCAGCGTTTCGCGCCGCTTAACAGCTGGCCGGACAACGCCAACCTGGACAAGGCCCGGCGCCTGCTGTGGCCGGTCAAGCAGAAGTACGGCCGGAAGCTTTCCTGGGCTGACCTGATTGTCCTGGCAGGCAACGTGGCGCTCGAGTCCATGGGCTTCAAGACCTTTGGCTTCGCTTTCGGCCGCGAGGATGTGTGGGAGCCCGAGGAGATTTTCTGGGGACCGGAGGACACCTGGCTCGGGGATGAGCGGTACATCGGGGAGGGCCGGATGTCGGAGGAGGTCGGCTCCACGGAGATGGGCCTGATCTACGTCAACCCCGAGGGTCCGATGGGCAACCCGGACCCGCTGGAGGCCGCGGCTTTCATCCGCGAGACGTTCAAGCGCATGGCGATGAATGATGAAGAGACCCTGGCACTAATCGCCGGCGGCCACACGTTCGGCAAGACCCATGGCGCCGGTGACGCCGACGCGCACGTCGGCCCCGAACCCGAGGCCGCCGACCTCGAGACGCAGGGCCTGGGCTGGCTCAGCACCTACGGCACCGGCAAGGGCGCCGACACCATCACCTCCGGCCTCGAGGTCACCTGGACGGACCGGCCCACCGAGTGGAGCAACCGCTTCTTCGAGATCCTGTTCGGGCACGAGTGGGAGCTCGTCAAAAGCCCCGCCGGAGCGCACCAGTGGGTGGCCAAGGACGCGGAGGAGATCATCCCGGACGCCCACGATCCCGGGAAGAAGCACCGTCCCACAATGCTCACCACGGACCTCTCGCTGCGTGTTGACCCGGCGTACGAGAAGATCTCGCGGCGTTTCCTGGAGAATCCCGACGACTTCGCGCTCGCCTTCGCGAAGGCCTGGTACAAGCTGCTGCACCGCGACATGGGTCCGGTCGGCCCGCACATGCTGGGGCCGTGGGTCCCGGAGGCGCAGCTCTGGCAGGATCCCGTCCCGGCGGCGGACCACGAGCTGATCGGCGAGCATGACATCGCCTCGCTCAAGGCAAAGCTGCTGGATTCGGGACTTTCCGTCTCGCAGCTCGCCGGCACGGCATGGGCAGCCGCGTCCACTTACCGCAAGACCGACAGGCGCGGCGGTGCCAACGGGGCGCGCATCCGGTTGGAGCCCCAGCGCAGCTGGGAGATCAACGAAACCGAGCAGCTTTCGACGGCGGTGCAGGCGCTTGAAGCGGTGCAGCAGCAGTTCAACTCCGCCCAGGCCGGGGGCAAGAAGGTCTCGCTGGCAGACCTGATTGTCCTCGGCGGCTGTGCAGCGGTGGAGAAGGCGGCGAGTGACGCCGGCTTCCCCGTCACTGTGCCGTTCCGCCCGGGCCGTACCGACGCCGCCCAGGACGAGACCGACGTCGAGTCCTTCGAGTACCTGAAGCCGCGGGCGGACGGGTTCCGCAACTACGTGCGCCCCGGCGAGAAGCTCCAGCCGGAAACCCTCCTGCTGGACAAGGCATACCTGCTTGACCTTTCCGCCCCGGAAATGACGGCGCTGGTTGGCGGCATGCGGGCCCTCGGCACCAACGTCGGCGGTTCGTCCCACGGCGTCCTCACCGACAGGCCGCAGGTCCTGACCAACGACTTCTTCGTGAACCTGCTTTCGCCGGGTACGAAGTGGAAGGCCTCGGAGTCGGAGGAGAACGTCTACGAGATCAGCGATGTCACCACGGGCGAACTGAAATGGACGGCCACGCCCGCGGATTTGGTGTTCGGCTCCAACTCCCAGCTCCGGGCACTGGCCGAGGTCTACGCAAGCGAAGACGGCGGGGAGAAGTTCGTCAACGACTTCGTGTCCGCCTGGGTGAAGGTCATGGAGCTGGACCGCTTCGACCTGCGCTGACCGATGCGCCCGGGCCGGCTGCCGACGCGGCCGGCCCGGAGCACGGTTCCTGAATCAGATACGGTTCCTGAATCAGAACAGGAGCGGCTTCAGTCGTACCGTGAGTTCACGGGCCGCCTCCGCGTGTTCGGAGATTGCGGTGAACCGTTCCGCCGGGCCGGTGAGGCACAGTGCCGCACCCGCTGACCCGTCCGGCAACTGCACGGGAAGTGCAAGGCTGGCGGATCCTTCTTCGAGTTCGTTGATCTCCGAGGCCTGGCCCGCGACCCTGATTTCTGCCAGTTGTTCTTCCAGCCGGCCACTGTCCGTAATGGTGTGGTCCGTCACCTTCACAAGCTGACCGCCCGGAAGCGCAAGGGCCGGATCACCAAGCTCGGCGAGCATCAGTTTCCCCGCCGCTGAAGCGTGTGGATACCGGAGCAGCTCGAATACTGAATGGAGCGGATAATCAGGATCTTCTTCGGCGACCCTGAGCGAAGCGCTCCTGAACATCATGAGGTGGACGGCAAAACGGACCCCCTGCCGGAACTCGTCGATGATGGTGCGGGCTGCGGTGCATACGGTTGGCGGGGTCGCCGCGGCGACCAGACCTGACAGGGCGTGGCCGAGGGCGAAGCCGCGGAGATCGGAGGTGCGGACCAGGTATTCGTCCCCCACAAGCGCATTCAGCAGCCTGTAGGCAGTGGCCGGAGGCATGCGCAGGGCATCGGTGATCTCTTTCGCCGTTGTCCCGGTGCCGAACCGGGCCACCGTCTCCAGGATCCTGAGCGAGTTCGACGCCGGTCCCGAACCGGCGTGCGCTGGCTTGTAGCTCATGTGGCCGGGCCCCCATGGAACAGGTCCGATTGCCGGGTCTCGTCGTAGATGCCCACTGATGCCAGGCGCTGGGGCAACCGCCGGTGAAGGTACATCGCGTAAATGACGCTGGCAAGGAGGACGCCGCCGTAGATGAGCGTCTGCAGGTTCCCTGTCCCAATCGACGCGGCGGCAGCCATCCACAGCACAGCCCCGAGAACCAGGGATGTTGCCGCTCCAAGTATCCAGCTGGCATAAGTGGTCTCCCCGATCCTGCGCAGGAAAAACGGCATGGACGCACTGGCAAGGACGTAGGACCCAAGGTACCCGTAGGCGCCGAGCGTAAAGAGGTTCGCGAGTCCCTGCTCAGGACTGGATCCGGAGAGGATGATGGCGATGGGAACTATGGCGACGACAGGCATGACGGCGAGTATCGCCGTCGAGGGTGTCCGAAAAGCAGGATGTGTCCGCCCGACAGCACGCGGGGCGACGCCTTCGCGGCCCATGCAGAAAAATATCCGGGCCAGGGCGTTGACGGAGGCGATGGCGCAGGCAAACCACGATGCCGCAATTCCGAGATCGAGGAGGGCCGCGAACGCGGGGGACGTCTGCGAAAACAGGTCTGACAACGGCGTGGAACTGGTTGTTATGCCGGATGGCGCATCCCTGAGGGCTACGTCCTGTGCGGTGGCCGCGAGGAGATAGAGGACGCCGGCCAGGATGGGAGTCCAGGTAATGGCCCGCGGCACGCTGACGAAGGGTTTCTGTGCTTCCCCTCCGAGGGTGGTTGGGCTCTCGAAGCCGACGAAGGCACTGACTGCCACCACGATTCCGATCGATAGCGAATCAAGGTGTCCGTTCCAGGCGAACACACTCGTGAAATTGAGCGTCGGCCCATTGACGGCGAAGTAGACGATCATCAGGACGGCGAGGATTCCGATGGAGACGGTTTCCATTAAGAGGGTGGACCATGCGGATAGCTGGATCCCCCTGATCATGAGGAAACAGGCGGCGCCGGCGGCGGCAACAATGACCAGCACAGTGAAAGCTTTGGGATCTGCGGCGGGCATGCCGAGGTTGATGAACAGCTCCACCACATAGGTGCCAACGGCCAGCAGGCTCGCCATGGCAACAAGGCCATACCCGAAGATGGCGGACCAGCCGGCGGTGATAGCCGTCCGCTGGCCCAGCCCCTTGGCGGTGTAACTGTAGAGGCCGCTGACGGCGGCCATGCGCTTTGCCATCGGCCTCAGGCAGAAGGCAACCAGGACCATGACCGCCATGGCTACGCCGAAGGTGAGCAAAAGGCTTGTCCCGCCGGCTCCAAAGACAAGCCCCGGAAAGATCAGGGCCGGGATGACAGTCATGGCGCCGGCGGGCGCCACGTTTGCTACTGACTGCGCGAACACCGGCAGGAAGGAAAGCTTCCGCCGCCGCAGGCCCTCCACCGGAGAGCGGGGCGTGATGAAGCGATCACCGCGTGCAGACACTGGGACCAACTTTCCCTCCGGCGTGCAGGATCGTCGTTGATTTTGCGTGACACAAGTCACCGGCCAGAGATGCAAAACATTAGCATTCCCCGCCCCCAATGGTGGCTCCGAGCGTGATTGTGAATGTTTCCGGCATGTTAACTGCAGTGGGAAAAATCTGCCCCGACTTTCTCACTCACCACGGCCTCCAAGCCCCATCCCGAATGTTTCCAACATGTTAACTGGGGTGGGAAAATGCCTCCGCGAAGTTCTCACGCAGATATCCCGAAAAGGCTCGCCCCCAGTGAACTGAATGGCGTAGCTTTTCTTACACAGACGGAATACACGTGATCCGCATCACGCCAATAGGGCCCAGAGTGGGGTCCGGCCGGCACTCAGAAAATGAGGATGCTGATTGCAAAGGATTTATTCTCCAGCCTCAAACGGGCACGAGAGTGATCTCTAATGCAGCCGCGCATGAACACATGAATTAGTTGTTCTGACAAAGCCAAAAGACAAATAGTTCTGTTATTCCGCGGATCCTGGCGTTTATATATTCCGCAATGGCAATTCCGCCGGCCGCAGCCCGGGAAACCATCCCGGCCACAAGCCAGCGAGCCTTCACTTTGAATAGAACCAAGGAGAAAACCATGACTCTCAACACTGAAATTCACACCGGGGTAGGGGTTTCCCACCCGCTTGATCCGCTCTCCCGCGAGGAGATTTCCCGGGCCGCCGCGATCCTGAAGGACGGCCCGGCCGCCGCGGAATCGTTCCGCTTCATCAGCATTGAACTGCGCGAACCGGAGAAGGAACTGCTCCGCACCGGCGCCGCTGTCACCCGTGAAGCCGACGCTGTCCTGGTCAACCGCGCCGAAGCCCGGTCCTACGAAGCGATCGTGGACCTCGAATCAGGCATCGTCTCCAAATGGACCCAGCTGCCCGCGCACATCCACCCCCCGTTCATGCTCGACGAATTCGCCGAAGGCGAAGAGTCCTGCCGCCAGAACCCCGAGGTCCAGGCCGCCCTGGCCAAACGCGGGATCACCGACATGTCCCTGGTCTGCTTCGAACCCTGGTCCGTAGGCTACTTCGGCGAAGACGACCTGGGCCGGCGCCTGATGCGCGCCCTGGTCTTCGTCCGCGAAGAAGCCGACGACAGCCCCTACGCCCACCCGATCGAGAACTTCATCGTCATCGTGGACCTGAACTCCGGCGAGGTCGTCAAGGTCGATGACGACCAGGCCATCCCCGTCCCCTCCGCGTCCGGGAACTACCTGCCCAAATACGTCGGCGAACCCCGCACCGACCTCAAACCCATCTCCATCACCCAGCCCGAAGGCGCCTCCTTCACCGTCACCGGCAACCACGTCCAGTGGGCCGACTGGTCCTTCCGCGTCGGCTTCACCCCCCGCGAAGGCCTGGTCCTGCACCAGCTCAAATTCCGCAACAAGGGCGTCGAACGCCCCGTGATCAACCGCGCCTCCCTCTCCGAAATGGTCGTCCCCTACGGTGACACCGCCCCCGTCCAGGCCAAAAAGAACGCCTTCGACTCCGGCGAATACAACATCGGCAACATGGCCAACTCCCTCACCCTGGGCTGTGACTGCCTGGGCGAAATCAAATACTTCGACGGGATCACCGCCGACAGCCACGGCAACCCCCTCACCATCGAAAACGCCATCTGCATGCACGAAGAAGACGACTCCATCCTCTGGAAGCACTTCGACTTCCGCGAAGGCACCACCGAAACCCGCCGCTCCCGCAAACTCGTCATCTCCTTCATCGCCACCGTCGCGAACTACGAATACGCCTTCTACTGGCACCTCTTCCTCGACGGATCCATCGAATTCCTCGTCAAAGCCACCGGCATCCTCTCCACCGCCGGCCAGAAACCCGGCGAAAACAGCCCCTACGGCCAGAACCTGAACAACGACGGACTCTACGCCCCCATCCACCAGCACATGTTCAACGTCCGCATGGACTTCGAAATCGACGGCCCCACCAACGCCGTCTACGAAGTCGACATGGAAATCCCCGAACACAACCCCACCCACACCGCCTTCATGGCCGTGGACCGGCTCCTGGAAACCGAACAGGCCGCCATCCGCAAAACCGACACCTCCAAACACCGCTTCTGGAAAATCGCCAACCGCGACAGCAAAAACATCGTCAACGAACCCGTCGCCTACCGCCTGATCCCCACCGACGGCATCCAACTCGCCGCCGGCGATGAATCCTACGTCTCCAAACGAGCACAGTTCGCCCGGAACAACCTCTGGGTCACCGCCTACGACCGCACCGAACGCTTCGCCGCCGGCGAATTCCCCAACCAAGCCACCGGCGAAGACGACGGCCTGCACATCTGGACCCAAAAAGACCGCAACATCGTCGACCAGGACCTCGTCGTCTGGTACACCTTCGGCATGCACCACGTCGTCCGCCTCGAAGACTGGCCCATCATGCCCCGCCAAAACATCGGCTTCATGCTCGAACCCCACGGCTTCTTCGACCAAAACCCCACCCTCAACCTCCCCACCAACGAAAACCGCACCAACACCACCACCGACACCTGCTGCACCAAGGACTAACACTCCTTAACCAACTCCGCGGGGGCGCAGTGATTCGTCACAGCGCTCCCGCGGAGCCGCCTCGCCACAAAGGCGAAATTCCCTCGGACCTTCCTACGTGCCTGGTCGTTCGCGCATCGGGGTCCGTCCCATACTCGCTGGCCGCCAACGGGCGTCCCGGCAGTAAAGATCACACGACGTTCAGTTCATCGAAGGAGATGTTATGAGTGACAAGCATTTGGATGAAGTGGGTGACCTGAAAAGGTCAATTAACTGGAAGCAGGGCGCGGCCATCGCGCTGGGTGTTCCCATGCTGATTCTGCCCTCGCTGGGCTACCTGCCAATGTACGTATCTGCCGCAGCAATCCTCATCTGGGGCATATCCGTCCTTCAAGGCTTTATGCAGAACGCCGCATATGCCGAAATGGCCACCACCTTCCCCAAGGCTTCCGGCTTGCCAGGCTTCGCGCAGCACGTGTTCCGCACCGAGAACTACAAAGGCAAGTACGACAAGGGCAAACTGATCGGCGGTTTCACCGCCTGGAGCTACTGGTTCGGCTGGAACCCCATCCTGGCGATCTTCGCCATCACGGCCGGCAGCTACCTCCACGGCATGTTCCCGGTCCTGAGCGAAACCTTCACCGAGTACCAGCTCGCACTGGTCTCCGGCGTGGTGATCTTCAGCATGCTGTTCATCGTGAACTGGTTCGGCCTCAAGGACGGCGCCATCCTGGGATACGTCCTTGCCGCGATTTCCCTGATCCCCCTGGTCATCCTGGCCGTGGCACCGTTTGCCACCGGACACGTGGAGATGGCCAACATCACCGGCAACTGGTGGCCCGCCGACTGGACCTGGGACATGCACCACATCCTGATGCTGTTCGGCATCTTCGGGATTGCCCAGTGGAGTGCCTGCGCCTGGGAAACGGCAGCCATCTATGGCCCCGAATACAAAAAACCGTCCAAGGATCTCCCCAAGGCACTGCTTGCCTGTGGCATCATCTGCTTCGCCCTCTACGTCCTGCTGCAGGCTGCAGTCATCGGCGTGCTCGGTGTCGAGGGCGTCCAGGCCGAGGCTGTCTCGCCCCTGATCCCCGTGGCCCAGGCCGTCTTTGGCCAGGCCGGCTCCGTCATCACCATCATCATGCTGATCGCCGCCATGGTGCTGATCATCCAGACGGCCTACCTGGGCTCCTCCCGCGCCATGCACTCCATGTCCACGGAAGGCAACCTGCCCAGGGTGTTCGGCAAAACAAACCGCCACGGCACGCCCTTCATTGCCATGCTGGTCATCGGCGCCTTCAACCTGGTGCTGATCTCCATGGGAAACGCCGCGGCAATCCTTGCAGCCTCGGCAATCGGCTACACCTGTGCCAACGGCATCAGCCTCTTCGCGTACGTCAGGGCCAAAAAGCACCCCGCGTTCAAAAACCTGGAACGGCCCTTCAAGGCCCCCAAGGGCTGGAAACATGTGGCCATGGTCTTCGGCCTGTTCAACGTGCCCCTGTGCCTGATCGGCGTGGTGTACCTGAACAGCCTGGAAATCGGCTGGACTTCAACCTGGGTGGGCTTCCTCGTCCTGTCGCTATACCTGCCTATCTGGCTGTATTCCCTGCATGAAACCCGACGCGAAAAAGCCAAAGCAGAAGCCGCTGCTGCCGCTTCGGCCGATACGTCCGATCAGGATGCACCGGATCGGGAAAAGGTCCTGGACCTCGCATAGCGGAACCGGTACTCCCGGCTCCAGGACACTGGAGCCGGGATAGCCCGAAGGCGGTCCCCGGTGCTGTCGTCAGTCGCACCGGGGACCGCTCCCATTAACCCCGTCGAATTAACCCCCATCGAAGTAGAGCGTGATTCGCGTGTTCAATGACCCCACAGTTACCTGGACTCTCACGGCCGTCCTGCTGCTTTGCGCCAGCCATTACCTGCTTCAGGCGGCAAGGTCCCGCCACCTCACGGACCAAGCCAACAAAGGCCTCCATGCCCTCATGAACGTCCTGATGGCCGCCATGTTGTGGAACCTCGTGCCGTCCACCATGCTGGCCCAGATCGCAGTCCTCGCCGGCGCGGCACTGTGGTTTGTGATTCAGGCGGTCGCCCGGCCGGAATTCAAAATACTCTGCGCGGGAAGCCAGGACCGCCTGAAATGCGTGTATCACAGCCTCACCATGGCCGGCGCGGCCCTCATGCTCGCAATGATGGCCCGCGCTCCCGGCGCCGGCCAGGAAATCGTTCCGGCAGCTGCATCGTCAACGCCTCACGCCCATCACGCACCGGCACCCGCGGTCCAAAACCCGTTGGCATCAGGACTGGACCACCTATCCACTCTCGCGATGCCGCTCACGGTATTCTTCGGAACTGCAGCGGTGGTTTTCCTTCTTCTGCTACTGCGCGGCCGGGCCGCAAAACCCGCTGCCCGCGGCCGAACCGCTCCCCAGCACTCCGTCCGCGCCGACCATGGCCGCGAGGCTCTTGGCGCTGCCGTCATGGCGCTGATGTTCGCCACCATGTCGGCATAACCAGAGCATATTTTGCCCTGATGAAAGCTCTGGAGCGGAACCCGTCCTACCCCGGGAAGTGGCCATGAATCCCTTAGCCCTGAGCCTCATCGAACTGGGGGCCGTTGTATTTTCCCTCGGCCTGTTAGCCAGACTTGCCGGACGGTTCGGAATGTCGCCCATCCCGCTCTATCTCCTGGGTGGGCTCGCCTTTGGCACAGGAGGGATCGTCGAGCTCGAAGGCATGAAGGACTCCGCGCACCTTTTTGGCGAGATCGGCGTCATCCTCCTGCTGCTCATGCTGGGGCTGGAATACACGGCGTCGGAACTGTTCACCGGGCTGCGGCGGTCGTGGCAGGCGGGGGTCCTTGACCTCGTCCTGAACTTCCTGCCGGGGGCAGCCCTCGCCCTCCTCCTGAACTGGGGGTTTGTGGGGGCCGTGGTGATGGGCGGTGTCACCTACATCTCGTCGTCCGGAATCGCGGCGAAGGTGATCAGTGACTTGGGCTGGCTGGGCAACCGCGAAACCCGCGTGGTGATCTCCATCCTTGTGTTTGAAGACCTGACCATGGCGGTCTATCTTCCCGTCCTCACCAGCATTCTTGCGGGCGCCAGCTTCCTGAGCGGCCTTACAACGGTGGGTATTGCGCTGGCTGTTGTCAGCGTGGTCCTCACAGTTGCGCTGCGCCACGGACATCGGGTCTCCAAGGCTGTCCATAGCGAGAACTCCGAGGTGTTCCTCCTGAACATTTTGGGTGCGGCGCTGCTCGTAGCCGGCGTGGCATCATCAATGCAGGTATCCGCGGCAGTGGGCGCGTTTTTGCTTGGCATCGCCATCTCCGGTGCCGCATCGCACAGAGCCACGCGTGTCCTTACACCGCTGCGTGACCTCTTTGCCGGGATTTTCTTTGTGGCCTTCGGGCTGAACACCGATCCTGCCACCATTCCACCCGTACTTGGCTGGGCGCTCGTCCTCGCTCTTGTCACAGCGGCGACCAAAATGGGTACCGGCATCTGGGCCGCGAAGCGGGCCGGCATTGCCCGCCCCGGCCGTCTCCGTGCCGGCGCGGCGCTGATAGCCCGTGGCGAATTTTCGATCGTCATCGCCGGACTGGCAGTGGCGTCGGGCGCCGTCACGCAGGAACTGGCTGCCCTGGCCACTGCCTATGTGCTCATCATGGCCGTCGTCGGCCCCTTGGCCGCCCGCTACATCGAACCGCTGGTGGACATCGTGGTGCCGATGGAACGCGTCGTCACGAAAGCCGGATAACTACCCCGCATTGGCCGGCCGGTCTCAATCATGCGGCCTTTACGCATCGGCTATGTACGGACGTACCTATCTAGCGTACGATCGTACCTAACTCGATGTCGCGATAAGGGAGCGTTATGCAGAACAGGTACCTCGTGGACGATGGCCGCAGCATGCGTCAGCGCATGCTGGACGGTGACGATTACGTCGCCGACGATCCGGACCTCGCCGCCGCGAACCGCCGGGCCATCGAACTCTCGTTCCGCTTCGAGCAGACCTGGCCTGCCGATCCCGCAGCAGGCAATGCCATCCTGGCGGACCTGCTTGGTTCACTCGGCCCTGACACAGAAGTGCGGCCGCCGTTTCGCGTGGATTACGGCAGCCGCATCTCCATCGGGGCGAGGACGTTCATCAACTACAACATGACTGCTTTGGACGTCGCACTCATCACGATTGGTGACGACGTCCAGATCGGACCGAACGTCCAGCTGCTGACGCCCACCCACCCGGTCGCTCCAGAGCCCCGGCGCGCGAAAGTTGAAGGTGCTAAGCCCATCATCATCGGGGACAACGTCTGGATTGGCGGCGGGGCGATCATCCTCCCCGGCGTCACCGTGGGGGAAAACTCCGTGATCGGGGCGGGCGCGGTGGTCACCCGTGATGTTCCGGCGAACGTCGTGGTGGTGGGCAACCCGGCCCGTGTAGTGCGCGAACTCAGCGAAGCCACCGGGCCAGACCAGGCATGACGGGCCCGGCGGAGGACAATGCCACCGAACCAAAGCCGCGCCAACGCCGGCACGATCCGGACCGCAGGGAGCGGCTCATCGACGTCGCCCTCAACGTGATCGCCGAGCACGGCGTTGCCGGAACGTCCCACCGGCGGGTCGCGGCGGCGGCGGAGGTTCCCCTGGGGTCCATGACCTACCACTTCACCGGCATGGACGAGCTGCTGGAAGCCGCCTTCAACCGGCTGGCCGAGCAGACTGCCCGCGCCTTTGACCAGGCCATGCTGCGGGCCAGGAACCCCGAGGAAGCGGTGGAGGCCATCGTCGGGCTGATCACCGGCGATGTGCTCAACCGCCGGGAATCCATGGTGGCCACCTATGAGCTGTACTCCCTGGCCGCCCGGCGGCCGGAAATACGCACCATCACCACCGCCTGGATGGCCCGCAGCCGGGACGCCCTCGAACGCCACTTCACCCCGGACGTTGCCGTGATGCTCGATGCCCTCATTGAAGGCCTGACCATCCACCGGGCACTCGCCCTCGACCCCATGCCCGACAGTACCGTCCGCGCCGCCATCCAGAGGATCACCGCCGCATGACTTCGCTCAACATCACGCCGGCCGCCGTCCACTCCCCAAGCGGCTTGGCCAGGCCCGCGCCGCCGTCGCGGTCCTGTTCCTCACCAACGGTGCTCTCTTTGCCAACCTGCTCCCCCACTACCCCTCCATCAAGGCCGAACTGGAGCTCAGCAACACTGCGCTCGGCATCTCCATAGCTGCCTTCCCGCTGGGCGCCATCATCGCCGGACTGGCGTCGGGCAGCCTGATCCGGCGCTTCCGTTCCGCCCGGGTAGCAACCGCCGGCACCATCCTGATCGGCCTCGCGATCCTGATCGCGGGGCTGTCCCCGTCCTGGGCCGCCCTCACCGTTGCCCTGTTCATTGCCGGGTCCATGGACGCCATTGTGGACGTTGCACAGAACTCCCACGGACTGCGCGTCCAGAAGCTCTACAAGCGGTCCATCCTGAATTCCTTCCACGCCGTGTGGAGCATCGGAGCCGTGCTCGGCGGCCTGATGGGAGCCGCGGCAACCGGCCTCGACATACCCCGCGGCGTCCACCTTTCAGCATCCCTCGCGCTCTTCAGCGTCCTGGCTGCGGTGTTTTACCGCTTCCTCCTGCCCGGCGCCGAGCCCGAAGGATCTGCCGAGGAAGAATATGCGGATTCAACCAATCCGGCAGGCAAGACAACCGGGAACGTCCGGCGCCGGGTTATGGTCTGGGCGCTTGCCGCCCTGGTGCTCATCGCGGCCGCGGGGGCTCTGGTGGAGGATGCGGGAAGCTCGTGGGCCGCGGTATACCTCGCGGGCCCGCTCGGCGCTCCAGTCACCATCGCCGGCCTCGGATACGTGGCCTTGGTGGGGCTGCAGTTTGTGGGCCGGCTCATCGGCGACCGGCTGGTGGACCGCTTCGGCCAGCGGGCCGTCGCCCAGGCGGGAGGCGTCCTCGCGGCCGCCGGCATGGGGATTGCACTGCTCTTCCCCTCGGTGCCGCTCACCATCCTTGGCTTCGGTCTCGCCGGCCTGGGCGTGGCAACACTGGTCCCCGCCGCGATGCACTCGGCCGATGAGCTGCCCGGCCTGAAAGCAGGCACCGGACTCACAGTGGTCAGCTGGCTTATGCGCCTTGGATTCCTGCTCTCCCCGCCAATCGTCGGCGCGATCGCGGACAACACCAGCCTGCGCACGGGCCTCCTGGTGGTTCCGCTGGCCGGGCTCCTGGTCCTCCTGGCATCACCGGTCCTCCCGCGACGGGTGGCACCCCACCTGCCCACATAGGACGACGGCGGCCGCCGCCAGCCGGGGCGCTGCCAGCCAGGGCGGCGTCAGCCGTTCTTGAGGAGGGCCACGTCGGAAACAAGGTCAATGTGCTCCAGCATTGCCGCGGCGGCAGCAGCGGAATCCTGGGCCCTGATGGCCTCGGCAATCCTGCGATGAGAGGCGAGGGACTGCTCGGGACGGCCGGGCTGGCCGAGGGACTCGAGGCGGGTCTCCAGGACCATTCCCGCGATGAACCCCATCAGCTGAGCCAGAACGGCGGAGTGCGCAGCCGTGGTCACGGCCTGGTGGAACAGCTCGTCGCCGTGCGCGCCACGCGCCCCGGACGCAACCTCTTCAGCCATTGCGTCGAGCGCTTTGTCGATGGCCTTCATGTCTTCGGAGCTACGTCTGTCTGCAGCCAGCTCCGCAAGCTTCACTTCCAGTGTGCTCCGGGCCTCCACGATCTCGGGCAGGCGGCTGCTGTGCTCACGCAGGCCCCTGATGACGGACGGAACATTAGGACGGTAAACGAGCACCGCCCCGGTCCCGTGCTGGACGTCAATCACGCCGAGAACTTCCAGCGCCACCAGGGCCTGGGCGAGCGTCGCACGCGATACGCCCAGGCGTTCGGCGAGTTCCCGCTCGGCAGGCAACGTATCTCCGGGTGCCAGCTGGGCAGCCTCGATATAGTCCATGAGCTGCTCCACGAGCTGTTCATAGAGCCGGGGCCGCGACACCCGGGAAATCTGTTCTGCTGCTGACCGTTTGGGCACGGGCGCTTCCTTTCGCAAAAAGGCCTCAGAGCTAAGACTAACTGATGACTATTGACAAAGACACCCAGTGTCTAGGAGGCTAGGCCAGTGAGCCACTTCACGCTATTTTCCGATCCGGAGGCACAAAGATGTCCGCTCCCGTCCTGTCCATCATCATCCTGGCCGCCATGTTCCTGCTGGCCACGGTGCTGCCCCTCAACATGGGGGCACTGGCCTTCGCGGGAGCATTCCTGCTGGGCACTGTCGTGCTGGGAATGTTCCGTTCCTGGCTAGTGGAGAGATCGGAGCTGTCGGCGTCATCGCCGCACTGGCCGTCGCCTCCACGATCGTTGACGTGTCCCCGTTCTCCACCAACGGGGCCCTGGTACTCGCCAACGCCCCCGAGGACGTGGACAAGGACAAGTTCTACAAGCAGATTCTGGCCTACAGCGGCATCGTCGCCGCCGTAGGACCCGCGATCGCCTGGCTGGCATGGTGGTTCCGGGCTGGATGTAGCCCGCCACTTCAGCCCGAGCCCCACACCGCTATCAGAGGATTTCCGCTATGAGCAACGAACCGACTCTCCAGACCGACGGCCCGCTGACGGGGTACCTTGTGGTTGACCTGAGCCGCGCCCTCGCCGGTCCGCACGCCGGCATGATGCTGGCCGATCTGGGCGCCCGCGTGATTAAGGTCGAAAACCCCGGGACCGGGGACGATACGCGCGGCTGGGGTCCGCCGTTTGTCGGTCCCGAAGACGATCCGCAGGCCACGTACTTCCTGTCCTGCAACCGCAACAAGGAATCCATCGCCTTGGACCTGAAGGACGACGACGGGCGGACAGTCCTGCGCCAACTGCTGGGACGTGCCGACGTCGTGATCGAAAACTTCCGTCCCGGCGTCCTGGACCGGCTCGGCTTCTCCCCGGCGGAAATGCATGCTCTCAACCCGGCTCTGGTGATCCTGTCCATCACCGGCTTCGGGCACGACGGCCCGGAATCCAGCCGCAGCGGGTACGACCAGATCCTGCAGGGTGAAGCCGGGCTGATGTCCCTGACGGGGTCCGGACCGGACGACCCCCAACGCGTGGGGGTACCCATCGCCGATCTGCTGTCCGGCATGTACGGGGCGTTCGGCACGCTCGCGGCCCTGCTGCAGCGCGAACGCACCGGGCAGGGACAAATCGTCCGGACCTCACTGCTCGCGGCACTCATCGGCGTGCATGCCTTCCAGGGCACCAGGGCCACGGTGGCCGGCGAGACTCCGAAAGCACAGGGCAACCACCATCCCTCCATCGCCCCGTACGGCCTGTTCCGCTGCCGGCAGGGCCAGGTCCAGATCAGCGTGGGAAGCGAAAAGCTCTGGCGCTCGTTCGCGACCACGTTCGGAATCGACGCCGCATGTCCGGAGTTCGCGTCCAATGCGGACCGGGTCCGCAACCGGGGCATGGTCATCGAAGTGGTGGAACAGGCCTTCGCCGGATACGAGGCCGGGCCGCTGCTCGCCAAGCTCAACGACGCCGGCATCCCGGCCGGCAAGGTCCGCACCCTGGATGAGGTCTACGCCTGGGAGCAGGTCCACTCCCAGGGGCTCGTGATCGACGTAGACCACAAGATCCTCGGCACCGTGAGCCTGCCCGGCCCGCCGCTGCGGTTCTTCAGCGCCGCCGACACCGCCGAAACCACCCTGACAACCCACACCGCACCGCCGCTGCTGAATCAGGACGGGAAACAGATCCGCCACTGGCTTGGGCTGGTACCGGCCGGCGTATCCCGATCGGCTGCCGGCACCGGCGCGGCACCGGAAAGGAGCTGACCATGCTGACTGAGCAGAAAGCCAGGCACCTGGACGCCGCCGGACTGATCACCGCAGTGCTCGATCCCGACACGTACCGGAGCTGGGACACCCCCGTCGTGGACCCCGACCCCGCTCCCGAGTACCGGGAAGAGCTGGCGGCCGCAAGGGCAAGAACCGGCCTGGACGAATCAGTCCTCACCGGCGAAGGCCGCATCCGCGGCCGGCGTGTCGCCGTCATCGTCAGTGAATTCCGCTTCCTCGCCGGCTCCATTGGCCTCGCCGCCGCCGAACGGATCGTCACCGCCGTCGAACGGGCAACCCGGGAGGGCCTGCCGCTGCTGGCGGGACCGGCGTCGGGAGGGACCCGCATGCAGGAAGGAACCATCGCGTTCCTGTCCATGGTCAAAATCAGCGCGGCCGTCCGCGCCCACCGCCAGGCCGGGCTGCCCTACCTTGTCTACCTGCGGCACCCCACCACAGGCGGAGTCATGGCATCGTGGGGATCCCTCGGCCACATCACCGTCGCGGAACCCGGCGCGCTGCTGGGCTTCCTCGGCCCCCGCGTCTACGAGGCCATCAACGGCACACCCTTCCCGCAGAATGTCCAGGTCGCCGAGAACCTCTTCGACAAGGGCCTCATCGACGCCGTGGTCCCGCCATCGCAGCTCTCCGACGTCGTGGACCGCGCACTGAGCATCCTGGTCACCGGCCCGCACCCCAGGCTTGAGCCGCCCAGGACCCTTTCGGTCCGACCATCCGAGGCCGGCGCCTGGGAGTCCATCACTATTTCCCGCAATCCGAAACGGCCGGACCTGCGCCAACTGCTTGCCTACGGCGCCAGGGACGTGCTGCCCCTCAACGGCACCGGGCAGGGCGAGAAGGATCCCGGCCTCCAGCTTGCCCTGGCCCGCTTCGGCCAGGAATCCTGCGTGGTCATTCGGCCACACCCGGCCCCGGCCATCCCAGCAGACGGCCATGGGTCCGGCTTCCCTCCGCGAAGCCCGTCGCGGCATGAGGCTCGCCGAGGAACTCGGGCTGCCCCTGCTCACCGTCATCGACACCAGCGGCGCGGCCCTCTCCAAGGAGGCCGAGGAAGGCGGACTCGCGGGCGAAATCGCCCGGTCACTCCACGACCACATCGGCCTGAACTCGCCCACCCTGTCAGTACTCATGGGCCAGGGCACCGGCGGCGGGGCACTGGCGCTCCTTCCCGCGGACCGCACCATCGCCGCCCAGCACGCCTGGCTGTCACCGTTGCCCCCCGAAGGCGCCAGTGCCATCGTCCATCGGACCACCGATTACGCACCCGCCATGTCCGAAGCCCAGGGCGTCAACGTCGCCTCCCTGTACGCCAACGGACTCGTTGAACACATCGTGGACGAACGCCCCGACGCATCCTTTGAGCCGAAAGCGTTCTGCACGCGCCTGGGGCAGGCCATCGAATACGAACTCGCAGCCCTGGCCAACACCGGGATCAGGAATCTGCTCCCACAACGGCTCACAAAATACCGGGGGCTGGGCGGCCCAACGGACAACTAGAGCTCCGGCATGCCGTGAATGGCCCCTAGGATGGCTGGTATTCCCGGTGCAGCCATCCCGGTGGGCAGGGTGGCTCAGCCGGAAGAAATAGCCCGCTGGGTCTGGCTCCTCACCGGAAGCGGCGATGCCGGTTTTATGACCGGCGAAACCATCACCCTTTCCGGCGGTGACGTGATCCGGTAGCCGCAGACGCGGGCTGACACGTCAGGCCCGGGGCGCACCCCGGGCCTGACGTGGAATTGCTTCCGCGGTCAGGCTGCGAAGATGACAAAGAATTTCCTGATCCGCTCCTGGATCTCCCATGTCCCCTGCCACCCGATCGGGAAGATCGCGGCGGTTCCGGCCTCGAGGGTGATCGGCTCAGCGCCGTCCTCGGTGACCACCATGCGGCCTTCCAGAACGTGAATCGCCTCGCCGCGCTCCAGGAACTCCCAGCGGGAGAGGCCCGGATCGGCTTCCCAGACGCCGGAGAGGATGCGGGAGTCCTCGCTGGTGAAGGGAATGCCAATTCGCGTTGGGATCTCGTCGCCCAACACATCGGCCAACGGCGGGCCGAGCGGGCCCTCGTCCAGTTTCCCCTTGAACAGTTCGGTGGGCTGGAAAGTAATGCTCATGTGATTATGCCTTTCTGCTTATACTCGCCGGCAACGTCTCCGGCGGGCTGGTGGCTGACCAGTTAGAGGCACTGTAGCCCAGTCTGTTCGGGTGGGGAAGCGTCGGTGCAGCGCCTCGGCGCGCCGTTCAGACTACCCATTGGGGTAGTCAAAACCATCCCGAAATGGCGTTTCCCCTATCCGCAAATGACAGGACGATGGAGGCTAGGCCAAGCTCCACCAGAACCGCCCATTGCGAAAGGACGCCCCATGCTACAACCCTCAGATTCTGCCCTTGTGACGTGGATGGGCCGTGAGGCCCTTGCCGAGGCGATGATTCCGGTGATTGGCCGGCTGTACCGCGAAAACAACGTGGTGACAAGCATCCATGGGCGCAGCCTGGTGAACACGTCCACCATGAACATCCTGAAGGCCCACCGCTTCGCACGCCGGGTCAGCAAAGAGGAGCTTCTCCTGGAGGAGACCGCTCCGCTCCTAAACGCCCTCGCCGGCCTGGAGCTCGGCGCGGCAGCGATCGACATCGCCCGCCTCAACCAGAAATTCAAGGAAGAAGGCGGCGGGGCAACGCTGGAGGAGTTCCTCCGCAACGAACTCGCCGACGTCGTCGGCCGCCGCGGCGCTGATGACCGCACCAGCACCGATGTTGTGCTGTACGGGTTTGGCCGCATCGGCCGCCTGCTGGCCCGCCTCCTGATCGAAAAGGCAGGCGGCGGCCACGGCCTGCGACTGCGCGCCATCGTGGTGCGCCGCGGTTCGGACAAGGACATCGTCAAGCGTGCCAGCCTGCTGCGCCGCGACTCCGTCCACGGCCCGTTCGAGGGCACCATCCGTGTGGACGAGGAAGCCAACACCATCACCGCCAACGGCGTGCGGATCCAGGTCATCTACTCGGACAACCCTGCCACCATCGACTACACCGCCTACGGCATCAAGGACGCCCTGGTGGTGGACAATACCGGCCGCTGGCGCGATGCCGAGGGCCTGTCCCAGCACCTGCAGAGCAAGGGCGCGGCCCGTGTCCTGCTCACCGCACCGGGCAAGGGTGCGCTGAAGAACATCGTGCACGGCATCAACCACGGCAGCATCGAGGATACCGACCAGATCGTTTCCGCCGCGTCGTGCACCACCAACGCCATCACCCCGGTGCTGAAGGCCATCAACGACAGGTTCGGAGTGATCCACGGCCACGTTGAGACCGTCCACTCGTTCACCAACGACCAGAACCTGATCGACAACTTCCACAAGGGTGACCGCCGCGGCCGTTCCGCGGCGCTGAACATGGTGATCACCGAGACCGGGGCCGCCACCGCCGTGGCCAAGGCGCTCCCCGAACTTGAGGGCAAACTCACCGGCAGTTCCATCCGCGTCCCCACCCCGGACGTGTCGCTGGCCATCCTGAACCTGAGCCTGGAAAACGGCACCACCAAAGAGGAAGTCAACAGCTTCCTCCGCGACATGTCGCTCCATTCGGACCTGCGCAAGCAGATCGACTTCATGGATTCACCGGAAGTTGTCTCCACGGACTTCGTCGGTTCCCGGCATGCCGGCATCGTGGATGGCCTGGCCACCATCTCCAACGGCAAGAACCTCGTCCTGTACGTCTGGTATGACAACGAGTTCGGCTACAGCTGCCAGGTGGTCCGGGTCATGGAGGAAATGGCAGGCGTCAGCCGGCCGTCGTTCCCCGCGAGGGACGTGGTTCAGGAGGCCATGTCAGTACTCGCCGCGTTGAAATCCGCCTAGCTTAAGGAGACTCAATGCTCTTTATTGATCCCTCTGCGGGCAAGGAGCCGCCTCGCACACCGCCTCCCGCCGGCAGGCGGCCCGTTCCCACACCCTTCAGGAAACCTGTTCCCCTCTCCCAGGTGCGGCCCGTCCGGGGCCGCGACCGGGAAATGCAACAGCTCATCCACGATCTCGCCGTCCTGGCGGCCAAGCATGGTCAGCAGATCAGTGGCGGGCAGTCTCAAACAGGAGTCTCGCCGTGAAGCGGCACGTGCAGCTCAGGCTTGTCCGGTGCGGCGCACCCCGGATCTGCAACAGGTTTATGCCCTGCCGCCTGTCTTCCACAACACTTCCAGCCGCCTCAGTATGGCGTTCTGCCTGTAAACCATCTCCCAGAATTTGAGCCGAAACATGAAAATTGGAATCCTCACCAGCGGCGGCGACTGCCCCGGCCTGAACGCGGTCATCCGCGGCGCAGTACTGAAGGGCATAACCGTCCACGGCCATGAGTTCGTCGGTTTCCTGGACGGCTGGCGCGGTGTGGTTGAGGGCGACGTCATTGAGATCCCCCGCACGATGGTCCGCGGCATCGCCAAGCAGGGCGGCACCATCCTGGGCACCTCCCGCACCAACCCCTTCGAAAACGGCGGCGGCCCTGAAGTCATCAAGGCCCACATGGACCGCCTCGGCATTGATGCCATCATCGCCATCGGCGGCGAGGGAACCCTGGCGGCAGCCAAGCGGCTGACCGACGCCGGCCTGAAGATCGTGGGTGTTCCCAAAACGGTGGACAACGACCTCGACGCCACCGATTACACCTTCGGCTTCGACACCGCCGTCCAGATTGCCACCGAAGCGATTGACAGGCTGCGCACCACCGCGGAATCCCACCACCGCTGCATGATCGCCGAGGTCATGGGCCGCCACGTGGGCTGGATCGCCCTGCACGCCGGGATGGCCGCGGGCGCCCACGCCATCCTGATCCCGGAACAGAAGGTCAGCATCGAACAGATCGCCCAGTGGGTGAAGGAAGCCCACGCCCGCGGACGCGCACCCCTGGTTGTGGTGGCCGAAGGGTTTGTTCCGGACCATATGGAGTCCCCGCATTCCGAGCGCGGGCTGGACACCTTCGGCCGGCCCCGCCTGGGCGGCATCGCGGACCAGCTGGTCCCGGAACTGGAATCCCGCACCGGCATCGAAACCCGGGCCACCATCCTGGGGCACATCCAGCGCGGCGGCGTACCGTCGGCCTTTGACCGGGTCCTTGCCACCCGTTTGGGCATGGCGGCGGTGGACTCCGTAGTGGCGGGCCGCTGGGGCACCATGGTGGCGCTCAAGGGAACGGATATCCGGCACGTGAACTTCCAGGAAGCCCTGGGCAAGCTGAAGACAGTCCCACAGGACCGCTACGAGGAAGCAGCGGTCCTGTTCGGCTGACCTTTCTTTAGAACGTTTTTCCGGCGGAACCGAGCTGCTTGGTTGCCTCCACGATGCGGGCGGACAGGCCGGCTTCGGCGGAGGCGCCCCAGACGCGCGGATCGTAGAGCTTCTTGTTGCCCACTTCACCGTCGACCTTGAGCACGCCGTCGTAGTTGCGGAACATGTGGTCCACCACCGGACGCGTGTAGGCGTACTGGGTGTCGGTGTCGATGTTCATCTTGATCACACCGTAGGACACGGCGTCAGCGATTTCCTGGTCCGAGGAGCCGGACCCGCCGTGGAACACCAAGTCAAAGGGGCTGTCCTTGCCGAGCTTCGCACCCACCTGGGCCTGGATGTCCTTCAGGATCTCCGGACGCAGCTTCACCCCGCCCGGCTTGTACACACCGTGCACGTTACCGAACGTCAGGGCCGTGATGTAGCGGCCGTTCTCCCCGGCACCGAGCGCCTCAATCGTGGCCAGCGCATCCTCAACAGTGGTGTACAGCTTGTCGTTGATGGCGTTCTCCACACCGTCTTCCTCGCCCCCGACAATCCCGATCTCAACCTCGAGAATCATCTTTGCGGCGGCCGTGCGCTCCAGCAGCTCCCGCGCGGTGCTCAGGTTCTCGTTGAGCGGCTCGTGCGAGCCGTCCCACATGTGCGAGTTGAAGATCGGGTTGCGGCCGGCCTTGACCTCGGCCTCCGATGCTGCCAGCAGCGGCAGGACAAAACCGTCCAGCTTGTCCTTGGGGCAGTGGTCCGTGTGGAGGGCGATGTTGACGCCGTAGTTCTTCGCAACTTCGCGGGCGAACGCGGCGAAGCCGAGCGAACCGGCCACCATGTCCTTGGTCGCGGCGCCGGACCAGTACGCGGCACCGCCGGTGGACACCTGGACAATGCCGTCGGACTCGGCCTCGGCGAAGCCGCGCAGCGCGGCGTTCAGCGTCTGCGAGGACGTGACGTTGACGGCCGGGAACGCATAGCCGCCGGCCTTGGCACGGTCAATCATCTCGGAGTAGATCTCTGGGGTTGCAATGGGCATGCTGACTCCTGCTGTTGGTTTTGGTTGTTAAAAGAAAGCGGCCACGTCATAGCCCCGCCGCATGGGACGGGGCTATGACGTGGCCAGGGTTTTACTCGGCCACCTCACCGGTGGTTTCGTAGGTTGCGATCTTGCCGATGCGGCGCTCATGGCGCTCGGCATTGCTGAAGGGTTCCGCCAGGAACGCTTCGATCAGTTCGGTGGCCTCCTGAACGGTGTGCTGCCGCCCGCCCACCGCCACAACGTTGGCGTTGTTGTGCTCGCGGGCAAGCTTCGCCGTGTCGAGGTTCCAGGCCAGCGCGGCGCGGACCCCCTTAACCTTGTTTGCGGCGATCTGCTCACCGTTGCCCGAGCCGCCCAGCACAATCCCGAGGGCGTCAACGCCGGCGGCCTGATCGGCCACAACAGCTGCTGCTGCGTTAATACAGAACGACGGGTAGTCGTCCTCGGGATCATAGGCGGCCGGCCCGTGGTCCACCATCTCGTAGCCGCTGGCAGACAGTGCATCGATGAGGTGGGAGCTTAGCTCCAGACCGGCGTGGTCGGTTGCGATATGAACGCGCATGAGGGGTCCTTCAGACTGGTTGGGGTGCAGGGTTGCTGAGGTTGAGGGCCGTCCGGCCGAAGGCGAGCTGCCCGTTGGTGCGCAGTGACTCGATGGCATCCTCCGGTGAGGCCTTGCCGTACACGGCGGACCCGGCCACGAAGACGTTGGCACCTGCCTCCGCGGCCCGGGTGATGGTTTCCTCGGTGATGCCGCCGTCCACCTGGATGGCCACGTTCACCCCTGAACCGTCCACCGCAGCGCGGGCGCGGCGGATCTTCGGCAGCATAACGTCCAGGAATGCCTGGCCGCCAAAGCCCGGTTCAACGGTCATGATCAGCAGCATGTCCAGTTCGGAGAGCATGTCCAGGTAGGGCTCCACAGGGGTGGCCGGGCGAAGTGCCATGCCCGCCTTGGCCCCGCGGGCCCGCAGTTCCCGGGCCAGTTTGATGGGGGCTTCCGATGCCTCCACGTGGAAGGTCACCGAGCTGAGGCCGGCGTCGGCGTACAGCGGTGCCCAGCGGTCCACATTGGCGATCATCAGGTGGGCGTCCAGGGGGACGGGGCTGACTTTCTGGATACGTTCCACAACAGGCAGGCCGATGGTCAGGTTCGGCACAAAGTGGTTGTCCATAACATCCACGTGCACGGCATCGGCGTTGCTGATGCGGGCGAGCTCGGCCTCGAGGTTGACGAAGTCGGCCGAGAGGATGCTGGGGTTGATGCAGCAGTTCAGGGGTGATGCGGACATGATGTCTGCCTTTCGGTAGCAGTCAGAGCTCGGGTCAGGATGCCTTCCGTGCGGTGGCGAGGGCGCCTTCGACGTCGGCCAGCAGTTCCTTCCAGCTGGCAACAAACTTGTCCAGGCCTTCGGATTCGAGAAGGGCAACCACCTCGTTGTAGGAAACGCCCAGCGCGTCCAGTGCGTACAGCACTGCCTTGGACTCCGCGTAGGTGGCGGTGATGGTGTCCCCGGTGACCACGCCGTGGTCGAACGTGGCGTCGAGGGTCTTCTCCGGCATGGTGTTGACGATGTCGGCAGCAACCAGTCCCGTCACGTACAGGGTGTCAGGGTAAGCCGGGTCCTTGACGCCGGTGGAAGCCCACAGGGGACGCTGCGGACGGGCTCCGGCTTCGGCCAGGGCCTCCCACCGGTCGGTGGAGAAGAGCTGCTCGTAGACCTGGTAGGCCAGGCGGGCGTTGGCCACGCCGGCCTTGCCCTTGAGGGCCTTGGCTTCATCGGTGCCGAGGGCGTCAAGGCGCTTGTCGATCTCGGAGTCCACGCGGGAGACGAAGAACGAGGCCACCGAGTGGATCGTGGACAGGTCGTGCCCGTTTTCCCTGGCCAGTTCCAGGCCGGACTGGAAGGCGTTGATGACGGCGCGGTAGCGGTCCAGGGAGAAGATCAGGGTCACGTTGACGCTGATGCCTTCGCCCAGGGTTGCCGTGATGGCTTCGAGGCCTTCGAGCGTTGCGGGGATCTTGATGAGGACGTTGTCCTTGTCCACCTTTTTGTAGAGGTTCTTGGCCTCGGCGATGGTGCCTGCCGTGTCCCAGGCCAGCCGGGGATCAACCTCAATGGACACACGGCCGTCGACGCCGTTGGTGGCGGCTGCGATCGGTGCGAACAGGTCGCAGGCGTCAGCGACGTCGGTGGTGGTGATTTCGAAGATGGTCTCCTCGACGCCGGCGCCCTGGGCCGCGAGTTCTGCGATCTTTGCGTCGTAGTCCGAGCCGGAGGTGATCGCGGCCTGGAAGATGGACGGGTTGGTGGTCACGCCCACCACGTTCTTTTCGTCGATGAGCTTCTGCAGGCTGCCGCTGGCGAGACGCTCACGCGAGAGGTCATCAAGCCAGATGGACACACCGGCGTCGGACAGCTGTGCAGTGGGGGTTGCGTTGGTCATGGCTTCTGCTACTTCCTTCAAAAATTGTGGACTGGTGACAATTCGCGGCCGCGCCGCGGGACGTCCCCCATGAGGCCGTCCCGCGGCGCTGGCCGCAGTGCTGGTTTTGGTCAGTTGCGGGCAGCGGCCAGGGAGTCCTTGGCTGCGGCGGCGACTGCCTCCGCGGTGATGCCGAACTCCTTGAACAGGCGCTTGTAGTCAGCCGAAGCGCCGTAGTGCTCAAGCGAGATGGAGCGGCCGGCGTCGCCGACGAACTCCCGCCAGCCCAGGGCAAGGCCGGCTTCGACCGAGACGCGGGCCTTGACGGCGGCGGGCAGCACGGACTCGCGGTAAGCGGCGTCCTGCTTGTTGAACCACTCGACGCACGGCATGGAGATGACGCGGGCGGCGATGCCTTCGGCCTGGAGGGCTTCGCGGGCCTGGACGGCCAGCTGGACCTCGGAACCGGTAGCGATCAGCAGCACGTCCGCCGGAACGGTGGCGCCGTCCTTGGCCGCTTCGGCCAGCACGTAGCCGCCCTTGGCCACACCCGCCGGGGAGGCAAAAGTGTCACCCTGTGCCGCACCGTTGCCACGGGCGAAGGTGGGGACGTTCTGACGGGTGAGGACGATGCCGGCCGGGTTCTCGTGGTTCTCCAGCATGGTCTTCCACGCGATGCCCACCTCGTTCGCGTCACCGGGGCGGACAACGTCCAGGCCCACGATGGCACGGAGGGTGGAGAGCTGTTCCACCGGCTGGTGGGTGGGTCCGTCTTCGCCCAGGCCGATGGAGTCGTGCGACCAGACGTAGATGGACGGGACACCCATCAGGGCGGAAAGGCGGATGGCCGGGCGCTGGTAGTCGCTGAAGATCAGGAACGTGCCGGAGAACGCGCGGGTCCGGCCATGCAGCGAGATGCCGTTCACGATTGACGCCGCGGCGTGCTCGCGGATGCCGAAGTGCAGGACACGGCCGTACGGGTTACCCTTCCAGGCATCGGTGGAGCGGGAAACCGGGATGAACGACGCCGATCCTTCGATGGTGGTGTTGTTGGATTCGGCGAGGTCAGCCGAGCCGCCCCAGAGTTCGGGCATGACCGGGCCGAGTGCGTTCAGGACCTTGCCGGACGCTGCACGGGTGGAAACGTCCTTGCCTGCTTCGAACACCGGCAGGGCGGCGTCGATTCCCGCGGGAAGCTGCTTGGCTTCGATCCGCTCCAGCAGGGCTGCGCCCTCCGGGTTGGACTGCTGCCAAGCCTCGAACGAGGAATCCCATTCGCTGCGGGCGGCTGCACCGCGGTCAACCACGGCACGGGCGTGGGCCAGGACGTCCTGGTCCACCTCGAAGGACTTCTCCGGGTCGAAGCCCAGGACGGACTTCAAGCCGGCCACTTCCTCGGCGCCGAGGGCGGAACCGTGGATCTTGCCGGTGTTCTGCTTCTTCGGTGCCGGGTAGCCGATGATGGTCCGCAGCGAGATGATGGACGGCTTGGACGTCTCTGCCTTCGCCGCGAGCAGGGCCGAGTAGAGCTCCTGCACGTCTTCGACGTACTCGCCCGTCTCGGTCCAGTCCACGCGCTGGGTGTGCCAGCCGTAGGCCTCGTAGCGCTTGAGGACATCCTCGGTGAAGGAGATGTCGGTGTCGTCCTCAATGGAGATGTGGTTCTCGTCGTAGACCACAACGAGGTTGCCCAGCTCCTGGTGGCCGGCCAGCGAGGAAGCCTCGGAGGTCACGCCTTCCTGGATGTCGCCGTCGGAGGCGATGACCCAGATGGTGTGGTCAAACGGGGACGTGCCCTCGGCAGCGTCGGCGTCGAACAGGCCGCGCATCCGGCGCTGGGAGTACGCGAAGCCCACCGAGGAAGCCAGGCCCTGGCCCAGCGGACCGGTGGTGATCTCCACACCGGCGGTGTGTTTGTACTCAGGGTGGCCCGGGGTCAGCGAATCCCAGGTGCGCAGCGCCTTGAGGTCGTCCAGTTCCAGGCCGTAGCCGGAAAGAAACAGCTGGATGTACAGGGTCAGCGAGGAGTGGCCGGGTGACAGGATGAACCGGTCACGTCCCAGCCAGTCCGGGTCACGGGGATCGTGGCGCATCAGCTTCTGGAAAAGAAGGTACGCGGCCGGGGCAAGGCTCATGGCCGTGCCGGGGTGGCCGTTGCCGACCTTCTCCACAGCATCCGCAGCCAGGACACGGGCGGTGTCCACCGCGCGGTCGTCTGCGGGCGTCCAGTTGAGTGTTGCTGCAGTTGCAGCACCGGGGATCGTCACATTTGTTGTCGGGTTCACGGTTTGTCCTTTTGGATCTGGTCGGCCTGGAGCGGCCGGACGGATGCTTTCTGGTTGATATCCATGATTGCGAACCAAATGGGCAGGGGTAACACTGTTTTCTGACGGTTGTTCCTACCCTTTTGGGTTGGACGGACGTTTTTGCCCGGGTAAGCTGTCCGGATGGGCAACGTCGCCCATCCGCCCGTGAAGGAATCCATAATGCCTCTTCCAGACTTGCCGTGGCCGCTGTTACAGAGCGTGGCAGCCTTGGCCGATGCCCCCCTTTCCCAGATAGCAGAACGCCTGCGCGAAGCCACGCTGCCCTACATGGGTAGCAGCGCCTTAGTGATCTTCACCGAAGACTGCACGGGCCGGCCGCAGAAAAAAGCCGGCGATGAGGACATCATTTCCCGGGTCTCCATCACCGAACTGGACACGCTGCGCGCCACCCTTAAGGATGAGGGGCCTTGGTTCGGGGAGGCCGAGCTCGCGGGCAAGACCCGCCCCGTGCTCGCCCTGAAGCACGCCTCCAGCAACGCCCTCCTGGTCCTCACCGATCCCCCTGCCGATCCGGGGCGCAAGGACGGGCTGGAGCTGGTGACCTATCTGTGGCGGCTCACTGCGCGGAGGATCCGCGAGAAAGTGGCCGATGCGCCGCCGTCGTACCTCCTCGAATCGCGCGCGGCGTCCGCAGAACGCCTCCGCGTAACGGCGGAACTGACCGATCTGCACTCCACCACTCTGGAGACACTCCTTGCAGCCCTGCGTTCATCCTCTTTGGAGGATGCGGCAGCCCGCACCACCGTC
Organism: Pseudarthrobacter sp. BIM B-2242; assembly: GCF_014764445.1. Lineage (NCBI taxonomy): Bacteria > Bacillati > Actinomycetota > Actinomycetes > Micrococcales > Micrococcaceae > Pseudarthrobacter > Pseudarthrobacter sp. BIM B-2242. Next base: position 3,849,591 of record NZ_CP061721.1, read on the forward strand.
ACCGACCTCACCGCCAAGGCTTTGATCGGGCTCCGGACCCACAGCGACCGCACAACAGACCTGGTGAAGGAGCCTGTGGCCAAGGCTTTCGAACGCCTGCGGGATGACCTGCGGCCGCTCACACGCTACAGCGGCATCGAGATCGAATTCATCGAACCGCCACTCAACGGACGGGCCCTGCCAGGCGAGGTGGCCCACGCGGCCCGGGCGATCGTCCGCGGACTTGTGCTGACCATGACGGAGCAGCCGGATGTCAGCCGCGTGCGGACGCAGTGGGACTGCGACGGCGAAAACCTGCTGATCAACGTCCGCGACGACGGCCGGGGTGCGCTCAAAGCCGACGCGCCGAGCATCGCGCGCCTGGACCGCCGTGTCCAGGCCCTCACCGGAACGCTGCGGATCGACGTTATGCCGGGCTGGGGTGCGGACGTGTTTGTCACCCTCCCCCTGGACCTTAAGAAGACGAGCCCGGCCGGGGATGTCGCCGGCTGGGATCTTGCTGCCAGGGAGCTTGAAGTGCTCGAGCACCTTGTTGCCGGGCACCGCAACCGGACCATCGCGTCCACGCTGGGCATCAGTGAGAACACGGTGAAGTTCCACGTGCGGAACCTGTTCAGGAAGCTCGACGTCGGCTCCCGCACCGAGGCGATCGCCCTGGCGCACAGCCACGGACTTCGGTGACGGCTTAACCGGCTGAACAAACGCACACCCAACGGCCCCGCCTCCCCTTGAACTTCTTCGGAGGCCGGGGCCGTTGTGCTGTCCCGTCAGCCGGCAGTGGCCGCCGACAGCGAGGCCGATTCGTCTGCTGATTCCGGCTCCGCCATGTGCGGCACAAACCGGACGAACATCGCCTTGAAGCCGGGGGTGTTGGATTCCCTGGCGACGTTTTCCTTGTGGACCAGGGCGTTGGCTTCGGGGAAGTACGCCGCGGCGCAGCCCTTCGCCGTCGGGTAGGCAACGAGGCGGAACTTGTCCGCCTGCCGGTCGTGGCCGCGGAACGTGCTGACCACGTCCACGAGGTCCCGGTCCTCGAACCCGAGTTCCGCCAGGTCCTCAGGGTGCACCAGGATCACGCGCCGGCCGCCCGAGATGCCGCGGTACCGGTCATCCAGGCCGTAGAACGTGGTGTTGTACTGGTCGTGGCTGCGGATGGTCTGCAATACCAGGTGGCCGTCCGGCGGGGTCAGGTATTCCAGCGGGCTGACCGTGAAGCGGCCCCGGCCGATGTCCGTCTGGAAGGAGCGGGTATCGCGCGGCGGGTTGGGCAGCACAAAGCCGTTTTTGGTCCTGACCCGGGTGTTGAAATCCTCGAACCCGGGCAGGACGCGCGAGATGTGGTCGCGGACCACGTCGTAGTCCTCGGCCATGGCTTTCCAGTCCACGGAGTGGTCCGGCCCGAAGGTCGCTTCCGCCATCCGTGCCACGATGACCGGTTCGGCCAGCAGGTGCTCGGACACAGGCTGGAGCCTGCCCTGGGTGGAGTGGACCACGGACATGGAGTCCTCCACGGACAGGAACTGCGCGCCCTTGGGGTGCTTGTCGTCCTTGTCCGTACGGCCCAGTGTGGGCAGGATCAGGGACGTGCGGCCGTGCACAATGTGGGACCGGTTGGGCTTGGTGGAGATATGCACGGTCAGGCCGATCCGCTGCATCCCGGCTTCCAGGGTTTCGGTATCCGAGCAGGCGAGCGAGAAGTTGCCGCCCATGGACACAAAAACGTCCACCTCGTCGCGCTCAAACGCTTCCATGGACTCCACGGCATCGTAGCCGTGGTGCCGCGGGGACTGGATCCCGAACTCGGTGTCCAGTGCTTCGAGGAGCCATTCCTTGGGTTTTTCCCAGATGCCCATGGTCCGGTCACCCTGGACGTTCGAGTGCCCGCGCACTGGGCAGGCGCCGGCGCCCGGCTTGCCGAAGTTGCCCTGCAGGAGCAGGACATTGACCATTTCCTTGATGGTGTCCACCGAGTGCGGCTGCTGCGTGACGCCCAGAGCCCAGCAGAAAATGGTGGCCTTGGACTTGATGAGCATCCCGGCAACGGTTTCGATCTGTCCGCGGGTCAGGCCGGTGGCCTTCTCGGTTTCTGCCCAGTCCAGCTCGCCGCGGGCGTCGCGGTAGGCATCGAACCCGTCGGTCTGCGCGTCAATGAAGGAACGGTCGACGACGGTACCGGGGTTGCGTTCTTCCTCCGCGAGGAGCAGGTGGCCCAGTGCCTGGAAGAGTGCCAGGTCACCGCCCACCTTGATCTGCAGGTACTCGTCGGCCAGCGGCGTACCGCCGCCCACCACACCCGAGACGGTCTGCGGATCCTTGAAGTTGAAGAGGCCGGCCTCCGGCAGCGGGTTGACGGCCACCACCTTGCCGCCCTTGTCCTTGCATTCCTTCAGTGCGGAGAGCATCCGGGGATGGTTCGTCCCGGGGTTCTGCCCCACCACAAAGATGAGTTCGGAGTCGTGGATGTCCTCCAGGGACACGGTGCCCTTGCCGATGCCGATGGTCGGGTTCAGCGCCGAACCTGAGGACTCGTGGCACATGTTGGAGCAGTCCGGGAGGTTGTTGGTACCCAGGGCGCGGGCGAACAGCTGGTACATAAACGCGGTCTCGTTGGCGGTGCGGCCTGAGGTGTAGAAGACGCAACGGTCCGGTGTGGAGGCGCGGATGTGTTCACCCACCAGGTCGAAGGCGTCGGCCCAGGAGATCGGGGAATAGTGCGACTCCCCTTCACGGATCACTACAGGTTCGCTCAGCCGGCCCTGGTTGCCCAGCCAGTACTCCGTTTTTCCGGAGAGCTCGGCGATGGAATGCCTGGCCCAGAACTCCGCGCCCACCGTGCGGAGGGTGTTTTCCTCGGCCACCGCCTTGGCACCGTTCTCGCAGAATTCGGCTGCCTTGCGCTTGGTGGCCGATTCCGGCCAGGCGCAGCCAGGGCAGTCGAACCCGCCCTGCTGGTTCAGCCGGAGCAGGGACTGCGCGGTCCGGGTCACGCCGGCCTGGGCCACGGCGCGTTCCAGGGCAACCAGCACAGCCTTGACACCGGCCGCTTCCTTTTTGGGCTTATGGACGGCGAGGTGGTCCTCGTTGATGTCGTCGACGGGGGCGGGCTGCTTACCGAACTTCATTGTCCCAACTTCCTTTGCGGCTCGCGCCGTTCTTGTTCAAAACGCCCGTTGAGGCGCGCCAGCTGACCTGGCGCGCCTCATCGGAATCCTGCTGTTCAAGTCCTTGCTTACTGGGAAACCTTAGCCAGCGTTTCCCGTTCCGCACCAATGGTGGTGTTATCGCCATGTCCGGTGCGGACCACGGTCTCCGGCGGGAGGGTGAGGAGCCGTTCCCTGATGGACGTCAGGATGGTGGGGTAATCGCTGTAGGAGCGTCCCGTCGCTCCGGGTCCACCGTTGAAGAGGGTGTCGCCGGTGAAGACCGTCCCCTCACTTTCGAGGTAGAAGCAGGTGGAGCCCGGGGAATGGCCCGGGGTGTGGATGGCCAGCAGCGCCGTGCCGCCCACCTCGAAGACGTCCCCGTCGCCGTGGTAACGGTCCGGGTCCGCATCCGGGTAAACCTGCTTCCAGAGGACCAGGTCCTCCGGGTTCAGGATGATCGGGGCGCCGACGGCGGCCGCAACCTCGCGTGCCGCGCCGATGTGGTCGTTGTGCGCGTGGGTCAGCAGGATGGCCAGGACCTTGCGGCCGCGGACCTGGTTGATGATCGCGGCAGCATCGTGCGGGGAATCGATGATCACGCACTCATCGTCGTTGCCCACGATCCAGACGTTGTTGTCCACGTCCCAGGTGCCGCCGTCGAGCGAAAATGTGCCCGAGGTGACCAGGTTTTCGATGGTGACTGTCATGAGAACTCCTTCAGTGTCTTAACTTCAACAACCGAGCGCAGGACCTTGCCGTCATGCATCTTGGCGAAGGCTTCCTCCACCTGGTCGATGGTGATCCGCTCGGTGACAAAGGCATCCAGGTCAAGGTTGCCCTGCTTGTAGTGCGCCACGAGCATGGGGAAATCGCGGGACGGCAGGCAGTCCCCGTACCAGGAGGACTTCAGCGACCCTCCCCGGCCAAAGACATCCAGCAGGGGCAGCTCAAGCTTCATGTCCGGCGTCGGGACACCCACCAGCACCACGCGGCCGGCGAGGTCGCGTGCGTAGAACGCCTGCTTGTACGTTTCCGGGCGTCCGACGGCGTCGATCACCACGTCCGCTCCGTTGCCTCCCGTGAGGGCCCGGATAGCCTCGATGGGGTCCTCTTTGCCGGAATCCACCCCGTGGGTGGCCCCCAGGGACTTGGCCATCTCCAGCTTGTTGGCGTCGATGTCCACCGCGATGATGGTGGTGGCGCCGGCCAGCTTTGCGCCGGCGATCGCGGCGATGCCCACGCCGCCGCAGCCGATGACGGCCACGGATTCGCCGCGCTTGACCTCGCCCGTGTTAATGGCCGCTCCGATGCCGGCCATCACACCGCAGCCGAGCAGCCCGACGGCGGCGGGATCGGCGTCGTCGTCAATCCTGGTGCACTGCCCGGCGGCAACAAGCGTTTTCTCCGCGAAGGCGCCAATGCCCAGCGCGGGCGAGAGTTCCGTACCGTCCTCGAGCGTCATCTTCTGCGTGGCGTTGTGCGTGTTAAAGCAGTACTGCGGCTGGCCCTTGGCGCAGGCGCGGCATTCCCCGCAGACGGCCCGCCAGTTCAGGATGACCCGGTCACCCGGCGCCACCTGGGTGACGTCCGGACCCACCGCGCTGACGATGCCCGTGGCCTCATGGCCCAGCAGATAAGGGAAGTCGTCGCCGATGCCGCCCTGCTTGTAGTGCAGGTCCGTGTGGCAGACCCCGCAGGTGAGAATGTCCACCAGGGCCTCCCCCGGCCCTGGATCCGGGACCAGGATGGTCTCCAGCGAAACCGGGGTGTTCTTCTCCCTGGCGATGACGGCCTGTACTTTGTGGACCATTATTCTTGTGTTCCTTTCCTGGATCCGTCCGGATCCGGTGAATCGGCACCAAGTGCCAATCTAACTGACGCGTTGGGGTTCCACGTCTTCGGTTGCGCGGTCCCGTTAAACGGTGATCAGTGACTGGCGGTCCTTGTTACGTTCCGGTTCCCCGCTGCACGTGAACGTCATCAGGGGGTCCTGCTGCATCGTTGCGGTGGGGAGGTTGGTAATCACTTCTCCGAAGACTTCGTCGGGGTCGAGGCGGCGGAGTTCTTCGGCGAGGCAGTCTTTGAGGCTGCGGCGGGGCAGGGAGATGCGTTGGGCGGGTTGGCCGGGCTGGGTGAGTTCGGCGATGGAGGTGCCGGGGCGGAAGAGTTGGACGTCGCCGTGGGGGCGGGTGAGCCGGACGCGGCGGATCCCGGTCCCGGCGGGGTCCGCGACGATGGTTACGGGTGCGTCCAGGGCCAGGGTCAGCCAGGCCGCGAGCAGGATCGTGGACGGGGAGTCGGAGGCGCCTTCGACGGCGACCGCGGTCACGGGGGACCCGTCGGTCTGGTCCAGGACGGCGGCGAGCTGGATCCGCCAGTTCGTGAGCCTGGTCCAGGCCAGGTCGGTGTCGCCGGCTTTGTAGGTGGCCCGGATGTTCTCGAGCGCTTTTTGGGGATCGGGTTCGTTCGCGGAATCGGTGATCCGGCGGTGCGCGATCTTCCCCACGGAGGTTTCGCAGGCGTTCTCCGGTGCCCCGTGCGGCCACCAGGCCACGATCGGGGCGTCCGGGAGGAGCAGGGCCGCGACCAGGGACTCGGACTCGTGCGCGAGTTCCCCGTAGCCGCGCAGCACGATCACTTCCGAGGCGCCGGCGTCCCCGCCGACCCGGATCTGGGCGTCGAGCCGGTTCGGGGCCTCGGCGCCGGCGTCGGCGAGCACGATGATCCGGCAGGGGTGTTCCCGGCTGGCTTCGTTCGCGGCCTCGATCGCTTCTTCCTCGAGCCCGGACCGGGTCACGACTACCAGGGTCAGGACCCGGCCCAGGGCGATCACGCCGCCCTGCTCGCGCAGGGACATGATCTTCTTGGAGATCTTCGAGGTGGTGGTGTCCGGCAGGTCTACGATCATGGCCTTCTCCAGGTTCGTCCGTCACGGGCCAGCAGCTCATCGGCGCTGGCGGGGCCCCAGGACCCGGGGGCGTAGGGTTCGGGCTGCTCCGCCAGGGAGGCCCAGTAGTCCTCGAACGGGTCCAGGATCTTCCAGGACAGTTCCACTTCCTCATGCCGCGGGAACAACGGCGGCTCGCCCAGGAGCACGTCCAGGATCAGCCGCTCATACGCCTCCGGGGAGGACTCGGTAAACGAATGCCCGTAGCCGAAGTCCATCGTCACGTCCCGGACTTCCATCTGCGTGCCCGGGACCTTGGACCCGAACCGGATCGTCGCGCCCTCATCGGGCTGGACCCGGATGACCACCGCGTTCTGCCCGAAATCATCCTCCCCGTGGTCACGGAAGAGCAGGTTCGGGGCGCGTTTGAACACCACCGCGATCTCGGTCACCCGCCGCCCCAGCCGCTTCCCGGCCCGCAAATAAAACGGGACCCCGGCCCAGCGCCTCGTGTGGATATCGACCCGGATCGCCGCGAACGTTTCGGTCTTCGAATCCGCGGGGATCCCCTCTTCCTCCAGGTAGCCCTGGACCTGTTCCCCGCCCTGCCAGCCGCCGGCGAACTGACCCCGCGCCGAATGCGTGGACAAATCCTCCGGGAGCTTCACCGCGGCGAGGACCTTTTCCTTCTCCGCCCGCAAATCATCGGCGTTAAAGGAGATCGGTTCCTCCATCGCCGTCAACGCGAGCAACTGCAGCAGGTGGTTCTGGATCACATCCCGCGCCGCGCCCACACCGTCGTAATACCCCGCCCGGCCGCCGGTGCCAATATCCTCGGCCATCGTGATCTGGACATGGTCCACGTAATTCGCGTTCCACAACGGCTCGAACAACTGGTTCGCGAACCGCAACGCCAGAATGTTCTGCACCGTCTCCTTCCCCAGATAATGATCAATCCGGAACACCGCATCAGCCGGGAACACCGACTCCACAATGTCATTCAATGCCCGGGCCGAGTCCAGGTCATGACCGAACGGCTTCTCGATCACCACCCGCCGCCACTTCTCCCCATCACCCTGCGCGAGGCCGTGCTTGGACAGCTGCCGGCAGACCTGCTCAAACGCCTTCGGCGGAATCGAGAGATAAAACGCGTGGTTCCCCCGCGTCCCGCGGACCTCATCGAGCTCATCAATGACCTCACCAAGCCGCTCAAACGCGTCATCATCATCAAACGCGCCCCGAACAAAACGGATCCCCTCCGCGAGCTGGTTCCACACCGCCTCATCAAACGGGGTCCGCGCAGACGCCAGCACCGCAGCCTTCACCTCCGCCGCAAAATCCTCATCCGACCACTCACGCCGGCCAAACCCCACCAACGCGAAACTCGGCGGCAACAACCCCCGGTTCGCCAGGTCATACACAGCCGGCATCAGCTTCTTACGCGCCAAATCCCCCGTCACCCCAAAAAGCACCAACGAGGACGGACCCGCAATCCGGTTGAGACGGCGATCCCGCGGATCCCGCAACGGATTACGCCCGGACTTCTGCACGGGCCTCACACTTGGATCAACGTAGGTAAGTGACATGGTGGCTTCTAACTTTCGACAGAATGGCGCGGCCGCGGACCGGCGGTCAGGAGAGGATCTGCTCGCGGGTCTCACCGTAGGGAACGGTGTCGCTGAGGGCGAGGGTGTAACGGCTGGGAGTGTGGCGGGTGACCAGAATGCCGGAATAGCAGTGCGGCCTGGCTACCTGGCGGAGGGTGGCCTCGGCATCATCGAGCAGCTCGTAAAGACGGCTTGGCTCGGTAACAACTACTTCTAAATTATGTGTGGCCTGACTACGCATGATGAACAGTTCCTTCCCATGGGTCTTGGTGCGCCCATGTGCCAACCCCACGTCATTGGGGTGTTGTGTTTTTGGAATCGGATTCAGCACGGAACCGTACTGCCCGCGGAAACGTGTCTCCGCGGGCAGTACAGGAAAGACATTCCGGGCTGCAGGCCCTCAAAAACGAGGTCCTGCAGCCCGGAGGTGGCATCCCGCGACGTGTTGGGAGTGCGGGACGCCTCCGTCAACCGGCTGGTTAGTTGATGGCCGCGCGGAGCTGCTTGGCTGCCAGTGCCGGGTCGGCTGCACCGTAGATGGCACCGCCGGCAACGGCGACATCAGCGCCGGCCTTCTGGACGTCACCGATGGTGGCGAGCTTTACGCCGCCTGCAACGGAGAACGGAACGCGGGCTTCAGCGCCGGCACGGAGCAGACCGTTCAGGTCGAAGCCGGGCTTTGCCTGCTCGTCCAGGCCGGCGTGCATCTCAACGAACTTCGCACCCAGGGCGCGGACTTCCTTGGCACGGGTTACCTTGTCCTCGATGCCGATGAGGTCAACGACAACACCCTTGTTGTGGGCCTTGGCGGCCTTGACGGCACCGGCGATGGTGGAGTCATCGGCAGCACCGAGCACGGTGACCAGGTCAGCGCCGGCCTTGAACGCGATGTCCGCTTCGAGCTCGCCGGCATCCATGGTCTTGAGGTCAGCGAAGACAACCTTGTCCGGGTGGGCGTTCTTGATCGCCGTGATGACTGAGAGGCCTTCGGCCTTGATCAGCGGGGTGCCCAGCTCGATGATGTCAACGAATTCGGCGACCTGGCCGGCGAGTTCGAGGGCGGCTTCGGTGGTCAGCAGGTCGATAGCAACTTGGAGCTTCATGATGGTGTTTTCCTTCTGTTGAGAAATGCGGTTGGTGTTGAAACTTGATCAGGTACTGCGGTTGGTGAAATCTGTGTCTCGATTACTCGAGGTTTGCGTGCCTGAGCCAAAGCTCCTCGGCAGGTACATCCGTGTTGTCCCACAAGGACTGGAAGATGGCTTCGGTGGCGAGGAACAGGACCTGCTCGAAGAGGGACCCTGAGTACTGGCGGGTAACGCTCGAGCCGTGGTCGGTCTTCTGTGCGGCGGGAATGATCACCACGGAGTCGGCCAGGCCGGCAAGCGGTGAGCTCGCGTTCGTGGTGAACGCGGCAATCCGCGCCCCTGCCTTGGCTGCTGTCTCGGCTGACTTGACTACGCCCGAGGTGGTTCCCGATCCGGAGGCCACCAGGAGCAGGTCGCCGGAAGCGATTGCGGGTGTGGTGGTGTCACCGGCGATGTGGACGTTCAGGCCCAGGTGCATCAGCCTCATGGCAGCCATCCGGAGCACCAGGCCGCTGCGGCCGGCTCCGGCGACGAACACCCGGCCGGGATGGCTGAGGTGACGGGCCAGGTCGGCCAGCTGCTGCTCGTCGAGCTTGGCCGCGGTGTCCGTGATCTCGTCCCTGACAAGAGAGAGATTCCGGACAATGTCATCTGTGCTGCTGTACCCGGTACGAACTGCACTTGCTGTCGTAGTCACGATGTTTTCCCCTTCTATTCGGTCGTTGGCCTGTGGAGCCGAACGACGCTTTCTGGTTGATATCCATACTCCCGAAGGGAACGGGCAGGGGTAACACTGTTTTCTGACGGTTCTAACTACACTTAAGGATTGGTGCTACCTACCGGCGCAGGGTGGGTGGCCCGGACAGGGCCCGGAAAACCGCAGTTTTGAGGGATTTATTGCATAGACTCTGGGAAACGAGTTAAGTCCTGCCGATGTTGTCTGGACTGCTTGTCATCGAACCACCCCATATCTCATTCCCCGGAGCGCAGAATTTTGGCCTCGCCGTCCTCATTCCAGTCCCAGATCTACCGGTCACTGCCGGAAATCGAGAGGGCCGACGCGATCGTGGACAGAATTACCAAGGCCATCGGCCTGGGACTGCTCAAAGTAGGTGAACGCCTGCCGCCCGAAGCGGCGCTCTCCGAAATGTTTGGCGTTGGCGGGGCCACGCTTCGCGAAGCACTGGGGGAACTGCGTGAGAGCGGCGTTGTCGAGACCCGCAGGGGCCGCAGCGGTGGAACTTTTGTCGTCAGCCAGCCGCGTACGCAGACCGATACGATACGCGATTGGTTCCTCTCGACGTCGATCTCCGAAATCCGTGACATCGGTGACGAACATTCCGCCATCGCCGCCACCACCGTCCGCCTCGCATGTGAGCGTGCCGAAGCACATGACTGCGAACGCCTGCAGGAACTTGCCCGGGCTTTGGTCCTGGCCGATACCCCTGAACTGCGCGCACCTGCGGATAGCCGCTTCCACATAGAAATGGCCATCGCCGCACAGTCACCACGGCTTGCCAATGCCGAGATCCGGCTTCAGGAGGAAACAGTGCAGCAGCTTTGGACTCCGCTCACTGTGGCATTTGACCCTGAGCAGGCAACCGCTGAACACTTGGAACTGGTGCGGGCAGTTGCCCAGGACCAGCCGGAGAAAGCCCAGAACCTTGTCCTTGAGCACATCCGGCGGAACATTTTCCACCTCATCGACAAGAAGCTCACCCTCGGCTACGCCCAATCAACCCAGGATGGTCAATGATGCCCGCCGCTGAAGTCGCACACGCTGCCGCTACCCTTTCTTCCTGGCTGAGCGGCGTCTGCGCGGAGGTGAATAAACTCGCCAGCGACATTTCCTCCCTCCTGGAGGGAAATCTGGCCGGCAAGCCCGGCATCGACATGGCTGCACTGGCAGGGCTGGACGAATATCCCCGCGACTTCCTGACACGGAATACCTTTGCGGCCGGAGCCGGAACGTTCTTTGCGGTGGACACCCTCGCGCCGGGGCTTCCGGCGTTGGACTGGTGGGCCCGCAAGGAATACGGCACCGTCGGCAGGCTCGACCTGGATGTGACTCCCGGCAGCAGCCGCTACTACGACTATGAAAAGCTGCCGTTTTTCTCCACCGCCGCGTCCACAGGTGAACAGAGCCTCTGGGGGCCGTACGTGGACTTCCTTGGCTTCGAGGAATACATCCTGACATTTGCGGCTCCGCTGTCTGTCCAGGGACGGTTCACCGGTGTAGCTGCCTGCGACATCAGGATCAAGGACCTGGAACCCCTCATCATGCCGACCCTGCGCGCTATCTCGGCCGACGCCGCCCTCGTCAACGCCAGCAACCGCGTCATTCTCGGCAACTCCGGTTTATATCTTGTGGGTGAGCGGATAAAGTCCGACTACCCCAGTCAGCATCGGACCGCCCTGGACGTCCCCCACCTCGGGCTTTCCTTGATCTATATCGCCTAGCGTTCGGACTTGCGCTGCCAACGGAGCAGACCGGCAAGACGCTGGCCAGACTTATTGTGTACAAAAGCTATCGCAATAGAGGTTTTAAGCTGTAACCTCTGGGAGTGATCTGCTTCACATCGCGTTAGTGCGGAACAGTCATGAGTCCTTCGGCATAGCCCGTTGGGTCCACTCCTGAGCACCGCAGCCTCCTCGTCCTACATGCCGGCGCGCGCCGTCCGGAAATTTCACGCGGCAGCATGTCGCCGCGGCACTACATGCCTGACTGGACAGAGCTGATCATTCACCGCCAACGGGGGATCCAAAACCGAGTTCCATAACGAAGAAGTCAGAGACGACTTCAGTAGTTTTAGGGAGATTCAATGAGTGAAAATCGTTTAGACGGCACCGATCACCTGGAAAGGTCGATCGACTGGAAGCAGGGTTTGGCCATTGCGCTGGGCGTTCCCTTGCTGATTCTGCCCTCCTTGGGCTACCTGCCGATGTACGTGTCTGCCGCAGCAATCCTCATCTGGGGAATATCGGTCCTGCAGGGTTTTATGCAGAGCACCGCCTATGCCGAGATGGCCACCACCTTCCCCAAAGCATCCGGCCTGCCGGGCTTTGCACAGCACGTCTTCCGGACGGAGAACTACAAGGGCAAGTACGACAAGGGCAAGCTGATCGGCGGCTTCAGCGCCTGGAGCTACTGGTTTGCCTGGAACCCTGTACTCGCCATCTTTTCCATCCTGGTGGGCGGATACCTGCACGGGCTGTTTCCGGTGCTGGCCGAGACCTTCACCGAGTACCAGCTGGCGCTGATCTCCGGCCTGGTGATTTTCACCGGGTTGTTCGTAGTGAACTGGTTCGGCCTCAAGGATGGCGCCAAGCTGGGTTACGTCCTGGCTGCGTTCTCTCTTATACCCCTGGTGGTCCTGACCGTAGCGCCCTTCGCCACCGGGAAGGTGGAGCTCTCAAATATCACCGGCAGCTGGATGCCGGCCGACTGGGCCTGGGACATGCACCACATCCTGATCCTCTTTGGCATCTTTGCGATCGCCCAGTGGAGTGCCTGCGCCTGGGAAACGGCAGCCATCTACGGTCCCGAGTACAAAAACCCGTCGAGAGACGTTCCCAAAGCACTCTATGCCTGCGGCATCATCTGTTTCTTCTCGTTTGTACTGGTGCAATCTGCAGTGATCGGCGTGCTGGGAGTTGAGGGCGTACTGGCCGAGCCCTTGTCGCCGCTGATTCCAGTGGCCCTGGCTGTCTTCGGCCAAGCAGGCACCATGGTCACCATCATCATGCTGATCGCTGCCATGATCCTCATCATCCAGACGGCCTACCTGGGCTCCTCCCGCGCCATGCACTCCATGTCGAGTGAAGGCAACCTGCCCAGGGTGTTCGGCAAAACAAACCGCCAGGGTACACCGTTTGTTGCCATGCTGGTCATCGGCGCCTTCAACCTCGTGCTGATCTCCATGGGGACGCCGGCGGCAATCCTTGCGGCGTCCGCGATCGGCTACACCTGCGCCAACGGCATCAGCCTGTTTGCCTATGTCAGGGCCAAAAATCACCCTGCCTTCAAAAACCTGGAACGGCCCTTCAAGGCACCCAAGGGCTGGAAAAAGGTTGCCCTGATCTTCGGCCTCTTTAACCTCCCCCTGTGCCTGGTGGGCGTGGTGTACCTGAACAGCCTGGAGGTCGGCTGGACTTCAACCTGGGTGGGCTTCCTCGTACTGTCGCTATACATACCCATCTGGTTGTATACCCAGCGCGAATCCCGCCGCTTAAACGGCAAGGCAGCTACCGCTCCCTCCTCGGACGAGGACGCCGGAGATCTTGAAAGGGTTCCAAGTCCCTGACAAGGACAACACCCAAGCTTTCCAGCGCATATTTCACGGCGGATGCCGGGCCTTTCCAGGGCCCGGCATCCGCCGTGAGTGCGTTCAGGGACCCCGGCCTGTCAACCGCGCCACGAAGAAATAAAACAGAATTTTGGCCTTAACTTTTAAAAAGTCTGGACTAGATGAATTAAGTCCCGTAGGTTTACTTGTGGGGCAGGAAGCGTGACTCACATCACATCTCACGCAGGTCGGCCAGGCCGGTCCTCCGGAAGACGTCCCTTCCCGAATCCCATCTTTCACACCACCAGTCATAGGAGACAGCACCATGGAAACTGCACTCGTAGGATCACTGACCAAGGCCGGATCCATCCAAAAGGTCGAAAACGGCTTCATCGGCCTGCCGTCGATGAACGAGCCCGGCACGATCTCCGCGATCGGCGACTCGCTGCACAACCCGGAGGGCTCGGTCATGTGCGCCGGCTTCTTCGAACTGAAGGCGTCCGAGCCGCTGATCTACACCTACACCTACGACGAGATGAAGGTTGTCATCAAGGGCGAATTCATCCTCACCGACCAGAGCACCGGCGAAGTCACACACGCCAAGGAACGCGACGTGCTGTTCTTCCCCAAGGGCACCACCGTGAAGTTCGAGACCCCCGAGTACGGCCTGGGGTTCTTCGCCGGCGACCGCACCTTCAACCCGTAAGGACCGACCATGCGTTCCGCGTCCACGCCGCCAGCAGCCGGCAACGGCCTGGAACCTGGTTTCCGCGGTGTCATCTGTGTATCTTTCGGATCCACAGGTGACACCGCAGTTCCAGACACCGATGGCCAGCCCCGCTACGATCTCCATTTCGAAGCAGCAACAGCCGACACCCTCTTGGAACTCAAGTCCGTATTCAGCAGTTCCCATGTTGGCGTCCGCCTTGTCCTTGCAGGACCCCCGGCAGATATCCGGGCAGCCGCCGCCGTCGCAGCGGACTGCGGACTTCTGGGGGAGGAAGTAACGCTCCTGTCCCAGGAAACCGGACCCCGGTTTGTTTATTGTCCGCATTGCCTCTCCACCACCGCTGACCGGACAGGCGGCACCGAGGTGACGTGTCACGGGTGCTCCACCGTCCTGGCCGTCACTGATCACTTTTCCCGACGAAGAGGCGCATACCTGGGCTACTCAGCCCATGCCGAGGAGGCAGCATGACCGCCATAGCGCTCCAGCCCCAGGTCCACCCGGCGGTGGAGGGAGGCCTCCACCTGGAGGTGACAGACATCAGCCGCCAGACGGAATCGATTGTCAGCATTACCTTCGCCGCTCCGGAGGGTGGACGGTTGCCCTCCTATGTCCCGGGGAGCCACCTGGTGGTCCAATACGGGAGCGGCGTCAATGCATACTCGCTGACAGGTTCAGGCAACGCACCGTCCGACTACACCATCTCTGTCCTGAGGGTCGATGAAGGCGCCGGCGGCTCGGTAGCCATGCACCGGCTCTCCGTCGGCGACCGTGTTAACGTTTCGCGCCCCCGGAGCGCATTTGCTCCCGCATCAACCGCGTCGCATCATCTGCTGGTTGCTGCAGGAATCGGGATCACGCCGATTCTTTCGCACGCCAGGGCCGCGGTGGAGCGGGGCAACACAGCATCAATGATCTACGTGCACCGGCCGGACGCCGGCGCCCACGTGACGGAAGCACGGGAACTGCTGGGGCCGGGGCTGACCGCTCTGGTGGAGTGCACCAGCCGGAGCAGTTTCCAAAGCGTTCTGGCCGAAGCGCTCATAACACAGCCCCTCGGCACCCACCTCTACGTGTGCGGTCCCGTTGTCTTCATGGATGCGGTCCTGGAAGAGGCCCGGAGCCAGGGCTGGTCAGCCGCCCGGCTTCACTCAGAAGCCTTTGGCGCAACCGAACTGGACGCGGGTGAACCCTTTACGGTGCATCTGGCACGCAGCGGCGTTAGTTTGGAAGTTCCGGCCGGCGTTTCGCTGCTGGAGACACTCGAAACAGCAGGGAAGACCATCCCCAACATGTGCCGCAAGGGCATCTGCGGGGAATGCGTCCTGCCGGTTCTTCGTGGCGCACCGCAGCACCGCGACCTGTACCTGTCCGACCAGGAAAAAGCCGAGAACACCACAATGATGTGCTGTGTTTCGCGCAGCAACGACCCAGAATTGGAGTTGGACCTTTGAGTAGCACGATCATCGAAACCGATCCGGACGCAGTCCTTCTCCCCGAACGGATCAGGCGCTTCCCTTTTCCTTTTGCCAACGACACGTACCGGTACAGCGCTAACGTCGAACCGGCCACCAAAACTGCACCGACAGAAGCCGGCTCCTGGGGAGCCCACCTGGTGGACATCGACGAACACTACCTGGACGAACTGTCCGAGCGCGCCAAAGTGCTGGAACGCGACGCTTCCCGCGTGAACGTCCTCCCCCACATGCGACCGGCAGTGTGGGACGCCCTGACCACCCTGCTGTCCTCCATGGCGGATGATTACCCGGACACGATGTCTTTCCACCGGGAAGGCAACGTCTGCCGCTGGCATAACGGCCTGCAGGATCTCGACGTCGAATTTACCGTCGGCGACGACAGCTCACTGCCTGAAGGTCCGCTGCGCTTCCTCGGCAGCCAGATCCAGGACGACATCATTCTTCTCGACGTCCGGGACGATACGCTGTGGCTTGATGCCGGCCTCGTGACCTTCGCCGCTGACTGGTCATTCGGCTTCGATGTCGGCATGAACTTCATGGAAATCCATCATCCCGTCCCGCGGGTGAAGGAAGAACGCATCATCAGCCGGGCTGAGCAGTTCCTGCTGCGCCTGCAGCCCGGCGAACAGTTCCGGCGGACCAACTGGACCATGACCATCGGCCGGCGCATGGACACCTCCACGGAAACGTACCCGGAATGGGGTCCGGACCGAAGCACCATTGCCGACGACCCTGCCATGCCGGAGAAGCTCCACCTTCGCGTGGAAGTTCAGCACCTGGTCCGCCTTCCGCACTCCGGCGCCTTGCTGTTCCTGGTCAGGACCCACCTCCTGCCCCTTTCCGACATCGCCCGGGTACCGGCGTGGCGGGAAAAGATGGGCCATGTGCTGGCCGAACTGCCGGACGACATGGCCGAATACAAGGGCATCATCCGCTACCGCAAAGCCGCTTCTGACTGGCTGCTGGGCCGCTAGCTCCCGCTAGTGCGCCATAAATAGAGCAATAAGAGAATATCCCTAAAAAAAGCTAGACTAAATGATTTATTTCACGTAGCTTGGCTGCAAGAGGAATACGTGACCGGCATCACGCCAACGGAGCTCAGTGCAGAGCTCCGCTGGCAAAGCCCGGGTCCGGTCTCCTCCAGGCAGGTTTCAAGAACATGAGCGGTCTGCCAAGTACTTGCCAAACGCCACTCATGTCACGGGGCAACTCGCCTAACAGGCCATAGGGATCTTCATCCTCACGAAAGAACCAAGGAGAAAACCATGACTCTCAACACTGAAATTCACACCGGGGTAGGGGTTTCCCACCCGCTTGATCCGCTCTCCCGCGAGGAGATTTCCCGGGCCGCCGCGATCCTGAAGGACGGCCCGGCCGCCGCGGAATCGTTCCGCTTCATCAGCATTGAACTGCGCGAACCGGAGAAGGAACTGCTCCGCACCGGCGCCGCTGTCACCCGTGAAGCCGACGCTGTCCTGGTCAACCGCGCCGAAGCCCGGTCCTACGAAGCGATCGTGGACCTCGAATCAGGCATCGTCTCCAAATGGACCCAGCTGCCCGCGCACATCCACCCCCCGTTCATGCTCGACGAATTCGCCGAAGGCGAAGAGTCCTGCCGCCAGAACCCCGAGGTCCAGGCCGCCCTGGCCAAACGCGGGATCACCGACATGTCCCTGGTCTGCTTCGAACCCTGGTCCGTAGGCTACTTCGGCGAAGACGACCTGGGCCGGCGCCTGATGCGCGCCCTGGTCTTCGTCCGCGAAGAAGCCGACGACAGCCCCTACGCCCACCCGATCGAGAACTTCATCGTCATCGTGGACCTGAACTCCGGCGAAGTCGTCAAGGTCGATGACGACCAGGCCATCCCCGTCCCCTCCGCGTCCGGGAACTACCTGCCCAAATACGTCGGCGAACCCCGCACCGACCTCAAACCCATCTCCATCACCCAGCCCGAAGGCGCCTCCTTCACCGTCACCGGCAACCACGTCCAGTGGGCCGACTGGTCCTTCCGCGTCGGCTTCACCCCCCGCGAAGGCCTGGTCCTGCACCAGCTCAAATTCCGCAACAAGGGCGTCGAACGCCCCGTGATCAACCGCGCCTCCCTCTCCGAAATGGTCGTCCCCTACGGTGACACCGCCCCCGTCCAGGCCAAAAAGAACGCCTTCGACTCCGGCGAATACAACATCGGCAACATGGCCAACTCCCTCACCCTGGGCTGTGACTGCCTCGGCGAAATCAAATACTTCGACGGCATCACCGCCGACAGCCACGGCAACCCCCTCACCATCGAAAACGCCATCTGCATGCACGAAGAAGACGACTCCATCCTCTGGAAGCACTTCGACTTCCGCGAAGGCACCACCGAAACCCGCCGCTCCCGCAAACTCGTCATCTCCTTCATCGCCACCGTCGCGAACTACGAATACGCCTTCTACTGGCACCTCTTCCTCGACGGATCCATCGAATTCCTCGTCAAAGCCACCGGCATCCTCTCCACCGCCGGCCAGAAACCCGGCGAAAACAGCCCCTACGGCCAGAACCTGAACAACGACGGACTCTACGCCCCCATCCACCAGCACATGTTCAACGTCCGCATGGACTTCGAAATCGACGGCCCCACCAACGCCGTCTACGAAGTCGACATGGAAATCCCCGAACACAACCCCACCCACACCGCCTTCATGGCCGTGGACCGGCTCCTGGAAACCGAACAGGCCGCCATCCGCAAAACCGACACCTCCAAACACCGCTTCTGGAAAATCGCCAACCGCGACAGCAAAAACATCGTCAACGAACCCGTCGCCTACCGCCTGATCCCCACCGACGGCATCCAACTCGCCGCCGGCGATGAATCCTACGTCTCCAAACGAGCACAGTTCGCCCGGAACAACCTCTGGGTCACCGCCTACGACCGCACCGAACGCTTCGCCGCCGGCGAATTCCCCAACCAAGCCACCGGCGAAGACGACGGCCTGCACATCTGGACCCAAAAAGACCGCAACATCGTCGACCAGGACCTCGTCGTCTGGTACACCTTCGGCATGCACCACGTCGTCCGCCTCGAAGACTGGCCCATCATGCCCCGCCAAAACATCGGCTTCATGCTCGAACCCCACGGCTTCTTCGACCAAAACCCCACCCTCAACCTCCCCACCAACGAAAACCGCACCAACACCACCACCGACACCTGCTGCACCACAGATAAATAATCCGGATCCAGCTTCAGGAAAGCCACGAACCACGGACATGAACTAAAGCTGGAAACGAACATCCTCAAACAGGCGGTCCCCGGTGCTGTAAGAAAAGCACCGGGGACCGCCTGTACCCAACCCAATCCTGTAGCGAGAGTGTGATCCGCGTGTTCAATATCCCCGCAATTACCTGGACCCTCACGGTAATCCTGCTGCTTAGCGGCAGCTACCACCTCCTGCAGGCTGCCAAGCCGCACCAGCTCACCGACCGGGTCAACAACACCCTCCACGCCGTCATGAACATCCTGATGGCCGCCATGCTCTGGAACTTCGCACCTTCCACCGTGCTCGCCCAGATCGCTATCCTCGCGGGCTCAGCCCTCTGGTTCGTCATCCAGGCCGTCGCGCGGCCCGAATTCAAAATCCTCTGTGCAGGCAGCCAGGGCCGCCTGAAATGCCTGTACCACAGCTTCAGCATGGCCGGGGCCGCCGTCATGGTCACCATGATGACCAGCCACATCACCACCGGCACTGGAGCGGTCCACGCGGACGCCTCAGCGCTTCCCGGCGCCCACCACGGAATGTCGCATTCAACCCCCGCCATGGCCACGGCCACCCTTGACCACCTGCCCGGCCTCGCCACGCCCCTGACAATCGTCTTCGCGGCCGCGGCACTGGTCTTTGCCTCCCTCCTGGTGCGCAACCGGAAACCGTCAACCGCAGCCCGCGGCACAGCAACGGCAATGCACTCCCCCCGAAAACAACACGGCCTCGAAGCCGTGGGCGCCGCCGCTATGGCCCTCATGTTCGCCACCATGGCCTAGGGGATGATCCCCCAATGAACCCTGCGGTCAGCTCCTCCCCCGATGCCGGCGAACACCTCATCGAAAAGACCTGCGACTCAAACCTCGAACCCGGGGAGTGCTTCTTCTGCACCGGACCCGAGACGGATTGAGGACGCGACACAGCCCGGGGCCTTCCGTTCGGATAGCGGGAGGCCCCGGTTCCAACCCTTGGGAAGGTTCATCGTGAAACTGGCCACCCGCCGTCGGGCGCTGCAAGCGCAGCCAAAGGATCCGTCATGTCGTGGATGATCCTCATTCTTTCCGGGTCGCTCGAGGCCGTCTGGGCCGCGGCCCTGCACCGGACCTTCCAAGCCACCGGCCGGCGCCGCATCGCCCCCGCACTCCTGTTCCTCGTCTCCGTCCTCGCCAGCATGGCCGGACTCGCCTTTGCCATGCAGACCATCCCCACCGGGACCGCGTACGCCGTCTGGGTGGGCGTGGGCGTAGTGCTGACCTCCGCCTACGCCATGATCACCAAGGCTGAACGCCCGACGACGGCGCGCCTGCTGCTGCTCACCGGCATCGCCGCGTGCGTGGTTGGCCTGAAGGTGGTGGCGTGATGACCAAGCGTTCCGTTGCGTGGCTGCTGCTGCTGGCCTCCGCCGTCCTCGAAGCCGTCTGGGCCACCGCCCTGGGCCTGTCCGACGGCCTCACCGTTCCCCTCCCCACCGCGGTGTTCGCCGTGACCACCACCCTGAGCATGATCGGCCTCGGCCTGGCCATCCGCAGCATTCCCCTCGGCACCGCCTACGCCGTCTGGGTAGGAATCGGCGCGGCCCTGACGGTGGGCTGGGCCATGGCCACCGGCGTCGAACCCTTCAGTGTCCTGAAGGTGCTGTTCATCGGGGGGATTGTGGGCTGCGCAGCAGGCCTGAAGTCCCTGCCGGCGGACACCACGCCCGCTGCGGGAGGTTCCGACGCGGACCGAACCGAGGCGGACCGATCTGATGCGGATCGCTCCGACGCCGGAATCCCCGCCTGAGCTTCACGCTGGATCGTTCCAGCGGTTCAGACGCCCGCTTTGAGGAGAAGCGCGTCAATCATCATGAAGAACTGGGCGCGGTGATCAGTAGCTTTGGGGTCGGTCATGTATTGGATGGCAGCGCCGTCGTAAATCATCAGGAAAAGCCTCACCAGCGCAGGGAACTCTATGAGGCAGCGGTCGCCGTTGCTTTGGGCGGCAGCGGAGAATATGTTTCCCAGTTCCACTTCATACGCGGGATAAATCTTCGCGGCCAGCGGGCTGACTGCCGCATTACGCGTTGCCCACAGAATGAGTTCGATCTCGGAAAGGATGCTGGCGGGCTCTTCCTCCAAAGCACGCCAGTAGCCTTCGGCCACCTGTTCCACGGCTTTTCGGAGGCCCAGATGGGCGGGAACGTCACGGGAAAAGCGGCTTAGGTTCTTAAACCAGGCCTCGGCGGCTGCGTCCATCAGTTCTTCTTTATTGCTAAAGCAATAGTGAGCCGTGGCCAGGGGAGCGTTAGCCTCCTTGGCGATGGCCCGAATAGTCACGGACTGAACCCCCTCGCGGCGCATAAGTTCAACCGTTGCTGCAATTAACTGTTCTTTTCGTTCTTCGGCGGATACCCGCATGGCTCACTCTCCAGTCTCCCGTTTCGGCCCGACAGGGACACTTCCTTAAAGACTATTGCGTGAGCGCCCAAAAAAGGTCCAAGCCCACTGCGCAGGCTACGGGGAAGGGATTGCTTTCTGGCCGGCGCAGGCCCTGGCCCCCATGAAGGACCAGTGGCAGAACCTGCCGATACCGGGCACCCGTCTACGCGCGCATGGTCACCGTTTACGGCCCAATCCGGACGGCGCCGAATCGCAGTCGTTCCGATACTCCGAAGTCTGAGCCACGGCAGATGCAGAAACGAACACGGTGGGCGATGAAATCGCCCACCGTGTTCGTTTGTGGCATCCGCAGGCTCCTCCTATGCGGGGGAACCGGTGGCCGGTGGTAGCTGTGGAGTGATGATCGAAGGATGGTCGTATTCGCTCGAGAAGGCCAGGAAGCCCAGGTGGGCCTCGTAACGGACCAGCACGTCTTCCATGATCTGCTGCGGGGTCACGCCCATCAGGTCATAGCCCTCGGAGCCGGTCTGCGCGAACACTTCCACGCGGTAGTAGACATCGGATTCGTGTTGCATGCCGCGGCCGAATTTCGGTACTGAAGCTTCGACAGCCTGGAGCTGGTAGTGGAAGTCCCTGTGGTCCGGGATGGCCACCACGAGCACATGGCCTGAGACACCCGTGTCTTCGTTCGGGATGGTTTCCAGGGTTGCGTTATGGCCCTGTTTGGTGAACTCCTCGACAGCCTCGGCCAGCGCCGGCTGCGCAGTGAACTCAAGGAACTTCGCAGCCTCGTCCTTGGACGGGTAGGAGCGTATCTTCGCCAGTCGCTGGCCCCACGTGCGGTCCGCCCTGTGGCCTCCGTGCACCGCTATCGACTGCCGCCGCTGGACGCGGGCCTCACGTTCGATCCGCTCCATCCGCAGCGCCTTGGTGAAGGAGACCATGACCAGCCAGGCGATGATGGTCACCGGTAGGGCGAAGATCAGGGTGGCGTACTCCATGGTGGTCACGCCGCCGGCCACCAGCATCGCGATGGTCAGCAGGGCGGTGACCAAGGCCCAGAAGATCCGCAGTCCCTTGGCGCCGTCCTGGGTGGCATTAGTGATGTTGGACGAGAAGTTGGACATCATCATGGCCCCGGAGTTGGCGCTGGTGAGGTAGAACAGCATGCCGGACAACGTGCCCAGCCCGATCAGGAGAGGAGCTCCGGGGAACATCCCGAGCAGCGCGTACCAGCCCTCTTGCGGGCTGGTAATGGCCAGCTGCGCGAACGCCTCGTTGCCGTTCAGTACCTCATGCAGGGCACTGTTACCGAAGATGCTTACGACGAGGAAGTCGCAGAGCACCGGGAAGGTGATGGCGGCGATGACGAACTCCCGCAGGGTCCGGCCACGGGAGATGCGGGCCAGGAACAGGCCCACGAACGGGCCCCAGGCCAGCCAGAAGGCCCAGAAGAACAGGGTCCAGCCACCCATCCACTCCGAACCGCCGTCCTGGTAAGCGAACGTCTGCAGGGTGCGTTCGGGCAAGGTAACGGCAAACCTGCCGATGTTCTCCACCAGGGAGTTGAGCAGGAACGAGGTTTGGCCGGTCACCAGCATGTACAACAACAGGGCAGCGGCGCTCCAGATGTTCAGCTCCGCGACCCAGCGGATCGCTTTGTCCACGCCGGAGGTGCAGGCCGCGATGGTGAGGACGACGGCGACAATGACCAGGGCGATCTGCAGGGCCAGGCCCTGCTCCAGTCCGAACATGATGGAGAATCCTACGTTCAGCAGGACCACACCGATCCCCATGGCCGTAGCCACACCGAAGACGGTGCCCACCAGGGTGATGATGTCGATCGTGTCCCCGAGCCCGCCCCGGACGCGTTTGCCCAGCAGGGGATACAGGGCTGCGCGGATGGACAGCGGCATGCCCCACCGGTAGGCGAAGTAGCCCATGGCCATGCCGAGGAGGGCATACATGGCCCAGCCCGCAATGCCGTAGTGGAACATCGTCCACACCACGGCTTCGCGGGCTGCCTCGGCCGTCTGGCCTGCGCCCTCCGGCGGTTTCATGTACTGGGTGATGGGTTCGGTCACGGAGTAGAACAGCATGTCGATGCCCACCCCGGCGGCGAACAGGTATGCCACCCAGGTGAACAGCTTGTACTGCGGACGGGAGTGGTCCGGGCCCATCCGGACCGAGCCCACCTTGGAGAACGCCACCCACAGCACAAACCCGATGACGACAGTGACCGTGAGCACATAGAACCAGCCGAGGTTCTGTGCGATCCAGCCCACCACCGTCTTCATGGTGGCCTGGGCGCTGGCGGGGACCAGCATTGCCCAGACGGAGAAGGCAATAATAATGACTGCAGCGATGATAAGGACCCGCCAGTTAACCTTGGGCGCGCGGTCCTTTGCGAGTTCGGCCGGCACAGTGTCTGGCTCTTTGTCAGTGATGATACTCAAAGGTCCAACTCCAATTCTTGGTCTCTGCTGCGTGAACGCAGCACATCATGATGGTGTTCGCGGCCTTTTGCTGGTCAGTCAGGTAGGGGTCCCATTGCAGGAGACCTCGGATTTTTCGGCAGGGAGCAGCCGCCGGCAGATGCCTTAAGGCACAGGCGGGGGGCCACTTTCCTGCTTTTTCGAGGAGCTCCGGCAACGGGACGCCGGCCGGAACGTCCAATCTGATGCCGCTACGGGCCAGGTTCACAGCGAACCGTTGGCCCTCGTCGATTTCGGCCATGCCGAAGGCTTATGTATGCAGCGGGCGGACTGGCCTGCTGAGATCCCGGATGAGCGGGAGGACGACGCGGAGGACCGGGCTGATCTTCGAGGGGGGTCAGCGCCCTGAAGGTGGAATGGGGCAACTCCGCCGATTCCCCATTCGGACGCCACCGGTTTTAGCGGCCCGCGCCGGTGGGACGCGGGCCGCATGGTCGGTCCTTACGGGTTGAAGGTGCGGTCGCCGGCGAAGAACCCCAGGCCGTACTCGGGGGTCTCGAACTTCACGGTGGTGCCCTTGGGGAAGAACAGCACGTCGCGTTCCTTGGCGTGTGTGACTTCGCCGGTGCTCTGGTCGGTGAGGATGAATTCGCCCTTGATGACAACCTTCATCTCGTCGTAGGTGTAGGTGTAGATCAGCGGCTCGGACGCCTTCAGCTCGAAGAAGCCGGCGCACATGACCGAGCCCTCCGGGTTGTGCAGCGAGTCGCCGATCGCGGAGATCGTGCCGGGCTCGTTCATCGACGGCAGGCCGATGAAGCCGTTTTCGACCTTTTGGATGGATCCGGCCTTGGTCAGTGATCCTACGAGGGTGGTTTCCATGGTGTCTCCTAAATGAAGTGTGGGAAAGATTCGTCAGAGCTGTACATCGTTGGCAGAACTGTTCAATCTTTGGCGCTTGTAAGACTGTGTCGAAGAACCGGGCTGGAGCCCGCCTGGGGCATCCTGAGGGATCGCCTGCTACCCGAAGTTGTCATTCGTACCAACCGGCTGAGGTCTGCTAGAGAGCCACTTCCGATGTGACACCAATCACGTTGTCCGTCCCACAAACTTTGACATGAACAGCAGTTCAAGTCAATCGTTCAAGACAAGATTTCAGAAGCTTTTTTATCTCCAAACCACGGCAATATGAACGGCCTTAAGTTGGGAGGAGTCCGGCATGGCAAAGCAGGGTAGGGAATCCCCCCTGAAGGGAAGTCACACAAGGCCTGTCGCCGCGGCTGGGTCTCAGCCCAGGATCCAGGCTGCTCCCAGGAGCAGGGGTACCGCGAGAAGCGTCGTAAGCACAGCTGCGGACTGGGCTATTTTCTGGGCGACACCGTACCGGACTGCATACAGGACCACATTCTGACCCGTGGGAAGGATGGCGCAGGCCACAACGACGAAGGTGCCGAAGGGGTCGAGGTGTAAAACGAAAGCGGCCAGCAGCCAGGCCAGAAGGGGCTGGATGCCGGACTTGAGCAGCACAGCCAGGAGCGTCGGCACCCGGTCGCCGGCGCTTTGCCCCACGGCGAGTCCGTTCAGGGACATACCGAAAATGATCAGCATCAGGGGAACGGTCAGTTGCGCGACCAGCCTCATGGGGTCCAAGAGCAGGTCAGGTACCTGCACTCCGGACGCACTGACGAGAATACCCAGCACGGCCGCCACCGTCACCGGGTTGCGCAGCGGGATGGAGAGCATGTGCCCGAGTGACACCTTTTTCCTGGCCGGATCGGTGAGATCAAGGATGGTCAGTGCCACCGGCGTCACAACGGCCAACTGGAAGAGCATGATCGGCGCCACAAAGTGGCGCTTCCAAGGATGTACAGCGAGAGCGGGACGCCAAGGTTCGTGGAATTCACTATCCCCGTGGCCAGAGCCCCGATGGTGGTGCGGCGAACTCCCCAGCGGCCGATCGCCCCGATGACGGCGAACAGGATCATGACGGCAGCTGCCGTTACCACCGAGATCAGGCCTGTCGGGCTGAGAACCTCCGAGATGTGGCGTGAGGCGATCATGGAAAACATCAGGCTGGGTAACCCGACCAGGAACGTCAACGTGGACAGTACCTTTGTCCCCTGCGGACCCAAGGCATTCGTCTTGCCTAGGACGTACCCCACCAGCAAGACGGCGCCCACGACGAAGAAGCCCTTTAGCACTCCGTCCAAGCGTTGCCCCTCAATTCAGTTGGCGTAGAAAGAAATGGGCCGGCCTGTGGCGTCAGGTGTTACCGGTGGCGGGCCGTCTCCGCGTGGATCAGGCATCGCCGGACAATGCGCCTGCTCAAACCAGTCCTGCGGGCGGCGTCCGGACTCCCTCGTCGATGCGGCCCGCGTTGCTCACTTGCCGCATAGCTCAGTCGCCATACATCAGGCTGGCGAGAAACCTCTCCAACTCCGAATCCGCGGGCAGGGCGCTGGCCGCGGCGCTGTCCTGGGACTCCTCGATTTCGAGGTAAAGCCCTTCCCAGGGAGCCGCAGTGATTCCAGCACTTCCGCCGGCGGCCGCGGCTTCCGTATGCGCAGGCGCCTGCACGGGCTGCGTGCCCCAGTGGCTCGCAGCCGGGCGGCGCAGGAAGGCGGCAGAAAAAGTGCGCGGGACGATGGTCATGATGGCTTCCTCTCTGAAGCATTCGGGGCAAACTGCTGAAGATCAATAAATGAACGCCACGTTCACTCTCTGAACATAGAAACAGCATGACATAGGTCACGTTGTCAGGCAAGAGAGTGCGCCGGACATGGGGTTGGAGGCGGACTCAGTCCCGCTGGTGCATCCGGTGGCGCATCTCCCCCACGCCCCGGACGTAGCTCACAAGTTCATCCCCGTCATGCAGGAAGCGTTGGGGAACCCGGCCCGCTCCCACTCCCGGCGGCGTACCGGTGAAGATGACGTCGCCGGGAAGCAAGGGCGTGACAGCGGAAAGCCGGGCGATGATTTCAGGAACCGGAAAGACCATATCCACTGTGTTTCCCGCCTGCACAGGTTCCCCGTTGATGGCACAGCCGAGTTCGATTGCGTCAGGGTTTTCAAACTCATCCGGAGTTACCAGCAACGGTCCCATGGGGCCGAAGCCGGGGTACGATTTCGCCAGACTGTATTGCGGCGCAGGTCCCGCGGACTGCCTTGTCCGCTCAGAGAGGTCCTGCCCGGCCGTAACGCCGGCCACGTGGCGCCATGCGTTGTCCGGGCTGATGCTCTGTCCGCCCCGTCCAATGACCACAACGAGCTCGATCTCCCAGTCGACGGTTCCCTGCGGCAGGGCTATGGCGCCGTACGGGCCGGTGAGCGCGCTGACGAACTTCGTGAAGACAGTGAGTTCCTGAGGGACTTCCAATGCTGCCTCTGCAGCGTGCGCTGCATAGTTCAGCCCGATGGCAAACACCTGGCGCGGGCGGGGAGCCGGACTGCCGACATGACGCTGCGGCACGTCCGCCAGCGGTCGGCCGCCGTCGTCCTCCAGAGAGCCCGCGACGTCGAGAACCTCCTCCCAGCGGTCGTAGCACTCCTGGACGCCGGGGCTGATGCGTCCGCCTGTTGCCTGCGAGACATCCACCACCATTCCGGCGTGTGTGATAAGCGACAGCCGGTCTGAGATATTGGCCAAACGCATGGGACTCCTTAGTGCTGGGCGGATGCATCGTGGAAGCGGATAGGTCGTGGAATAAGAACAGGGGCCCGGCCCCTTCCGGGGACCGGACCCCTGCGGAGGCCTTGCCTTAATCAGTTGGCTGCAGCGTCTGTGACGTCGAATTCGACAGTGCCCCAGCCCTCGAATGTCCCCGTCCACCGGCCGGCTTCGTTCATGGGGACGGCCTGCAGGCAGCTTCCCGGAAGGATGACCTGGCCGGCCTCGAACGTGACGCCGTACGCGGCGAGGCGGTTGACGAGCCAGGCGACGGCGGCAAGCGGGTTGCCGAGGATGTTTCCGGTGGAGCCGCTGATGACTTCCCGGCCGTTGAAGCGCAGGACGCCCCTGGTGTCCCGCAGGTTCAAATCCGTCACCCTGCGCGGTGTGCCGCCGAGGATGACGGCGCCGGTGGAGCCGTTGTCGGCCAGGGTGTCGCACAGCCCGATATCCCATTGCTTCACGCGGGAATCGATGATCTCGATAGCCGGAAGGGCGAACTCGATGGCATCGATGACGTCCGCAACTGTGGTGTTGTGTCCGCCCAGAGGCTTGCGGAGCATAAATGCGGGTTCCAGTTCAACGTACGGCGCGATGAACCGGTCACGTTCGAGAGCGGTTCCCTCATAAGCAAAAGTACTGGCAAGAAGGTGTCCGTAGTCTGGCTGGTCGAGGCCAAAGGCATCCTGCATGACCTTGGCGATGTTGCCTAGCTTGTATCCGACGAGCCGGTCTCCATCTGCCAGGGCATGGTCCACATTGATCTTCTGGACCTCGAAGGCGCCGTCGGGATCCAGGCCAGGCCAGGTTTCGATCGGCGCTTCAATGGGCTGGCCCTGCCTGCGTGCTGCGCGGAGGGAGGAGGCAATGTCCTCGAGCGTAATGGTGGACATGTGAAGCCCTTTCAAATGGACGGTGGATTTCCGGCCCCGGACGAATGTGTTGAGGGAGTCCTGCCCGGGGCCGGAAGCTGTTGAAGTGTGTGTGCCGGCGTCAGTTCTGCTGCGGCTCTGCGTGGCCGTTGACCAGCCGGTGCACCTTCCAGGGAT
Source organism: Pseudarthrobacter sp. BIM B-2242 (assembly GCF_014764445.1). NCBI lineage: Bacteria > Bacillati > Actinomycetota > Actinomycetes > Micrococcales > Micrococcaceae > Pseudarthrobacter > Pseudarthrobacter sp. BIM B-2242. The sequence continues at coordinate 3,877,572 of NZ_CP061721.1, forward strand.
TGGCATCCTTCAGCGGCGCCGGAAGCAACTCGTCAGGGAAGTTCTGGTACGAGACCGGCCTGAGGAACCTATCCACGGCCAAGGTTCCGACAGACGTGGTGCGGGAGTCGGACGTAGCCGGGTAGGGGCCGCCGTGAACCATGGCGTGCCCCACCTCCACTCCGGTGGGCCAGCCGTTGATGATGATCCTGCCAACCTTCCGTTCCAGGAACGGGATGAGTCTCGATGCGGCGTCATAGTCGTCGGCGTCGAGATGGAGGGAAGCCGTCAGTTGGCCTTCCAGGCGGGAAGTTGCCTCAATCAGGTCATCGGCGTCCTTGTAGCGCACAATCAGGCTGGCCGCCCCAAAAATCTCCTCGTGGAGCGCCGCGTTGCGGGTGAAGACATCAAGGTTTGTCCCAAAGACAGCCGGGGCGGGGGCGTTTGCCGTCGTACCTGCCCGGCCCCGGGCAACCAGCTGCACATCATCGACGCCGGCAACAGAGTTGTACCCCTTATCCCACGAGGCAGCAATCCCCTGGCTGAGCATTGTCTGGCCGGCCTGGCCGGCTACGGAGGAAGCGACGGCGGCGGCAAAACGGTCACCGGCCTCGCCCTCGGGCACGAACACCAGACCAGGCGACGTGCACAATTGGCCCGAGCTTCCCGTCACAGAGGTGACGTACTGGGCGGCCAGGGCATCAAGATCGCCTGTGAGGGCCCCTGGCAGGACGTAGACCGGGTTGATGGAGGACATCTCCGCATAGACAGGAATGGGCTCGGGGCGTGCCGCGGCGGTGCGCATCAAAGCAGTGCCGCCGGCCCGGGACCCGGTGAATCCCACCGCTTTTATGGCGGGATCGGCAACAAGCGCCTGCCCGATGCTCGCACCGGAGCCGTAGACCAGGGAGAAAACGCCCGGGTGCAGTTCCAGGTCGCGGACGGCTTTCGCCACGGCATGCCCTACAAGCTCCGCCGTTCCCGGATGGGCATTGTGTGCCTTAACAACAACCGGGCAGCCGGCGGCGAGCGCGGAGGCGGTGTCCCCTCCCGCCACGGAGAATGCCAGCGGAAAGTTGCTGGCACCGAACACGGCCACAGGGCCCAGGGGGATCTGCCTCAGGCGGATGTCGGCGCGGGGCAGGGGTGCCCGTTCAGGGAGCGCCGGGTCTACCCGGACGCCGCGGAAGTCGCCCGTCCGGACCACGTTGGCAAAAAGGCGAAGCTGACCGACGGTGCGGGCACGTTCACCGCGCAGACGTTCTGCTCCCAGTCCGGTCTCGGCGGAGGCACGGTTAATCAGTTCCTCGCCGACCGCGTCGATATTCTCTGCGATGGCTTCGAGGAAGCGCGCGTGGCGCTCGGGCTCCAGTGTGCTGAATGATTCGAAGGCGTCGGCGGCCGCATCTGTGGCTGCTTTCAGCTGGTCGTCGCTGACCAGCGTGTAGGCCGGCTCCAGCGCTTCGTTGGTGGCCGGGTTGATGCCGAAGGTGGAGCCGTTGGTGCCGGCCACCTCCGTCCCGGCGATGAGGGAGTTTCCGGTCAGTGTCATGGTTGCGTCTCCTGGACGTAGTAAAAAGTGAATAGCTGGACCTAGTTGCCTGCGCCCAGGTGCCAGATGCCGAGGGAAGAGAGAAGTTCCCGGGGGTCCCAGACCACCCATTCCTCAGCAATCTTTCCGTCCTCGAATCGAAGGAAAGACGCTCCCGTGACGGTGACGCTCCGCCCTGTGGCGGGAACGTCCATAAAAGAACCCCGGTGAGTGCCGTGGGTCTGCCAATGGATGGCTGCAGTCTCACCTTCCTCGATAATGTTCAGGATTTCCGTTGTTGTGTCCGGGAAGGCCACGTGCGTGGCTTCGATGGTCTTCCGCAGCTGCTCGACGTCTTCGGTGCCGGACTTCGAGTGGCGTACATAGCCTGGCGCGAGCAGCGCCTCGAAGACCGACAGGTCGCCGTCGCCCCAGGCGCCGTTCCAGGCTTTGAGGATCGATTCCTGCTTGGTGCTCATGATGCTGTCCTTACTGCTTCCGGTGCCGGGATTTCGATAGGAAGGTACTGGCCGAATTTGCCGCCCCGGAAAAGCAGGGCATCGCCGGTTCCTTCTTCCATGCTGGTCACTGCTCCGACCACCATGTAGTGGTCGCCCACCACCACTTCCGCGGTGACGATGCAGTCGATATAAGCGGTGGCGCCGTCCAGGTGGGGTGTGCCAAGGGGCCCGGCAGTGCAGGGCAGGCCTTCAAACTTCTCCGGGCCCTTGCGGGAAAGGGAGCGGCAAATGCCGATCTGGTCATCCGCGAGGATGTTGGCGGTGAACTTCTGCAGCTTGCGCAGTTTCGGCCAGCTGGAGGAGGACTTGTCCACGCAGAACATCACCAGTGGAGGTTCCAGGGACAAGGACTGGAAGGTGCCCACCACCAGGCCGAGCTTCTCGTCATCGTCGTTGGTTCCTGTGATGGCTACGACGCCGGTGGGCAGCTTTCCGAGTATCTGGCGGTAGAACGCGGGGCTGATGTCCGCGGTGAGTGTATCGGCTGCTGCCGGGGTGATGTCCATGTCAATCTCCTTTGATCGATGAGGCCGGTGTGGCGCCGGGTTCGGCGAACCCGCCGAAGCGGCCGCCGTGGAAGATGAGGGGGCTGCCCTCGCCGGGGGTCATTTCCAGCACGCTGGCGATGACGATGAGATGGTCCCCGGCAACTATCTGCTGCTCGACGCGGCAGTCGAACCAGGCCAGCGAACCGTGGATGTGCGGTGTACCCCAGAGGGACTCAGACCAGTTCACCGTGCCGAGTTTATCCGGGCCTTTGGCTGACAGTGCGCGGCAGACCTGCTGCTGGTCTTCGGCGAGCAAACTGACGCTGAACCGGTCGGCCGCGGCAATCTGCGGCCAGCTGGAGGACGTGTGCGTGACGCTGAAGGTGACCAGGGCCGGTTCCATGGACAGGGACGCGAACGTCCCAACGATCATCCCGTTCCGTGCCCCCGTGACGGGATTCGTGGAGCAGATGGCCGCTACGCCGGTGGGCAGGTGCCGCATCACGGCGCGGTAGTGGTCCGACGCGATGGGGCGGGCTTCCAGTGCCGGGGCGCTCATGGCCGTACCTCCTTTAGTTCTGCGTGGATGGTGCGTCCGGCGCGGAGGGCGGACTCGATGGCGCCGTCGAAGAAGCCTGCCCAGATGTTGGCGGTGTCGCTGCTGGCGAAGTGCAGTGCGCCTTCGCTGGCCTGCTGTGCGGCATGGTACTTGGTGAGCTGGCCGGGGCGCTGGATCTGCCAGGTTTCCTCGGCGTAAGGATCTTCACCCCACTTGTGTCCGGTGACTTCGAGGACTTCCAGGTCATCCCGCCATACCCTGATGGCTTCCTTGACCTGCTCGATGTCGGTCACATCGATGCGGTTCGCATCGGCGCCGAAGCCGACCAGGACGGCGTCGTCGTCACCAATGAACTCGGTGCGGATCACGGAGAGCGGTTTGTCCTGGGCGGAGTAGGCGAAGAAGGGCTTGATCGGGCCCTTGACCCGGATCCATGCCTTGACGCCCTGGGACGCGGTTTTTTCCCGGCTGGGGGCGAGCTTGCCCTCGGACAGGGCGGGCTGGACATCGAGTTTGTGCAGCACGTTCTGCGGCAGGGTGATGACCACCTTCGTAGCCCGGATGTCGTGGCCGGCACCGTAGGTGACGGTGGCGCCGTCGCTGTCGTGGCGGACGCTTGTCACGGGTGTGTTGAGGCGGATGTCCGCAGTGGTGTCCGCGGCGATGGCGTTGGCCAGCCCGTCGTTGCCGTTCTTCAGGCGGTAGATCGCCGAGGCCTCGTGCATCAGGTGCCAGTGGCCGGAGGATCCGGCGGTCCAGCGCAGGGCGTTGACGTAGGCGCACTGGTCCAGGGGCGCGTTGAAGTGGCCCACCCAGGCGGCCTCGTTCGCGTTCCGTTCGTCCTCGGAGAGGTCCAGCTTGTCCAGCATTTCCTGCAGGTTGTATTGGTCCACGTCGGCGAGGTTTTCCACGGTCAGGGGTGCATCGGGGCGGGGAAGCCACTTCGTGGTGTCTTCGAGCAGCCGCGTCATGCCGGGGTCGATCAGTTTCATGAAGTCGTCCAGGTTGCCGCGGCGCACCTCGTTGCCGGCCAGCCAGAAGGTTTCCTCGGAGCGCGGGCCGCGGGAGACCTCCAGGCCGTAGCTGGTCACCTCGGCCCAGACGTGGGGCTGGGTCCAGTGCAGCCAGTTGCCGCCGAGTTCGAGGTTCTGGCCCAGGCGGCGTTCGGTGTAGACGCGGCCGCCGATGCGGTCGCGGGCTTCCAGGACCACTACCTGGTGGCCCCGGTTGGTGAGTTCGCGGGCAGTGACGAGGCCTGCGAGACCGGCGCCGATGACGACGACGTCTGTTTGTTCAGTCATGGTTGTCTCCGTTGTGATTTCTACGTCGTGAAGGGTCAGCGGGCCGCGGGGGCCAGCCGCGCGGTGCGGTGTTCAGTGGCGGGGTGCCCGTCCAGCGTGTACTTCTGGCCGAAGAACTTTTCGCGGAGGGTAACAGGCTCCTGGTCCTCGCCACGCGCGGGGGCAATGATGCCGTGAGCGCGGAGTTCCGGCAGGGCTAGTTCGATGAACTCTTCCCAGCCCCCGGGCTTGGTGATGTAGCTGAGGTTGATACCGTCAATGTCGGCCTCGTCACGCCAGCGGCGCAGCTCGGCAGCGACCGTTGCCGGGGACCCGATGATCGTGGCGCCGGTGCCGCCGACAGCCAGGAACTCGGCGATCTGACGCGGGGTCCAATCCCGGTCCGGGTCCGCCTTGGAGAACATGTCCACCATCGACTGACCCGCTTTGGTTCCAACCGACCGCAAGGGGGTATCGAGCTCGTATTCCGACATATCAATTCCGGTCCACCCGCTGAAGCGTGCCAGGATTCCATCGATCGGCGCGCTGTCCACGGCTTTCCGGTACTTCGCCTGGGCTTCTTCATCGGTGGGCGCAACCACCACGGTCAGTAGGATGACCACCTTGACGTCGCGGGGATCGCGGCCTGCATCCGCCACTGCCTGGCGCAATTTCGCCACACTTCGCTTGGCACCCTCAACAGACGTGCTCTGAATAAAGACCGCTTCGGCGTGCTTTCCGCCAAACTCCATGCCCCTGGACGAAGAGCCGGCCTGGAACAGCACGGGAGTGCGCTGCGGAGAAGGTTCGCAGAGGTGAAAACCGGGGACCGTGAAGTGCTCTCCGGAGTGGTTGATCGAGTGCACCTTGGCGGGGTCGATGTAGGTGGCCGACTCGGCGTCCCGGACCACAGCGCCCTCTTCGAAAGAGCTTTCCCAGAGCTTGTAGACGACCTCCATGTACTCATCGGCGAGGTCGTAACGCTCTGCGGGGGTGAGCTGCTGCTGCTTTCCCAGGTTCCGGGCGGCCGCCTCGGAGTAGGAAGTGACAATGTTCCAGCCCACACGGCCGGAGGTGAGGTGGTCCAGCGAGCTGAACTTGCGGGCCAGCAGATACGGCGGCTCATACGTTGCCGAGACAGTGACCCCAAAGGTCAGGTGCTTGGTGACCGCGGCCATGCCGCTGATGAGCACCGTGGGGTCGTTGATCGGGAACTGGGCGGCGTCGCGCAGGGCGGCGTCGCCGTTACCACGGTAGACATCGTGGTAGCCGACGTTATCGGCGAAAAAGATGCCATCGAACCCGGCCTTTTCCAGCATCTGAGCGATACCGGTCCAGTACTGCAGATCCGTATAGCGGTAGCCCTGGTCGGCATCATTGCGCCAGGAGCCCGATGTCAGGTGGGCAGGTGCAAAAACATCGAAGGCAAAGAGGCTGAGAGGTTCATTTTTCATGGCAACAGTTCTTCCTTGGACTCGTGCCGAAACGTACGGACAATCCGATGTGGGTGTTCATATCTTGAACGCTGTGTTCAATTTAGAGTGTTGTGCACGTCACTGTCAAGAGGTTTATCGCGGCGAAAGATGCCGATCTGGCCCTCCATTGACACCATGCCGTGACGTCTGTCATATTTTTTGAGCACCGCGTTCGTTTAGGAACGTCCATCTGATTCGAGGACGGCTCCGCACCGAACTGCGCAGCAATCCCCGGCAGCCGCCCGGAGACGGCAGGCCCACACGACGTCACGCGACCCCGGAGCAAACAATGAAGATTTACGGTGACAGCGACCGCGATACCGGCCTATCAACACCACGATTGACAATCGACGACGGCGGCACCACCTTGGGCGCCTGGATCAGCTTCCGCGACCCCGCCGCTGTGGACGTCGTGGCGGCGGAGGCCTTTGACTGGATCTGCATCGACGGCCAGCACGGCGGCGCAGAAATCCATGAACTCCAGCAGTTGGTCGAGGCCGCCCACCTGTTCTCAGTGCCGTCCATGGTCCGCGTCCCCGGGCACGATCTGGGAGCTTTGGGCCGGGTCCTGGATTCGGGTGCCGGCGGCATCATCTTCCCCACCGTGGAGGATGCAGGCACAGCCCGAATATTGGTAGCGGCCTGCCGCTTCGCCCCTCGCGGCAAACGGAGCTACGGGCCAACCCGCCGCAGTCCCCGGTACCCCAAACCCACCCCGGGCAACCCGGCGGAAGACACACTCTGCATCCTGATGATTGAAACTGCAGAGGGCCTGGCCAATCTGGACAGCATCCTGGCCACACAGCCGGACGGGATTTTCGTTGGACCCTACGACCTGTCGCTCAGCCTCGGCATCACCTTGGAGGAGCTGACCGGCCAGGGCGAGGACGGGATCCTGGCCGATATTGCCCGTCGTGCCACGGCCGCCGGAGTCTCTCCGGGAATTTACACCGGGGAGGTGCCCCTCTCCGAAAAGATGCGGGCCCTCGGTTTCCGTTTTATGCCTGTCGCCTCGGATACAGGTCTGCTGGCAACGGCATCACGAAACGCCGTGTCAGCTGCCAAGCAGTTGACGGCGTACTGACGGACGACGTACTGGCAGGAATCAACTACGCCCCCTAAGAACTGAATGAACACGGCATTCAACTTCGGGACCTAAGATGGCACAAGGGTCCCTGTATGCCGTGCATCCAGTTACGGGCAGAGGGCTCGCACCATAAGCCCCAACGAAACGGCGCAAAAATGACTGACGCAGATACCGAAGAACTGACGCAGGAACCTACCGATCTGACCAACAAATCGGTCATCAAAGCAGGCGTCCTCCTCAGGGAACTCGCCAGGCATCCGCGGGGAATCACCAATACCGAGCTTGCACAGGCCGCCGGGATGACCAGGCCCACCGCCTTCCGCCTGCTCCTGACTCTTGAGCAGATGGGCTTCGTTGACCGCGACGAGAACCTCTACAAGCTGGGCTTTGAGATCGCCCGCCTCGGCCGCCTGGCTGATCCCACCACGGGCCTGGCTGCGCGCATCCAGCCAATCCTGGATGACGTTGCTGCCGATCTCAATGAATCGGTCAGTTACGCCGTTGTTAACGGTGATTTCGACTATGACCTCGTAGCGGAAGCCAGCAGTACCCGGATCCTCAACGTGCCGCAGCACTACGTTGGGAAAAAGTATCCCCTTCATGCCAGCGCCACCGGGAAAATCCTGCTCGCCGAGCACAGTGACGAGAAGATCGCCGAAGTACTGCCCGACGTGCTGGAAAGCTTCACGCGCCACACCATTACCCAGCGGAATGATTTGCTCCGGGAGATCCGGGACGTCAGAAAGCAGGGTTATGCCACGCTGGACAACGAACTCGAAGAGGGGCTCTTCACCGTGGGTTGCGGTGCACGGGACGTCAAAGGACGGCTGACCGGCATCATCACGGCGAGCGGACCGGGCGAACGGCTGAGGACAGGCCGCCTGCCGGCAATTGTCGAGCGGCTGCGGCAGGCCGCCGAGGACATTTCAAAGACAGTCCTCTGATTCTGGCTGCCGCAGGCAGGTGCACGGTGCCGCTCCGCCACGCGCCGCCGTCGGACTCGCGCCGCTGAGAGTTCAGCATTAGGCACGCCCCGCGGAAGGAACCAGGATGATCTTCCCGGTTGTCTGCCGGGACTCCAAGGCCGCGTGGGCGTTCAGCTGCTGCAGGTCGAAGGGCGGCACCTGTCCGGAGGCGCCGCCGAAAGGACCAGGGGCCGCGGATCCGCAGGGAATCCAGGGAACCTTCAAAGGTATCCTTGCCGACGCCGTCATAGACGACGTCGACTCCACCGCCGCCGGTCAGCGCCCGGACGCGTCCAGGTACTTCGCTGTAATCGAGGACGTGGTGGGTACCGGCCTTGCGGGCTTGTTCCGCCTTTTCCGGCGTCGAGGTCGTGGTGATGACAACAGCGCCGCGCCGCTTCAGCATCTGGATCAGCAGCAGGCCCACTCCCCCGGCCACCTCGTCCGAAACGCCATCCGGGACCCCGCAGCCTCGACACCGGGAACGAAGGGGTAGCTCGATGCGTAAACGCCCGAGCGCTGGTACGTCTCGGAGCTCCCGTCGCCTCAGTGTGAGTAGCCCGAAGCTGCCTGGGTCAGGGTTTTGCCCTTCGTCTCGGGAGCCAGCCACTGGGATAGCCCTGCTCCTGCCAAGGCGACAGCAGCAGCGATCAGCATGGTGGGACCTGCCCCGAGGGCCTCCATTGACATTGGCATCAGGAAGATGCCGATCCCTGCCCCGACGCGGCTGACAGCGGCCGCGAAACCTGTCCCGATTCCCCGGATCTCGGTCGGAAGAACCTCACTCGGATAGACGCCGGTCAGCGTGGTGTACATCGCGTTGAAGAACGAGAAGACCAGGAACAGGACGAGAACAACAGGCCCGGGCGCGCCGGCCCACAGGCCGATGATGGCGAGGACTACAGCGCAAAGCCACTGCGGCGGGACGCACAGTATGCGGCGGCCCGCCTTGTCGATCAGCAGGACCGTGACCACCACCCCGGCAAGGGCGATGGCAGAGAGCCCGACTCCGCCAGCGAGTCCGCCGCCGAGGCCGTACTGGTTCAAGACGCTGTCGGCGAACGTGGCGATAGCAAAGTAGGGTGTCACAGCGCAGAACCAGAAGGCCGAGATGAACAACGTGGACCGCCAGTGCTGCTTGGAGAACAGCATGCCGAAACTGCCCTTCCGAACGTCCTCGTGCTGGACGTCGTCAAGCGCGTCATCAGGCATGTATTTTTCGGCGAGGGCGCGGGCCTCATCCTTGCGGCCCACGCTCCACAGCCAGCGTGGCGATTCCGGCAAGCCAAGCCGGGCGAGGAACAAGGCCACCGCGATAAACGTGCTGGTACCGAGGATAAAGTGCCAACTTAGGTCGGTGTATGCAGCCAGCAGATGGCCGATCAGGAACGCGACCATAAAGCCGGCGTACCAGGCGATCTCCATGGCGCCCATGAGGCGACCGCGCAGGTGGGTGGCCGAGAACTCAGCCATCAGGGGCCATCCCACCGCGTATTCGCAGCCGATTGCAATGCCCATCAGCAGCCGCACCACCAAAAGCCACAGGGGTGAGTCGATGAAGAACTGCATGCCTGACGCGATCGCAAACAGTCCGATGTCGAACATAAAGATTGGCTTCCGGCCCCACTTGTCGGCCGCCCAGCCACCCAGAGGCGAGCCGATGAGGATGCCGATCAAGGCGGCCGCAGCGATCAGCCCCTGCCAAACCACTGAGAGCTCCAGGTCCTCTGCCATCCTCCCTGACAACGGTCCGATGATGCCGAGGATGTAGCCGTCCAAAAACATGCCGCCGATCAGGACGGTGATCATTCTGATCATGAAGCGTTTTTTACTTGCCGCTGAGATGACGCTCTGGCGTGCAGCTGAGTTTTTTGTTGCTGACACTCTTCAGCTCCTACCGGTTGGGTTGGATGAGATTGGCTCCGCCTTGTCGGTGGCGTAGATGGGCGTCCCCGCTGCCGTGGCGTCGATGGCCTGGAGTTGGCCCGTCGGCGGTGCGGTGCTTTCCTTGGTGGCGAGGATGAACTTTTGGTGGCCGTGTTCATCAACAGCGGCGCGGACTGTTCGCCGGATGACGGAATCGGAAAGTTGTTTGCGCAGCCAGATGGGGTCACGGCGGAGGTCCCGGGTCAGGGCGATGCAGAGGACCAGGAGGACGATGACGAACGGTGCTGCGGCAACGATGGTCATGCGTTGGAGTCCGCTGAGTGCTTCGGCCGGTGTGTCTCCGCCGGCCAGGAGCATGACGATTGCGACGGTCCCCATCAGGACGCCCCAGAAGACCACGACGGGTTTGGAGGGTTTTAGGGTGCCGCGGGAACTCAGGGAGCCCATGACGATGGAGGCCGAGTCGGCGCCGGTGACAAAGAAGATTGCGGTCAGGACCATGGCCAGGACGGCCAATCCGATGGTGAGCCACTGGGGTGTGCCGAGCCCGTTGAGCATCGCGAACAACGCGCCGTCGAAAGAGATGGTGGGTGAGCCGTCGACGATGGTGGCGATTCCGTCGGTGGTGTCGGCGGTGGCGTCGGCGGCACGCTGCTGGTGGATGGCCGTACCGCCGAACACAGCGAACCAAAGCAGGGACACCAGGGACGGCACAAAAAGGACACCGGTGACGAACTGGCGGATGGTGCGGCCGCGGCTGATACGGGCGATGAACATGCCCACGAACGGGGTCCAGGACATCCACCAGACCCAGTAGAACACTGTCCAGCTGGAGAGCCAGGCGCGCATGGTGTCATCCCCGGTGGCTTCGGTGCGGGCTGCCATTTCGGGCAGTTGCTGGATGTAGGAGCCCAGGGCCGAGGGGATGAGGTTCAGGATAAACAGGGTGGGGCCGACAACAAACACAACCACTGCCAGCACCACGGCGAGAATCATGTTGGTGTTGGACAGGAACTGGATGCCCTTCTCCAGGCCCGAGACTGCCGAGGCGACGAAGCAGAACGTCAGGACGGCGATGATGATCACCAGCAGCGGTGTGGCAACTTCGCCGACGACGCCGTTGAACTGCAGGCCGCTGCCGATCTGCAGCGCACCCAGGCCCAGTGACGCTGCGGAGCCGAAGAGGGTGGCAAAGATGGCGAGGATGTTGATGATTTTCCCGCCGATCCCGTCCACGGCCTTGCGGCCAAAGAGGGAGACGAACGCCTCGGAGAGCAGGTTCTTCCGGCCCAGCCGGAACGTGCTGTACGCGATCGCGATGCCAACGACGGCGTACATCGCCCACGGGTGCAGGGTCCAGTGGAACACCGAGGTGGCCATAGCGGTTTCCACCGCTTCGACCGTCTGGCCATCCACGGTGCTCGGCGGCGGGGAGATGTAGTGGTACAGGGGTTCGGCCACGCCATAGAACATCAGGCCGATCCCCATGCCGCAGGCGAACATCATGGAGATCCAGGACCCGGTTTTGAACTCGGGCCCCTCACCGTCCTTACCCAGCGGGATGTTCCCGAAGCGGCCAATGGCCAGCCACAGGACATACACCACGAAGACCGAGGACAACAGGACAAAGACCCACCCCGATGATCCCAGGACCCAGTTCAACGCAAGCGTTGATGCGGCGGCCAGGCCATCCGTATCGGTGAACCCCCACACCAGGAACGCAATCACCAGGGCGCCTGTCACAACAAAGATCGTCTTGTCGAGGCCGCCGGTATGCGCGCGGGCTTGCCCGCGCCTTTCGGCAACCCCGTCCTTTAAGTCTTCGAGGATTTTTACTTCCTCGGACTCGGTTCGGTGCAGGTGGGCAGTGTCATCCACCGGCGGCGCCGTTACCACTTCAACGGATGGCGCATCCGATGCGGAGTGCTTGGTGCTCATGGGAGCCTCTCTCAGAAAGGGATTGGGACGTGGGTGCCCCAGCGTGGGCCACAAAGGCTTGCCGGAAGCGGCTTATCTGGGTAATGGATTGGGAGCTTGGGGCGGCAACTAAGCCGCGGCGGCCTTTTCCACATAAAGACCTGCCCACGGTTCGCAGGTCACCGTGCCCTGCTCGGTGAACCGGGATGGGAGGACGGAGGGAAGTGCCCGGGGGCGCACGGGAAGCGGACGGGACGAAGGGCACAGTGCAGTGCTTAGAAAGCGGATCGCGATACTCACAGTGGACTCCTCAACGCTGACGAGGAACCGGGGTTCCGGAGGCTGGACATTTCGAGTGGAAGGACAATCATCGGCCTTCTTTGAACGCAGTGTTCATCTTGTGAACATTCATCAAGTGTGGCGCAGCCCACTCTTTCTGGCAAGAGCAAAACCAAACGAGGATGAACGTTACGTTCGAAAATGAACCCTCCGCAGTGCGTGGGCATTGGGCGCGTTATGCAGTCAACAACCGGAAGTACGAGTTCCGGGCGTGAGACGTGTCATAATCTGCGCAGCAAAGTAAGTGAACGCCATGTTCATTCCGTGACCCAGGCGCAATTCCTGATACCGGTTTCCGGCCCGCAACCACGAAAACTTCGAGGGCGTCAGTCAGCCATCGCTTTTCCGTGCGGCCTGCTCTATTAGTTCTGTCAGCCATGGCCGGTGTTCACGATGGAACGCCACCCCTTCGGGAAGTCCCTGCACGGAAGGTTCGGAGCCCGTGATATCGATGGTGATCCGGCTCCCCGCCAGGGGCGCATTGGTGATGTGCAGGTTGCCATAGGATTCCGGGAGCGCCGGATCCATCCAGAATCCGCCGCGGGATATATGGGCGTCATACCGCATCAGGCTGGTGACCAACATGATTGGCGTGGTCGCTGCCCACGCCTGAGGAGAGCACGCGGTGGGATACGGCACGGGTTCCGCTACCTGGTCGCGGCCGAAGCCGCAGAACAGTTCCGGGAGTCGGCCCTCGGAGTAATCGGCGGCCTCAAAAAGCGCAGTGGAGATCCGCTGTGCTTCTCCGACGAATCCGTAGCGCATCAGGCCCGCGGCGATGATTGCGTTGTCATGCGGCCAAACTGATCCGTTGTGGTAACTGGCCGGGTTGTAGGCGCCCATATCACTTGAGAGGGTTCGCACGCCCCAACCACTGAACATTTCGGGTGACATAAGCCGTTCGGCCACCTGGGGCGCCTTGTCCTCATCGATAATTCCGTGCCAGAGACATTGACCCATGTTGGACGCGCATGCGTCGACCTGCCGTTTGTTGGCGTCGAGGGCGACTGCGAAGTAGCCGCGGTCAGGAATCCAGAACTCGTCGTTGAACCTTTTCTTCAACCGCACCGCTTCTTCGGTGAGCCGGGCCGCCAACGCCGGATCGCCGGCGTCGTACGCCATCCACGCCCGGGACAAGAACGCGGAGTAGGTCAATGCCTGGACTTCGCACAGTGCGATGGGAGGCTCGGCCACGCGTCCGTCAGCGAAGTTGATCCCGTCCCAGGAGTCCTTCCAGCCTTGGTTGATAAGGCCCTGTTCGTTGAGTCGCTTATACTCGACGAACCCGTCGCCGTCCTTGTCACCGTAGTTCCTGATCCAATCCAGTGCCCGGTCTGCGTGGGGCAGCAGGGCGGCGATGGTGTCCTTGGCAAAGCCCCAGCGGCTCACTGATGCGAGGGTCATCACGAACTGTGGAGTCGCGTCCACACTGCCGTAGTAAACGGATTTTCCACCCAGGGAGAGCCCGCTGGAGACTCCCAGCCTGACTTCGTGCAGGATTTTGCCCGGTTCCTCCTCGCTCATCGGGTCCACCACGCTGCCTTGCCTGTCTGCCAGCGTCTGCAAGGTGCCAAGTGCTAGGGAGGGGTCCACCGGCAGAGCCATTTCCGAGGCCCACAACGAGTCCCGGCCGAAGAGCGTCATGAACCACGGCGCCCCGGCTGCCACTACGACCCGCTCCGGATGGGCCGGATCCTCGATGCGAAGTGCGCCCAGATCGTCGTAGCTGCGGCGGAGGGTCCGTTCCATGGACCGGTTGCCCATGTGCAGCCTGGGAATCTTCGCCACCCATTCCTGGCGGCGACGGTCGCTCGGAGACATCTCACCATCAGCCGGGCGGACGAACGATGCCACGGGTCCGACGCCGTCGACCGTGGGCACCACGGTCAGACTGGTACTCCAGTGGCCACGCGGCGCGACCACCGTCCGGTAGGTCAGCGCCTCCGCGCTGACGTCGGCACCGCCGGCGTTAACGACAATGCCCTTCCGGACGCCCTGCCAGTGGGCGCGAATGGCCAAGGAGTCGCCTTCCGGGTGGCGGGACTGTTCCCAGAGCCGCTGGACACGCGCCTCCTTGACCTCGAACAGGTCCGCGAAGTCCGATTCGACGTCGAGGGTGACCACGCATTCGGCCTCGTCCGACGAGTAGTTCCGAATGGTGATCTCCTCCAGGATCCCCGCGCCAACTTCCCGCAACCGCTCCACGATCAGGGGGCTGTCCGCATACCCATCGGAGCGGGGAACGCGCCCAATAAACAAAGCCCGATGAGGTTCCTTCGTTGATGCGGTCAATGGCTCCAGAGCCTGCCCGTTGATGGCCAGGTTCCAGCGCGACAGGATACGGGTGTCCTCGTGGAAAACCCCGTGGGGAAGCTCCGGGTGAATGTCTCCGTTGGCGGAGGAAATGCAGAAAGATGAACCCTCCACCAAAGTAACCGTGCCGGACCCCACGGGCCCCGCAGCCGTGTCAGCATTCCAGCCAGCCATCCCCGCCTCCTATAACGGCTCAAGACCGGGCGGCGGCATGCGGCCCAAGGCCGAACCGTCGATCGCCGCCATACTCCGTTGGCTACGCTACGCCTCTGTCAGCGCTTTGGTAATAAGCACTGCGCCCGTCCGAAAATCGTGGCCGGGTAAGGTCCGTCTGATACCAGTGGGGGCACTGGAAATGCCCTGCGGGACTGGCCGCAGGGATTACCGGAGGATATGCTAAGCATACTGATGAATTTTTGGTTCCCTCATCAGCCCCGGTTCAACTCTCGAAGGAGATGTCATGAGCACGAAGGTCGAAAAACGCATTCTGGTGAATGTGCCGGTGAGCACCGCCTACAACCAGTGGACGCAGTTCGAGGAATTCCCGCACTTCATGGGCGGCGTGAAAAGCGTCAAGCAGATCACTGATGACCGGCTTGAATGGGTGGCGGAGATTGCCGGCGTCCGCAGGCAGTGGACAGCGAAGATCCTGGAGCAGATCCCAGACCGCAAAGTGGCATGGGCCGCCACGGAAGGTGCCACCAACGCGGGGGCGGTGGAATTCGAGGACGTCGGAGGCGGCCAGACCTCGCTGCGGCTCACGCTCGAGTACGATCCCGAGGGCCTCATCGAAAAAGTCGGCGACAAGCTCCACGTCGTGGACCGCCAGGCCGAAGCCGACCTGAAGCGCTTCAAGGAGTTCATTGAAGATGCCGGCTACGCCAGCGGCGCTTGGCGCGAGTCAGTCAACAGGGGCGCTTCCGTAGGCACTCCGGGAGTGGAGGATGCCGCAGCCTCACGCGGAGACTCGGGCAACGCCGGGATCTCCGGCAAGATGGCCGCAGGGCTGGGCGTCGCAGCGGCCGCCGGCGCCGCAGCTGCCATGAGCGCTGGCACCAACAAGGATTCGCACGAGGCCCGGGACGAAACCATCACACCTCCGGTCCGGCCCGTTACGGTCGAGCCCACACCGGTACAGCATGTTCCCGCCGATTCTGTAACAACCACGACGGCGGCCGGCGGCTCAGTGGCAGGCGCTGCGGCAGGCGCCGGGGCGGCAACCCCCGTGCCCGGCTCCGAAACCGTGGGCAGCGATCGCGCGCCGGGCAGGCCCTTCGACCAGACGAACGGCCTGGTGGATTTCGAGGGTGAGTCCGACGGAACTGCTGAAGGTGAGATTCACAGCGCGGCCGAGCGCCGCGAGGATGACGAGCCCGGGACGATTCCTCCGCTGGGAGGCCACGTCCAGCGCTAAACGTCCACGCGGATTGTCCGCCCGGGAGTGGCAGCGAAATCCGGGAGTGGCAGCGAAAATGGCCCTGCCCCGCACTCAGGTGCGGGGCAGGGCCATTTTTTACGTGTCGGAGGCTGATTGGTAGGAAGCCCCCGCGCGAGGTGAACTCCAGCGCAGGGGCTTCCAGGTTTCGTTGGGGGGCCGAAACCGAGATCAATCTACCGGCTCGGCGCGGGTGATAAGCCCGGCAACAGGGGGTTCGTGGAAATCTTGAGTGAACCTTGAGCCCGCCGCGCCATGGCGGGAATTAGTGGTGGTGGCTGATGCCCAGCGGGCGGCCCCTTGTCTCCTTGGCCAGCAGCACACCGATGGCGGAGATGACGCAGAGGATCATGATGTAGATGCCAATGGATCCAGTCCACTTGGTGCTCTGCAGCAGGGTCTCTGCGATGGTGGCCGCGAACGCCCCACCGAGGATGGCACCGAAGGCGTACCCGATGGAGATGCCCGAGTAGCGCACGTTGGCAGGGAACATTTCGGCGTACATGGCGGACATCGGTCCGTACGAGAGGCCGAGCCCGACTGTCAGGACGAACAGTGCCACGCCGTAGAGCGTGATGTTCCTGGTGTCGATCAGGGCGAACATCGGGATCATCCACACAAAGACGATTGCGTAGCCGATCAGGAACGTCTTGACCCTGCCGATCTTGTCCGAGAGCCAGCCGCCCACCAGGGTAAAGATCAACCAGCCAAAGGACGCCAGCGTGGTGGCCAGCAGGATTTCCGGGACCGGCATCTTCAGCGTCCGGGTGGCGTAGGAGATGAAGAAAGCAATCAGGAGGTAGCCGGCAGCGTTGTTGCCGATGAAGATCATGGTGGAGTACAGAACGGGCAGCTTGTGGTTCCGGATGAGCACGCCGAGCGGCGCCTTGCTTTCTTCCTTGCGGGCAGCCATTTCCTTGAAGACCGGGCTCTCGGCAACGGCACGGCGGATCAGGTAGCCAACAACGATCAGAACGATGGACAGCAGGAACGGCACCCGCCAGCCCCAGGACGCGAAGTCTTCCCTGGACATGTTCGAGTTGAGAACGAAGAGCAGGCCGGTGGCAAGGATCATGCCCACCGGAACGCCGATCTGGGGGTACGCACCGAAGAGGCCGCGCTTGCTCTTGGGCGCGTGCTCCACAGCCATCAGGGCCGCGCCGCCCCATTCTCCGCCGGCAGAGAAGCCCTGGATGATCCGCAGGAGGATCAGCAGGACCGGAGCCCAGAAGCCAATCTGTGCGTAGGTGGGGAGCATACCGATCAGCGCCGTGGCGGCACCCATCATGATCAGCGTGAAGACCAGCATGGCCTTGCGGCCAAGACGGTCGCCCAGGTGGCCGGCAACAATGGCGCCCAGCGGCCGGAACAGGAAGCTGATGCCGATCAGCGCGAAGGAGAGGATCTGCGCCAGGCCCGGATTGGAGTCATTCAGTGGCGCGAGGAACAGCGGCGACAGCAGCGTCCCGGTCAGCTGGGCAAAGATGAAGAAGTCGTACCACTCGATGGTGGTGCCCACGAGGGTCCCGGCAAGGACTTTTCGTTCCTCGTGCTTGCTGCTGGGGCCCATCTCGGAATCGACGCGTGAAGTTGCGGTCATTGGAACTCCATGGCTGGGGGCAGCGATGCTGCCCGGGGTGGTGTCAAGCTATTTACTGATCGAACGTTCAGTTACCGATGATAGTACTATGGATGTGGCCCAGCGCACATCCAAAAACCTTCGGAGGGGAAGAATTAGCGCGACGCCGTCCCGGTGAACACCGGTGAACGCTTTTCCTGGAACGCGCGGAATCCCTCGGCGTAGTCTTCGCTCTTGCAGAGCCGCGCCTGCTCGGCATTTTCCTCTGCCATGGCGTCCCAGAGTCCCAGCCGCTGGTCGCGGATGTGCGCTACCAGCTCCTTGCTCGCGTTGAACGCCTCAGTGGCCCCCGAGGCCACGGTGGACACGATGGCCCGTGTGCCCGGCAGAAGTTCATCCGCCGGCATGGCCCGGCTGAACATCCCGCGCGCCACAGCCTCTGTGCCGGAGATCAGCTCGGCCGTGTAGATCAGGTCCAGCGTCCGGTGCATGCCCAGCCGCTCCGTGAAGTACCAGTGCCCGCCCGAATCCAGGGTGGCGCCGAGCTTGGCAAAGGGCGAGCCGAACTTCGCATTCTCCGCCACGTACACCACGTCGGTGGCGAGCAGCAGACCCAGTCCCACGCCGAGGCACGCACCCTGGGCGGCCGCAAACGTCGGCGCCGGGAACGCACTCATCTTTGTCAGCAACGGCTGGACCAGACCGGCCAGGTAAGCCTCGGCGTCGTCGCTCTCCGGCGTCACGTTCTGAATGTCACGACCCGCGCAGAAGGCGCGGCCCTCGCCCCTGAGAAGCAGCGCCCGCACCTCCCCGCGCGCGGCGGCGGCAGCAGCGTCGTCGTACGCCT
This sequence comes from Pseudarthrobacter sp. BIM B-2242, assembly GCF_014764445.1. NCBI lineage: Bacteria > Bacillati > Actinomycetota > Actinomycetes > Micrococcales > Micrococcaceae > Pseudarthrobacter > Pseudarthrobacter sp. BIM B-2242. Next base: position 3,895,774 of record NZ_CP061721.1, read on the forward strand.
GTGCTAAATCCGCCAGCGCCTGCTCGTCGAGCGAGTTCAGCTTGTGGGGCGCGTCCAGCACTACTTCGGCGACGTTGTTGGCGATGGAGAGGGAAATCATGGGGCTCCTTAAGTTAGTACTTACACGTCGAAGTCGACGGTGACTTCCTTGCTGGTGGGGTGGCTCTGGCACGTCAGCACGTAACCCTTGTCCAGTTCATCCTGTTCAAGGGCGTAGTTCTCGTCCATGGTTACGCTGCCGGTAACCACCTTGGCGCGGCAGGTGCCGCACACTCCCCCGGCGCACGCGAACGGTACGTCCGGGCGCACCCGCAGCGCGGCGTTGAGGATGGATTCGCGGGCGTGCGTGGGGCTGGCCACTTCGCCCTGCAGGCCGTCGAGCTTGAACGTAATCTTGTACGTCTCCTTGGCCTCGTCCACCAGCACGGGACGGCCTGCGTTGCCTTCCGGGCGGTCCGGCTTTCCCGAGCTGAACAGCTCAAACCGGATGGTGTCCGGGCTGACGCCACGCTCGGCCAGGGTGTCCCGGCACAGCTGCACCAGTTCGAAGGGCCCGCACAGGAACCACTCGTCCACATCATCGGCGTGGATGGCCGTGCCCAGCAGCTGCTGGAGCTTTTCGGAATCGATGCGGCCGCTGAGCAGCGGCGCAATCCGCTGCTCGCGGGACAGCACGTGGTGGATGGCGAGGCGCTGCGGGTATCTGTCCTTCAGATCCGCCAGTTCCTCCAGGAACATCACGTCCATGGCGGCCTTGTTGGCGTAAATCAGGTCGAACCTGCTGTCCGGGTTGGCTGCCAGAAGCGTGCGGGCGATGGCGATCACCGGAGTAATGCCTGAGCCCGCGGCGATTGCCACGAAGCTGGCCTCACCGGTCGCAGCGATTTCCCCGGCCAGTTCCTCAGGGTGGTTCATGGAGTTCATGCGGTTCTGCTCCACCGCTTTGCCGTCCCGGCCGTGCTTGGACACAAACGCGCCCATGGGGCTCATAACATCCAGGGTGTCCCCCGCCTTCAGCTCGGCGTTGGCCCACGTGGAAAACAGCCCGCCGAGGTCCTTCTTGACGGCGACACGGATCTCGCTGCTGCCGTCCTCGAAGCTGCGCGGCTCGGCGCAGATGGAGTAGCTGCGGCGAACCTCATGCAGCTCACCGGTCTCGTCCGGCAGCTTGGTGCGAAGGGCCACGTACTGGCCGGGCAGGTAGTCGAACTGGCCGGCGAGGCCGGCCGGAACATGGAAGGAGACTTCAATGGCGTCTTCGGTGAGCCGGCGCACCTCCTTGACGGCGAGCGTGTGGAAGGACGGACGACGGCGGCCGGTGGCCTGCGCCGTCTCGGCGGCGGTCTGGCGGACAACAGGCATGGGGTTTCCTTACAGGACTTTGAAGTAGTCGAACGGTTCCTTGCAGTCCTGGCACACGTAGAGCGCTTTGCAGGAGGTGGAACCGAAGCGGGTGAGTTCCTTGGTGTTCAGCGACGAGCACTGCGGGCATTTGACGGCCATTGTCAGGCGGATGGGTCCTGCGTGCCGGGCGGCATTGGACATCCCCGACGGCGGGGCGATCCCGTACTCCTGCAGCTTGGCCTTCCCGGCATCGGTCATCCAGTCGGTGGTCCACGCCGGGGCAAGGACCAGGTCCACGTCCACGCTGGCGTAGCCTTCCTTGGCGAAAGCGGCCTTCAGGTCGTCGCGGATGGCATCCATCGCGGGGCAGCCCGAGTAGGTGGGTGTAATGGTGACCCGCACTGCATCCTGCGTGACCTGGACGTCCCGCAGGATGCCCAGGTCCGCGATGGTGAGGACGGGGATTTCCGGATCGCAGACCGTGGCGGCGATGTCCCAGGCTTTCTGCCGTTGGTCGACCTGCCGGTCTGTACGTGTAGCCACGGCGGTCACCAGCTTGCCCCGGGATGCTCCCGGGCCAGCACCTGCATCTCCGCGAGGATGTAGCCCAGGTGCTCCGAGTGCTTGCCGCTTCTCCCGCCGCCGGGGGCGGCCGGAACGTCCGGAACGTCCAGTCCGGCTTCGGCGAGGATCTCACCGGTCAGGCGGTCAAACTCGGGGCGCAGGCTGGAAGGCTCGACGGCGGCGCCCGCCGCGGCGAGGCGGCCGGTCAGTTCGTCGTCGCGGAAGAGTTCCTCCACGTACGGCCACAGCATTTTCAGGCCGTGGATTATCCGGCGGCGGGATTCGTCCGTGCCGCCGGCAAGGCGGAGGATCCACTGGGCGCTGTGGTCCCGGTGGTAGTCCACTTCCTTCACGGCCTTGGCTGAGATGGCGGCCAGCGTGGCGTCGGTGGACTGGGTGAGCCTGCGGTACAGCTCGTACTGGTAGTAGCTCACCACGAACTGGCGGGCGATGGTGGCCGCGAAGTCGCCGTTGGGCTGCTCGAAGATCTGAATGGACCGGAACTCGGTTTCGCTGCGGAAGTACGCGAGCTCGTCCTCGGTCTTGTCCCAGGCGCCGCCGGCGTAGCTCAGGAAGCTGCGGGCGTGGCCCAGCTGGTCCAGGGCGATGTTACCCAGGGCAATATCCTCCTCCAGCTCCGGTGCGCGGGAAATCCAGTGGCCCAGGCGCTGGGACAGGATCAGGGCGTCGTCCCCCAGGCGCAGCGCGAACTCGGCCGCGTCTTCGGTGGGTTTGGCCAGGCCGGTGCGGACCTCCAGGGCGATGTCCTCGGGGCGGAGGGCGTTGCCGGGGGTGATGCGGGTGGCGGAGGCGTTACTGTCGCCGCCGGCTACACCGGTGGAGATGTCACCGTGGCCGTGCGTCTCGGCTGCTTCGGTGTTCGTTGCGGGGGTGCTCACAGGTGCTTCACCCCTTCGCTCTTGGTGTAGTACGTGGCGTGCCGGTAGTCCTTGCCCTGGGGCGACTCGAAGAAGGAACCCTTGGAATCAGGATCGCTGGCTGCGATGGCGTCTGCCGGGACCACCCAGATGGAGACGCCCTCGTTACGGCGGGTGTAGAGGTCACGGGCATTGCGCAGGGCCATGGCGGCGTCCGGCGCGTGCAACGAACCGGCGTGCACGTGGCTCAGGCCGCGGCTGGACCGGACGAAGACCTCCCATAGGCCCCACGCACGCGTAGGGGCCTGCGCCTCGACAGGCGCCGGGCTGACTTTTTCCGCACTGCGGTTGATTTCGGTGGCCGAGCTGGCCGGGACTTCCGGGTTGCCGTGGGGGCTCATGCTGCGTATTCCTTCGTCTCCATTGACTGCTTTGCCTGCTGTTTTGCCGCATATGCGGCGGCTGCCTCGCGGACCCAGGCGCCGTCGTCGTGCGCCTCCCGGCGGCGCTCAAGCCGCTGGGAGTTGCAGGGTCCCCGGCCGGCGAGGACCTCGTGGAACTCGTCCCAGTCCAGCGGCCCGTGCTCCCACTTCTTGGTTTCCTCGTTGAAGCGGACCTGGTCATCGGGGAGGGTGAGACCCAGGACCTTGACCTGCTCGGCCATCATGCCCACGAAGCGGTGACGGAGTTCATCGTTGCTGAAGCGCTTGATGTTCCAGGCCATGGACTGCTTGGAGTTGGGCGAATCGTCGTCCGGCGGGCCGAACATCATCAGGGCCGGGGCGTACCAGCGGTTGACGGCCTCCTGCGCCATCTGCTTCTGCTCGGGGGTGCCGTTGGCGAGTTCCAGCAGGATCTCGAAACCCTGGCGCTGGTGGAAGGACTCTTCCTTGCAGACCCGGACCATGGCGCGGCCGTATGGACCATAGGACGCCCGGCAGAGCGGCACCTGGTTGCAGATGGCGGCGCCGTCCACCATCCAGCCGATGGCACCCATGTCCGCCCAGGTTCGCGCCGGGTAGTTGAAGATGGACGAGTAGCGGGCCTTGCCGGCTATCAGCGCATCCATCATCTCGTCGCGGGACTGGCCCAGCGTCTCGGCGGCTGAGTAGAGGTACAGGCCGTGGCCTGCCTCGTCCTGGACCTTGGCCATCAGGATGGCCTTGCGCTTAAGGCTGGGGGCGCGGGAAATCCAGTTGGCTTCCGGCTGCATCCCGATGATCTCCGAGTGCGCGTGCTGGGAGATCTGGCGCAGGAGGGTCTTGCGGTAGGCCGCCGGCATCCAGTCCTTCGGCTCGATCCGCGAATCGTCGGCGATTACGCGGTCAAAGTTTGCCTGCCCCTCGGCGTCACGCCGGGCAGCCGCATCCAGTTCTTCCGGGGACAGTTCAGCGGTCACTGACTGCAGATTCTGCACTGCCATGGTTGCTCCTCTAGCAAAGGCCTTCGAAAGGCGCTCAATTATTTACCGACCGTTCGTTCAGTATATGGGCCGATGGTGATGCGGGCAAGTGACGCGGGCTTTTTTGTTCAGCCCTTTTCCACGAGCGTGAGGACGTCGTAGGTGGCCACGATCTCGTCCTTCTGGTTGGTCAGTACCGCGTCCCAGGCAACTTCGCCGTACTCGTCCGTTTCGCGCGGGGTGATTTTCTTGGCCGTCAGGGTGACGCGGATGGAATCGCCGGCGGCCACGGGCGTGATGAAGCGAAGGTTCTCAAGCCCGTAGTTGGCCAGGACCGGGCCCGGCGCCGGCTCCACGAACAGCCCCGCGCCCCAGGCCAGGAGCAGGTAGCCGTGCGCCACGATACCCGGGAAGAATGGGTTGGCTTCGGCCGCTTCCTGGTTGGTGTGGGCGTAGAACGTGTCCCCGGTGGAGTTGGCGAACTTGGTGATTTCCTCCAAGGTCACCTCGCGCAGTTCCGAGCGGATGGCGTCGCCGATATGGAGGGTCGACAGCGACTTCCGGAACGGGTGCGTGCCCTCGGTGTTCGCCGTGAAGTTCCGGTCAGCACCGGTATGCCACACCCCGGTGACTGCGGTGAGCATGTTGGGTGAGCCCTGGATGGCGGTGCGCTGCATGTGGTGCATGACCGAGCGGATGCCGCCCAGTTCCTCGCCGCCGCCGGCCCGGCCGGGGCCGCCGTGGACCAGGTGCGGGACCGGGGAGCCGTGGCCTGTGGAGCTGCGGGCATCCTCGCGGTTGAGCATCAGGACACGGCCGTGGTGGGCTGCGATCCCGGTGACCAGTTCCCGTGCGACGGCCGGATCATTGGTGCAGACGGTGGCAACCAGGGAGCCGCCACCCCGGGCGGCGAGGCGGACGGCGTCGGGAAGGTCCTTATAGCCGATCACCGACGCGACGGGACCGAACGCCTCCAGCGAGTGGATCGCCTCCGCTTCCGGGTCATTCCAGCCCAGGACAACGGGTGACATAAAGGCACCCTCCGCCACAACGCCGGTGGTGCCGTCCGCAGAGGTGACCGACGGCGAATCGAGCGTTCCGTACGCAAGCTCACCGCCGGCGTCGATCATGGACTGCACCGCCGCACGCACATCGGCGAGCTGCTCGACGGACGCCAGGGCACCCATGGTGACACCCTCGGCGCGCGGGTCACCGAGGACAACACGCTCCTGGATGCGCTTACCGACGGCGGCAATCACCGCCGGAACCAGCCCCTCCGGAACGATGGCGCGCCGGATGGACGTGCACTTCTGCCCCGCCTTAACGGTCATCTCCGTGACCACGGACTTGATGAAGGCATCAAACTCCGGCGTACCCTCCACCGCGTCCGTGCCCAGGATCGCGGCGTTGAGGGAGTCCGTTTCCGAGGTGAACCGGACGCCGCCTTCCACCACGTTGCGGTGCGACTTCAGGGTCAGGGCGGTGGAGGCGGAACCGGTGAACGCCACCAGGTCGCGGTAGTCCAGGACGTCCAGCAGGCCGCGTACGGAGCCGGAGATCAGCTGCAGCGAGCCCGCGGGCAGGATGTTGGATTCGATGATCGCCTTCACCACGGCCGCGGCCACGTACCCGGTGGGTGTGGCGGGCTTGACGATGGTGGGTACCCCGGCGATAAAGGCGGGGGCGAGCTTCTCCAGCATGCCCCACACCGGGAAATTGAATGCGTTGATCTGGACTGCGACGCCCGGGATGCGGGTGTAGATGTGTTCGCCTGCGAACGAGCCGTCCTTGGACAGCACCTCCATGGGGCCGTCCACCACCACCTGGGAGTTGGGGAGTTCGCGCCGGCCCTTGGAGCCGAAGGTGAACAGCACGCCGATGCCGCCGTCGATGTCGATCATCGAGTCGATCTTGGTGGCGCCGGTCTGGGCGGAGAACGTGTAGAAGTGCTCGCGGCGGGCGTTCAGGTACTGCGCCAACTCCTTGAGCTTGAGCGCGCGCTGGTGAAAGGTCAGCTTGCCCAGCTCCGCCTGGCCGGTGGTGCGGCCGTACTCCACGACGGCGGCCAGGTCCAGGCCGTCGGCGCTTACCTTGGCCAGGACTTCCCCGGTGCTCGCATCGCGGACAGGGACGGCGGAAGCTGCCGAACCGGCATCAGGCGTCCACCAGGAATCCTGCACGAAGCTGGGGACGGTCTCGACGGTATTGACTGCGGCTTCAGCCGTTGCGGTGGTGGTCATCGTTGACAGGTCCTTCCAAAACGGGGACAAACGGTACACCAGATCATTACTGACCGGCCGTTCGGTAATATACCTACAGTACATGAATGCGCTGTGCTGCACACTGAAAGTTCGAGCGCCGCCGCCTACCAAGGAGAGTCCATGAACACCGCATCCCAGAAGAGCTCAGACGCAGCCCCCGAACTGGACGAACACACCCCCTGGAAGATCACCCTGGGCGAGCTCGACGAGAAGATGGGCGTGAAGATCATCGAGGAATCGGTGCAGCGCGTTGTGGCCACCATGCCCGTGGAGGGGAACAGGCAGTCGTTCGGACTGCTGCACGGCGGGGCCTCCCTGGCCGTCGGTGAGGCCGTGGGTTCCTGGGCCGCGGTGATCCATGCCAGCACGTTGGGGAAAACCGCGGTGGGCGTGGACGTGTCCGCCACCCACCACCGCTCAGCCCGCGAGGGCATGATCACCATCACCGCCACCCCCATCCATCTCGGCGGGACGCTGACCACCCACGAAGTCCTGATTACCAACGAGGCAGGCCAGCGGCTCTGCACCCTCCGCATCACCAACCTGCTGATGAAGCGGAAGCACTAGGCCGGAAGGCCTGCAGGCCGCCCCACTCTTGACACCGGCACCCCATGTGGGATTACCTAATGAACATTCGGTAAATAAAGCTGGAGGCAATGACGCATGACTGAAGCAGCCCTCTCCGGGGTCACCCATCCGATCCTGGAAAACGACTACGCCTCCGAATGGATGGGCATCGAAGTCCTCGCCGTCAGCGATGGCCATGCCACCATCCGCATGACCCTTCGGCAGGAAATGCTCAACGGGTTCGGCATGGCCCACGGCGGAATGATCTTCGCCTTCGCCGATACCGCATTCGCCCTCGCCTGCAACCCTGTGCACCCGGGACCCGGTGACACGGACAGCATCACCGTGGCTGCCGGCGTGGACATCAACTTCCTCAAACCTGCCTACCGCGGCCAGGTGGTCACGGCGGTGGCTGACCGCCGCTCCAGCGCAGGACGCAGTGGACTGTATGACATCCAAATTTTCGCCGCAGATCCCGTGCAAACCGGTTCTTCGCCCGATTCCCCGCTTGGCGCCGGCCAGCCGGGTGAACTCATCGCCGAGTTCCGCGGCCGCAGCCGCACCATCCCCAAGAAGTAGGAAACCATGAGCCTCCACGTCCCCGAAACGCCCACCTCCCAGTCCACCAAAGCAGGCACCGATGCCGTGCTGGACCCTGAGGAAACCATGTCCCGCGACGAGCTCGAGGCCCTCCAGCTGGGCCGCCTGCAGCACACCGTGGCCTACGCCTATGACCGCGTCCCGCTGTACAAGCGCAAATTCGACGACGCCGGCATCCACCCCAATGACCTGCGCGAACTCAGCGACCTGGGCAACTTCCCCTTCACCACCAAGGATGACCTGCGCGAGGAATACCCGTTCGGCATGTTCGCCGTCGCGCAGGCAGAAGTAGCCCGCGTGCACGCCAGCTCCGGCACCACCGGCCGGCCCACCGTCGTCGGATACACCAAAAAGGACCTGGCTGACTGGGCAAAGCTGGTGGCCCGTTCGCTGCGCGCCTCCGGCGTCCGCCCCGGCATGAAGGTCCATAATGCCTACGGCTACGGCCTGTTCACCGGCGGCCTGGGCGCCCACGCCGGCGCCGAAGCACTCGGCTGCACCGTCATCCCCATTTCCGGCGGCCAGACCGAACGCCAGATCCAGCTCATCCAGGACTTCAAGCCGGACGCCATCCTGGCCACCCCCACGTACCTGCTCACCATCGCCGATGCGATGGCGCACATGGGCATCGACCCGACGTCGACCTCCCTGAAGTACGCCGTCCTGGGTGCCGAGCCGTGGACCGAGGAGATGCGGCACGAGCTCGAGGTCACCATGAACATCAAGGCCTGCGACATCTATGGCCTCTCCGAAGTGATGGGCCCGGGCGTCGCCGGCGAGGCCGTGGAAACCCAGGACGGCAGCCACATCTGGGAGGACCACTTCCGTCCTGAGATCATCGACGCCTTCAACCCCGAGGTGGGCAAAGAGAACGTGCTGCGCGACGGCGAACACGGCGAACTGGTGTTCACGTCCCTGACCAAGGAAGCGCTGCCGATCATCCGGTACCGCACCAAGGACCTCACCCGCCTGCTCCCGGGCACCGCCCGCCCCGGGCACCGCCGGATGGGCCGCATCACCGGGCGCAGTGACGACATGATCATCCTCCGCGGCGTGAACGTTTTCCCGTCCCAGATCGAGGAGATCGCGCTCCGCATCCCGGAGTTGAGCCCGCACTTCCAGCTCGAACTCACCCGTCCGGAGGGCCAGCGGATGGACCAGATGACCGTCAAGATTGAACGCCGTGAGACCGTCTCGTTTGAACAAAGCACGACGGCGGCGCGCACCCTGCAGGAGCAGATCAAGATCCACGTGGGTTCTTCGTGCCGGGTGGACGTTGTGGAGCCCGGCTCCCTTGAGCGGTCCAACGGCAAGCTGCGCCGGATCTACGACATGCGGCCACAGCAGTAAAAGGTTCAGGCGGCGCAGCCTCCCGCTGCGCCGCCTGACCGGCACAGCCTGACCGACCGTTCGTGAGAAACTAGGCACCATGCCCAGCACCACCGATACCGCCAGTACCACCACCACCAAGCGCGGCCGCCCCGGCTACGACCAGCAGTCTGTGCTGCTCATCGCCGTCGATGTCTTTAACCGGCACGGCTATGACGCCACCTCCATGGGCATCCTGGCCGAGAACCTGGGCATCTCCAAATCGGCCATCTACCACCACGTGCCCTCCAAGGGCGACCTCCTCAAGCTCGCGCTGGATCACGCCCTGGGCGGCCTCGAAGCCATCCTGGAACAGCCCGAGGCCACCTCCGGCCCGGCCGATTCCCGGCTCGAGTTCGTGCTGCGGCAGACCGTGGCCGTGCTTGTGGAGCGCCTGCCGTTCGTCACGCTCCTCCTGCGCCTTCGCGGCAACACCGAAATTGAGCGCGACGCCCTCGAACGCCGCCGCACGTTCGACCACGAGGTGGCGGCGCTCATCTCTGCTGCCCGCGACGAAGGATCACTGCGCCAGGACATCGATCCGCGCACCGTGACCCGCCTGCTGTTCGGCACCATCAACTCGATCGTGGAATGGTACAAACCCGGCGGATCCCTCTCCCCCGAAAAACTGGCCGACGATGTCATCACCATCGCTTTCGACGGGCTTCACGCACCGCGCTAACAGTTGACCTCCACGGCTGGGCATGCAATCTTTATAGAACGAACGGTCGGTAACTAATTCAAGTCCGGCCCCGGTTGCGGTGTAAAGGATCTGTTCTTATGGTTGAGGCTTTTCTTGTTGGCGGCGTCCGGACGCCGGTTGGCCGTTACGGCGGCGCGCTGTCCTCTGTCCGCCCGGATGACCTGGCCGCGCTGGTGGTCCGTGAGGCCGTCTCCCGCGCCGGGCTGGATCCGGACAGCATCGAGGAGGTTATCCTCGGCAATGCCAACGGCGCCGGCGAGGAAAACCGCAACGTGGCCCGGATGGCCACCCTGCTGGCGGGACTCCCCCTCCACATCCCCGGGATCACGGTCAACCGGCTCTGCGCGTCCGGGCTGAGCGCCATCATCCAGGCAAGCCACATGATCAAGTCCGGCGCTGCGGACGTTGTGATCGCCGGCGGCGTGGAATCCATGAGCCGCGCGCCGTGGGTCCAGGAAAAGCCCGCCACCGCCTTTGCCAAGCCCGGCCAGATCTTTGATACCTCCATCGGCTGGCGGTTCGCCAACCCGAAGTTCCAAAAGGGTGACCTGGCACGCGACGGCAAGATGACCTACTCCATGCCCGAAACCGCGGAAGAACTGGCCCGCGTGGACAGCATCTCCCGCGAGGACGCGGACGCCTTCGCGGTCCGGTCCCATGAGCGGTCCCTCGCCGCCATCGCCGGGGGCCGGTTCACGGACGAAATCGTTCCGGTGACGGTCAGGACCCGCAAGGCCGAAACCGTGGTGGACACCGATGAGGGCCCCCGGGCCGGCACCACCATGGACGTGCTCGCCGGCCTGCGCCCCGTCATCCCGGGCGGCTCGGTGGTCACCGCCGGCAACTCCTCCACCCTGAACGACGGCGCCTCCGCGATCATCGTCGCGTCCGAAGCTGCCATCGAACGGCTGGGCCTGACTCCCCGCGCCCGCATCATCGACGGCGCCTCGGCCGGCTGCGAACCGGAAATCATGGGCATCGGGCCCGTCCCCGCCACGCAGAAGATCCTCAAGCGGAGCGGGCTCAGCGTCGGCGACCTGGGCGCCGTCGAACTCAACGAAGCGTTCGCCACGCAGTCCCTCGCGTGCATGCGCCGGCTGGGCCTGGATCCGGAGATTGTGAACAACGACGGCGGCGCCATCAGTTTGGGGCACCCGCTTGGTTCCAGCGGATCACGGATCGCCATCACCCTTCTGGGCAGGATGGAGCGCGAGGACGCGAAGATCGGCCTCGCCACCATGTGCATCGGCGTGGGCCAGGGCACTGCCATGCTGCTGGAGCGCGTCTAGTGGCGGCCGCGGATCTCGCGTCCGAACAGTTCAGCACCCTCCTGGTGGAAGAGCGCGACGACCGGGTAGTGGTTCTCCTCAACCGCCCGGAGGTCCGGAACGCCATTGACCAGCAGATGGTGGATGAACTGCACCTGGTCTGTGCTGCGCTGGAGCAGAATCCCAAGGTCCTGATCATCGCGGGCGTGGATGGCGTGTTTGCCTCCGGGGCGGACATCGCCCAGCTCCGTGAGCGCCGCCGGGATGACGCGCTGCAGGGCATCAACTCAACCATCTTCGTCCGGATCGCCAAGCTGCCCATGCCGGTCATCGCAGCCTTGGACGGCTACTGCCTGGGCGGCGGCGCCGAACTTGCCTACGCTGCGGACTTCCGGATCGGCACGCCCAGCGTGCGGATCGGCAACCCCGAGACCGGGCTGGGCATCCTTGCCGCGGCAGGTGCAAGCTGGCGGCTGAAGGAACTGGTGGGCGAACCGCTGGCCAAGCAGATCCTGCTCGCCGGTCTGGTGCTCCGGGCAGAGGACGCGCTGGCCGCAAACCTCATCACCGAAATCCACGAGGCCCCTGAGCTGATGGACGCCGCCCACAACCTCGCGGACCGGATCGGCCGCCAGGACCCGCTGGCCGTACGGATCACCAAGTCGGTGTTCCATGCCCCGGCCGAGGCGCATCCCCTGATTGATCAGCTGGCGCAGGGAATCCTGTTTGAATCCCAGGCCAAGTTCGACCGCATGCAGGCGTTCCTGGACAAGAAGAAAACGGACAAGACAGAGAAGAAGCAGCCATGAAAAACCCGAACCTCCCCTCCACCGTCGGCGTCCTCGGCGGTGGCCGCATGGGTGCGGGAATCGCCCACGCCTTCCTGCTCAACGGGGCCAACGTGCTGGTGGTGGAGCGTGATGAAGAGTCCGCCGAAGCCGCCCGCGAACGCGTGGAATCCGCCGCAGCCAAGAGCATCGAACGCGGCGCCACCGATGCCAACCTGGATGAGATGGTGTCCCGGCTCGCGGTCACGGTGGATTACGACGACTTCAAGGACCGCCAGTTGGTTGTGGAGGCTGTCCCCGAAGACTGGGACCTGAAGGTCACGGCGCTCCGGGGCATCGAAGCGCGGCTGGCCGAGGACGCCTTCCTGGCGTCCAACACGTCGTCCCTGTCCGTCAACGGCCTGGCCCGTGAGCTGAAGCGGCCGCAGAACTTCCTGGGCCTGCACTTCTTCAATCCCGTCCCCGCGTCCACCCTCATCGAAGTGGTACTTGGCGAACAAACCTCCCCCGACGCGGCCGCCGCAGCGAAAAAGTGGGTGGAGGCACTCGGCAAGACCGCCGTCGTCGTTAACGACGCCCCCGGCTTTGCCTCGTCCCGCCTGGGCGTGGCCATCGCCCTGGAAGCGATGCGCATGGTGGAGGAGGGCGTTGCCTCGGCTGAGGACATCGACAACGCCATGGTCCTTGGCTACAAGCACCCCACCGGCCCGCTGCGGACCACTGACATCGTGGGCCTGGACGTGCGGCTCGGCATTGCCGAATACTTGCAGTCCACGCTCGGGGACCGCTTCGCCCCGCCGCAGATCCTCAAGGACAAGGTGGCCCGCGGCGAGCTCGGCCGCAAGTCGGGCAAGGGCTTCTTCGACTGGCCCTGACCTCGCCTGCGCCATCCTGAGCGCCTACTTCGCGGGCCGCAGCGACGTGATCATCCGCTTGATGTCCTGGTACTCCGCGGTCCCGAGGTACAACTTGACCTGCTCCATATATGGCAGTGACTCGGCACCCGGTATCACGTTGTTGTACGGGTGGAAGAACGCCCCGAACATCGCAGCGGTGGGCGGCCAGGTGAAGAAATGGAACATGGCGCAGGCTGAGTCCCCGGCGGGCAGCTGACTGGTCTGGATGCCGTAGGCCGCTGCCGGGGTGTCGTCCGGACCCGGCACGTCGTCATTCCCGCGGGTCTCGAAGATAAAACGGGGCGTGGTGCCGTTGTGCGTCAGCGCCGGCAGCTCCTGTGATTCCAGCACCGAATACGGATAGCGCTCCATGCACGTGGACCCCGTGGCCATGTTCGTCCGGAGCGTGGCCAGCGTCTTGCCTGCCTGGTTGGTGACCTCCGCGAAGGCGCCCCCGCCCAGCGGCAGTTCCCCGGCAGGATCCCTGACGCTCCACGTCGCGGGGAGGTCGAAGGTCAGTGCACCGTCCGCCGTGGTGAAACTTGTCCACGCCGCCGGCGCCGGCGCGGTTGCGGTGGCTGTGGGTGTCCCGTCGGCTGTGGGCACCGGGGTTGCTGTTTCCGTTGGTGTGGCCGGCGCGGACGTGGCTGCTGTTGCCGTTGTTGTGGCCGGCGCCGGCGGCGGTCCCGCTTCCGGACCGCAGCCGGTGAGGAGCAACGCGGACAGAAGAACCGTGGGAATTACCGCGCGTGGTGCGGCGGGACTGCGCATCACACCCTCCTTTGGGCCTGACTTTGGTCCTTAAATTGTCCGGGCACCGGGCGCGAAAAGATCCGCGGGCGCGTGCTTTGGCACCGAACTGTTGCGTGGTGTAACAAATGGGCTGTGCCGCCGGGCTTTCAACCTTCGTCAGCAGCCTCCGGGTCCTCCTCCGGCTCGAACGTGTTGGGCTCATGGGTGGCGCCCAGGCCCACGCCGTCGCTCCCGGCGGGGATCCCGCCGTCGCGCTTTTCTGCCCCGTCAGCAGCGGCATCCTTCGGCTCGTCCTCAGGCAGGGATTCAGGTGAGTTGATGCTCATGGCTCCTCCTAGATGTGGGGGAATCACGCTACCAAGCGGGCCAACAAGAATGAACACTTGACGGAAAAGTTCCCTGCGTGGCCGGATTCCCAAAAATTTGATGCGATCTTGAGCGAACCCTTCGCAACCCATGCAGTTTGCGGTTCACTCTGGACTTATTAACAGAAAGACGGCGGGGAAGGCAGTTCAATGGGGAACGAATCAGCTCTCGACGAGGTAGTTGCGGTGGCAGGAGTGATCACTGATCACCATCCGCTCGACTTCTACAGCTTGGGGCTGGCCGGTTGTATTGACCGGCTGACAGGCCCTCTCCGCCAACAAGGGACGGCAGTCCGCTGGGATACTCCGCACTGGGGCATTGAGATCCCGGCGGACTGCGCGTCCCTCCTGTACCAGTCGGCCCGCGAAGCGCTGAGCAACGCTTTCAAGTACTCAGAGGCCTCCGAACTTACCGTCCAGCTTGCCGCCGTGGGTCACGGCGTGCGCCTGGTGGTGTCCGACGACGGAACGGGCTTTGACAGCCATCTGGCCTTCAGCGGGCGGCACCACGGGTACGGGCTGCGGCTCATGTCCGTTGCCGTGCACGAGGCCGGCGGCACCGTCGAGGTCTGTTCCACGCCAGGGAAGGGCACCACCGTAACGGTGACCCTCCCCCTGGACTGAGCCTGTGGGTTTGGGGCGGGTGGCTTACCGTGAAAGCTTGTCAGGGTCCGGTTCCGGATCGCCGATGTGGCCCGGCGCATTGGCCGCCAGCACGCGCTGGACGAACGCGCTGTATTCCTCCATGTAGTGCCGGAGGAACTTGGCCGTCGATTCATCCTGGATTTCGCCGTCTGCCCCGAAAACCTCGGGCTTGAACTGGATGTAGACCTCGGGGGCATTGAGCTGCGGCGCGTCCAGGAAGCTCAAAACACTGCGCATGGAGGACTGCATCACCGCCGTGCCGATGCTGCCCGGCGAGGCCCCGATGATGCCGGTCGGTTTGCGGGCGAAAGAGTTGGTGCCCCAGGGCCGCGATGCCCAGTCGATGGCGTTCTTGAGGGCTCCCGGAATGGAGCGGTTGTATTCGGGGGACACAAACAGGATGCCGTCCGAGGCCTCGATGGCTTCCTTGAGGGCACGTCCCGCCGGCGGAAAATCGGCGTCGTAGTCATAGCTGTAGAGCGGCAGGTCCTTGATGGGGATCTCGGTGAATTCCAGCTCATCCGGGGCGAGCTTGATCAGCGCCTGCGAGAGGGTGCGGTTGATGGAGCCTGAAGCCAGGCTGCCCACGAAATATCCGATCCTGTACGTTGCCATGCGAGTTCCTTCCCACAGCCGGCGGGCCGGCTGGCCGGTAAGTTTTGGCCGGTGAAGCGGCACAGTGCCCCCTCAGTCCAGCACATAACCCCTGCCGCAGCCATAGCTGCGCCGGGGTTATTGACACCCCGGTCCGGGAGGGGCTGAATGAGGGATATCCCGCTAGCCACAACACACCAAAGGGAGCATCAGTGATGAAGGACAAGCCAGCAGCACCGCAGCGGATCCACAGCGAAGCCCCGGCCGAAGGGGACGAGGCAGCGGACCCCACGGACATCCGCATGCACTCGCAGGAACCCGCCGAAGGCGCCGATCCGGACGACGATTAACGCTGCACCGTAACCCTCTGGAAACTGGTCCGCGGCGGCGATACCGTAAGCATACTGACCATATTGACGTGGCCAGCAGTCCGTTCCAGTCGAAGGAGACGCCATGAGCGGCAAGGTGCAGAAGAGGATTGTGGTGGACGTGCCGGTCAGCACGGCCTACCGGCAATGGACGCAGTTCGAGGATTTCCCGCATTTTATGGACGGCGTGGAAAGCGTCACCCGGCTCGGCGATAACCGGCTGAAGTGGGTGGCACGCATTGCCGGCGTGCGCCGGGAGTGGGAAGCAACCATCCTGGAACAGGTCCCGGACCGGAGGGTGGCGTGGGCTTCCACCGGAGGTGCCACCAACTCCGGCGCCGTGGAATTTACCGACGCCGGCGGGAACAGGACGGAGGTGGCCCTCACCCTGGAATACCTGCCGGAGGGCATGCTTGAAAAAGTAGGCGAGCTTCTCCACATGGTGGGCCGCCAGGCCGACCACGACCTCAGGAAATTCAAGACCTTCATCGAACACCAGGGCCACGCCGCGGGGGCATGGCGCCAGCCGGCCTCCAGTACCGCTGAGAGTCTGACGGGCGATGCACCGCAGGAGTACAACCGGTTCGCGCATCCGTTCGACCAGACCGGGGGCCTGGTGGACCTTGAGGGCGAGTCGGACGGTTCGGCAGAGGGCGAGTACTACAGCAGGGGTGAGCGGCGGGCCCGCAGGATGTCCGACGGCGGCGACTATCCGCCGCCGGGTGGCACCCTGTTCGACCGCTAATCCAGACAGCTAGCCGCAGCTAATCCCAGGCCGGCACCAGCACCACCTCATACTGAGTGGCCGTTGTGTCCATGAATTTGGCGTTCACAGCGGCCAGCGTGCTGCCGTGCCGTGTGTTGCTGAAGAGGGCAGCGGTGGTTGGAATTTTGAAGTTTCCGTTGGTGATCACCTTCCTGAGCTCTCCGGAGGACAGATCGTCAGCCAGCCGGATGCGGCTGATCTGGTTCTTGAAGTTCTGCACCGCCCAGAGCTGGTTGCCGCGGACCACGATCCCGTCAACATTGGGCACATCCACTCCGGCAATCTCCGCACTCCCGCCTGTCTCCGGGTCAACGGTGAACAGCCTGCCGAAGCCGGAGTGGGCAACGATCAGCACATCGCCGTCCCGGGCAGAAGCTATGCCGTTGATGTTGAAGGCTCCGGGCAGCGCCGCAGCCGGGCCGTTGAGCGTCAGCTTCTGCATGTCGCCCAGCCTGCCGTGCCGGCCCACGGGGATGAAGTAGAGCTCCCCGGCGGCCGAATTGGTGAACCAGGCGCCGTCCCGGGTGAGGGCAACGTCGTTGATGAAGCCGGAAGCCAGCGTAAAGTCCTTGACCGGCTCACCGGATTCGGTGTCGTAGACGTAGGCCTTGCCGGTGGAGCCGCCCGCCACGAACAGCAGGTCATTCCGGATGTCCGCCTTCATACCGACGGCCATCCGCGGTGTCGCATCAAAATCGGAAACGTCAATGTAGAGCTCCGCGTGGCCGTTCCGGAGGTCGCCGCGGTAGATGTCACCGAGCATCAGGTCACCGGCGTAGAAGGTTGTCCCCCGGCCGGCGGCTATCCCTTCAGCGGACGTTGCTCCCTCGAGCACAATGACTGAGTCCCCGGGCGGCGTGGCTAACGCTGGGCTGGCAGGAGCCAGCAGCCCCATAAGTGCGAAGAACACAATGGCGGTACGGCGTTGTACTCTTCCTGAATTCCGGATTGTGCGGGCCATTTTGCTTTCCTTGAATCGGCTGATCCGCACAGGCCAACATGCGGCAGGCCCGCACGGTTGTCCTGCCAGTTTATGCACCCTGCGGCAGGGCCCGCCAGAGCCGAATACCCCCTCTCTGGCGCGGTCACACTCGGGCCGCCGGGGCCGCGGGAAAGGCGCCGTGCCGCGCATTCTGCTTACAATCGAATCCTCAACCGCCTACTGAGGGACCCATGAAGAAACTCGCCACCGCCCTGATTGCCGCCGGCCTTGTGCTGACCGCATCGGCATGCACCGTGCCCACCAAACTTTCCAACGCCCAAACCTGCGAGCGTGTGCAGGTTGTCCTCTCGGACCCCGCGAACAACGCCGGCAAGACGGGCCTGGTGCGCCTCGCCAACCAGATCCGGCCCATTGAAGCTGTGGCGTCGGACGATCTCAAGCCTGCGCTCGGATCCTTCATCGAGTACGCCGACGAAGCCTCCAAGGAGACGCCGGACGAGGGCAAGCTTGGGGACATGCAGGCCAACAACCAGGCGGCCAGCACGGCGCTGTCCACTTACTGCCAGTAAGCACCCAGGGGAACCGTACGTATGGCGGCAGGCTGGCCGCCATACGTACGGTTTTGGTTTGCTGCAAGCCCCTTACCGCGCCACTGATCCTGTGAAATGTGCCTCACCGCGGGACGATCGCGCCCGCTCCGCCGTTTAACAGTCGGTTCAACAATCGGCGGGAGGAGGCCACGTGCTCATTGTTCTGACCGGAATCGACGGCTCGGGTAAATCCAGGGCCGCCCAGGCCTTGGTCTCCGCGGCCCGCGCAGAGGGCAAAAAGGCGCTGCTGCTCAACAACCATGCCGGCCGGCGCAGCATGTCCGTGCTGGGCGAACGGCTTGGGATCCGCTGGCCGCTCCGGCTGGGTGAGGCCGTGGAAACCACCCTCCGCGTCATCAACGTCCTGGTGTCCCACGCGAAGGCCAGCCGGTTCGACGGCCTGGTGGTGATGGACCGGCACCTGTACTGCCAGCTCGCCCTGCGCACTGCGAAAGGCCTGCCTCGCGGCCGCCTGCTCCCCTGGCTGTTGTCCCGGCTGCCGGCACCGGACGCGGTGGTGCACCTGGAGATCGAGCCCGCACTGGCCACCGGCGCATCATGGCGCGCGGCACTGACGCCGAAACGCTGGCCGACCTTTCAGCCTTCCGGGACGCCTACCGCTCCATGCCCGAGTACGGGGCATTCCTGGAGGTCGACGGCGGCCGTCCGCCGGCAGAGGTGCTGGCTGCGCTGAAGAACATCGTGCGCGGGATGACTCTGCGCGCGGCGGATCCCGCGGCGGCCTGATCCCCCTTTAATCTGGGGGTCGCCGCATCTGAGCCCGCTTAGATCAGCGCGTGCAGGCCCCTGCTCCGCGGCCGGCCGAAGGACGCCGCCCCGAGGAACTCGATGGCGACGAACGGCTCGGAGCCCACCACCCACTCATCGTGCCCGGGAGGCAGCGCATAGGTGTCATGGGCGCGGATAGTGGACCTCACGCCGTCGGACGTTTGAATCTCCAGCGAGCCGGAGACACAGTAGCCCAGATGGTTGTGCTCGCAGAAATCCGTCAGTTCCGTAGGCTTGGCGGACTCGGACCACCGCCAGCCGGGGGCGAGGATCAAGCGGGCCACGGAGTAGTCGTCGACGGTGACGAGATCGAACTCGGCCTTATCAGGGCATCTCTTTTTGTCCGGGACGTCCAGGGACTTAACGGCCAGGGCTCTGATGAAATTTGCGGTCATTAGGACACAGCCTAGGAAATGATTCGCGGGGGTATGAGGGCAGGGACCACACGGTCAGGTGTGGCTAAGGGCGGGCGGCGAGCGTACTGCAGAGACCATTTCTGAGTATCTTTAACCGTATCCATGCCGCCGCCGAAGTCAATGGAAAAGACTGTGCAAGCGGAATACTTCACATGACGCCCGAGTTGTTCCAAGAGCGCAAAGCCCGCTTCACTGGTTTTGCCCTAAACCGCAAGAGTCTCCCGAAGGAACGCCATGAGCCCCCAACTGACAGTCAAGCTTCAGCCAGGTACCCAGGCCCCGGAATTCACCCTCCAGGACGCCGCCGGCAAGGCAACTTCCCTGTCCGACTACCGCGGCAGGAACGTCATTGTGTACTTTTACCCGGCCGCGGCAACACCGGGCTGCACCACCGAGGCCTGCGACTTCCGGGACAGCCTCGCAACCCTCCAGGGCTCCGGCTATGAAGTGCTGGGCATCTCCCCCGACGCCCCCGAGCAGCTGGCCGCCTTCACCGGCGACTTCGGCCTGACCTTCCCGCTCCTGTCCGATGAGGACCACAGCGTGGCCCTCGCGTACGGGGCCTGGGGCGAAAAGCTGGTCAACGGCGAGATCACCGAAGGACTCGTACGCTCCACCGTGGTGGTGGACCGCGACGGAAACGTTGTCCTGGCCCAGTACCAGGTCAAGGCACAGGGCCACGTCGCCGCCCTTCGGGAGACGCTCGGCATCTAGCGCTTACTTTGCCAGTCAAGCCGGCACACAGGCAGCCGCGGATCGGAGTCAGGGATGGCGATCGAAATTCGCCCGGGCACCATTTTTGAAGACGTCCGGACCATCGTTGGGCCCAAGCGGCCCGACGCCACCGTGTGCTGGTGCTTGAGCTACCGCATCCCGTCCAAGCAGAACGTGGAACTGCGCGGGACCGCCCGTGGTGACCTCGTGCAGGAACTGGTGAAGCAGGATCCCCCGCCAGGGGTGTTGGCGTACGACGACGGCGACGTGGTCGGGTGGGCAGCTGTCCATCCGCGCGCTGACACCAGCTTCGCCCGCAACCGCAGGATTCCGCATGTGGACGACCTGGACGTGTGGTGCGTCTGGTGCATCAGGGTCCGTCCCGGCCACCGCGGCAAAGGCATCTCCCGCCATCTGCTCAAAGGTGCCGTGGAACTGGCCCGCAGCTACGGGGCACCGGCCATCGAGGGCTACCCGGTGGATAACCAGGGCGCCAAAGTGGATCTGACCATGGCCTACGTGGGAACGCGCAAGCTCTTTGAGGACGCAGGGTTCGTCAAGGCCGCTGACACCGGGTCAGTGCTCAACGGCTTCCCGCGGGTGCTGATGCGCCTTGACCTGCGCTGACCGGCACCCGGGGTGTGGCTCAGGGTTTCTTCCGCCAGTTGTTGGGCCAGTCCGAGTCGATCGCCCACAAGGCCAGGAGCAGCGCGTCCATTGTCATCAGCCCAGCTAAGAGGTAAGCCCAACCTGTGTACCAATGCACGGTGATCTCCTGACCCGGTAACCCCAGCCACTCGATGGTGGTAAGTCTGGCATGGATCGGGTCAGGAGGGAACGGCTATTTCAGGAGCCCTGCCAGGCGGCCGTGAACCTCGGTTTCACGGTTGAGCAGGCGGGTGAGCCTTTCGACTTTTTCGGAGAGTTCAACGCCCACCGCCAGCCGGTCGCCGGGCCAGCTGGAGGCTTCCCACGATTCCCCCAGCGCCTCAGCCAGCGAGCGGGAAAGAGAGCGGAGCTTCCAGGAATGGCTCAGGTAATGGACCGTCCGGCGGGGGCGTCGGCCCTGCTTCAAGAGCCGCCACGACTGAGCCACCCTGCCCCGCAGTCCGTTATTGAATTCAGTCTCTTCCATAACTCCTGCACCGTCCTCCGGCAAGCCGCTCATGCCTTCAAAGCCCTTCCTTGAAGCTCCTCCTTCGAGTGTGGCCAGCGACGCTCAAGGTCCCATCAAGCCAGCGCAAGTATTCCCACAAGACCTGTCACTCCAAAAACGGGGGTTGTAGCCGGAAGCGGCCGCCGCACGGCCAATCAACTCGCGGCGTCAGGCCTGTGACATGCCCCGGTGTCCTTAATACGGTAAAAGTAGAGCTATGCCATCCATGCCCGAAACACGTCGTGCCGTTGTGATCGAGGACGACCCGGACATCCGGGGCCTCCTGGTCCGGATCCTCGTCAAGCAGGGCTTCGAGGTCACGCAGGCCGAAGCCGGCCTCCCCGGTGTGGAAGAGGTCCGCCGCGTCCGGCCTGACCTGGTCACGCTCGACCTGAACCTCCCGGACCTGGACGGCCTGGAGGTCTGCAAGCTGCTGCGGGGGTTCTCCGATGCGTTCATCATGATGCTTACCGCGCGCACTGACGAACTGGACAAACTCACCGGCCTGGACAACGGAGCCGATGACTACATCAGCAAGCCGTTCAGCCCCCGGGAACTCCAATCCAGGATCAACGCCCTGTTCCGCCGGCGGGGCCAGTCCCCGGCCGTGGATACCGCAGCCCGCAGCGAGCTGGAGCGCGCCACCGAGGTCCAGCAAAGCCTGCTGCCCAAGGAGGACGTCCGGGTAGAGGGCTACGACCTCGCCGGCGTCTTCCGTCCCTCCCGCAGCGTGGGCGGGGACTTCTACGACTGGTACCCCACGCCGGAAGGCCTGCACCTGACGTTCGCCGACGCCATGGGCAAAGGCATGGGGGCGGCCCTGATTGCCGCCACTGTCCGGGCAGTCATGCGCTCCACCGGGCACCGCCAGGACCTCGACGCAGCATTCGCCTCGGCCGCCCGGACCATCGCGGCGGACCTCGACTCCTCCAACTCGTTCGCCACCCTCTTCCACGCGCGGCTGGATGCCGCGTCCGGCGTCGTTCGTTACGTCGATGCCGGCCACGGCCTTGCCCTGCACGTGACAGCGAACGGTGAGGTGCACCGTCTTCCCAGCGGCGGCCCGCCGGTGGGAGCGTGGGCGGACTCGGCATGGCCGCAGTCCGCCATCGGCCTCGCCCCGGGCGACGCCCTGGTGGTGGTCAGCGACGGCGTGCTGGACGTCTTCGACTCGGTGGAGTCGTTCACCCGGGCCGTGTACTCCGCGGCCCACGGCCAGAACTCCGCGCAGTCCGCCAGCGATGCCATCCTGGCACTGGCGCCTGCCGAAACGGCCGATGATGATGTAACCGTCGTCGTGGTGCGCCGCCTGGCCGGGGCTGTCGCGGCATGACCCGCTTCTGGACCCGCCTGGTGGTGGTCCTGACCGTTATCTTCGGCCTGAACTACGTGGCCTGGCGCTGGGCCGCCTCGCTGAACTGGGACGCCTGGTGGATCGCCGTGCCCCTGGTGGTGGCCGAGACGTATAGCCTGATCGACGTGATGCTGTTCGGCATGACGGTGTGGAAGCTGAAGATCCGCAAGGCGGCCCCCGCGCCGCCGCACGACGCCACGGTTGACGTTTTTATCACCACGTACAACGAAGACCTGGACATGGTGATGACCACCGCCCTGGCCGCCCAGAAGATCCGGCACCCGCACAGCACCTGGATCCTCGACGACGGCGCCCGCCCCGAGCTGGAAGCCCTCGCCGCAGAGCACGGGCTGGGGTATGTGACCCGCAGCGGGGACTGGACCGCCAACGTGCCGCGCCATGCCAAGGCCGGCAATCTGAACAACGCCCTGATGGTCACCCACGGCGAGTTCCTGCTCATCCTGGACGCGGACCAGATCCCCGAACCGGACATCCTGGAAAAGACCCTCGGCTACTTCACCAACCGCCGGGTTGCCCTCGTCCAGACCCCCCAATACTTCAGCAACGTTCCCGCGGACGATCCGCTGGGCAGCCAGGCACCCCTGTTCTATGGCCCCATCCAGCAGGGCAAGGACGGCTGGAACGCGGCCTTCTTCTGCGGCTCCAATGCCATCCTGCGCCGGGAAGCGCTGATGCAGCTGGGCCTGGTGGGCTACGTCAAGGAGACCGAAAAGAGCATCCGCCGCGCCCTTACCGCCTCACGCTCCGCCATCCGGCAGGCACGGAAATCGGCCGACGTCGGCACTCCCCTGGTCTCGGAAGTGCTGGATGAGGTGGAGGCCGCCACCCTTCAAGCGCAGGAGCAGCTGGCCGCCGGCGAGCCCCTGGGTGAGATCACGTACCGGGTCCGCCGCCGGGTGGACGCCGCCGTGCAGACCCTGGTCATGGCCGATATGTCCGCCCTGCAGGCCGACCTCGAGGAAATCGCCGCCATGGAGCTGGCCCATGTGGGCGAGGCCGGCGTGCCGGTGGTGGCCGATGACGCGGTACAGCGCATGGCCGCCCGCGACTGGTCCCCGCTCGGCGCGCTGGAATCCGTGCAGGCGGTCCTGGATGCCCTGAACGTGGAGCGGAACGACGAAGCCCAGCCGGTGATGCCGCTGGCCACCATCTCCGTCACCGAGGACATGGCCACCGCGATGCGGATGCACGCCATGGGCTGGGAAAGCGTCTACCACCACGAGATCCTGGCCTACGGGCTGGCGCCGGAGGACATCGCAACCATGCTCACCCAGCGCCTCCGCTGGGCGCAGGGAACCATCCAGGTGCTCCTCCGCGAGAACCCCCTGGTCCAAAAGGGCCTGAAGATCGGCCAGCGGCTGATGTACTTCGCCACCATGTGGACGTACCTCAGCGGCTATGCGGCGGTCATCTACTTCGCCGCCCCCATCATCTACCTGCTGCTGGGCGTCCTGCCCGTCACCAGCCTTAGCTGGGACTTCTTCCTCCGGTTCATCCCGTTTATGGTGGCCAACCAGCTGCTGTTCGCGGTGGCCGGGCGCGGGATCCCCACCTGGCGCGGCCAGCAGTACAGCCTGGCCCTGTTCCCCATCTGGATCAAGGCGTGCTCGACGGCGGCCAAGAACGTCTGGTTCGGCCGTCCCCTGGGGTTCGCGGTAACCCCGAAGGCCCGCCAGACCGGCGGCCCAAGCTGGAGCCTGATCCGGCCGCAGATCATTGTGGCGGCGCTGCTGGCTGTGGCCGCCGTCGTCGGAATTATCCGCCTCGCCACGGGACTGGCCGAGCCCCTTGGCACCCTGGTGAACGTGGCCTGGGTTATTTTTGACCTGGTGGTCATGAGCATCCTGGTTCGGGCTGTTTTGTATAAGGGCTACGAACCCGCTGGGGACGTTGATGCTGGAGAGAGGAAAGCCGATGGAGTTTAGCTACGAGGTCAAGGATTCGTACGCGGAGGTCAAAGCGGACGGGCGGCTGAACATGGTGTCCGCGCCCAGGCTGCGTGAGTTCGTCACCGATGTGATCGCAGGCGGTTCGTCACGGATTGTGGTGAATCTCGAGAACACGGCTTTTATGGATTCCTCCGGACTGGGCGCGCTGATCGGCTGCCTTAAGGCCGCCCGCCAGGCCGGCGGTGACCTTCGTATTGCGGCCGTCCAGCCGCAGGTCAAAATGGTGCTGGAGCTGACCAGCATGGACCGGGTGCTCAATGCCTACGCCACCCCCGAGGAAGCGTTCAGCAATGACTGAGGTCCTGGCGCAGCGCAGCTTCCGGGGCCTCGCTGCGGCAGAGGCCATCGAGTCCGTGCACGACGAACTGGACGGCCTCTGGAACGACGCCCCCTTTGTCCAGGCCATGGACCAGATGACGTTCACCACGGCCGTCATCGAATCGGCGTCGAACATCGTCCAGCACGCTCAGCCCGCCAAAGCCCAGCGGCCTGTGGAACTGGGGGTGGACATCAGCGTCCAGCCCACGCTCCTGCAGGCAAGGGTCAGCGCCTTCAACGCGAAGCCACCGTTCGGTCCCATGGAACCGGGAACACCGGATGACGAATCAGAGTCGGGCCGCGGCCTGGCGCTCATCGAAGCGCTGGTGACCACCGTGAGCTTCGAACGCCAGGACGGCACCAACACGTGGATCCTGTCCAAGACATCCCGGTCCTAGGGCCGGACTGCGGGTTCTGACAGTTCCCAGCTGAACAGGGCGGAGATGGTTGCCCCGCCGCCGGGCGTGCCCTGGATGTCCAGTTCCCCGCCGTGGGCGTGCGCGATCCGCTGGCAGGTCGCGAGGCCAAGGCCTGTGCCGGGGGCGTCCCCTGCCCGGTTCAGCCTCACCAGCGGTTCCACGGCACGCTTCCGGTCTGCGGGGAGGATACCCACGCCGTTGTCCGCGACGCTGACAGTCACCCCTTGCCGGGTGACGGCGGCGCCCACGGCGACCTTCAGGTCACGCTCGGGGCTGCGGTAGTTCAGCGAGTTAGCCAGCAGGTTCTGCAGCAGCATCCGCAGCTGGACCGGGTCTGCCAGCAGTTCCGCATCAGCACAGGAGATGCCGGATGCGAACCCGAGCTCCACGCCCAGATCGTGAGCGGCCTCTTCGGTCACGGCCAGCAGCGAAACCCTCTCCCGGCGAAGGCCCCCGTCCACGCGGGAGTATTCCAGCACGTCCTCGAGTGTCCTCAGCATGCGGCGTCCGCCGCGGCCGATGAACTCCAGGTACTCAAGGGCAGGATGGCCGGGCTGGATGTCCGGATCGTCCTCGGCGAGTTCCACGTATCCCAGAATTGTGGTCAGCGGAATGCGGAGGTCATGGCTTACACGCCCCGCGAACTCGCCGAGCATGGCGTTGCTGCGCTGCAGTTCCGCCAGCGCGTCGCTCAGCTGCAGCGTGCGGTGCTGAAGTTCCAGCACCTCCACCACCTGGCGGGCCAGCACTTCCACCATCCCGATCTGCTCCGCCGTGGGGCTCGCACTGCCCTCCGAGAAAATGCAGAGGGAGCCCAGCACAAAGCCTGAGGTTGTCTCCAGGGGTACGGACGCGTAGAACCGCACGCTGGCGATCACACCGGTGACAAACGGGTTGTCCACGAATCGCGGGTCTTGGGACGCGTCCGGCACCACGGTTGTCCGGCCAGCCAGGAACACCTTGGCGCACATGGAGTCGTCCCGGGAGCACACAGCCGGGTCCACCCCGGACGCGGCGATCTGCCTCTGCCGGTCATCGGTGATGATGTTGACCACGCTGTAGGGCACGCCGCACAACCGGGCGGCCAGCCGGACCAGGTTGGTGAGCGCGCCGGCGGCATCGCCATCAGCCAGCAACGGCGCCCCGCCGTCGGCCCCTGGATCCAGCCCGTAGTTCCGTATCGCCGCTGTGCGGTCCGATTCCGCCACAGCCGGCCCGTACACGACGGTATCCATGCAGTGCTGCCCCCTTGGTGTGTCCTAAGCCCCAGTCCTCCGCCGATCCTATCGGGCCACCCGGCAACCGTAATGATGAGTAGGCTAGATGGCATGCCTTCTGAAGAAACACCGGCCGAGCGCCGCGAGGTCACTGTCCGCCGGGCACCCAAGTATGTGCCGTTCCTCATCCTCGGGGCACTGGTGGGCGTGGCCGTGGCGGCAGTGGTGGCGTACGCGCTCCCCGGTGATGAAAGCTTTGACCGGGGCGCCGTGTTCGGCTTTTTCCTGGTGATGTTCGGCGGAGGCGGAGCGATCCTGGGTGCAGTGGCGGCTTTGCTCCTTGACCGGCGCAGCGTCAAGCGGCAGCAGCGCGCCGTAGTGGAGGCTGTCCCCGATTCCGAGCCCGACGACGATACCGGCAAGTAGACTTCTGCCCGGCGGTCACAAACGCGGGCCCGGAAAAGTCTTACCTCATCTCATGAGATAATCGACCAGTGGCACGCGGCGATGGAAAACTTTCTCATGATCTTCTCCCTGGCGAAAAAGGCCCTCAGGACGCTTGTGGCGTTTTCGGGGTCTGGGCACCAGGTGAAGAAGTAGCAAAACTAACCTATTACGGGCTGTATGCATTGCAGCACCGCGGTCAGGAGTCGGCTGGTATAGCCACCAGTGACGGCAAGCGGATCAACGTCTACAAGGACATGGGCCTCGTTTCCCAGGTCTTCGACGAGACCACGCTGAACACCCTGACCGGGCACCTGGCGGTGGGACACTGCCGCTACTCCACCACCGGAGCCAGCCACTGGGCCAACGCCCAGCCCACCCTCGGCGCAACCAGCACCGGCACGGTGGCCCTGGCGCACAACGGCAACCTCACCAACACCGCCGAGCTCAACGCCATGATCCAGGAACGCAACGGCGGCCAGCTCAGCGGTGAAATGAAGCAGGGCAACACCTCGGACACTGCCCTTGTCACCGCACTCCTTGAAGGCGAGGAGGGCAAGACCCTCGAAGAGACCGCCATGGAGCTGCTGCCCAAGATCAAGGGCGGCTTCTGCTTCGTCTTTATGGACGAAGGCACGCTCTACGCGGCACGCGACACCTACGGCATCCGCCCGCTGGTCCTCGGCCGGCTGGAACGCGGCTGGGTTGTCGCTTCCGAGCAGTCCGCCCTGGCCACCGTCGGTGCCAGCTTCATCCGGGAGATCGAACCGGGCGAATTCATCGCCATCGACGAGGACGGCGTGCGTTCCAAGCGCTTCGCCGAGCCGACGCCGGCAGGCTGCGTTTTCGAATACGTTTACCTCGCCCGCCCGGACGCCGCCATCTCCGGCCGTTCCGTGTACGAGTCCCGTGTTGAGATGGGCCGCCAGCTGGCCCGCGAAAACACCCAGGAAGCGGACATCGTCATTCCCGTCCCGGAGTCCGGCACACCTGCCGCTGTGGGTTACGCCGAGGAATCCGGCATCCCGTTCGCGCACGGCTTCGTCAAGAACTCCTACGTGGGCCGCACCTTCATCCAGCCCTCCCAGACACTCCGCCAGCTCGGTATCCGGCTCAAGCTGAACGCGCTAGAGTCCGTGATCCGCGGCAAGCGCGTTGTGGTGGTGGACGATTCGATCGTCCGCGGAAACACCCAGCGCGCCATCGTCAGGATGCTCCGCGAGGCCGGCGCCGCATCGGTGCACATCAAGATTTCCTCCCCGCCGGTCAAATGGCCCTGCTTCTACGGCATCGACTTCGCCTCCCGGGCGGAACTGATCGCCAACGGGGCCACCATCGAGGAAATCTCCCAGGCCATCGGCGCCGACTCGCTTGCCTACATTTCCGAAGACGGCATGATCGAAGCCACCCGGCAGCCCCGGGAACGGCTCTGCACCGCCTGCTTCACCGGCAAGTACCCCATCGAGCTCCCCAGCTCGGACAAACTGGGGAAGAACCTGCTGGAGCGCACCGACCTCGGCGGCCTCACGCCGTCTCCCGCTGCCCTCCCCGGTGCCACAGCCGCACTGGCCGTTCCCGCCGTCGACAGCGACGAGGACCCGGCCGGCAAGGCCGGAGCCACCGGCTGCGATCCGGGACCGGACGCCGAGTTCGAGAACCTTCTCACCGAAGCTGACCTTGTGCCCGAGATTCACCACGCAGCCACCACCCCCGGCGCCGACAAGAAAGAGTCCGTATGACTTCCGCAACCCCCGCCTCCGGGAACGCCGCCGGCATCACCTACGCTTCTGCCGGCGTTGACGTTGAAGCCGGCGACCGCGCCGTCGAGCTGATGAAGGGTGCCGTGAAGGCCACCCACAACTCCTCCGTCATCGGCGGAGTGGGCGGCTTCGCCGGACTGTACGACGTCTCCAGGCTGCTGACGTACAAGCGCCCGCTGCTGGCCACGTCCACCGACGGCGTGGGCACCAAGGTTGCCATCGCCCAGGCCATGGACATCCACGACACCATCGGCTTTGACCTGGTGGGCATGGTAGTTGACGACATCGTCGTAGTGGGTGCCGAGCCGCTCTACATGACCGACTACATCGCCTGCGGCAAGGTTGTCCCGGAGCGCATCGCGGACATCGTCCGTGGCATCGCTGCGGCCTGCTCAGTGGCAGGAACCGCTTTGGTGGGCGGCGAAACCGCCGAGCACCCCGGCCTGCTGGGCGAACACGAATACGACGTCGCCGGTGCTGCCACCGGTGTGGTGGAAGCCGCCGACCTGCTGGGCCCGGACCGCGTCCGTGCCGGCGATGTTGTTATTGGCATGGCGTCCTCAGGCCTGCACTCCAACGGCTACTCCCTGGTCCGCCGCGTGATCAACCACGCCGGCTGGGCCCTGGACCGCCAGGTCTCCGAACTCGGCCGCACCCTGGGCGAGGAACTGCTGGAACCCACCCGTGTGTACGCCGCGGACTGCCTGGACCTGGCCCGCACGTTCCCCGTCAACGGCTCCGCCGGAAATGCGGCCGTGCACGGGTTCAGCCACGTCACCGGCGGCGGCCTGGCGGCCAACCTGGCCCGCGTCCTGCCGCAGGGCCTCGTGGCCACGGTTGACCGCGCCACCTGGGAACTGCCTGCCATCTTCAAGCTGGTCTCCGAACTGGGCAACGTCCCGCTGGCCGACCTGGAGCGCACCCTGAACCTCGGCGTGGGCATGGTGGCCATCGTTTCAGCCGAGGCTGCCGACGCCGCCGTGGCCCGCCTCAACGACCGGGGCCTGCCGTCCTGGGTCATGGGCACGGTCACGGCCGACTCGGACTCCATCCTCAAGTCCGGCCCGGACTACGTCCAGGGTGCCAAGGGCGTGGACGGCGGCGCCGTCCGTTTGGTCAACGCCTACGCCTAACCCCCACCGAGTGCTCCGTAACTGCCCTTTGAAGCCTCAAAACGGCGCCTACGGAGCACTCGATGCGTTTAACAGGTCTAAACCTCCAGCAGGCTGAACTCGCCGCCCTGCGGATCCTTGAGCGTGGCCGTCGCACCGGGAGTTTCATCGTCGTCGGACTCCGGCGCGATCAGCACCTCGGCACCGGCCGCCACAGCCCTCCGCACCGCGTCAGCCACGTCGGAGACGCCGAAGTAGATCTGCCACCTGGCCGGCGCCGCGGCCGCGACTATCCCCGCCACCTCCGCACCGTTGACCATCAGCGTCGAGTAGGTGCCGCCGTCGTCCTGGGGGTACTCGGTCACCTCGTGGCCGAACAGCTGCTGGAAGAACCCGACGGCGGCCTGCGGCTCGGGCGTCAGCAGTTCCGTCCAGGACAGCGCGCCAGGCTGGTTGTACCGGCCGGTGCCGGTGTGCGTTCCGGGCTGCCACACCCCGGTTGTGCCGCCGCCGGGAGGATCCACAAACACCATGACACCCGTGTCACCCACTTCCTCGGGACCAAACTCCACGGACCCGCCGGCATGGGGAACTTCCTCGGCAAGCCCTGCGGCGTCTTCTGCCGCGAAGTAGATGTTCCACTGGGCGCGGGTGCCCAGCGCCTCCTGATGGGGGTTCTGAGGGGCCACCACGGCCACCAGGTCCTCACCCGCAAACGCCTGCGCATAGCTGCGGCCATCGGGCGTGGGCAGGTCCTTGAACGTCCAGCCGAACACCGCCGTGTAGAAGGCCTTGGCAGCTTCCACGTCCCGGGTCTGGACGTCAGCCCAGCACGGTTCGCCGTGGCGGAAGCGCGGAGACGGGGAGTTCTCTGTCATTGTGAGGTCCTTTCGCGGGCGGCACATCGCATCAAGACTCCAGTCAACACCAAAAAGCCCGCCACCTGCACCGGATTCCGGCGCAGGCAACGGGCCTGATAACTGAGGCCAGCACCTCGGATCCGTCTGGATCAGGGGTACTGGAAAAGAAGCGCTGTACCAGCGAACAGATGTGGCGTCCGAGTGTACTGCGGTGTCACGGGACCGGCTGCCTTGCGGCGGAACCGGCTGTGACAGCTAGCCGATCCGACGGGTGTGTACCTCGTCGTCGTCTTCTTCCAAATCATCCGCGTACTTATCCACATAAGCCGAATAGTCCGGTTCAACCGGGTCATTCGCGAAATGGCTCGTGGCACGACCTTCACGGCCCTTGAGCTCGCGCTGGAGGGCTGAATAGTCAGTGTTCGGGGAGTAGTACTTAATGTCCCGAGCCTGCTTTGTAGCTTTTGCCTTTTGACGGCCGCGCCCCATGGCGTGACCCCCTTTTGTACTCGGACCGGAGGTGGTCACCTTTGGCTATCGGTGAGGCCCCGGAATGTTTGGTCAATTTGTCGTACACCTAGATTACATGCTTTCGGTGGCGGGTGCTTGCCAGCTTGTGGGTCCACAGGCCATGTCGGGTACCCTTTCCCCCGCGGACAGCGGGCTTCCCGGCTTTTTTCTTGGATAGAGTCTCTTCAACAGATGCCGCTCCGCGCGCCCGGAACGGCATTCCAAAGCGACTGAACCCGGGAGGATCATCCGGATGGACAGCCAGGAACAGCGCCGCATTCCGCCCAGGCCTGCCGCGCCGCCGGCCGCGGGATTTCCGAAGGCGGCAGGACCCGTTGCCCCTGCGGCGGATCCGCCGGTAAAGCAGCGGCGCGCCGTGTCCACCCTCCTCAAAGCAGTGTTTGTTGTGGTCCTGCTGGGTGTTGTGGGCGGCCTGGTTTGGCTCGCCAACTGGCTTGGTTCCGAGCCGCCTGCCACCTCCTCCTCGGATCCCGGCTCGGGCATCGTGGAAACGTCGCCCACTCCGCTAGCCACCCCGCCCGCACTCCCGCGGGAAGGCGTGACGCCTCCGGACTACCGGCTGGGAGACTGTTTCAAGGACTTTGACCCTGAGGCGCTGCGGTCAACTGTGGTGGCCTGCGATGCCCCGCATTCCGCCCAACTGGTGGCCGTGTACCGTTACCCGGGCAGCGATCTGTATCCGGGCCGGGAGGCCCTCGCCGCCAAGGCCTTGGAAGCATGCCAGGCGGCGAAGCTGGCACCGGCGGCCAATGACTACACGCTGAACTTCCAGCGTGCGTACCCCAGCGGCACTAGTTGGGACTCGGGCGACCGCCGCGTGGACTGCTATGTGACGGCCGACGCCGGAAACGTCATTAACGCCAGCGTGCTCCCCTAGGGTTTCAAGGGAGCACGACGGCGGCGCGGCAGTCCCAGCCTGCGCCTCCACTGGTGCGCAGGCGCGCAGGGGCGGACAATTGGTGCACCTTACAGTGACTGTTTGGAGCCATCATGCGCAGTTCATCTGGCTGGCTAAGACACCACAGGCTTCTGGCATTCTTTGTCCTGACCTACGCAATTTCCTGGGCATCCTGGCCTGCGTACGGTGCAGGGCTGATTCCCCGTGTGGAGTTCCTGCCTATCGGCCCGCTTGCTGCGGCAATCCTTGTCATCGCCGTCGCCGAGGGCCGTGCCGGCTTCCGTGCCTGGGGACGGCGGCTCGTCCGGTGGCGCGTCGGTTGGGTCTGGTATGCCGTCGCGCTCCTTGTTCCGGTGGCACTTGTTTCGCTCACCGGGCTGATAAACATGGTTCTCGGGGCTCCGGCTCCGGGCCTTGCGCAGTTGACGTGGAGCGGGCTGCTGACTGTCTTCGCCGTCCGGCTGGTTAATCCTCTTGACGGGCCGCTGGGGGAAGAGCCCGGGTTCCGCGGCTACGCCCTCCCGCTGCTGCAGGCGTCCCGCAATCCCCTGCTGTCCGCGACTGTTCTCGGCGTGCTGATTGCCCTCTGGCATCTGCCACTGGTTATCTTTGGCGGGCTGAGCCTGACCGGCCTGCCAACGACGTTCGCCATCACCTTCCTCTACGTATGGCTGTTCAACCGCACAGGCGGGAGCGTTCTGCTGACGTTCCTGTTCCACAACAGCCAGGGAACCTTCACCATGGGTTCCTTCGGATTTACCGGCTCAGACGCGGGGCGGGCGGAGCTGATCTACTTCGTGGTCGTCGTCCTCACGGTTCTGGCCACTCTGGCGCTGGACCGCCGGGCCTGGCACAAGGCACCCCGCCAGGCTACCGCCGTCGGGCGCTTCCCCATCCACGTCAGGAGGAAACAATGACCTCACCACTTGCCCCGGCTGCGTGCTGTTCGTTGTGGCGGGCCTCCTTGGCTATAACGCCGGGCTGCCGCCTTACGGTATCCCCATCGGCATGGCCATGGCCACACTGGGATGGTGGATTAGCCGCTCGGGCGCGCCGGCGGCGCAGGCACGAACGGCTTCGTAACGCCCGGGATGGCACTTGGCAGCAGAATGGATCTATGGAATTCAACCGGCTGCTGCAGATCCGGCGCGTTTACGCGCAGCCAGCGGCACTGGAGCTTCCCCGCGGGAAGGAGATCATCGGACGCTGGCCGGATGCCGACGTCGTCCTTGTCGACAATCACTGGAACATCCCGGAACTGCACGGCGATGAAACGAACGTGCAACGCTGGTCCCGTATCAAGACCGAGGCGCTGGTCCTCGGCGTCAAGAAAGCGCTGACCGTCAAGCCGAACGGCCGGTCCGCGGACTTCATTGCGCCCTCAACCGCGAACGGCTGTGCCATGGCCTGCGCCTACTGCTACGTTCCCCGCCACAAGGGGTACAGCAACCCGGTGACGGTGTTCGCGAATATCGACCAGATTGCCCGGGCGGTCGAGCGGCACGTCACGCGCCAGGGCATCAAGCTGGAGCCCAACCAGTGCGACCCTGAGCTCTGGGTCTACGACATCGGCGAAAACAGCGACTGCTCCGTGGACGCGCTGATCAGCGATAATGTGGAGGATCTCGTCACGCTTTTCTGCGATCTGCCCACCGCTAAACTGTCCTTCGCCACCAAGTTCGTGAACCCTGCCATGCTCGGGTGGGACCACGGCGGCCACACCCGGGTCCGCTTTTCCCTGATGCCGGCGGACCTGGCGAAATCGATTGACGTGCGGACCTCGCCGGTGGCGGAACGCATGGCTGCCATCAATGACTTCGTCGAGGCCGGGTACGAGGTGCACGTGAACTTCTCCCCGGTCATCATCACGGACACGTGGCTCCAGGCCTGGGAGGAGCTGCTGGGCCAACTCGATGCCACGCTGACCGACGCCGCAAAAGCCCAGCTCGCCGCAGAAGTCATTTTCCTGACCCACAACGAGCGGCTCCACGAGGTCAACCTGGGATGGCATCCGCAGGCCGAAACCGTGCTGTGGCGGCCGGACCTGCAGGAATCGAAGGTCTCCTCCAACGGCTTCACCAACGTCCGCTACCGGTCAGGCACCAAGGCAGGCTATGTGCGGCAGCTGACGGCGCTTATCAACAAGATCACACCATATTGCCGCGTCCGCTACGCCTTCTGAGGCACTGTTTCCGCAGGCCGCACGTCGCCGACGCGCTCGCGCTAAACTGAACCGATCATGACAGGTGCGCCCCGTCGTCTTCTTGCCTGGTTCGCCGTGCTGGCGACCCTCCTTACGGGCTGCACACCGGCGGCCGGCTCCGACGCGTCCGGCACCAATCAATCAGTCGCAGCGTCCCCCGCAGCAGTCGATGTCGATCCTGCCCCTCGGCAGGCCGTTGCCCCTCCCCCGGCGCCAGCGTCTGCCCCCGCGCCTGCACCGCCCCCCGCGACTGCCCCTGCCGTGGAGCCTCAAGCGTTCGCCCTGAACCTCTACCAAGAGGGCGATTTCGTGCCGCAGTACACCTTCGACTGGTGCGTTGCGGCGAGCATCCAGATGGCGCACAACCTCATCGATGACACGGGTGGCGGGACGTGGACCGACAGCGCCCAGCAGGGTGAGCTGTGGGAGATGGCGCGGGCACGGTCGTCCAACTCCTTCAACGGCGCCAACCCGTTGGGCTGGGCGGAGGTTCTGACCGAGGTGGGGATGGGGCCCTACAAAGTGGTCAGCATCGCCGACTACGGGGATGCGCTGCAGACTGCGGCGCGCGCCATCGCGGACACTGGCCGGCCGGTGGGGCTGGTCATGTGGAGCGGCCGCCACGCGTGGGTGATGAGCGGGTTCGAGTCGCTCGGTGATCCCGGCCAGTTCCCGGATTTTACGGTCACCGGCGTCCGCGTCCAGGATCCTCTCTACCCGCACGGCAGCGGGCAGTGGGGCCCTTCGCCCGAGCCCAACAGCCTGCTCTCGCCTGAGCAACTGGCGACGCAGTTCGTGGTCCGCGAGCCACGACGCTGGAGCAGCGATTTGCCCGCCGGGTACCTGCTGGTGCTGCCGGTCGCCGGGACCTGATTACGCCGTCGCACTCCGGCACTGGACGTCATGTGGAGCGTCGTCGTTGGATCTCACGGTAGATCGTGGTCCGGGACACCCGGAACAGCTCCGCCAGCTCAGCCTGAGTGTGCTCATCGGCGTCGTACAACTTCAGCAGAAGCTTCCGCTGGGTCGCGGACAATTTGGGCTGCTTGCCTTTCAGCCGCCCCCTGGCCTTGGCCACCGCCATCCCTTCGCGGGTCCGCATCCGGATGAGGTCCGACTCAAATTCGGCAACCATTCCCAAGACGTTGAACAGCAGCCGGCCTACCGGATCGGTGGGATCGTGGGTGCTGCCGCCAAGGCTGAGGACCACGCCCTTGGCCGTTAACTCGTCGGCGATGTCCCTGGCATCAGGCAGGGATCGCGCCAGCCGGTCGAGTTTGGTCACCACGAGGGTGTCACCGTCCCGGCAGGCAGCCATTGCTTCACGGAGCCCGGGGCGTTCGCGATTTGCCCCCGTGAGGCCGTGGTCCACGTAGATCCGCTTCTCGTCAACACCGAGGGCGAGCAAAGCATTGCGCTGAGCGGTGAGGTCTTGTTCATTTGTCGAGACCCGATCGTACCCGATCTTAATTCCCGTCATGATAATCATGTTGCATTAGTCACCCGGCGTCCGTACAGGCCGATCGTGCGGGTCTTACGAACACGCTTCTGACCAGCGCTTATGGTTACAAGTGTCAGTTTCAGAAGGCGTCTGCACAAATTTCAATACCCGTCTGCACAGCCGTTGGATGGCAGAAAAGCCCGGGCAGACACACGCTAGCGGACCGGCTTACGGGACGATGTGCGGCCGCGCCTCTTACGGGACAATCTGAGAGCTTTGAGGAGCAAGGGGATGGCATAGTTTGGAGCGGTTGGCAGGGGGCCTTGGCGGCTTGGCAAAGTCCTTCCAAAGTAGATCTGATCAAGGGAGTTGTCTTGTTTTTACTCGCCACACTGCTCTTAATTGCGCTAGCGTTCGGCGCATTAGCCCTGATATTTGTTCCCGTGTTTCGTGCGAGAGAGTTCGACAAGAAGCACATACCAAGCCGGAACTGGATTCTGGCGGGCGTGTTAATCGCCTTAGCAATATGCCTTGGCCTCTTCGGTCTGCCGACGCTAAGCGTGTAGATCTAGAGGGCACCGGGGCAGGCCCGGCCAGTGAAGGTTCGGCTCACGACCTCGCCAAACAGTGCAGCGACACCACACAATCTTCCGAAGTCAGTCGTTGCGCTTCTGTCGTCTCAGGATGCCGATAAGAACCAGTGCCACCAGTGCTGCTGCGCCGCCTATGACGGACGTTATCCAATCGCTTCTAATCGCCGAGACGACGAGGGAGGCAAGGGCGAGGAAAAGTGCGATGAACAGACCTATCGATACAACCTTTCATTTTGCGGGCTTCGCAAACTTATGGCCTGACCGAACGGATATGGATTTCATTGACTTCCCTTTGTGCAATCCGACGAGCTCCTATGCTGACACGGAAGGAGCCCACCGCAAAGAGCAGCTCGTACTCCGCCCGGTAATGGTTGCCTTACCAGACGTCGATGGTGCCGCAGTGCCGCAAAATCAAGAACGGTCAACGTCATCCTCTTCATATCGAAACTCGTATTGAAGGTCTCTAATCATCTTTCTAGAAAGAAACCAGGCGAGGACAGCGGCAATCCCAGCTAATCCCGCCCACCACAGACGCTCAACCGTGGGATTCAGTAGGGCGAAAAAAATGAAAAGGACAGCAGCACCCGCGAACACGATAGCTTGCGCGGTCCAATAAATGGTGCCCCGTTTCACTGTCGGATGAACCCAATCCGATGTCCATCCTTTGAAGCGGTGGTCCATACGTCCCCCTGTTTGGGCTTGGCGCTGATCACGGCGTTTCTCTTGTTCCTCGTAGTTAGGATCTCGCGTATAAGTCTTGGACCGCCGACGCTCCTTCGCCTTATCGACCAAATGGGTCACTGCGACCAGGGCAGCACAAAGAATGATCACAGCGAAGACGATCACATTAATTAGGAGCAAAACGTCGTCCGGAATCCCGCTCGTGTTGAAAGCTGTGAGCTTCATAGAGTGATCGAACCCTAAACATTCTGACGCCACAAGTCCCTTGGGGACTGTCCGATTTTCGTGGATCCACGGTTGGCATTTAGTTGATTCCTCCTTCGAAGGTGATGGCGGAGGAGGTCAGGGCCGGTGGGGAAATGTCCTCTGGCCAGCCAGGACTGCGCGCCGGTAGCGGGCGATTCGGTGGCGTTGGTGCCGCGAAACTGTCCCGTTGAGGGTTCCGCTTACGGAAACACAAGTGCGGTGCAGACGACTTCTGACATTCCGTGCAGGCGACTTCTGAAAATGACATATTTGTAGGTCGGTCAAAAACGACCGTTTCTGACCCGCCTTCGGCACGCCTCCTGTCGTTTTCAGAAGTCGTCTGCACTCGCTCCCGCGGAATTCCGGGGTAGTGCAGACGAGTACTGACATGGAGATGTCACAAGTCCCCTGCACGGAATTGCATTCCGCTCAATAGTCCCGTGCACCAACCGTCACTTTTCAGAAGTCGCCTGCACTAAAAAGCAGCGACTATTGCGTCGAAGGACCCGTCGCGCCTGCTGCCGGGACCCACCGGTAGAGCGTCGGAACGGAGACGCCGAGGCTCGTGGCCACTTCCCGGGGCGGTGTTCCCTGGTTGAGTAGTTTGCGGGCTGAGCGGATCTTGGCTTCCGTCATGATGCGTTTGCGGCCGCCGACCCGTCCTTGTTCGCGCGCGGCCAGCAGCCCGGCTTGGGTGCGTTCGACCATGAGCTCCCGTTCCATCTGGGCCAGGGATGCCATCACATTGAAGAAAAAGCGCCCGGAAGCCGTGGTGGTATCGATCGCGTCGGTGAGGCTGACGAAGCCTACGCCGCGGTTGTTTAGGCCGCCGGCGAAGTCCAGGAGGTCTTTCACGCTCCGGCCCAGGCGGTCCAGCTTCCACACCACCAGGGTGTCACCGTCGCGCAGGGTGTCCAACGCCTTGTCGAGTCCGGGGCGGTGAGACTTGGTGCCGCTGATCGTGTCTTCGTAGATTTTGTCGCATCCGGCCTTCTTCAGAGCGTCGATCTGCAAGCCCAGGTTCTGGTCCCGGGTGGAGACTCGGGCGTAGCCGATTCGGTGTGCGGTCATGGGGGTGTTCTCTTCTCAAAACTCAGTCCGATGCGTTGGTTCGACTGTACAGTTTTGAGAACTATTTGTGAGAACGACCGGCCCTGAACTCGACTTTTCGTCACAACGGCGGTTTTCCGGAGGAAAATGCTCCGTTTGCAACGGGTCACTGCGAACACCACGATTCTCAAATCAACCTGTTCTTGAAATCCTTCGTTTGCGAGAGCCGTCGGACGGGTCGGCTGGTCCGGTAAGCGTTCCTCACTTGGGCCGGCTTACAGCCTTGGCGTTTTCGACGTATGCGACAGCAATCAGCGCCAAGCAGGCTCGAATCAGGGCTGCGGGATCAGGAAGTGCGCGACGACTGTTAGGACCAAAATTACCGGCACGGCGAAGACGACACTTCGGGACATACGGCCCAGCCCGATGTTTGCCCGGGGCCAAAGCAGTAGCCCGACGATGACAGTCGCGAGCAGTGCGGAGAGGATGCCTGCGCTGATCAGCGATGCACGAACAGGCAGCAAATGCGGAGGGCACATCGCGGGACTGGTCGCACATCCCCAACTAGGCAGGGCCGGCTGCGCAATCCAGAGGACGAGCAAGCCCAAAAAAACGACGCAAGCCGCGACTACAGGTGAGCGCCTGGCGCTGTTTGTCTGGCTGGTCATGTTGCCAGATTATCGATCAGTTCTCCCGTTGCACGACGACACAAGCGCGGCGGGGCGTAGCAGAAACCCGTAGAGAATCCCGATTAGAGTAAGCCGCCCTTTTCGGGACTTAGGATCGGGTCATGCTCATATCTACAACTGGAGTTGTATACGCCGCTGAAGGTTCGGTGGTTCTGGATGTTGTGCCGCCGCCCAGAACGCTGGCCGAGGCCATGGCAGCCCGTGGCCATGATGAGGGACGGGAATTTAACGAGATCCTCTTTGAGACCGGCGTCAACAGGGGGCCCGTCGAAGTACAGATTGAAGTCTTGCCGGCTGAGCCAGCAGAGGACACTACGGTTGAATGGGAAGAGGCTTGGGAAGACTTCGATTTTGAGCTGCCCCTGGGCACGGTGAATCTTTATGGTCCAACGATGGGTGATGTGCTCAACATCGGCACCATCGAGGAACCCTCGGTCTACAGGTTTCGGATTCAGGCGAATGGTCGGAGCCGCATGAGAGATCTGGTAGCCACAGAAGCCGTGGAGAGCTATCTTGTCCAAGTTTGGATAGTCGAGCAGCAAACTGGGAAGAACGTACCTTAAAAGGTTCCCGCCTACGTACACACAGTCGCAGTGCAGACGACTTCTGACATTCAGTGCAGGCGACTTCTGAAAATGACACCTCCGAAAAAAGTCGAAAAAGCACTCCTACTCTTAGTCAAAACTGGTTGCCGAAAAGAAAGTCGGTCAAAAGGGTGATGAGAGGGTTTTTGACGTGCCTAGGAACATAGTCGGCTATGCGAGGGTCAGTACTCGTGGTCAATCGCTCGATTCGCAGGTAGACGCCTTGGTAGCGGCCGGAGCAGTCCGCGTCTTTCAGGAGTACGCGTCCGGGGCTACCCAGGCAAGGGCACGATGGAAGGACTGCTTGGATTACCTACAGCCGGGCAACGTGCTGTTGGTCGCGGACCTGACCAGGCTAGGCCGTAGTACTTCCGACCTTGCGGACATCGTCACAGTGCTGGGCCGGCGGGGGATCGCTGATCGCGCAGCCTGGGTGACAATTAGTGCTGCGAAAGGCGGCCCTTTGTCGCATTGATTCAGAGCCGCGTCTGTCTCTGCTCACGGAGTCCGTCACGCATACTGACGGTATGGATTCAAGGTTTTCGAATGTCTTCCGCTCCTGGAGTGGGTCTTGAGGAAATGGCGCCGACTCGCGCAGGGACTTAACCTTGCGATTCTTCTTGGGTTCTTCACGCTCTT
The DNA here is from genome assembly GCF_014764445.1 of Pseudarthrobacter sp. BIM B-2242. NCBI lineage: Bacteria > Bacillati > Actinomycetota > Actinomycetes > Micrococcales > Micrococcaceae > Pseudarthrobacter > Pseudarthrobacter sp. BIM B-2242. The sequence goes on from NZ_CP061721.1 coordinate 3,935,521, forward strand.
CGGGATCCAAGCGCACATGGTTTTTTCGAATATCGCCCAGTACGAATCGCGGGGTCTGGTGGTCGACAATGACCTTGGCCAACGCGGGCTGGCATTGAGCGGACTGTTCGTACTCGTCGTCGCGGTGCTCGCCCTACTCTCCATTCGATATTTGCTCCGAGCCAGAATCCTAGGATTCGTATTGCATGCGGTCCTGTGGTTTGTGTTGCTACTGCTTGGTATCAGCACTTGGCTTGCCTTCGGCAGAGAACTTGGCGGGGTCGGCATCGGAGTGCTGCTAGTCTGTCTGGCCGGCACCGCTTACGGTGCGGCGTGCGCCAGAATTGATGCCCGGCTCCAGAAACAAGTGCTGTAGCTCCTTGATGCTGGTCTCACCCATATGGCCCCGGTCGGGTCCACACCGGGCATCTCACCTCATCCCAGATGAAGGAAGCACTCCGAGTGGCGTCCGGTAGAGGTTCCCGTTCTGGTCTTTGCCCGTTCCATGAGCAAGAAGGGCTATGCAATGAGGCGGTCAAATCGCAAGCGGCAATTGCCAGAACGACCATCTTCATATCCTCCCAATAAGACACGCGGCAATTGCCAGAACGACCATCTTCATATCCTCCCAAGAAGAACGGGCCGTGGCCCCGCTAGATCTTGAATCCCGGCCTTCGAGCGACGACTGAGCCGCGTGTCCCGTAGAGGGCTCCGCCAGTGACCGGACCTTTGAGTATCCGACCTGAATTTGGGGTGGCGAGTACCTGGATTTTCTCGTGAACACTATCCGTACCATTGCCATGTCCAGCGTGGGAACAGGCATCGATGCCGGTCCGGAACGGCCGAAGCCGCCGCGGCCCACCACCAACGCAGTCACTGCTACGTCCAACCACCCCGCCTTGGAAGGTGGCAGGGCGCAAGGCTCCCGCAGCGATTACCGGGTCAATTCGGACACGTCGTTCAAGTGGCTTGGTGATCTCCCGGATCTCCTTGGAATTCCCGGATCTCCACCGGGAGCATCGTCGCACCAGCCAGCTTCTTCCCCCATTCCAGAGCGGAATCCAGATCCGGGGCCAGGATGATGGAGAGCCCGCCGAGATGCTCCTCGCCCTGAAGGTAAGGGCCAGCCGAAGTGATCACGTCGCCGCCGCTAACGCGGGTCACCACTGCCGCGACAGGTTGGTCCAAGCCTCCGGCGAAGACCCATGCACCCGCGGCCTTGAGCTCGCTGTTGAAGGCGTCCACGTTCCGCATGATGGGTTCCAGAATCTCCGGCGGCGCCTCACCACCATCGGGTTGCTGAATGCTCAGCAGAAAGTGCTTCATATGCTGATACCTCCATGCTTGGGTGGGCCGCAGACTTCTTCGCAATCAACTGCCCCACTGGTGGGATGACGGTGCTGGACCCTTTGAACATTCTGAGCGGTGGAGGGGCTGGTCGAAAATGACTGTGCCCCACGCTTGGAACCCAACCGATGCCCCGGGCCAACTTACGGCAGGGCGTCACCCTCTGACCACAAAATGAACCACTTCGATTGGGGGAATTGCTCGAGCAGTCGCAGGACCCTGTTACTTACATGGCGCCGGCTGGAAGTAGTGACTGCTGAGCCACAACGCCACCTCGTTGCCGATCTCGGCGCCCTGTACGTCGGCGGTGCGGAAGTGAATGCCGCCCCAGACGCGAGCATCAACGATCTCCTGTATCGCCGCGGAGAATCCGTCGAAGTGTCGTGGCTCGCCCGGGAAGCGACCGGAGTTCACGTCGAAGGCGACCTCGTCCATGCCGAAGAACTCCTGCGCCGCGTAGAGAGCGGCGCCGCTGACGCATCCGTGACCGGACGGGTGGTCGGAGAACGGCGGAGTGCCGAGCGGCGGGACGGTTGCTGTCGATGGATCGAAGAGCGGTTTCCATGTCGGATCGGCTTCCGTCTCCGGATTGCCGTCGGTGTCGGCTTCGCGGATCGCCGCCATCGGACGCCAGAAGTTCCAGTAGGACTTGTCGTTCCAGCAAGCGACCGCGCCATCAGCGGCGGCGAGGTTGGTCATCGCGAAGAGCCGAGCCGCGTCGGCCAGGTCGAGTCCGTGCTCCACGGCGAGGCTGCGGAACACGCCGTTCCAGAGTGCCACCGGCGGTGCTTGCCAGAAGATGGCCGCGGTGGTCTGGTCGTCGGTTCGAGTGGTACTGACGAGAGCACCGATCTCCTTGACCTCGTTGAAGTCCGCTGTGTACTCGGCACTCCTCAGCGGGTTAGGACCCTCCGAGCGGAATTGGTCGGGATTCTCCATGATGAATGGTTGGAGATTGGCCACCCAGGCGTCCGGATCGAGCGCACCGGGCGCGACGGGCCGCCAATCGCCGGGATCGGGTCCGATGTCGAACTGGAACGGGGCCATGAACCCGTCATCGGTGCGCGCGAGGATCATCGCCGCCGCGGCGGACTCACCGGCGGCGATTCCTTCGCCCTTGTTCGGGCCGTCGGTGACGTCCGCGAGCGTTGCTTCGTACGCAGCGTCGAGGCCAGCCACTTGGGTCGGCGGGACCAGAGTGACGAGCACGTGGTGTGCGGCGGTCGAGATCGCCGCATCTAACGATGCCTCCGGCCCGACGCCGACCGAGTCGCCGTCGAGCAGATACGGCTGGTATCCGCGGTCGATGGCGTTCACTGCGTCGTACACCGCGCCCTGAACCATCGCCATGCCGCGGAGCTGGCCGTGAGCCGTGGGACGCAGTGGGGTTACGTGGTCTTGGGCGATGGTGTTCCACTCGATGAGGACGTCCGTGTTCGCCGGCGCCGCGTTCCGTGCGTTCGAGGCTCCGGCGCTCGAGACTCCCGGTAAAACGAGTGCGGCGGTCAGTGCCGGGATCAAGCAGAGCGCCCACCGTCGGCGTGGACCGTTCCTCGACGTCCGCGATGGTCGCCTGCGATGATCGTACGCGTTGCTGTTCGTCATATCGTCGGTCCTTCCGTCGTCGGAGCCATTTGAAGCGGACCCGACGGAGTCGACATCTCATGGGTGCCCGACACCGGCGGCACGCGGCCGACCGAGGTCAGCGCGATGCGCAATCGGTGCGGTTACTCCAAGGGTGATCCTCCGCCAGCGCGTTGTCCAGAGGAACCGTGTCCGGCAGCCTATAGCAAGCCGCGCTGCGCAGGATCGACTCAGGGCTGCGGTATCAGGAAGTGCGGGACGACTGTCAGGACCAGGATTACAGGAACCGCGAGGACGACGCTTCGGTACATGCCTCCCAGCCAGGTGCTTGCCCGGGATGGCCGAAGCAATAGTCCGATAATGACAGTCGCGAGCATTGCCACGAGGATGCCCGCACTAATTAGCGACGCACGAACAGGCAGCAAATGCGGCGGGCACATCGCCGAAAGGCTGACCGCACATCCCCAACTCGGCAAAACAGGCTGGCCCCAGAAGGACGACACATGCCGCGACAACCGGAGGAGGTTGCGTGGATAGGCCAGTTACTTACAAGTTCACTCGACTGTCTTCACTCGTCCTTCCCAGCCTCCGCATGGCTCTCAAGTGAGGGAGTCGGCCCGCTCTTGTGCTCCGGCACGTCGCTTCGGGCTTGACCGTCCTGAACGAAAGTAATCCGAATTTGGCTCCCCCGCTCAAGGACTGACCCAGCGGAAGGATCTTGGGACGTCACCCAGAACAGCCCCGGCCACGTGCGCGAACGGAGCCCTGGCCCGTCCGGGTCCCCGGTTGCAAGACCAAACCCAATGTCTGACGCCATCTCTTGTGCAATATGCACAGGCTGCCCAACAAGATCGGGAACAGTCAGCGTCTGACGTTCCGCCATCGCTGCATCTCCTTTGACCCCGAACAGCTGGAACGGTAAAACCAAACTTTGTTCACACCAGAATACCGCCGGTGACTCAGCAGCGGACATTGCCGGCCCGGAGCGGAAGTGCTCGAATGCAGCTGGGTGCCGGTCAAAGTGGAATCCCTTGTCAGTCGAGCCCTGACGAATTGCCGGAGGTCGGTCACTCGTCTTCTGGTCGACCGCGATCGAGCCAGTCGCCGAACAACGCGGCGAGTAGTTCGGGCCGTTCGTGCATGAGCGCATGGCCGGCGTCATCGATGACAGCCAGAGTCGCGTGCGGGTAGTGTTCGAGCAATTCGGCCGCGTCGGCATACCCGACGACCGAATCGCGTCGTCCCGCCACGACCAAGGTCGGCGCAGAGAAGACGGTCGACCCGACGTCGACCGTCCACCCGGCGAAGATACGTCCCAGCGCAGCCTCGTCCACAAGTGCCGTACCCGGCGCAACGCAGTCACGGTACCTGCGAGCTGTGACCCGTGTGCGCAAGACGAAGTAGTCATCGAACCCCGTCCGCTGTGCAGGTTCGAGTTCGTCGTACGCATCGGCGTCCTGGCGGACCACGTCGAGGTCAGGCACGCTTCGCGCCTGCCCGGCAAGGGGGCACAACAAAGCCAGGCCGAGCACGATGTCTGGCCGCTGCGCAGCCACTCCACGAGCCAGATAGGCTCCGTACGAGTGCCCGAGCAGCATCACCGGTCCCGCATCCAGATGATCTATGAAATCGCCGAGCAGCGTCACCACATCGTCGTTGCAGTTCAAGCCGCCGGCTGTCGAAAGGCCCATCCCCGGCAGATCAGGATAGATCCGCCTGTATCGTGTGTCGGGAACGATGGCCTCGATCGCCGCCTCGATCTCGCGATGATCAACACCGGCGCCGTGCAAGGCAACGAGCGGCACGCCGGCCCCATGCTCGACGTAGTGGACCAGGACGTCGTTGATCCGGCACTCCATTCCCACACCCTAATATGCCGTTGACGCGAACCGCGCAAGGAATCCAGTTGAAGATGGCGGGCTGGCGAACCGCTGGCCTAAGCGTGGCGTTCCCTTCGCGTTCGCCGGACTGTACGCAGCGCGTTGTAATGTGATGGCGTGATCGTCCCTAACATTTCCCAGAACGCTGCGGCGGTGGCGGATCACTACGACGAGCTCGATCCGATTTATCGTCGTGTGTGGGGTGAGCATGTCCATCACGGGCTATGGTCGACGGGTCGCGAGACCCCCGCCGACGCCGTCGAGGCGCTCGTCGACACGGTCGGCGATCGGCTGCGCCTTGTGCCCGGAGAGGCGTGCGTCGACATCGGCTGCGGCTATGGCTCCACCGCGAGGCGGCTCGCGGTGGCACACGGGGTTCGCGTTACCGGGTTGACGCTTTCCTCTGAGCAGGCCCGCTACGCCGCCGCGCATCCCGTACCCGGCGTGGACGTCCATCTCCGCGACTGGCTGGTCAACGGACTGACCGATGCCTCGGCCGATGCGGCATGGGCGATCGAGTCGAGCGAGCACATGGTCGACAAGCCCAAGTTCTTCTCCGAGGCCCATCGCGTGCTGTCGCCCGGTGGCCGCTTCGTTGTCTGCGCATGGCTCGCCGAGACTAATGCGAGCGGTTGGAAGGTTCGCCATCTGCTCGAGCCGATCTGCCGCGAGGGGCGCCTGCCGTCGATGGGCACGCGCGAGGAGTATGAGGCGATGGCTATGGCAGCGGGCTTTGCCATCGATGGCTATGAGGATGTCAGCCACCGCGTCGCGCGCACATGGACGATCTGCGCCCGTGGGCTTGTGAAGGCTTTGCTTGCCGATCGCGAAACCCGTCGTCTCGCCCTTGGCGCACGCAATCGCATCTTCGTTCTGAGCATCCCCCGCCTGATCCTCGCCTACCGCACCGGTGCAATGCGCTATGGGATATTCACGCTGTCGAAGGCGAGGGAGAACGAGGCGCCTCGCGAACCCGGCAAATCAGCGGCTATGGATAGGTGAAAGGGGAGACCACCGTGACAGCGAATTCAATCACCGAGTACATCAACCAGTACGACGGCGATGTGCGGCATCGGCTGCTGACCGTGTACGAACTGATCCGGTCGGCCGTGCCCGCTGAAGCTGTGGAGTCGATCAGTTGGCGTATGCCGACCTTCAAACTCGGCACTGAGCCGTTGTTCTTCTTCACCGGAACAAAGCGCCATATCGGGTTCTATCCGACGTCAGACGCGATCGCGCATTTCTCGAGAGCTGGCCGCATACGGAACCACCGAGCACGCTATCCAGCTGCCCCATAGTGCCCCGCTCCCGACCGAGCTCATCGGCGAGATTATCGCGTGGCGGCTACAACAGCTGAGGTTAGTCACCGCTTCTTGCCAACGCCCGGCACGGACGTAGCCTGTCTCATCCACGCCACGATCTGGAGTTCGTCGACGTCGTCAATGGACTCGAGTTCCACACCCCGCGTTGACTTGCCCATGCCCACCGGAGTCACCGGCGGCACAGGCTCCAGAGCGTCACCATTCACAAACATGAGCTTCACATGGCGGGCAAAACCGCCGCAGCTGAAGCACCATCCGTCGCCGACGCCGTAGTAGGACATACCCCACTTCACGGAGCGCCGGAGATCAGGCAGCGTCCTTGCCGCCAGAGCATCCACCGTCTCTGCGATGCCGCGCTGCGGCTGAGGCAGGCTGGCGATATACGCGAAGACCGGCTCGTTGCCGACTGCCGCTTTCGCGGGGCTGGCCCTGCCGGTCATGGCCGCCGGCAGCGTGGTGGCGGCGTCGACATGTGCTGCGCTGCCCGTGTCCGCCGGCTTGTGGGCTTCCTTCTTACCGGTCTCCCTGCTGGTCATGGAATTAAGTATTGCTGATCAGTCCGCCTTGGTAGCTTTCAGGCATGGCTATCAAACTTGAGAATGTGGGTATCGCTGTTCGGGATCTTGAAGCAGCAATCGCTTTTTTCACCGATCTCGGCCTCGTGGTCATCGGCCGTGACACAGTCAGCGGCGAATGGACCGATACCGCCGTTGGACTTGATGGTAACCACGCCAACATTGCGATGCTCCAGACCCCGGACGGGCATGGTCGCATCGAGCTCTTCGAATACATCCATCCCAAAGCGAACGAGACCAACCCGACGCGTCCCAACGACATTGGCATGCACCGTGTGGCCTTCTCGGTCGACGACATCGACAAGGCCCTGGAGGTAGCAGCGAAGCACGGATGCCATCCGCTACGCGGGGTGGCGACCTACGGCGACGTCTACAAACTCACGTACCTCCGCGGGCCCAGCGGAATCCTCGTGATGCTCGCCGAAGAGTTGAAGAAAGACTGATGCGCAGATCGCAACTGCCTTAGCCCAGGACAGCCCATCCTTGCGGCGGCACCAGGACGGCGTTGCCACCGGCGTCGATGGTCGCCTGTCCGGCGACGACGGCGGTGGCGCCCCCTGCGCTGACCCGCTGGGTGTCATGCGAGAGGTTCAATGCGACCACGAGCGCATCGGCGTCAACCGCGATGCGGTATGCCAGCACCTCGTTGGAGAGATGAAGGACGTCCGTGGTGGCACGGTGCAGCCATGGATTCCTTCGCCGCACCCCGATGAGCTCCTGGTGCATTGCGAAGATGGGTCTTCCCACGGTCGAGAGCTGGTTGGGGGAAGAGGGGAAAAGCGGCCTCACGTCGTCGTCGCCCCCGGCCCTGTCCTCCTTGACGCCCCGGTAGCCCTGCTCGTCGCCGTAGTAAATGGACGGCGTTCCGCCGACCGTGAGCAGGACGACGACGGCGTGCGGCAGCAGCGCAGCATCGGTGAGCTTGCTCGCGATGCGGGTGACGTCGTGGTTGCCGATGAAGGTGAGCGGTGCGTAGGAGCCCAACAGCGCGTTGTGCCGTTCTAATGCGGCAGCGAGTTCGAAGAAATTCGCGTCGTTGAGGGAACTCCAGACAGCCTTCCAAAGCTCGTATTGCGTGGCCGAATCGAGTCCGCCGGACCGGACCTCCGCCGCATAGTCGCCGTGGATGTACTCGCCCACGAAGTACGCGTCCGGATGGGATGACCGAACGCGCGCCGTGACTGCGGCCCAGAACGACGACGGGACAGCATAGGCGGCGTCGAGCCGCCAGCCGTCCGCACCCCGGTGCAGCCAGTGCTCCATGACGTCTACGACAAAATCGGCAACGACCGGCTCGTCGTGGTTGAGTGCGACGAGGTGGCGGTGACCTTCGAAGTCGCGGTACACAGGTTCGACGCCGTGTGCGGCACCGCCGGGCCACTCCAGCGAGAACCAGGACGCGGTGTCCGCCTCCTGCCCGCGTGCGAGGACGTCCTGGAACGGGGCAAAAGAACGCCCGGTGTGGTTGAATACGCCGTCGAGCAGTATGCGGAGTCCACGTCTGTGTGCCTCGGCAACCAGGGTGTCAAAGTCCTGTTCGGATCCAAGCCGGGCATCGATCCGGAAGTAATCCGTGGTGTCGTAGCCGTGCGTCTCCGAGGCGAAGATGGGGCCGAGGGCCAGCCCTGACGCCCCCAGTTCCACCGCGTAATCGAGCCACGCGACAAGGTCCAGCAACCGGTGCTCACGGGCGGGTTCCGCTGTCGCGGTCTTCTCCGCGCCGACGAAGCCGAGGGGATAGATCTGCCACCAGATGGCGTGCTGGATCCAGGCGGGTTCGTTCATGGCGATGATGCCTTTCGGTTAGTTCCCGGCCCTGGAGCCAGACGTGCGACGCCGTCACCAGCCTCCGCGCGTCGGCGTATGTCCTTTTCGGGCGTCGTCGGGCATGGCCATTTCGGCGCGCAGGCCCAAGAGCCGGATGGGACGGCCCGCTTCGATCCCGGCTGCCAGGTCCAGGGCCCGCGCAAGGATATCGTCCCGGTCGAATGTCTCGGGAATCTTCCTCGCGTGCGTCTTGGTGACGAACGGAGCATACCGAACCTTGAGGGTCAGCCCAACCACGGGCCGTCCTTCGGCCACAACATCCTCCAGGACACGCGCTGTCAGCTCCCTGACGGCGTCGTCCACCTGGGCGGGATCGGTCAGGTCTGTCTGGAATGTTGTCTCCCGGCTATGTCCGCGGGCAACCCACGGGGTGTCGTCCACAACACTGGCGCCGTCCCCGCGCCCGAGCTCCGCATACCAAGGACCCATCCTGGGCCCGAACTTCGGGACGAGATCCTGGGGGTCGGACGCGGCGAGCTCGGCAACTGTCTTGATGCCGAGCTTGGCCAGCCGGCCCGACACTTTGGTTCCGACGCCCCACAGGTCCTTGGTAGGCCGGATGCCCATGACGTCAAGCCAGTTCCCGGCAGTCAGCCGGAAGACGCCGGCCGGCTTGCCGAAGCCAGTGGCCACCTTGGCCCGGACCAAAGTGTCACCGATGCCCACGCTGCAATGCAGCTGCGTTCGTGCCAGGACAGCGGCCTGCATCTGCCGGGCATAGGCTTCCGGGTCCTCCGTCTCAATGCCGACAAAGGCCTCATCCCAACCCAGCACCTGCACCGTGGCGCCGGGCTGCTCGCGCAGGGTGGCCATCACTGTTTCAGATGCCGCGAGGTACGCCTCATGATCGACCGGAAGGATCACGGCGTCGGGCACTTTCCTGGCCGCAATGCGTAGCGGCATTCCGGAACCCACGCCGAACGCCCTGGCTTCGTAGGACGCCGTGGACACCACCGCCCGTTCCGTGGGGTCACCCCGGCCGCCCACAATGATCGGCTTGCCCGCGAGTTCCGGCCGCCGGAGCACCTCGACCGCCGCGATGAACTGGTCGAGATCGACATGCAGCACCCACCGGATTCCGCTCACGCCACCAGTCTGCCCTAAACAGCAGCAGAGAGTGCCTACTCCTTCCGCCTCACCACCAGGCCGGTGCCGGCGGGAGCCCCGCCGTCGGGCCCTGCCGCTGCCTCGAGGCCCTCGACGGTGAGTTCGTCGACGTCGGCCGCGGTATCCACCCGGACGGTGTCGCCGTCCGTGATCGCGCCGGCGAGGATGGCCTTCGCCAGCCGGTCGCCGATCTCACGCTGCACCAGCCGGCGGAGCGGCCGCGCACCATAGGCGGGATCAAAACCGGACATGGCCAGCCAGGCGCGGGCGCCCTCGGACACTTCCAGGGTCAGCCGGCGGTCATACAGCCGCTTTCCGAGCTCGGCCACCTGCAGTTCCACGATGTGCGCCAGTTCATCCACGGTCAGGGCGTCGAACAGCACCACCTCATCCAGCCGGTTCAGGAACTCCGGCTTGAAGGACGCGTTCACGGTGGCCATGACGGCGTTCCGCTTGGCCTCCGCGGAGAGCGTCTGGTCCACCAGGAACTGGCTGCCCAGGTTCGAGGTGAGCACCAGGATGGCGTTGCGGAAGTCCACGGTGCGGCCCTGGCCGTCGGTGAGGCGGCCGTCGTCGAGCACCTGCAGCAGGATGTCGAAGACTTCCGGGTGGGCCTTCTCCACCTCGTCGAGCAGGATCACCGAGTACGGCCGGCGGCGGACGGCCTCGGTGAGCTGCCCGCCCTCCTCGTAGCCGACGTAGCCCGGAGGTGCCCCGACGAGCCGAGCCACCGAATGCTTCTCGCCGTATTCGGACATATCGATCCGCACCATGGCGCGTTCGTCGTCGAACAGGAAGTCCGCGAGCGCCTTGGCGAGTTCTGTTTTACCCACGCCGGTGGGGCCCAGGAACAGGAACGAACCCGTGGGTCGGTTGGGGTCGCTGATGCCGGCCCGGGCACGGCGGACGGCGTCGGACACGGCGGTTACGGCCTTGGACTGGCCGATCAGGCGCTTGCCGAGCTCCTCCTCCATGTGGAGCAGTTTCTGGCTCTCGCCCTGGAGCATGCGTCCGGCGGGAATGCCGGTCCAGGCGGAAATGACCTCGGCGATGTCATCGGCGGTCACTTCCTCAGCCACCATCTGCGCGGGTTTGTCTGCCGCTGCTTCGGCGGCTGCGGCGGCAGCCAGTTCGCGTTCCACTGCCGGGATTTCACCGTAGAGCACCCGCGACGCCGTCTCCAGATCGCCCTCACGCGCGGCCTTATCGTAGGCGGACCGCAGTTCATCCAGCTTCGCCTTGAGGTCACCCACCCGGTTCAGGCCGGCCTTCTCGGCTTCCCACCGGGCATTGAGCGCATCCAGCTCCTCGGTCTTGTCCGCCTTGTCCGCGCGCAGGGCAGCGAGGCGCTCCACCGAAGCGGCGTCCTTCTCGTTCTCAAGGGCCAGTTCTTCCATGGTGAGCCGGTCCACGGCGCGGCGCAGCTGGTCGATCTCCTCCGGCGCGGAGTCGATCTCCATGCGCAGCCGGGAGGCGGCCTCGTCCACCAGGTCGATGGCCTTGTCCGGCAGCTGCCGGCCCGAAATGTACCGGTTGGACAGGGTCGCGGCGGCCACCAGCGCCGAGTCGGCGATGGTCACCTTGTGGTGCGCCTCGTAGCGTTCCTTCAGGCCGCGGAGGATGCCGATGGTGTCCTCCACGCTCGGCTCGCCCACATACACCTGCTGGAACCGGCGCTCCAGGGCAGGGTCCTTTTCGATGTTCTCGCGGTACTCATCCAGCGTGGTGGCGCCGATCAGCCGCAGTTCGCCGCGGGCCAGCATGGGCTTGAGCATGTTGCCCGCGTCCATGGAGGACTCCCCCGTGGCGCCGGCACCCACCACCGTGTGGATCTCGTCAATAAACGTGACGATCTGCCCCTCGGAGTTCTTGATCTCCTCCAGGACAGCCTTCAGGCGTTCCTCGAATTCGCCGCGGTATTTGGCGCCGGCCACCATGGACGCAAGATCCAGGGCGATCAGGGTCTTGCCGCGCAGGCTTTCCGGGACGTCATTGGCCACGATCCGTTGGGCCAGGCCTTCCACCACGGCCGTTTTGCCCACGCCGGGCTCACCGATGATCACCGGGTTGTTCTTGGTGCGGCGGCTCAGGACCTGGATGATGCGGCGGATCTCGGTGTCGCGTCCGATCACGGGGTCCAGCTTGCCCGACCGCGCCATCGCAGTGAGGTCAGTGCCGAACTTCTCCAGGGACTGGAACGTGTTCTCCGGATCCGGGCTGGTGACCTTCCGGTCGCCGCGGACACCCGGCAGGGCGGCGAGCAGCGCTTCATGGGAGGCGCCGGCGTCGCGCATTAACCTCCCGACGGCGTCACTTCCGGCGGAGAGTCCCAGCAGCAGCACTTCGGTGGACACAAAGGTATCACCGAGGCGCTCGGCCTCGTTTTTGGCGTTCTGGATTGCCTGCAGGGCGGGGCGGGACAGCTGGGCCTGCTGCGTTGAGCCGCCCGATGTAGCCGGCAGCGCCTTGATGGCGCTGCTCGCCTGGACACTGACGGCGTCCGGGTCGGCGCCCGTGGCGCGCAGGAGTGCGACGGCCACACCTTCCCGCTGGTCCATCAGCGCCTTGAGCAGGTGGGCCGGTTCAACCTGCGGATTCCCTGCCGTGGAGGCGTTCATGGCTGCAGCCGAAAGAGCCTCCTGGCTCTTGGTGGTGAATTTGACGTCCAAAGAGAGCTCCTTCCGGGAAGTGCATATTTGCTAAGTTGAGTCTACTACGCTCAACTTTGAACCGCGCAACACCGGGAGCATTTTTGCCCACAGCGAACCCGGCTTCCGTGGCCGCCTGGCGGCAGCCTGGGAAGTAGTGTCCTTGCACTGTATCGCCGCCCATTGGATCAACCTAGGATCGATGTGTGACCGGGGACCACAGCTCCGCCGGCGCACTTCAGCGGAGGTTTGCCATGAAGAAGTTTGCCGTTCTTTACATCGCACCCCAGTCAGCCCAGGCCCAGATGGCGCAGAGTTCGCCGGAGGCCGCACAGGAGGGCATGAAGGCGTGGATGGAGTGGGCGGACCGTGCCGGAAGCGGCATTGTGGACATGGGCAGCCCTTTGGGAGAAGGCCGGGAAATCACCGCTACAGGCGCCTCCGAGGTCAGCAGCAGCAACCATGTTGGCGGATACGGCATCCTGCAGGCCGAGGACCTCGCAGGCGCCGAGTCGCTGCTCGAAGGACACCCGCACCTCATGATGCCCGGCGCCAGCATCCAGGTCTACGAGTTCCTCGAACTGCCGGGGATGTAGGGGCGTCAGGCCGCCGGGTAGCCTGCGGCGGGCTTGGTCTCGATGTAGTTGATGACCAGGAACTCCCCCGCCGGGACCAGTTCCACATACCAGCGGGTCGGCTTGTCCAGGTCCTCCCAGCTGCCCTGACCGGCCATCACGGGGCGGTAGACGGCGTCGAACTTCAGGAACGTCCCGCTGTCCGTGGCGCTGGAATCTATCTCCTGGAGGAGTTCGAACGTCCCGCGCCCGCTTGATTCGGGTTCGGCACGGCGGACGGCCGCGAGGTTCTGCTGGTTCCTAACCTTCACGGAGGCAAAGTATTCCTGCCAGGCCACGTCGCTGTGCGTGGTGAACAGGGTGCCCGAATACGCCTCCGCGTTCCTGGCCGCGAGCCTCTCAACGCAGTTTTCCGGGACGGCTGTGCCTGGACTCCACGCCGTGACCAGCTCGGAACCGGCGTTGAGCCAGCCGCTGTAGGCGTTCAGGACGCTGCCGATCGTCTCGCGGGGAGTGCCCAGCGGGATACGGACCGGGGTCAGGTACACCTCGGCAACGAACGGGCACTCGGGCGGCAATACGGACACGGGACTGGCCGGCGCGATGTCCGGCAATGGCGTCGGCGACGGGAACAGGCTGCAGCCGCTGAGGCCGGCCAGGAGCGCGAGTGCGGCAGCCGCCGTCGTAATTTTCTTCATCTTGTATCCCCCCATACCGCCGCCGCGTCCGGACGACGCTGACCAGCCTACCCCTGCCGGGAGTGCGGGAAGTGAGAGAGCGTCTGCCAAAAACCCGCATTAAGTGAGAGAGCGTCGGTGGTTAGGCGGGGTAGATGGCCACGGCACCGGCCTTGATCACGAAGTACACGCGCATCCCTGGCGCGAGCCCCAGATCGGCGGCGGCCTCCGGCGTGATGTCCGCACTCAGCTGCCCGCTCTCGCCCCCGCGGACGCGGACCTGGTCCCCGTGCGGCTCCAGGTCCGTGATGGTCACCGGGAAGGCATTGCGCGGGCTGCCGTGCGCTTCGGACAGGAAAACGGAAACGGCCGACGGCGGGAAGACCGCCACCCCAGGCAGTCCGGCGGGCAGGGGGCCGGGAAGGTCGCGGTGCTGTCCGTAGAGGCTCAGCCCGCCGGCCTGAAGGCCGTGTTCCGTGACCTCGCCGGCCAGAAAGTTGAGCCCGGCGAGCCCGGCGGCGAACCGGCTGCGCGGCCGCTGCAGGATCTCCCGGGTGGGGCCTTCCTCGCTGATCCGGCCGTTCTCCAGGATCACCACACGGTCGGCCAGCATCAGGGCATCGAGGACGTCGTGCGTGATGATGATGGCCCGGCGGCCGGCCAAGACGCGTTTGAGCAGGCGCCGGAGCAGCGGCGCGGCGTGGATGTCCAGTGCGGCCATCGGCTCATCCAGCAGCAGGAGCCCGGGGTCCGCGGCAAGCGCCCGGGCGACTGCCACGCGCTGCGCCTGGCCGCCGGACAGCTCCGCCGGGCGCCGGGCCTGGAGGTCTGTCGCCTCCACCTCAGCCAGCCACCGCAGCGCTGCTTCCCTGGCTTCGAGTTTGGAATAGCCGGCGCTCCGGGGCCCGAACGCCACGTTGTCCAGCACGTTCAGGTGCGGGAACAGCAGGGGCTCCTGGGCCAGGAGGGCGGTGCCGCGGTGATGCGGCGCGGCCCACGTGCCGCGGCCGGCGCTGAGGTCAAAGAGGCTTTTGCCGTCCAACTCCGCCTTGCCTGAGTCCGGGTGCAGCAGACCCGCAATGACGTTCAGGAGCGTGGACTTGCCCGCGCCGTTGGCTCCCATCACGGCCACCGTCTCGGCCGGTCCGACGCTGAGGGACACGTCGAAACCCCGCTGGTCCACGGCAGCCTGAACCCGGAACGTCACCGGACCGCACCGCTCGTGGCGGGCGCCGGCGTCGTACTCTCCGCGCTGACGGGCCTGCCCGCGCGGGGGCTGCGGTACGCGAGCGCCACCACGGCGACGGCCACCGCGACGAGGACCAGGGAAAGCGCGACGGCGGCATCGGCGTCCGTTTCGCGCTGCAGGTAGATTTCCAGCGGCAGGGTCCGGGTCACCCCCTGCAGGCTGCCCGCGAACGTGAGGGTGGCGCCGAATTCGCCGAGGCTGCGCGCGAATGAAAGGACGGCCCCCGACGCGAGTCCGGGCAGCACCAGCGGAAGCGTCACCCGGCGAAGGACGGTGCCGGGACCGGCGCCGAGCGTGGCGGCCACGGCTTCGTATTTGGCCCCGGCGATGCGCAGCGCACCTTCGAGGCTGACCACCAGGAACGGCAGCGCCACAAAGGTCTGGGCGAGCACCACGGCTGTGGTGGAGAAAGCGATTTGAAGGCCGGCCACCTCCAGCGTTTTACCCAGCAGGCCCTGCCGGCCGAACGTGTACAGCAGCGCGATGCCGCCCACCACCGGCGGGAGGACCAGCGGCAGGAGGACCAGCGAGCGCAGGACCCGCTGGCCCGGGAAACTGCCGCGGGCCAGCACCAGTGCGAGCGGGACACCCAGGACGATGCACAGCACGGTGCTTGCCGCCGAGGTGCGCAGGCTCAGGCCCAGCGCTGTCAGCGAGGATTCCGACGTGACCAGCGGGATGAAGTTGGCCCAGTTGACCTTCGCCACCATGGCCGCCAGCGGAAGCACCACGAGCAGCGCCCCGGCTCCCGCGACGGCGTAGATCCAGCCTGGAATGCCGGTGTAGGTAACCGCTTTGCGGGCCGTCATGGCACGCCTCACGGTTTGCCGAAACCGGCTGCAGCCAAGGCCGCCTGGCCTTCGGGGCCGCGGACGAACTCCACAAACGCGTCCGCCGCGGGTTTGTTCCGGGCGCCCTTCACGGCGGCGATGGGGTACGTGTTGACGGCGTTGGCTGCCTCCGGGAACGGGATCTCCTCCGCCTTGTCGCCGGCGGTTTTAGCGTCGGTGACATAGACGAGCCCGGCATCGGCCTCCCCCGAGGTGACCTTGCCCAGGACGTCGGTGACCGAGGATTCCTCACTGACCGGACGGAGGGTGGTGCCGGTTTCCTGCTCGATGGCGTTGGCGGCAGCACCGCAGGGAACCTGGCTTGCGCAGGCCACTACTTTGACGCCGGCCTTGGCGAGGTCTCTGAAGCCGGTGATGCCGGCCGGGTTGCCGGGCGGGACCACGACGGTCAGGGTGTTGGTGGCAAAGTTCCCGGGTTCGCCGTCCGCCAGCCCCTCCCCCTGCAGCTTGTCCATGTTCCGGGTGTCCGCGGAGGCGAAGACGTCGGCCGGGGCACCTTGGCTGATCTGGGTGACGAGGTCCGCCGAGCCGGCGAAGCTGAGGGTGACGTTCGTTCCCGGGTTGTCCGCCTCGAACTTTCCGGCCAGGACCGTAAAGGCTCCCTTGAGGGAGGCGGCCGCGAACACGGTGAGCGTTTTTCGCTGACTTGCCGCGCCGCCGTCGCCCGTTCCCCCCTGGCCGGCTGTTCCCCCCTGGCCCGCCGGGGCGCACGCGGCGAGCACCAGACCCAGGGCAGCCAGGGCAGCGGCCGCGGCGCGCTTCATGCGGAGCCCTTGCCGTGCGGGGTTTCGATGATGACGGTGGTGGCCTTGACCACCGCGGTGGCCACGGAGCCGAGTTCCAGGCCGAGGTCGCGGACCGCTTCGCTGCTCATGAGTGAAACCACCCGGAACGGGCCGCACTGAAGCTCCACTTGCGCCATGACTTTGTCCGCAGTGATGCCCGTGACCAGCCCGACGAACCGGTTGCGCGCGGAACTGCCGCTGCGGTGCGGATCGTCGGGAAGCTGGGCGAGCTTCTGCGCGTGCCTGGCCAGTTCCAAGCCGTCCACTGCCAGGCGGCCGGCGTCGTCCTTTATGGCGGTGAGGCTGCCGTTGTCCGTCCAGCGCCTGATGGTGTCATCGCTGACGCCGAGGAACCGGGCCGCTTCGGAAACGCGAATCGTGGGCATTTGCCCATAATAGTCCGCATTTGCGGCTTCTTCCCTAGGTGAGGCTCTCCGGAAGGTGTTCCGGTCCTGGCGGGAGGTCTCTGTTGGCCGGGCCATGGATGACGGTGCCGTCAACGGCGAAGCGGGAACCGTGGCAGGGGCAGTCCCAGGTGGTGTCGGCAGGGTTGAACTCGACCGTGCAGCCAAGATGGGTGCAGATGGCGGACAGGGAATGGATGATTCCGTCGGCGTCTTTGTAGACGGCGGTACTTTTGCCTGCAACGTCAAGGACCGTTCCCTCGCCGGGGGCCAGCGTGATCCGGTCCGGTGTCACCGGGCTGGCTTCCCCGGACTGGTTCGTGTCGTTTTCCGCTCCGGCAACGTCTTCCGGGGAGGCTGTGCCTTCCGCGGTGGCAGGGCTGTCCGGCGTTGCCCGGTTGCTGTCGAACACCGCGGCCCAGGGGTTAACCCTCCCGCTGATGGTGTCGGCCAGCATGAGGGCGGCAGCTGTTCCATTGGTCAGGCCCCATTTGCGCAGCCCGGTGATGACGTACACGTGCCGGGCATCGGCGGACATCAGCCCGACGTAGGGCAGCCCGTCCACCGGCATGTTGTCCTGGGTTGACCACCGGTAGGCGACGTTGTTCACGCCGAGCCTGTCACGGGCGAAGGCGGCCAGCCTGTTGTACCGGCCGGCGGTGTCGCCCGCCTCGGACACGGGATGGCCTTCGCCGCCCACCAGCACGTAATTCCGGCCGCCGGCACCGACGTCGGCGCTGACAGTAAGGATGGAACGCATCGGTTCGTCCACGCTGATGAACGTAGCGTCCAGCGGCGGGCCGTCCACACGTCCGGCGACGATGTAGGAACGGTGCGGCCGGCACCGTGAGCCGAAGGCGTCGTCGCCGAACGGCACGTTTGTGGCGACGATGATGTCCCGCGCACGCACGCTGCCGCCCTCGGTGTCCACCACGCCCGGGCCGGCGTCGTGAACCTGCAGCGCGCGGGTCTGCTCGAAAACGAAGCTGCCGTCGCCGTGGACCGCGCGGGCCAGGCCCTGGAGGTACTTGACCGCATGGATCTGTGCCTGCCCGTCGAAACGGACCGCGCCCTTGACCGGGAACGGCAAAGGCACGTCCGTGGTGAACGCCGAGGGAAGGCCCAGGCGTGCGGCGAGGGCGGCTTCGGCACGGACACGCTCCAGGGCGTCGTCGGTTTCGGCGTAGGTGTAATTGCTGACCACGTGAAGGTCACAGTCGATGCCCTCCTCAGCCACCACCCGCTGTATGTGGCCGATCGCCGCCTGGTTGGCCTCGCCGTAGACGCGCGCCGTCCCGGTGCCGTGGATGCGGTCAAGCTCGGTGTAGGCAAGCCGGTGCAGGGAGGTGACCTTGCCGGTGGTGTGGCCGGTGACACCGGTTCCGACGCGGGCCGCCTCGATGACCGCGACGGTTCGCCCGGCCCGTTTGAGCGCCAGCGCGGCCGTCAGCCCTGCGATGCCGGCCCCGATCACCGCTACATCCGCCTCCAGATCCCTGTCTAGAGCCGGATAGCCGGTGTCCTCCGCGGAAGCGAGCCAGAGGGATTCCGGTTCCCCTTCGAGGTCACCGCCTGGTGCGTCCATCTCAACCTCCCGATGCCCGTGGGCGCCTGGCCATAGGTGCTGATCATCCCCCGTCCCCGGCGGAATATCAACGCTTCCGGCACGCTTCACGCTGCGGAGTAACCGCAGGTCAGCGGATGACTATAGAAACTTCCCGGGCGGCCGTCCTACGCTATGGGGAGGGGAGGGGCCGCAGTCGCTGAGGAGCGTTTGTGATGAAGTGGGTTAAGCCTGACAGCCCCGATTTTGACCAGGCCCGCAAGGTCTTCAACGCCATGATAGACAGGCGCCCGGCCATCATCGCCCAGTGCTCCAACGACGAAGACGTGGCCGAGGCCCTCTTATACGGCCGCGGCATTTCCCTCCCGATTGCCGTCCGGGCCGGCGGGCACTCGGTGGCGGGCATGTCCACGAACGACGGCGGCCTGGTGATCGACGTCCGGCCCATGAAATCGATCGACGTGGACCCGGAGTCCGGCATCGTCACCGCGGGTGCGGGCGTCACCTGGGGCGAGTTCGACCGCGCCACCCAGGAGCACGCGCTTGCGGTCACCGGCGGGCGCGCGTCCACCACCGGCATCGCCGGTTTCACGCTGGGCGGCGGATCGGGCTGGCTGGAACGCTCCTACGGCTTCGCCTGCGACAGCCTCGTCTCGGTGAACCTGGTGACGGCCGACGGCGACAGGGTCACCGCGAGTGCCACACAGAATCCGGAGCTCTTCTGGGCCCTGCACGGCGGCGGCGGGAACTTCGGTGTGGCCACGTCCTTCACGTTCCAGGCGCACCGCCTGAGCCCCGTGGTGCATGCCGGGATGTGGCTGTGGCCCGGCGAGGAGGCCCGGGATGTCTCGCGTGCGTTCCGCGACCTGGCCCTCGCGGCACCGGACGGCGTGGGCTTGGGGCTCCTCTACGTGACCGCACCCGCCGAACCCTTTGTGCCGGAGCGGATGGTCGGAAAGATGGCCCCGCTCATCGTTTACGTCTACGCCGGAGATCCCGAGGAAGGCTCCGAACACGCCAGGCCGTTCCGCGAACTCGGCCCGGCCATCGACCTGGTAAGTGACACACCCTACGCAGACTTCAACGGCTCCCTGGATGACCCGCCGGACCACTACAACTACTGGAGCGCGGACTATCACGACGAACTGCCCGATGCCGCCCTGGACCTCTTTGTGGACTCGGCCCGGAACCTCCCCGATGCCACCTCACAGCAGCTGATCGCCCGCTGGGGCGGCGCCGTAGGCGGTAACGCGGCCGCGGCCACTCCGCTGATCAACCGCAATGCCGCCTGGGTCAGCCATCCATACGGCATCTCCCCCACACCCGAAGAAGGCCAGCGGGCCAAGGCCTGGGTAAAGGATTTCCGCGAGAAAATCGCACCCTATGCCACCGGCGGGGTGTGGCTGAACTTCATCGGCAACGAGGGGCAGGACCGGATCCGGGCCGCCTTCGGCAACGGCAATTATGCACGGCTGGCCAGGGTCAAGCGCGACTTCGACCCCAAGAACGTGTTCCAAGGCAACCAGAACATCCTCCCGGCGGGCTCCTGATCCTGTGTTTCCCTTTCGTGCCCGTGCGTTCCAGCCCGCAGACCGGCCCGAACTAGACTTCCTTCATGGCGATTTACCTGGATCCGCCCCTGTGGCCTGCCCACGACACCCACTTTTCGCACCTTATCTCGGACACCTCGCTGACGGAGCTGCACGCCTTTGCGGCAGCGGCCGGCATCCCGGAGCGGGCGTTCGACGGCGACCATTACGACGTCCCCGAGCGTCGGTTTGATGACCTTGTGGCCGCGGGCGCCATCCCCGTCGAGGCCCGGATCCTGGTCCGCAGGCTGATCGCCAGCGGGCTCCGCATCCCCGCCCGGCAGCGAAGCAAATCCTTGAAACTGCCGCTCCTGAACCGGTGGGAAAGCATCATGCCCGGCCACGATGCCCTCTTCCTGGACCTGCTGGACCGGTGGGGCGAAGATCACCGCAAGTACCACGGCCGCACCCACCTCCTGGCTGTGCTCGAGGCCCTGGACCTGCTCACCGATCCCGCCGACCCGCCGCGCACCGTGCTGCTGGCAGCCTGGTTCCACGATGCCGTCTACCGCGGGATCGCAGGCCAGGACGAGGAAGAATCGGCCCGGCTGGCCGAGGACCGGCTGGCTGACGCGGGGCTTCCGCCGGCCGAGGTGGAGGAAGTGGCCCGGCTGGTTCGGCTGACCTCTGATCACCAACCGGAAGCAGGGGACGACGACGGCGCCCTCCTGTGCGACGCGGACCTCTCGGTCCTCGGCGGCGAGCCTGAGCCGTACGCCCGGTATGTGGCGGCCGTCCGGGAAGACTACGCACACATCGGCGACGCAGACTTCGCGGCGGGACGCGCCGCCGTCGTACGCCGGCTGCTGGCACTGGACCCGCTCTTCCACACCGCGCGGGCCCGGGATCTGTGGCTGGATGCTGCCCGCCGGAACCTACAGGGCGAGCTGGCCTAAGCGTCGCACGTCCGGACGGCAACGCGTGCTGCGCGCCGGCTAGCGGTACGCGGTAATGAACGGCGTGTTGGCGGGCACAATCTGTTTGCCCAGCGGCATCAGGCTCACCGGAATGAGCTTCAGGTTGGCGATGGCCAGCGGGATGCCGATGATGGTGATGGCCATGGCGAAGGCCGTGACCACATGGCCGATCGCGATCCAGATGCCCGCCACCAGCAGCCAGATGACGTTGCCCACGAGCGAGAAGACGCCGTTACCGCCGGGCTTGTCCACCACCATGCGTCCGAACGGCCAAAGCGTGTACGCCGCAATCCGGAAGGAGGCGATGCCCCACGGGATGGTCACAATGAGCAGGCAGCAGATGATGCCGGCCAGGAAGTAGCCCAAGGCTAGCCACAGTCCGCCGAAAACCAGCCAGATGATGTTGAGCAGTGTCTTCATCTGTCCATTGTGCCCCGCGGGGTCCGACAACAACGTAGGGGTCTGCCCTGATTGTGCCCTGAAATCCCGGCCGCGATGGCCGTGGCGGACTACCCCTTGGCGGCCTTCACGAAAGCGCTGATCTTCTCCACGTCCTTCACCCCACGCGAGGCCTCGACGCCGGAGGAGACGTCCACGCCCCACGCACCGGAGGCTGCGGCGGCCTCGCGGACATTGTCCGGGCTCAGCCCGCCCGCCAGCAGCCAGTTGCGGCCCTGGAGCTCGGTGACGTCCGCCATGGAGGCGTAGTCCCAGGTCTCTCCGGAACCGGGGACGGCGGCGTCGATCAGCAGGACGTCCTCGCCCCAGTCGGCGAACGCGTCCGCAGTGGCCGCCATGGTGACCGCCCGGATCAGCTTCATGCCGGCGTCGTGCACCGTCTTGACGTCTTCAGGGGTGACGTCGCTGTGGAGCTGGATCCACTCGAGTCCGGCGGCGCGGGCGATTGCAAGGGCGTCGGCCACAGGTTCGTGCCGGAACACTCCGATGGCGGCCACTCCGGCAGGCACGTCGGCCAGGAGGCCGGAAACCTGGGACGGTGAGACCGCCCGCGGGCTCGCGGTCAGCACAAACCCAACGGCGTCAGCCCCGGCCTCGACGGCAGCGCGGACCGATTCCGATGTACTGAGACCACATATTTTGACGAACATTCCGGGCTCCTTCAGGCTGTCTTCGCAGTGTCCCCCGGGAGGACACTAGCAGGGAATAGGGGCCGCGCCGAGAGGTGCTGCCTTAGGGGCCCGACAACACGCGCTCCAGCATGGTCCGTCCGGCCTGTTCGAAGGCGGCATCCCCCACCTGGTTGGCCCAGACCACCGTGCCGATGGCCTGGTTCAGGTGTTCCAAACGCCAGAGGTCCGTCTCGCTGGCTCCCACCATCCGTGCATAGCCGTCATAAAACGCCGCTTCCAGTTCGGGCCTGCCAACGAACTGCTGGTGGCTGAGCCGCACGAGGTCGTGCACCCACGGACGCTTGTCCGCCCGGCCAAAATCGATGACCTTGACCTGCCCGTTCTCCTGGAGCCAGTTCCGCGGCTGGTAGTCGCCGTGCGTGGTCACGAGCTCCACGGCACCCGGTTCGAGCGCCTCCAGCTCCCTCGCGAGACTACCGATCTGCCCTTCCGGCACGAGCCCGTGGGCGCGCTTCATCCAGGAGTGGGTTTTGGCCCTTAGGGCCCTGGCATAGTGGCCGGAGACCCCTGCTGGTCTGTGAATTTTCTTCAGAAGTTCCCCGGCCTGGCGGTACGTTTCCGGGGCAATTTCGGCCTGCGTGCCCTCCACGAGGGTCCCGGGCAGGAACTCCGTCACCAGGATGCCGGCCTCCGCGGAGGCGTGCCGCAGTACCGGAACGCGGCCGGTCAGCCCCTCGAATCCGATGCCATGGGCTGCGATTTCGCGGCGGATATGGTGACTGGTGGTGCTCGCCTTGATGACGAATTCGTCGCCGCGGGGCGTGTCAACGTGGAGGACGGCGGTGTCCTGCAGGGGCCAGCTGTAGTCCCCCACCACGCTGAATGTACCGAGCCAGGATGCCAGTAGCCGGCTCTGCTCATCCGTGATCCCTGGGCACATCCACTCAGCATGCCACGAGTGGACCGGCCTGCGTGGCCCGGCCCGCCCACGAACTAGGCTGGACTGATGGAGATCATCCGCTTCGCAGAACTCAGGTCCGAACCGTGGCGCAACGGCGGCGGGGTAACCCGCGAACTCGCCAGCCACCCCAAGGCAGCCTCCGCGCAGGACGGCGCCTGGGACTGGCGCGTCAGCATCGCAGATCTCACCAAGGCCGGCGACTTCTCGGCGTTCCCGGGCATGGAACGGGTCCTGACCGTGGTGGACGGCGAGCTGCTCCTGCTGACGGTGGACGGTGCCGAGCATCCGCTGGAAAAGTACCGGCCGTTCCGCTTCTCCGGCGAAGCGGCTGCCCACGGCGCCCTGCCCACCGGCGACATCCGGAACCTCAATGTCATCACACGGGCGGACTCGTTCAAGGGGTTCACGTCCATCATCGAGCTGTCCAAGAAGCGCGCGCATCCGGTCTTTGAGGGCCAGCTCGCGGTCCTCCTGCAGGGGCAGGCCACCGTCAGTCCGGGCGCCGCCGAAGTTACGGAAAACGCCGAAGACGGCGACACAGCCGCCGCCCCCGCGGAACCCGAGGCACTCAACCGCTATGACGCCGTCGTGGGTTCCGATGTCCGCTCCCCCGAGATCCTGGGCCGCGGCTTCCTGGCAGTCGTTTCGATCGATCGCGTGGCGGGCTGACGCGGCTGCAGGCTAGCCTCGCCTTCGTTATCTGAGCCTTCCCACACTGGTCAGCCGCTGGCGGCGCTCCTAGACTCGGGCTATGACTTCCACACCCTTCAACGCGCTCCTGTCCACCCAGATCGGCAACGAATTCGCGGCCTCGCAGCAGTACATTGCCGTGGCCACGTGGTTCGCCAACCAGGATCTCCCGCAGCTGGCCCGCTACTTCTACCGCCAGTCCGTGGAGGAACGGAACCACGCGATGATGATGGTGCAGTACATGCTGGACCGCGACATCGAATTTTCCATCCCGGGCGTCCCCGCCGTCCGCAACGACTTCTCCTCGGTGACCGAGCCGCTGGCCCTGGCGCTGCAGCAGGAGAAGGAAGTGACGGGCAACATCGAGGCCCTGTTCCGTGCCGCCCGCGCCGAGGACGACGCCCTGGGTGAGCAGTTTATGCTCTGGTTCCTCAAGGAGCAGGTGGAGGAGGTCGCCTCCATGACCACCCTCCTGAACATCGCCGAGCGAGCGGACAACCTGTTCGACATTGAGAACTTCATCGCCCGCGAGACCATCGGCGACGGCGGCCGCGATTCCTCCGCCCCGCCGGCGGCCGGCGGCGCGCTCTAGCCTCCCCCTCCCCCAACTGAGTAGCGCTATCTGTCGTTTTGAGCGCTCGTAACGACAGATAGCGCTACCTACTTGGGCCCGGACCCCGGCGGTGAGGCTGGCCACCAACCCGGCCACCCGCCGTCGGGGTTTGCTACGCTGGAAATCAAGGCCCCGCAAACGGGCCTCCGGACGACGGTTCAGTACCCGGCACGCGACAAGACTGGCCAAAGGATCTTGTCATGTCGTGGATAATCCTCATTTTTTCCGGGGCGCTCGAGGCCGTCTGGGCCGCGGCTCTGCACCGGACCTTCCAAGCCACCGGCCAGCGCCGCATCGCCCCCGCACTCCTGTTCCTTGTCTCCGTCCTCGCCAGCATGGCCGGACTCGCCTTTGCCATGCAGACCATCCCCACCGGTACCGCGTACGCAGTGTGGGTGGGCGTGGGCGTGGTGCTGACCTCCGCCTACGCCATGATCACCAAGGCTGAACGTCCGACGACGGCGCGCCTGCTGCTGCTCACCGGCATCGCCGCGTGCGTGGTTGGCCTGAAGGTGGTGGCGTGATGACCAAGCGTTCCGTTGCGTGGCTGCTGCTGCTGGCCTCCGCCGTCCTCGAAGCCGTCTGGGCCACGGCCCTGGGCCTGTCCAACGGCCTCTCCGTTCCCCTCCCCACCGCGGTGTTCGCCGTGACCACCACCCTGAGCATGATCGGTTTGGGGCTGGCCATCCGGAGCATTCCCCTCGGCACCGCCTACGCCGTCTGGGTAGGCATCGGGGCGGCCCTGACGGTGGGCTGGGCCATGGCCACCGGCGTCGAACCTTTCAGCCTCCTGAAAGTGTTGTTCATCGCGGGGATTGTAGGCTGCGCAGCCGGGCTGAAGTCCCTGCCGGCTGACACCAAAGCCCGGGAGAAGCAGCCGGTCTAGGCTTTTGCCATGGACTCCCCCGAAATCTCCCTGGCCATGGATACGCTGAGGCACCGGCTCGACGGCGGTGGGCACGCCGGCGGGCTTGACGGCGGGCTTGACGGCGGACGCCGGATCCTGCTGGGCATCACCGGCGCACCGGGCTCCGGCAAGTCCACGTTCGCGGCCCGGCTGCAGCAGGAGTTCGGCCCCGACCTGGCCGTCGTGGTGCCCATGGACGGCTTCCACCTGGGCAACGCGATCATCGACGGAACCCCGCTGCGGCAGCGCAAGGGCGCCATGGACACGTTCGACGTCGGCGGGTACCTCTCGCTGTTGCAGCGGTTGGTGCGCCGGGACGAGTCGGTGGTCTACGCTCCCGAGTTTCGGCGGACTCTTGACGAGCCCGTGGCCGCGTCCATCGCCGTCCCCGCGGCTGTTCCCCTGGTGATCACCGAGGGTAACTACCTGCTGGCGGACACTCCTGAGTGGAAGCAGGTCCGGGCCCAGCTGGACGAGGTCTGGTTTATGGACACGCCTGCGGCCCTGCGGCTGGCCCGGCTGGTGGACCGGCACGTGGAGTTCGGGATGGACCGGGCTGCCGCGCAAGCCTGGGCATCGGGTCCCGATGAGGCCAACGCCGTGCTGATCGACGCCATGCGCCAGGGAGCGGACCGGATCATCCCCTGGGGCTAGGTTTTCTCATCGAGCGGCGACATCTCGGCGCTAAGCGTCGCCCAAAGCACCGAGACCTCGCCAATGGATGGGTGGGCGCGGAATACCTCTGCACACGGCGGGGTTCTTGGCTGGGAAACGCACCGCCTCAAGAGCCCCCAACGAACGGAGCACACTCATGACTGGACCATCGGTACACCTCGGCGACGGCCTCAACGTCAGCCAACTCGGCTTCGGCGGCATGGCCCTCACGCCGGTCTATGGCGAGGTTGATCCGCAGGAGGCCCTCACAACGCTGCACCATGCCGTGGACGCCGGCGTCAGCTTCATTGACACCGCGGACATCTATGGCGGGGGCAGCAACGAGGAACTCATCGCGCAACTGCTAAAGGACCGGCGGGACGAGGTGCAGCTTGCCACCAAGTTCTCCCTCGTTGGCACGCCGACGGACGGCTACACGGAGATCCGGGGCGACGCCGCCTACATCCGGCAGGCCGTGGACCGCAGCCTGAAACGGCTCGGCACTGACGTGATCGACCTGTACTACATGCACCGCCGTGACCTCCGCGTTCCGATAGTGGAAACCGTGGAGGCCATGGCGGGGCTGGTACAGCAGGGCAAGGTCAAACACCTTGGCCTGTCTGAGGTGACCGCGCAGGAGCTTGCCGAAGCCCACGCGGTACATCCGATCGCCGCAGTGCAGAGCGAGTGGTCCATCTGGAGCCGCGACGTGGAACGCAACGTTGTTCCGGCCGCGGCCGCCCTGGGCGTGGGCTTTGTGCCGTATTCGCCGCTGGGCCGGGGATTCCTCACCGGCACCGTCGACGCGTCCAGCCTCGGAGCGCAGGACTTCCGACGCCGGATCCCCCGTTTCGCAGAGGATGCCGCCGACGCAAACCAGGCAGTGGTGGCCACCGTCCGGACGGTTGCTGCGGAGCTTTCCGCCACACCGGCGCAGGTGGCCCTGGCCTGGCTGCTGGAACAGGGGAAGCGCCTGAGCCTGCCCGTCGTTCCCATCCCCGGCACGCGCAAAACGCACCGGATCGACGAGAACCTGGGTGCCCTGTCCCTTGCCTTTACGCCGACGCAACTGGCGGCGCTGGACCAGGCCGCGGACGCCGTCGTCGGCTCCCGCTCGGCGGATCCCACGTGGGTGTCCCAAGGCCGCGAATAACAGGGCCATGCCTAGACTGAAGCCCATGGACACGCTCATTCACGACCTACAGGACATCACCATCCGCCGGATTTCGGTCAGCGAGATGGACAACAATGTGTATCTCCTGACCGCCAAAGCCAGCGGCGCGCAGGTGCTGATCGATGCCGCGGATGATTTTCCGGCCATCCGGCACCTGCTGCGCGACGCCGCCGCGGACACCACGGCAACGCCCGCGCTGAAACTGATCGCCACCACGCACCAGCACTGGGACCACGTCCGCGCGCTGAAGGAGCTTGTGGAGGCAACCGGAGCTCGCACCGCTGCCGGAACAGACGACGCCGAGGCGCTGCCAGTAGGAGTGGACGTGCTGCTCAGTCACGGCGACGTGGGCAACTTCGAGGGCTTCGACCTGACCGCCGTGCACCTGCGCGGGCACACGCCGGGATCCATCGCGTTTGTCTACCAGGACCCGGCCGGGCCCGCCCACATCTTCGCCGGGGATTCACTCTTCCCCGGCGGCGTGGGCAACACCCAGAAGGATCCCGAGCGGTTCACCCAGCTGATTAATGACGTCAGCGAGCGGCTGTTCGACGCTTACCCGGACGACGCCCTGGTGCACCCGGGCCATGGGAAACCCACCACCCTCGGCGCCGAACGCCCGCACCTTGACGAGTGGCGCGCCCGCGGCTGGTAGGCCGGTTAACAACCAATCGAGTGCTCCGTAACTGCCGTTATGAACCTTCTAAACGGCGGTCTGGGCCCACGCCGGCAGGGTTCCCTGGGGGAGCTTGCGAGGCTAGGGTGCCGGTGGGGAGCACTCGATGGTGTTTAAAGCGTGGGCCCACGACCGCCGGGTTCCCTGACCGAGCTTGCGAGGTTAGGGAACGGTTGGGGCCTAGCGGCTGCGGCGTTCGTTCGAAGCCGGAGCCGATGCACGGCGGGGGCCGCTGCGGGCCGGACGGCCGCTGCCGCCGTTGCCTGCGTACGATCCACCCGACGTACCACCGGTGTTGGAGGACCAGACAGCCTTGTTGCCGGCGTTGCCGCCGCTGGCTGCTCCCGCGCCTGCGGAGCGCTGGCCGGACCCACCGGTCCGGGCACCTGCCCCTGCACCTGCGGTGCGGGCGCCGGCTGCGCGCTGGCCCGTTGCCGGACGGCCGTTACGCTGGCCGCCGGACGACGCCGGACGGCCGGAGGAAGCCGGACGACCGGTTCCGCCGCGGGGAGCATCGCTGCGGGTGATGCGGGAATCCGTGCGGCCCTCAGAGCTGCGTCCGTCTGAACCGCGGCCGGCCGACGCACGGCCGCCTGCCCCGGGGACGTCGTTGCGGTGCGTTGAACCAGTGGTGCCGCGGGCGTTGCGGCGAGCAGCGGCGGCCGCAATGGCGCGGTCCTCGTTCTGCTCTGCCACGCGGTCAAATGCTGCGCGTGCCTCGGTGCGGCCTTCGTAAGCCACGGCGCGGCGCTCTGCACGGGGCAGATCGGTGCGGGGAGCCTCGGCGGAGACGCGTCCACGTCCGCCGCGGCCGCCGCGGCCACCCGCGGTCGGAGCGGCCTGGCCACTCCGGCGGGCGCGCTTGCGCTCGGCGTTGGCACCGGTGGAGCTACCGCCGCCCTGCTGGCTGGCCTTGGTGGCCAGCAGTGCCGCACGGGTGCGGGGATCGATCTTGTCGGCCATTTCGCCCACGAGGTCAGCGACCAGCGGGGAGTTGGCGGTGACGCGCTCGAAGTTAACCTCGACGCCGGCAGCCTTCATCAGCTTCTTGACGTCGCTCTGCTGCTCCGGGAGGGTCAGCGTCACAACGGTGCCGTCCGAACCTGCGCGGGCGGTACGGCCTGAGCGGTGCAGGTAGGCCTTGTGCTCTGTGGGCGGATCCACGTGGATTACCAGTTCGACGTCGTCCACGTGGACGCCGCGGGCGGCGACGTCGGTGGCCACCAGGACGCGGACGTCGCCGGAGGAGAACTCGGCCAGGTTGCGGTCACGGGCGTTCTGCGAGAGGTTGCCGTGCAGATCGACGGCGGGGATCCCGGCGTCGGTCAGGGTCTTGGCGAGCTTGCGGGCGTGGTGCTTGGTCCGCATGAAAAGTACGCGGCGGCCGGCACCGGAGGCGAGCTCGACGATCAGCTGCTTCTTGACGGTCTGGTCGTTGACCACCAGCACGTGGTGTTCCATGGTGGTGACCGCGGCCTGCGGATCATCCACGGAGTGGGTCAGCGGGTTGGACAGGTAGCGCTGGACGATCTTGTCCACACCGTTGTCCAGTGTGGCGGAGAAGAGCAGGCGCTGGCCCTGGCTGGGGGTCATGTCCATGAGCTTCTTGACCACGGGCAGGAAGCCGAGATCGGCCATGTGGTCGGCCTCGTCCAGGACGGTGACCTCAACGGCTTCGAGGGTCAGGATGCGCTGGCGGATCAGGTCCTCCAGGCGGCCCGGGCAGGCGATGACGATGTCGACGCCGGCGCGCAGGGCCTTTTCCTGGCGGGCCTGGGAGATGCCGCCGTAGATCACGGTGGTGTTCAGGCCCATGGCCTTGGCCATCGGCTCGATGGTGGCGTTGATCTGGGTGGCCAGCTCGCGGGTCGGTGCGAGGACCAGGCCCATGGGGCGGCCGGGCTTGCGGAAGTGCTTGGCTTCCCGCTCAGCGAGTCGTGCTACAAGCGGGATGGCGAAAGCGATGGTCTTGCCGGAGCCGGTGCGGCCGCGGCCCAGGACGTCGCGTCCGGCCAGGGTGTCCGGGAGGGTCTTGACCTGGATGGGGAACGGCTCAACAATTCCCTGGGCGGTGAGTGTCTCGGCAAGGGCCTTGGGCGTGCCGAGGGCAGCAAAAGTAGTCATAGATTTCAAGGTCTTTCAGGCGGTATCCGTGCGGATATCGGCCCCCGATGCCGGTTGGCTCAAGGGTTTCGCCGAAGAAAAGTCAGGTGATCAACCGGGCTGCTGCCCAATTCAGGGCGGCTGCAGGGACCAAATGGAACGCGTTCATCGACGCAGGATGTGCCTCTCACATGAAAAAACCCGCTTCCCAATGTTGGGACTCCGGCGAAGGAGCAAGCGGGCATCACTGCACATCAAGTTTCACAAGCATAGCATCCCGGCACCCATAGCCCCGATTCGTCCCCACCCGCCACCCATGTAGGTAGCAGCAGATGCTGGTTTGAGGCCCATAACAGCATCTGCTGCTACCCAGTTGGGCCGGGAGCGCACTGGGCCGGGACCGTTGCCTTCGGCGGCGGGCCGGGGCAGGCTTGGGACATGACTGAACAGGGCGACATCCACCACCACTCAGCGCACGACGGCGACCTCCGCGAAGGAGATCAGCGGCAGCAGACTGCCGCTGAGGCCTGGGACGAAAAATACGGGAGTAAGCCGCAGATCTGGAGCGGCAAACCCAACCCCCAACTGGTCCGCGAATGCGGCGGGCTGCGGCCGGGCAAGGCCCTTGACCTGGGCTGCGGCGAAGGAGCCGACGCCATCTGGCTGGCCCAGCAGGGGTGGACGGTCACCGCCGTCGACGTTTCCTCCGTCGCGCTGGAACGGGCGGCAACACACGAAAAAGCCGCCCTGGACCGCGAAAGCGTGCATGCCGAGGGGGCGGGCGCCATCCCCAGCCGCATCCACTGGGAGCAGTGCGACCTGGACGAGTGGCAGCCCGGTGAGACCTACGATCTGGTGTCCTCCCAGTTCCTGCACGGCCCCAACCTCGTCTGGCAGGGTCCGCTGCGGATGGCCGCTGCGGCGGTCAAGCCGGGCGGCACGCTGCTGGTCGTCGGGCATCATCCGGACCGGCTGCCGCCCTGGGGAACCCACACCGCGCACGAGATGTTCTACACGCCGGCGCAGCTTGTGCAGGAGCTGGGCATTGCCTCCCCCGGCTGGCAGGTGGAGGTCAACACAACGCGCGACCGGGTCGTCACCGGCCCGGACGGACAGGACGCCGTCATCGGCGACACCGTGCTCAGGGCCACCCGGCTTACCTGACCCGCGGCGCCACCACCACCGCGGCAACGGCGACCACCGCCGCCAGTGCGAACACCCCTGCGAACGATTCCGCCGTCGTCGTAAATGCCGTGAACACAATGCCCGTGGTGGCGAGCGCGAGCGCGCCGCCCAGGGAGTCCGCGATGGACATGGCCGAGCTGTTGAAGCCTTCGTTGTCCTTGCTGGACAGCGCCAGCGTCATCACGCTCAGCCGCGGGTAGAGCAGCCCCATGCCGGCGCCGGCCATGGTCCAGCCGATGATCGCGACGGCGGCAACCAGGTGGAGCGCCGCCGTCGCCAGTGCCAGGACGATGGCCACCAGCACCAGCGCGGCTCCGATCCGCACTGCCCTGCGGTGCGGGAGCCGGGTGCCGAGGCGGCCCTGGATCGCGGCGGCGCCGGCCCACGCCACCGCTCCGATGGTGAGCGCCAGTCCCGCAAAGGCGGGCGGGAAGGCATACTCCTCGATCAGCAGGTACGGCAGGTACACCTCGGCCCCGAAGAAGGCGGCGCCGGCCAGGCCGCGCGTCAGAATCACGCTGGGCAGGCCACGGCGCGCAAGCAGTGTTCCGCGCGGCACCAGCGGGCGCACGGCAACCAGGGCAATGACGACGGCGGCCGCTGCCAGGAGTGCGGGCGCGGCGGGGGCGCCGGCGATGGTGACGTCGGCGGAAAGGTTCAGCCCCAGGACGGCAAGCGCGGCCAGCGCAGCCCAGGCAATCCGGCCCACTGCCCACGGCGGCGGCGTGTGCTGCACTGCCGGCGGGTCCATGCCGCGGAGCACCGGAACGATCATCACCAGCGCGGGAACCACCAGCCCCACCACGCCGAGGAACACCCAGTGCCAGCTCAGGACCTCCGCCACGATGCCGGCTGCGAACGGACCCACCAGGGACGGGACCACCCACGCGGCGGAGAAGGCTGCGAAGATTCCCGGATGGAGGGCTGCGGGATAGACACGGGCCACCACCACGTACAGCGCGACAGTCAGCGCACCGCCGCCGAGGCCCTGCACCAGGCGCCCTGTGACCAGCATGGGCATGGACAGCGCAGTGCCCGCGATGATCAGGCCGAGTACGAACAGGGCCACCGAAGCGTAGAGCGGAACCTTGGGCCCGCGGCGGTCAGACCAGTTTCCGGCCGCCACCATGCCGATCACACCGGTGGCCAGCGGCCCGGCGAAGGCCAGCGCATACAGGCTGGCACCGTCCAGTTCGCGGCTGACCACGGGCATGATGGTGGTGACGGCGAGGGATTCGAACGCCGCGAGGAACACCAGCGAGCACGCGCCGATGGTCACCCACAGGTACGGCCGCTGCAGGATCCCGGCGGTGGCCTCTGTTGAGGGGAGGGTGGAATCTCGCACGGCACCAGCCTGATCTTCTTGTTGTGGACGCCACCGTATCAGGCCGGTGCCCGGCCGGCGTTTGGCAGCCCGTCAGGTGCCGGACTGGCGTTTGGCAACCCGCCGGCTACCGGACGGCGAGCGCTTCCTGCACGCTGTTGGCCACGGCGCGGGCGCCGGCCTGGCCCATCACGATGGTGTAGTGGTTGACGTCGGGCACCTCGCGGACGCGGAGGGACGGCAGTTTTGCCGCCCAGCCCTCCAGGTAGCCCGGTGCATAGAGCGCGGCCGGTTCGTTGAGCAGGCCGCGCGGCGCGCGAAGCACCTGGGTATCAACGGCCAGCTCGTCCAGTGCTTTCAGCAGCGACGCTCCCCGGTGCAGTTCGGCGGTGTCCTCAGCCATGGCCTGGTAGCGGGTGGCAGGCTTCAGGTCGGGCTCCTCCCCCGTCAGGTCGTAGTCGACGTACTCCTCCACCAGCGGGGTCCAGTCAGCGCTGAACGCGGGGTGCTGCCGCCAGAAGGTCCGGTAGACCTCGCGGCTGGGGAACGTGGAGTTCAGGCGTTCGGCGGCAGGTCCCAGCACCGCCGACACCACGTCCTCGTCCGAAATTCCGGCCGGCACCTGCAACGGCAGTCCGCCGTCCACCAGCACCAGCGATTGCACCCGGTCCGGAAACAGGTTGGCCAGGACCAGGGCGGCAAAGGCGCCCATGGAATGCCCGACGACGACCACCGGTCCCGTAGTGAGCGCACCAAGCACCGCGGCCAGGTCCTCGGCGTGGGTGGGCATGCCGTAGGGGCCGGGCAGGGAGTTGCTGCGGCCGCGGCCCCTCAGATCCGGGGCGATGATCCGGACGCCGAGCAGTGCTTCAGCCAGGTACGGCCACGCTTTGTGCGACGCCGTCACACCGTGGACGGCAAGGATGGTGGGTGCCTGCGGATCGTCGGGGCCCCAGAGGGCGGTGTGCAGGGTGCCGCCGCGGACCTCGACGTCGGTGGTCCGGTACCCGGTGCTGCTGGCTGCTCGCGTCATGGGGCATTCCCTTCGTTCGGGGCGGGCGTGGGCGGGGCGGACGTGGGCGCGAGGGCCCGCTCGATGAACTGCATCATTTCCTCGAAGACGTCCTCCGGCACGTCCGGGCGTGCCCCCGGGACGGGGTCGGCGCCTTCCTCGTCCCACAGCACCCAGCGCATGCCGATGAGTTCGCCGATCCCCATCAGGGCCCAGGCCGCCACGGTTGGATCCATCTCCCGGACCTCGCCAGTAAGCTGCGCGGCCTTCAGCCCGGCGATGTAGCCCTCCACAATCCGGGTGTAGTGCAGCCTCAGTGCGCCGGGGGAAACGAACTCGGCCTGGCGGATGATCCGGTAGAGCGCCGGATGCTGCGCCGTGAACCGGAAGAACGCCCGAAAGCCGGCCCGTTCGGCCTCAAGCCGGGTGCTGCCGCTGCGGGCGGCCTCTGTCATGGCGTGCCGGACCCGCCGGTTGAGGTCCTCCACCACTTCGTCGAAAATGGCCTGCTTGCCGTCGAAGTACAGGTAGAAGGTACCCAGTCCGACGCCGGCCTCTTCGGTGATCTTGACGATGGAGGCTTCGTGGTAGCCCACCGAAGCGAACACTGTTTCGGCTGCCTCGAGCAGCTTGGCCCGGGTGCGGGTGCCGCGTGCCGTGCGTGGCTGGGCGCTCATGGCCGGCTTCCTTCCGGGTAGGTGGTTTGTGCCCGTGTGTGTTTAGTGAGTTCCTGCCGCAGCCTGGCGCGCAGCACCTTGTTCAGCGCCGTGCGGGGCAGCGCTCCCACCATGGAGATCCTGGCGGGGACTTTGAAGGCGGACAGCTGGGCAGCGCAGTGTTCCAGCAGTTCCTGCTCGTCGGTGGCCATCCCGGCCCGCACCACCACAAAGGCCGCTCCGCTTTCGCCCCAGCGTTCGTTCGGAACACCGACGACGGCGGCCTGGGCCACCGCGGGATGCGCCAGCAGCACGGCCTCAACTTCGGCCGGGGCAACGTTTTCGCCGCCGGAAATGTAGATGTCCTTCAGCCGGTCCACCACCCTGATGTATCCGTCGGCGTCGCGTTCCACCAGGTCGCCGGTGCGGAGCCAGCCATCGGCAAGGACGGCAGCCGTGGCGGCAGGGTCCCGGAAGTAGCCCGCGAAAACCCCGGGGCCGCCCACCAAAAGTTCGCCCGTGGCGGCGCCGTCGTAGATTTCACCGGTGACAGGATCAGCGACGGCCACCGCGACGTGCGGATACGGCTTGCCGGAGTAGCCCACCATCCGTTCGGCGTCCTCGTTGGCCAGGCACAGCACGTTGGGCGAGGCCTCGGTCAGGCCATACCCCTGGCTCAGTGCCACCCCGCGGCGGTGCCAGATCCGCAGCAGCGGTGCCGGCATTGGCGCCCCGCCCACCACGGCATGGCGCAGGCTGCCGAGATCGGTCTGCGCGAAGTCCGGGTGCTCGGCCAGCATCAGGTACTGCGTCGGGACGCCCATCAGCATGGTGACACGGCGCTCGGCGATCAGCTGCAGCACCCGGCCCGGTTCGAAACCCCGCTCCAGGACCACCGTGGCGCCGGCCCACCACGCCAGCAGCGGCTGGATGTTCCACCCGCCCACATGGAACTGGGGCAGCACCGCCAGCACCACATCGGTGCTCGCCATGTCCAGGGTCCGGGACAGCGCCAGGTTGGTCCAGAAGCAGTTGGCGTGGGTCAGGACGGCGGCTTTGCTGGCCCCCTCGGTACCGGAGGTGAAAACCATCAGGAGGGCGTCGTCGTCGCGCACTGGGCTCCGCAGCCCCGCGGCAGCGGGGACGGCTTCCGCGCCGGGGAGCACCCGAGAGGGGGCGGGCACGGATTTTTCGACGCCGCCGGGTCCCGGCGCCGCTGTCCGCGGCGGTTGGGGCAACAGGGAGCAGGCCGCGGCCGCCAGGGCGTCCAGGTCATCTTCAACCAGCAGCAGCTGCGGGTCCGCGAGTCCGAGCTGGGCGGAGAGTTCGCGCGGCGAGAGCCGCCAGGACAGCGGCACCAGGACCAGCCCGGCTTTGGCGCAGGCGAAGAACACCACCACGTGGTCCGAGCTGTTCCCGGTCAGGGTGGCGATCCTGTCACCGGTGGCGTACCCGGCGGCGTGCAGTGCTGCCGCGAGGTTGGCTGCCCGGCGTTCCAGCTCGGCGTAGCTCAGGGTAAGGCCGCGGTCATCGATCGCGATCCGGTGGGGGGTGGCCAGGCTGCGGTCAGTGGTCCAGCGGCCCAGGGTATGCAGTCCGTCTGCCGGACCCGGTGCGCCGGTCATGCTGCCTCCTCCAGGATGTCGCGGGACTTCTGCACGCGGTCGCCGCGCCGGGTGCGGCGCCGGGCCAGCCGCTGGGCAGTGCCCGTGAGGCCGCCGGGCAGGAAGAGCACCACCAGGATGAACAGGGTGCCCAGGATAAACAGCGGTTCTGACAACGGTACTCGCAGGATGTCCGGCAGCGCATCGATGGCGTCCGAGTTCGCGAGCGTGGTGAGCCGCTGGTCCAGGATGGTGTAGAAAACGCCGCCGATCACCGCGCCCCAGCGGGAGCCCACGCCGCCCAGCACCACCATGACCAGAAGGGTGATGGTGAGGTCCGCCGACACGGCCCGGGGCACGGCGCCGCTCTGCAGCAGCAGGAAGACCATGCCGATGATGCAGACCAGAACGGCGGAGACCACAAAGATCAGCAGCTTGACCAGATAAGGCTGCAGGCCGAGCACCCGGACGCGGAGCTCGTTCTCACGGACGGCCGCCGCCACGTGGCCGGCGCGGGAGGACTGCACCCACGTGACGATGATGAACACAGCCACCAGCACGGCCAGCGCCAACCAGTAGAGGTTGCGGGTGTTGACCACGCCCACCAGGAAGTCCGGCAGGTTGTCGGTCCGGAGGGTGAGGCCTTCGTCGCCGCCGGTGGCACCTTCCGGGTTGCGGCCAACCACCACAGACCCCGCCTGGGCGAAGGCGAGCGTGACCATGGCGAACGGGATGCCGCTGACCCGCAGGCTGATGCTGCCCACCACATGGGCCAGGACAATCACCACCAGCAGGGTCAGGCCCATGGCCGGCAGCAGCGGGATATCGAGGTTCTGCAGGATGATCGCCAGTCCGTAGACGCCGGCGCCGAAATACAGGGCGTGGCCGAAGGACAGCAGCCCGGCCACGCCCAGCAGCAGGTGGTACGTCAGGGCGGCAGCGGCCATCAGCATGCACATGGCCAGCAGCTGCAGGGATCCCGGGGTGTAGGTGGGCCCCGGCAGCACCCCGGGCAGGGACAGGTTAAGCAGCGGGAGAAGGACCAGCAGGACAATCCCCGCGATTCCGACGGCGGCGCCCACCATTTTGCCGCGGGTGAAGCGTTTGCGCGAGCCACCGCCGTCGTTCGCCGTGCGGCGGGACCCCGCCGGGTGCGGGGAGGCGCTCTGCGTATCCTGGGTTTCTGTGGCGTCGGTTTCGGTGGTCATGAGGTTCTCCCGAGCAGGCCGGAGGGACGGAACAGCAGGACAAGCGCCAGGGCCAGCACCACAACGAAGTCGCCGGTGCCGCCGAGGTAGAAGTTGGCGAACTGCTGCAGGACGGCGACGGCCACCGCGGCGATGGCCGCGCCGGTCAGGGACCCCAGGCCGCCGATCACGGTGACAATGAACGCGAAGATGAGCAGCGAGCCGCCCAGCAGCGGGGAGACGTAGCCAAAGTAGTGCGAGGCGAGGACCCCGCCGAGGCCGGCCGCGGCGCCGCCGATGGTGAAGACGAGGGTGAAGGCCTTGCGGACATCGATGCCAAGGGCCGTCACCATGGACCGGTTCTCCACGCCGGCCCGGATGATCATGCCGTAGCGGGTGTTCTTGAGGAAGAACACCAGGGCCAGCAGCACCAGGACGGCGGCGATGATGCAGATGAAGCGGTCGTTGGGGATGCGGGCGCCCAGGATTTCGGTGGTCTCCTTGAACCAGGCGGGACCCTGGATGAACACGGGGTCGGTGCCCCAGATGCCGTCGAACAGGGCCACGGCGGCAAGCGAGAGGCCCACCGTGATCAGGACCTGTTCGATGTGCCGCTGGTAGAGCCGGCGGATGAGGACAAACTCGGTGAACGCGGCGAACACCGCGCCAGCCACGGCACCCACCAGCAGGGACAGCAGGAACGTCCACCAGTTGTCCGCGCCGGTCCGGCGGGCAATTTCCCAGCCGGTGAACGCGCCGAGCGTGAGGAACGCGCCGTGGGCAAAGTTCAGCACGCCCATCAGCCCGTAGATCAGGGAGAGGCCGGCAGCCACCAGGAAGTAGAGGGCACCGAGGCCGAGGCCGGTGAAGAGCAGGAGGACAACAGTACTCACAGGGCCGCTCCCTTCTCGGTTGCCGCCGCGGGTGCCGCGGTCCCGGTGTGCGCCGCTTCCGTGGAAACCCCCAGCAGCCGGTGCGTCAGCGGGTCGTCGTCGAGGAACTCCAGGGCGTTCCCGGTATGAACTACGCGGCCGCCGGAGAGGACCACGGCGCCTTCCGCGAGCTGGCGGACCACCTGCAGGTTCTGTTCCACGAGGAGGATGGGGACGGTTTTGGCCGCCTCGGCGAGGGTCTCGGCCACTTCGGCCACGATCTTCGGCGCCAGGCCTTTGGTGGGTTCGTCGACCAGCAGGATTTTGTTGGTGTTCAGGAGCGCCCGTGCCAGGGACACCATCTGCTGCTGGCCGCCGGACAGGGTGCCGGCCATCTGGCCTGCGCGGGCCAGCAGGTCGGGGAAAAGCTCCTCGACCAACTGCCTGCGCGGTGCGGCGTCACGTTCGGCCAGGCGGAGGTTCTCCGCAACTGTGAGTTTGGAGAACACTTCGCGGTCCTCCGGGACGTAGCCCACGCCGCTGCGGATGATCTTGTACGTTGGTTCCTTTTCGACCCGGACGCCGTCCAGTTCCACCGTGCCGCTGCGGTCGATCAGCCCGATGATGGCCTTGATGGTGCTGGTCTTGCCCACGCCGTTGCGGCCAAGCAGGGCGGTGATGCCGGTGGCCGGGACGGTGAAGGACACGTCTTCCACCACCTGCTGGCCGGCGATGTGGGCGTTGAGTCCTTCGATTCTAAGGATGGGCCTTGGAACGGCGCCGTTGGGGATAGGGCCGTTGGGGATAGGGCTCTGGGCCGGTCCGGGGGTCATACTGGTTCTCCAAGGTAGGCGCTTTGCACGGTGGGATCGGCCATCACGGCATCCGGACTATCGAGCGCGAGCAGGCTGCCGTGGTGCATCACAGCCACCCGGTCCACGAGGCCCAGCACCACGTCCATGTGGTGCTCCACCATCATCACGGTGCAGCCGCGGTCGCGGTGCATGCCGCGGATGATCGCGGTGAGGGACGGGACGTCCCCGGACGCGACGCCCGCCATCGGTTCGTCCAGGAGGACGACCGCGGGATCGGTCGCCAGGAGTACGGCGATTTCCACCTTGCGCTTCTCGCCGTGCGAAAGGTCACCGGCCGCCGTCGTGAGCTGGCCGGCGAGCCCCACTTCGCTGATGGTGCCGCGGGCGATCCGGGTGGCTTCATCCGTTGCGGACGGGAAGCGCAGGAGGTTGAGGCTGCCGCCGATCTTGGCCTGCGCGGCGAGCCGGACGTTCTCAAGCACGCTGAGGCGGGGGAACAGGTTGGAGGTCTGGAAGGTCCGCCCCAGCCCGGCTTTGGCCCTGCGGTGGATGGGTGCTGCCGTGATGTCCCTGCCGTTCAGGCTGATGCGGCCTTCGGTAGGCCGCATCACCCCGGAAATCAGGTTGAACAGGGTGGTTTTGCCGGCACCGTTGGGGCCGATGACGCCGATCATTTCGCCGGCACCGACCGCGAAGCTCACATCCTGGAGGATGCGGGCGCCGCCGATCTGCAGGCCGAGGCCGTCCACCGCGAGGGCAGGCAGGGCTGGGGTATCCATCGTTGGATCCTTCGTGTGTGGCTGGAACTTGGGTTAGTCCGGGAGGTGCGCAGCGCTGCCGGTTCGACAGCGCTGCACCCTCGGCTACTTCTTTTCGGGCGGTGCAACAGCCTCGCCCGAGACCACCTTCACGAGTTCGGGGCTGAAGGCGCCGTCCTTCTGGACGAGCTTGACCTGGTACATGTCCTGGATCAGGGCGTGGTCCGAGGCACGGACGGTCTGCTTGCCCTTGGGGCCGTCGAAGCTGAAGCCTTCCAGTGCCTTGACCATCGCGTCGGCGTCAGAGCCGCCCTCCTTGATGGCCTGGACAATCATCTGACCGGCCACGAAACCGTCCGGGGTGAAGAGGTCAGCCTTCTGGCCGGCCTTCTCGACGGCGGCAATCATCTTCTTCTCCACCTCGTTGCCCGAAGCGCCCGGGAAGTAGTGGTTCAGGAAGCTGATCTTGGCTGTGGCTTCCCCGTAGGCGCCGAAGGTGGACGCGTCGCCGAGGCCCGTGACCACCGGCGCGACGTCGAAGGCGCCCTGCTGGCTGAGGGTCTGCCACATGGTGCCGGACGTCGCGCCTGCCCAGGCCACAAAGACCATGTCCGGCTTGGCGTCAACGAGCTGGCGGGCGAAGGGGGTCAGTTCCTGTCCGTCCGGAACGAGGACGGATTCCACCGTGGCGCCCTTGGCTCCGAGGACCGCCTTGACGGCGGCAACGTTGCCCTGGCCAAACGCGTTGTCCTGGGCAAAGACCACTACTTTCTTGCCGTTGGTGTCGATGAAGGAGCCGGCGGTGGCCACGTCCTGCAGGCTCTGGCGGCCGGAGCGGAACGTGTATTTGTTGATGCCCTGGATGGCGTCGGTGGCGGCGGGCCCCGAAATGTAGAGGACCTTGTTCTGTGCTGCCTGCTCGGCCAGCTTCAGCGCGATGCCGGAGACCACGGTGCCGCCGATGATCTTGTAGCCCTTGCCGATCAGGTCCTTGGCTGCCGTGACCGCTTTGTCCGGATCACCGCCGTCGTCAGCGTAGGTCAGGTTGATCTTGGCTCCGTTCACCTCGCCGGTGCCTCCGGTGGCGTGGTCGATGCCTGCCTGCAGACCCTCGTAGTAGGTGGCGCCGTAGGCGGCGAGCGGACCGGTCTTGGAGTAGATGATGCCAACATCAACCGGCTCGGCGGCCGTGGTGCTGCCGGACTCAGCCGGGGTGGCGGCGCCGGGGGTGGGAGCGCAGGCGCTGAGGGCAAGCCCCGCGACCATCACGGCGGCGAGCAGGAACCTCTTTGTATCCTTCACGGGATGCCTTTCGTTGAGAACCCGCTGGATGCGAAAAGCGGGTCTGAGCAGTGGGTGCGATAAGAATCTCGAGTGAACCTGAAAGGTGATTCACGTTACGGCAAATCTAGGGCGCCGCTCAGGAGGTGTCAATGGATTGTCAGGTCGTCTTTGCAACGTTCCGGCAACGAACCGCCCCCGGCGCCCCCTTAATCCGGGACGCTCTCTCACTTAATGTGGCTTTAACCGGTATTTATCAAGCTGTTTGTGACAGCGGGTTGGTTTCTTTGTGGTTGATGCCGGCTACGGGCGGGACTCCCGGTGCGGTGGGCCTGCGTCGGTATCGGTGTGGGTTGCGGGCGTAGCAGGCATCGGGTGTTTCTTGGCGATGCCTGGTTGCTTGCTGGACCAGTCCGTTGTGGACGGTGTCCGGGGTGTAGTAGTTCAGTCCGCTGTGGCGGTGGTGGGTGTTGTAGCTGGTGAAGAACGTCGCCAGGTGCTCCCGCGCGTGCCCAAGGTCTTGGAACCGTCGGGGGAAATCCAGGTCATATTTCACGGTTCTGAACAGGGATTCCGAGTACGGGTTGTCATCGGAGACCCGGGGCCGGGAGTAGGACAGGGTGATGCCCAAATCGCGGGCAAGTTCCAACGTGGTGCCTGCCCGCATCGGGGCTCCGTTGTCGGCGTGGAGCACGGCAGGCGTGCGTTTGTTGCCGGCGACGGCGTCCCGGATCAGGGCCGAGGCGAGAGCGGCCGTTTCGGTGTGTTCGACGCGGTGGCCGACGACCTTTCGGGAGAACACATCCATGATTGTGTAGAGCTTGTAGGTGTGTTTGCCGGGGCCGTGGAGCATGGTGATGTCCCAACTCCAGAGCTGATTTGGAGCCGTCGCCGCGTGGACGGGTTTAGCCCGTTTGGGGCCGTTGCCGGGGCGTTGTCCGCGGCGGTCGCCGTTCTGCCCGTGGCGGGCCACGATTCGGTGCGCTGCCGCAATCGAGAACGGGCAGTAGCCCGCGTCCAGCATCCGGTAATAGGCCTGGGTGACCGAGAGATCGGCGTATTCCTCGGAATTGAGCAGCGCCATGAATTCGTCTGCCTCGGCCGTGCTGATCCGGTTCGGATAGTCCCGGTCGAGGTGCGGAACGGTGATCCCGGCCGGAGCCGGCGGGGTCAGATGCCGGTACCAGCTGGTGCGGTGAACCCCGACCAGGGCGCACGCTTTCACTGCTGACCAGCCGGCTGTCACCAGTTTCCCGGCGAAGGTCAGGGCGATGGTTTTCCAGGCTTTGGCATCAACCACTCCGGGCGCCCTTGCTCCGGTGCGTCCAGCTGCGGATCGGTCGCCGCCGCGCTCTTGGCCATCGCGTCCAAGAGCGCGGAAGCTTTTCCCAGGATGTCCACCGCGGCCTCGGAGCGGGCCAGTTTGGCTTTGAGAATCTCGTTCTCCTTGAGGACTCGTTGGAGTTGTCGTTTGTCTCCGGCACTCAATCGCTGGTCCTCCTTGGTTAGGTCTCCGACGGCAGGCAGTTCCCCGGATTCCCGGGCGCGTGCCCATGCCCGGATTAAAGCCGTTCGAATTCCGAGTGCACGGGCCAGGGCGGCCTTCGAGCCCATCTCCAGGCATTTCTCATGCTCGTCCAGAATCGCGTTTTTCTCGCTCGTTGTGAAGTGACGATTCGACTGGCGGACAGGAATAACAAAGTCCATCATGGGCCTTTCCCCGTCCCGAGCGTCGGGCTCATGCCGACAGAAACCTGTCACACAAGAGCCTGACACACAGGGTAACCCGGACGCTCTCTCACTTAATGTGGCTTTAACCCGGACGCTCTCTCACTTTCTTCAAGAAAGTGAGAGAGCGATGGCCGAAAACCCGCATTAAGTGAGAGAGCGTCCGGGGGTAACGGGGAGGTCAGCCAGGGGTAGGGGGTGGGGGGCGCTAGTGGGGGCGCTAGCCGCCGATGTACCGGTTCCGGCCTGCGCGGTAGCCGAACACTGCGGCCAGCGAGCCCACTGCGAGGAACAGCAGGCCGGCGGCCGTGAAGGAGCCCGTGGCCTGGTGCAGTTGGCCCACCATCAGCGTTCCGGTGGAGCCCACGCCGTAGCCCACGCCCTGCATCATCCCGGACAGGTGCGCTGCGGTGTGGCCGTCGCGGGTCCGCAGCATGATCATGGTCAGGGCCACCGCCGTCAGGCTCCCCTGGCCCAGGCCCAGCAGCCCGGTCCAGACCCAGATGAGCTCCAGGGGCCCGAAGATGCTCAAGGCGAAGCCGCCCCCGGTCATCAGGGCGACCACCACGTTGATGGCCCGCTGGTCGCGGAACCGTGCAGCCAGGGCCGGCGCGAACAGCGAGCCAAGCATCTGGAGCACGATGGAAACCGAGACCATCAGGCCGGCGGTGCCGCCGTCCACGCCGCGTTCACGCAGGATGGGCGCCAGCCAGGCAAACACGCTGAAGGACATCATGGCCTGCAGCACCATAAAGATGGTCACCTGCCAGGCGACCGCGGAGCGCCACACGTTGACGCCGTCGCTAACGGCATGGTGCCGGACGGGGTGCTGCCGGAGCGCCACCGGGAGGAAGAGCAAAAGTACGACGGCGGCTGGCACCGCCCAGAACCACAGCCCCGCCGTCCACTCCCCCGTCGCCGTGAAGACCGGGTAGGTAAAGCCGGCACCGAGGGCGGCGGAGGCGCAGATGGCGGTGGTGTAGAGCCCGCCCATAAGGCCCAGCCGGTGCGGGAAGTCGCGCTTCACCAGCCCCGGGAGCAGCACGTTGCAAAGGGCGATGGCGGCACCGCATGCTGCCGTTCCCAGCAGGAGCGCAGGGAGGTGGCCTGCACCCGGCACCAGCCCGCCAAGGTCCGCGGGCCGGAGCAGCAGCCCGGCCGTGAGTACCGCCATCGCGCCCAGCAGCACGCGTTCCGCGCCAAAACGGCGGGCCAGCACAGGGGCCAGCGGCGCGAAGACACCCAAAAGCGTCACGGGCACGGTGGTGAGGACAACCACCGCCCAGCCCGGCAGGCCGGCGTCGGACGTGACCTCCGGGAGTACCGCCGCGAAACTGGAAAAAACCGTGCGCAGGTTCAGGCCGATAAGCACCAGGCACAGGCCCAGGTAAACGAGGGCGCGGCGGCTGGGCCGACCGGCCGGGAGCACGGTTGGCTCTGGTGCGGGAAGGTCGTCGATTTCGGCGTCGACGAGAAGTCCGGGTATGTCAACGTTGTCAGCACGGGTCACGGCACCCATTCTGTCAGGCGACAGACGGAGCACGGTGACGACGCGTGCCTGCCCGCCTGTCGCCGCGGATTTTTGTCCGCCTAGTGCCGGCT
Organism: Pseudarthrobacter sp. BIM B-2242; assembly: GCF_014764445.1. NCBI lineage: Bacteria > Bacillati > Actinomycetota > Actinomycetes > Micrococcales > Micrococcaceae > Pseudarthrobacter > Pseudarthrobacter sp. BIM B-2242. The sequence goes on from NZ_CP061721.1 coordinate 3,979,294, forward strand.
GAGGCGCCGCGAAGCCCGGTTAACCGGACAAAAACTCCTCTATTCTGGAAGGGATGAGCGAATCCCCAGAAACCCCCCAGCCTCCGCATGTCCCGCGACCCGTCACGCCCGGAACCCAGGCGTCCTTCGGCACCTACGGCGGCAGGCCTGTCAGCTTCGTCCGCCGCGGAACGCGGCTGCAGGGGCGCCGCCAGACGGCGTGGGAAGAGCATGCGGACCGGTGGGCCGTCGACGTGCCGCGGCACATAGCCAACACGTCTGTCCACCCGGAGTACACGTTCGACGCCGAGGCGGAGTTCGGCCGGAAGGCGCCGCTGATCGTGGAGATCGGGTCCGGGCTGGGTGATGCCATCTGCCATGCCGCCGAGGAGAACCCGGACACGGATTTCCTGGCCGTGGAGGTTTACACCCCGGGGCTGGCCAACACCATCATCAAGATCAACAGCCGCGGGCTGAAGAACGTCCGCGTGGTGGAAGCCAACGCGCCCGAGGTCCTCGCCACCATGCTGCCGGCCGGATCGGTCAGCGAACTGTGGGTGTTCTTCCCGGACCCCTGGCACAAGTCACGGCACCACAAGCGGCGCCTCATCCAGCCCGAGTTTGCCGCTCTGGCCGCGCGGGCCCTTGAACCGGGCGGACTGTGGCGGATCGCCACCGACTGGTCGAACTACGCCGTCCACGTCCGCGACGTCCTGGCGGATTCGCCGGATTTCGAGAACCTTCACACCGGCGAGCGCCACGGGCCGGAAAGCCCGCTCACGCAGGTGTGGCAGTCCGGCGTCGAATCCCTGGTGGGCGGAGCACCCGTCCGTGAGGGCAGGGCGCCGGTCAGCACAGAACACACCGGGCCCAACGAGGGCGTGGACGAAACCGGCGGCTGGGCGCCGCGTTTCGAGGGCAGGATCCGCACCAGCTTCGAGGCCAAAGCCCACGAGGCCGGCCGGCTGATTTTCGACCTCTGCTACCGCCGGCGCTGAGCTTCTCCATGTAGGTAGCAGTAAATGTCGTTTTGAGCGCTCAAAACGACACTTACTGCTACCTAGTTGGGTCAGGAAACGCTGATGCTGGAAACGATTTCCTTCAGCATGTCCACGCGTGGTTCGATCTCCGGGTTCACGTACGGCCAGATCACCACAACGCCGATGAACCGGTTGTTCTCCCAGACGCCCACCGTGGCTGCCACCCGCGCTGTGCCGGCAGGGTCCGTGTAGCCCACCAGGACCCCGTACGCGGCTTTGCCTGGGAGGTTCAGTTCGCCCTCGGTGAGGACGGTCCCGGCCCGTTCCTCCAGGTAAAAATCTGACATGAGGTGCGCCCAGCCGTTGGCCTGCGGCGCGTCTGCAACGGAGGTGTCGTCCTTGATGACGGTGACGAGGATGCCGCCCAGGAGGCCGTACTGCTCGGTATTCGGCCCCGCGGCGGAGTCCTCGAGGACCTGGGTGTGCTCGGGAAAGTCTGCCGTAAACCCCAGCGGGGATTCGATGTGCACTGACATGGGTGCTCCTTAGCGGTAAGTCTTGGGTTCAGGCACGGGGGACGTCAGAGCCGCTCAAGCTTCGAGTCATTCGCGACCTTATAGTACGTGGACACATTGGTGGACACCTGGTTCTCGGCCTTGAACTCCACCTCGCCCGCCTTGAAGTCCACCCCTGCCTCGTTGGACACGGTCACCACGTTGTTCACCTGGACGGTGGCAGAGCCTGCCTCGTACAGTTTGGCGGCGTCTGCGGCCGCTGCGAGGTCGTTCCCCGTGGCCACATTGCGCATGTAGCTATCGATCAGGGGCTTGTTCTCCGGCGAGTACTCCACGTTGATTTTGACGCTGCCCTGCGCGCCCACGGTCACGTTCGACTCCAGCTTGGCGCCCTTCAGATCCGGTCCGGCGCTTGCGCCCTGCGCCACCGTGCCGTCCATTGACACCCCGATCGACTCAATCTTGCTGTCCTTGTCCAGGTTTACTTCCAGTCCGCCCTTGCCTGAGGCCTGGAAAATCTGGCCATCGAGGTCCAGCTTGCCCTGCGCGGACACCTCGCCGCTGGCGGTTGCGGTGCCGTCGGTCAGGTTCCGCTCGTAGGCGAGGTCCAGCTTGGCAGAGCCGGAGGCCGGGCCGGATTCACCCTCGGCTTCAAAGGACATGGTTCCTTTGAGCTTGCTTTCGGCGCCCGTGGTGCCGTTGTCGTTCGCGGCATCCGCGACGGTGGCAGCAATGTAGATGGGCGCGTTGCTGGCCATGTCCTTCACATCACCGAGATCGTCCGGGGGAAGTTCCCTGTACATCTGGTCCCGGGCGGCTATGGCCTCTTCAACACTGCCGAACTTGAACTCGGTGGAGCCTTCCCCGTTGAGCGTGACGCCGGCCGTTCCGGAGGGATCGTTCACACCCACGCCGCCGTTGGCGTACACCTTCAACGTGGCTGAACCATCGGCGTTCTCAACCACCACGGTGCCGACTTCCGCGCCGGCGTGGAACCAGGCAACACGGCCGTCAACGGAGGCCTTGCCGGTCTCGGTGTAGATTGCGGTCTCTGTCCGGGCCATTTCCCTGAGGTGTGCCTCGGCCTGGTCCTGGGCCGAAAGGGGGATGCCGCCGTCCATCCTCATCAGGTCTTCGGCGAGGGCCCCGTTTCCGCTGTCAGCTTCAATCAGGTACTGCCGGTCCGCCTCCGACAGGCCGGCCCACCACGTGGCCTGTTCCTCCGGGCTGGCCTTGAGCATGTCACTCAGGCCTTGTTCCAGCTCTTGGCGGTGCGCCTTGGCCGCGGCAATCGCCTGCATCTGCTGCTCAAGCCACGTTTGCGCGCGGCCGCCGAGGCCCCTGAGTGTGTCCAGGAAGCTGCCCCCGCCGCCGCCGGACGCGTCTGAGGCTTTTTCCTGCTCGTTGGCGTGCTGGAGAAGCAACTTGGAGTTGTGGCGGAGGCTCTGTGCCACCCGTTCCAGGGCAGGGCGGTGGCTGCCGGTCCAGTCCTGCCGGAACTGTGCGCCGTCCATGCCCTTCCACGGCGCAGACTGGATCTGGCCCTGCAGGGAGCCGGCCCGGCTGCTGAGCAGTGTGGCCGCCTTGTCAACGGCCCTCGCCAGCTCGCGCAGCTGGTTAACGTCAGCGCCGTAAAAAGTCATGGTTTCTCCCCCGGAGAGTAATACGAATGGGTTTATCGCTGCACATATGGTCGCACGCCGGCCACGCCCCGGCGATGGGGAACACTCCCCATCATTCGTCATGAATGCGCAGGCCAGGGCGCGAATAACACTGTTGCCCGCGGGTCAGATCCACCGGTGGAAGGCGGGACTGTTCGGGGCCGGGATTGCGTGGCACGATGGGGTTTGTGCGGGGGGCGCGCAATTGCGCCTCCCCGGCGCCGGCCAAAGGAAGCACCATCAAAAGAGAATTGAGACAGGCCGCAAACGCGGCCGAGGACGTTACCAACTCACACACGTTTGAGTTACTGGCCCGGGCGGGGTTTGCGGCGAGCGGCGTCCTGCATTTTCTGCTGGGGGCAATCGCCATCCGCCTGGCAATGGGCGGTTCGGGAAATGCAGACTTCAGCGGGGCTGTCTCGGAACTGGCCAGCCAGCCTGCCGGGCCGTTCCTCCTCTGGGCAAGCTTCGCCGCCTGCGCCGCCCTTGCCGTGTGGCAGGCCAGCGATGCCATCTTCGACTACAACCGGCTCCCAACAAAGGAAAAGGCCGGCAAGAAGGCCAAGGCCGCAGCCCAGGCGCTGGTGTTTGCCGGACTGGCCCTGACGTTGGCCAACTTCGCCATGGGCACGGGATCCGGCGCAGATAACCAGAAGTCCGCGAGCGACTTCACTGCCGCGGTGATGAAGGCACCCGGCGGCGTGGCGCTGCTGGTCCTCGTGGGCACGGGCATCGCCGTCACCGGAGTGATCTACGCGATCAGGGGCTTCAAGAAGTCCTTTGAGAAACACCTGACCATGCCGGCCTCCCCCTCGGCCCGGAAGGCAGTCACCGTCCTGGGTGTGGTGGGCTACGTGGCAAAGGGCGTTGTCCTGCTGCTGTCGGGCCTGCTGATCGCCATCGCTGCACTGCGCGCCCATCCGGAGGAATCCACCGGCCTGGACGGCGGGCTCAGGGCCCTTCGTGACCAGCCTTTCGGTGTGTATCTGCTGGCCGCTGTGGGAGCGGGCCTGATCTTTTATGGCGTGTACATGGTGGTCAGGGCCCGCCTTGCCAAAATGAACCAATGACCCGGGACTCCGCCCGCCGGTCATCCGGCGGGCGGAGCTACGGGACCGTGATCACGGCGACGGTCTGTTCATCGTCGTCGCGCAGTTCCACGCTGGCGATGCTGGCCAGTTGGACCGGTGTTGCCCCGGTGACCCTGATCCGTCCGCTGGGCGTGGCGGTCCACGCACAAGCACGGTCCTCCCCGCCGGCCCGGTCCCGCACCCACAGCGAATACGTGCCGTCCAACGGCATGCTGCTGCCGTTCACCGCCAGCTCCGTGCCCCAGTTTTTCCGGGCCAGGTCCACACTGAACCGCAGGCCGCTATCGGCCTGGACCGAGTAGCTGGCATCCGGCTGCGGCGGCCGGTTCAGCAGCGGTCCCGCTGCCACACCCAACGCGAGGCATGCGACGGCGACGGCGCCCACCAGCGCCGCCCACCGCCGTCGTGATGTACGACGGCGGGCGGCCAGTTCCGAGAGCAGCGTGCGCGCCACGGAGGTGGCCGGCTGCGTTGCGGCCCCGGGGCGGGCCGTCCCGGTGAGTCCCACGGCGTCCGGCACGGGAAGCGCGTCGAGCAGGGCGGGCAGGCTTTCCAGCTCGGAGAGTTCTGCCCGGCAGCCGGCACACTCGCCGAGATGGGCTTCGAAGCGCTGCGAATCAGCGGGATCGAGTCCGCCCAGCACGTAGGCGCCCAGCAGCTGGTGCAGTTCAGCGGCGTTCACCGCTCCACCCCCATCTCGTCCAGGATGGTCCGCAGCGCCCGGACCGCGTAGTACGCCCGCGATTTCACGGTTCCGCTGGGAATGTTCAGTTGCACAGCGGCCTCGTTGACTGTGAAACGGCGGTAGTGGAGCGCCACCAGCACGTCGCGGTGTTCGCTGCTGAGCCGGAGCAGGGCTTCCTCCATCAGCACGCGGTTGAGCAGCTCGTCCACCCGCTCAACCGCTTCCGCGGGATCGGCGAATTCGCGTTCCGTTGCCTCGGCGGGCCGCCGCTGGGCCTTGCGGTAGTTATCGATCATGATGTTGCGTGCCGTCCGGAACAGGTAGCTGCGCAGGCTGCCCGTAATCTCCGGCGCCTGCTGCCAGACGCGGAGCACGGTCTCCTGGACCACGTCCTCCGCAAACTGGGGATCGCGGGAGGCACTAAGGACAAACCGGCGCAGGGCGGGGCCGTGATCACGGTAGATCGCGGCCACCACGTCCTCATCCAGCGGCATACCGTGTCTCCTGTCCCCGGTCCCTGGCCCGGCGGGCCCTCTGCCTTCCGGCTGATACGACGTCCTCCGCACGGAAATGGTTCACCGGAACCGGCTACGGCGGAAGGGCCGCTTTAAGGGGCGCCGCAAAACAGGGGGGCCGCCCCTTGAACCATTCTTCACCCTGAGGCGTCGTACGGGTTAGCGTCCGGTGATCCGACGCCGGGCCCAGCCGAGGAGCATTCCATGAACAAGCATCCGGGCACGAGTCTTGCCACCATGGCGCTCATGGCCGCGCTGGCGGGCTGCGCGGGCAGCCCCGGCACCACCACAACAACACCGGCGCCCACGGCGTCAGCCACCAGTCCCGTGGCGACATCCGCCGCCCCGACCACCACCGCCACAACCGCAGCTGCCGCCGTCGACCTCAAAACGGCGACAACCAGCGCAGGCACCATCGTGGTGGACGCCAACGGCATGAGCGTCTACTTCTTCACTAAGGACGTGAAGGATTCCGGCACCAGCGCCTGCACGGGGGCATGCCTGACGGCGTGGCCACCGGTCCTCAGCACGGCCGCGGTGCCGGCCGCCGAAGGCGTCACCGGCGCGCTGGGCACAATGACGACGCCGGATGGCGCAAAGCAGCTGACGTTGAACGGACTGCCGCTGTACTACTACGAGAAGGACAAGAGTCCCGGCGACGTTACAGGTCAGGGCGTGGGCGGCGTCTGGTTCCTGTCTGACCCGGCCGGGGAAATGATCAGGACGGCAGGCTAAGGCTCCTGCCCCCAGCAGTTACTGCTGGATACCGGGCAGCGGGACTGGAGGGGCGGACGGCAGGGGCAGCGCTGGGGGCTGTCCCTCGCGGTTCGGCGGGGTGTCCGGCACGCCGGGGAGGCCGGGCGCCAGGGTGTCCGGGACGGGCAGGTCAGGGAGGGGCACTGCGGGGGCTGAGCCCGGCTGGCCCGCCTTGCCCGGGTGGTCGGGAGCCTGCTGCGGGAGCTGGCTGGAACCTGATCCCGGTGCGGCCGGCACAGGTTCCGGGACAGGTGGTGCGGGCGGCACGGTGGCCGGGGCGCCCGGCCGGGCCGGCAAAGGGACCGGAGAGTCCACGGGCGGCGCGGGGGCGGACCCGCCGCCGACACCGGCGACGAAGGAACTGACCGCCTGGTTGACCTGGCCGATGGAGTCCCTGATGCCCTGATCCGAGGCAACGGCGACGGCCCCGCCTGCCGCCAGCGAGACGGCCACGGACAACGTGGTGAGGGTGATCCGGCGCTTCGTGCGGCGGCGGGCTGCCAGCTCATCTGTGGGCGGCGTTGCCGACGGAGTGGCTGCGGTTTCTTCAGCCTCGACGGCAGGTGCAGGCACAGCGGCCAGGTGGCGCGTTGCAGGCACAGCGGCCAGGTGGCGCGTTGCAGGCACAGCGGCGAGCTGGCGCGTTGCAGCCCGGTCTGCGGACTGGCCGCCGGCCGGGACCATCAACGCGGCCACTGCGGCGGAGGGCTCGGGCTGTCCGCCGGCCAGGCCGCGGAGGTCCTGGAGCGCGTCACGGAGCACGGCGTCGTCGTCGAACCCGGCGTCGCGCAACAGGCTGTCGACTGTCCGGTCGTCGCGGGGACCTGCGGTGTCACTCATGGTCTGCCTGGTTTCTTCTGAGGGTCTGGTCCTTGAGGTTTTGCAGCGCCCTGCGTTGGAGCTGCTTGATGGCGCCCTGGGACTTGCCCATGATGCCGGCCACCTGTTCGATGGACAGATCGGCCACGACCCGGAGGGCCAGGACTTCGCGGTGGTCGTCGGCGAGGCCGTCGAGGAGGTTGGCCGCGCCGCCGTCGTGGCCCAGGGCGTGGTCCTCCGCGGAGGCCGTGCTGCGCCCGTCCTGCAACGGATCGTAGGGGGTGAAGTCCGGCCTGCGTTCCACCCGACGGTAGTAGTCCACCATGCGGGCGTGGGCGATGGAGAACACCAGTGATTTGGCGCCCGGCAGGCCGCCGGTCAGGTCCCCGATCTTGGGGAAGACTGCCAGGAAAACGTCCTGCGTGACGGCCTCGGCGTCGTCCACACCGCGGGCTTTGAGGTAGCCCAGGACAGCTCCGGAGAAGGTGCGGTAGACAACGCCGAAGAGCACCGCCGGGTCAGTGCCGGCTGTGTCTGCAAATATGTCGATGTCTTCTTCAGCCAGAGTGTCTAGCACCAATGGCTCCTCCATCCGGGCGGTGGACTGCTGCATCCCGGCGTCCTGGACTGCGGGAAGCCTTGCCTCAAGGGGCGCTTCCCGCAGTCCAGACTAGCCGAGGGGGTCCTAGCGGCCCGAAACGGCGGGAACGTCCACTACGTCACCGGGCACGGCGGGCACGGCGGGCACGGCGGGTACGGCCGGAGCTGCAGGAACAGCGGGAACTGCAGGCTCGCCGTCGATACCCGGAACGGCCGGAACAGCGGGCAGTTCGGGGCGCTCGGCGTTGACGGCCGCCGAACCCTCGGCGGCGGCAGTGGCGTCGGCGGCAGCGGCACCCTCGGCCACGACGTCGGTGCAGAACGGCTTAATGTTGGCTTCGCCTTCAGCGGCGATGACCAGCGAGGAGAAGCCCTCGGAGGAGGCGTTCAGTCCGCCGTTCGTGAAGGCGGTGCACAGGCCCAAGGCTGCGGCTCCGGCGGCGTCCACGGCAGTTCCGGCGGCAGCGGAGACGTTGGCCTCGGCAGCAACCTCGTCCCCGGACACAGCAGCCTCGGCGGAAGAATCGGCGGAAACGTCAGCCGCAGCGTCGGCGGCAACGTCTGCGGATCCGGCGGTCTCAGCAGCTGCTTCGCCGGCAAGCTTCGGGGCGGGAGCGCCGAGCAGTTCGTGGGCAGTCTGCTGCGCTTCGGTGGGAAGGGCTCCGGAAACAGCTGCGACGCCGGTTCCACCGACGGCCAGGGTGCCTGCGGCGAGAACTCCGGCGGCGACTTTGCTGGTGGCGAGAACAGTGAACAACGACATAAAAGACACTCCAAAAGCTAGAGAACAATTCAGATCGGGTTCCCGTGAGGAACCCATCACTCCCTACATCGCTGACCGGACCGGGAAAGTTACGGCCCTCCTGAAAATTCTTTTCCCAGGCCCGCCCCGTCCGCCCTCCGAGCCTCGAGACGCCATGACAGCCGGCCGCATTACCATCGAGGCATGCCCAACACCTCAGAACCGCAAAAAACCGCCAGGACGTGGCAGACCATGGTGGACAGCAACCAGGCGCTGCTGCTGCGGAAAACCGGCCAGGACGTGGCGTTCTGGGCTGACCGCGCACGCAGCGCAGGCATTAAGAACGACGCCGGGCTCCGCGCCTGGATGCGCGACGAGCACGGAGTCACGGGGTACGCACAATACGCGGTGTCCTGGGAGCTGTTCGGCTATCCGGACTTTATGCTGCGGGACGCCGACGAACTCATCGACGGGCAGTACGCCAACCACCCGGAGCTGCGGCCCATCGCGGACGCCCTTCTTGCGTGGGCGTCGGTCACAGAGGGTGTGGAGATCCAAATGCGGAAAGGGTATGTCTCGCTGCACAGTCCGCGCCGGAAGTTCGCCCAGCTCACCAGGACAACCAACTCCGCCGTGGACGTGGCGCTGCGCCTCGATGCCCCTGCCGGGGGCCGCGTGGAAGCGCTGAAGACCCGCGCGGACGACCCGTTTGGCCGGCGGGTCCGCCTCACGTCCGTGGACCAGGTGGACGGGGAACTGCTGGACATCCTGGCCCGGGCGCTGGACCAGAACACCTAAGAACTGGAACGGCGGCGGGCCGGGTCCGCCGGAACCTTCCGACGAACCCGGCCCGTGCTTTGTGGCTGAGACCTAAAGGCGCGGCGCCCTACGCGTCTGCCATCTCGTCGTCGTCCGCTTCCTCGAACTCAACAGCGGCCACGATCTCCTGGGTCTCCGGGTTGATCATGAAGGCCTCGTCTTCTTCCTCGACCATCAGGAAGTCGCCATGGTCCGTGCTGAAGTGCCAGGCCAGCGTCTTCTCGCCGTTGTGCACGTAGTTGGGGTCACCCATGGAGATTTTTTCGAGCTCGTAACCGGCAACATCGCACAGTTCGCGGATGATGATTTCGATGTCCGGGGCGTTGTCCAGCGCTTCCTCATCGGCGCGGGCCTGGCGCTCTTCAAGGTCGGGCAGCAGCGCAACCTGGCGTTCGATGTAGGCGCTGAGCTCCTCATCATCCAGGACCAGAAGGCCTTCCTGGCCCAGGAGCCAGCTGGCATTCAGGGCGGTGATGTTCTCGGTCTCGAACAGTTCCTCGAACTCGCCGTCGAGCTCCTCCATGGTGCGGACGGCGTCGTTGGACTCTTCCTCGGCGTCCAGGTCGCCGTCGAGGTAGCGTTCCTCGTCCTCCTCGGACAGGGCATCAAAGACTTCCACGGTCCGGTTGAAGAGCTCCAGGTGCGCCGTTGCGCCCATGCTCGCGAGGCCTTCGCGGATCAGCGGATCCACTTCGTCACGGTCGGCCGTGAACACGTACTGGGCGAAGCCGCCCTCCAGGGACTGCGTGACGTAGAAGTCCACGTAGTAGCTGCGGAGTGCCACCGGGGCGATTTCGCGGGAGTCCAGCAGGCTGCTGTACATGGCATTCACTACGTGGACGTTGGCGTCGACAACGTCCTCGCTGCCAGCTTCGATACTGGCCTTGGTCAGGACGACAGGGTTCTGGCTCGTGGTCATGGAATTCCTCACTGCTCAAAGCTTTGGTGATGCTCAGGACACTTTCACGCTACGTGGGCGGGGACGGCGGTTGGCTGAGGCGGAAGTGAACGTCAGGCGAAGTTTCAGGCCCCCGCCGGGCGAACTAAGATGAATCAGATAACCACCGAATCGGACACGGCCGCGCCGTGGCCACTGAAAGTAGCGCGCACCATGCCATCCCATCCGGACGAGAGTGCGGCACTGGCAATACAGACTCCCGCCATCAACGACCGTTCCCTGGCGGCCGGGCTGGCGTATGCCATGGGCAGCCGGGTTTCCGGAATGTCGTTCGACGCCGCCACCGGGCTCATGCTGGGCAAGGTCCGCGGCGGCGCGGACGTGCCCTACTCCACCACAGCCAAGCTGGTCCGCAAATCGGGCGGTTGGAGCTGCACCGTGGGCGTCTGCAGCTGCCCTGTCCGCAAGGACTGCAAGCACGTTGCCGCCCTGCTTTTCGCCGCCGAAGACAACCCTGCCATCCGCGTCCAGCTCCTGGCCCCGGCCGAGGTCTCCCGCCTGTCCCGCCAGCCCGCCAGCCTTGACCTCGCCGACTGGGAGCAGGCCCTCAGCCCGCTCATCTCGCAGCCCGGCATCACCCAGTCCAGCAACGGCATCCCGCTGGCCCTCCAGTTCGAGATCGAAGAGCCGGCGCCGCACTTCTCCTACACAGGCCGCCGCGACCCGCTCCGCAGCGTGCGCCAGCTCAAGGCCCGGCCCGTGGTGATGGGCGCCAAGGGCAAGTGGATCCGCGGCGACGTCTCCTGGAACACCCTGAGCTATCTGAACTTCCGCCGCGAATGCAACGAGGCGCACATCGAGTGGATGCAGACCTTCCTCGCCGCGCACACCGCCGCCGCCAACCGGGTCCACAACTCTTCCGCGCTCTGGCTGGGCCTGAACACCTTCGCCGGGAAGAACATGTGGAGCCTGCTCGCCGATGCCAGGAAGATCGGCCTCGCGCTCGTCCACAGCCGCGGCACCGAACCGGTGCGGCTCGCGGAGTCTCCAGCCGCCGTCGGGCTTAATCTGAGCCGTTACGGCACTGCGGTCTCCAGCGACGCTGCTGCCGGGGGTCCTGCTGCCGGAGGTGCCGCAGGAACGGCCGACGACGGCGGACTGGAGCTCGCACCCACCATCACCGTGGAGGGTGAAGAGGTTGATCCGGCGACCGTGGGGACCATCGGCCGCCCCGCCCACGGCATCTTCCTGACCACCGGCGGCGAGGCGCTGCCGGGCGTCGCGGCCGACAACGTGATCACGTTGGCCCCCCTGGAAAGCGGACTCAGCGAGGAACTGCTGACCTTCGTCACCGCCGGCAGCACCCTGCACATTCCGGCGAAGGACGAGACGCGCTTCCTCACTGGGTTCTACCCCAAGCTCAAGCAGGCCGCCCGGGTCACCGCGAAGGACGAGTCGGTGGCACTGCCCGCCCTCGCCGTGCCCACCCTGTCGCTGCTGGCCAACTACGGCGCTGACCACCGCGTGCGGCTGCACTGGGAATGGCACTACAAGTCCGGGACCATGGTCACCGCCCAGCCGCTCTGGCGGCACCCCGGCGACCACGGCTACCGCGACGACACCGCCGAGGCCCGCATCCTGGAGGGCATCGGCCAGCCGTGGAACGTCGTCCCCACGCTGGGCGAATCCGCCACCGGCGGCTGGGGAACGCCGCGCCTGGCTGCGTCCGTTGAACTGAACGGCCTGGACACGCTGGCCTTCACCGAGGACGTCCTGCCCATGCTCCGCCAGGCACCGGACGTTTCTGTGGACACCGCCGGGGACATCGCCGACTACCGCGAGGCCGAGGAAGCGCCCGTGGTCTCCATCTCCACCAAGGCCACCGAACAGCGCGACTGGTTTGACCTCGGCATCCAGATCACTCTGGAAGGCCAGCCGGTCTCCTTCGCGGCCGTGTTTTCCGCCCTTGCCGCCGGCCAGACCAAGATGCTCCTCCCCAGCGGCGCCTACTTCTCCCTGGACCTGCCCGAACTGCACCAACTGCGGGCCCTGATCGAGGAAGCCCGCTCGCTGCAGGACAACAAGGACGCGCCGCTGCAGATCAGCCGCTTCCAGGCAGGGCTCTGGGACGAACTGGCCCAGCTGGGCATCGTGGACGAGCAGGCGTCCGCCTGGCGCACCGCCGTGGGCGGCCTGCTCGAGGGCGGCATTGAAGGGCTGCCGCTGCCTGCCTCGTTGAATGCCGAGCTGCGGCCCTACCAGCTTGAGGGTTTCAACTGGCTCAGCTTCCTGTACAAGCACAGCCTGGGCGGGGTCCTCGCTGACGACATGGGCCTCGGCAAGACCGTGCAGGCCCTCGCGCTGATGTGCGCCGCCAAGGAGCAGTCAGCCGCTGTTTCTGACGTTGCTGAAGTAACACTGCCCGACGGCGGCACTCCCTTTTTGGTGGTCGCCCCCACCAGCGTCGTGGGCAACTGGGCCGCGGAAGCTGCGCGCTTCGCCCCCGGCCTGACAGTCCGCACCGTGAGTGAAACGTTCGCGAAAAACGGCCAGGACGCGGCGGTTGAACTGGGCGGCGCGGACATCGTCATCACCTCCTACGCCCTCTTCCGGATCGACTACGAGTCCTACGCCTCCAAGACCTGGGCAGGGCTGGTGCTGGATGAAGCCCAGTTTGTGAAGAACCACCAGTCCAAGGCGTACCAGTGCGCCCGGAAGCTGCCCGCGGCCTTCAAACTGGCCATCACCGGCACGCCGTTGGAGAACAACCTGATGGAGTTCTGGGCTCTGACGTCCATCGTGGCGCCGGGCCTCTTTTCAAGTCCCAAACGCTTCGCGGAGTACTACCAGAAGCCGGTGGAGAAGAACGGCGACAAGGGGCAGCTGGAGAAGCTCCGCCGTCGGGTCCGTCCGCTGATGATGCGCCGCACCAAGGACCAGGTCATCAAGGACCTGCCGCCCAAGCAGGAGCAGATCCTTGAGGTGGTGCTGAACCCGCGGCACCAAAAGGTCTACCAGACGCACCTGCAGCGTGAACGGCAGAAGATCCTGGGCCTGATCGAGGACGTGAACAAGAACCGGTTCACGATCTTCCAGTCGCTGACGCTGCTGCGGCAGCTGAGTTTGGACGCGTCGCTGGTGGATCCCTCGCTGTCCGGCGTCCGGTCGTCAAAGCTGGACGTGCTGTTCGAGCAGTTGGAGGACCTGGTGGCCGAAGGTCACCGCGCGCTGATCTTCAGCCAGTTCACCGGTTTCCTGGGCAAGGTCCGCGACCGCCTCGACGAGGAGAAAATCGAGTACTGCTATCTGGACGGCGGCACCCGGAACCGCACCGACGTCGTCAATGAATTCAAGAACGGCAGCGCGCCGGTGTTCCTGATTTCGCTGAAGGCCGGCGGGTTCGGCCTGAACCTGACCGAGGCCGACTACGTTTTCCTGCTGGATCCCTGGTGGAACCCGGCATCGGAGGCGCAGGCCGTGGACCGGACACACAGGATCGGCCAGGCGCGGAACGTGATGGTCTACAGGCTTGTCGCCAAGGACACCATCGAGGAGAAGGTGATGGCCCTGAAGGCGCGGAAGTCGCAGCTGTTTGCTGACGTCATGGAGGGCGACGCCCTTTCCGGCGGCTCCATCACGGCCGAGGACCTGGCGGGGTTGTTCAAGGACTGAGGTCAGTTTCGGCTAATTGCAGTTAGCCAGAATCCCCGCGATCGCATCGTGCTCTGCCTGGGTGGCCCACAGCTGGTACTTGGCTTTGACGGCGGTCTGGCGGACGACGTATTCGCACCGGAAGCCCTTGTTCGGCGGCAGCCAGGTGGCGGCATCCTTGTCGCCCTTGGCACCGTTCGTGGGGCCATCGGCGGCCATCAGGTTGAGGGGATCGTTCGCCAGCTGCCGGCGCTGTTCGGCGCTGAGCTGCTGCGCGCCTTTCTGCCAGGCATCGCTGAGGGCCACGAGATGATCGATCTGGACGGCCGAGCTGGTGGTGTTGCCGCGGACAAAGTTGATGGTTGCGCCTGTGTACTTGTCAGCCAGAATGCCGGTGGTGACAACGCAGTTCTGTGTGCCGGGCTTGAACGTCTCACCGTCGAGATCCCTGGCGAGGATATCGTTGCGGGTATCGCAGCCGTTCCGGTCGACGTCGGCCCAGGCGGGGCCGAATTCCTCACGGGCGTAGCCGGTCTTTGGGGCGCGTCCCTTGATAGGGATGGATTCCAGCCGGGTCCGGGCCGTAGCAATTTCCTCCGGGCTTAGCGGTTCGGCCGGGCTTCCCGACGACGGCGCTTCCCTGACTGCCTCGGCTATCCCGCTGGCCGCCTGGGTTGCCGCCTGCGCGGCGGCGTCACAGCCGGCGAGGGCGCCTGCGAGAAGCAGGCTGGTGAACAGGGTGAGTGCCTTGGCGGCGGCTGAACGGTTGATCGGGATGTCCTTCAGGAGTGCGGCGGAGGTGAACAGGCTACTAGCGCCTGCCGCCTTAACCGTTCCGGGCTGCGTGTGGAGTCGGTCACGATTCGGGACGCGGCGACCGTCCGGCACTGCGGCAGACCCAAAGGTGCGCGGCGACATGGCTCGGCATTGCGCGGCAGACCCAAAGGTACGCGGCGGGGCCCGGCACTGCGCGGCAGACCCAAAGGTACGCGGCGGGGCCCGGCACTGCGCGGCAGACCCAAAGGTACGCGGCGGGGCCCGGCCCTGCGCGGCAGACCCAAAGGTACGCGGCGTCCGCCGCCTCCAAATACTTTTCCGGAAACTTTCCGGGGAAGGTCTTCGCGGGCCTTGAATGTCGTACCCCCTTGTCATGCTGGAGGTATGGATAACAGGGCAGGTGCAGAGGTGTTGGAGGCCATCGCGGCTTCTGCTTTGCAGCTGGCCTGTGTGCTCCGGGGGACGGATCCGGCCGACATCCCGGCAGGCGCGCCGGCGGACTGCCCCGCGGAAGGCCCGGTGCCTGGCGCTTTCGCAGCCGGCCCTTCTGCGGCTGACTCGGACCCGCTGCGTTGGCAGGCTGAGGCGTGTCTGACGGTCCTGTCCGGCGCGGCCGGGTTGGAGGCGATGGTTGCCGCTGTGAAGGTCCATGCGGCCGGCGGGTATGACGAGGCCGCCCAAGTGATCGCGGGGCCCATCATGTCCCCGCAGGAGCAGACAGCCCAGGAAATGGGCACGGTGGCCGAGGTTGCGTGTGCCCTGACTGTCAGTGAACGTACGGCCGGCGGGCTGCTGGGCGAGGCCCAGCGCTTACGTAGTGCCCTGCCGCTCACGCTGGCTGCTCTGGAGACAGGGTCGATTTGGTGGCAGCACACCCTGATCATGGTCGACGAAACCACCAACCTGGACCGGGACGGGGCAGCGGCGTTGGAGGCCCATTTCCTGGACCCGGAGGCACCGAACCCGGCCAGGAGCCCCGCCGGGGACCTTACGCCCGCAAGGTTCCGGGCGAAAGCCAGGACGTGGCGGGAGCGGAATCACCCGGAAAGTATCGAAACACGCCACACCCGGTCTGCCGCGGACCGTCGGGTCGAATTCTGTCCGGACCGGGACGGGATGGCCTGGCTCTCGGCTTACCTGCCCGCCGATCAGGCTTCCGGGATCTGGGCACGGACCACCGCAGACGCCCGCGCCCTCCAGTGCCCTACCGAAGGCCGGACCCTCACCCAGCTACGCACGGACATCCTCGCCGGCTTACTCCTCGGCGCCGACCATCACACGGGCGGGACCACCGGTGGGGCAAGCGGCCTGAACAGCACTCGGGACGGCACTCTGAATGGTGCTTCCGGGATGATCCCCTCACCGACAGCCCAGGTCCTCGTCACGGTTCCGGTGTTCGCGCTGATGGGCCTGACCGGTGAACCCGCCATCCTCGACGGATACGGACCGATCCCGCCCTCCATGGCCCGCGCCCTCGTCGCTAATGGTGCCGAGTCGTTCCGCCGGGTCCTGACCGATCCCCGGGACGGGGCACCGTTGGAGATCGGGCGGGAAAGCTACCGGATCCCCAAAGCACTGCGCCAATGGCTCCGGCTCCGGGACGGCAAATGCCAGTTCCCCGGCTGCTCCAACCCATCCCTGGACAACGAAGCCGACCACCTGAACGCCTGGGCCAACGGCGGGAGCACCGGGATCTCAAACCTGGCCCAACTCTGCCCAAAACACCACCGACTCAAACACGCCAGACCCTGGCAACCCACCGAAGCCACCAAGGATGAGCCGCCCGGCTGGACCTCACCCACCGGCCGCCACTACCAAAGCGAACAACCCGACCGGGAACCACCACACTGGCCGGGCCAAATGGCGGACGGACTCCACAACGGGGAATTTGGCTCCTCACTGCCCCACAGCCGACTACAGGCAGATCCCGGCCTACCCGGTCCACCTCCGGGCAACGCTGTGCCCTCAGACGACCTATGGGGTGACTACAACTTGGCTGCCGATCGTTTAGATGGCTGCGTCATCGAAGAAAGTTCACTGCCAGAGGACCCGTTTCCGGGAGATCCCTTCCCGGAGCCTAACCTGGGCCGCTTTCCGCTGCCCGACGTCGATCTTCCGGACTATGTGCTGTACCCGGACGACGCATTGCCGGGACGGCCCCTCCCCCAGGACCCTTGGCCTGACTGGGCGCGATCTCTAGCCTGACTGGGCACGTTCCCTAGCCTGACCCGGCAGCACCCACGACCGGGGGCCGAACCGCGGAACTATAAGCCAGCCAGCACCGGCACCGGTCCGCAGTTCGGCCCTAGGCCGGACTCGTGGTTATTGATTTGTCAGTCGTGCGATCCAACGCCCCTCTGTCGGCGCGACGGCATCAGGACCTTTGCGGCGACCCGAGCTCCACGGGATCTTCGTCCGTCAGGTACGCCAGTTCCGAGTGGGCTGCGAGGTCGATGCCCCGCATTTCGTCCTCGGGCTTGATGCGCAGGCCAATCGTCTTGTCCAGGATCTTCGCCAGGATCCACGTGATCCCGAACGAGTAGGCAAGGACTGTCACGGTTGCCAGCGACTGGACACCCAGCAACTCAACACCGCCACCGTAGAACAGGCCGTTGACTGCGTTGGGTGCTGCGTCCGTCGCGAACAGGCCGATCAGCAGGGTTCCCAGAATGCCGCCCACGAGGTGGACACCGACAACATCGAGGGAATCGTCGTAACCGAGGCGGAACTTCAACTCAATGGCCAAGGAGCAGACGGCGCCTGCGATGGCACCGATGGCCAGTGCGCCCAGCGGGCTCACAGCGCCACAGGCGGGAGTGATGGCTACGAGGGCCGAGATCAGGCCGGACGCTGCGCCCATGCTGGTGGCAGCACCGCGGCGGAGACGCTCAACCAGTGCCCAGGCAAGCAGGCCGGCGGCAGCAGCAACGGCAGTGTTAAGGAAGACAACTGAAGCAGACTGGCCTGCCGAGAGTGCGGAACCTGCGTTGAAGCCGAACCAGCCAACCCAGAGCAGCCCCGCCCCGATAAGCACCAGCGGCCGGCTGTGCGGCTTGGTGTGCTCCATCTTGGGCCAGCCGGAGCTCTTACCCAGGACCAGAGCCAGGGCAAGGGCTGCGGCGCCGGCGTTCATGTGCACGGCAGTTCCACCGGCGAAGTCGACGGCCTTGATGCCGCTGGCGATCCAGCCGCCGGTGACGCTGCCGTCGGCCGAGGAGAACGCGAATACCCAGTGTGCGATGGGGAAGTAGACGACGGTTGCCCAGATTCCGGCAAACAGCATCCACGCGCCAAACTTCATCCGGCCGGCTGCCGCTCCCGCAACCAGGGCCGTAGTCACACAGGCGAAGAACAGCTGGAACGCGGCGAACAGTGCCACCGGGATCGAGGCTGCCTCATCAGCGGCGAGCAGCTGGCCCATCCCCGGGAATTCCGTGATGTCGCCGATCAGCCCCAGGCCACCCACTGAGTTTCCGAAAGCCATGGAGTAACCGAAGAGTGCCCAGAGCACCGCCACCAGGCTGGCGCCGCCGAAGCACATCATCATCATGTTGAGAATGCGACGAGACCCCACCATGCCCCCGTAGAACAGGGCGAGGGCGGGGATCATCATACAAACCAGCGCAGAGCTGGCAAGAATCCAAGCGACATTTCCCGAATCCATGGGAAACCCCTTTCGTGATGCGAAGAGAGAACGGAAATTGCGCGTCAAGACCACTCCGGAGGAGGGACGCGGAGTCAGAGCCACGTTCGTCGGAGGGCAGCTATTGCCGTCTGTTTCCACTGTAGGGCGGCAGTTCCGCGGTGGGTTTCCGGCTGGTTAAATCAACGTTGCAGTCACCGGGCGGATGTGTTTCGGGTTCCGAAACCTACTTGGCAGAGATCGCCAGGAACCGGATGGGCAGGTCCAGAAGCTCAAGCGGGCCGTGCGGGCCTTCGCCGTCCAGGAGCAGGGAGTCCCCCGCCTCCATGGCGTACTCGTAGGACCCGTGTCCGTAGACCATTTTCCCGGCCAGCATGTAAATAAACTCCGTGCCCGGGTGCTGGAAAAGCGGAAAAACGTCGGAGGCGTTGGTCAGGGTAACAAGGGTGGGTTCGAGCGCGTCAGTCCTGCCCTTGAGCGTGCCCAGGACCCTGTACTCGTGGCCGTGCTGCGTTCCGCTGCGGACGGTGAGGCTGCCCTCGCCGCTCTTGGTGAACGTTGCGTCCCGGTCTGTATCGGCTCCGCGGAAGAGTGCGGTGACCGGAATCTTGAGGCCGTCGGCCAGCCTTTGCAGCGTGGTCAGCGAGCACGACGTGGTTGCCGTTTCGATCCGGGAGATCATGGCCTTCGACAAGCCCGTGCGGGCAGCCAGCTCTGCGGAGGAGAGACCATGGGACGTGCGGTAACGCCGGACCTGCGTGGCGATGACCTGTTCCAGTTTCCCGGGGAGGGAAGCGGCGTCGGCAGTTTCGCCCTCGCCGGTTGCGGCGTCGGCCTCATCCCGGGCGTGTTTGGTCATAGGAGCCATCATAGGGCTGTGGCGGCGCCGGCCAAGCCGGCGCCGCCACACCCTCCAGGCAGAAGAGCCACCATTTCCAGGGTTACGGGGCGCCGGGAATCCAGCTGGTGCCGGCCAGCGGCACGCGGGCCATGGCCGATGCTTCGATGGTCAGGGCCACCAGGTCCTCCGGTTCCAGGTTGTGCAGGTGCGATTTGCCGCAGGCCCGGGCGATGGTCTGGGCTTCCATGGTGAGCACGCGCAGGTAGTTGGCCAGGCGGCGGCCGGCGGCCACCGGATCCAGTCGCGAGGACAGTTCCGGGTCCTGGGTGGTGATCCCGGCAGGGTCGCGGCCGTCCTGGAAGTCGTCGTAGAAACCGGCGGCGGAGCCCAGCGCCGAGTATTCGGCGGCGTAGCGGGGGTCGTTGTCGCCGAGTGCGATCAGCGCCGCGGTGCCGATGGCGACGGCGTCCGCACCCAGTGCCATGGCCTTGGCCACGTCGGCCCCGGTGCGAATGCCGCCGGAAACGATCAGCTGGACTTTCCTGTGCACGCCGAGTTCCTGCAGCGCCTGGACGGCCTGCGGGATGGCGGCGAGCGTGGGGATGCCGACGTTCTCGATGAACACCTGCTGCGTCGCGGCGGTCCCGCCCTGCATGCCGTCCACCACCACAACGTCAGCCCCGGACTTCACGGCCAGCGCAGTGTCGTAGTACGGCCGGGAAGCGCCGATCTTGACGTAGATAGGCGTCTTCCAGTCAGTGATCTCGCGGAGTTCGCCGATCTTGATTTCGAGGTCGTCCGGGCCGGTCCAGTCCGGGTGACGGCTGGCGGAGCGCTGGTCGATGCCCACGGGCAGGGTGCGCATTCCGGCGACGCGTTCGGTGATCTTCTGCCCCAGGAGCATGCCGCCGCCGCCGGGCTTGGCGCCCTGGCCCAGCACGATCTCAATGGCGTCCGCTTTGCGGAGGTCGTCCGGGTTCATGCCGTAGCGGGACGGGAGGTACTGGTACACAAGGTGCTTGGACTGGCCGCGCTCCTCAGGTGTCATGCCGCCGTCGCCCGTTGTGGTGGAGGTCCCCACCTCCGATGCGCCGCGCCCCAGCGCCTCCTTCGCGTTGGCGGACAACGCCCCGAAGCTCATTCCCGCGATGGTCACCGGAGTCTGCAGGTGCAGCGGCCGGGTGGCGTGCCGGTCGCCGAGGACGACGTCGGTATCGCACTTTTCGCGGTAGCCCTCCAGCGGGTAGCGGGACATGGAGGCGCCGAGGAAGAGCAGGTCATCAAAGTGCGGGACCTTGCGCTTGGCGCCCCACCCGCGGATGTCGTACACGCCCGTGGCGGCGGCGCGCTGGATGTCCGCGATGGTGGCCCGGTCGAACGTGGCTGACTCGCGGAGGCCGAGTGCAGCGATGTCGGGCGCGCTGACGTCCGGCGCAGAGGCGGGGGCAGGGAGGGAGGTGATGGTCATGGTGGCCTCCTAGTAGGCAGTCGAGTTGTCGACGTTGAAGTGGTAGAGGTTCCGGGCTGAGCCATAACGCTTGAAGTCGGCCGGGTTCTCCGTGCGGCCGGCGGCGGCGAGCAGTTCGCCGAGTTCGGCCAGGTGCTCGTCCCGGAGCGGCTTTTCGACGCAGTCCGCGCCGAGCGAGGCCACCGTGCCCTTCACGTAGATGCGCGCCTCGTAGATGGAGTCGCCCAGGGCTTCGCCGGCGTCGCCGCAGACCACCAGGCGTCCGGCCTGTGCCATAAACGCGGACATGTGGCCGATGTTTCCGCCCACCACAATGTCCACGCCCTTCATCGAGATGCCGCAGCGGGCGCTGGCATTGCCGTCGATGACCACCAGGCCGCCGTGGCCTGTAGCCGCTGCGGACTGGGACGCATCACCCGTTACGTGGACCCGGCCGGACATGATGTTTTCGGCGAGGCCGACGCCGGCATTGCCGTTGATGGTCACGTCGCCCTTTTGGTGCATCCCGGCGGCGTAATACCCGGCGTGGCCTTGGATGGTCACCTGGATGTCCGCGGTGATGCCGACGGCGAGGCTGTGTTTGCCACCGGGGCTGGTGACCGTCCACGACTGTCCGTCGACAGCGACATGGAGGGCCTGGTTGAGTTCGCGGACCGGGCTCCCGGCAAGGTCAACCGCCATGGCGGTTTCCGCCAGGGCTCCCAGCGTGGGGGCTTCAGGGGCTGTCAGAGTGACCATGTGTAGACCTTTCCGGGTTCCGGTTCAAAGATGCGGGCGTTTTCGATGCCCGGCAGGGCTGCCAGGGCACGGTATTCGGAGGCCATGGCCACGTAATCGTCCGTTTCGGCGATGATGGCGGGCTTGCAGGCGATGAGGTCGCGGACCACTGCCATGCTGTCCGCGGTGGTCACCACCAGGGTGTAGAAACCGTCCAGGACCTTGCCCAAATTCACCAGGGCTTCCTCGAGCGTGTCGCCCTGCTGCAGCCGGGAGGCCACGTAGCGGGCGCCCACCTCGGTGTCGTTCTCCGAATCGAACACCACGCCTTCGCGCTTGAGGTCCCGCCGCACCGTGGCGTGGTTGGAGAAGGAGCCGTTGTGGACCAGGCAGAGATCGTCGGCCACGGAGAACGGGTGCGAACCGCCGGCCGTCACAGCCGATTCGGTGGCCATCCGCGTGTGGGACAGGCCCTGGCTTCCGGCCATCGCTTCGAGCCCGTGCTCGGCAGCAATTTCCATCGGGTGGCCCACGCTCTTCATCACCGCAACATGCTCGCCGCGGCCGATGATAGTGGAGCCGGGAAGGGTCTCGCTGACCGCTTTCACCAGGAGATCAGTCCCGACGGCGGCGCTCACCAGGGTTGTGTCGCCCACCACCTGCACGGCAGCGGCGGCGGAGGCCGGCAGCAGCTTTTCCAGTTCACGGGTAATGGCGTCGAGCGGTATTCCCTGGTCCCTGCCAAGGAGGCTGAGGGTGGAGGTCCCCGGCGAGACGAGGCCCGGGGTGTTGTAGACGGCCAGGCCGGCCGAGTCCGGTCCGCGGTCCACAATCTGGCAGAGCATTGAGGACAGCAGGCTGCCCATCCGGGGGTGCAGCAAGGGGTTGCGCAGCTGCAGCGCGGCAATTCCACACATGGTGTGTCCTTTACTTGTGGCGGTTCTAAAGAGCCTTGGTGGTCAGATCGAGGTCAGGTACGTCCGGATTTCCCAATCGCTGACCTCGTTGTGCCAGCTCAGGAATTCTTCTTCCTTGGCATCCGCGTAGTACCCGCCGATCTCCGGGTCCCCGCTGAGGCTGGCCAGGATCACCGGGTCCCGGCGGAGCGCTTCGACGGCGTGGAGCAGGGTGGCCGGCAGCAGGTGGGCATCGGGCCTGGACTCCCCCGGGCCGGAAGGCGGCCCCGGATCCACACCCCGCTGCACACCGTCCAGGCCCGCCGCAATGGCGGTGGCAATGGCGAGGTAGGGGTTGGCCGAGCCGTCACCCGAGCGGAGTTCGATCCGCTTGTTGTCCGGGACGCGGATCATGTGGGTACGGTCGTTTCCGCCGAAGGACGCCTTCCGCGGCGACCAGGTGGCGCCGGAGGAACTGGTGGTTGCCCCCGAGCGCTTGTAGGAATTCACGGTCGGCGCCAGGAAGGCCTGCAGCGCGGGCGCATGTTCCAGGATGCCGCCGATGAACGAATAGGCGAGCCCGGACAGCCCAAGTCCGCGGCCGCCTGCTTCATCCGGGTTCACCGCTCCTTCCGGGTTCACTGTTCCGTCATCACCCGGGAACAGCGCCTCGGCGCCGGACCACAGCGACAGGTGGAAGTGCAGGCCGGTGCCGGTCCGGTCCGTGAACGGCTTCGGCATGAACGTGGCGGTCATGCCGCGCTGCTCTGCCAGGATGTTGAGGATGTAGCGAAGGCTGACAACCCGGTCCGCCGTGGTCAGTGCGTCGGCGTAGTTGAAATTCTGTTCGAACTGGCCGGCGGCGTCCTCGTGGTCGTTGGCGTAATTTCCCCAGCCGAGGGAATTCATCGCCTCGGAGATGGAGGTGAGGTGGTCATACATGCGGGTGACGCCGCGGGCGTCGTAGCAGGGGCGGGGCGAGTCGTCGCGCGCATCCGCGGTACGTAGGGTCCCGTCGTCGTTCTTGTTGACCAGGAAGTATTCCACCTCGGCGCCGATCTTCGCCTGCATGCCCTCTGCGGCCAGCCGGGCCAGGGTGTTCTTCAGGATCACGCGCGGCGCGTAGGGCCAGGGCTTGCCGTTGACGTGCGGGTCGCAGTGAACGATGGCCAGGCCCTCCCTGATAAAGGGCACCGGAGTGAAGGAGGCGACGTCCGGCACGGCGATCAGGTCCGCGTCCTGCGGCTTCTGCCCGATCAGCCCCGCCGCATACCCGGCGAAGCCCAGGGCGCCGGACTCCAACTGATCGGCGGCTTCCACCGGGACGAGCTTGGCGCAGGGCTTGCCTGTCATGTCCACAAAGGTGGCCAGCAGGAAGCGGACATCGTGGGCGCGGGCAATGTCTGAGAGGGAAATCCTTCCGTTCACGGGCAGCGGGACCGGCGTCGGCAGGCCCTCGGGTCCGCGAGCCGGCGTGAACGGCGATCGGGATACAGCAGGGGTGGCGACACTTGTCATCGAAACATTCCTGTCCTGTTTGGTGTTAGATACTAGTAAACCTTGTTGCACCACAGTATCCATAGGCCGTTACGGGCATCGGACAGGAATGTTAATTGTTTATTTCCCGCTTAAACGCCAGCGGCCACCGACCCCCTGCCGGGGTCGGTGGCCGCTCTGAAGCGGTAGTGCTAGATAAGTCCCTGCGCAAGCATGGCGTCAGCTACCTTGACGAAGCCGCCGATGTTGGCGCCCAGCACGTAGTTGCCGGGCTCGCCGTATTCGTCGGCGGTGGACGCGCAACGGTCGTGGATGCCCACCATGATTTCCGTCAGGCGCTGCTCAGTGTGCTCAAAGGTCCACGAGTCGCGGCTGGCGTTCTGCTGCATTTCCAGCGCCGACGTGGCGACGCCGCCGGCATTGGCTGCCTTGCCCGGGCCGAAGAGCACCCCGGCCTCCTGGAAGACGGACACGGCGTCACGGGTGGAGGGCATGTTCGCGCCCTCGCCGACCGCCACCAGGCCGTTGCGGACCAGGCGGGCGGCGGCATCGCCGTCGAGCTCGTTCTGCGTGGCGCAGGGCAGCGCCACCTTGGCGTCGACATCCCACACGGACCCGGCTTCCACGTAGGAAACGCCGGGACGGCGGAGGGCGTAATCCTTGAGGCGTCCGCGCTCCACTTCCTTGATCTCACGCAAAAGCGCGACGTCGATGCCGGCCTCATCCACGATGTAGCCGGAGGAGTCCGAGCAGGCCACCACACTGGCGCCGAGGGTCTGCGCCTTGGCGATGGCGTTGATTGCCACGTTGCCGGAGCCGGACACCACAACGCGCTGGCCGTCGAAGGACATGCCGCGGGTTTTCAGCATCTCCTGCGTGAAGATGACGGTTCCGTAGCCCGTGGCTTCCGGACGCACCAGGGAGCCGCCCCAGGAGATTCCCTTGCCCGTCAGGACGCCGGATTCGTAGCGGTTGGTAATGCGCTTGTACTGGCCGAAAAGGTAGCCGATCTCGCGGCCGCCCACGCCGATATCGCCGGCCGGCACGTCCGTGTACTCGCCGATGTGGCGGTACAGCTCAGTCATGAAGGACTGGCAGAACCGCATGATTTCGGCGTTGCTGCGGCCGCGGGGATCGAAATCGGAGCCGCCTTTGCCGCCACCGATGGGCATGCCGGTGAGGGCATTCTTGAAGATCTGCTCAAAACCGAGGAACTTCACGATGCCGAGGTAGACCGACGGGTGGAAGCGCAGGCCGCCTTTGTAGGGGCCGAGGGCGGAGTTGAATTCCACCCGGAAGCCCCTGTTGATCTGCACGCGTCCGGAGTCATCGGTCCACGGCACCCGGAAGATGATCTGGCGCTCAGGCTCGCACAGGCGCTCAAGGATGGCAGCTTCGATCAGCTCAGGGTGCCTGTCGTGGACGGGGCCCAGACTCTCGAAAACCTCGGTCACGGCCTGGTGGAATTCAGCCTCGCCGGGGTTTCGCGCCAGGACCGTATTCCGGATAGCTTCAAGCCGCGCGTCCACACCGTCTCCTCAAATTTGTTAAATGTTCAACATGAAATGATAACAACGTTTGTTCCTGCTGAACTTTTTGTGTCGCTGGTCCTAAGATTCTCCATTTGACGCCGCCGGCGAAGGAACGGCGGTTGCGGCCCTGCCCTTCACCTGGCGCTGCCGGTTGGGAGCGCGGGCACCTGACGTGAAACCATACGGATCATGGCCCAAAAGATTGCGTACCAGGGTGAGCCCGGCGCCAACTCCAATATCGCGTGTCAGCAGATGTTCCCCGGCATGGAGAGCGTTCCGTGCGCCAGCTTCGAGGACGCCTTCGAGCTTGTCTCCAGCGGTGAGGCCGAGCTGGCAATGATCCCCATCGAGAACTCGATTGCAGGCAGGGTGGCGGACATCCACATCCTGCTGCCGCAGTCGCACCTGCAGATTGTGGGCGAGTTCTTCCTGCCCATCCACTTCGACCTGCTGGGCATCCCGGGGGCCACCATCGAGGCGGCCACCGAGGTCCACAGTCACATCCATGCCCTGGGCCAGTGCCGCCGCCTGATCCGCGACGCCGGGCTCCGGCCCGTCATTGCCGGCGACACCGCCGGCTCCGCCCGGGAAGTCCGCGAGTGGAACGACCCCACCAAACTGTCGCTCGCTCCTCCGCTCGCGGCCGAGATCTACGGCCTCGAAGTGCTGGCTTCGCGCGTTGAGGACGATCCGTCCAACACCACGCGGTTTGTGGTCCTGGCCCGCGAAAAGGAACTGCCAACCCGAGAAGAGCTGCCCGGCCCGGCGGTGACCAGCTTTGTATTCCGCGTCCGGAACGTCCCGTCCGCGCTGTTCAAGGCACTCGGCGGCTTTGCCACCAACGGCGTGAACATGACACGGCTGGAGAGCTACATGGTGGGCGACGAGTTCGCCGCCACCATGTTCATGGTGGACGTTGAGGGCCACCCCGAAGACCTGCCGCTGCGGCTGGCCCTCGAGGAGCTGGACTTCTTCACGACGGAAGTCCGGATCCTGGGCGTCTACCCCGCAGCCGACCACCGGACGGCGCGGGCGCTCAGCAGCTGAACGCGCGACGCCCGCCCGGCACCGAGCCGTCCGGCGCCGGGCGGCCGGGCGACGCCGGCCCGCCGGCGGGCGCGTCACTCTTTTTGTGCAGTGTCCGCGGCGTCGTCCCCGGCAGCTTTCACGACGGCGATGGAGCCCGTGGCGGTGGGCATCGGCGGCGTGAGGACCGAGGCGTAATCGTGCTCCGTTGAGTAAGTCAGGAACCCGAGGTGGGCCTCATAGCGGTCCAGGACGTCGTCGATGATCTGCTGGTGTGTCACACCCATCAGGTCGTAACCCTCGGAGCCGGTCTGCGCGAACACTTCCACCCGGTAATACACGTCGGTCTCGCGGGACATGCGCCCGCCAAACATGGGCACCGGCGCTTCAACAGCCTGCACCTGGTAGTGGAAATCGCGGTGGTTGGGGATGCTCACCACCAGGGCGTGGCTGGAAATGTTGGCTTCCTCGTTGGGGAGGACATCCAGGGTTGCCTCGTAGCCCTGTTTCCTGAACTCCCTGAGCACATCGGCCAGCGCCGGCTGTACAACCCGTTCCATAAACTGGGCCACCTGTTTCTTGGACGGGTAGGAACGCATTCCGGCCAGCCGCTGGCGCCAGGTCCGGTCCGGCACCATGCCGCCGTGCGCCGCCGTCGACTGCCTGCGCAGGACCTGGCCCTCGCGCTCGGCCCGTTCCATTCGCAGCGCCTTGGAGAAGGACGCCATCACCAGCCACGCGATGACCGTTACCGGGAGGGCGAAAATCAGGGTGGCGTACTCCATGGTGGTCACGCCGCCTGCCACCAGCATCGCCACGGTGAGCACTGCCGTCAGAACTGCCCAGAAAATGCGCAGCCACTTGGCGCCGTCCTGGGACGGATCGGGGATGGTGGAGGAGAAGTTGGACATCACCATGGCGCCGGAGTTGGCGCTGGTGAGGTAGAACAGCATGCCGGACAAGGTGCCCAGGCCGATGAGGAAGCTGGCGCCGGGGAACATATTCAGCAGGGCGTACCAACCCTCCTGCGGGCTGTCCATGGCCAGTTGCGCGAACTCCGAATTCCCGTTCAGGACCTCGTGCATGGCGCTGTTGCCGAAGATGCTCACGATCAGGAAGTCGCAGAGCACCGGGGCGGTGATCGCTGCGATGACAAACTCGCGCAGGGTCCGGCCGCGGGAAATGCGCGCGAGGAATAGGCCCACGAACGGGCCCCAGGCCAGCCAGAACGCCCAGAAGAACAGGGTCCAGCCGGCCATCCATTCGGAGCCGCCGTCCTCGTAGGCGAAGGTCTGGAGCGTGCGGTCCGGCAGGGTAAAGACGAACCGGCCGATGTTTTCCACCATCGAGTTGAGCAAAAATGAGGTCTGGCCGGTCACGAGGATGTACAGCAGCAGGGCCGCGGCACTCCAGATGTTCAGCTCGGAAATCCAGCGGATTCCCTTGTCCACGCCGGAGGTGCAGGCCGCGATGGTGAGCACGACGGCGACAATCACCAGGGCGATCTGCAGGGCCAGCCCCTCGGGCAGGCCGAACAGGATGGAGAAGCCGACGTTCAGGAGCACCACGCCGATGCCCATGGAGGTGGCCACGCCGAAGACGGTGCCCACCAGGGTGACAATGTCGATCGTGTCGCCGATGCCGCCGCGGACGCGCTTGCCCAGCAGCGGGTACAGGGCAGCCCGGATGGAGAGCGGCATGCCCCACCGGTAGGCGAAATAGCCCATGGCCATGCCGAGCAGCGCATACATGGCCCAGCCGGCAATGCCGTAGTGGAACATGGTCCACACCACGGCGTCCTGGGCGGCGGCCGGCGTCTGGCCTTCCCCCACGGGCGGCATCATGTACTGGGTGATGGGTCCGGTGACGGAATAGAAGAGCATGTCGATGCCCACGCCGGCGGCAAACAGCATGGCCACCCAGGTGAAGAGCTTGTACTGCGGACGGGAATGGTCCGGGCCGAGGCGGACTGAACCCTCCTTGGACAGGGCAACCCACAGCACAAAGCCGATGACCACGGTGACGGTGAGGACGTAGAACCAGCCGAGGTTCTCTGCGATCCATGCCACCACGGTCTTCATGGTGGACTGCGCACTGGCCGGGACCAGCATCGCCCAGACTGAGAACGCGATGATGATGACGGAGGCGATGATGAACACACGCCAGTTGACCTTGGGCTGGCGCTCCTCCACGAGTTCAGCGGGCCCGCGGCTGAGCTCCTGCCTGGAAACCGGGGGGCGGTTTTCGATTTCAGGCCCGCCGCGCCGCCTGTCGGTGCCGCCAAGCTGGCTGCGGGGAATCAGCGCCTGGGGTGGTTGGTCTCCGGGGCGACGCGATTTTCCTTCTTCTTCAGCCATAAATCCTCCTCCGATTGGGCGACGAGCTTGGGCCGGCGGCAGCGTAAAAAGGCCGCCAGCAGCCTCAGTCCCAGCGGAGAGGAGGCGGTGCACAGAAGTGCACCCTGTCGTGCGACCTGCCTTCCCATGCTAGTACAGGCCCGGAAATCGGGACCGGGGAGGTGTGCGTTGGGTTAGGTCCCCTTGCCCTGGAAGGCCGGCAGAAGGGGTGCGAAGAAAGCGGCGAGCTCCGCCGTCGCTGTCAGCGGCAGCACGTTGGCGACGTACTGGTCCGGGCGGACCACCACCAGAACACCGTTCCGGTCCAGGCCGCGCAGTTCGAAGATGTCGGCGGCCGGATCGGCGGCGTACACCTTCTCATAGTCGGTCAGCCGGAACGGCCCGACGTGCGGTTTGAACACCGCGGGCACGGCTCCGATGTCCACGTGGGTGTAGTCCTGCTGGTAGATCACTTTGACGTCGAACCAGGCGTCGAGGTCAGCGTCCGACGGCGTCGCGGCCAACGGTGATTCCGGCGAGTTCGCGAGCCACTCGGCCAGGTCCGTGGTGGGTGACGGGGAACCTGCACCGGCCGGATCCGCGAAAACGTAGATCCGCCAGCGGCCGTCTGCCGTGGCGTGATGGCCGAGGTGCACGGGATTGGTGTCCCCGACCCGGCGCACCGGCGCGGACTTGAAGCGCTTCCCGATGGTGAACCCGGTGGCAAGCTCCTGGTGGGTGGCCTCGGCGGTGAGCATGGACGGCTCGTACTGGGTCATAAACCCGGCCGGGAACTCGGCAGTGCGGACATAGAAGTCCTCCAGCTCGGACGGACTTTCAAATTCTTCCGGCTTCTTGGCCATCATCGTGGACCATACCTTGTCGAAGTCGATGAGGTTCTTTGCCACGACCTGGCGCTCCGCCGAGTAGGTGGACAGCAGGGTGGCCGGGCTCCGGCCCTCCAGCACGTGGCCAAGTTTCCAGCCGAGGTTGAACCCGTCCTGCAGTGAGACATTCATGCCTTGGCCGGCCTTGGCGCTGTGCGTGTGGCAGGCGTCGCCCATGATGAACACGCGGGGCGTGCGGGTGGCACGCTCCTCCGGCAGGACGTCGTCGAACCGGTCCGTGAGGCGGTGGGCCACCTCGTACACGCTGTGCCATGCGACGTTGCGCACGTCCAGGCTGTACGGGTGGAGGATGGCATTTGCCTTGTGGATGATCTGCTCGATGGTGGTGCTGCGGACCGCCGCGTGGCCTTCTGCGTTCACCTCGCCCAGGTCAACGTACATCCGGAACAGGTGGCCGCCCTCGCGCGGGATGAGCAGGATGCTCCCGCCGGAACCGGACTGGATGGCGCATTTGGTCCGGATGTCGGGGAAGTCCGTCACGGCCAGGACGTCCATAACGCCCCAGGCATGGTGGGCCTCGTCTCCTTTGAGGGTGCAGCCGATCGCTGCCCGCACCTTGCTGCGGGCGCCGTCCCCGCCCACGACGTACTTGGCGCGGACAACGCGTTCCTGCCCCTCGTTGGGACCGGCGGTATGGCGGAGCGTCACGGTGACGGGATGGTCGCCGTCGCCCCGTGTGAGATTTACGAACTCATAGCCGTAATCGGGCTTCATGCGGGTGGGGGCGTTCGCCATGTACTCGGCAAAGTAGTCCAGCACGCGCGCCTGGTTGACGATCAGGTGGGGGAATTCGCTGATCCCGTGCGGGTCATCTTCGGTCCGGGCGGCGCGGATGATCCGGGTATGGTCTGCGGGATCCGGTTTCCAGAAGGCCATCTCCGTGATTCTGTACGCCTCCGCGATGATGCGCTCGGCGAAGCCAAAGGCCTGGAAGGTCTCAACACTCCTGGCCTGGATGCCGTCGGCCTGGCCGATCACCAGCCGCCCGGGCCGACGCTCCAGGATGCGGGTGGTCACGCCCGGGAACCGGGAGAGCTGCGCGGCGGTGAGCATGCTGGCCGGGCCCGTTCCGACGATGAGCACATCCACGTCGTCGGGAAGTTCTTCGGGCCGGTCAAGGCCAACGCCGGCTGCCGGGAGGACCCTTGGGTCCCCGGATACGTAACCGTAGTGGTGGAACTGCATTTGGATTTCCTCACTTCGTTGTGCGGACTCACTGCAGGGCAAACACCCTCTGAATATCAGCATCGAGCGTTGAGCCGGAACTGTACAGTGCCGCAGGCCCCAATCGCCCTCAGATGAGCATCGCCTGCCGCACACTGGCGGCCGACGCGGCGCCGCCGTCGCCTGACGAGGAGACCCTTCCTGCTGCGAGGACGTAGTAGCTGTCGGCAGCATGCAGTGCGAAGCCGATGTGCTGCTCCACCAGGATGATGCTCATGCCGTCGCGCCGGGACAGGTTGATGATTGTCGCCTCGATCTCGGCCACAATGTTGGGCTGGATGCCTTCGGTTGGTTCATCCAGGATCAGCAGGCGCGGGCTGGTGATCAAGGCGCGGGCGATCGCCAGCTGCTGCCGCTGGCCGCCGGACAGCAGCCCGGCCCGCCGCGCCAGCAGCGGCCGGAGCGCGGGAAACATGTCGAGGGCCTCCGCCACGCGTTCGGCGCCTTTCCTGCGGCCGTCCGCGATGAGCTGCAGGTTCTCCAGCACAGAAAGCTGCCCGAACGATTGCTGGCCTTGCGGAACATAGGCCATGCCCCGCGCCACCCGCTGGTGCGGGCGGAGGCCGGAGATGTCCTCCCCGTCCAGGGTGATGCGTCCGGCCGTTGGTTTGAGGAGTCCGACGACGGCGCGCAGCAGTGTCGTTTTGCCGGCACCGTTGTGCCCCAGCACAGAGACAACGGCACCGTCCGGGACGGTGACGTTCACCCCGGAGATCACCTGGGTACGGCCATACCCGGTCTGCAGGTCTTCGATTTCCAGCATCAGTGGCCTTCCGTTCCAGAGGTCCCGAGGTAGACCTCCTGCACTTTCGGATCTGCCTGCACCTGCGCAACACTTCCCTCACTGAGGACCTTGCCCGCTGCAAGGACAGAGACGGACATGGCGAACTCCCGGACGAAGTCCATGTCGTGCTCGATAACCAGGGTGATCCTGCTCGCCGCGATGCGGCGCAACAGTGCGCCTGTCTCCGCGCGCTCGTCCTGGCTCATCCCTGCGATCGGTTCATCCAGCAGGAGGACGTCCGAATTCTGCACCAGCAGCATGCCGATCTCCAGCCATTGCTTCTGCCCGTGCGCCAGGATCCCCGCCTGCTTGTCCGCCGCACCTTCCAGGCCGATGATTTCCAGCGCCTCCTCCACCGCCGGCTCCACGGCCTTCCGGCGCCGCAGCATCTGCAGCGGGCCTCGTCCCGAGCCGGCAGCGATGTCGAGGTTCTGGAGCACGGAAAGGTTCTCAAACACGCTCGCGGTCTGGAAAGTGCGCCCCACACCCAGCCTGGCGATCCGGTGAACCTTGCGGCCGAGGATTTCCGTGCCTGTGTGGTTCACCGATCCCGTTGCCGGCACCAGGCCGGTCATGGCGTCGATCACGGTCGTTTTCCCGGCACCGTTGGGCCCGATCAGGAACCGCAGATCCCCCTGGATCACATCAAGATTGACGTTGTCCACGGCGAGGAACCCGTCAAAGGACACCGAGAGGTTGCGGACTTCAAGGTATTTGGGCCGGCCGTGGCGCAGGCCGCCCGCCTGGGGCTCCCCCTCTGGGAGCAGCGTGGGTGTGCTCATCTGCTGACCTCCTCAGGCGCTGTTGCCCTGCCGTGAGCTGCAGGATTCGGCACATCGGGGTCCGGCTTAACCGGCCCGGGCGCTGGCGGATCCGGGACTGGGGGCTGCGCTCCACGCGGGACTTCGCGCCGCCTGCGGACCAGGGCCGGCAAAGACGCGAGCCCGCCCGGCATAAAGCCAATGACCAGGACAAACAGCAGGCCCTGGAAGTAGACCCAGAAGGACGGAAAAGTGGAAGACAGGCCGGACTGGGCAGCGGCGACGCAGACGGCGCCCACCACCGGTCCCAGCAGAGTGGCGCGGCCTCCGATTGCGACACCGATCAGGAACGCGATGGAGGGGATCACACCCACATCCGCCGGCGAGATAATCCCGACGAGCGGGACGAACAGCGCTCCGGCAACGCCGGCCAGCACAGCAGCCACCACGTAAATGACGGTTTTGACGGTGGCCGGGTCGTAGCCCAGGAACCGGACGCGTTCCTCCTGGTCGCGCACGGCAACCAGCAACTCGCCGAACCGGCTGTGCATCAGCTCCCGGGCAACGGCGAGCGAGAGCAGGAGCACCACCGCCGCGATCATGTACAGCATGAGCTTGTTGTTCGGGTCCTTCAGGTCAAACCCGAAGAAGGACCGGAAGCCGTTGAGTCCGTTGGAACCGCCGGTTGTGGCCTGCTGGCCGATCAGGAACACAGCGAAGGCGGCCGCGAGGGCCTGGCTGAGGATCGCAAAATAGGCGCCTTTCACGCGGCGCTTGAAGATCGCCAGGCCCAGCACGAGTGCCACCAGCCCCGGAACCAGGACCACGGCCAGGAGCGTCACCGCCGGGCTCCGGAACGGTTCCCACCAGCCGGGCACCTCCCCGCTGCCGTACAGCGACATAAAGTCCGGCACTCCGGAACCGCCGAACAGTGATGCGTCGGCCAGTTTCATGTGCATGGCCATGATGTAGGCGCCAAGTCCGAAAAACACCCCCTGCCCCAGGGTCAGCATGCCGCCGCGTCCCCAGGCCAGGCCGATGCCCACCGCCACGATGGCAAAGCAGAGGAACTTCCCCAGCAGGCCCAGGTTGAACGCCGGAAGGATCGCGGGGGCAACGCCCAGGAGCAAGACCGCCCCCAGGGTGAATCCGGCTGCGGTTCCCACCGGGCCGCGCAAGAGTGTTTTCATGCCAGGCTCCTCGTTATGAGGCTGAAAATGCCCTGCGGCCGAAGCTGCAGGAACACCACAATCACGATCAGGATCAGGACTTTGCCGATGCTGGCCGTCGTCGAGTATTCAAAGACGGACTGAAGCACGCCCAGGGCAAAGGCGGCGATGACGGCCCCCTTGATCTGGCCGATGCCTCCTGCCACCACCACCAGGAAGGCGTCCACAATGTAGTTGGTGCCCAGGTACGGGCTTGTTGAGCCAATGAGGGTGACGGCGACACCGGCGATACCGGCCAGGCCGGAACCGATGAAGAACGTCAGCTGGTCGCTGCGCCGGGTGGAGACCCCGGACGTTTCGGCGAGGTCGCGGTTCAGGACAACAGCCCGGATGCGGCGCCCTAGCGGGGTGGCTTTCAGGAGAAGGACCAGGCCGGCCAGGCACAGCAGCGAAAGGCCCAGGATAAAGAGCCGGGTCAGCGGGATGGGGGCGCCCAGCAGCTCGATGTTCCCCTGCAGCCACGCGGGTGCCCGGACGTCCACGCTGGGTGCACCGAAGATGTCACGTGCGGCCTGCTGAAGGATCAGCGCCACCCCGAAGGTGACCAGGAGGGTATCCAGGGGCCGGTGGTACATGCGGCGCAACAGCACCGCCTCGAGCACCAGCCCCAGGACACCTCCCACCAGGAAGCCTGCAGGAATGGACACCAGCAGCGATGCGCCGGCGTCGGAGATGGCCTGCTGGACCACAAAGGCCGTGTAGGCCCCGGCCATCATGAACTCCCCGTGGGCCATGTTGATGACCCCCATCTGGCCAAAGGTCAGCGACAGTCCCAGCGCCGCCAGGAGCAGCACGGAGCCAAGGCTGAGTCCGGCGAACATCTGCCCTATCAGGAGTTCCATTCCAGCAGGCCTTCCCCTCGATGTTTCCGCGGTCCGTTACTTGGCCAGGTCCTTGGCCCAGTCGTAGGTGGCAAGGAACGGATCCGGTTCAACGGCCGCGGGCGAGGACCACACGGTGTCGATCAGGCCGTCGGCGTTGATCTTGCCGATGCGGGGGGTTTTGGTGATGTGGTTGTTGTCCCCGTTGACCGTGACCAGGCCTTCAGGGGCTTCGAAGGTAACCCCGTCCGCGGCGGCCTGCACCTTGTCCACGTCGAATGAGGCGGCCTTCTCCACCATCGCTTTCCACAGGTACAGCGACGTGTAGGCAGCTTCCATGGGGTCGCTGGTGACGCGGTCGGCGCCGAATTTGGCCTTGAACGCGGCGACGAACTTCTTGTTGGCGGGCGTATCCAGGGTCTGGTAGTAGTCCCAGGCCGTCAGTTGGCCCTGCACGTTGTCCAGGCCGACGCCGGGAACTTCCTCTTCGGCGATGGAAACCGAAACCACGGGCATGCTGTCCGCTGTCAGGCCAACGCTCTTGTACTGGCGGAAGAATGCCACGTTGCTGTCGCCGTTAAGTGTGTTGAAGACTGCATCGGCTTTGGAGTCCCGGACCTTGTTGACGATGGTGGAGAATTCCGTCGAGCCCAACGGGGCGTACTCTTCGCCGAGGATTTCGATGCCTTTGGCCGCGGCGTAGGCCTGGATGATCTTGTTGGCTGTCCGCGGGAAGACGTAGTCGCTGCCCACCAGGAAGAGGGACTTGGTTCCCTGCTCCGCCAGGTAGTCCAGCGCGGGGATGATCTGCTGGTTGGTGGTGGCACCGGTGTAGAAGATGTTCTTCGAGGACTCCAGGCCCTCGTACTGCACGGGGTAGAAGAGCAGTGCGTCGTTGGCCTCAAACACCGGGAGCATCGCCTTGCGGCTTGAGGAGGTCCACCCGCCGAACACCGCGGCGGTACAGTCCTGCTGGATCAGTTTCCCGGCACGCTCCGCGAACTTGGTCGGTTCGCTGGCGCCGTCCTCACTGATGACTTCGAGCTGTTTGCCCAGGACGCCGCCGGAAGCGTTGATCTCTTCGGCGGCAAGGGACAGGGAGTCGAAGACCGTGCTCTCACTGATGGCCATGGTGCCGGACAGCGAGTTGATGAACCCCACTTTGATGCTGCTGCCGGAGGTGTTGACACAGGACGTGCCGCTGCTGGCGGTAGAGCCTGCCGACGCCGGGTCCGCAATCTGGCTGCCGCAGCCTGCCAGGACCGTGGCCATGGCGGCCGCCGCCAGGGGAAGGAACGCGCGTTTGGTGACCGTAACCCTCATGTGTACCTGCTTCTCACTCCGCCGCTGCACTGGTCAGCGGCTCGCCTCCGGGGTTTTGAGAAGTAACCCCTTGCGATGAATGTAAGAGCGAATTGTTTCAGCAGGCTGCGTGGTTGGTTTCGAGGCCGTTTCGGATTGGGCCCTCGGCCCCGGCGGGGGCCGGGCTTACCGTAAACGTGTGGAATAAACAGCGGGCAGGCACGGCCGGAAAGTTAAACCTGCGGGAAATATTCCGCACCGTAACTTTGGCCGCACCGCCGGACATACTGCGGTCGAAGCGCGTTAGCCTGCCGCCGGCGCCACCCTTGTCCCGGAACTGAACTGGTGGCGGGCCCAACGGGCGAGTTTTTTGCCCTTGCCCTTCCACCAGCTGTCTTCGTCCTTGCCATGGTGGAGGCGGAAGATGATTGCCACCATCACAAACATGGACATACCGACGTCGGTCCAGGACCAGGACATTGCGTCAATAAGCACGCTCGCGCCGGTGGCGATGATGGACGGGATGGCAAGCGTCCGGAAAACGGTGCTGGCCAGGTAGCGCCGGTGGGATCTCGGCACCGACAGCGCGCGCACCATGTCAGCACACGCACACGCCGCCACCAGCGTCTGGCCGATGGCAAGCAGGATCAGCCCGACACCGGACCCGGCAAAATTAACCACAGAAGAACCAAACACGTTAAACCCCCCAGAGGCTTGAACGAACCTGTGCTGTGAGACCAGCAATAGTTACATTAAAGACATTTCGGGCGGACCCGTCACGAGTAGTGGGTACTCTATTTTTCCGGCACCTAGGTTCCCAACGCCCTGGGGCGCCACACCACAACGGCCTGGGACCGTGCGCGGGGCCGCTGCCCGCGGGCAAGGCTCACCACATCGCCCGCGGCCCCGGCAGCGAAGATCCTGGAGTCCAGGGGATCACGACGGCGCGCGATCTCCTCGGTGAGCTCACTCACCCTGCGCTGGAGTGCGGCCACCTGGTTCTCGAGCTCAAGGATGCGCTTGATGCCCTCAAGCGAGACGCCCTCGTGGGAGAGCCGCTGGACCTGGCGCAGCATGTTCACGTCGCGCTGCGAGTACCTGCGGGACTTCCCCGGCGCCCGGCTGGGCGAGACAATGCCCAGCCGGTCGTACTGCCGGAGTGTCTGCGGATGCATGTCCGCCAGTTCAGCCGCCACCGAGATCACGAAGATCGGCTGGTCAGCACTGATGTCCACGGTCTGCTCCGCTGCTTAGAGCCGGGCCTTGGCGGCCAGGCCCTGTCGAACATCGGCGTCGGCGGTGGCTTCGGCAAACGCCTTGACGGCCGCCTCGGCCTCTTTGTTCAGGTTCTTGGGAACCGCGACGT
The DNA here is from genome assembly GCF_014764445.1 of Pseudarthrobacter sp. BIM B-2242. Taxonomy (NCBI): domain Bacteria; kingdom Bacillati; phylum Actinomycetota; class Actinomycetes; order Micrococcales; family Micrococcaceae; genus Pseudarthrobacter; species Pseudarthrobacter sp. BIM B-2242. The sequence goes on from NZ_CP061721.1 coordinate 4,016,133, forward strand.
CGATGGTCACCAGGAGATCGCCGGTCGCCTTGCTGGTCTTTACACCGCGGCCCTTGACCCGGAGCGTGCGGCCCGACGGAGTGCCGGCCGGAACGCGGACCTTAACCTTTTCGCCGTCGATGGTGGGCACCTCAATGTCCGCGCCCAAAGCAGCTTCCGGGAAGGTGACCGGGACGTGGATGCGGAGGTTGTCGCCGTCGCGCGTGTAAAAATCGTGGGGCTTGACGGACACGGAAACGACCAGGTCGCCGTTGCCGGCCGGGGACGCCTGGCCCTTGCCGCGGACGCGTACTTTCTGGCCGTCCTTGATGCCTGCGGGAACCCGGACGTCGATGACTTCGCCGCTGGGTTCGCGCAAACCGATGGTGGTGCCGCGGATCGACCCTGCGAAGGAGATGCTGGTGGTCGCTGTGCGGTCTGCGCCCTTCTGCGGTCCGCGCTGGAAGCCGGTCTGGCCGCCGAAGCCGCCGCCGAACAGGTCGGCGAACTCGGGCGGAATGCCGCCGGCTGTGCTGAACCCGCCCGAGTGACGGCCGGCGTTGCCGGTAAACAGACCGCCGAACATGTCCTCGAAACCGCCGTTGCCGCCTGCGGCTCCGCCCGGCGCGAACCTGGCCCCGCCGCCCATGGCCCGGATGGCGTCGTACTGCTGGCGCTCGTCCGGATCAGAGAGCACCGAATAGGCCTCGGAGATGTCCTTGAACTTCTTCTCCGACGCAGCGTTACCCGAGTTGGTGTCCGGGTGGTGCTGGCGGGCAAGTTTCCGGTACGCCTTCTTGATGTCGGCGTCGGAAGCGTCCTTGGCGATACCAAGGATCGCGTAAAAGTCCTTGTCCACCCAATCCTGGCTAGCCAATGGCGTTTCCTTTCAAAAGTCTTCTAACTGACAGCTCTCCGCGGTAAAGGGGCCCCCGCCCCTACGCGTGGTGGCTCGGTCCTGTCGGACCAAGCCACCACGCTCCGGCAGGCCCGATGCCACTCCCGGGGCCCCTGTACCGCTGCGAGCTTTGTGGTTATCTCACCTTACGCAGGGACTGCGACGATAACCTGTGCTGCGCGGAGGACGCGATCGCCTGACCTGTAGCCGGAGCGGAGCACCTGGCTGACGGTGTCAACCTCGATGTCTTCGCCGGGCTGCTGGATCAGGGCCTCGTGGATGTTCGGATCGAACTCCACGCCGGTGTCGGCGATGCGGACCAGGCCGTACGTCTTCAGCGCGGTTTCCAGCTTGGTGGCGATGGCCGCGAACGGACCGTCGGCCAGGTCACCGTGCTGGCGGGCCGCGTCGATGTCGTCCAGTACCGGAAGCAGGGAGTTCAGGACGCCGATGACGGCCATCTCCCCTGCCACGGCGCGGTCGCGTTCAACGCGCTTGCGGTAGTTGACGTACTCAGCCTGCAGGCGGAGGAGGTCGTTCTTCAGCTCGGCAGCCTCCTCGTGTCCTGCACCCTGGGCCACGGATTCCTCCGCCGGCACCTCGATGCCGTTGAGGATCTCCTCAGCCTGGGCCAGTGCATCGCCGTCGGAATCCTCCGAACCTGCCAGCGGGGACGCCTCAGCGTGGTGCTCACCTTCGGGGTGCCTGGCCGCCCCGGTCACCGGGTCAACCTTGCGGTTGTCCCGGATGACCGGTTCCTGGTGGCCGCCGGCCTGACGCTCCTCGGCTTCCCGGCTGGCGGATGAGTTGCGCTCTTCCTCGTTACCGTGATGCGGCATGGCTACTTCTTCGCTTCGTCTTCGTCGATGATCTCGGCGTCAACGATGTCCTCATCGCCCGAGGCAGAACCAGCCTTCTCGCCGCCTGCAGCGCCGGTGGCACCGTCCGGGGAACCGGCCTGGGCGTAGATGGCCTCGCCGAGCTTGCCCTGGGAAGCCTGCAGCTTCTCGAAAGCGGTCTTCACAGCTGCGTCATCGGTGCCTTCGAGTGCCTTCTTGAGGGCGTCGACGTCGGCCTGGACCTCGGTCTTGACCTCTTCAGGCAGCTTGTCGGCGTTGTCGGCGATGAGCTTGTCCACGGAGTAGGCGAGCTGCTCGGCCGTGTTGCGGGTGTCGGTGGCCTCGCGGCGGGCCTTGTCCTCGGCTGCGTGCTCCTCGGCGTCCTTGACCATGCGGTCAATGTCTTCCTTGGAGAGCGCAGTTCCGCCGGTGATGGTCATGGACTGTTCCTTGCCGGTGCCCTTGTCCTTCGCGGAGACGTGCACGATGCCGTTGGCGTCGATGTCGAAGGTGACCTCAACCTGCGGGACGCCGCGCGGGGCCGGCGCGATGCCGGTCAGCTCGAACGTGCCCAGCGGCTTGTTGTCGCGGGTGAACTCGCGCTCGCCCTGGAAGACCTGGATGGCCACGGACGGCTGGTTGTCATCCGCGGTGGTGAAGGTTTCGGACCGCTTGGTGGGGATGGCCGTGTTGCGCTCGATCAGGTGCGTCATCACACCGCCCTTGGTTTCGATGCCGAGGGACAGCGGGGTGACGTCGATCAGCAGGACGTCCTTGCGTTCGCCCTTCAGGACACCGGCCTGGAGTGCGGCGCCCACTGCGACGACCTCATCCGGGTTGACGCCCTTGTTGGGCTCCTTGCCGCCGGCCAGTTCCTTGACGAGTTCGTAGACTGCGGGCATACGGGTGGAACCGCCGACGAGCACGATGTGGTCGATCTCGGAGAGCTTGATGCCGGCTTCCTTGATGACGTCGTGGAACGGCTTCTTGGTGCGCTCGAGCAGGTCCTTGGTGAGGTCCTGGAACTTGGCACGGGTCAGCTGCTCGTCCAGGTGCACCGGGCCGTCGGGGGTGACGGAGAGGTACTGGAGGGAGACGTTGGTGCTGGTGGAGGAGGACAGTTCCTTCTTCGCCTGCTCAGCGGCTTCGCGGAGGCGCTGGAGGGCGATCTTGTCCTTGGAGAGGTCGATGCCCTTGACCTTGAGCTGGTTCAGCAGGTAGTCCACGACGCGCTGGTCCCAGTCGTCGCCGCCGAGGCGGTTGTCACCGGCGGTGGCGCGGACCTGGATGGTGGAGAAGTTGTCTTCGTCCTTGCCCACTTCGAGCAGGGAGACGTCGAACGTGCCGCCGCCGAGGTCGAAGACCAGGATGAGTTCGTCTTCCTTGCCCTTGTCCAGGCCGTAGGCGAGTGCTGCGGCAGTGGGCTCGTTGACGATGCGCAGGACGTTGAGGCCCGCGATTTCGCCGGCTTCCTTGGTGGCCTGGCGCTCGGCATCGTTGAAGTAGGCCGGAACGGTGATCACGGCGTCGGTGACCTTTTCGCCGAGGTAGGACTCGGCGTCGTTCTTCAGCTTCATCAGCACACGGGCGGAGATTTCCTGCGCGGTGTACTTCTTGTCATCGATCGCGACGGACCAGTCGGTGCCCATGTGGCGCTTGACGGAGGCGATGGTGCGGTCGATGTTATTGACGGCCTGGCGCTTGGCGATCTCGCCCACAAGGACTTCGCCGGACTTGGAGAACGCAACGACGGACGGCGTGGTGCGGCCACCCTCGGCGTTGGCAATAACGGTGGGCTCGCCACCTTCGAGAACAGAGACGACGGAGTTGGTGGTTCCGAGGTCGATACCTACTGCACGTGACATGTGTTGCTTCCTTCTTTCCTTGGAAACTTGCTGGCGCCCACTCATTGAGCGTTCTGCACTCAACTTTACTCCGGGCTCGGGCCGTGTCAATCCAAAGTTGAGCGGCATACGCTCAACTTTGGATTACTGATCACGGTTATGTCCGGAAAATCCCCGGAAATCCGGGCCTGCGAATGGCGTATTAATGCAGCAGCAGCCCGTTCGCTGTGCGTGAACGGGCTGCCGAATGACTCAATAAGGGGGCTGGGAGCCGCTGCTAGGACTTCCTATCCTCGTCTTCCTCAACCTCACGGGCGGTCTCCGCTCCGCGGGCTGCTCCGAGCGTGCCGGCGTCGCCGTAGTTGCCTTCCGGGTACTCGCCCTCCTCGATCAACTCCTCGGCGCCGCCCACTACGCCGGCATCACCGTAATCGCCTTCCACATACTGGCCGCCCTCACCCTCCAGGCCAGGGGCGCTGCTGGCCTTGCGGGGCTCTTCGTCACGTGCGGTGTTCTCAGTCATGACTGGTCTCTCCTTCGAGGTTCCGCGTCCACCTGGGCGCACTTGGAGTGTACCCAGCATGGGCCGCGCGAAACAGGGGCCGGAGGCCGGCCAGAAGCGTGCGCGGTGTGGCGCGCCAGGGGCGGACTCAGCTCCTGCCGAAGCCTGCAATGCCCGCAAGGACGGCCAGGTGGTGCTCAAAGAGTTCTTCGCGGGCACTGAACGTGTCGGGGCCGTACTGGCCGAACACCTCGAAGCTGACGGCACCGAACAGCGAGGTCCACACGAGTAAACCGTTGGCGATCACACCGTCAGGTGCAGCGAGCCCAAGTCCCGTGCGGATCGCTTCGAAATCAGCTGACAGTGCAGGGGGTACGACGGCGGCACCCGCGTGCGGTGCCTTCAGCTCGCCGGCGCGGAACGCTGCGTCAAGGATCCCCACGAGGCTGTAGATCACCCGCGTGCCGGGCGCTTCGGTCCGATCTGCGGGCGCCCGATACCCGGGAACCGGACTGCCGAACAGCAGGCCATAGCGCGCAGGCTCGCGCAGCGCCCATCCCCGGACCGCCTGGCCAAGCGCGTGGAACCGCCCGGCAAAGTCAGCGTCAGGCCCGGCACTGACAGCCACGTCCACCGCGTCGCCCAGTTCGCTGTAGGCGTCCACCACCAGGAGTGTGAGGAGCTCGTCGCGGTTGGCCACGTAGCGGTAGACGGCGGAGGACACCACACCCAAGTCCCTCGCCACGGCACGGAGCGACAAGGCAGCGGCGCCGTGGGTTGCCAGGTGCTCCCTGCCCAGCCGAACGATGTCCGAAATGGTTTGCGCACGGGCACGTTCGCGGGGGGTGCGCGGGATGGTTTTTGTCTTCGCGGCAGCCTCACTCATGAACCCAGCATCGCATAGGCCAGAGCAGTGTCAACAATCGAGAGCACCGCTCTTGACAGCGCACCATCGGGGGGCGCACGATGTTAGAGATCAGTGCTCTCATATCAGCCGTGAGAAGGGACGAAGATGGACGAACTATTTGTTATCACCGGGGCAGGTCCCGTTGGCTGGACGGTGGCAGAGCAGCTTGCCGGGCAAGGTAAACGCGTCCGGATCCTCACCCGCTCGGGCAGCGGTCCGGAGCATCCCCTCGTGGATCGCCTGACTGCCGACGTCCAGGACCCCAACCGAGTGCGGGACGCGTTCAGCGGCGCAACCGCCGTTTTCCACTGCATCCACGGCTCCTCGTACACGGCGGACGCATGGCGGGCGGAACTGCCCCGGGCCGAGCAAACGGTGCTGGCCGCGGCCGGCGAGGCGGGCGCCGTCGTCGTCTTCCCCGAAAGCCTCTACTCCTACAGCGAGCCGGACCGCCCCATGACCGAGGCGGGACCTCGGACTGCACAGGGCGGCAAGCGCGGCGTCCGCACCGAACTGCTCCGCGCCCGGGACGCCTCACCCACCAATACCGCCAGCGTGGCGGCCGGCGATTTCTTCGGCCCACGGGTCCGCAACTCACATGGCGGCGAGCGCATGGTTTTGCCCATCCTGGCCGGAAAGAAGGTGTGGGTCATCGGCAGCGCCGACCAGCCCCACTCGTTCACCTATGTCCCGGATCTGGCGGCTGCGATGATCCACGCCGCGCAGACGCCGTCGTTGTGGAACAAGGTTTGGCACGCGCCCACCGGTCCGGCAGTGACGCAGCGGCAGCTGGCAACCGCCTTTACCGAGGCCGGTGGAGTGGCCGCACCCAAGTTGGGGGCGATCCCGGGCTGGGCGCTCCGGGCCATGGGTATCGTTTCGAAGGACCTCAGGGAGCTTGCTGAAACGCTGTACCAGTTCGACAGGCCGTTCGTGATGGATTCCGCGGCCAGCCAGGCCGCCCTCGGCCTGCACCCCACGCCTCTGGCAGAGGCGGCTTCGGACACTGTCGCCTGGTGGCGGACGCAGGGCTGAGCCGCCCTGTCGCCCAGCCGCCCTACCGTAGCCCGGCACCCTCCGCTTCAAGCTCCGGCTCGTCGGCGCGCTGCGCGGCACTATCAAGCTCCGGCCGCCCCAGCTTGCTGGGCCACCAGATGCGCGGGCCGATGTCGTAGGCCAGGGCGGGGACCAGCAGCGATCGCACCAGGACCGTATCCAGCAGCACGCCGAAGGCCACGATGAACGCCAGCTGCACCAGGAACATGATGGGGATAATGCCGAGTGCGGCAAAGGTGGCGGCCAGCACCACACCGGCAGAGGTGATCACTCCGCCGGTCACGCCCAGCCCGCGCAGGATCCCCGGCCGGGTCCCGTGCTTCAGCGATTCTTCGCGGACCCGGCTCATCAGGAAGATGTTGTAGTCCACGCCCAGGGCCACCAGGAAGACGAACCCGAACAGCGGCACCGTAGCGTCTGCGCCGGGGAAACCCAGCAGGTTGTTGAAGACCAGAGCCGAGACGCCCATGGCTGCGCCGTAGGACAGCACCACGGAGAGAACCAGCAGGACCGGCGCCAGCACCGAACGCAGCAACAGCATCAGGATAAAGAGGATCACCACAAGAACCACCGGGATGATGATCACCAGGTCGCGCTGGGCCGTGGTGTTGGTATCCAGGGCCGTGGCGGTCACACCACCTACGAGTGCGCTGGCGTCCACCGTCTTCAAATCCGCACGCAAGGCCTTGACGACGTCCTCGGCCTCGATGGAATCCGCCGCGTAGTTGAGCGTGGCATTAATCAGCACCTTGCCCTCGCGGACATCGGGGTCGCCGGGAGTTCCGGGGGCGCCGGTGATAGGTACACTCCCCGCAGCCAGGAGGTAAGCGTCTCCCACGCCGTCGGCCGCTTTGACCTCCGCGAGCACCGCGTCAGCTTTGTTTTCGTCCGCAACCACGACGGCGGGGCTGCCGCTGCCGGCGTCGAAATGCCGCGCCAGCGCGTCCTGGCCGTCCACGGCGTTGGAGGCGGTGAGGATGACGTCGGTCTGCGGGACGCCGTTGGCTTTGAGCTGCAGGATGCCTGTCGAGGCGACCAGCAGCAGGAGGACGGAAGCGATCCACACGGTGCGCGGACGGCGGGAGACCAGCGAGCCGGTGGCACGCCAGATGCCCTTCTGCCTTTCCAGGCCGGTGACAAGTTTGGGTTCCCGCTGATCTTCCGGGACCAGCTTGGGGCGGAACGGCCAGAAGGCGGCCCGGCCCAGGAGCGCCATCAGGGCGGGCAGCAGTGTGAGGGCGGCGAACAGCGAGCACAGGATACCGGCGGCAGCCACAGGACCCAGGCCCTTGTTGGAGTTCAGGTCGGAGAAAAGCAGGCACAGCAGGGCGATGATGACCGTGGCGCCGGAGGCCACGATCGGCTCCACGGACGTCTTCCAGGCAGTCAGCACAGCTTCAGTCCGGTTGCGGGTGTGGGTCAGGGCCTCGCGGAACCGCGCAACGTACAGCAGCGCATAGTCCGTGGCGGCGCCGATCACCAGGATGGACAGGATGCCCTGGCTCTGGCCGTTCAGCTGAATCCAGCCGAGTTTGGCCATCCCGAACACGAGCAGGATGGCGGCACACAGCGCAAACACTGACGTCAGCAGCACGGCGATGGGCAGGAGCAGGGAGCGGTACACAATCAGGAGGATCACAAAGACGGCGCCCAGGGCCACGAGCAGAAGAATGCCGTCAATCCCGGCGAAGGCGCTGGTCAGGTCGGCGGCCAGGCCGGCCGGTCCCGTAACGAAGGTCTGCATGCCGTCAGGGGCGGCTTCGGCGACGGTGTCGCGCAGTTCCTTGACGGCCTCCTTGACCTCGCCGGACGAATCGATGGGGGCGATGAACTGGACCGCCATCCCGTCCTCGGACGGGATGGGTCCGATCACGGCGCTGCCGAGCCCCAGTCCTTCAAGCTCGGCTTTGAGCGCAGCGGCCTCGCCCAGCTGCGCCGGCGTGAATTTTTCGGCATTCTCGATGACGATGACGGCCGGGACTTCGTTGGAGTCCCGGAATTTCGCCTGCCAGTCCTGCGCCGCCGTGGCTTCTGCGCTGGCGGGGAGGAAGGAGGCCTGGTCGTTCGACGAGACCTCGTCGAGCCGGCCGAACGTGGGTCCGCCGACGCCGGCGATCGCCAGCCACGTCAGCACCAGCAGCACGGGAAGGAGCCAGCGCAGCCAGAACGGAACCCGCGCGCTGTGTTGGGGACTGGTTTTCATGATTCCTTCGGGGGTTCGGGGCGGGAGCGGTAGAATTGCTTCAATAATAGACTATCTCCATGATAGAGATAAGTGCCTATCGAGCAATTATCTGGCGAAGGGCGCCGGGACGGGTGTGCTGCAGTAATATCCGTCAGGGCAGCAGCGAGGATCAGCCCATAATTTATGGGGGCTGGAGGATCCACACGAGAGCGAAGGAGGCGGAATATGACGGACGAAGCGTTCCAGCGCCCGCCTGACTCTGCACCCCAGTCGTTGGTGCGGTTGCTGCAGGACTTCAGCCTCGAGGCCAACCGCTATGTCGATACCGCCGGCAGCCGGAAGGACATGCACCGTACGGACCTGAACGCGCTCGCCGTCATCATGCGCCACACTGCCAAAGGCCTTGTTGTCACCCCCGGCGTCCTCCGCAAGGAACTGCACCTCAGCTCGCCGGCCACCACCGCCCTCATTGACCGGCTGGACAGCTCGGGCCATGTGACCCGCGAACGCCACGGCTCGGACCGGCGGCAGGTCCAGCTCCGCATGACGCCCAAGGCGTTCCAGGACGGCGGGGCCATGTTCATGCCGCTCTCGCGCCACATGGGCGCGGCCATGGCTGAATTCTCGCCCGAGGAGCTGGATCTGGTCACCCGTTTTATGACGGCCATGGTGGAAGCCACCATCGCCGCCCGCCAGGAAGCATCCGACGGCGGCCCCTCCTCCCCCGGCCCACCCGCCTGAGCACCCCCCGCCCCCGAACGCACGACGCCGGCTCCTCCCATTCGCGCTACCGCGGCGGTAGCGTTTGTCTATGAGTGCGCAGCAGCCCGAAGACGACGATGTGTACACGCACGGCCACCACGAATCGGTGGTCCGCGCCCACGCTTCCAGGACCGCGGAGAACTCCGCAGCATTTGTCATCCCGCACCTGACACCGGGAACATCCGTGCTCGACGTCGGCTGCGGGCCAGGAAGCATCACGTGCGATTTCGCGGGGCTGGTGGCGCCGGGCAAGGTCACGGGCCTGGACAGGTCGCCGGACATCATCGCCCAAGCCACGGCGCTCGCCGCTGAACGGGGGGTGGCCAACGCAGAGTTCGTAGCCGGCAACATTTATGACCTCGACTTCGACGACGAAACGTTCGATGTGGTCCACGCCCACCAGGTCCTGCAGCACCTGACCGACCCGGTGGAGGCACTGCGGGAGATGCGGCGGGTGGCCAAGCCGGGCGGCATTGTGGCCGTGCGCGACGCCGATTTCCATGGCATGAGCTGGTATCCGTCCTTTCCTGAGCTGGACGAATGGATGGACCTTTACCAGCGGATCGCCCGGCGCAACGGGGCCGAACCCGACGCCGGCCGCCGCCTGGTCTCCTGGGCCCAGTCCGCAGGTTTCACGGACGTCGCACCCACCAGCAGCAACTGGCTCTACGCCACCGGACAGCAGCGGCGATGGCAGGCCCGCGTCTGGGGCGAGCGGGTGCTGCATTCGGCCTTCGCGGAGCAGGCGCTGGAGTACGGCTTTGCCAACGCCGCGGACCTGGCGCGGATCTCCGCGGGCTGGCACCGGTGGGGATCCACCGACGACGGCTGGTTCCTGATCCCGAACGGCGAGGTCATCGCGCGGGCCTGACCTGCGCCCGCCATCCCGGTTTGCCTGACTTTTTCCACATAGGAACATTCAGCCCTGACACCCGCGGCTGCGCCCGAATAGCGTCAGATCATGATCATTCAAGCAGGCTTTGACCTCGAGATTCTTGCCCGTCTGCTGATAGCGCCCAAAGGTATTGTCCTGCCCAAGCTCGTTGTCATTGAGCTGGATGCCAACATGCAGTTCGCGGACATTCAGGTTGTCAGCCATCAATTCGCCGGACGGATGGAGCCACACTTCGGCTCCATCCTGCGCCAACTGGATACGGACAGGACACGCTACTTTGCTATCGCCCATGCCGGGGCCTGGCCGGAGTGCCCGGCCTTAGACGCGCCGATTCTTGAAGAAGCAGCGGCGTTGCGAACACTTGCCCTTCAGCGCGGGTTCCTCATGATCGGGCATTTTGGCCTCGAAGGTGCCGAATACATGTCCAACGGGCCCCACTACTACTTTGACCGCTACCACCTCGGCCTCCCGTGCACCATGGACCACTGGATGCATGGTGCACGGCAGTTTCAGCCCCGGGGTCCGTGACCCGTGAGTACCTGCCCCGGAGTGCCACTAAACTTGGCTGGTGCAATTCTCCCTTTGGCTCGCCCTGGCGGGCGCCGGCGCCCTGATCAGCTTCACACCGGGGGCCGGTGCCATCAACACCATGAACAACTCCCTCACGTCAGGCTTCCGCCGCTCCATCTGGGGAATCCTTGGCCAGCAGGCCGCCCTGGTGGTCCACGTGGTGATCGTGGCCCTGGGTGTCGGGGTGCTGGTGGCCAGCTCACCGGTGGCCTTCAACGTGATCCGCTACGCCGGCGCGGCCTACCTGGTGTACCTGGGCATCCGCCAGTTCCTGAGCAAACCGGAACTGGACAAGGAACAGGCCGCGGCCCTCCGGAACGAACCAGCCTGGTCGATGTTCCGGCGCGGCCTCTGGGTCAATCTCCTGAACCCCAAGGCCATTGTCTTTTTCCTGGCGTTTATGCCGCAGTTCATCCGGCCCGAACAGCCGCTCCTGCCGCAGTACGTGATGCTCACGGCCACCGTGGTGGTGATCGACATCCTCGTGATGTGGTTCTTCTTTGCCCTGGCCGCCAAGTCCTTCCAGCGATTCACCCACAACGCCCGCGGCCAGAAAATCCTGAACCGGATCTTCGGCGTCCTCTTTGTTGCGGTGGGCGTTCTCCTCGCCGTCATCCACTAGGCTGCCCCCGGCCCCGCCTGGCCCCTTAGCCCATGTTTGACTCACGCTGTGATGAAGATTCACAACTTTGTAAAGACACGTGAATAACTCCTAGCCATGAACGTCTGGAGCGAGCATGCTTAACCCCATGAACCCACTGTCGAGGCCGTACCGGATCATCACCGTATGCACCGGCAACATCTGCCGGTCACCGATGGCCGAAATCATGCTGGCCGCGGCGTTCCGCGCCAGCGGGCTGAGCGATGAGGTGAGCGTCGATTCCGCGGGAACCACCGGTTACGAAGTGGGACGGCCCATCGATCAGCGCGCGGCCCGGCGGCTGGCCATCACCAAACTGAGCTCGCAGCATCACGTCGCCCGCGAATGGCAGGCAGGCTGGTTCCGCGAGCGCGATCTGATTCTGGCCCTGGACATCGACCACTATGCCTGGCTGCGCGACGCTGCCCCGGACCAGGAATCCATGGACAAGGTGCGTATGCTCCGGAGCTTCGACCCTCTGGTCGCCGGCAGTGACCTGCTGGACCAGGGCATCGAGGATCCCTGGTACGGCGGTCATGCGGACTTTGACGCCGTCTGGCAGCAGATTCATGGTGCGGTGCCGGGTGTCGTCGAGTACGTACAGGCGGCAGTGCGCCGTCCCGCCCCGCACCGGGAGCAGATGCAGCAGAAGGTACGCTCTATTTCATGACCCCCGCACCTGTGATCATCGCCATTGACGGGCGATCCGGCGCAGGCAAAACCACTCTGGCCATCGAACTCGCCGCTCAACTGCGGAACCACCACAAGGTCTCCCTGTTTCACCTTGAGGACATTTACCCGGGCTGGAACGGCCTCGCCGCTGGAATTGAACGCTACGTTGCCACCGTCCTGGCACCGTTGAGCCGCGGTGAGTCGGCCACCTGGACCAGCTGGGACTGGGCCAACCATTACGACGGCGACATGCTCGTCACGCTCCCCGCTGAGATCGTCATCATCGAGGGAGTGGGAGCGGCCGCCGCTGCGGCCCGGCCGCTGCTCAGCGCCGTCATCTGGGCCGATTCACCGGACGAGGTCCGCCGTAAGCGGGCGCTGGACCGTGATGGCGGCACCTATGAGCCGTTCTGGGAGCAGTGGGCGGCGCAGGAAGAGGAGTGGCTCGCCGACGACGACGTCCCGGGCCAGGCCGATATCCGCGTGCTTAATCATGCCGACGGGTCTGCCCTGGCGGACGTGCTGCAGGCCCTCTCCTACCTTCCCGTTCTCAGGGCAGCGCTGGTCCCTGAGTTCGCCGCCCGCCGCGGCCTGAGGCTCCGCGCAGAGCGGCTGGACGGCAGGCCGGACGCCGCCGCCCTCTTCGGGACGCTCTACGGCCGCTCGGCGCACGCCGTCTGGCTGGACTCCTCCAATGCCCCCGCCGGTCAGCCCCTGGAGCAGTCGCCCGCCACCGGGCGGAGCCGCTTCAGCATCCTCGCGGACGATGGCGGGACGTACGGCCAGTCCGTCATGCACCGCACCGGCGAAACCGTGGTCACCGCCGGCTCCGCAACGGTACGCGTGCCCGGCCCGTTTTTCCGCTGGCTGGACACGGTCTGGGGACGCCGGGCTGTCCGCACCCCGGACGGCTACCCCGGCGACTTCACCCTCGGCTGGCTGGGCTGCCTGGGGTATGAGCTGAAGCGTGAAACAGGGGGCTCGGACGTGACCGCACAGACCCCCGACGCGGCGCTGATCTTCGCTGGCCGGGCCGTGGTTCTGGACCATGTTGAAGGCACGGTGTGGCTCCTTGCCCTGGAGGCTCCCGACGCCGGCACCTGGCTGGCAGCGGCGCGCAGCGCCGTCCGCGGGACCTCCGTCAGCCACACCGCCGGACCAGCCTCCGGCACCGGTAACACCGGCACCCACAGCAGCAGCGCCACCACCGCGAGCGCCCAGGCCGCCGGCAGCAACGGCGGCGGACGTCAGGGCGGGCCGGCGTTCAGCAGCCGGGACACAGCGCTGTCCTACAAACAGAAGATTGCGGCCGCGCAGCACGAAATCCACGAGGGCAACTCGTACGAGGTCTGCCTAACCACCACCCTCACCGCCCGGCTCCCCGCCACCGCGGCGGAGCCCTGGAGTACCTACCTTGCCCTGCGGGCAAAAAACCCGGCGCCGTTCGCAAGCTACCTGCGTTTTGGCGGGCTGACCGTGGCCAGCACGTCGCCGGAACGGTTCCTGCGGATCACGTCCGACGGCGGCATGCGTGCCGAACCGATCAAGGGCACCCGCCGCCGGGGTTCCGATCCGGCGCAGGATAAGGAACTGCGGGTTGATCTTGCGTCATCGGTCAAGGACCGCGCCGAGAACATCATGATCGTTGACCTGTTGCGGAACGACCTCAGCCACTTCGCGGAGCCGGGCTCCGTCACGGTCAGCAGGCTGTGCGAGATCGAAAGCTACGCCACGGTGCACCAGATGGTGAGCACCATCGACGCGCAGTTGATGCCCGGTTCACCGCGGGCCGAGGCAGTATCAGCCTGCTTCCCGGCAGGGTCCATGACCGGCGCACCGAAAATCAGCACCATGGCGATCCTTGACCGGCTGGAGGACGGCCCCCGCGGGCTGTACTCCGGCGCGATCGGTTATTTCTCCATGAACGGAGCATCAGACCTCGCCGTGGCCATCCGCACGCTGGTTATCCGGTCAGGAGATGACACCGCCGGAGACCTCACCGCCGGGGACGGCACCCTGGACGCGCCGACGGCGGAACTCACCCTCGGCGTCGGCGGTGCCATCACTGCCGACTCGGTGCCGGACGAGGAGTACGACGAGATCCGGGTGAAGGCCTACGGTGTGTTGTCCGCCCTCGGCGCGGACTTCCCGGGCGGCTAACCTGCCTGCCTGGAGCCGGGCGTTACTGGACCGTCGCGGTCAGCCGGGCCACGTTGTCGATGTAACGGGCCGCGAGGGGCCGGTTGACCCAGTCCTCAAGCAGGAGTTCCTGCGAGATGTCCCGGTAGGTGTTCTCCACTGCCCGCATATCGTTCACAATGTCCTCGCCGAGCAGCATGACCGAGACCTCCAGGTTCAGCGAGAAGGACCGCATGTCCATGTTGCTGGAGCCGAGAACGGCCACTTCGTCGTCAATGGTGAAGTGCTTGGCGTGCAGGACATACGGCGCCTTGTAGAGGTAGATCCGGACGCCTGCCTCCAGCAGGGCCTCGTAGTACGAACGCTGGGCGTGATGGACCAGGAACTGATCGCCCTTCTCGGAGACGAACAACTCCACGTCCACGCCGCGCTGGGCGGCAGTGGTGATGGCATAGAGCAGCGAGTCGTCCGGGACGAAGTACGGGCTGCAGATGGAAATCCGGTGCTGCGCGGAGTAGATCAGCGTGTTGAAGAGGCGCAGGTTGTTCTCGGTGATGAACCCGGGACCGCTGGGCACCACCTGGGCTGTGACGTTGCCCGGCTCCGGGTTGGCCGGAAGCTGCAGCTGGTGTTCGAGGTTCTCGTCCGTCTCGCTGAGCCAGTCGGTGGCAAAAACCACGTTCAGGGTGGTGACGATCGGGCCCCTCAGGCGGGCCATCAGTTCCACCCATTCACGGCCGGCCTTGCGGTGTTTCGGGTTGTTGTAGGACGGCTCGATCAGGTTCTGTGAACCCGTGAACGCGAGTTCGCCGTCCACCACCATGATCTTGCGGTGGTTCCTCAGGTCCGGGCGGCGCCACTGACCGTGGATCGGCAGCAGGGGCAGCATGCGCTTCCACTGGATCTTGCTTGCCCTGAGCCGCCGGAGGAGGTTGCGGTAGCCCGTGACCCGCAGAGTGCCGATGTGGTCGAACAGGACCCGGACTTCCACGCCGCGCTCTGCAGCTTCTTCCATCGCCGTCAGCAGTTCGTCGGTGATGTGGTCCGTGCTCATGATGTAGAACTCGGCATTGACGAACTTCTTGGCTTTCCGCACCGCCTCGGTCATGGCAAAGATCGAGTCCGGGTAGCCGGGAATAAGGTCAACGGAGTTGCCGTCCACCATGGGCAGGGAGCCCAGCCTGCGGTTCAGTTCACCGGCGGACTTGACCCATTCCGGGCCCGGGTAGTCGCTTTCGACGTCAGCCAGGGACGAGATGCCCGCCCGCACCCGGGTGTTGACAATCTCCTGCTGCTGGCGGCGGCGGCTGGAGAGCTTGAAGTTGCCGAACAGCAGGAACAGCGCCAGGCCCACGAACGGCACAAAGAAGATTCCCAACAGCCATGCCATGGCCGTGGTGGGACGCCTGTTGCCTGGAATGATGCCGACGGCGAGGACCCGGATCACCAGGTCCGCGATGCTCAGCACCACCACAATCCACGTCGGCGCGGTACCGGCAAGCGAAACTGGCCACAACACTGGAAAAACCCCCGGGATATGCGCACCGGCGGACGGGTTCCGGCCGGGCAATGAACCACAGCTTAGCCGCGCCGGGCCCGACTAAGCTGGAGCCATGACTTCTCCTGCTCCCGTGGTGCTCGTTTTCCTTGACCCTGCGGTCCCGGCCGGCCGGCTTGCCGACGCTTCGCAGCCACAGCTGATGGCCACGGACCAGGGTGCCACCCGCGGTGACGGCATCTTCGAATCCATGCTCGCGGTGGGCGGTGACGTGCGGAAGCTGCAGGCCCACCTGGACCGGTTGGGCGGCTCCGCGAAGGCCCTTGACCTGGTGATCCCGGCGCAGGACCAATGGCGCGCGGCCATCGCCACAGGCGTGGCTGAGCACCGCAGCCAGCACCCGGCACCTTCCGCGGCCGAGGACGAAGTGGTGGTCAAGCTCGTGGCCACGCGCGGCCCCGAAGGTGCCGACTCCCCCACGTGCTGGGTCCAGGTTTCTCCGGTCGGCGCCCTGGGCCGGCGCCAGCGCGAGGCCGGCATCGACGTCATCCTGCTGGACCGCGGGTACGACAGTGACGCCGCCGAACGCGCACCGTGGCTGTTGCTCGGGGCGAAGACCCTGTCCTATGCGGTGAACATGGCCGCGCTCCGGCATGCACACAAGCAAGGGGCCGACGACGTCATCTTCCTCTCCACCGACGGCCGCGTCCTGGAGGGCCCCACGTCAACGGTCCTGCTGGCCCACGTGGAAACGGTGGACGACGGCGCCGGCGCCCGCACCGTCCGCCGGCTCATTACACCCCAGCTGGACACCGGCATCCTCCCCGGCACCTCCCAGAATGCGCTCTTCAGCGCAGCGAAGGCGGCGGGATGGGAGCTGGGATACGGCCCGCTGGAGCCGCAGGACCTGCTGGACGCCGATGCCGTATGGCTGATTTCCAGCATCCGGCTGCTGGCGCCCGTGAACCACATCGACGGCAAGGAAATCGGTACGCCGGCCCTGCAGAAACAGCTGACTGCCGAACTGAACGCGCTGTACGCAGGGATCCAGTAGGCCGCCGTGCCTGTTCGAAGCGCGGGCATCCTGCTCTACCGGCACGGTGGGGCGGGCGGGCTGGAACTCTGGATAGCGCACATGGGCGGACCGTTCTGGGCCGGCAAGCAGGCCCACTCCTGGTCCCTCCCCAAAGGTGAGTACCAGCCCGACGAAGATCCGCTGGTGGCTGCCCGGCGGGAGTTCACCGAGGAAATCGGCACACCGCCACCTGCCGTTGAATACATTTCCCTGGGCGAGTTCCGGCAGCCGTCCGGGAAGCTCATCACGGTCTTCGCCGCTGAGACCGACTTTCAGCCCGGCAGGATTGTCAGCAACACGTTCCCCCTGGAATGGCCGAAAGGCTCGGGGACCATCCAGGATTTTCCGGAGATCGACGACGCCCGGTGGGTCAGTGAAGCGGAGGCCCGGAACAAGCTCGTCAAGGGCCAGCTTCCCATCCTTGACGCCCTCGTCAAGGCCCTGTTGCAAAGGCAGGATCATCCGTAAGGTGTGGTCCATGAACTCGCACACGCAGCCCGCTGACAACCTGACCTTCGACCAGTGCTGGGAATTGCTTGAAGACGACACTGTAGGGCGCCTGGCTCTTGTGGTGGACGGCCATCCCGAGATTTTTCCGGTGAATTACGTTGTGCACCGCCGGAGCATCGTTTTCCGGACCGCAGGCGGCTCCAAGCTCTGGGGCGCCGAGGCGGCCCGCCCGGCCGCGCTGGAGATTGACGGCTACGATCCCCACACCGAAGAGGCCTGGAGCGTTGTGGCACGCGGAGACACTGAGGTGATCGAGGATCAGGCCGACAAGGATGCCGTCGACGCCCTGAGCCTGGAACCATGGCAGGCCGGCCCCAAGGACAACTACATCCGGCTGACCGTCAAAGCCCTGACCGGCCGGCGCTTCCAGGTCATCAAGCCTGACGTCTGGAACACCAGGCTGTCGGACCGCCGCCGCGCATCCTTCGAATAACGAACAGCACAGGACAGCAGGAAGGGCCGGGTCACCCCGGCCCTTCCTGTGCCCCGCCTACTTCCCTGAGGGGGCCGGGTAGGCTGCGTCCACCTCCACTTCAACCAGCCACCCGTTGACAGGCAGGTTCTCGATCTCCAGGGCGAACCGTGAGGGCCTCGCGGCGTTCACCACCAGGGGGTCCGCCGGAGCCGCCGACCCGAGCGGAACCTTCACCGGGGATCCATCGGCGAGGCTCGTGTTTGCGAAGTACTGCCGGTACGCACGGTTCCAGCCGTCAAAGTCGGCTTTCTCCGTTCCGGCAGGGTTCTGGAGGAAGACGCGCATGGTGATGACGTCGTCGTAATCCAATCCTGCCTGCGCGAGGTTCTCGCCGATCCGGCGCAGGGCGTTGATCCCCTGCGCCTCGGTAATGGTGACCCCGGCGGGAAGCACACCGCCGGGGAAGACAGCCGTGTCGATGTACCGCTGTTCGCTGCCGGCGGGCGCCGCGCTGTTCAATGCCGACGGGCCCAGGCCGCTGGTCTTGTAGATGGCGGTGTTGGCGCCGATGGCGACGCCCGAAGCGATCATCGGGTTGTCCTGGCCGGCCGGCAGGTTGGGGACTGTGGTTCCCGGTTTGGGCGCGGCGAGGTCCTCGAAAACGGCCGGTCCGGCGAAAGCGGCGGTGGCGGTGAGGCACAGGCCGGCAACGCCGGCTGCGATCAGGGAGGTGCGGCGGATCATGGGCTTCTTTCCGGGGGTCGGGGTTATGCTGTCGCGGTGTTCGGACGGGGCGCTCATCCGGCCACCGCCGCGGCCACGCGGGTGTGCAGCGCGGTGACTGCCGCCCTGGCGGAGGTCATGGCACCGTGCTGCCAGGCGATGGCGTGGCTCAGGTGATCGCCGGCGAAGTAGATGTTGCCAGTGGGCTCCAG
The DNA here is from genome assembly GCF_014764445.1 of Pseudarthrobacter sp. BIM B-2242. Classification (NCBI taxonomy): domain Bacteria; kingdom Bacillati; phylum Actinomycetota; class Actinomycetes; order Micrococcales; family Micrococcaceae; genus Pseudarthrobacter; species Pseudarthrobacter sp. BIM B-2242. Next base: position 4,034,454 of record NZ_CP061721.1, read on the forward strand.
CAGCTTGGCGTACTTGGCATCCGTCTGCGACGGCCAGCCCACCCATGCTCCTTCGGAGAATTCGGTGCTGCCCCAGTCAACCGAGAACGACGCCGAGACGTCCTTTTTGTACACGTCGCCGTGGATGCGCGCGCCTTGGTCAAGGGCGCGGCTAAGGCGCTTTTCGGGTGACAGGGGCTGGTAGGCGCGGGCGCTGGCGCCCGTGTTGTAGTAGCCCACCATGGTGCCGCGCTGGCCATGAAAACCTGTGGACGGGTACCACATGTTGCCCAGGTCGATGTTGGTGTTGGTGATGCCGCCGTAGATGCGGTGGTCCTCTTCCCACCACCGTCGCGAGTACTCGATGCCGATCTTGCCCGCGTCGCTGGGTGTGGCGAATTTGAGGGCATCAAGCACGTCGGCGGGGAGGTTGCCGGGAATTTTGGCGGCGATGTGGGGCGGCAGTGTGTTGACTGCGAAGTCGGCTTCAAGGCTCTTGGTCTGGCCGCCGGGGTTGGTGTAGTCCACGGAGACCCCGGTGGCGGTGTTGTTCAGCGAGAGGACCCTGGCGCCGTACACAATCTTGTCCTTGCCGATGGCTGCTTCGAAGGCGTAGGGGATCTTGTCCATGCCGCCCACGGGCTGGAACATCATCATCGCCTGGTCCCAGCCGAATTCGAACGAGAAGTAGTTACCGACGCCGCTGGCGAAGACGTCGGACAAGGCATCCGGGGCCAGGGGTGTGCCGGCTTCCAGGCCCGCTCCGGGAGCCACGGAGTAGCCCTTCCGTCCGCTGCCCGAGTACTTGTAGCTCGCCGCCGCATTTCCGGGGACCTTGCCTCCGATGGCGCCGAAGTTGCCCAGGAAGGAGATGAGGTTTTCCTTGTCGGCCGGGCTGAGGTAGCTGTCCAGCGAACCCTGGTCCGTGGCTTTTGCGAGCAGTTCGGACACGTAGCCGTAGACGTCTGCCTTGGCGGCACGGTGGCGGACCGGAGTGTTGGAGAGCTTGGAGCTGCCCTCGCGGAAAAGGTAGCCGTCCGCGTTCTGGTTGGTGAAGGGCTCGATGGCGACGCCGAGTTCCTTGCAGTAGTCAAGGGTGATGTGGTGCTGCGGGATCCGGCCGGGCCCGGCATTCATGTACTGGTCTTTGGAGAAGGCTGCCCGTTGGGTGACCCCCTTCAGGTCGGTTTCCTCGGTGCCGCCCCGGACCGTCCAATTGCGGCCGCCCGGACGCATACGCGCTTCCAGGATGGTCACCTTGTAGCCGGCTTTGCCGAGCTCGTAGGCGGTGGTCAGGCCGGCGATGCCGCCGCCAAGCACCACCACGGACTTGCCCGCCCCGTTGACATCGCTCTTACGCGGGGCCGCAAACGCCGGCGTGGCCGAGTCAGGAGCGAGCCCCATGGCCTCCATGGTCTGGTACATCACCCCGGCGCCACCCACCATGCCCACATAGCGGAGGAAATTCCTGCGAGTCGCATCTGTCAATTTTTTCCCTTTCACCGAAGCGTTACAAAAGGGAGCGTAGAGGCAGAATGTTTCGTCAAAGGACGTGACAATTTCCGTGTTGTACCGTTCACATTTCCGGAAGATGAACGCGGTTCATGGACAGTTAAGAGCATGCCGGGACCTGCCATCCGTGGCATGCTGGCAGTAACGGCACTACCGAAAGGCACCACCATGGGCAACGACGCCAAGGTTGATCCGTCCCCAGCAGCAGCCGGCGGCACCGCCGACCGCACCCCGGTCATCCTGGGCGGTGCCCGCACTCCCTTCGGCCGGTTCCGCGGCGGCCTGGCCGGGCTGACGTCCACCGAACTTGGCGCCCACGCCATCCGCCATGCGCTGGACCGGACGGGCGTGGCGCCGGAGCAGGTCCAGGCCGTGATCGTGGGCCAGGTCATCCAGGCCGGCGCCGGCCAGGGACCCGCACGGCAGGCCAGCCTCGCCGCCGGAATCGGGTGGGACGTGCCCGCCGTGACCATCAACAAACTGTGCCTGTCCGGGCTGACCGCCGTGATCGATGCCGCCCGGATGATCCGCGCCGGCGAGGCCGACTTCATTGTCGCAGCGGGCCAGGAATCCATGACCAACGCTCCGCACCTGCTGCCCCGGCTCCGGAGCGGCGTTGCCATCGGCGATGCGCCGCTGCTGGATGCGCTGAACTTTGACGGCCTGCAGGACCCCCGCACCGGCGAGCTGATGGGTTCCGCTACGGACGCCGTCAATGCACGCCTTGGCATCGGCCGCCAGGCCCAGGACGACGTCGCTGCCCGTTCCCATCAACGGGCCGAAGCCGCCCGGACGGCCGGGTACCTGGCCGAGGAGATCGCTCCGGTGGAGGTCCCGCAGCGCCGCGGCGCCGCCGTCGTGATTGATACAGACGAAGGGATCAGGCCGGGCACGACGCCCGAGACCCTCGCGGCGCTGAAACCCGCCTTCTCCACAGCGGACACCGCCACCATCACCGCCGGGTCCTCCTCGCCGCTGTCCGACGGTGCAGCCGCCGTGGTGGTGGCCAGCAAGGCAGCGGCGGAAGCGGCCGGGCTCAGCTGGATCGCTGAGATCGGCAGCCACGGCCAGACTGCCGGACCAGACGGCTCCCTGCACTCCCAACCTTCCCGGGCCATCGGGCGCGCCCTGAAACTCGAGGGCCTGACCGTGGCAGATCTGGACCTCATCGAGATCAATGAGGCCTTCGCCTCGGTGGTGGTGCAGTCTGCGAAGGACCTGGGGATCGACGCCGAAAGAATCAACGCCGACGGCGGGGCCATTGCCCTGGGACATCCGGTGGGCGCCTCCGGGGCCCGCCTCGTGCTGCATCAGGCCCTCGCCCTGAAACGCCGCGGCGGCGGCACCGGTGTTGTGGCCCTGTGCGGCGGCGGCGGCCAGGGCGAGGCCCTGATCCTTAAGGCCTGACGCCCGGTCAGCGGGCTTAGGGGGTCAGCGGACAGCGGCTCAGGTGGGGATGATGCCGAACAGGACCCGCTTCTTCACCATCACCCAGAGAAGCCCCAGGATGACCGCATAGGCGGCCGTATTGACCAGGATGTCGCCCTGCCGCAGTGCCGGGATGTTGGCGATCACGGCGATGAGCACAACGTGCATGATGAAGACGTACAGCGTGGCCTGCCCCAGCGGAATCAGGAACCAGCCCAGGGCCCGTTCCACCGGCTTCCAGTACGCGGTCAGGAATGCGTAGGCGGCCACCACCAGGACCAGGACGTTGAGGAGCCGGCCGGGGTCCAGGTAGGTGCGGGCAAAAAAGGCGTCGTACATGGCCCGGTAGGCGGTGTCCGGAATGACGGCCAGGCGCAGGTCGAACCCGTTGGCCAGGTAGGGGTTGCACCAGGACAGGAAGGCGAAAACAAACGCCAGCACCGTGGACGCCACCACGACCCAATGATGCGCCGACAGCCAGGCGACGATGCGGCGCCGGTGGTAGCCCGCCACCAGGCCGACCACAAACAGGACCTGCCAGACAAGGAGCGGGAAGGAGTCCTCGAACTGGGAGGGCAGCAGCCTGACCCGGGTGGCAGCACCCGCGGCGTAGATCCCCAGCGTGCCGCCCAGAACCCACAGGGCCTTGCCGCGGTTGAGCGCGGCAAGGATCAGGGGGCTGGCCAGCAGCAGCACCACATAGAGGCCCATCACGTTGAACTGCCAGGGACCGAACTGCAGGAGGACGATGGCGGGCAGGACCTGGGCGGGCACCGGGAACTGCAGGAGAGTTTCCATTCCTGCATACAGGTCATAGGTCCGGCCGGCGGCGTTGTGCCCCGCGCCGCCCGTGCCCTGGTCAACGTAGGTGGTCAGCGCGTCGGTCTGGAAGAAAGGCAGCAGCGAGAGCAGGAAGACACCGATGAGGACCGCGAGGGCGGTGACGTACAGCTTTCCGGCCCGGCGGGACGTCAGATCCACCACCTTGCCGAAATCGTCCTTCACCCTCGGCCCGTACACCATCCCCACCACCAAACCGGAGAACAGCACAAACAGCTCTGCGCCGGAAACGAACCCCACCGTCTCCTGGGTCAGCAGCTGGAAAAGCGATGTCATGCCCAGGTGGTTGACCACCACAAAAACAATGGCCAGGCCCCGGAGGAGGTCCACCCGGGAATCCCGCTTGGACGGGTCCCCGTAGCCCCAGCCGGAAATCACGCCTACGCGCCGTGGCAACTGCCACAAGGCAATCAGGAGGATCACCATGGCCGCCCCGACACTCCAGGCAGCAGGCCCGGCCAGGGAATTGGCCTGCGTAGCCTGCTGCCCTCCGCTCACAACAGTGACCGGGCCGGTGGTCAGGCCGGACGCGGCCAGACTGTCGCCGGCAGCCTGCGCGATGCCGGCGTTGCCGGTAATTCGCCAGTCGATGCTGACCACCCCGGTATCACGGGTGCTGGTCCGTTCGTCCCAGACGACGGCGGCGATCCGGTCGAATTCGTCCGCTGTGGCGGCCGCGAGGGTCTGGTCCCACCAGGCCCCCTTGATGTCCGCTTCCGCAGCACCGCCTGCAACAGGGCTGTAAAAGGCGGCCGTCTGCAGGAGCATAGGTTTGTCCCGGCCGGCGGCGTATGTGGCGTAGAAATTTTCGCTCCCTGCCTGCGTCACCATCGCGGTGAGCTCACCGCCGGCGGGGAGGGTATTGACGGCGGCCTTGCCGCCGGTGTCATCGTGATAGGCCGTCAGCCCCACCCACTCCACCGCGTCATCGCCGGGGTAGTAGGGCGCGTATGCTGCGTCTGCACCGTTCCAGCTTCCGTCCCCGTTGGTGTCCAGCAGGGCGTATCCCTCGGACCCGGCGGCGGGGGCGTCCCGGTGGCGTTCAAACGGGTAGTCCCGCCCAAGGTACGGCTGCCACACCATCACGGTGCCGGCGTCGTCCGCGGTTTTGAACTCCGCAGCAATGGTGCGGAACGCTTCCTTGTAGGCGGCCGGCTGCTGACCCCACTCCACCCAGCTTGAGTTCATATCGGGGGCGAACCGGATCAGCAGCGTGCCCCGGAAAGCAGAGGCCAGCTCCTTAGCCTTGGCCGCGAAGGCCCCTGCGGCTGCGGCATCCACCTGGCCCAGCGCCATGGAGGGGCGCACGGTGAGCATGGCATGGGCGCCCTGCCCTGCAGCCTGGCCAAAGAAGTCCCGGACGTTCTGTTCCTCCCCGGACCGCACGGGCAGCGAGATCTCGTGGTCAAGCAGCGCGGGCGAAGCCCCCAGCCGCTCGGCAAATCCCGCCGCCGAGTCCTCGCCCCATTCAAGGACAGCTCCGAGCAGGGGTTTGCCCTCCTCCGGCTCAGGCCGGGCCGCGTGGACCGGGCCCGCGGAGAACAGGCTGATCAGGAGGAGCACGGCTGCAACAAGGGCGGCCGGCAAAGTGCTCCGTACGCCGGGCACGGCCGACGGCGGCACGCCCCTGTTTGCGAAGAGTGTTGGCATAGCGGTGTGGACCCTCCCCCAGGACGGCTTTTGTGCTGACGGCCGGTGCCGCCGCAGAAACTCTATCGGTCTTCGCAGGTGTGCCTGCTGATCGTCACCGCACCGCTGCCAAGTTCGGCGTGCCACGCTCCTGCCACAAGGTTCACGCCGTGTTCCCGATGCCTCGATTGTCCGGCCCCCTGGCCGGGGCTGGAGGCCCCGGATTGGTTACGGAACATGACGACGGCGGCGGTGCAGCCGGGTGCCCCGGATGTTACGTTTTTGGGGAGTAATGAGAACCGGCGCCAAGCCCTGACTGGCCGGTCGGCAACCCTCCCTTTCGCGGCGGGGTGCCTCAGGTGAATACTCGGCATATCGACATTCGAGCTGCAAGCGTGAGAGAAGGAGATCCGTCGTGTCTGACGCACCTGCCCCTGAAGAAAAACTGTCGTACCGGCTTGTGACCGGGCCGGATGACAGGTCCTTCTGTGAACGGATTTCCACGGCCCTGGCCGAAGGGTATGTCCTGCACGGCAGCCCGGCCGCGACGTCCAACGGCGGCCAGGTGATCGTCGCGCAGGCACTTATCCTCCCGTCGGCCATCGCCAGCGCGGATGCCGCCGTCGCCACCGCCGTGGATGACCTGTCCGCCAGCGAGGACCTCGAGTTCGACGGCGAGGGCCACGCATGAGCTACGCCGGAGACCTCACCCCGCACGAAGCGTGGGCCAAGCTGGAGCAGGGCGCCATTTTGGTGGACGTCCGCACCGAAGGCGAATGGGCGCACATCGGCATTCCGGACACAAAGGCCACGGACAACGATCCCCTGTTCATTCCATGGACGTTCGCCGGCGGCATCCCCAACGCCGACTTCATCACCGACCTCACGCAGCAGGCCCCCGAGGACAGCGCAACGGAACTGCTGTTCATCTGCCGCTCGGGCCAGCGCTCCGTCGCCGCCGCCATTGCAGCGACGCAGGCAGGGTTCACGTCCTACAACGTCCTGGAGGGTTTTGAAGGTGTGCCGGACCGTTACGGCGAGCGCACCGTCAACGGCTGGAAGAACAGCGGCCTGCCCACCAACCTGGGAAGCCGCTAGATGACCTTCAACGAAGAGGCCGCCGGCTGGAGCGCCGACACGCAGGCAGTCCGCGGCGGCCTGGACCGCACCAACTTCCAGGAAACCACCGAGCCGGTCTTCCTGAACTCCGGCTTTGTCTACGAGTCCGCGGCCGCGGCCGAGCGCGCCTTCACCGGCGAAGACGAACGGTTTGTCTACTCCCGGTACGGCAACCCGTCAGTGGCCACCTTCCAGGAGCGCCTCCGCCTGCTTGAAGGCACCGAAGCGTGCTTCGCGACGGCGTCGGGCATGTCAGCGGTATTCACCGCCCTGGGTGCCCTGCTGGCTGCCGGGGACCGCGTGGTTGCTGCGCGTTCCCTGTTCGGCTCCTGCTTTGTGATCCTGAACGAGATCCTGCCGCGCTGGGGTGTGGAGGCCGTGTTTGTGGACGGGCCCGACCTGGACCAGTGGCGCGAAGCCCTGTCGGAACCCACTACTGCCGTGTTCTTCGAATCGCCGTCCAACCCCATGCAGGAGATTGTGGACATCGCCGCGGTCAGCGAGCTGGCGCACGCCGCCGGGGCCACCGTCGTCGTCGACAATGTCTTTGCCACTCCCCTGCTGCAGCGCTGCGGGCCGTTCGGCGCGGACGTGATTGTGTACTCCGGCACGAAGCACATCGACGGCCAGGGCAGGGTCCTGGGCGGCGCCATCCTGGGAACCAAGGAATTCATCGACGGCCCGGTCAAGCAGCTCATGCGTCACACCGGCCCGGCCCTCTCCGCGTTCAATGCCTGGGTGCTCACCAAGGGCCTGGAAACCATGTCGCTCCGCGTGAACCACTCCTCCGCCTCCGCGCTGCGGCTGGCCGAGTGGCTCGAACAGCAGCCGGCCGTCAGCTGGGTCAAGTACCCGCTGCTGAAATCACATCCCCAGTACGAGCTCGCGGCCAGGCAGATGAAGGCCGGCGGCACAGTGCTCACCCTCGAACTTGCCGCGACGGGCGGCCGCTCGGGCAAGGATGCCGCCTTCGCGCTGCTGGACGCCCTGCGGATCATCGACATCTCCAACAACCTGGGCGACGCCAAGTCGCTCATCACCCATCCGGCCACTACCACCCACCGCGCCATGGGCCCCGAAGGCCGTGCGGCCATCGGGCTCAGCGACGGTGTGGTGCGCCTGTCCGTGGGCCTGGAGGATGTGGACGACCTCATCGGCGACCTCGAACAGGCGCTGAAGCAGGTCTAGGGGCGGGCCGCGCCGGGTGGCTCACCGTCGCGCCGGATTTCGAGCCGCACGGCCACCCATCTCAGCCGTGACTTTGATCGAGCCAAAGCCTTTCCGGAACGCCGCCGCTCCCGGCCCGCCTATGGCGGGCGTGTGGTGCTGCTGACCGGAGGCTCAGGGTTGGCGGAGCTGCGTGGATGCCGTCTCACGCACGGCGCCGGTCAGCTGGTTGAGCACCGGAGAGTCGATCTTCCAGCGTTGCCAGTAGAGCGCAACATCAACCGGTTTCCCGGGCGCAAGCTCCACGAGGCCCCCCTTCCCGACGTCGGCCATGCACTGCTGCTCCGGCAGCAGCCCCCACCCCAGACCCAGCCGGATGGCCTGCGCGAACTCGCCCGACGACGGCACATAGTGCCGCGGCGCTGCCAGGTCCGCGCCCGTCAGGCTACGGAAGAAACCGGTCTGCAGATCGTCCTTGCGGTCGAAGTCCACCACCGGCGCCCGGCTGCCGGCTGCCAGCCCGGGGCCGCCCGGCCACCAGCGCCGCACATAGCCCGGGCTCGCCACCGCCCGGTAGCGCAGGGCGCCCAGCGGCTGGACGCTGCAACCCTGGACGGGCTCCGGCGTTGCGGTGACGGCAGCCATCACCGCTCCGGTGCGCAACAGCCGTGCTGAATGCTGTTCGTCTTCCCGGTGGAGTTCAAAGCAGGTGCCGAGGTCGGGGGGAAGGCTGGCCAGCGCCTGCAGGAACCAGGTGGATAAGGAGTCGGCGTTGACCACCAGCGGGATGGGCGAGCCGGGTGTGGCCACGGTGCCGTCGAGCTCCTGCCGGGCATCCCATTCCAGCTGCCGCACCTGCCGGGCAAACCGCAGCACGGCCTCGCCGGCGGTGGTGGGGCGGACCGGGCTGGTGCGCTGCAGGAGGATCTGGCCGGCTGCATCCTCCATCGCCTTCAGCCGCTGCGAGACGGCCGACGGCGTGACGTACAGGCTGCGGGCGGCCGCTTCCAGGGTGCCTTCTTCCACCACCGCGGCGAACGTCCGAAGCTGCTCCAGCTGAAAGGACTTCATTAGCATTCCTTAATAGAAGTAAGAATATTTAGCTGGTCTAATTCTATGCCCCGCCCTAAATTGGAGGACATGGACTTCGCAGGACTGCTGGCACCGGCCGCGCTCGGCTTCGGCACAGGGCTCGCCCTCATTGTTGCCATCGGCAGCCAGAACGCCTTTGTGTTGCGGCAGGGTATCCGCGGCGAGCATGTGGCCGCCGTCGTCATCGTCTGCGGCGTTTCCGATGCGGTCCTCATCGCCGCGGGCATCGCCGGGGTAGGGGCATTGCTGCAGGCCAACCCGGTCATCGTGGATGTGGTCCGGTTCGCCGGAGCCGCGTTCCTGGTGGCGTACGGCGTCATGGCCGCACGCCGGGCAGTGCGTCCGGGCACCCTCACGGCATCAGGACGGCAGACCGCCGTCGGCCTTGGCACTGCCCTGAGCACGGTGCTGGCCCTGACCTGGCTCAACCCCCACGTTTATTTGGACACGGTCCTGCTGCTGGGATCGGTGGCCAACCAGCAGGCGCAGGACCTGCGCTGGTGGTTCGGCGCGGGCGCAATCGCCGCCAGCCTTGCCTGGTTCAGCGCCCTGGGATTCGGGGCCCGAATCCTGCGGCCCTTCTTTGCGAAGCCTTCCTCGTGGCGCGTCCTCGACGGCTTCGTCGCGGTGGTAATGCTCACGCTGGGGATCCGGCTGGCGGTAGGCGCCTGAGCGGCTCGGCTGGCTGCGGGCGGCTGGCTGCGCGGCTACCGCCGGGCGGCCAGCGCCGCGGCGAGAGCCGAGGCTGAGGCGGGGCTGCTGTCAATCCGCCAGTCCGTCTCCTTGGTGAAGTTGAACCAGACAAACCCGGTGACATCCGGCTGCGAGCGCAAGTATGAAACCAGGGCCGTGTTCCAGTCCGGCTTGTTCCCGCCGGCCTCAGCGCTAGCCGTCTCCGTAATAATGATCGGCTTGCCCGGTGCGATGGTGCGGAGCTGTGCCAGGTGCGGTCCGAACAGGGAAGACGGCATTTGCCAGGAACTCCAGGCCTGCGTGGTCCCCCAGTTGTAGGCGTCCAGGCCCACCGTATCCACGAAGGCATTCCCGGGGTAAAGCAGCGCGGGGTCCACGGATCCGCCGCCGTTGGGTGCCCATACCCAGTTGACGTTGGCGGCGCCGCCCGCTGTGACCAGGCCGTGGACATGCCGCCAAGCCCTGACGTAATCGCCGGGCTGGTTTCCGTTCACGGCCTCGCACCACGGATACCAGTCGCCGTTCATTTCGTGGGCGAACCGGATCATGAGCGGCCTGCCCCAGGCAGCAAGGGCGGTTCCCCACTGGCTGATGTAGGGGTCGAAGTCGCCGGCAGCGATCCGGGCCAACGAGTAGGCAGGCTGGGACACCCCGCTCCCTGCGATCCAGGGCTCCCACGTGACCAGCGGCGTCGCACCCCGGCTCACCACCGAGTCCAGTTCCGCCACGGGAGGAGGTTGGCGGAAATCTTTGTAGGACAGGACAATGCCAGGGCTTTCACCAACCAGGTCCGCGACGGCGTCAAGCTCCGCCCCCGCCGCCGCTCCACCGGGAGTGGCGACGCCGAAGCGGAGCAGCGGTGTGCCGGCAGCAGGGGCGCCGGCGAGGACAACGAAGGAAGTGGTCACCGCAGTCCTGCCAACAGCGACGCTCAGGCCGGCCTGGCCTTGGGCTGTTGCCGCGATGGTGGCCTGTGCACTGAAGGCCCCGGATTTTGTGGTCTGGAAGGTGACGGTCGCTGCGCCGCCGGTGACGGTTCCGGCGGCGGACTTGGGGAATCCTGATCCTGCCAAGGCAACCCTGGTGCCGGCCGGACCCGACGCCGGCGTGAGGCTGACGGCAGGAATTGGGGCTGCGGAGGCGCTTGCCGCGCTGAACCCGGCGTGGACAGCCGCCAGCCCAAATCCCAGCATGGCGCCGCGGCGCGTCAGATGTTCCATGGTCCCCCTTGTCATTCCGTGCGCAAATGGTGTTCCGTGCGCACAGTGACGCGCCGTTGGCCAATAGTAGCCAGCAGGCGGATCCATTGGGAATGGGCAGCGACGATTCGAACGGACAGGTCAGACCTGGCGTACCCGCAGCAAATCCGGTGCCTCATCAACGTCCGGAAGGCCGGAGGTTTCCCGCATCGTGATACCCACGGCGTGGGCAACGACGGCACCCAGCCCGCCGTCGTCGGGCGCTGATTCCAAGGCGGCGTCCCGGACCCGGCGCTGCTCGGCGGAGCCGGTGCCCCGCGAAATAATGTCCTCCACGCCTTGGCGGGCCAGCGACAGCTCGCCCTGCTCGGCAAGGACGGGCGCCAGGTAGTCCACGAGGGACCGGACCACGTCCGCCGCGGGGGCAGGCCGGAAGGTGCCAAAGTCCAGCAGTTCGCCGCCCATGCCGCTGCTGCTCGCCTGCCAGGCCGCCATCCGCAGCAGCACGGTGGGCACCGGCGCGGGTTCCACCCCCTCCCGCCATTCCCGGCTGGCCGACTCCACCAAAGCCCGCACCAGGACGGCGATCAGGGCCGCGTCCTCGGCCCGGAGGCAGACGTCGGCCACGCGGACCTCAACGGTGGGGTGGTTCCGGGACAGCCGGGCGTCGAAGTAGATCATGCCTTCGTCCAGCATCACGCCGCTGTCCAGCAGGCGCCTCACCACCCGCCGGTACTGGGAGTACGTGCCGAAAATGGCGGACGGCCCCGAGGTGGGCCACCGGTTCCAGGCCTGGGTGCGGTAACTCTCGAACCCCGTGGACAGCCCCATCCAGAACGGCGAGTTGGCGCTCAGGGCGGTGAGGACGGCCAGCTTGTCCCTGATCCTGTCCAGGACGGCAACGCCCTCGTCTTCGGACTCGATGTAGGTGTGGACGTGGAAGCCGCAGGTCAGCTGCTCCTGCGCGGTCAGGCCAAACCTCTCCAGCATGCGGGCGTACCGGGGGTCCGGGGTGGTGTGGCTCGCCAAACCAAACGGGGAGGTGGCCAGTGCGGCCACCCGGGCGCCGTACTTCCGGGCCGCCTGGTCTGCGAGCAGGCGGCCCGCACGGATCTGCGGCAGCAGATCGGAGTACTCAAGGCACGGCCGCGTCTGGGTCTCGATCTGCTCAAGCTTCAGTTCGGCGCTCAAGCCCATTTCGTCGTCGTAGGTGGCCTTGTTCCGGGTTTCCAGCGTTTGCTGGTCTGCCGGGGCGTCGTCGGCCGCCAGTCGATGCTCCGCGAGCAGGGCATCCGCCAACGCAAGCGGCAGCCCCGACTCTGGATCAACGATCAGGAGTTCTTCCTCGACGCCGAATGTTCGCATGTCTATATTGTGCGTCACGCGGCCAAGGCTGCGGCAGACCGGCCAGGGACGGGCCGCGCCCCTGGCCGGTCCCGGAACTTAGTCCTGGAAGTACTCCACCTTGGCGCCAATGGTGTTGAGCCGTTCGGCCAGGTCTTCGTAGCCGCGTTCGATGACGTAGATGTTTCGCAGCTCCGACACACCCCGCGCGGCCAGCATGGCCAGCAACAGGCAGGCGGCGGGTCGAAGGGCGGGCGGGCAGCCCACCTCAGCGGCACGCCACTTGGTGGGACCGTTGACGTAGATCCTGTGCGGGTCCAGCAGCTGCACCTGCGCGCCGAGCCGGTTCAGCTCGGTGAGGTAGATGGCACGGTTCTCGTAGACCCAGTCGTGGATCATGGTCTGGCCGTTGGCGTTGGCGGCGATGACCGCGAAAAACGGCAGGTTGTCAATGTTCAGCCCCGGAAACGGCATGGGATGGATCTTGTCCTCCGGCGCCCGCAGCTCGGAGGGCTTGGTGGTTACATCCACCAGCCGGGTGCGGCCGTTCCGCGCCATGTACTCCCCGGAAATCTCCAGCTGCTGGCCCATCTGCCCAAGCGTGGCCAATTCAATCTCCATGAATTCGATGGGAACGCGGCGGATGGTCACTTCGGAGTTTGTGACGATGCCGGCCGTGATCAGGCTCATCGCTTCGATGGGATCCTCGGACGGGAAGTATTCAATGTCGGCATCGACCACCGGCCGCCCTGTGATCTTCAGCGTGGTGGTACCCACGCCATCGATCTGCACGCCGAGCATTTCCAGGTAGAAGCAGAGGTCCTGGACCATGTAGTTCGGACTCGCGTTGCGGATCACGGTGGTTCCCTCGCGGTGCGCGGCGGCCATGATCGCGTTCTCCGTAACGGTGTCCCCGCGCTCCGTCAGCACGAAGGAGCGGTGCCGGGCGTCCGGCTTCGGAGCCTGCACCGTGTAGTAACCGGCGGTTGCCTCCACAGACAACCCGAACTGGCGCAGTGCCTGCATGTGCGGCTCCACAGTGCGGGTGCCCAGATCGCAGCCTCCGGCGTACGGCAGGCGGTATTCAGAAGACTCATCCAGGAGCGGGCCGAGGAGCATGATCACGCTGCGCGTACGGCGGGCGGCGTCCACGTCCATGGCGGCAAGGTCCAGAACGGCAGGGCGGCGCAGCCGGAGGTCCGTGTCGTTGAGCCAGGTGCATTCAACGCCGATGCTTGTCAGCACCTCCACGATCCGGTTGACCTCTTCGATCCGGGCGAGGCGGCGCAGCACGGTGGTGCCGCGGTTAATCAGGCTGGCGCAGAGCAGGGCGACGCCGGCATTCTTGCTGCTGTTGACATCCACGGCTCCGGACAGTGTGCGGCCACCCTCGATCCGCAGGTGGGTCATCTGGGGTTTGCCCACCTTGACGATGCTCCTTTCGAAGATCGTCTCGAGCCGCTGGATCATCTTGAGGCTGAGGTTCTGCTTGCCCTGCTCCATCCGTGCGATGGCGCTTTGGCTGGTTCCAAGCGCCTCGGCGAGCTGGCCCTGGGTCCAGTTTTTTTCCATGCGGGCGTCTTTGAGCGTGGCAGCAATGTGCTCGGCGGTTTCCTGACTCATGGCTAGAAAATATCACAAATGAGCTATTAGCGCCGGAAAGCTATCCCTAAGGCATCGATTAGGGACCCATCTACCCGCTTCATGCGATACCCGTCACCCGGCGGCAGCGTTTCGCCGGCGTCGGCGAGGGCAACGCGTCGCCATCCGCAGTCCAAGCAACACTTCCTTCACGAACCCGCCGGATTTTGCGAACAGGGCCGAGTCCACCTATCTTGAACCAAAGTAAGCCTTACCTAACCTTTGAAAGTAGCCCGCGACGATGCCGCAATCCCCGACGCACGGCCCCGCTCCCGCAGGCGGCGCCGGAACGTACCGCGACCGGTGGGGAATTCCGCACTTGTGGGCAGAGTCCGCCAACCAGCTCGCCCGCCTTCAGGGCATGAATGCGGCGGCGGACCGCTCGTGGCAGATCGAGCTCGAACGCTGGCGCTCGGAAGGCCGCACCGCTGAAATGATGGGCGCGGACGGCCTCCACTGGGACCGCTTCGCCAGGCAGGCCAGGCTGGATGACACGGCGCGCCGCTGCTTCGAAGGACTCGACGACGGCACCAGACGGTGGTGCGAAAGCTACGTGGCAGGCATCAACCAGGCACTGGAAGACGGGCTGCGCGGCGGGCCCGAGTTCGAGGAATCGGGTACGGCGCCTACGCCGTGGCACGCGTGGACGCCGCTTGGCATCTTCCTGGTCCAGCACATCCTGTTCTCCACGTTCCCCAACAAACTCTTCCGTGCGCACGTGGCCAAAACACTGGGTCCCGATGCCGTGGGCCTGTTCAGCATCGAGGCCCCGGTCTGGTCCGGCAGCAACGCGTGGGCGGTCCACGGTTCCGCGACGGCAAGCGGCAGGCCACTTATCGCCGGCGACCCCCACCGCCTGCTGGAACTGCCTGGCGTGTACCAGCAGGTGCGGCTCGCGTGCCCGGAGTTCGACGCCATCGGGTTCGCCTTCCCCGGCGTGCCCGGGCTGCCGCACTTCGGCCACACCGGACACACGGCCTGGGCCATCACCAACGCCATGGCCGACTACCAGGACCTCTTCGAGGAGGAACTGCGGCGCGTCTCGGCGGGCACTGCGCCTGCGGGCACTGAGCCCGCCGCTTCGAGGCCCGCGGGCATCGAAGCGCGAGGCCCGCTCGGTTGGGAGCCCGCCGTCGTCAGCACGGAAACCATCCGCGTCCGCGGCGGCCGCCCCGTGGAGGTGGAGATTATCGAGACTGCCCGGGGTCCGGTCATTGCCGGAGGGCCCGACGGCGGCGCCCTGAGTCTGCGGTTTCCGGCGCGGGTGGAAGGGCGGCTGGGTTTCGAAGCCCTCCTGCCGCTGCTGCGGAGCCGTTCGGTGGCGGACCTGGAAGGGGCGCTGGCGGCATGGGTGGAACCGGTCAACAGCGTGGTCGCGGCCGACGCCTCCGGCACTGTCAGGCACTTCGTGGCAGGGCTGGTACCGGAGCGGAACCACGCTAACCGCCGGACACCCGTACCGGCACGGAACTCTGCATATTCCTGGACAGGCATATGTGCGCCGCTGCCCAGCTTTGACGTGACACACACTGCCGTGAGTGCGAACGACCGAGATGCCGGCGGCGGGGATGCGGTTGCCATGGAGTTCGCGCCGGCCCACCGCGCCCGGCGCATCCGCCAGCTCCTTGAAGCCCGAACGGGGCCGCACACGGCGGACAGCATGCAGGCGATCCATTCAGATACGTTGCTTGGACCCTGGCCCCAATACCGGGCTCTGCTCGGAACCCTCGATGGCGGTTCGCTGAGTCCCGCCGCGGTCCGGCTCCGCGCGCAGCTTCTGGCGTGGGACGGGCGCATGGACGCCGGCAGTACGGATGCGGCAGTCTTCGCAACGTGGCGCGGCCTCCTGGTCCGCGAGATTGCCCGGCACCCCGCCCTGGCCCCGCTCGCAGGACCCACGGGCTACGCGCCGGTGTTCGGGCCATGGCTGTCGGCGGCTTCGCGGGTGGGATTCGCCCTCGAAACCCTGCTTGTGCGGGGGTCCGAGCTCGGCATCAGCCCGGACGCCGCAGCAGCTGCGGCATTGGAGGAGGCTGCGGCATTGGAGGAGGCTGCAGCACTGGAGGAAGCTGCAGCACTGGAGGAAGCTGCAGCATTGGAGGAAGCTGTCCTGGGAGAAGCCGCGCGGGACGTTGCTGGCACACAGGGAAAAGGCTGGGGCAGGCGCCACCGGCTGCTGGCCGTGCACGAGCTCCCCGGCACGCTGGCCAACGCAGCGCCCACCGTGCCGCTGTCCGGCGACACCGGGTGTGTGCTGTCCACCGAAAGCCTGCCCGGAGTGGAAGACCGAAGCTTCCGCGGGCCGGTTGCCCGTTATGTGTGGGACCTGGCCGACCGGCAGCAGAGCCGCTGGGTTGTTCCTTTCGGCGCCGCGGGCACCCCGGGGCACCCCCATTTCGCGGACCAGCTACCGCTGTGGGCAGCAGGGGAATTGCTTCCCGTGGTCACGGACTGGACGCTGCTCACTCTTGATTCCGTGCCAGCCCCGGGCACCCCGCCCGGCCCGGGCTCCCCCGCAACTACCCGTCCTACGAAGCAACCCATGCCCACGAAGGAACCTATGCCTGCAAAGGAAATCATGACCGCCCCCACCCAGGACTTCGCCGTGCGGACAACTGTCTACGCCGAAGAGTTCGAAGGCCGGAAGGAGCTCCGGATCCTCCCTCTGGTTCCGGCAGAGGACATCGATCTCATCCATGGGTGGGTCAGCCAGCCCCGGGCCAGGTTCTGGGGCATGACCGGGCACTCCCGCGAGGACGTGCTCGAAATCTACGAGTTCCTCGACTCACTGGACACACACCATGCCTTCCTGGTCCTGCTCGACGGCGAACCAACGGCACTTTTCCAGACCTACGAGCCACTGCACGATCCCGTCGGCGAGGCATACCCTGCCCGTGAAGAAGACATCGGCATGCATCTGCTGCTGGCTCCGGCCACCCGGCCCGTCGCAAACTTCACGCCGCGGCTGGGCGCATCGCTCATCCGCTATATGTTCTCGACGCCCGGCAAGGACAGGATCGTTGTGGAGCCCGATGCCCGCAACGCCAAGGCCCGGCGCCGGCTCGAGGCCACTTGCTTTGAGCTCGGACCCGTGGTCCGGTTGGCGGAAAAGGAAGCCCAGCTGGCGTTCCTGACCCGTGCCGGTTTCGACCGGTCCGAGCCGCTGCGGTCCCGCTCAGGGCGCGGCTGACCCGCTAAACCAGCCCGCCGTCGACCCGCTAACGCCAGACGAAGTTCCAGGTCCCCATTCCGGCCGCGGCAACCACAGCGGCCGCAGCGATCAGCACGCCGCCCAGCACTACCCAGACGTCCAGCAGCGAGTAGGTCGATTCACGGGCCCACGTCCGCTGGCCGGTGCCGAAGCCGCGCGCTTCCATCGTGACGGCAAGCCGGGAGGCCCGGCGGATGGCCTGCACCAGCAGCCCGAAGCTCTGGCCGAGGGTGGCCCGCAGCCGCTGCAGCGGGCTGCCATGGGAGCCCACGCCGCGGGCCCGCCGGGCCATGCCGATGGTCTGCCATTCCTCGGCCAGGAGTCCAACGAGCCGCATGGCGGCCAGGGTGCCCAGGACAAAGCGGTGCGGCAGCCGGGCCTTCTGCGCCAGGGCGTCGGCAAGGTCGGTGGGATCCGTGCAGGTCATCAGCAGGATCGCGGGCAGCGCAATAGCGAGTCCGCGGAGCATAAACCCGAGCCCCAGCTGAAGCGAACCTTCGCTGATGGACCAGATCCCGACGTCGAGCAGTACAGCGCCGCTGTCCGCCGCGACGATCGCCGTGCTCCACCCGCCTACCGCTGCCGCCAGGATCAGCGGCCAGCCACGCTGCCAGAGCAGGCGCAGCGTGAGCCCGGCGAGCGGGAACAGCGCCAGCTCAGCCGCGAGCGCCACCGAGGCGGACACCCAGTCGATGGAGAGTGCCAGCACCAGGGTGATCAGGAACACCGAGCCGAACTTGGCCAGCGGGTTGGCCCGCGTCAGCAGCGCCTGGTTGCCGCGGAGGGTCAGGGTGTCCCTCATGCCGCCTCTGCTTCCTGGCGGGCGCCGCCGCGCAAGGCCGGGCCCAGACGCAGTTCGGCGCCGCCCAGGACGGCACTGAATTCTTCGTCGTGGGTCATCGAGACCACGGACGTCCCGGCGTCGAGCAGTTCAGACAGGAAGGAGGCGAGTTCTGCCCAGGTGTTGGCGTCCTGGCCGAACGTGGGCTCGTCGAGCACCAGCACCCGCGGGTGGGCAGCGAGGACCGTCGCCACCGACAGCCGCCGCTTTTCGCCGCCGGACAGCGTATACGGGTTGGCGTCCACAAGGTGCGTGAGGCGGAGCCGCTCCAACAGTTCGTCCACCCGTTCCTCGCCATGCCCCAGATGCCGCGGACCAAACATCAGCTCGTCCAGGACGCGCCCGGTGACGAACTGGTGCTCGGGCTCCTGGAACACCGTGCCGATGCGGGATATCAGCTGCTTCGCCTTCCACCTGAAGGGATCGATTCCGGCGCCTTCGGACAGTTCGACGGCGGCTGACACCTTCCCTGCCACCGGCGCCAGCAGTCCGGCGAGCGTCAGGGCGAACGTGGACTTGCCGGCGCCGTTGGGGCCGGTAACCGTGAGTGCCTGGCCGGCACGGACCTGCGCGGTGATGCCCGTTTGCACCGGCACCGGCGCGATGGTGCGGAAGCCGCGGCGGCGGGGCCGCTCGCGGGAGACTGCGACGTTCTCTGCGGCCAGCAGCAGCTGCCCGGCAACGGCGGAACCCCCGGCGGAAATGCCGCGCCGGGGACGGGTGGACGGAACATAGCCCGGCACCCACACTCCGGCACCGATCAGCATGTCCCGCGCCTCAGCGAGCACCCGGTCCGGCGGACCGTCCAGCAGCACGCCCGACGAACTGCCGGGAGCGCCGGAGGCCGCTGCCGAGCCCGGCTGCAGCACCACAATCCGGTCCACCACGTCTTTCCAGACGGACACCCTGTGTTCAACAACCACCATCGTGGCACCCGTCTTGTCGAGGCAACGGCCCACCGCGTCCCGCACCTCAAGGACGCCTGCGGGGTCGAGGTTGGCTGTCGGCTCATCCAGCAGGATCAGTCCCGGCCGCATGGCCAGGATGCCCGCCAGCGCCAGCCGCTGCTTCTGCCCGCCGGACAGGGCCGACGTCGGGTGGTCCAGCGGGAGCCGGGCGGCACCCGGGGATCCGACGGCACTGCGCAGCCCGACGTCGTCGAGCGCCTCGTGGACCCGCTTCCAGATCTCGTCCCGCGGAACAGCCAGGTTTTCGGCGCCAAAGGCGACGTCGTCGCCCAGCCGCGAGAGGACCACCTGCGTTTCAGGATCCTGCTGCATCAGCCCTGCACGGCCGCGCCGGCTCCGCGGCGCAACGCCGTCGATCAGCAGCGAACCGGTCTCGTCGGCGTCGTCCCCTTCATCCCCCAGCACCCCGGCGAGGGCGTGCAGCAGCGTCGATTTGCCTGCGCCGGAAGGGCCCAAAAGCAGCACCCGCTCACCAGGGGCGATGTCGAGGTCCAGCCCCTGGACGGCGGGGGCGGCACGGCCGGCGTGCCGCCAGCCCCAGCCACGGGCTGATACCGCAGCGGGGCGCACCGCGGAAGCGCCGGCGTCGAAAGCGGTCATCAGTTGAAGACGGGTTCCGAGAAGGCCTTCCGGGACGCGAAGGAGCTCAGGACGCCGGTTTTGGCGAGGCCGCGGGTGGCGATCCAGGACACGGCGCCGGCAATGACGGCACCGGAGATGGCGCAGAACAGAATGTACGCGGCCTTGTCGCCGGCCTCGTAGGCGATGTTCCAGCCCCAGGGCGCGAAGGAATCGTTCAGGCCGCAGAACAGTCCGGCGCCGGCGCCGGCGAGCAGGGCCACGGGCAGGTTGAACTTCCTGTAGGCGAAGGCGGCGAACACCAGTTCGGCGCCGAGGCCCTGCAGGATGCCGGAGATCAGCACGGTGGTGCCGTACTGGGAACCCATCATGAGCTCACCGGTCGCGGCCACGGCCTCACAGAACAGCGCTGCGCCCGGTTTGCGGATGATGAGCATGCCCAGCACGGCCGGAATCATCCAGCCGCCCGCGATCAGGCCTGTGAGGGGCGGGTAGGTGGCGTTCATCGGCGCGGACACCAGCGCTGCGCCCTGGGACCAGGCCCAGAAAATGACGCCGCCGGCGATGGCGATCAAAGCCGCCACCACAATGTCCACAACGCGCCAGGAATAGCTGGCCTTCTTGAGTCCTGCTGTTGTCATTTCTGCCTCCTGAGGTACAGGAGGGGAGAGTATTCGCGGTTTCGGCCCGGCCTGCGCCGCCCGGTTCCGGACACTCTGAGAAGCTCGACTCCCTTGCGCCGGTACTAACCGGATCAGGTTCGAGGGTCTGCGGCTGTCCGCACTCTCAGCGCCCATCCACCGGCTGCATCCCTGCAGTGCCCGACGGCGGCGCTCCCCTGTCGTAAATAAATCTGCCCTGATGGGCGTGACCCAGTTTACACCGCAGGAGCGGTAGATTGTGGGCCATGACTGCCGACGCCTCGAATGTGACCGTGTTCGATCCCGACTCCGGCGAAGCCCAGCCGCCAGGCTCGCTCGAGGCTCTGATCGCGCGGATAGAGGCTGAGGTCAGCGAGCTGCAGTTCCCCCGGTTTACCAAGGACGACGCCCTCAACCTTGGGCTGCTGCTGGTGGAGCTGGGCAAATCCCGGAAGCTGCCCATCGCCATCGACATCACCAAGGGTGAACAGGTCCTTTTCCATGTGGCCCTGGACGGCGCCACGCCCGACAACGGGCACTGGATCCGGGCGAAGCAGCGCACGGCCGCGCGCTACGACGTCCCGTCCCTGCTGGTGGGCCTGCGCGGAAGGCTGGGCGGCGGCCGGATCGAGGACCAGGGCTGGTACGACGAATCGACCTACGCGGCCCACGGCGGCTGCTTCCCGGTCTACGTCACGGGAGTCGGGGCGGTGGCGACGGTGGCTGTCTCCGGACTCCCGCAGATGCAGGACCACAACCTCGTGGTGGAGGCGGTGCGGGAAATACTGGCCTCCATGGGGCAGCCCTAGGTGCTGACCGCCGGCCTGATCACGTTAGGCTAAAGGCAGTCCCCGATCCGCCACAAGGAGTTCAACCCATGAACCTGTTCATCAAGCTGCTCGGCACAGGAATCAGCCTCGCCGCCGGGTTTGTCGGCACCAAGGTGGTTAATACCGTGTGGGAAAAGTCCACCGGCCGTAAGCCCCCCACAGGCAAGGACGAAGACACCCCCACAAGCCTGCGCTCGGCGTTGACGTTTGCGCTCATTTCAGCCTCGGTCAGCACCATCATCCAGGTCCTCGCCAACCGCGGCACGCAGCGGGCCATCACGCGTTTCGCCAAGAGCCAGGACATCGTCTAGTCCCGGCCGGGAATCAGTCCCGGCCGCCAGCGTCGGACGCGTTATCCCTGGACGACTGCGCGGCCTTCTCCACCACGGCATCCAGGTCATCGGAGCTGAGCAGCTCGCGGTGCAGGTGCTTGGTGCGGTAGCCGGAGCGGCCCACCATATGGGCGGACACCGGCACCGTCAGTAACTGGAAAATCCACGCCACCAGCAGCACCGGCCATACCCACAGCGTCCGCATCTGCAGACCGATGGCGGCAAGCAGCAGGAAAAGGCCCAGC
The DNA here is from genome assembly GCF_014764445.1 of Pseudarthrobacter sp. BIM B-2242. Lineage (NCBI taxonomy): Bacteria > Bacillati > Actinomycetota > Actinomycetes > Micrococcales > Micrococcaceae > Pseudarthrobacter > Pseudarthrobacter sp. BIM B-2242. The sequence goes on from NZ_CP061721.1 coordinate 4,055,744, forward strand.
ACCTGCGGCTTGGTGGCCGCGTGCATCCGGCTCAGCAGGTCCGGGAAGCGCAGCAGGCCGACGGCGGCGGCCAGGGACATCAGCGCACCCACCACCAGGAAAACCGCCGTCAGGGTATCGATGATGCCATCCACCACGTTCGGTTCAGGACTCATGGGTCTGCTCCCGCCGGTCGGCCACAAAGCGTGCCACTGTGACCGAGCCGATGAAACCGACAACGGAAAGCGCCACGAGCAGCATCAGGTTGTTCAGGTGCCTGTTGACGGCCATGTCAACGCACAGTGCCGCGCCGAGGATGGCGAGCAGGACGTCGGAGGCCAGCACGCGGTCCAGCAGCGACGGGCCGCGGGCGATCCGGATGATGGCTCCCGCCGCAGCCAGCGAAAGAATGACTGCGGTGACAGTCAGGACGGTCTGCATCATGCTGCGGCCTCCTGCCGGACGAGTTCGAGTTCTTCCGGGCTGCCCATGATCCTGATCAGGCGGGCTTCGATGGAACGGACTTCGCTGCGCAGGTTCTCTGCGTCCTCTGGTGTGCTGACATTAAGCGCGTGCAGGTACAGGGTGGACGTTGACCGGTCCACTTCCACCACCAGGGATCCGGGGATCAGCGAGATCACGTGCCCCACGGCGGTGACGATCAGGTCCTGGTGGCTTCGCAGCCGGACAGCCACGACGGCGTTGATCACCTTCGGTCCGCGGATGGCCGCCAGGTACATCACCTCGATGCTCGCTGCCGCCACCCGCCACAGGAACTGCAGGGCGAAGGGCACGGCGTAGAGGATATTGAAGCGGCCGCTGAGTTCCACCGGGGGGAGGTAGAACATGCGTGCCACCAGCACGGACAGCAGCGCGCCAAAGAGCAGGTTGCCGGGGCTGAAGTCCTGCCACAGCGCACCCCAGACAATCACCAGCCAGACCAGGAGCGGAAGTTCCTGGCGCAGGGAAATCCGGCGGCGGCTCATTTGCCGCCTCCCGGCTTCAGCGCCAGCGGCGGAACCTCGGTGTCTTCACCCAGCACGGCCTGGATGTAGGAGGACCTGTCAAGCATTTCCTCGGCAGCCTGGTCCGAGACCCGGAACAGCGGCCCGGCGAAAACCGTGAGGGCCACGCCAAGGATCACCAGGCCGAAGGTGGAGCCCACCATGGTCCGCGGCAGCAGCGTGACGTTGTTGCGGCCCGCCCGACGGCCGGTGTCAGAATCCTCGGGTACGGCCAGCAGGACCGGATCCGGGTGTTCGGCGTCCGAGGGCTTGCGCCAGAAGGCACGGTTCCACACCCTCGCGACGGCCAGGAGCGTCAGCAGGCTGGTGACCACGCCGCCGATCACCAGGGCGTAGGCCAGCGGAGTGCCCAGTCCGATCCCGGCCTGGATCAGGCCCACCTTGCCCAGGAACCCGGAGAAGGGCGGAATGCCGGCCAGGTTCATCGCCGGCACAAAGAAGAGCAGGGCAAGCATGGGCGAGAGCTTGGCCAGGCCTGCCAGCCGGTCCACCGAGGAGCTGCCGCCACGCCGTTCGATCAGGCCCGTGACAAGAAAGAGGCTGGTCTGGATGGTGATGTGGTGCGCCACGTAGAACACGGCAGCACCCAGGCCGGCCACGGAAGACATGGCCAGGCCGAACACCATGTAGCCGATGTGGCTGACCAGGGTGAAGGACAGGAGACGTTTGATGTCGCTCTGGGCCAGGGCACCAAGGATCCCCACCACCATGGTCAGCAACGCCGCCACCATCAACGGAGTGTTCAGGCTGTCGCCGGGAAAGAGCAGCGTTTCTGTCCGGACCATCGCATACACACCCACCTTGGTCAGCAGGCCGGCGAACACCGCAGTGACCGGCGCCGGCGCGGTGGGGTACGAGTCAGGCAGCCAGAAGGAAAGCGGGAAAACAGCCGCTTTGATCCCGAAGGCCACCAGGAGCATCACGTGCAGCAGTGTCTGCGTTCCCTCATCCAGGTCCGCAAGCTTGACGGCGAGGTCCGCCATGTTCACAGTTCCGGTGGCCCCGTAGACCATCGCGATGGAGATCAGGAACAGGACGGAGGACACCACGGACACCACCACGTAGGTGACGCCCGCACGGATCCGGGGGCCGGTACCGCCCAGGGTCATCAGCACGTAGCTTGCGGTCAGGAGGATTTCGAAGCCGACGTAGAGGTTGAACAGGTCCCCGGACAGAAACGCGTTCGACACACCCGCCACGAGGATCAGGAAGGTCGGGTGGAAGATCGATACCGGGGCGTCCTGGTCGCCGTCGGCCATGCCCTGGCCGGTGGCGTAGATCAGCACCGCGAGGCTGACGGCGGAGGAGACCACCAGCATCAGGGACGAGAACTGATCCACCACCATGGTGATGCCCCAGGGCGGCAGCCACCCGCCGATGTTCACCGCAGCGGTCCCGCCGTCCCAGACCGACGCAAGCAGGAAGCACTCCAGCAGAAGCGTCAGGGACAGTACAGCGATGCTCACGGCCCGCTGCGCACGGGAGTGCCGGAACAGCAGGAAGGCCAGTGCGGCGCCGAGGATGGGAAGCAGGACGGCGAGCGGGGCAAAGCTTGCGATGTTCACTTCACACCTCCTTCGGGGCCAGGGGTCACGTTCCGTGAACCGGGTTGCTCTTCTGCGGCGGCATCTGCGGCCGGCATCTTCTTGGCGCCGGCCGAAATTTCTTTGCCGGACTCGGCGTCCCCGGAGTCGGGGCGGCCTGAGCCTGCATGGTCGGAGATGCTGCTGCCGTCGCTGCCAAGCATGGTCAGGGGGAATTCCGATGTTTCGGCCGGAATCGGGGCGTCGTCCTCGGCGTCGAACCGCGGCGTCTCGGCGACCCTGAGGTCCTCGATGTCATCCTGGATCTCATCCTGGCGGGCAAGGACCCACGTGCGGTAGATGATGCCGAGCATAAACGCTGTCACCGCAAACGAGATCACGATCGAGGTCAGGATCAGGGCCTGCGGAAGGGGGTCGGCATATTCGTTGGCACCGGTGTCCTTGTTGAAGAACGGCGCCAGGCCGGCGTAGCCACCCGTGGCCAAAATCAGCAGGTTGGTGGCGTTGGCCAGGAGCATCAGCCCCAGCAGCACGCGGGTGAGGCTGCGTTCCAGGATCAGGTAGATGCCGCACGCATACAGGGCACCCATCACAATCAGCAGGGTCAGGTTGACACTCATCCGTGGCCCTTCGCTGTGGTTTCGGTGGACATGGCCACGGGCTCGTGGCCTTCGGCGGGCCCCGCGGCGGCCAGCACGTCGCCGGCCAGGGCGTCCTCCGCGAGTGCTTCCTCGGCTGGTGCTTCCTCGGCGGGCCCGGACGTTTGTTCGTCAAAGTGTTCGTCGATCTCGGAGCCCAGGCTGCGCAGGACGTCCAGGACCAGGCCCACCACCACGATGTACACCCCGATATCGAAGAGGGTGGAGGTGACGAACTTGATGTCGCCGAATACCGGCAGCCAGATCTCAATGATGGCGGTCTGGAACACCTGGCCGCCCAGGAGCAGCGGCACCACACCCGATGAGGCCGCCGTCGCGAGCCCGATCCCCAGGAGCGTACCCGCACCCACCGGTGTGGCCTCCCGCAGTTCAAACCGGCCGCCCGCCAGGTAACGGATGGCGAGGGCAAGGCCGGCTGTCAGACCGCCGGCGAATCCGCCGCCCGGCAGGTTGTGCCCGGCCAGGAGGAGGTACAGGGAGAAAATGATCAGGGAGTGGAAGATCAGCCGGGTCACTACTTCAAAGATGATGGAACGGCGTTCCGGTGCTAGGGTCCGGCCTGCCACGATCCAGGCGTCCCGGGTCGACGCTGCAAACTTCCTGCTGATGGCCAGCGCCGCGGCCTCCCGCGACCCCGGATCCGCCGCGGCCCGCCGGCCTACGCTGCCCTCGGCAACGGTGGCGGAGAGCAGGTTCCGGTCGCCGCGGCCGCGGACGAAGATGAGGCTGGCGACGCCGGTGGCGGCGAGGGCCAGGACGGAAATTTCGCCGAACGTATCCCAGGCGCGGATGTCCACCAGCGTCACGTTGACGATGTTCAGTCCGCCGCCGCCTTCATACGCCAGGCGCGGGAACTCCAGTGACACAGGTGTCGCCACCCGTGCGTCCATGGCGAAGATGGCGGCGAAGACCATGGTGACGCCGAACGCCGCCCCGATGATCACGCGGACCACCCGGTACCGGCCGCCTGTCCGGTCCCGGAGTTCGGCCGGGAGGCTCCGCATCGCCAGCACAAAGGCCACCAGAATGATGGTTTCCACCAGCATCTGGGTCAGCGCAAGATCCGGCGCGCCCTGGAGGGCGAACATCAGGGCGATCCCGTATCCGGTCACCGACACCATCAGCACGGCGAGGAAGCGCCTGTTGGCCTTGACCGCGGCCAGGGCACCGATCACAATCGCCGCGCCCACCACGGGCTGGAGCGGCGAGTAGGGGTCGATGAAGTACAGGTTTTCCGGGATCGGCTTGCCCGCTACGAGCATGACAGTCAGCGGCAGTGCGAACGCCATGGACAGGATGACAGAGAGGTAGAAGTACAGCGAACCACGCTGCGTGCGGCCCGTGATCCAGACCGCGACGTCGTCCAGCGCGCCGATGGTGAGCTGGTACATGCGGTCGCCGTCGATCCAGCCGGGTACCCGGGACTGCGCACGGTCCACCAGCCTCCGGCCGAAGTGCATGGCCAGGCCCAGGGCGAACGTCAGCGCGGTGAGCCCAAGCGCCGGGTTGATCCCGTGCCACAGCGCAAGGTGCCCTGCCTGCTCGGCCGGGGTTCCGGCGTCGGGCGCGGTGGAGGCGAAGAGTGCCGCGTACGGCTGGATCCAGGCGTCCACCGGGGCAGGCCACAGGCCGTACACGATGCTGAGGAGGCTGAGAAGGGCGGGAGCGGCGAGGAAGGAAGGCTTGACCGCCTTGAACGGCGTGGGTTCCACCCCGGGTTTGACGGCGAACGCGCCCCACATAAAGCGGGCGCTGTAGGCGAAGGTGAGGATGGAGCCCAGCACGATGCCGGCAAGGACCACCATGCTCCAGGGCTCCCCGCCGTCGGCATGGTGGAGGAAGGCTTCCAGGACCGATTCCTTGGCCACAAAGCCTGCCAGCAGCGGGACGCCGGCCATGGACGCGGCGCCGATGCCGGCCACAATGCCGAGCGCGCGCGAGGAGCGGAACACGCCGGAGAGCTGGCGGACATCGCGGGTTCCGGACTGGTGGTCGATGATTCCCACCACCAGGAACAGGGTGGCCTTGAACAGGCCGTGTGCCAGCAGCATGGCGAGGCCGGCGAGGGCCGCGTCCGGCGTGCCCAGGCCCACCACCATGGTCAGGAAGCCCAGCTGGCTCACCGTTCCGTACGCCAGGATGAGCTTGATGTCCGTCTGGCGCAGCGCCCGGTAGCCGCCCACCAGCATGGTGGCCAGGCCCAGCCCAAGCACTATCGGCTGCCAGTACGCCACCTCCGAAAAGCCCGGGGCAAGCCTGGCGACCAAGTAGATGCCGGCCTTCACCATCGCGGCAGCATGCAGGTAGGCGCTGACGGGGGTGGGTGCCGCCATCGCTCCGGGCAGCCAGAAGTGGAAGGGAACCAGTGCGGACTTGCTGATGGCGCCCACAAGGATCAGGACGACGGCGGCAGCCACGATCGCGCTGCCTGGCCCGGTTGTGAGCGTGGGAGCCTGGGCGAGGATCTCCGAGATGCGGTACGTTCCGGCGGTGTGGCCCAGCATGATCAGGCCTACCAGCATGGCCAACCCGCCGGCGGTGGTGACCATCAGGGCTTGGAGCGCGGACCGCCTGGCCGCCAGCCTGGTGCGGGCAAAACCGATCAGCAGGTAGGACAGGATGGTGGTGAGTTCCCAGAAGATGAACAGCAGGAGAAGATCGTCCGCCACCACCAGGCCGAACATGGCGCCGGCGAAGGCGAGCAGCTGCGCCCCGAAGCCGCCCAGGTCCTGGTCCTTTGTGCCGAAATACCGGGCACAGTAGACAAGCACCAGGGCCCCGACGCCGAGGACAAGAAGGGACATCACCCAGGCCAGGGGGTCCAGCAGGAACGCGAATTCCAGTTTCAGTCCGGGGATCCACGGGTTGACCTCGGAGACAGCTCCGGCAGCCGAATACACCGCGCCGTGCTGGAAAAGCAGCCAGACAAAGGACGCAGCGGGCACAGCAGCCAGCGCATAAAAGGCGTTGCGGCCCCAGGCCCTGAACAGAAGGGGAGCCACAGCAGCCACCGTAAAGTGCACGGCAAGGACTGTGATCACTGTTTATCTCCGCAACGTCAGGGATTCGAATGTCAAAAAGTTAGGGCAGGCGGTCAGTCGTTAGGTTCGGTGGCCAGTTTACCAAGTGGTTTCAGGCTTTTTCCCCGCGCGGAAGGGCTGGCGGCTCGATTTTGCCGGGTGTCCGGCGTACCATGCCCGGCTTGTTCGCCACGGGCGGATACCATTCAGCCTATGAACACCGCCAGCGCCCCTCCTGAGGCCACGCAGCCGCCGTCGGAACTCGCGTCCGGAAACCAGCCGGCCGGTAAGGGCCGGGTGTTGGCCTGGGCCGCCTGGGACTGGGGTTCGGCGGCCTTCAACGCGGTCATGACCACCTTCGTCTTCACCGTCTACCTCACCTCCAATGCCTTCGGCGGCGAGGATCAGGCCTCGGCCGTGCTTGGCGGCGCCCTGGCCATCGCCGGCCTCGCCATCGCCCTGCTCGCTCCCGTGACAGGGCAACGCTCGGATAACGGCGGGCGGCGCAAACTATGGCTGGGCGTCAACACCGTGGCGGTGGCCGTCCTGACCGGGCTGTGCTTCTTTGTGTTTCCACGGCCCGAGTTCCTGCTCCTGGGCGTCGCCCTGATTGCCTTGGGGAACGTGTTTTTTGAGTTCGCGGGCGTCAACTACAACGCCATGCTGGCCCAGGTCTCCACACCGACGAACATCGGCAAGGTCAGTGGATTTGGCTGGGGCATGGGCTACCTCGGCGGCATTGTGGCCCTGCTGGTAGTGCTGCAGCTCTTTGTGCAGCCGAGCTTTGACTGGTTCGGCTCCTCCACGGAGGACAGCCTGAACATCCGGCTGGTGGCGGTGTTCTCCGCCCTGTGGTTCTTCATCTTCGCCCTCCCTGTCCTGTTCGCAGTGCCGGAACTCCCGCGGCCGGCGCGCGCCAGACCGCTGGGCTTCCTGGCCTCCTACGGCCTGCTCCTCCGCCGGATCAAAGCCATCTACGCCACCAGCCCGCACACCATCTATTTCCTCCTCGCCAGTGCCGTCTTCCGTGACGGCCTCGCCGCCGTCTTCACGTTCGGCGGCATCATTGCGGCCGGCACGTTCGGTTTTGAACTGTCCCAGGTCATTTTCTTCGCCATCTTCGGAAACGTGGTGGCTGCAGTGGGCGCCATCGCCGGCGGCTACCTGGATGACCGGGTGGGACCCAAGGCCGTGATCATGGGCTCCCTGGTGGGTTTGCTGCTCGCCGGCACCATGATCCTGGTTCTTGGCAACGGCGATTACGTCTTCTTCGGCACAGCGTGGGCCGGCAGCACCACCTTCTGGGTTTTCGGCCTGTTCCTCTGCCTCTTTGTGGGTCCGGCCCAGTCCTCATCGCGCGCCTACCTGGCCCGGCTGGCCCCCACCGGCGAGACCGGCGAACTGTTCGGCCTGTACGCCACCACCGGCCGGGCCGTCAGCTTTTTGGCGCCGGCGCTGTTCACCCTGTGCATCACGCTGGCCACACCGCTGGTTGCTCCCGGCGAGGCCCAACGCTGGGGCATCCTGGGCATTATGGTGGTGCTGCTCGCCGGCCTGCTGGTCCTCCTGCCGGTGAAGCCGCCGAACAAGACCTCCATCGCCCTGGTCCCTGCGTCCTGACGTGCGGCCATGCCCCGCGCCTGCCTGTTCTTCGTCCCGGCACGCCGCCCGAAAACTGCGTGCGAAGACTAGGCTGGAGGTATGAACGTGGACGAGACCGATCTCCCTGGCCTGGGCCGGCGGAAGGATTTCATGACGGCTTCCGGCCGCCGCATTGGCGTTGTGGAGCTGCGGGAGGGCCAGACGGAACTTATCGTTTCCACTTGGGACGATCCCGATACCTGTCAGGCCTCCATTCCCCTGACCGGGGATGAGGCAGCCACCTTGGGCAACCTCCTGGGCGGGCAGCACCTGGCCATGAAGCTGACCGAGGAGCACCGCGACGTTCCCGGCATCGTGACGCGGCAATTCTCCATTGCCCCGGATTCCCCGTTCCAGAACCAGCCCATGGGGAAGGCATGCATCCGCACCCGCTGCGGGGTCTCCATTGTGGCCATCATGCGCGAAGGCGAGGTGGTCCCGTCGCCCGGACCCGACGTTGTCCTCCATTCCGGTGACCTGCTCGTTGCAGTGGGAACGCAAGAAGGCCTCGATCTGGCGGCCGATATCCTCCGCAACGGCTGAACGCCATGGACCCTCTGGCCCTGACCCTCATTGAACTGGGGGCCGTTGTGTTCTGCCTTGGCCTGTTGGCCAGGCTGGCCGGACGGATCGGAATGTCACCCATCCCCCTCTATCTCGTGGGCGGACTCGCCTTCGGTGCGGGCGGGGTGGTCAAGCTTGATGGCATGCACGAATTCGCACATTTGTCGGGCGAAATCGGCGTGATCCTGCTTTTGCTTATGCTCGGATTGGAATATACGGCTGCCGAGCTTTTCACCGGTCTGCGCAGGTCCTGGCAGGCCGGTGTTCTTGACCTGGTGCTCAATTTCCTGCCGGGTGCCGGGATCGCCGTTCTCTTGGGATGGGGCCCGGTGGGCGCCATGGTTATGGGCGGCGTGACGTACATATCGTCCTCCGGCATCGCCGCGAAGGTCATCACGGACCTGGGCCGGCTTGGCAACCGCGAAACACCGGTGGTCCTCTCCATCCTTGTGTTCGAGGACCTGGCCATGGCCGTGTACCTGCCCATCCTCACTGCCACCCTCGCGGGCGTGAGCTTCCTGGGCGGGCTGACCACGGTAGCCATTTCACTGGCTGTGGTCACCGTTGTCCTGATGGTGGCGCTGCGGCACGGCCACCGCGTGTCCAAGGCGGTCCACAGCGAGAACTCCGAGGTGTTCCTCCTCAACCTGCTGGGCGCGGCCTTGCTGGTGGCCGGCCTGGCATCGGCCATGCAGGTCTCGGCGGCGGTGGGTGCGTTTATGCTCGGCATCGCCATCTCCGGGGCAACAGCCCACAGCGCCACCCGCATCCTTGAGCCCCTGCGGGACCTGTTCGCCGCTATCTTCTTTGTCGCGTTCGGGCTCAACACGGACCCTGCGTCCATCCCGCCGGTCCTGGGCTGGGCGCTCATCCTGGCCGTCATCACGGCGGCCACCAAGATGCTGACCGGCATTTGGGCGGCCAAGCAGGCAGGCATTGCCCGCCCCGGCCGGTTCCGCGCAGGCGCGGCCCTGATCGCCCGCGGCGAGTTCTCCATTGTCATCGCCGGCCTGGCCGTGGCCTCCGGTGTTGTCCCGGACGAACTCGCGGCACTTGCCACGGCCTACGTCCTGCTCATGGCCATCTTCGGTCCACTGGCCGCCCGCTACGTGGAGCCCGTGGTCAAGGCCTTCCGGCCCCCGGCCACAGAACCGGCCCGCGCATAGCTCCCCTCATCATCATCGAAAGGCGACCTCTCGCCGCTGAGACCGGCGCTTAGCGCCGGGATCTCCCCGCTCGATCCGCCACCCTGCGCGAACCATGGCATCCAGCACGCGGTGCGCACACCCGTCGAAGCCCCAGGTCCGCACGTGACCTGCCGTTACGGTCACGGACTGCCAGCCGGCTGCGGCGATCGACTCGTCCCGGCGGATGTCGGATTCGCGTTGCCGCGCCTCGAGGTGGTGCCGGCCGTCGTAATTGACGGCCACCTTGAATTTCGGAAACGCCATGTCCGGCCAGGCCAGTTCCCCGCCCGTCGGGTCAAGCACCACATAGCTCAGGGCCGGTTCCGGCAGGCCCACCCGGCCAAGAGCCAGGCGCAGGCGGGTCTCGGGTGCTGAATCGGCCCCTACCCGGCACAGTTCCAACGCCAGCCGCGCCTTCCTGATCCCCCGGACGCCCGGAGTAACAACCACCTGTTCCCGCAAATCATCGAGGGAACAGAACGCCTCTTTCCTGGGACCGAAGCTCCTCGCCTGGCTGCAGATGAAGTAGTCTCCCGCCGCCACCAGCGACTCAAAGTCCATGACCGCGGCCAGGTCCAGCCATGTCCGCGCAGGCGAGGTGACCGGGACGCCGTCGAGCATTGCCACATCCTGCGGGCGCAGGGACAGCCGGTGGCCCGCCACTCCCTTGCGCACGGGACGGGTCCGGCCGCCCGCCTTTGCCAGATGGACTGTCAGGTCATTTTGGAGGGGCAAAGGCAGCGGGCAGCCCCATAGCTGCGCGGCGGTGGCGAGGCAGCAGACTCCGCCCGGGGTCAGCGCGGACAACAGCGTGCAGGTGTGGTGAAGTGGTTGTTCCCGGCCCCAGGGGACGCGCACGCCCCGGCTGGCCACCCGGAGATCGCTCCGCCACGCACGCCCTGCCGGGACGCCGGCCTGGACTTGTTGTGCCAGGGTGAAGGAGCGTCCCGCAAGGTGGTCCGGGAGGGCTGAGGGCTGCCGCATGACCCATTGTTGGCACAGCCGCGGCGGGACCCTGCGGTTATCCACAGTGTGGAGGAGCAGTGCAGGGTTCGCCGCCACATCGACCGGCTAGATCTCGGCACTAAACCGGGGCTTTAGCGCCGAGACGTCGCCCCTCGAGGCACCCGAGACGTCGCCCCTCGACGTAGAAGTCCCCGAAGGAGCCCGGCTAAATCTCCGTGCGGTGGAAGTTCAGGTGGCTCCGGCTGGCGGTCGGACCGCGCTGGCCCTGGTAGCGGTTGCCGTAGTCGCCCGAGCCGTAGGGGTGCTCGGCAGCAGAGGTCAGGCGGAAGAAGCACAGCTGGCCGATCTTCATGCCCGGCCACAGCTTGATGGGCAGGGTGGCCATGTTGGACAGCTCCAGCGTGACGTGGCCGGAAAATCCGGGGTCGATGAACCCGGCAGTGGAGTGAGTCAGCAGGCCCAGGCGGCCCAGGGATGACTTTCCCTCAAGCCGCGCGGCGATATCCACCGGCAAGGTGACGGTCTCGTAGGTGGAGCCCAGGACAAATTCGCCGGGGTGCAGGATGAATGCCTCACCGCGTTCAACTTCCACCAGCCGGGTCAGCTCAGGCTGCTCTTCCGCGGGGTCGATATGGGCGTACTTGTGGTTGTCGAAAAGCCGGAAAAACCGGTCGATCCGTACGTCCACCGACGATGGCTGGACCATCGCGGAATCGTAAGGTTCGAGGACAATCCGTTGGGAGTCTATTTCGGCACGAATATCGCGGTCACTGATCAGCACGCCTCCCAAATTACTATGCGTTGTCCACAGGGCACATTCTTTCGTTGTTGCTGTCGCCTAGTGGGGCTAATGTTGCCTCAGAATGACAGCCGCCGGATGGTCTCCCGGCCGGTACAACTGAACTGAACTGATCTGGGGTTGGTTTGAGAAAATTTGCGGCGCCTGCCGTTGTGGCAATGCTGTGCGCCCTCGCTCTGGTGTCCCCTGCCGCGGGCCTGTATCACGGCCCGCCCGGGCACCAGCCGTCAGCCGCTGCAGTCAGCGCAACAGGGCCGCGAAGCGTGACCCTGGGTGCTGCAGGAACGGCCGACGACGCCGGCTCACCCGGAGCGGACACCGGCACCGGATCCCCGCTCGCCCCTGCCGTGGAACCTGTGATCACGCGGGCGTCGCCCGCGGGGGACCAAACCCCGGCCGGCACAACAGCGGCACAATCGGCCGAAGTGACAGCCCCGGTGACCACATCCTCCGAACCCCTGCCGCCCGAGGCGCCTTCCATCCCGCCGCTCTGGGCCCCCGAGGACGAGCTGGCACAGAACAACACCCTGGTTCCCGCCCCGCAGACCTTCGCCGCAGAGTCCCCCGCCTCCGAGGGACTTGCCACCGAAGCGCTGGTCCCGGACAGCAACGCGGCCGCCATCCTGACAGTCTTCAACAAAATCAATGAGTACCGGGTGGCAAACAAGCTGGCGCCGGTCAAGTACCACCCCACGGTGGCAGGGCTGGCGCAGGAGTGGTCCAACAGCATCGCCTCCCGCGACGTCATCGAGCACCGCGCGAGTTTCTGGACCGACGCCCGTGCCATGAGTCCGAGCAGCGCGGGCGAGGTGATCGCCATCCGCACAGACCGCGATGCAGCGCTGCTGGTGGAGTGGTGGAAGGGATCACCGGGCCACAACGCCATGTTGCTCGATCCGCGGTTCAACGTCATGGGCGCGGGAATCTCCTACACGGACAGCCTGTACAGGATCTGGGGCGTGGTGAACTTCTTCGGCTACACCACGCTCCCGGCCGGTACCGTGTCCTCGCCCGGCGGCAGCACCAGCGGCACAGTCTTCCCTCCAGCCACGCCGACCATGTGCGATCCGACCGTCAAGCACATGCCGCCAACACTGGATCTGAGCAGCGCGGCAATCACCAGCGCCGCCGACCTCGTCTCCGTGAATACAGGCGGCGAGCTCATCAACCGCCCCTCCACCGGGAACAGGACGTACGGCCCCGCAAAGGTCATCGACTCCTTCTTCAGCAACGTCAAGGAAGTCTTCGTCACCGACTGGGACCGTAACGGTACCTACGACATCCTCGCCCAGTGGAACGACGGCCGGCTGACGCTTCATCCCGGGTATGCGGGCGGCGGCTTCGGCGCTGCGGTCACTCTCGGCCAGTCCGGCTGGGCCGGCCTGACCCTCGCCGTCGGGGGCTGGTGCGCCAACAACCGCCTACCGCAACTCGTCGCCCTGGACACGTCAGGCAACCTGTGGCTCTACCCGAACGCCGGCATGGGAGACATGTCCTCCCGCACGCTGATGGCCGGCGCGGTAGCGGCCACCAGGCTGGCGATGGTGGACTACGACGCCGACGGTTTCCAGGACATCCTGGCAAGAAGGTCCGACGGCGTGGTGCAGCTTTACCGCGGCGCCGGAACACCGGCGCCGCGCGCCGAAGCCCGGCCCACGGTCGCCACCGGGTGGGGGGATGTTACCGGCATCCGGCCACTGCGGGACGTCACCGGCCTGAACTCGACCGGGGTGGCGCTGCGCCGCGCGAATGACGTGGTGCAGTACTGGGACCTGACCGGCGGAACCCTTGCATCGCCGTCGAACATTCCTGGAACCTGGGCGGGCCAGCGGCTGGCGCAGTAGTTGCCGGGCACCGGCTGGCCAGCGAACGGTGCCGGAAGCCGGAGAAAGCGGGAAACTAGGCGGCTGAGCGGACTAGGCGGCTGAGCGGACTGCCAGCACGTCCTTGAGACGCTCCAGCTGGACCACCTCAGCCTTCATGGCCCGCTGGATGCCTGTGTTAATCAGGCCGAGGAGGCCCTTGGGCTGGTAGTCGAGGGCGAACCGCACGCGGGTTCCTGCCGGTTCAGTGCTCAGGTAATACCCGCCGGAGGGTCGCGACTGCCCGGCGATGGTCTGGAAGCGGATTTCTGCACCGGGCCTGGCCTCGGTGATTTCGAAGTCGGCCGCAACCGTGAGCCCGGCCCGGCCCGCCACGGTCTGGCGATACACCGCACCCTTGGTCTGTGCAGGGCCGGATGCCAGGCTGATGCTGCGGATGCCGGTGCGCCACTGCGGCAGGTTCATGCCGTCGATCAGGAAGCTGTAGACGTCCATGGCGTCACGCGGAATGAGTACCTCGTGTTCTGCAAATGCCATGGGAAAGATCCTTTGGGTAGCGTCGGGCCAGCGGTGATAGCCCGCCCCACCCCCATGACACTGCAGCTAACGGGTTCACAGTAGCCAGTGGCTTTGGCCCGCACGCGGCAACGGGCGGGGCCGTTATTGAAGAGTTACTGGATGACGCCGCGCGGCAGGATCTAAGGCAGACACGGTCCGCCCCTCGGGCACCGTTGCCGGCTCAGGGACGCAACTGCGCTAAGCTAAGTTCTGCCCCGCGCACACGGGGCCACGCGGCTGTAGCTCAATGGTAGAGCGCTAGCTTCCCAAGCTTGATACGCGGGTTCGATTCCCGTCAGCCGCTCCAATGACAGGCAGATTCCGCCGTCTTCAGACGTTCTTCGCCTTCCTGACCGCACGCTCCACAGCCTTCTTCAGCGCCGCCAACCGGGCCGCCTCCTGCTTCCGATAGGCACCCTCCTTGGCCGCGGAAAACATCCGGCCCAGCCCCTTTGGGGTGTACTGCGCGGTGACAGTCAGCCGCGTGCTGTCTGCAACCGGGTACACCACGCACGTGCACGTCATCGTCTCAGCGCGGGTCTCATGGGTCTCGGTCCAGGAGCGGTCCTGCACCTCGTCCTGGACGTGCACGGGAACCCCCTCCTGCCCGGGAACGGCGGCGCGCGCCTCACCGTCCACGCAAAACGCGTAGACCTCCTGCCGTCCACAGGGGATAAGGACGGTACTTTCGATCGTGATGGATCCCATGGTGCTGTTCCCGTAATTCCGCAGGGTCTGCCCGGCGCAGAGCCCAGAGCGTCATTTTCACACCGGCAACGCCACGGCACAATTACCGACGCGCCCCTCGCCTCCGGGCGGCGCGCCGCCTCCGGGCAGGGCCCGCCACTGCGCAGATTGCGCAACCGGTGCGTTAGGTCCCCACGTGTATCGTCAGAAGTCAGGAACCTCTTCGGTTCCGCTACAGGAGCAATCATGGCTGACAAGCTGACCCTGGGCGTACTGGCATCAACCCGGAAACCGGACGAACGCCGCCTCCCCATCCATCCCCTGCACTTCGAACGCATCGCCCCGGAACTGCGCCGGCACATCATCCTGGAGCAGGGCTACGGCGAGCGCTTCGGCGTCTCGGATGACCACCTCTCCACCCTCGTCGGCAGAGTGGACACCAAGGAAGCGCTGCTGGCGGAGGCCGACGTCGTGCTCCTGCCCAAACCGCAGCCGGAAGACCTTGCCGAACTGCGCGACGGCCAGGTCCTCTGGGGCTGGCCGCACTGCGTCCAGGACCGCGCCATCACCCAGCTTGCCATCGACAAAAAGCTCACCCTCGTTGCCTTTGAGGCCATGAACCACTGGGCGAGCGACGGCGGTTTCGGCCTGCACGTGTTCCACAAGAACAACGAACTCGCCGGGTACTGTTCGGTGCTGCATGCCCTCTCGCTGACGGGCTCAACCGGGGATTACGGGCGCCGTCTCAGTGCCGTGGTGATCGGTTTCGGTGCCACTGCCCGCGGTGCTGTGACCGCGCTGAACGCGCACGGCATCCATGACGTCCAGGTGCTGACCAACCGCGGAGTCGCCGCGGTGGGTGCCCCCATCCACTCGGTCAACATCGTGCAGTTTGATCACGACGACGAGGCCCCCTTCCTGAGCCAGGTCATCACCGAACGGGGCCGGGTTCCGCTCGCGCCGTTCCTGGCCGAAAGCGACATTGTGGTCAACTGCACGCTGCAGGATCCGAACAATCCGCTGACGTACCTGCGGACCGAGGACCTGGCGGCATTTGCTCCGGGCAGCCTGATCGTGGACGTTTCGTGCGATGAGGGCATGGGCTTCAGCTGGGCGCGCTCCACCACGTTCGCCGAGCCCATGTTCACCATCGGCGACCACATCAACTACTACGCCGTGGACCATAGCCCGTCCTACCTGTGGAATTCGGCCACCTGGGAGATCAGCCAGGCGCTCCTGCCCTTCCTGGAGACGGTCATCAGCGGACCCGATGCCTGGGACGGAAACGAGACCATCGCCCGGGCCATCGAAATCCGCGAAGGTGTAGTCCTGAACAAGGACGTGCTGGAGTTCCAGCAGCGCCAGGCCGAGTACCCGCACCTGCCTGCTTAGCCGAAAGGGTCCGGCCGTGATTCTGCTGGCAGGCGGTACCGGGACCCTCGGCGGCGTCCTGGTCCACACCCTGCGGGACGCCAACATGCCGTTCCGGGTCCTCACCCGGAGCAGCCACCGCGCCGCGTCACTCAAGGTGGCCGGACTCGACGTTGTCATTGGGGATGCCGCGAACCCTGCGGACCTGACCCGCGCGCTCAGCGGCTGCACCGCCGTCGTGTCCGCCATCAGTGGCTTCGGCCCGCAGTCCGGAAGCACGCCCCCGGCCGTGGACCGCGACGCCAACATCAACCTGATGGAGTCCGCCGAGCGGGCCGGCGTCAGGCAGTTTATCCATTTCTCCATGCACGGGGCGTCGCCGTCCCACCCCCTGGAAGTGGCGCGGATGAAATACGCGGCGGAGCAACGGCTCATGGCCGGGAGACTGGACTGGGCCGTCATCCGGCCCACCACCATCCTGGAAACGTACACGGCGATCATGGGTGATTCGCTGCGGAAAAGCGGGGTTGCCGTGGTCTTCGGACACGGGGACAACCCGGTCAATTTCGTCAGTGCCCTGGACCTGGCCGGCGCGGTGGTGCTCGCCCTTCGAGGCGGCCTGGGAAACCAGGCGGTGGACGTCGGCGGGCCGGACAACATGCCGCTGAACGAACTTGCGGCCCTCCTCATCGAACGCAACGGCCGCGGGCGGGCCGTCCATATTCCGCTGCCGCTGCTCCGGGCCGCCGCGGAAGGGGCACGGCTGGTGGCACCGTCCTGGGGCCGGGTCCTGGGTGGAGCCGTCCATCTGGGCGCCGCCGACATGACCTTCGACGCGGCCCCCGAACGGATCAGGCTGCCCGGCGTCCCGTTCACCCCGGTCCGCGAGGCGCTGGCCGTTGCGGACCGGCCCGCCTAGGTTTCCGCATCCGCGGATGGTCCGGTCGGCGGAGAGGCCAGGCCAGGGAGCGGCTAGGCCGGGGCTACCCGGCTGACAATCCGCACCGGATGGCGCCGGTCCTTCAGGTCAAGCCGGAGCTTCAGCGCACCTTTCCGGGCAAGCACGACGCCGACAGTCACCGCCGCGAGCGCCGGAACGCCGCCGGACACCAGCAGCGCAACGTGCGGATCAATGTGCTCTGCAATCCAGCCGAGCATGGGCCCGCCGATGGCCTGCCCGCCGATCAGCACCATGATGTACAGGCTCATCACGCGTCCGCGGATCCCCATGTTCGAACTGATCTGGACCAGCTGGTTGGAGCCGGTCAGGAACATCAGGCACCAGAACCCGGACAGCACCATGACCGCTCCGAACCAGATCATGGACGGCGCCAGCGCGGCCAGGCACAGCATCAGGCCGTACATTCCGGCGCAGAACACCACGGAGCGCAGCCGCAGCTGCCGCCGGCGGGTTGACGCGACGGCGCCGGCGAGGGCGCCGAGCGCCACCAGCGCGTTGAGCAGTCCGTAGCCGCCTGCACCGACGTCGAACACGTGGTCCGCGAAAGCAGCGAGCAGCACCGGAAGGCTCATGGCGAACACGGCGATGAACCCGGCCATCAGCCACGGCCAGTAAATGGTGGGCTTGCTCAGCGCGTACCTCAGTCCTTCGCGCAGCATGCCCTTCTTCTTCGGAGCCGGCGCACTGATGAACAGCTGGTCCTTCCGCAGGAGCAGCAGCATGGTCACGGTGGAGCAGCACGCCAGGGCGTTGGCGGCGAAGGCCCAGCCGGCGCCCACGGCGGTGAGCAGCAGACCGGCAAGCGCCGGGCCGATCAGCCCGCCCAGCTGGAACGTGGTGGAGTTGACGCTGATCGCATTGCGCAGGTACGCGGGGCCTACCAGTTCGTTGACGAAGACCTGGCGGGCGGGCTGGTCCAGCACTGTGACCAGGCCCAGCACCAGCGCGATGACGTACACGTGCCACACCTGGATGGCGCCGGTGAGGGACAGCGCCGCGAGGGCTGCGGCGAGGATACCGGCCATGCCCTGGCACAGCATCAGGATCTTCCGCTTGGCGAACCTGTCGGCCATCATGCCGCCCCACGGCCCCAGAAAGAGCGACGGCATAAACTGCAGCGCGACGGTGATGCCCACTGCCGTGACAGAGCCGGACAGTTCCAGCACCAGCCAGTCCTGCGCGATCCGCTGCATCCACAGGGCCACCACGGCCACGAAGTGGCCGATGGCGAAGATGCGGAAGTTGGGGACCTTCAGCGAGATAAAGGTCTGCCGCCAGGGAAGATGTTCGCTGACGACGCCGACGGGCTGGGTCTGGGGGGAAGCGGAGGTGGCAGAAACTGCGCTGGCGGAATCGATGACGGGCTGGCTGACGGTTGCCGACGTTGGCGGTGGGGGTGCCACGGATGTGTCCTCAAGAAAGCGGTGGTTGGGATGCTCCCACGCTAGGCTGGCACACAGTGATTATGTAGACCTATTGGGCCTATAACTAGTATTACAAAGCATAATGACGCCGGTTCCGGACCTGCGAAAACAGGCAAGCCGGGCCACAGGAGGCCACCGTGTTCGAACCTGCCCAGCTCCGTTCCTTCCTTGCCGTGGCCGAGACCCTGAGCTTCACCAAGGCTGCCGAGCGTCTGGGTCTTGCCCAGCCAACGGTCAGCCAGCACGTCCGGAAGCTGGAGACTGCCGCGAAACGCATCCTGGTCACCCGGGATACCCGCGATGTCCGCCTGACCGATAACGGCGACGCCATGGCAGGCTTCGCCCGCAGCATCCTGTCGGCCCACGATGCCGCCACCCGATACTTCTCCGGCTCGGCCATGCGCGGGCGGCTGCGTTTCGGCACGGCCGATGACCTGGCCATCACCGGGCTCCCGCGGATCCTGCGCGAGTTCCGGCAGGTCTACCCCCAGATCAACCTTGAACTGACAGTGGGCCAGAGTGATCAGCTGTACAAGAAGCTCAACGCCGGCCAGCTGGACCTCGTTTTTGTGAAATGGGTGGCGGGGGTCAAGGACGGCACGGTGGTCCAGCACGACACGTTCTCCTGGGTGGGGCTGGAACAAACGGTCCTCACGCCCGGGGAAACCGTGCCGCTGATTGCCTACCCCTCCCCCAGCCTCAGCCGGAAGCTGGCCATTGACGCGCTCGAATCCCGCGGGCGCACCTGGCGGATCACCTGCACCACCCGCCAGATCAGCGGCGTCCTGGCGGCACTCCGGGCCGGCATCGGCGTTGCCGTGATGCCAACGTCACTGGTCCCGGACGACCTGAAGATCATCACGCGCACCTTTGACCTGCCGCCTGTTGGCGACGTCGATTTCACCCTGATCCGCAACCCGCTGGCCAATGCCGAGGTGATCGATGCCCTGACGCAGGCCATTGTAGGCCGGACGCTCAAGAAGTCCGCCTGACCACACCCGTGTTTCCTAAAAACCATTGAGAAAAAACCCGGCCTCCATTATGCTGGATTCCTCCATGGGGTCAAGCAGTGGCCGGTTCAACACTACGAGTGCGCCCCGCGGCCCATGGGGCGGCCGTACTCGGGATAGGCAGCCAATGACGACAGCCGAGAACACCCATTTACACACCGCATTTGCTCCCCGACATAGCACCGTGCGCCCGCTGGTCACGCACCACTCCAGTTACGGCACCGGCATCACCCACGCCGCAGAGTACGTAGGCAAGCCCACGTGCGACAAATGCGGCACGGACGAATTTATCTACCTTGAGTCATATGTCCCTCCGGTTTACCGGCGTGACGGGGCGGTCAGGACACTAGGTGAAGTCGCCTACACCTGCACCCGTTGCGAAGATTTCTCCGCCCACAGCGTTCCGACGTCGTGGACTCCCCCGGGCTGGTACCTGGGCTAACTTCCAACGGTCTCAGCCCGCGGCATAAAACGCGGCCAACCAACAACAACGAAAGTCCCGGCAGCCACCACGTGGCTGCCGGGACTTTCCCTTTGTGGTGCGTAGCGGAGTCCTAGATCAGGGAATCCGAAAGGTGGTTCGGCGTGCCGAACCGGTGGGCGGTGATGCTGATGGCCTGCTCATGCAGGAACGGCAGCAGCTCCACGCGGCCTGCTTCAGTGACGGGGTGGGCGTAGACCGCCACGTCGGGGCGCCCGTCGGTGGCCTCCGCGAGCGCGGTGGCATCGCCGCCGATCAGGCGGATCCGCGCGCCGGACAGTTTGCCCGCCTTGGCGAGGCGCGACGCCGATGCCAGCCACTCGGCGTCGGACTCCACCGTGACGGTGATGTCCAGGCCGGTGAGCACGGAGCGCAGCTGTGCGGGGAGTTCGACGGCGGTGGACACGGTGAGTGCCGAACCTGCCTGGACGCCGGCGGCGACGGTCCGCGCCAGGTGCACCAGCGGGGCGCCTTCGGAGAGGCGGATGGTGACGGGCAGCGGCCGGTACCGGAAGATGTTCCGCTCGGCGGTCAGGCCGGACACGTCCTTGGCCGTGCCGAATTCGTCGGCCCACGCCTGCGCGTCCGAGGCCAGGGCACGCTGCAGGGATCCGAGTTCACCGGGCTGCAGGGCTCCTGCGGCCGCGGCTGAGATCCGGCGGACGCCCGCGTTGGTGATCGGGGCGTCGGCGGTGCCGGCCTTGCTGGTCCAGTCGCCGAGGCCGGCCAGGTAGTTGGGTCCGCCTGCCTTGGTTCCGGCGCCCACTGCGGACTTCTTCCAGCCGCCGAAGGGCTGGCGCTGCACGATGGCTCCGGTGATGCCGCGGTTCACGTACAGGTTGCCGGCCTGGATCGAGTCCAGCCAGGTGCCGAGCTCGTCCGGGTTCAGCGAGTGCAGGCCGGCCGTGAGGCCGTACTCAATCTGGTTCTGGATGGCGATGGCCTCTTCGAGGGTTTCGGCGGTCATCACGCCGAGGACCGGTCCGAAGAATTCGGTGAGGTGGAAGTAGGACCCGCGGCGGACGCCGTAGCGGACGCCCGGGCTCCAGAGCCGGCCGGTCTCATCGAGCTTGCGCGGTTCCACGGCCCAGGATTCCCCTTCGCCCAGGGTGGTCAGGGCGTTGAGGAGCTTGCCGCTCGCGGGCTCGATGATGGGGCCCATCTGGCTGGTGGGATCCTGCGGGTAGCCGACCTTCAGTGAGGTCACAGCGTCAACCAGCTGGTTGTGGAACCGACGGGACTTGGCGACTGAGCCCACCAGGATCACCAGTGAGGCGGCGGAGCACTTCTGGCCGGCGTGGCCGAAGGCGGAGTACGCCACGTCCTTCGCGGCGAGGTCCAGGTCCGCACTGGGTGTGACGATGATGGCGTTCTTGCCGCTGGTTTCGGCCAGGAGCGGCAGGTCCTTGCGGAAGGACCGGAACAGTTCTGCGGTTTCGTAGCCGCCGGTGAGGATCACGCGGTCCACGGCCGGGTGGGAGATCAGCTGCTGGCCGAGTTCACGCTCACCCAGCTGCACCATGGTGAGCACGTCCTTCGGCACGCCTGCTTCCCAGAGGGCCTCGATCATGACGGCGCCGCTGCGGCGTGCCTGCTTGGCGGGTTTAATCACGACGGCGGAGCCGGCGGCGAGTGCCGCAAGGGTGGACCCTGCCGGGATGGCCACCGGGAAGTTCCAGGGCGGGGTCACCACGGTGAGCTTGGCCGGGACGAACGTGGCGCCGTCGACCTTGTCCAGCTTCCGGGCGGACTCGGCGTAGTAGTGGGCAAAGTCCACTGCTTCGCTGACCTCTGGATCACCCTGGTCGATGGTCTTCCCGGTCTCGCTGGCCATCACCTCGAGGAGGTCGGCGCGGCGGGCTTCGAGGACGTCGCCGGCGCGGTGCAGGATCTCGGCCCGCTCGTCGCCGGACAGTGCGCCCCAGGTCTTGCCCTTCTCAACGGCGGTGCTGATGACCCGGTTCAGGGTGTCGGCGTCCGTGATGGTGGCGGCCTCCACGGCGGCGTTTCCCAGGGTGGAGGACGGGACGCGCTGCAGGATGGCACGGCCCCAGTCACGGTTGGCCGGCAGCGACGGGTCGGTGTCCGGGGTGTCCTTGAACGAGTCGTGCGGCAGGGGCTCCGGCGGGAGGCTGCGGTTCTGCTGCCTGTTGGGCGGGGGGACGGCGTCGTCGAGCTTGTCCAGGGAAGCGAGGAAGCGCTGCTTCTCGCGCTCGAACAGCGATTCGTTCTCGCTGAGTTCGAACACGGCGGACATGAAGTTGTCCTGGCTGGCGCCCTCTTCGAGACGGCGGATCAGGTAGGCGATGGCGACGTCGAACTCGGCCGGGTGCACCACGGGGGTGTAGAGCAGGAGCGAGCCGACGTCCTTCTTGACGGCTTCAGCCTGGCCCTGCGCCATGCCCAGCAGCATCTCGAACTCGATGCCCGCTTCGATGCCTCTCTTCTTGGCCAGGAGCCACGCGAAGGCGATATCAAAGAGGTTGTGGCCGGCCACGCCGATGCGGATGTTGTTGATCCGGTCCGGATGCAGGGCGTAGTTGATGACGCGCTTGTAGTTGGTGTCCGAGTCCTGCTTGGTGTGCCACGTGGCCAGCGGCCAGTCGTGGAGGGAGGCTTCCACCTGTTCCATCGGCAGGTTGGCACCCTTGACCACGCGGACCTTGATGGCGGCGCCGCCGTTGGCACGGCGCTCCGCGGCCCAGTCCTGGAGGCGGATCATGGCAGCGAGCGCGTCCGGGAGGTAGGCCTGGAGCACGATGCCGGCCTCGAGGTTCTTGAACCCGGGCTTGTCCAGGATCCGGGTGAACACCGCGATGGTCATGTCCAGGTCCTTGTATTCCTCCATGTCCAGGTTGATGAACTTGGCCTTGTTGCCTCCGTGCGCGAAGGAGGCTGCGCGCTCGAACAGCGGGGTGAGCTTCTCCACGACGTGCTCCACGGCTTCGTCGAAGGCCCAGGCGGAGTGCGGGGCGACCGTGGAGGAAACCTTAATGGAGACGTAGTCAACGTCCGGGCGGGCCAGCAGAGTGTGCGTTCCTTCAAGCCGGCGGGAGGCCTCGTGCTCGCCCAGGACGGCCTCGCCGAGGAGGTTGACGTTGAGCTTGATGCCGTCCTTGCGGATCTTGGCGATGGCCGGGCCCAGCTTGGCGTCGGTGGCATCCACGATCAGGTGACCCACCATCTCGCGGAGCACGCGGCGGGCGATCGGGATGACAACCCGAGGCAGGACCGGTGCCATGGTGCCGCCGAGGGCTACGGCGCTGCGCATGTACCAGGGCAGGAAGGCCGGGACCTTGGGGGCGAGGGCGGCAAGGTTACGGGCGGCGACGTTCAGGTCCTCGGGGCGGACCACGCCGTCGACGAATCCCACTGTGAAGTCCAGGCCGTTCGGGTCCTTCAGCACACCGGCGAGCTGCTCGGCCGACGCGTCAACAGGAACTTTCGAAGCCTCGGTGAGCCAGCGGCGTACCAAAGTGATGGTTTCCGCCGCGAGGGCACGGGCTTCCGGGACGTCGGTTCGCCCGGAGATTTCCGTTGCAGTGTGAGTCATGATCGCTCGTTCTTTCCGTGGTGTGAGGGGCTCTTATCCATCAGTATGAGCTTCCAATCACTTAAGATAAAGCGATGTTTTCTAAGCAATACAGGTTGGAAATCCCAATGCTTTGTCCCCCACCCATCCCCGGACGCTCTCTCACTTAACGCAAGAAAAACGGAAACGCTCTCTCACTTTCCTGAAGAAAGTGAGAGAGCGTTTCGGGAAAACCCACATTAAGTGAGAGAGCGTCCCAGGGGGTTGGGTAGGGGGTAGGGGGATGCGCGGTCAGGCGAGGGGGCGGTGCATCTCCACGGCCTCCTCGTGGCGCGGGCTGTTCGGGTTCATCAGCGAGTGCTTCTTGCCGTAGAAGAAGTAGATGGCGAGCCCCACAACCAGCCACACCCCGAACCGCAGCCAGGTCTCCCAGTGCAGCTGCAGCATCAGGAATCCTGATGCCAGGACACCGAAAGCCGGAATCACCGGCATAAACGGCAGGCGGAAGGTGCGCGGGGCGTCCGGCTTCTTGTAGCGGAACACGATCACGGCGAAACAGACAACAACGAACGCGGCAAGGATGCCGATGTTCGTGAGGTCCGCAACAGCCTTGATGGGAAACACACCGGCCAGCAGGGCCGAAGCGACGCCGGCAATCCAGGTGACCCGCTGCGGGGTGCCGTGCCGGTCCGTCTTGGCGAACCAGCCAGGCAGGAGGCCGTCGCGGCTCATGGAGAACCAGACGCGGGTGACGCCCAGGAGGAACGTCAGCATCACGGTGAGGATGGACAGCACGGCGAAGACGGAAATGATGGTGGCAATGACAGGCAGGCCCACCCCGGTGAAGGCGGACGCGAAGCCTGCCGTGGGGTTGATGTCCTTGTAGTTCTGCATGCCGGTCAGCACCAGCGTGGCGGCAACGTAGAGCAGCATGGCGATGATCAGGGACAGGATGATGGCCTTCGGCATGTGCTTCTTGCCGTCCGTAGCCTCTTCCGCTGCGGTACTCATGGCGTCGTAGCCGAACACCGCGAAGAAGACGGTGGCAGCGCCGGCCAGGACGGGTCCGAACCCACTGGGCATAAACGGGTTGTAGTTGTTGGTGTCGATGTAGAAAATGCCGAGGCCGATGATGAACAGGATCAGGATGACCTTGACGGCAACGGCCACCAGCTCGAACCGGCCAAAGGCCTTGGTCCCGCGGGAGAGGATCCAGGTCACGATCAGGCAGACAACGATCGCGGGGATGTTGACGATGCCGCCCTTGCCCTCATCCGGCGTCGAGGTCATCCAGACCGGCATCTGGACACCGATGCCCGAAAGGAACGCATCAAAGTAGCCCGAGATGCCGATGGCCACCACGGCCACAATCGCAATGTATTCGAGCAGCAGGTCCCAGCCGATGAACCAGCCGATCACCTCGCCCAGCGCCACGTAGCCGTACGTATAGGCAGAACCCGCGCGGGGAATCATGCCTGCAAACTCGGCGTAGGACAGGGCGGCCGCCGCGGACGCCAGGCCTGCGATCAGGAAGGAGAACAGCACAGCGGGGCCGACACCGGGTTCGGATTCGCTGCCGTGGGCCACCAGCCCGGCGAGGGAAAAGATTCCGACGCCGATGATGCCGCCGACGCCGATGGCCGTCAGCTGCCAGAGTCCGAGGGATTTGAACAGGCCGCTGTGTTTGTTTTCTTCTTCGATATCGTCGATGGGCTTGCGCCGCATGATCGACTGGGACATATCTCTAGTGCTCATGAGGAACTCCTGCGTGGGGGTGCGGCCCCATCGCGGCGCCTGTCAAAACCGGCTGTGACGGGGGTAACTCAGGTACACCAGTATGCAAGTGCAATTGCATTAGATAAAGTGACTACTTCTAACCAATATTCATTAGATTCGTCAAGGAATGTGGCCATGCTCGATGTCCGGCGCCTCAGACTGCTCCGTGAACTGAAGATCCGGGGGACGCTGGCGGAGGTGGCGGAGGCACTGCAGTACAGCCCGTCGTCGGTATCGCAGCAACTCGCACTGCTCGAAAAAGAGGTGGGCGTGGAGCTGCTCCGGAAGACCGGGCGCAGGGTTCAGCTGACACCGCAGGCCGAAGTATTGGTGGCGCATACTGCCCAACTCCTCGAGACCCTGGAACAGGCCGAGGCAGACCTCGCGGCATCGCTGACAACGGTCACCGGAACGGTGCGGATCGCCGTCTTCCAGTCCGCGGCCCTTGCCCTCATGCCGGGAACCCTCACGCGCATGCGGAAGGCCTACCCCGAGGTGCGGATCGAAATGACCCAGCGTGAACCGGAAACCGCACTGCACGAAACCTGGGCCCGCGACTTCGACCTGGTGATTGCCGAACAGTATCCGGGCCACGCCGCCCCGCGTTACCCGGAACTGGACCGCGTCAAGCTGACCACCGACGCCATCCGGCTCGCCGTTCCGCCAGCGTCCGACGGCGGTCCCGCCGTCCGTGCGCTCGAGGACACCGCGACGCTCCCGTGGGTCATGGAGCCCCGCGGTGCGGCCTCCAGGCATTGGGCAGAGCAGGCCTGCCGGAGCGCCGGGTTCGAGCCCGATGTAAGGTTCGAAACGGCTGACCTGCAGGCCCAGATCAGGCTGATTGAGTCCGGCAATGCCGTGGCCCTGATGCCTGACCTGGTCTGGACCGGCCGCGACACCACCGCCCGGCTGCTGGAGCTGCCCGGCAATCCGCACCGCACCGTGTTCACCTCGGTGCGCCGCTCCAGCGCGCAGCGGCCCGCCATCCTGGCTGCCCGCGAGACGCTTGCCGCGACGGCCGCGTCCATAGCAACCGCGGGGACGTCATAGTGTTCAGTGCGTCACAGCGCGATTCCGGGGCCGACGCTAGACTGGGCTGGTTATGAATCGCACAATGTTCAAGTCCAAAATCCACCGGGCCACCGTCACGCACGCTGACCTTCACTACGTAGGTTCGGTCACTGTTGACCTGGACCTCCTCGAGGCTGCCGACATTCTTCCCGGCGAGCTCGTGGCCATCGTGGACGTGACCAACGGTGCGCGACTGGAAACCTACACCATCGCCGGCGAGCGCGGCTCGGGCGTGATCGGCATCAACGGAGCCGCCGCGCACCTGATGCACGAGAACGACATCGTCATCCTGATCACGTACGCCCAGATGACCACCGAAGAGGCCGCGGCCTATGACCCGAAGGTTGTCCACGTGGATAAGGACAACAAGATTGTCCAGATCGGCAACGATCCGGCGGAGGGCCACACACCGGGCCTGATGCGCCCGCCGTTCGCACTCAATAACGCCACCGTCTAGCCGGAGCGTGAATCCCGGCACACCCAGCCTCCGCATCCCCGGAGGCATCTCTTGGTAGGCGTGCTGCAGGGCTTTTTTGTGGTCTGGGCCATCATCATGGTGGGCTGGTTTGTGGGCCGCCAGCGGATTCTGGGTGACAACGCCCGGCAGGTCCTCAGCGCCCTCACCTTCTTCGTCGCCAGCCCGGCCCTTCTGTTTGAGACCCTGAGCAAGGCCGAACTGCGGGAAGTCTTCGCCGAACCCCTCCTGGTCACCGCGGTGGCGGCCATCGCCAGCGCCCTGATGTTCTTCAGCATCGTGAAGTTCATCCTGAAGCGTGCCTTGCCGGAAGCCCTGATGTCTTCCATGGCCGCTTCCCTGGCCAACTCCGCCAACCTGGGTATCCCCATCGCGGTCTACGTCCTGGGCGACGCCAGTTACGTGGCACCGCTGCTGATCTTCCAGCTGGCGTTTTTCACCCCCCTGTTCCTCATGATCCTGGACGCCAGTACCAGCACCCACCGCACCACGCCCGCGGGCTTTATCCTCATGATCCTCCGGAATCCGATGATCGTGGGCTCCGCACTCGGCCTGCTGGTGGCCGGACTCGACTGGCAGGTACCGGCCATTGTCCTGGAACCGATCCACCTGATCGGCGGGGCGGCCATCCCGGCCATGCTGATCGCGTTCGGCATGAGCCTCAATGGCAGCAAACCGCTGCAGGCCGCTACCGCCAGACGGCTGGACACGCTCCTGGCCAGTGCCTTTAAGCTGGTGATCCAGCCGGGCATTGCCTACCTTTTTGCCCGCTTTGCCCTGGGCATGGAGGGCCAGTCCCTGTTCGCGGTGGTGGTGGTTTCATCCCTCCCCACGGCGCAGAACGTTTTTGTTGCCGCCAGCCGCTATTCCACCGGCCTCGCGGTGGCCAAGGACACCGTGCTGATTACCACCGTGGTGGCCGTACCGGCCATGATCGGAGTTGCCCTGCTGCTGAGCTGACCGAAGGAGTGACATGGGAACAATCCTGGACACTGTTGTGATCGGCGGCGGGGCCATGGGCTCCGCTGCTGCCTGGGCTTTGGCCCGCCGCGGCCGGCAGGTCACGCTTCTGGAGCAGTTCGGGCCGGGCCACCATATCGGCGCGTCCCACGGCACCACCAGGAACCTGAATCCCGGGTACCACCGGCCGGAGTACGTTGCGATGCTGGCCGAGGCATTGGCCCTCTGGGAGGAACTCGAGGTGGACAGCGGCGAGCGGCTGCTCACCCGCACGGGCATCGTCAACCACGGTCCCGATCCGCACTTCACGCTGGTACAGGCCGCGCTCACCGAAGCAGGCCTCCGGGCAGAGTTTCTGCGCCCTGACGAGGCCGCGGAGCGCTGGCGCGGCATCCGGTTCGACCAGCAGGTCCTGTACATGCCCGACGGCGGCCAGCTGAACCCTGAGGCCGCACTGCCCGCCTTCCAGCGGCTCGCCGCGGCCCGCGGCGCCGAGATCCGGCACCACACCAAAGTGGTGGCCCTGGAAGTAATGGACGACGGCGTCCGTCTCACCGTGGAATCGGGCGGCGTGGAATCCGGCGGGGCCTCCGGCGGCGCTGGCGGGACCGAGGTGCTCACCGCAGCGCAGGCAGTGGTAACCGCCGGGGGCTGGACGGAGAAGCTTCTGTCCGGCGCGGCCGGCCGCGACACAGGGACCGGGAAGCTGAGGATTCCCCGGCTCAGGGTCACGCAGGAACAGCCGGCGCACTTCGGTGTTGCCGACGAAGGCGCCGTGTGGCCGGGCTTCAACCACATGCCCGGAACCGGCCCGGAATACAAAAAATGGTATTCACCGGTCTACGGAATGCAGACGCCCGGCGAAGGAATCAAGGCAGGCTGGCACGGCGTTGGCCCGCAAGTGGACCCGGACCGGCGGTCCTTCCTCCCGGAGCCCGTCCAGCTCGCGGCGCTGCAGGATTACGCCCGGACCTGGCTGCCTGGCGTTGATGCTGACTCCTTCGAGCCGATTAGCTGCACGTACACCACTACCCCGGACGAGGACTTTATCCTTGACCGGATCGGCCCCCTCGTTATCGGCGCCGGATTCTCCGGGCACGGCTTTAAGTTCACGCCCGTCGTGGGGCGGATCCTGGCCGACCTGGCCACCGGCACCCGCGAGGCGCCGGCGATTTTCTCAGCATCCCGGTAGCCCCGGACGTGCCCGGTCCCGGGTCCCGGTCCCAGCAGCCCGCCAGCCCGAGGCCCGGCAGTCCCTCCGCTGGTTTCGAAACGTTACTGGGCCTTCACCTCCGGCCTGTGCAGGTCCAGGAGCCGGGCGCAGCGGATGAAGCCAAGGTGGGAGTAGGCCTGCGGATGGTTCCCCAGATGGGTTTCCGTGCTGGGATCGTACTCCTCCGGCAGCAGGCCTGTGGGTCCGAACAGGTTCACCAGCTGGTCGAACAGGTCCCAGGCTTCCTCGATCCGGCCCACTGCAACGTACGCCTCAATAAGCCAGGTAGTGCAGATGTGGAAGCCGCCCTCCAAACCCGGCAGGCCGTCGTCGTACCGGTACCTGAAGACCGTGGGCCCCACGCGGAGTTCACGTTCCACGGCCGTGACCGTGTCCAGGAACCGCTGGTCGCGGACGTCCAGCAGGCCGGACAGCCCGATGTGCAGGACGGCAGCATCCAGGTCGGGGCTGTCGTAGGCAACGGTGTAGGACTTCGCCGAGTCATCCCAGCCCTCACGCAGGACTTCGTCACGGATGGTGCCGGCGGTGGTTTCCCACGCGGGGTCCGGGGTCCGGCCGTGCCGGGCGGCCGTCCGGAGTGCCCGGTCCAGCGTCACCCAGCACATCACCTTGCTGTACACGTGGTGCCGGGGCGGCCGCCGGGCTTCCCAGATGCCGTGGTCCGCTTCGTGCCAGCGGGCCAGCACGGCGGAGGCCATCTCCACCATCAGGTGCCAGTGGTCATCGGCCAGGTCGCCGTTCCGTTCGCTGAGCGCATCGATCAGCTCGGCCACCGGCCCAAAGACGTCCAGCTGGACCTGATGGTCGGCGGCGTTTCCGATCCGCACCGGACGCGAGCCGGCATATCCGGGCAGGCTGTCAATCACGGCTTCGGTGGATAGCTGGGCGCCCGTGACCGAGTACAGCGGGTGCAGCCACTCCGGGCCCGGCGCATGCTCCAGGATCCTGCCCAGCCAGGCCAGGAACCCGAACGCCTCGGCCGTGGAGCCCAGATCCACCAGCGCGTGCACTGTCATGGAACCGTCCCGCAGCCAGCAGTACCGGTAGTCCCAGTTCCTCGTCCCGCCGATCCCCTCAGGCAATGAGGTGGTGGGGGCAGCCAGGACAGCACCGGTTGGCTCGTGAACCAAGGCGCGCAGCACCAGGGCGGAACGGCGGACCAGCGAGGGCTTCACCGCCGGCAGGTCCAGGTCCTGTACCCAGCGGCGGGAGTGCAGGGCCACGCCGGAACGCCGGTCCACTTCGCCGTCCGGATCCGCACATTGCGGTTCGGTGTCCCCGCAGCGCAGGTTAAGGACCGCGGGGCCGTCCTGCAGGTTCACCGTGGCGGTGGCCGTAGCGTGCCGGCCGTCGGAGGTAATGACGAACGTGACACCCGGCGCGAAGAGAACGACGGGGTCCGACGTGCCCACAATGTGCAGTTCGTCGCCGCGGGCCTCCATGCTGAAGGGCACGTTGGCGTAGTCCGGCCGTGGCGCAAAAACAATCCTTGCGGCGCCGGTCCCGGAGAGTACCCGGACCAGGCTGGTGATGCCTTCCGGCGCGGGTTCGAGGTAGTCAGTGACGGTGACGTCCGCCCACCGGGTTTCCACAATCATGGTGCTGTCGACGTACCTCTGGCCCAGCACCTGCGAGCTCTTCAGCGGTTCCACGGAGAAGTGCCCGGCGGCGTCGCCGCCGAGGATGTGGGCAAACAGCGACCCTGAATCCGGCAGCGGGTGGCTCATCCAGCAGACTTTGGCGTCCGGGGTGAGCAGCGCGGTGGAGGAACCGTTCCCGATCAGGGTGTGCCGTTCGAGTCCCACGGCGTCCTCACCGAAGAGCCAGGCGCGCCGGAGCTCAAAGAGGATGGCCAGGACCCGGGCAAACGATTCAGGGTCCCGCAGCCGGTGCGCGGCGCGGGTATCCCCCGGCCCAACGTGCAGGCCAAGGTCCGGACCGCGGAGGGTGGCGGTGGCCAGTTCGTCGCTGTAGGCATCACCGGCGTAGAGGGCGGCACTGGCACCGAGCCGGGACCGGAGGTTCTCCAGTGCGTCGGCCTTGGACGGTTCCACCACAGAGAGGTCCAGCACGGACCCGTCCACGATGAAGAACAGTCCGTGGGCCCGGGCGATCCCGCGGGCAGTCTCTGTCACGGACTCCACAACATTCGGCGCTGCCGGACGGGTGTGCACCGACACCGCAACTGGCTTGCGCTCAATCCAGATACCTTCCTGGAAGCCCACGGCCTCGGACAGCGCGGTGCTGACTTTCTGGAGGATCACCTCTGTGGCCAGCGGCTGGACGTGCGCGTACTGCATGTCCGATTCGGCGCCGTGCGAGCCGACGAGGTGGACTTCTGCAGGCAGCCGGGAGACGGCGGCGAGGTCACGCAGGGAGCGCCCTGAGATGACGGCGGCATGGGTGTTGGGCAGGGCGGCCAGGGCACGGAGTGCGATCGCCGCGCTGCCCAGGGGCAGGGTTTCGGTGGAAATACCCTCGGCGTCGCATAGGGTTCCGCCGTAGTTGCAGGCAACCAGCAGCCCGGGGACGCGGGCCAGGACTTTGAGTTCGGCCAGCAAAGTCGGGGTGAACCCTTCATCTGCGCCATCCGACTGGACGAACGCCCGCAGCAGGCCCAGTGGGAGTGACTTGGTCAGGAGGGCGGAATCCGCCACGCTCTGGTTTAACGGAGTAGGCATTTGCATAACCTTTCCAGCGGAAAACGGCCCGGCACGGCAGCCGCTTCTCTCATTCTCCGGCGCTGTAGTTTCCCCCAAAAGTCTCCATTGTTGCGTTTTCGTAAAGTCCGACGACGGGCCTGCCTCAGACGCGGTCCAGTGTGGCCACGCAGACGCTACTTCCCGGCTACCAGTTGGTTGATCTTGTCCGCCGCGTCCTTGAACGTGGTGTCGATGCTCTCGTTGCCGAAGATGACCGCCTTGGAATAGGCGGTCCGGAAGGTCTGCCAGACTTCAACCGAGTTGGCGATGTTGGGGACCTCCACGGTCCGCGCTGCCTGCTCGGCGAACTGCGTGTACGCCGGGTTCTTGGCGAAGTAGTCCGCGTAAACCGTGGGGAGGTCCTGGCGCATCGGCATCTGGCCGGTCTCGGTCAGCAGCTTGCCGTCCTGCTCCTGGCTGGTGGCGAACTTCATGACTTCCCAGGCGGTGCCCTGGTTCTCGCACGCGGAGTACATGGCCACGTTCTTGGCGTCGGAGAAGGTTGACGTCCCGGCCTTGGCCTGGGCTGCCGGGACCGGAACCGCGCCCCAGTTCACCTTGTCCTTGTAGGCCGCGATGGCCCACGGACCGGCCATGGACATGGCTGCCTTGCCCTCGGCAAAGGAGTCGCCCTGGTAGACCTCCTTGGACGCCAGGTTCTCCTTATAGAGGGTCTGGAACATGGTGGCCACCTGCTTGCCCTGCTCGCTGTCGAAGGTGGCCTTGCCGTCCTTCACCAGCGGAGTGCCATCAGAATTGGCCGCGTAGTAGGAGTAGAAGTCGAACCAGGACTGGAAGAAGTCGCTGGCAGGCGAGGGCCAGATGGCTGTGGTGGCCGCCCCCGAGGACACCAGGGTGCGGGCAGTGTCCAGCAGTTCCTGGTGGCTCCCCAGTTTGGGGTTCTCCGGGTCCAGGCCGGCCTTGGCGAAGATGTCCTTGTTGTAGAAGAGGACCACAGGGTTCGACTTCCAGGGCAGCTGGTACATCTTGCCGTCACTGGACTTGTACTGGTCCGCGAGGTCACCTGTGCGGTCCTTGATGTACCGGGCGCCGTCCGGGAACTCGTCCAGGGCCACCAGCCCGCCCTGCTTCTGGAATTGGGGAACGGCAACGGGTGCCGTGTTGAAGACCAGGCAGGGGGCGTTGCCGGCGGTGATCGCGGCGCCGATGACTTCCTCGGAGCTTTTGCCTGCCGGGATCTCCTGGGCGTCGATCTTCTCCTCCGGGTGTGCGGCGTTCCAGGATTCCACCATGGATTTGCCCCATTTCACCTCGAACTCGTTGTTGGAGTACCAAATTTTGATGGGGCCCTTGGCCTCCGTGGCGGGGCCGGAACCGCCGCCGGTACCGCCGCCGCTGCCGCAGGCCGCCAGGGCCGCCCCCATGACGGTCAGGGCGGCCACTGACAATATTCGCGTGGCTTGGGTAAAGCGCTTCATTGCGACTCCTTGGTACGGATCCCGGTAGGGATTTTCGACTGGATGGTGTGCTTGGTGGTTCTTACGGGGAGCTGGTGTGCGGAATTGAGGTTGCCGGGGCGGGCCCGGTGGACGCGCGGACCAGCAGGGCGGGTGCCTGCAGTACGGTGTCCTCCCCTGAATGGGTGCCGTTGAGCTGGTCCAGGAGTGCCTGTGCGGCCACACTGCCCCAACGCATCGCGTCGGTGGAGATGGTGGTCAGGGGCGGGTTCAGGTACTGGGTGAACTCGGCGTTGTCATAACCGGTGACCGACAGATCGCCGGGGACATTCAGGCCCTGCGTTTGCGCGTACGACTGGCCGGAGGTTGCCATCAGGTCGTTGGCGTAGACAATCGCGGTGGGCGGGTCCGTGCGGCCCAGCAGTTCAGCGGTGGCGGCCACTCCCCCGGGCGCAGTGAAGTCCGCCTCGGCGAACAGGTCCGCAGCCAGTCCGGCGCGGGTCATGGCTGACTCCCAGGCCTCGCGGCGGCTGCGGCCGTGGATGTATTCCTGGGCGCCGCCCACATGCCCGATCCTCCTGTGGCCCAGCGAGATCAAATGTTCGACGGCGGCCGTGATGCCGTCCGTGTCGTCCATGCACACTGCGGGGAAGGGCGAGTCCGGGTCCGGCCGGTTGAGCGTCACCGCAGGCAGGCTGAGTTCCCGCAGGAGTCCGATCCGCGAGTCGTTGTGCCGCACATCGGTGAGGATGACGCCGTCCACGCGGCCGCCGTCGGCCAGCTTGCGGTAGGCACGTTCCTCGGCGCCGGCTGCGGTGGCCACACTCAGGACCAGGGTGTAATCATGCTCCGCCAGGGTGGTTTCGATGCCTGCGATGAAGGCGGGGAAGAAGGGATCCGTACCCAGGAGTTTGGGGTCCCGGGCCACCACCAGGCCCAGCGCGTAGGCTTTGGCGGAGGAGAGGCCCTTGGCGCGGAGGCTCGGCTTCCAGCCCAGGTCTTTCGCCACCCGGAGAATCCGCTCCCGGGTTGCGTCGCTGACGCCCGGCTGGCCGTTGAGAGCATAGGAGACAGCACCTTTGCTGACGCCGGCCGCGTGGGCGACGTCGCTGATGGTTACTGCCATGGTGCGGGGCCCTTAGAAGTCAACGTTCCGTGACATGCATCACTGAACCGGTTCAGTAGATTCAACTAAACCGGTTCAGTTAGTGAGTGTCAAGGTCCTGCCGACGCTCGTGAGGGCGTTCCGCACCCCGGTCCCGCGGGGTTTGGTCACTTAGGACGCCACATTTCGGGTAACCGGCATTCTCGACGGGCTGCCAGCCGCCATAGACTCGGAGCATGCCAATCACGCGCCAAGACAGAGCCATCCGCCTCCAACTGCCCGCCCCCAAGCCGTCCGGAGACGAGCTGTGAGCGGCGGTCTCGTTGCCCTGCTGGACGACGTCGCAGCACTTGCCCGGATAGCGGCCGCCTCTGTGGACGACGTCGCAGCCGGAGCTGCCAAAGCGGGGGCCAAGGCCGCCGGCGTGGTGATCGACGACGCCGCCGTCACCCCGCAGTACGTGTCCGGGCGGGACCCGTCCCGCGAACTTCCCATGATCAAGAAGATTTTCTGGGGCTCACTGCGGAACAAACTGCTGATCATCCTGCCGGCGCTGCTGCTCATCAGCGCCTTCATTCCGGGGGCCATCCCGTTCATCCTCATGGCGGGCGGCACCTACCTCTGCTACGAGGGAGCCGAGAAAGTCTGGCACAAGTTCCGCGGCCACCACGAGGCCGAGGAAGACGCGCCGGCCGTCGACCGGGGCCCGGAGGCCGAGGCCAAGGTCACCAAGGGCGCCATCACCACAGACTTCATCCTGTCCTGCGAGATCATGGTCATCTCGATGAACGAGGTGGCCGCCGAGTCCCTGCTGGTCCGCGCGTTCATCCTGGTGCTCGTGGCCCTCGTGATCACGGTGCTTGTGTACGGAGCCGTCGCCCTCATCGTCAAGATGGACGACATCGGCCTGCACCTGGCCGCCAAGGACTCCGCGGGTTCCCAGCGCTTCGGTGAGCTGCTCGTCAAGGGCATGCCCGCCGTGCTGGCCGGCATCACCCTGATCGGGACCGTCGCCATGCTGTGGGTCGGTGGCCACATCATGCTGCAGGGGGCGTACGACCTCGGCTGGCACGCGCCGTACGACCTGGTCCATGTCCTCGAGCACCCTGTAGAGGGCATCGCGGTAGTGGGCGCCTCGCTGGCCTGGCTCGTCAACACCCTGTGCTCGGCCGTTCTGGGGCTCGCCTGGGGCCTTGTGGTCATGGCCGTCGTGGGCCCGCTGCTCAAGGCACTGCCGTTCGGCAAGAAGAAGGCCGGCCACGAAGAGGGCGGCACCGGCGCAGCAGCCACCGGCCACCCGCCGGCGCCGCACAAGGCCGATCCCCCCGCTTAGCTCCCAGCCGAATTAGCCCCTACCCGGGCCAGCCCGGCAATCTCGGCGAGCAGTTCCACGGAGCGGATCCGGGCCTCGGTGCCGGTGTTCTGGTGGGCCACAATGAGTTCGTCGGCGTCGGAATGCTTGGCGAACCCGTCCAGGTAATCAATCACCGCGTCCGGCGTGCCCACAGCTGAATACGTCATCATCTGTGAAACATGCTGGCCCTGCGGTGAGTCCAGGACCATGTCCGCTTCGTCATCGGTGAACTCGCGGCCACCGCCGAAGAACAGCCCCACCCTGGCGCGCAGTGTTGCCCGGAAGGCTGCCTGCGCTTCGGCGGCGGTGTCGGCCGCAATTACGTTGACGCCGGCGATCACGTGCGGGGCATCGAGCTGGGAGGACGGCTTGAATTCGCGGCGATACAGAGCCACGGCGTCCTGCAGGGCGTTGGGGGCGAAGTGCGAAGCGAAGGCGTAGGGCAGGCCCAGCTGGGCCGCGAGGCGCGCGCCAAACAGCGAGGATCCCAGGATGTACAGCGGCACGTTGGTGCCCTTGCCAGGGGTGGCCTCGACGCCCTGGATCCGGGTGGGGCCGGTGAGGTAGCCCTGCAGTTCCAGGACGTCCTGCGGGAAGCTGTCGGCGGACATCGGGTCCCGGCGCAGTGCGCGCAGAGTGTTCTGGTCGCTGCCGGGAGCACGGCCCAGGCCAAGGTCGATCCGGCCCGGGTGGAGCGTTTCCAGGGTGCCGAACTGCTCGGCGATGGTCAGCGGTGAGTGGTTGGGCAGCATGATGCCGCCGGCACCAAGCCTGATGGTGCTGGTGTGCGCCGCAACGTGGGCAATGAGCACGCTGGTGGCGGAGGACGCGATGGCGGACATGTTGTGATGCTCGGCGTACCAGATCCGCCGGTAGCCAAGCTCCTCCGCCCGCTGCGCCATGGCGACGCTCCCTGCGAAGCTCTCCGCCGCCGTTTGGCCTTTGCCGATGGTTGCCAGGTCAAGGATGGAGAGGGGAAGCGTCACGTCGGTGCCGGCCTTTCGAATGCGTTGCGTAGTTGTGGGCACGCCGGGTCACGGCGCGCTCACTGTGGACAACCGCCGCGGGCGCCGGGATATTTCTGCCCTGCACGTTTGCCCGGTCACGTCCGGCAGCCCCGACGCGAGAGAGGGGCCCGGCCTGGTGGACTGATCCACCGGCCGGGCCCCTCCCTTCCTGACGCCCTCCATCGCGCGCCGGGATGCAGGTTGAATCAGGTCAGGCGACGCAGCCGCCCAACAGGATTGAACCGTCAATGGCCTTGATCTGGTTCTGGACGTCCGCCATCTTGGACTGGAGGTCGGCTACGACGTCCTTCTGCACCTTGATCGGCCCGCTGTTGTTCCCCTTCTTCGCCTGCAGAACCCGGAGAGTGTCCTGGGCTGCTGTAACCTGCCCGTCCATTGTGGTGAGCTGCGCCTGTAGGGACTTGAGGGCGGCGTCTGCTGCATCGATCTCTCCGTTGATCTTCGTCAGCTGGTCCAGAAGCGGCGCCACCCTGGTCTGCAGGTCCAGGACTTCGGCTTCCTTGGCCGTGATCTTTGCGTTGAGGCCGGCGAGGTTCTCTGCAAGAGCCCCTCCAAGCGTGTTCAGCGAGTTAACTTCGGTGGCCTGCTGTGTGACGGCGTCGTCGGCTGCGGTCAGAGCTGCCTGGAGTGCCGGCAATTGTTCCCGCAGGGAGTCGAGGTCGGCGATCCTGTCCGCGACAGCTTTGTCTGCGGCCGCCTGTGCGTCCAGTGCCTGGGTGAGGGCAGCATTGAGGCTTTTCAGGGTTTCCTTCTGAGTGGCGATTGCCGCGTTCGCCGCCTCCACGCCCTCCCTGAGGGTCGGCAGTTCCGCTTCGAGGTCTGCTACGACTTTCTCCTGGGCTGCCACGGCGCTGGCGGCAGTTGCGACGGCGTCCTCCAGGCCGGGCAGCTGATGGTGAAGGTCGATCAATTCGTCCTGTTTGTCCTCAACTGCGCTGTATGCCTCCCTCGCGGCTGTTTGGAGCGCTGGCACTTGCAGTTTCAGTGCTGCGATCGCCGTTTCCTTGGACGTGACTG
Organism: Pseudarthrobacter sp. BIM B-2242; assembly: GCF_014764445.1. Classification (NCBI taxonomy): domain Bacteria; kingdom Bacillati; phylum Actinomycetota; class Actinomycetes; order Micrococcales; family Micrococcaceae; genus Pseudarthrobacter; species Pseudarthrobacter sp. BIM B-2242. Next base: position 4,093,115 of record NZ_CP061721.1, read on the forward strand.
CGGCGTTCGCTGCATCCAGCGCCGCCTGCAGGGGCACCGTCTGCAGTTGGAGGGCGCTGCTTTCTGACTGCTTGTTCTGGAGCTGCGTGTTCAGTGTGGCGACTTGGCTGCTCAATACGGTCAGGTCGCCGCTCAGGCCCGCGATCAGGGCTTCCTTGTCCGAAATTTCCCGGTTCGCAGTGGCCAGCTGGGCATCCTTTAGGTCGCGCAGGTCCTCAAGGTCGCGTTTGGCCTTCGAGTTGCCCTTGATCGCATCGATCCGGACCGTCAGGGCGGCGATCTCCGCTACCAGCGTGGTCTTCGCAGTGGTTAGAGTGGCCAACTCCGCCTGGGCCTGGGTGAGCTCCGCCTGCTTGGCGGTGACTGCGGCGTTAGCGGTATTAATCTGACCCTGGAGAGTGGTGATGGCAGCCTGGGCCGTCGCTAACTGGTCAGCGTTGGCTTTCACAGCCGCGGCTGCGGCTGCCGCCTTTACCTGCAGAGCCTTCAGTTCTTCCTGGGCTGCCCCGATCGTGGTGTTCTGGTTGTCGAGGGCCGCGTCGGCATCGTTTGCCGTTGCCACAAGGATGGCCAACTGACCCTCCGCAGTGCTGATCTCCGCCTTCTTGTTCGTCACGGCTTCGTCCGCCTCTGCGGCAGCTCCCTGGAGGCTGGTGAGTAGTGCGCGGGCCTCGGCTACCCTGTCCAGCTGCTCGTCCAGTTCTGTCTGGGCGGTTGTGCCAGCCTGTTCCAGGCGGGTCAGCGTCGCCTCCCCGTCGCTCACGGCCGTGGCAGCAGTGTCGGCGGCGGCAGCCGCCTGCTGCGCCTGCGTCACCAGCGTCTCGAGCTGGCCCTCTGCAGCCAGGATCTCGGCTTCTTTGACGGACAGGTCATTGCTGGCCTGAGTGGCGGCCTCTTGCAGCCCGGTGAGGTCAGCCTCGGCTGAAATGAGGGCTTCAATATTGGCCTCAATCCGTCGGGTCAGGTCATCAGCCTCCTTATGGAGGACAGCGGCGTCAGCTTTCGCGGCGTCCAGCTCCGCCTGCAGCGGCGACAGCTCCGCGGCAACAGCGTCCCCGTCCGCCTGCAGCTTACTGATGGCGGCCTCGGCATCTGCCACGGCCTGCCGCATGGCTGCTGCGTCGGCATCAAGAGTCGTGAGCTCCTTCTGTGCAGCCGCCTCGGCCGAAGCCACCCTTTCTTCCTCCGCCTCCAAGCCAGCAATCTGCTGGTCCGTAGCGGCGATTTCAGCCTTCAGGGATTCGGCAGCAGTCTCAAGCGTGGCGCGTTCGGCCTGCAGGCCAGCGATGGCGGCTGCGTTCTTCCTGGCTGCAGCCTTCAGGAGGTTCTCCTGCACGAAGCCCCGGTGCGCCTGCTGGTTCACCACCCCGTTGCAGATACCGCTGGCCGGGCCCGGCGCGGCGGTGGCCGGCATCGCAAAAACCAGGGTGCTGGTCAGCAGACCAGGCAGGACAACCGCGGCGGCGAGGCGACGGGCGAAGACGGACTTGGGCGCTGCAGTAGGCATGAAGATACTCCTGGTGAGACCGTGGATGCGGCCCCCTCCGGCCGCTTCCACCCCACCGTAGAGGGATAGCCGAAGGTGCACACGCGTAGTCGCCACCCGTCTTTTTGCCGCGAGTACTCACATTCGAAGGAACCACCCAGGGCACTACTTGTTTTGTGACGGACCCTGACGTCCGATTAACCGGAGTTACCCCTCGTCTCGCCCCGTTTCGGCGGGCTTTGATCGGCCCCGGAGGCTCCCGGATAGTTGCTGCAACAAGCGAATTTCCGCTGCATCACTACTCACTTCCAAGGGGCAATCATGGTCAGGATCAAGACACAACAGGCTGTCGGGACGGCCCTCGCAATTTCGTCGCTGCTGGCGCTTGCCGCCTGCTCGGACCCGGGCGCAACGGCGGCGACAGCACCGTCGTCGGCCTCCGCCGCCACTGCGGGCGGCAAGACGTTCAACCTGACGCCGGAACAGAACCGCGTCAAGGTGACCGTGGATGCGGCCGCTGCAGCGCTGGTCCCGGAAGCCATCAAGGCCGATGGCAAACTGACCGTGGTCGCCACCGGCGGCACCGCGCCGCTGAGCTTGTTCGCCACGGATAACAAAACGCTCATCGGCAGCGAAGTGGACATCGCTTACGCGGTGGGCGAGACCCTGGGGCTGGAGGTGGAGGTGCTTCCCGTGGCGTGGGCCGACTGGCCGCTGGGCGTCGAATCCGGCAAGTACGAGGCCGTCCTGTCCAACGTCACGGTCACGGAGGCACGCAAGGAGAAGTTCGACTTCGCCTCGTACCGCAACGACCTGCTGGGCTTCTATGCCAAGACTGATTCATCCATCGGCGAGATCAAGGAAGCCAAGGACGTCGCCGGCAAGCGCATCATCGTCGGCTCGGGCACCAACCAGGAAGCCATCCTGGTGCGCTGGGATGAGGAGAACAAGGCCAAGGGCCTCGCGCCGGTTGAGTTCCAGTATTACGACGACGACTCGGCCTCCACGCTGGCCCTCCAGTCCGGCCGTGCGGACCTGACGTTCGGCCCCAACGCGGGCGCTGCCTACAAGGCCGCCAAGGACGGCAAGACCAAGGAAGTGGGAACGCTGAACGGCGGCTGGCCGCTGACGGCTGAAATCGCGTTCACCACCCAGAAGGGGAACGGCCTGGCAGTCGCAGCCCAGGCAGCGCTGAACACGATCATCGGGGACGGCAGCTACGCCGAAATCCTGGACCGCTGGGGCCTGTCCTCGGAGGCCATCCAGAAGTCCGAACTCAACCCGCCCGGCCTGCCCAAGAAGTAGCCCGCCCGCGCGAAGAATCCCCGTCCTGCTCCCAAGAGGCGGGGATTTTTGCTGCGCTACCGGTCCGTGGTCCGCAGGCGGTCAACGACGTCACTGAAGGCCTCCAGGGAGGCGTAGAGCGCTTCCCGGTGTTCGGGCGGGAGCTGTTCCAGGACGTCTTCGAGCGAACCCGTCACCGCGGCGTCGATGCTGCGCTTGTTCCGGCGCGCCTCCTCCGTCAGGGAGAGCAACGACTTCCGCTTGTCGTCCGAATCCGGGACCCTTTCCACCAGCCCGCGTGTGCCCAGCTCACGGACGGCGGCCGAAACATTCGACGGCTTGATGTCCAGCGCGGCCCCCACTTCCGTGACGCTGGACCTGTCATGGCCTTCCAGATATCCGAGGATGACCCGCTCCGTGACAGGCAACGGTTCCAATCCGGCCCGAATGGGTCCCTTGCGTTGAACCCACCAGGCGAGGTCAAGGAGCGCCTTCGCTACCTCATGCACTTTTTCCATTCTTCAATTTTGTTATGCAGACATACATATGTCAACATAATGAAGCCGTCGAACGAAAGTGAACCGATCCATCACATGACCACGTCTACAAAAGCATCAGCATCCCTGATGACCATGCTGGCACTGCTCAGCGCCCTGGGCCCCTTTGCCATCGACATGTACCTGCCCGCCTTCCCGCAAATGATGGCGGACCTGAACACCAGCGCAGCCAGTATCCAACTGACGCTCACCACCTTTATGCTCGGCATGGCAGTCGGCCAGCTGGTCATCGGCCCGCTGTCGGACCAGTTCGGGAGGCGCAAGCCGTTGCTGATCGGCGCCCTCGTCTGCCTGGCTGCGAGTGTGCTCTGCGCCGTGGCACCGAACATCGAAACCCTGATTGGCATGCGCTTCCTCCAGGGGTTCGCCGGAGCGGCAGGCGTGGTCCTGGCCCGCGCCATCGTTTCTGATTCAGCCCGCGGTGTGCACGCCGCCAAGCAATTCGGCATCCTGATGGCCGTGGGCGGCATCGCTCCGGTCCTCTCGCCGCTGGCCGGCGGCGGTGTCATCGGCTTCGCCGGATGGCGCGGTGTGTTCTGGGCCCTGGCTGTCCTGAACCTGCTGATGGTGATCGGTTCCATCATCATCGTGAAGGAAAGCCTGCCGCGGGAACACCGCAGCAAGGGCGGCGTGAAGGAGCTGTTCGCCAGCACCGGACGCGTGCTGGGCAACCGGCGCTACCTTGGCTTCACGTTCGCGTTCGCCTTCGCCATGGCGGCCATGTTCGGCTACATCTCAGCCTCGCCCTTTGTCTACCAAAATATCCTGGGGCTGAACCCCACCGCGTTCTCGCTGCTCTTTGCGCTGAACGCGCTGGGCATCACCGTCACCAGCATCGTTGGCGTCAGGCTGGTCGGTACGCTGGGTCCGCTTCGCATGACATACATCGGCGTTTCCGGCCTGGTGGTCTTCAGCGCCGGCCTGCTCGCCGTCGTCACGGCAGGGAACACCCCGCTGTTCCCGACCCTGGTGCTGCTCTTCCTGGCGATCTCCTCGCTGGGTTTCATCTTCGGCAACGCCGCAGCCCTGGCGACGGACCAGGTCAAGAAGTACGCGGGCACCGGATCCGCAATGATGGGCGCGCTCCAGTTCACGCTGGCCGCCATCGCCTCGCCGCTGGTGGGCCTCGCCGGCGAAGAGAGCGCCGTGCCGATGGCCATCGTGATGCTCGTGGCAGGCATCATCTCCCTGCTGAGCCTGCTGGCGCTCACCCGCGGCGGCCCGGCCCTGCCGGCCGCCGGGCAGGCGGAACGGCACCTGGAAACTGCTGCCCGCTGACCCCGCTACAGCAACAGCTCCCACACCGTCAGCTGCAGCCTGACAATACCGCGGGTGCCGGCGTCGTCGGCGGAACGGTCGACGGCGTCACCCGCCCCGCCGCCGTCGGCCGCGCTTCTCCCCAAAACAGCCACGTGCATCACGCCCCGACCGTCTCCACAGCCTCATCCGCGGTGCGCACCGGGATTTCCAGGCCCAGGTTCTCCCGGAGCGTGATGCCCGCGTATTCCGTCGGGTAAACACCCCGCTCCTGGAGTTCCGGGACTAGGTGGTTCACGATGTCGTCCAGGCCGGTGGGAACCAGCCACGGCGAAATGTTGAAGCCGTCCACAGCGCCTACGCGGGCGTACTCGGCCAACTGGTCGGCAACCGCCGTGTACGAACCCGTGAACGTCGCATCAATGCGGGCCGTCTTGGATGTGACGAACTGGCGGATGGACAGGCCCTTGTCCTTGGCCTCAGCCCGCCACTGGTCTGCCAGCTGCCGCGCCTTGGCGCCGTGGAAGCCGCTGCCGCGGGTCTCGGACGTTTCTTCCACCACGGGATCGATCTCCGGCAGCGGGCCGTCCGGATCGTAGTCGGACAGCTCGCGGCCCCAGAACTGTTCCAGGTAAGCCACTGCCTGCTGCGGGCCGATCTGCAGGCTGCGCACCCATTCCTTCTTCGCGGCCGCCTCTTCGGCAGTCGGGGCCAGGATGAACTCGCTGGCCGGCATGATCTGCACGGCGTTGGCTCCCCGGCCGGCGGCCAGCGAACGTTCAACAAGGTCCTTGCGGAACTCCACCGCGGCCTCGAACTTGGGGTGTGCCGAGAAGATGACGTCCGCCTGGCGGGCGGCAAAGTCCCGGCCCGCCGGGGAGTCGCCGGCCTGGAAGAGCACCGGCCGGTACTGCGCACTTCGCGGCAGCCGCGGGGTGACGTCCACGGTGTAGTGCTGACCTTCATGAACCACCCGGCGGGCGGGACCTGTCCCGGTCTCCCAGGAGTCCCAGATCCGCTTGGCGGTCTCCACGAAGGCCTCGGCGTGCTTGTAGCGGTCGGCATGGTCCAGGTAGCCCCCGCGGCGGAAGTTCGCGCCGGTCCAGGCGTTGTCCGTGGTCACGATGTTCCACGCGGCCCGGCCGCCGGAGATCAGGTCCAGGGACGAGAGGCGGTGGGCCAGGTCCGCGGGGTCGTTATAGGTGGTGTTCTGCGTGGCCACGAGCCCGATGTTTTTGGTCACCGATGCCAGTGCTGCCAGCATGGTCTGGGCGTCCGGCCTTCCCGCCACGTCCAGCGCATGCGGCCGGCCCAGGTGCTCGCGCAGGCGCAGGCCCTCGCCCAGGAAGAAAGCTGCGAACAGCCCGCGCTCGGCGGTCTGAGCCAGGCGGCGGAACGATTCGAAATCTGTCTGCGAGCCGGATTCGGCCGCCTTCCAGATGGTGCCGGAGTTGACGCCCTGGAAGAAGATGCCGAACTGGATCCTGCCCGACGGCGTGAAGACAGAGGATTTAGCACGGTTGTGCTGTGTCATGGTTTGCCCCTTAGTTTCCGGCGGCAACGGCCGCGGCTGAGTATGCGTAGCGGCTGGCCGGGCGGGTGAGGCCCAGCAGGTCACGGAAGGTTCCGTCCTGAACCGGCGCCCGCAGGGCGCCGGTCCGCCGAAGCTCCGGCAGGACCAGGCGGGAAAGTTCGTCCAGCTCCAGGGCGAGCGACGCCGGGTGGAGACGGACGCCGTCGGCCTCCGACAGCAGCTCCGCCAGGAGGTCAGTCAGTCCGGCCGCAGTGCCTGCATAACGCGCGCGGCCACCTTCGGAACCACCTGCACCGGAGCCCGGCCGACCAGAGGCCTCCCGCTCAGCCGCAGCCTGCCCGCGGGAGTCCAGGACGACGTCGAGTTCGGCGATGACCGCCACGGACCCGCCCAGCCGTACGCGGACATCGCGCACCTCGGCGGCGAGCAATTCAGGTGTCGGCGCACTGACAAGCACGCCGTCCACGGCGTCTGCGGGAACCTGCCCTTCGCCCACCAGGGACGCGGCGGCAATCACCGGAAGCTGACCCTGCAGCGGCCGGGGAATGATGGACGGACCCTTGACCGAGTAGCCGGCGCCGGCAAACCCGGCCGGGGTCTCGAAGTCCGCGTAGTGGAGCTTGTCCACGTCGATGTACCGCCCGGTGGCGACATCGCGGATCACGGCATCGTCCTCCCAGGAGTCCCACAGCCGGCGGGACACCTCGATGGATGCGGCGGCTTCCTGGCTGAGGGCCCCACCCGTGGCGCTGGTGCGTCCGACGGCTGCGGCCGCCTGGGGAGACTCTGCCGCGGTGGCAATCCACCCGGCCCGGCCGCCGGAGACGTAGTCGAGGCTCGCGAGCTGGGTGGAGACGTGGAACGGCTCGGTGTAGACGGTGTCCAGTTCCGGGACCAGGGCAATCGTGCGGGTCACCGGGCCGGCGAAGGCGGCACGCTGCAGCGCGTTGGCCCGGCCGGGACCGGGCGCGTCAGCAAAAGTGGCTACGTGGAATCCGGCGGACTCCGCGGCAAGCACGGCACGGGAAATGTCCCCGCCCTCCCGGCCGGCGCCGTCGAGCTCGATGGCGAGGAATCCCGCCCGGCGTGCAGTAGCGTTTGGTTCTACTGCGGATGATTCAGAGATGCTCACAGCTGGTCCTGCCGTTCGTAGGGAATCTTCTCGCCGGCCGCGATGGCCACCGGCAGCCGGTTTTCCGCCGGCGGCAGCGGGCAGGTGGCGAGGTCGGTGTAGGCGCAGGGCAGATTCACGGCCCTGTTGAAATCAAGCTGCACAGACCCGTCCGCGGCCGGAACCACCGAGAGTGAGCGGTTGGCTGCGTACGTGGTCGCGCCGGAGGTCTGATCGGTAAACAGCACCGACAGCGAGCCCGGGGCGTGGCCGTTGAACGCCGTCAGCGCCAGCTTCTGGCCGGCCAGCTTGAAGCGGATTTCGCCCGGCGCTTCGTAGACATGCTGAATGCCCTCGACGGCGGCACCCACCGTGGTGGGCCGCGGCACCTCGAACGGCTCGTACGTTCCACGGACGGCGAACGCCGCATCCGGCGAATAGGCCGGCGTCCCCTGGTAGTCACGCAGCAGCCCGTTTTCCGGATTCCGCGGCCGCACAATGTACTCGCCGCCGCGCTTGGCCACCTCAATGACCGTCTCGCCGGCCACCAGGTTGATGCCGCCGCGCTCCTCGATGGAGCCCAGGGTCACCGCGCCGTTCAGCTCCTGCCCGTCCCGCTGCAGGCTTTCGCCCGCCTCGAGGACCACACGGACGACGTCGTCCTCCGCACTCCAGGTGCCGGGGGCGCCTTCCAGCCGGGCGGGTTCGCTGCCCAGCCAGTGCAGGTGGGTCACCGCCAGGAAACCGTGCGGGTGTGCGCGGTGGCGCTCGTGCGCCGCGTGCCATTCCTGCCAGTCGGCGTCGAAGGATTCCTGGGCTGTTTCAGTGGACAAGGGCATTCTCACTCCTGCTGCTTAAATGGCTGCTTGAAAGGCTGTTTGCATGGCTGGCGGCGGATTCGGGGCGGCTGCCGTAAGGATCCCCGGCCTCCCACAAAGTGGTGGGCGCTGCTGCGCGGACGGCGGGAATGACGTCCAGGGCGAACCGTTCCAGGATGTCCAGCTGCTGCTCGAAGGGCAGCGTGGTGGGCAGGGAGATGGACTGCAGGTCGTGTCCGTAGAGCCCGTGGTAGCTGAGGATCTTGTCGATGACCTGTTCGGGGCTGCCCACCAGGGCGGGGCCTTCTGCCACGGCGTGCTGGATGTCGCGGAACGGCGAATTGTTCCCGGGCACGTTGCGGTTGGCCGTCAGGGCCTCGTAGACCGGGCCGTACTGGCGGATGGCCTCCTGGGTGGTGTCCGCGATAAACACACCGCCGGCACCGCTGCCCGAACCCAGGAACTGCAGCTTGGGATCATGGCCGTGGCGCTCATACTCCTCGCGGTAATGCTCGATCAGGACCTTGTAGTTTTCGCGCGGCTGGATGGCGTTCGCGGTAAACAGCGGGTCGCCCCACTGGGCAGCAAGCGCGGCCGATGTCAGCGTTGTAGCCGACCCGTGCCAAATCCGGGGCGGACCGGCGAAGGGCCTGGGCGTGGTGGTGGTTGGCTCGGTCAGCGGCGCGCGGAACCGGCCGGACCAGGTCACGCCCTCCTCGCGCCAGAGCCGCCGCAGCAGTCCGTACTTCTCGGCCAGAAGGTCCCACTGGTCATCGAGGTCCAGGCCAAAGAGCGGGTACTGGAGGACTTCGTTGCCCTTGCCGATCACCAGTTCCAGCCGGCCACGGCTGAGCTGGTCGATGGTGGCATAGTCCTCGGCCACCCGGACGGGATCCAGCACAGCCAGCACCGTGACGCCGCTCTGCAGCCGGATCCTGTCCGTGACGGCGGCGATGGCCGCCAGGACCGTGGTGGGCGAGGAGGAAATGAACTCGCCCGCATGGCGTTCCCCTACCGAGAAGCTGTCGAAGCCAAGCTCTTCGGCTCGGCGGGCCGTTTCCACCACCTGGTTGAGCCGGTCCGCGGTGGACACGATCTCTCCCGTCAGCGGATTCTTCAGGTGCGGGATGATGTCCAGGACCTGGAACTTCATTTTGCCGCCCCGGTCCGGGTTGCGCTGGCCTGGGCCGCGGCGAAGGTTTCCTCCGTGATGGTCTTGGATTCCGGCAGGGCTTCCTCGGTCAGTCCCCAGCGTTCCAGGACCTTGGCGTAGGACCCGTCCTTGATGGCTGAGTTCACCGCGTCCCCGAGGACCGGCGCGAGGCCGTTGCCGCGAAGCGTCGTGGCGGCCACCAGCGTTTCGGAGGGCCAGCCGGCATTGACCTTGCCCACAACCTTCAGGTCATCGCGGGTGTTTTCCCGGTACACGGTGGAGGGATACGGGGCGATGTTGAGATCGGTCCGGCCGGAGGAGAGAGCCAGGATGGTGTCCGCGTCGGAGGAGTAGTACTGCAGCGTCGCGGGAGCCTTGCCCTTCTCTTCCAGTTCCTTGTTCCACGCCAGCAGGATCTTCTCCTGGTTCGTTCCGGAGCCTACAGAGACCTTCAGCCCGGAGATGTCATCCGCGCCCTTGATGTCATAGGTTGCTGACTTTTTGGCCTCGAAGCCCATGTACGCCGCGCGGTAGGTGGCGAAGTCGAACAGCTTCACGCGGTCCTTGTTGACGCCCACGTTGGAGAACACCGCTTCGAAATCGCCGGACTGGGTCTTCAGCGGCCAGTTCTCCCACGAGGTGATCTGGACGTCCAGTTCCAACCCCAGCTTGTCCGCCACCAGCTGGGCCAGGTCCAGCTCCACACCGATCGGCGTTTTGTCGTCGGTGGCGTGGAAGGACAGCGGGATGGAACCGGCCGTGGTGGCCACGGTCAGCTTGCCGTCCTTGCCGATGAGCTCCGGGACCTTGGCGGCGAGCGCCGCATCCTTCTCTGCCCGGATGCGCTGCTGGTCAGGGGCGGTGTTGTAGACCACGCCGTTGCGTGCCGCCGTCGTCTGCGCGCCTCCGGTGGCGGACCCGGCAGCCGTTGCGCCGGGATCAGCGCAGCCGGCGAGCGCCGCAGTTCCAAGCAGCACAACGGCGGGCAGGGCCGCCAGGGTGCGCACGCGGCGGGCGGGGTTGGTAAGAAGTGCCATGGGAAGGGTCCTTTAGATGTTGAAAGCCGGTTCGAGCACTTTGGAGAAGAAGCTCCGGGTGCGTGGTTCCTGGGGGTTGGTGAAGAGTTCCTGGGGGCTGCCCTGTTCCACGATCCGGCCCTCGTCCATAAACACCACGGTGTCCGCCACGTCGCGGGCGAAGCCCATCTCGTGGGTGACGATGATCAGGGTGGTGCCGGACTTAGCCAGTTCGCGGATCACGTCCAGCACTTCGTTGACCAGTTCCGGGTCAAGGGCGGAGGTGGGCTCGTCGAACAGCAGGATCTTGGGATCCAGGGCAAGCGCCCGGGCGATCGCGACGCGCTGCTGCTGGCCGCCGGAGAGCTGGCGGGGGTAGGCGCCGGCGCGGTCCTTCAGGCCCACCCTGTCCAGCAGTTCCAGTCCGCGGCGCCGGGCTTCCTCCTTGGAACGGCCCTGCGCCACAACGGGCGCCTCCACCACGTTTTCCAGCGCGGTGAGGTGCGGAAACAGGTTGAAGTTCTGGAACACCATGCCGATTTCGGTGCGCTGCTTCAGGACGTCCCGCTCGCGCAGCTCGTGCAGCCGCTTGCCCCGGACCTCGTAGCCCACCAGCTTCCCGTCGATGGCGATCTGCCCGCCGTCCACCTTTTCAAGGTGGTTGATGGTGCGCAGCAGGGTGGACTTGCCGGAGCCGGACGGACCCACGATCACGGCCACTCCCCCGGGCTCGACCGTCAGGGTGATGCCCTTCAGGACTTCGGTGGCGCCGAACGACTTCCGGACCTTGGTGATTTCCACCAGGCCGCGGGTGGCTGCCGGGGAGGCGGATTCAGCGCTGCCGGCGGCCGTGGCCGTTCCGGACGAGGCGTGTTCGACGGCGGTGCTCATCGGGGGCTCCTTGCTCGGCTGGGTGCCGCGGCGTGGGTGGCGAAGAATTTCCGGGCTTTCTGCAGCGGCGTCAGCGGCAGGCTCCGCAGTGCACCCTTGGAGTAGTGCCGCTCAATGTAGTACTGGAAAACGCTTAGGACGGAGGTGATCACCACGTACCAGAGCGTGGCCACGAGCAGCAGCGGCAGCACCTGCTGGGTCCGGTTATAGATGACCTGGACGGTGTAGAAGAGCTCCGAATAGGCCAGGACGTAAACAATCGAGGTGCCCTTGACCAGGCCGATGATCTCGTTGAAGGCCGTGGGCAGAATGGCGCGCATGGCCTGCGGCAGGACGATCCGGGTGGAGCGTCGCCAGGCCGGGATGCCCAGCGCGGCGGCTGCCTCAAGCTGCCCCTGGTCCACGGAGAGGATCCCGCCGCGGATGATCTCCGCCGAGTAGGCGGCCTGGTTCAGGGTCAGGCCGAGCACTGCGGCCGCGAACTGGCTGATCAGGGTGGTGGTCTGCACCTCGAAGAAGCGGACGTCCGTGAACGGGATGCCCAGGCTGATTTTCTCGTACAGGTAGCCCAGGTTGTACCAAAGAAGCATCTGGACCAGGAGCGGCGTGGAGCGGAAGATCCAGGAGAACGTCCACGAGACGGAGACCAGGAGCGGTGACGCGGACAGCCGCATCAGCGCCAGGATGAAGCCCAGCACAAACCCCAGCAGGCCGGAAATGGCCGTCAGCTTCAGGGTTTCCAGGAGCCCGTTGACCACGGACTGGGCGGTGAACCACTGCGCCACCACTCCCCACTCCCAGCGCGGGTTGGTGGCCAGCGACCACGCTATCCCGGCCACACCGAGGGCCACCACTGCTGTTCCCGCCCACCGCCAGGGATGCTTTGAAGCCACCAGCGGGTACCCCGAGTAGTCGGTGGCGGGCCCGCGTCCCGGGTTGGTGCCGGACGGGCCTCGACCCGACGCTCCTGCCCCGGCAGGCGACGGTCCGGCAGCCGGCCGGGCCTGGGCGGACAGCGACTGTTCCGGCTGTGCTTGTGCTGCCTCTGGCTCGGTCCGTGCTGACTCTGCCGGCCGGGCCACGTTGGTTGCTGCTGAACTCATGCGCCACCTCGTTTCGTCTGTCGGGGGCGTCCGCGGAGGGATGCCCGGAAAGGATGCCGGAGCGGGAAGCTCCGGCGTGCTGGCTGCAAATCTAGGGCCGCCGGGAAAGGGGCAGCAAGGCGCCTGGTTGCATTACTTCACCGGGCTACATGCGGCGTCATGAGTCGGTTTCTTGCGCCGTTTGACGTGCTGTGACGCGGAGTTAACGGGCGTGACCAGGCCCTCGACCAACGTCGGACGCGCTGCCTAGCATGGGCACTCAACCGCCGTCCCGAACCAGGAGCCCCCATGCCAGCGCACGCACCCTCCGTTGTTTTTGTCGGCGGCGGTCCGCGGACGGCAGGAGTGCTGGAACGGCTTGCCGCCAACCGGGCGCTGTTCCCGGGACCGCTGGATATCCATGTGGTGGAACCCTACGAGCCCGGCTCCGGCCGCATCTGGCGGTACGACCAGCACCCGGGCCTGATGCTGAACTCGGCGGCCGCGGACGTCACCATGTTCACCGACTCCTCCGTTGCCTGCGAGGGCCCCGCCGCCGACGGGCCGGGACTCGCCGAGTGGGCGGCCGGCGTGCTGGACGGGTCCATCACGGACGTCCCGGACTTTCCCCTGGCCCTGCGCGAGCAGCTTCGCACGCTCACCGGCGCCACGTTCCCCACCCGCCAGCTGAACAGCCAGTACCTGGAGTGGTTCTTCCGCCGGGCCGTTGCGAAGCTCGGCGGCACCGTCACGGTCCACCGCTCCACCGCGGTGGCGGTGGAGCCTGCGCCCCGCCGCGCCCCCGAAGACGGTCCGCACCTGGACGCTCACGACGACGGTTCGCACAGCTCCGGTTCGCACCTGGTGCGGTTGGCCAACGGCGGGACGCTGCACGCCGACGTCGTGGTGAACGCCTTGGGCCACACAGACTCGCGGCCCGATGCCGCGTCCGCTTCCTGGTCCGGCTTTGCCGCCCGGCACGGCGGTTTCCATGTGCCACCCAGCTACACCACCGACGTCGACTATTCACCCCTGGCACCCGGCCAGGACGTGATTGTCGCCGGCATGGGCCTGGCGTTTGTGGACCTGCTGGTCCTGCTGATGGAGGGGCGCGGCGGCCGGTTCGAGGAAACCGCCGGCGGCGGCCTGAGGTATCTGGCGTCCGGCCGCGAACCGCGGCTGTGGGCCGGATCAAGGCGCGGCGTGCCGTACCACTCCAAAATCTCCGCCTCCCTGCAGGGTGAGGCGCCCGGCGCGCTGCGCTTCTTCACCTCCGACGCGGTGGACGCCCTGCTGGACAGCCATGCCGAGCTGGATTTCCGGGAGCACCTGTGGCCACTCATCGCCAAGGAGGCCGGGTACGGGTATTACCGGGAACTGTTCACCGGCAGCCCGGAGCGGGTCCGCACGGGCTGGCCGGAGTTTTCCGCGCGTTTTGCCGGACTGGACTGGGACAGCCCCGCACGGGAGGAACTGGTGGCCTCGGCCGTTCCGGACCCTGCCCTTCGCCTTGACCTCGACGCCCTGGACCGGCCCTTCGCCCGGAGGCAGTTCGGCGGAGCCGCCGACGTCCAGGAGGCAGTGGCCCGCTACATTGACGAGGATCTGGCGCTGCGCGACAGCCCGGACCATCCCGAGACGATGGCCCTCTTTGTGGCGCTCCTGAAGGTGTACATGGACCTTGGCCGGCTTGTCCCGGCCGAGCGGCTCAACGCCAGGTCCCAGCAGACGGTCCACGGCTGGTGGCACGGATTCTTCAGCTTTGTGGACTCCGGGCCGCCGCCGCGCCGGCTGCGCGAGATGCTGGCACTGCACCGGGCCGGACTGCTTCGCTTCCTGGGTCCCGGGCTGAGCGTGACGGCCGACGAGTCCACCGGGGAGTTTGTGGCCGGGTCGGCGCAGACCGGCTTCGTTGTCCGGGCCAGGGCCTTCATCGAGGCCCGGCTGCCTTCAACGTCCGTGGTCCGCTCACTCAACCCGATGCTGGCCTCGCTGCACTCCGCCGGGCTGGGTACCGAGCAGCAATTGCTCACCGCGGACGGCATCCATTCAACCGGAAAACTGCTCGTCTCTGACCGGCACGCGCTCCTGGACGGGCAGGGCCGGCCGGCAGGCCGCCTCTTCGCCGTGGGCCCGGGAACGTCGGGCTGGGGCGCCGGCGCCTTTGCCCGGCCGGGGACAAACGCGGCCCCGTTCCGCGAAAATGACGCCCTCGCCCGGACAGTGCTGGGCGTTGCCGCGTCGCTGGTCTCGAGACGCCCAGCGTCCATCCACACAGCGTCCACCCACTCCCCCGGACAGGACGCACCTGCCCAACCTGCCGCCGTCGGAAGGCCCTGAAGGATGAATGCAACAACCCGTTTTCCTGCCGGACCGGACGTGCCGGAGCATGCTTCAGCGGATCCGGCCGGCACCCTGCGGCCGCCGCTGAATCCTGCGGCGCTGACAGTCCTGAACCTGCCCATGCACGATCCGCGCGTCCGCCCCCTCCTGGACGAGCTGGCCGTGGAATACGATTCCCGGTACGGCGACCGGTTTGGGCGCGGCGCCGCCGCCGAGGAGCTCAACCGCTACCCGGCGTCGGAATTCGAAGGGCCGGGCGGTGCGCTGCTGGTGATCCAGGAGGACGGCGCGTCCGTGGCGGGCGGTGCGTTCCGCCAGTATGACGCGGACACCGCGGAGTTCAAGCGGATCTGGACACACTCGGCGCACCGCCGGCGCGGACTGGCCCGCCTGGTGCTGGCGGAACTGGAATCGCTGGCAGCGCGGCGCGGCTACCGGCGCGTGTATCTCACCACCGGTCCCCGGCAGCCCGAAGCCAGGCACCTGTACCTCACCACGGGATATGAGGCACAGTTCGACCTTGACGGGGACCCTGAACTAATCGGGTCCCTCGCATTTACCAAGGACCTGCGGGGGTGTGCCTCACCAGGCCGGTAGCACCGGCACGGGCCCTTCAATGTCGACATGTTCAGCGTCGCCGCGCGCCAGCCACTGGAGCAGGCCCTCGCGGTCGGACACAACGCGCACTCCGCCGTCGCCGATGACCCATTCGTCACGCTCTTCGGTCACCAGCGTCATCCCGGGAGCGCCCTTGGCGCGCAGGGACCGCACTACGGCTTCGAGGGCGTTCAGCAGCGAATCCGGATCCGCCTCCTCGATGGTCCATGCGGTGTCGAGGTCATGGTGATGCATCACCACCTCGGCAATCCGGAGCGCCACGATGGACGTGGCAGGGACTGCCTTGCCGTTTACCTGCAGTTCCGTGGCTGCGAGTTCCCCGCTGAGCCGCTGTGCCTGTTCGGCAAAGTTACGGGCGGACTCCCGAACTTCCCCGATGAGCTCCTGCCGCGGCAGTGCCGCCAAGGCTGCGATCTCCGCGGCGCGGGCCTCGCCTGAGGCGTACAGGGGACGCTCCTCGCCGGAGGTTGCCCAGTCGATGAGGTTTACCAGCGCCCGGCCGCTGGATGCGACGTGGGCAATGACCTCGGCGCGGGTCCATCCCTCGCACAGCGAGGGAACGGTCAGCTCGTCGTCGGCAAGGGACTCAACGGTGGCAAAAAACATGTCCGATTCCCGGCCGAGGCGGGACAGGTCCGAGTAAAGGCGCGCAGGGTTGATCATTTTGCCAGCCTACCCACGGGCCGGTTGACAAACCACCGTTCCGGCCCCGCCTTCCATATCCAGATCGTCTGGACTGATACGGACAGCGCACCCGGGGCACTGACTCCCCAAAACCGTCCGTTTGAGACCGGCAGCCTATGAATACCCCCCGGGCGGAAAGCCGGGGAATCCCCTCATATGGCTTGGGTCACACTCCTGTCAGGCTGAAGCAATCAGAGGACGGCCCCGCCGGACACTTCCGGCGCCGCCGGCTTCCCCTTCAGTCAGAGAGGACTCGGAGACCATGTCACAACCGCATGCCGTACTAGCCGAAAACCCACAAAAGGAGGCACGCACTGCCAACTGGGTGGCCTTCATCATCTGCACAGCCCTCCTGTTTGACGGCTACGACCTCGTCATTTACGGCACCGTCCTGCCAGGGTTGCTCGCGGACGCGGGCCAGATCGGAGCGTTTGATGCAGTCACCGCCGGCCTCCTGGGATCCTGGGCGCTCATCGGGGTACTCGTCGGCTCCCTGGTGTGCGGGGCTATCGGTGACTTTTTCGGCCGTCGCCGGCTGATGCTCCTGGGCATCGCCTGGTTCTCCGTCGGCATGTTCGCCACGGCCTTTGCCACCAGCGTCCCTGCCTTTGGTGCCCTGCGGTTTGCGACCGGGCTCGGGCTGGGCATAGTCATCGCCAGCGCCGGCGCCACCATGGCCGAATTCGCGCCAGCGGGAAGGCGGCAGTTCTACAACGCCATTGTGTATTCAGGCATCCCGGCAGGCGGTGTCCTTGCCTCCGTCCTGGGCATTCTTTTCCTCGACAGCATCGGCTGGCGCGGGCTCTTCATCATCGGCTCGCTGCCGCTGGTCATCCTCCTGCCCATCGCCTGGCGCAAACTCCCGGAGTCACCGCGGTGGCTGCTGTCCCGTGGCCGCGAACAGGAGGCCCTGGCCGCCGCACAGCGCACCGGCGTCCCGCTGATCGAAGAGCGGGTCATCCTGCAGGCCGGCGCCGCACCGCTGAAATCAGGCTTTGCAGCCGTGTTTTCCCGCCAGTTCGCCGTGGCGGCCGTTCTGCTGGGCATGATGTCCTTCTGCGGCCTTCTGCTGACGTACGGGCTCAACACGTGGCTGCCCAAAATCATGGAGGGCTACGGTTACGGGCGGACGTACTCCCTGTTCTTCCCGCTGGCACTGAACCTCGGCGCGGTGGCGGGCGGGTTGCTCGCATCCCGGCTGGCGGACAAGAACGGCCCCCAGCGGGTCATCGCGGCCACGTTCGCGCTGGCCACCATTTCCCTGGCACTCATGACCTTCAGCTTTCCGTTGCCGCTGCTTTTTGCTTTCATCGCCCTCGCCGGCGTGGGCACACTGGGAACCCAGGTGCTGATCTATGGCTTCCAGTCCAACTACTTCACCACCAACGCCCGGGCCGCGGGTGTGGCCTGGTGCGCAAGCGTGGGGCGGCTCGGCGGGGTGCTCGGTCCGATCATCGGCGGCTGGCTGGCCGCCGCAGGCATCGGCGGATCCACGGCCTTCTACATCTACGGGGCTGTGGCCCTGGTCGGTGGCCTGGTCACTGTCCTGGTGCCCCGCCAGCGCAAGCTGGAAGAGGCCGGGCACCAGGTGGAGGAGCTCGTCGAAGGCCGGACAGAGGACAGCCTTCCGGCGGTGCAGCTGAAGTAGGCGCTTTGGCATGGCCGGCTGAGCAACATTACGTCTGCAAAATATCCTAGTAGGGCTTATTATGGTTATTCTTTGAATAAATCGTAGAACGGCATCGGGGCCGGTGAGCGGAAGGACGGGACCACCTTTGGACATCCGCCAGCTGAACTATTTCATCGCAGTCGCCGAGGAGCGGCACTTCGGCCGCGCCGCCAAGCGCCTGCATATGGCCCAGCCACCCCTCTCACAGCAGATCCGGCAGCTGGAAGATCAGCTGGGCGTCAAGCTGCTCAACAGGACCACCCGCAGGGTTGACCTCACGGCGGCAGGCCAGCTCCTGCTGGACCGCGGGCGGCAGATCGTCAACGACGTCGCCACCCTCCAGGCCGATGTCTACCAGGTAGGGCGGGGCGCAACCGGGGTCCTGCGGGTGGGCTTCTCAGGGTCGGCAACGTACGGCGTGATGCCCCGGATCGCCCGCCTTGCGAAACAGGTCCTGCCGGGCCTGTCCCTTGCGCTGCACGGCGAAATGCTCACACCTTCCATGGAAGAGGGGCTGCGGGACGGCACCCTGGACGCAGCACTGCTCCGGCCCCCCGTCGCTTCGCAGGACATCGACTACAGGACTGTGACCCGGGAGCCGCTGGTTGTCGCCCTTCCCTCGTTCAGCGCCCTGGCCGTGGACCGGCCGGTGGCGATGCACGAGCTGCAGGACCAGGATTTCATCGCCTACGGACCCGAGTCCGTGCTCTACCGCACCACCGCGGACCTGTGCCGCCAGGCGGGCTTCCAGCCGCGCATCACCCAGATGGTCGGGGAAACTTCGACCATGCTGGCGTTCGTAGCCGCAGGCGGCGGGGTGGCGGTCATGCCGTCCAGCGTGCAGGCGTTCCAGCTTGAAGGCGTGGCCTACCGGGAGATTGAAAACGTCCCCGAAGTGGAGCTGGCTGTCGCCTGGCTGCGCGGACATCATTCAGCATTGCTGCACAACTTCCTGGAAGTCGTGGCGACCGCAACCGCGGGAGCCGCGGCGCCTGCCCCGGCCCCCGGCCCTGCGCCGGTTCCCACGGATGAGTTTCCTACAGATGAAAGGCTTACCCACGCATGAAGATCGCAGCCATTGAGGCGATTCCGTACTCGATCCCTTACCTTCATCCGCTGCACTTCGCGTCCGGGTCCGTGCACGAGGCGGACCACGTGCTGATCAGGCTTCGCACGGACGACGGCGTGGTGGGCATCGCTGACACCCCGCCGCGCCCGTACACCTACGGTGAGACGCAAAAGTCGATCGTTGCGGTGGTGGAGGACATTTTTGCCCCGCAGCTGATCGGCGTCGACATCTTCGACCGCGAAAAGGTCCAGGCCGTCCTGTACCGGACGGTGCACAACCAGACCGCCAAGGGCGCAGTGGACATCGCGCTCTGGGACGTCATCGGCAAGACGCTCGGTCAGCCCGTGACAAAACTGCTGGGCGGGTACACGGACTCGCTGCGCGTCTCCCACATGCTCGGCTTCAAACCGGCCGAGGAATTGCTGGCTTTGGCCTTGGAGTTCCGCGGGACGTACGGCATCAACACGTTCAAACTCAAGACCGGCCGGCGCCCCCTTTACCTCGATGTCGAGGCCGCCCGGGTACTGCGCGAAGGCCTGGGCGAAGACGCCGAGCTCTATATGGATGCCAACCGCGGCTGGTCCGCCAACGAGGCGGCCGAAGTACTTCGCCGCACGGCGGATCTGGGCCTGCAGTTCCTCGAGGAGCCCGACGACGCCCGCGAGGTCCTGGGCCGCCGCCGCCTCGTGGCCAGCTCCCCCATTCCCATCGCCGCAGATGAATCCGCCCCGAACCTCGGTGAAGCCGCACGGGAAATCCTCACCGGCGGCGCCAACCTCCTGGCGGTGAAGACGGCCCGGTCCGGCTTTACGGAGGCCGCCAAAATCGTCGGGATGGCCGAGGGCATGGGCATCGACGTCTACATCGGCAACCAGATCGACACGCAGGTCGGGACGGCCGCCTCGGTGACCTTCGGCGCAGCCTTCGCCCACACGGCCAAACGTGCAGCGGAACTTTCCAACTACCTGGACATGGCCGACGACCTGCTGGCTGAGCCTTTGGCCATCACCGGCGGACGCATCCGTGTCCCTGAGGGCCCCGGTGTGGGTACCGCCGTTGACGAAGACAAGCTCGCCCTCTACCGCACCGACAAATAGCAACCGCTTTACCGAAGGGACATTCATGAAGTACCTGGTCCACATGGACGTAAACATTCCCGCCGACCTGCCGGCCGATGAGGTCGCGGAGATCAAGGCCACGGAGAAGGCCTACTCGCAGCAGCTGCAGCGCTCCGGCAAGTGGCCGGAAATCTGGCGCGTGGTGGGCGAATACGCCAATTACTCGATCTTCGACGTCGATTCGAACGACGAACTCCACGAGATCCTGCAGAACCTGCCGCTGTTCCCCTACATGGACATCTCGGTGGTGCCGCTCGCGAAGCACCCCTCAGACGTCAAGTAGACGCCGGCGTCAGGTAGGCACCGGCGTCAAGTAAACGCCGGTGCAGAAGCACGTAAAGCGCGGCCGTGTTCCGGCGTCAGTCCTTGGCCCGGAACGCGGCCGCGAGCTCGCTGCGGGAGCGTATCCCCATTTTTCGGTAGAGCCGGGTCAGGTGGTACTGCACGGTCTTCTCCGCCAGGAACAGCGCGCGGGCCGCTTCCTTGTTGGTGGCACCGCCTGCGACCAGTTCGGCCACCGCCCGTTCCTGCGCTGTGAGCTGGAGATGGTGGTTGCTGACGGCGGTCAGCACGGGGTCGGCAGGGTCCGGAACGTTTCCGGCGTCGAGCCCTGTTGCCTTGAGCTCCCGGTCGCACCGTTCCACGTAGGTGGCCGCCCCCAGGGAGTCGTATAAGTCGCGGGCCGCGCGCAGGACGGTCGAAGCCAGGCGCCGCTTGCCCGCCCGCCGCATGCTCTGGCCGAAGGCGAAACTAACCCGTGCCCGCAGATATGGGCGGTTGAGGCCCCTGAGGTGCCCCAGGGACGCCTCGAAATGTTCCCTGGCGGTGTCCGGGTCTCCCTGCGCCGCCACGAGCCGTCCCCTCGCCCACGCCATCCGCGCCATATCCGAAGGTATATCCCGTTCGCGGGGCACCCGCTCAAACGCGGTGAGGAAGGAGTCGGCGGCGTCGAGCTGGTCCGTCATGACAAGGGCGTTGACGTAGGTGTCCTGCCATGGCCAGAAGGACACCCGGTGCTCGGTCCACGGGTCAAGCTCCGTCAGCGGCTGGAGGACGGCCAAAGCGCCTTCATAGTCCGCCCTCGCCTCGTGGAAGCGGGCGCGGGCGAGGCTCGCCGGCACCTGCATGGCGCGGTATGTCCCGGGCTGCACGGCGGCCTGGGAGACGTAGTAACGGGCGCGCTCCCAGTCTCCCCGCAGGGACCACAGCTCAGCGGCAGTCCAGTAAAGCAGCGGGCGGATCAGCGGCATTCGCGAGGTCTCAAGGCGTACGGAGGCGCGCGCCACTGTAGCGGCCGCAGCATCCCAGTTGCCGAGCACCAGGTGGGTGCGCGCCAGCCAGGCCTCGGCCCAGAGGGAAATCCGCATCGAGCCGCCACGGTATTCCGTGGGGGCTGCTGACTCGAAGTTCACCAGCGCCGTCTCAGCGTTGTCCAGCCGCAGTGCCAGCCAGCCCGCCCCCATCTGGACCCGCTGTTTTTGGGCGTTCTCCGCAGCATGTTCGAAGGCCCGGTGATAGGAGGCCTCCGCCTCCGAAAGCCTGCCCTGCGCATACAGGCCCAGGCCGTAGATGGCCTCCGATTCGATGTGGGCGGGGCTTTCCGGCTCGGTAAGTTCCATAGCCCGTTCAGCCCAGGTGGTAATCATCGGGCCGTCCCAGGATGCCACGCCGTGCAGGACGAAGCGCTGGGCCACCTGCGCGGCGGCCGCCGGATCATGCTGCGGGCTGGACGTGCGCCAGGCCATCTCCAACTGCGTCTGTGCGCTGTCGTTCTGTCCCGACGCTGTCGAGAGGTATCCCAGGACGGAGGAACGGAGCGGCGACGGCGGCAGGGCGTCCACTGCCGCCGTCCACATCTGGGCCTGGGCAATGTTGCCGGAACCCACCAGGGCATCCACGGCCCTCAGGAGCCTGTCATTCCGGGAACGGATGTCCAGGGAAAGCCGGGACGCCGAGAACAAAGCCGTGGAGGCATCCTGCCACGCCCCTACCCGGGCCTGAAGCCGGGCGAATTCCTCCAGCTCCTCCGCCAGGGCCTCATCGGCGCCCGGTGTGGCGGAGACGCGGTGGCCCAACCGTTCACCCTCGGGCTGCACCGCCTCAGCGGCCAGCCGATGAAGCGCGATGCGCCGGCTGGGAACGATCTGTTCATAGACGGCCTCCGCGGTGCCCGGTCCAAAGAACACAACGGCGGAACGGGCCTGGTCAACCGTCAGCCCCAGCAGCCCGGCACGGTGTCCCTCATCGAGTGCTTCCATAACGGATTCCGCCCCGCTGACCTGGGAAACGTCTGCCATGCTTGGGGCACTCCCGAGCACTGCCGCGGCCTCCGCGACGGCAACCAGCCCGGGGGACGCTGCAGCGAGGACGCTCCGCACCCGGGCGCGCACACGGGACGTTGGAGGCAGAGAGGGAAACCACGTCTGCCAGGTTTCCGGCGGCAACTCCTGGAGCAGCTCCACGACCGGCTGTGCAAGCCCTCCGGTGTGCCGGACCAGGCCGTGGGCAGCCGTCGCACTCAGGTCGATGCCGAGCATCCTCCTGGCGAGATCCTGCACCTGCTGCGGCGTGAGCGGCTCCAGCGGGATAGTGGCCACCTGATGGCCCGTCAGGAAGTCCAGCACACCGGTAGGAACGCGTAAGGAATCGTCGGGGTTGAGCGTCAGGACAAACAGAACCCGTTTTCCGTGCAACCGCCGCATAACGAAAGTCAGGATGCGCAGGCTCTCCACATCGAGTTTGTGGACGTCGTCCACGGCGACAACGACGCTTCCGTGGGACTGCAGTGCCTCCAGATGCGTGCTGAGGGTGGCAGCGTAATTAACAACCTGGGCGGGGGTAAGAGCCGCGACGGGACCCGCGGGGAGGGCCGGTCCGCCGTCGTAATCCTTGGCCGAGCGGAGCGGCGAGGTGAGCATGAGCTGGGAGTAGCCGGCGAGGGGAAACTGCGCCTCCCACTCGTCACCCATGGCGGACAGCACCCGGACGCCACGGGCCCCGGTGCGGCAGTGCTCAAGAAACAGCTCCAGAACCGCGGTTTTCCCGGACCCGGCGGGACCGGAGACCACCACGGCACCCACCTTGCCTTTGCGGACGGTCCGGAAAACCGCCAACAGTTCCTCAAAGACCCCCGACCGGCCAACAAGCGGTAAGTCCTCCGCCATTTCACCGTGGATGGAGGGCGCCGTCATGGCCGCAACTCTACCGGAGCCGCCGTTCCGGCCCCGGCGGCGGCCATCCGACATGCTGTCCTCAGCCCAGGTCGCCGCCGGCGACCGGAAGGATGCTGCCGGTCACGTAGGACGCTTCATCCGAACCCAGGAACACGATGGGTGCAGCCTGTTCGTCCAATGTCCCGTAGCGCTTCATGAACGACGAGTCCACGGTCTGGTCAACGATCACCTGGTACCAGGCTTTTTCCGTGGCAGATTCGGCCTCGGGTCCCCGCTTGACCCTGCGGGGCGGCGCCTCCGTGCCGCCGGGGGCCGCCGCCACCACGCGGATGCCGCGACCGCCAACCTCCATCGCCAGTGACTGGGTCAGGGCGTTGACACCGCCCTTCGCCGCCGCATACGGCACACGGTACATGCCGCGGGTGGCCACGGATGAAACGTTGACGATGGTGCCCGAACCCTGCTCCAGCATGGCCGGCAGTACCGCGCGGCAGGTCCAGAGGGTAGGGAAGAGTGAGCGGCGGATCTCCTTCTCGATCTTGTCCTCGTCGTATTCCTCATACGGGCGGGCCCAGATGGTGCCGCCAACATTGTTGACCAGGACGTCCACCCGGCCGTGGGCGGCCAATGCCGCGTCCACGGCCTGCTGCGCTCCGGCGAAAGTCTCCAGGTCCGCGGTCACCGATGTGGCAGAGCCTTCCGAACCGGAACCCTGTGCGGCGTCCCGGATTCCTTGCGCCACCTCATGGACCGATTCGTCCCGGTCTACGAGGACGACGGCGCCGCCCTCGGCACCGATGCGCTCGGCCACCTTCCGGCCAATGCCCTGGGCGGAACCGGTCACCACGGCGACCTTGCCGGCGTACCGGCCGGGAGTAATGAACTGTCCCGCGTATGCCCGGGTCATCAACGGCCCGCCTTCGCGTCGATAGCTCCGGCCATCGTTTCCTTGGCATCGTGGGCGTGGGCCATGATGACCTCCCGGACCCGTGCCTTGTCCTGGCGCTCAAAGGCGTCAACCACATCAAGATGGTCCTGTGTGACCCGCTCAAAGATTGCGGTTCCGGCTTCGAAGGCTGCAGCCATCTGTGCGTGGACGTCGAGCCGGCGGTAGGACTCAAGCAGCATGGGATTGTCGCAGACCACAAAAAGGTATTCGTGGAACTCCTCGTTGGTCCGTGCGAACTCATCCGGTTCCTGGATGGTGCCGGCAGCCACCGAGCGGCCGGTGGCCTCGGCGAGCCGCCGGAACTGCTGCAGCTGCTCCTCGCTGAGGCGGCCCAGCATCAGTTCGCTCACCGCGAGCTCCAGTCCCATGCGCGCGTCCAGCTGGGCGAAGCTGTCCTCTTTGCGGAAGTCCAGCCGGCCGGTTTCGAGGGAAGAGACCGCCTCGCTGCGGCTCATCGAGTCGCCCTCGGCCTCGATCTTCTCTGCTGGTGCCGGTGCGCCTGTTTCCGCGTCGCCCCCGGTGGTTTCCTTCGGGGCAAAGCGCTCGAAGTAGAAGTTGGCGGGCTTGATGCCCTCAGAATCCAGCCACTTCGACACAGCGTTCACCATGGGAGGCGGACCGCACAGGTAGATGTCGACGTCGCCGTCGTTCAGGTGCTTTGGCTCGATGATCTGGGTGACATAACCCGTGTGCGGAGCGGACGTGCCCGGCTCGGAGGCAATGTAGTCCCAGGTGAATCCGGGCAGCTTCGCCTCATACTCGCGCAACCAGTCCAGGCCAACGATGTCCGCTTCCCTGGTCAGGCCGTAAATCAGGTGGACCGGCACCGACGCCGGGTTCTCGGAAAGCTTCTCGAGGATGGACAGGAGCGGGGCCAGGCCGGTGCCGCCTGCCAGCAGGAGGAGGGGCCGCTTGGGCTCACGCAGGAAGAAGGATCCGTAGGGACCCGTGAACTCGATCGTGTCGCCCACGGCCGCCCTGTCCCGCAGGTATTCGGACATCGCACCCTGCGGCGTCACCCGCACCATGAACGACGCATCCTGCACCTCGGGGCCGCTGCTGAACGAATAGGAGCGCTCCGCGTCCGTTCCGGGGACCTTGATGTTGACGTATTGGCCCGGGAGGAAAGCCAGGGCCTCCCGGTTTTTCGCCTCCAGGGTGAAGGAAACTGTAGTTTCCGAATGCTTGTTGAGTTCCGTCATGGTGGAAGTGAAGGTGGTTGCTGAGGTTTTGGCGGATTCCGACGTGGCAGGAATCTGAATGGCCAGATCCGACTCAGGGACCGCCTGGCAAGTGAGCAGGTACCCCTTGTCGAGTTCCTCCTCCGTCATCGCGTCGTCGATGTAGTCGCCCGGATCGAAGGTGCCGGAGTCGCAGAAAGCCTTGCAGGTGCCGCATGCCCCGTCCCGGCAGTCCGACGGAATGTTAATGCGTGCCTTATAGGCGGCGTCCATCACGGTCTCGTAATCGCCGACCTTGATGACCTTGGTGACGCCGTCCTCAAAGCTGAGGGCTACTTTGTGGCCCATGGTTTCCTCCTGGCTGGGGGCGCCTCGATGCGACCCGGGGTAGTGCGGATGTGCCCTCCGGGGGGCACGGGTGGTGAAACGGCCAAGGCCGGTGCCGGGCACATGCCGGGCACCGGCGCTGGCCGTCAGATCATGTAGACGTCCACAACGTGGTGGATGTAGTCGTTCTTGAGGACAACCTTCTTTTTCATGATGACCGGCTCGCCGCCGGAGAGATCCATCGTGTAAAAGCTGGTCCCGAAGTACGTGTCCGTGGTGTTGTAGCGGAAGTAGAGGGTGAACCAGTTGAAGCGCACCTTCACCTGGTCGCCGTCGTGCTCCATGATTTCGATGTTGGTGAGGTTGTGCCCCGTGCGGGGCTCCGGCAGGGACGTGGCTGAGGAGCGGTCCGTCTTGATCCGGAAGACGCGGTCTTCAATGCCGCCGCGGTTGTCATAGTAAATGAGCGAGATCTCGTTCTGCGGGTCCTCGGTCAGACGGTCATCGACGTCCCAGGCGGGCATCCAGAACTCGGAGTCCGGGTGGTAGCACTGAAGCCACTCATCGAACCGGCGGTCATCGAGCAGGCGGGCTTCCTTGTACAGGAACGAGCGGACGGTTTCGAGGGCGGCGATCTCCTCGGCACTCTTGAGCGCCGAAGCGGGTTTTGTCAGGTTGGTCATGGGTTCTGCACTCTCTCTGGTTCCACGTGGGCTGGGTCAGGCGATGACTGGGACAGCGTCCAGCGCGGAGGTTTCGGCTTCGGTCTCGGCCTCCGCCAGTGCCCGGTCCATGACTTCCTTCCAGTACCCGTGCTGAATGGGGTACAGCCCCTCATCCTCGGTGCGCATGCCGGACGCGATGACCCTGGTCATGCCCAGCGCCTGCGCCTGCTCATCGGGGCCCGCGATCTCGTGCGTGGAACCGCGGGTCATGTCGTTCCAGGGCGCCGAAGTGGCCCAGTAGGTCTTGTTGCAGGACCGGAACTCCTCGAGGTCATCGGGAGTGGCCATGCCGGTGGCGTTGAAGAAGTCCTCGTACTGGCGGATCCGCTTTGACCGGTTCTCCTGCGATTCACCCTTGGGCGCGATGCAGTAAATGGTCACCTCGGTCTGGTCCGCAGAGATGGGACGGAAGTGGCGGATCTGCGAGGAGAACTGGTCCATGATGTAGACGTTCGGGTACAGGCAGAGGTTGCGCGAGATGTTGATCATGAAGTTGGCCATCTCCTCGCCGTACTTCTCAACGAGCTCGTCACGGCGGTCCCACAGCGGGCGGTCCTCCGGGTTGGTCCATTCCTGCCACAGCAGCAGGTGCCCGTGGTCGTAGGAATAGAAACCGCCCTTGACCTTGCCCCATTTGCCGGCATCCATGGCCTTGGTCTTGTTGGCGGAGTCACCGGCGGTACGGCGTGCCGTGGTGGCGGCGTAGTTCCAGTGCACGGCGGTGACGTGGTAACCGTCCGCGCCGTTCTCTGCCTGCACCTTCCAGTTGCCGTCATAGGTGTACGTGGACGCACCGCGCAGCACCTCCAGTCCCTCCGGGGACTGGTCCACGATGGAGTCGATCACCTTGGTGGCGTCACCCAGGTGTTCCTCGAGCGGGAGCACATCCGCCTTCAGGGAACCAAAGAGGAAGCCGCGGTAGGACTCGAAGCGGGCCACCTTGGTGAGGTCGTGGGATCCCTCTTTGTTGAAGGTCTCCGGGTAGCCCGCGTTTCGCGAGTCCTTCACCTTCAGCAGCTCACCGGAGTTCTTGAACGTCCAGCCGTGGAACGGGCACGTGAAAGTGGTGCGGTTGTCCGTCTTGCGGCGGCACAGCATGGCGCCGCGGTGTGAGCAGGCGTTGACGAGGCAGCTGAGCTTTTCGTCCTTGTCGCGGGTAATCATCACCGGCGTGCGGCCGATGTTGGTGGTGAAGTAGTCCCCCACGTTGGGGATCTGGGATTCGTGGGCGAGATAAACCCAGTTGCCTTCGAAGATGTGCTTCATCTCCAGTTCAAAGATTTCTTCGTCGGTGAAAATTTCGCGCTTGGCTCGGATGACGCCGTTCTCACGGTCATCGATCACGGCGTCGGCAAGGACCTCGCGGACATGGGCCAGGTTCTCGGTCATGGCGTGCTCCTTCGATGGAGGGTGCTGGACGGATGAGCGGGAGGTCCGGGCCAACCCGCGGTGCCCAGGGGGACGTTGTTACGCCAGTCTTCCTTACGGTGACCGCACTCACATCAGGCAAACACCTAGCTTCGGCCAAGGGTGTCTTTATGTCTGGTTAATGACAGAAAACAGGCCAAATCGATATTTGTAGCGTCCTTATTTCGCGCCTACGATGAAACTGACATCACCGAACTGCGCCGCGGCAGGTTCAGATCCTGCCCCCTCCGGTTCACTCCGGGTCCAGGAGCAGTTCCTGTCCCCATTCAAAGAGGAGTATGGACATCACCATGACCGAGACCCAAGCAGACACCCGCAAAGAGGACGAGGGCACTGCCGTCGAAGCCGGCTCCAAGGCCACCGAACGCTTCGCCGCCTCAGGCAAGCTCTCCCACCTGGATGTACCGAAGGAACGAGTGAGCCTGCTGGCGGGGGCACTCATCAAGGCCGCCAACGACATCGTCGTGGAACACCAGGTCACCTACGAGGAGTACAACGCACTCAAAGCCTGGCTCATCAAGGTGGGAACTGACGGGGAATGGCCCCTGTTCCTTGACGTGTGGCTCGAGCACACCGTGGAGGACGTCAACTCCCAGGACCGTCCCGGCACCGTGGGCACCATCGAAGGGCCCTACTACGTCCCGGACTCCCCGGTGCTCCAGACCCCCGGCACCGTCGAAATGCGTGAGGACGAGGAGGGCACACCGCTGCACTTCAGCGGCCGCTTCACCGATACAGACGGTAACCCCATCCAGAATGCCCAGGTGGAAATCTGGCACGCCGACAGCGCCGGGTTCTACTCCCAGTACGCACCGGGCCTGCCCGACTGGCTCTTCCGGGGCACCATCAAGGCAGATGACGACGGCCGCTTCGAAATCAACACGATGCGCCCGGCGCCGTACCAGATTCCGACGGACGGTGCTTGCGGGCAGCTGATCAACGCCGCAGGCTGGCACGCCTGGCGCCCTGCACACATCCACATCAAGGTTTCCGCACCCGGCTTCCAGCCCGTAACCCAGCAGCTGTACTTCCCCGGCGACCCGCACAACGCTGACGACATCGCCTCGGCAGTCAAGCCCGAACTGATGCTCGAC
Organism: Pseudarthrobacter sp. BIM B-2242; assembly: GCF_014764445.1. Classification (NCBI taxonomy): domain Bacteria; kingdom Bacillati; phylum Actinomycetota; class Actinomycetes; order Micrococcales; family Micrococcaceae; genus Pseudarthrobacter; species Pseudarthrobacter sp. BIM B-2242. The sequence goes on from NZ_CP061721.1 coordinate 4,121,682, forward strand.
CCCAAGCCGCGCACGGATGGCGGCGCCGGGGAGGAAGTGGTCTACGACTACGTCCTCGCCAAGGAAGGCCAGCACAAGTAAGAACCACCGCTGACAATCGGTGCCGGCGCCTCGGCCCGGCACCGCAGGCGCCCCGGAGTGAAAACTCCGGGGCGCCTGTTTTTTTGCCGCCGTCGCCAGGAGCCCCAATGCTGCCATCCCGTCAGGACCCGCCCATCACCCCTCCCGCGGAAAACGTTGCGGCCCACGGTCGCCAGCCACTGCTGGAGCGCCCGGGTGTGCGCCCTGCAGGCGTACGCCAGGTTATCCGCGACCTGGGCCTGCCCTATGTCTCCAACGGGGTAATCGGCCTCGTCTTCTCCGCCTCCGGTCCCATAGCTGTAACCCTGGCCGTCGGGGCCGCGGGAGGACTGACCGAAGCCCAGCTCGCGTCCTGGGTGTTCGGCATCCTCTTTTCGGGCGGGGCGGCCACCGTGGTGATGTCCCTCCTCTACCGACAGCCGCTGGGCTTCGCCTGGTCCATTCCCGGGACCGTGCTCCTGGGTCCGTCCCTGCAGCACCTGTCCTTCGCGGAAGTGGTGGGGGCCTTCTTCACGTCCGGACTTCTCGTCCTCGCGCTGGGCTCCACCGGGGTAATCCGTCGGATCATGGCAGCCGTTCCGATGCCGATTGTTATGGCCATGGTGGCCGCCGTGTTCCTCAAATTCGGCACGGACATCGTCGCCTCAACCCAGGCGAACCCGGTGGTGGCCGCCCCCATGGTGGTCGCTTTCCTGGTCCTCACCGCCGTGCCCGCCCTTGGCCGGTTCCTTCCACCGGTACTCGGCACCCTGGTGGCGGGGTGCCTCGCCGTCGCGGCAAGCGGTCAGTTCTCCTTCCATGCGGGCGGACCGGTCCTGGCCGCCCCGGTCTTCACCCTTCCGGAGTTCACCTGGGCCGCCCAGCTTGAGCTCGTGGTTCCCCTGGCCCTCACCGTGTTGTTCGTTCAGAATGGCCAGGGCATCGCGGTTCTCCGCGCCGCCGGCCACCATCCGCCGGTCAACGTCTTCGCCATCGTTTCGGGCGCCTTTTCGTTGCTCAACGCAGGCTGCGGCGCTGTCTCAGCGTGCGTGACCGGCCCCACCAACGCCCTCCTGACGTCTTCCGGAACAAAGGGGCGCCAGTACACTGCTGCCGTGGTGTTCGGCGTCCTGGCAATGGCCTGTGCCCTCCTGGCTCCCGCGCTCACGCAGCTCATGCTCGCCGCGCCTACGGAATTCATCCTCGCCCTGGGCGGCATTGCCATGCTGCGGGCTCTCCAGCAGGCGTTCGTGGCCGCATTCGCCACGGCGTTCACATTGGGGTCCCTGGTGACGTTCGTGGTGACCATGTCCGGCCTGAGCCTTTTCAATATCCATCCCGCGTTCTGGGGCCTGGTCATCGGCTACACGGTGTCCCGCGTCCTTGAGCACGCAGACCATGCCGCCCACAACGCCAAACCGACAAGCCGCACGTCTGCACCACCTGTAAAGGCCTCGGCCAACTAAGCTAGCGGCATGGCCAAGAAAACCGCTGCAGAGAAGCTCGCCACCATCCAGAAGGGCTACACCCTGGAAGGTGCCACCATCGAACTGGGTGCCGCCATCGTCGACGGCGAACTGCACAAGGAAGCGCAGGTCCGGCTGCCGCTGGCCATGATGAACCGCCACGGGCTGGTGGCCGGCGCCACCGGCACCGGCAAGACTGTCACCCTGCACATGATGGCAGAGCAGCTGTCCGCGGCCGGCGTTCCCGTGTTCCTTGCAGATATCAAGGGCGACCTGTCCGGCCTGGCGACGACGGCAACCGGCAGCGAGAAACTGAAGGCCCGCACCGACAGCATCGGCCAGGCGTGGGCAGGCAAGACCTACCCGGTGGAGTTCCTTGCCCTGGGAGGGGACGGCAACGGCATTCCGGTACGCGCCACCATCACCTCGTTCGGCCCCATTCTGCTCTCCCGCGTGATGGAGCTCAACGACACCCAGGAGTCCAGCCTGCAGCTGGTCTTCCACTTTGCGGACAAAAACAACCTCGAGCTGATCGACCTCAAGGACCTCCGCGCCGTCATCCAGTTCCTCACCTCGGACGAAGGCAAGGATGACCTGGAGGAACTCGGCGGCCTGTCCAAGGCCACGGCCGGCGTCATCCTGCGGGAACTGGTGAACCTTGAGGCCCAGGGCCTGGAGAGGTTCTTCGGCGAGCCCGAGTTCGATACCGCCGAGCTGCTCCGGACCGCCCCGGACGGCCGCGGCGTGGTGACGTGCCTGGAGCTGCCCACGCTGCAGACCAAGCCGATGCTGTTCTCGACCTTCCTGATGTGGCTGCTGGCTGACCTGTTCGAAGACCTGCCCGAAGCGGGCGACCTGGACAAGCCCAAGCTGGTGTTCTTCCTGGACGAGGCCCATCTGCTCTTCAACGGCGCATCCAAGGCCTTCCTGAACGCCATCACCACCACCGTCCGGCTGATCCGGTCCAAGGGTGTGGGGATCTTCTTCGTCACCCAGACCCCCAAGGACGTGCCCGCCGACGTCCTGGGCCAGCTGGCCAACCGCATCCAGCACGCCCTCCGCGCGTTCACCCCCGAGGATGCGAAGGCCCTGAAAGCCACCGTTTCCACCTTCCCGGTCAGCGACTACGACCTCGCGGAAACCCTCACATCCGCGGGGATCGGCGAGGCTGTCATCACGGTGATGAACGAGAAGGGTGCGCCGACGCCGGTGGCCCACACCCGTCTGCGGGCCCCGGAATCCGTGATGGGCCCCAGCACTGACGAGCTCATCAAAAACACCGTCGCCGGGTCCGCACTGTTGGCCAAGTACGGTACCGCCGTGGACAACGTCTCCGCCTACGAGAAGCTCACCGGCAAGGCCGCAGCCTCCACCGGCGACGCCGCCCCGGGTGAGCCCCCGGTCCCAGGCAGCGCGGGAGACACCGGTACCGGCCAGGCCGACGTCGACGCTGAAGCCCGCCGCATCGAAGAAGAGATCCTCGGCCGGCCAAGCAGCCGCCCGGCACCGGCCCCGGACCGGGCCCCCGAACGGGCACGGCGTGCACCTGAGCCGGCCGCACCGGCGGGCGGCGGGTTCGCAGGCGATCTCGCCGGTGCCCTCGGCGGAGCGTTAGGCGGCGGACTCAAGAGCATGGTCCGGTCCATGGGCACCCAGCTCGGCCGCGAACTGCTCCGCGGCGTGTTTGGCACTTCGTCCCGGCGCCGCCGTTAGGCAAAACCGGACGATGTCTGACTCTGCGCCCCCGCCGTCGGGCGTCAGGAAGCCCCCGCCCCCTTCAGAAGGGGTAGCCCCTACACCTGTGTTCACCGGGCTTACAGGTAACGTAAGGGGCGTGCAGATGAGTCAGGCGTTGGTGAGGATAGCGGCAGGGTGGCTGCTGGGCCTCATGCTTGCCGTGGCCGCTGCCATAGTGGCCATCAACGTGGTGAACAATACCGTGGCCAGCCCGCAGCAGCCGGTCCGCGAATATCTGGATGCGCTGCGCGAGGGTGACGGCGGAAAGGCCCTCGGCCTGCTCCGCGCCACGGTGCCGTCCGGCAATGCCGCCATGCTTGACGGGACGGGGCTCCAGACGGCTGCGTCGCGCCTGGCGAACATCACCATCGGCGAGCCCGAGGAACGCCCGAACAGCCAGGTCATGGTCCCGGTCCAGTACACAATTGACGGCAGCAGGCTCCGCACCGACTTCCTGCTGCAGCAGACCGGAACCGAATGGCTGTTCTTCAACACGTGGGCGTTTGTGCCGTCGCGGCTACCCACAGTGGGCGTCACGGTGGTCAACGCCAGCGAAGCGAACCTCAACGGCGTCCCGGTGAACATGCCCGACGGGAAGAACTCGTTCGCCGTGTTCTATCCCGGCGAGTACGAAGCGTCCCTCAACGGTGAATACTTCGCCGCCCCTGCCACCCGCGCCACCATCACGTCCCGTGACGCTCCGGCGGCTCCGCTGAACCTGTTGACCGAGGCGACGGACCGGCTGCGGGAGGACGTGGGAAGGAGCGTGCGGGAGTTCCTCGATGGCTGCGCCGCCGAGGCCGTGAAACAGCAGAAACTCCAGCCGGACTGTCCCTTCTATTTCTCCAGCACCAACAACGTGGACGACGGCACCATCAAGTGGACCATCACGGAGTACCCGGAGATTTCCATCGAGCCCTTTGACGGCCGGTGGGTGGTTGCTCCCCTCGATGGCAAGGCCCGCGTGGAGGCCGTCCAGCAGAGCGCCTTCACAGGGGCCTGGTTCCCATTGGACGAAGAGGTGGACTTCAGCTTCACCACCCGCCTGGACGTGGACGGCGACACCATCAAGGTCACCCCGCTCCTGACCTACTAGGCCCCGCTCCGCAGGCTGGCCGGTGATCAGTCCATGCCGCGCAGGTCCAGGACCAGCTCGGTGTCGCCGTCGTCCGTCAACAGCACAGGGATGCCCCAGTCCTGCTGGTACAGGTGGCAGGCGGCATGGTCCGGAATTTCACCGTCCGCGTCTTCGGGGCCGTCGCAGGCCGCGGCACGGGCGGTGATGTGCAGGACACCCTCCGGAATCCCCGAGGCCAGCTCCAACGTCCGGAGCAGGCCCACCGAGGTCCCGCCGCCGGCCACCAGGAGTTCCGGCGGTGTGGAGGAGATTTTCAGCTGGGTGGGATCGCCCCAGCGGTCGTCGAGCTTCTGGCCTGTGGGCGCTGTGAACCGGACGTTCAGCTCCAGCAGGCCGGGGGCTACCGGGCTCTTGGGCCGGTGGGTCTGCGATGCGCCCTCGTCCACCTGCTGGGCTTCCTTGGGGATGGGTACGTAGACCAGCTGGTGTTTGTTGGCCTCCACCACAACGAGGAGCGGCTCGGAGCCGGTCGCGTGTGTGTGGTCCACAATCACGTCGGAGGGTTCGGAGAGGCCCCGCGCAAGGGTGGAAACCTTGCCTGCGGCGGGGTCGTAGCGGCGGACGGCCCCGTTGTAGGTATCGGCAATGGCCACGGAGCCGTCCGGCAGGACCGTCACGCCCAGCGGGTGCTGCAGGCGCGCCCCGGCCGCTTCACCGTCACGGAAACCGAAGTCGAAGAGACCCTTGCCGACGGCGGTTTCCACTGTGACCGTGCCGGCGTCGTCAATTGCCAGCTTCCGGAGGGCGGAGGTTTCGGAGTCCGCCACCCAGACGTTGCCGTCGGCGTCCTCGGCGAGGCCGGATGGCTGGGCGAACCAGGCCTCGTGGGCGGGGCCGTCCAGCAGACCTTCCAGGCCGGTGCCCGCGACAATCGCCACGGCTCCGGTCAGCGGGTCGAAGCTGAAGATCTGGTGCGTGCCGGCCATGGCAACCAGCACCGCGTTGAGCTTGGTGGACCAGACAACGTCCCACGGGGAGCTGAGTGAAACATCCAGCGGGTGGTCGCTGAGCTGGCCGGTGAACCCTGCCGCGTCCTCATCCACACGTGCCGGGCCCGTTTCCAGGAGCCTCTGGATGCCGTTGCCCACAACCGTCGTGGCTGTTCCGTCCGTCAGTGACAGTCCGCGCAGGCGGTGGTTGACGGAGTCGGCAATGACGACGTCGTACCCCGCCTTCCCTGCCACGTCTTCCGGAAGCAGCACCAGGCCCTGCGGTTCGTTGAACCGGGCGGCCGGTGTCACCGAGTCGACATCAGCGGCGCCTCCGTCGGCGAAGCCCCTGGTGCCTGCGCCGTAGGTGCGGAGCACCGTCTGGAAGTCGGTGCCCAACTCCACGAGGCGGTGGTGGCCGGTATCCGTCACGAGCCAGGTGCCGGCGTCGGACGTTTCAGCGTCAGGAGTTCCAGTCCCGGAAGTACGGGCTTCGGAGGTTCCGCGCCCGGCGGGGAGGAAAAGTGCCTTGCCGGGGAAGCGCAGCGTGCCCGAGGTGGCTTCCGGCGCCACGTAGGGGCCGGAACCGCGGTGCAATGTGCCCTTGGCGTCGTGCTCGGCGATCAGTTCGGGGATGAGTACCGCGAGGCCGTCGGCGTGGCCTTCACCGGACAGGTGAGCCACGATGTAGCCCTCGGGGTCGATGACCACCAGGGTGGGCCAGGCGCGCGCCGTGTACGCCTTCCAGGTGTCCAGGTCGGGATCGTCCAGCACCGGGTGGTGGATCTCATAGCGCTCGACGGCTGCGGCCAGGGCTACAGGATCGGCCTCGTGCTCGAACTTGGGCGAATGAACACCCACGGTGACCAGGACGTCGGAGAACTTCTCCTCGAGCGGGCGCAGCTCATCGAGGACGTGCAGGCAGTTGATGCAGCAGAAAGTCCAGAAGTCGAGCAGGACGATTTTGCCGCGCAGGGCTTCGAGGTCCAGCGACTTCCCGCCCGTGTTAAGCCAGTTACGGCCCACCAGTTCGGAGGCGCGGACCCGGAGTTGGGTGCGTACGGTTTCGCTCATCATCGTCCTTCCAGCTTGTTGCGTTCAGCCAATCTGGCATCGCGTTCGGCCAATTTGGCAAACATATCGTTGTAAGCAGTCAGGTCGGCGTCGTTATTCCTGTCCGCCGCCCTATCTACGCGTTTGGTCTCCCGCTGATCGGACCGGGACCACATAATCGCCACGCCAAGAGCGACCAGCAGCGTGGGCACTTCACCGATGCCCCATGTCACCGCACCGCCTATTTGCTGATCCGCGAGGGCCGACGGTCCCCAGGGGCGTCCGAGGTTCCCGAAGTAATCCGCAGCCAGCAGGCCGGTCCCGCCCATGATCGTGACGCCGAAGAAGGCGTGGAAAGCCATGGTCGCCAGCAGGAGGAGCAACCGCATTGGGTAGGGGGCGCGGCGCGGCAGCGGGTCCGTGCCGATCATGCTCAGGACGAAGATGTAGCCCGTGAGCAGGAAGTGCAGGTTCATCAGCTCGTGTCCCACGTGCTCACGCATCGCGAAGCCGAAGGCGTCCGAGAAGTAGAACAGCACGATGGAACCGGCGAAGTTGGCCGCGGCGAACAGCGGGTGGGTGACTACCTGCGAGAACTTGGAGTGCACAAAGACCAGCAGCCACTCTCGCGGGCCACGGGAGCCGTCAGTCCGGGCAGGCAGGGCCCGCATGGCCAGCGTCACCGGAGCACCAAGAACCAGGAAGATCGGCGCCACCATCGTGAGCGCCATGTGGCCCACCATGTGGGCGGAGAAGAGCACCATGCCGTACACCGTGGGCGGCCCGGACGTGATGTAAGTCAGCACCAGCAGACCGATCACCCAGTTCACCGTACGGAACCACTGCCATTTGTCTCCGCGCCGCATCACCTTGACGACGCCGAGGACGTAGGACACCAGGGCGAAGAGCACCACGGCTGCCCAGAGCCAGTCGACGCGCCACTCGGTCAGCCAGCGCTCCGGGGTCAGTTCAGGCGGCAGCTCGTAGCCGGAGAGGATGAATGCCGGCGTTGCATCCGGGGCGAATGTGGTGGGCTCCGGCGGCGCCGAGCGGCTCAGCGCGACGGCGACCCCCGAAGTGGCTCCCATGATCAGGAGTTCCACAAGCACAAGCTGCCAGAGCACATGCCGGGACGACAGAGACGAGCCCTTCCGGCCCAGCTGCGGGATAACCCACTGCCGGTGCATAAGGCCGATGCCGCCCAGCACCAGGGTGGCGGCCGACTTGGCGAGGATCAGCTGGCCGTACGGGGACCCAAAGAGGTCCGCCCAGTTGGTGATGCGGACGCTTGCGTTGATGACACCGGAGGCGAACACCAGGGCAAAAGCAAAACCGGCCAGGGCCGAAAACCGCCGCAGCGTGGGCTCGGTGATGTCGGCACCCGATCCCGGCTTCGAACCGGTCAGGATGCCGGACAGCAACGCCAGCAGGATGATGCCGCCAACCCAGACGCTGACGCCCACCAGGTGCAGGCCCAGGGAGTTGACCGCCGCGGAGTGGTCCGAGGAGCTCGACGAGTGGCCGATCAGGGCGGCAGGTACCAGCCCGCCAAGCGCCAGGGCCAGCGTGAGCGCGAGGCCGCCAAGGGACCTGACCCCGAACAGGGCCGTGGTCACGACGGCCCCGATGATCGTGACGGCGAGCCAGGCCCTGCCGGTGTCGATATCGGTCATGAAGTAGACCAGGGCACGGGTGAATTCAGCGTCCCCGGAGAGCCTCTGGCCCGCGACGTCCGAGTAGGTGAGCACCAGTACCGCAATCGCTGAAAGCGTCCAGGCTGCACCGGCGGCGGCCGCTATGGCCAGGGCACGGGCGAAGGCCGGGTGTTCCGGAGCCTCAACATCGTGGGTCCGGGTTCGTGGTCCTGCGGCCCGGGGCAGGATGCCGATCGCAAAGATCAGCCCGCCGATGACCGTAGCCAGGGACACGTTGTGGACGGCCTTGCTGATGGGGAGTCCCCACCGCACAAGGGCGCCCGGGTCTGATACGGCCCGGGCTGCGGCAGCGCCGGAGAAAAGGAGTGCTGCTGCCAGTCCCACAAACAGGGCTGCGAGCCCCAGAAGCTGCCACCGCCGGGAAATGCCCACGGCGCCGGCAGCCAGCGTTGTATCGCCCCTGCCGGAGGCCGGTTGGGGTGCTGTGGAACGGGACTTTGCTGCAGAAGGCACTTATCCATTGTCCGCTAAGCGTGCCGAGGCGGCGAATCGGCCATCGCCGCCCAACGCAAAGGAGCGGCAACCCTGAGGTTGCCGCTCCTTTGCTGGTGCTGAAGAAGACTACTTCTTCTTGGCGACGGCAGCCTTCAGCTTGGAGCCGGCGGTCAGCTTGACGCTGTGGCCTGCTGCGATCTGGATGGTCTCGCCGGTCTGCGGGTTACGGCCGGTGCGGGCTGCACGGTCGGTGCGCTCCACTGCAAGCCAGCCCGGGATGGTGATCTTCTCGCCGGCGGCGACAGACGTCTCGAAAACCTCGAACAGTGCATCGAGGACGGAGTTGACGGCTGCCTGGCTGGTGCCGGCCTTGCCTGCTACCTCTGAAACAAGTTCACTACGGTTCTTAGCCATTGATGTCCTCCTGGACGGTCACGATTTCTGGAGCCTGAACGCGGCGTGCGTGCAAGCCACTGTTCGAAAACTTACCAGCTTGGGCCGCCGGGGTCCGCAAATTCCGCGTGTTTCCGCGACTTTTTGACTTAAATCACGGGATTTCCGGGCATTTGCGGGGGAATTGCGCCCACAGCGGACGCTCTCTCACTTAATGTCGGTTTTTGCGGTATTTATCAAGCTGTTTGTGACAGCGGGTTGGTTTCTTTGTGGTTGATGCCGGCTACGGGCGGGACTCCCAGTGCGGTGGGCCTGCGTCGGTATCGGTGTGGGTTGCGGGCGTAGCAGGCATCGAGTGTTTCTTGGCGATGCCTGGTTGCTTGCTGGACCAGTCCGTTGTGGACGGTGTCCGGGGTGTAGTAGTTCAGTCCGCTGTGGCGGTGGTGGGTGTTGTAGCTGGTGAAGAACGTCGCCAAGTGCTCCCGCGCGTGCCCAAGGTCTTGGAACCGTCGGGGGAAATCCAGGTCATATTTCACGGTTCTGAACAGGGATTCCGAGTACGGGTTGTCATCGGAGACCCGGGGCCGGGAGTAGGACAGGGTGATGCCCAAATCGCGGGCAAGTTCCAACGTGGTGCCTGCCCGCATCGGGGCTCCGTTGTCGGCGTGGAGCACGGCAGGCGTGCGTTTGTTGCCGGCGACGGCGTCCCGGATCAGGGCCGAGGCGAGAGCGGCCGTTTCGGTGTGTTCGACGCGGTGGCCGACGACCTTTCGGGAGAACACATCCATGATTGTGTAGAGCTTGTAGGTGTGTTTGCCGGGGCCGTGGAGCATGGTGATGTCCCAACTCCAGAGCTGATTTGGAGCCGTCGCCGCGTGGACGGGTTTAGCCCGTTTGGGGCCGTTGCCGGGGCGTTGTTCGCGGCGGTCGCCGTTCTGCCCGTGGCGGGCCACGATTCGGTGCGCTGCCGCAATCGAGAACGGGCAGTAGCCCGCGTCCAGCATCCGGTAATAGGCCTGGGTGACCGAGAGATCGGCGTATTCCTCGGAATTGAGCAGCGCCATGAATTCGTCTGCCTCGGCCGTGCTGATCCGGTTCGGATAGTCCCGGTCGAGGTGCGGAACGGTGATCCCGGCCGGAGCCGGCGGGGTCAGATGCCGATACCAGCTGGTGCGGTGAACCCCGACCAGGGCGCACGCTTTCACTGCTGACCAGCCGGCTGTCACCAGTTTCCCGGCGAAGGTCAGGGCGATGGTTTTCCAGGCTTTGGCATCAACCACTCCGGGCGCCCTTGCTCCGGTGCGTCCAGCTGCGGATCGGTCGCCGCCGCGCTCTTGGCCATCGCGTCCAAGAGCGCGGAAGCTTTTCCCAGGATGTCCACCGCGGCCTCGGAGCGGGCCAGTTTGGCTTTGAGAATCTCGTTCTCCTTGAGGACTCGTTGGAGTTGTCGTTTGTCTCCGGCACTCAATCGCTGGTCCTCCTTGGTTAGGTCTCCGACGGCAGGCAGTTCCCCGGATTCCCGGGCGCGTGCCCATGCCCGGATTAAAGCCGTTCGAATTCCGAGTGCACGGGCCAGGGCGGCCTTCGAGCCCATCTCCAGGCATTTCTCATGCTCGTCCAGAATCGCGTTTTTCTCGCTCGTTGTGAAGTGGCGATTCGACTGGCGGACAGGAATAACAAAGTCCATCATGGGCCTTTCCCCGTCCCGAGCGTCGGGCTCATGCCGACAGAAACCTGTCACACAAGAGCCTGACACACAGGGTTTGGGGAACGCTCTCTCACTTGATGTGGGGTTTTGGGGAACGCTCTCGCAGTGTGTGGTGTCCGACGGCGGTGCGGGCGAGGATGCCGCGGTGCGGGGACCGTGGGTGGAGGTGCCGTGGGTTTTTGGTGTGTCTGGAGGCTCTGGACGGTTAAATGTGGGAGACCCCCCGACACGTGTGTTGGGGGGTCTCGACCTAATGGTGTTCCGGCGGTGACCTACTCTCCCACACCCTCCCGGGTGCAGTACCATCGGCGCTGTGGGTCTTAGCTTCCGGGTTCGGAATGGGACCGGGCGTTTCCCCCACGCTATGACCGCCGTAACCCTTGCTCCGCACCCTGTCCTGGCTGTGCCGGGCGGGGTGGGAAATCTGTGGTTACAACATGCTTCCTGCCGGTGAGGGCAGGTGTGGTGTTGATTATTGTGTTGTGTTTTTTGTTCCCTGCAACAAATTGGTTTGTTGTTTGGGAACCACATAGTGGACGCAAGCAGTCTTGTTATCTTTGTACTCTCCCCATGGGTGTGAACGTCTTTTGAATCCGTTCACGAGGAGAGTGTGTGGTGTAAGTTATCGGCCTATTAGTACCGGTCAGCTTCACGAGTCGTTAGTCCTCGCTTCCACATCCGGCCTATCAACCCAGTGGTCTGGCTGGGGGCCTCTCACACACAAGGTGTATGGAAATCTCATCTCGAAGCGAGCTTCCCGCTTAGATGCTTTCAGCGGTTATCCCATCCGAACGTAGCTAATCAGCGGTGCACTTGGCAGTACAACTGACACACCAGAGGTTCGTCCGTCCCGGTCCTCTCGTACTAAGGACAGCCCTTCTCAAATTTCCTGCGCGCGCAGCGGATAGGGACCGAACTGTCTCACGACGTTCTAAACCCAGCTCGCGTACCGCTTTAATGGGCGAACAGCCCAACCCTTGGGACCTACTCCAGCCCCAGGATGCGACGAGCCGACATCGAGGTGCCAAACCATGCCGTCGATATGGACTCTTGGGCAAGATCAGCCTGTTATCCCCGAGGTACCTTTTATCCGTTGAGCGACGGCCATTCCACAATGTACCGCCGGATCACTAGTCCCGACTTTCGTCCCTGCTCGAGATGTCTCTCTCACAGTCAAGCTCCCTTGTGCACTTACACTCGACACCTGATTGCCAACCAGGCTGAGGGAACCTTTGGGCGCCTCCGTTACTTTTTAGGAGGCAACCGCCCCAGTTAAACTACCCATCAGGCACTGTCCCTGACCCGGATTACGGGCCGAAGTTAGATGTCCAAAGTGACCAGAGTGGTATTTCAACGATGACTCCACCCGAACTGGCGTCCGGGCTTCAACGTCTCCCACCTATCCTACACAAGCCACTCCGAACACCAATACCAAACTATAGTAAAGGTCTCGGGGTCTTTCCGTCCTGCTGCGCGTAACGAGCATCTTTACTCGTACTGCAATTTCGCCGAGTTTATGGTTGAGACAGCGGGGAAGTCGTTACTCCATTCGTGCAGGTCGGAACTTACCCGACAAGGAATTTCGCTACCTTAGGATGGTTATAGTTACCACCGCCGTTTACTGGGGCTTAAATTCTCAGCTTCGCCGCGAACGGCTAACCGGTCCTCTTAACCTTCCAGCACCGGGCAGGAGTCAGTCCGTATACATCGTCTTGCGACTTCGCACGGACCTGTGTTTTTAGTAAACAGTCGCTTCCCCCTGGTCTCTGCGGCCCCGATCCCCTCCCACCAGCGCGTGGTGTTCAAGGTTGGGGCCCCCCTTCTCCCGAAGTTACGGGGGCATTTTGCCGAGTTCCTTAACCATAATTCTCTCGATCGCCTTAGTATTCTCTACCTGATCACCTGTGTCGGTTTGGGGTACGGGCGGCTAAAACCTCGCGTCGATGCTTTTCTCGGCAGCATAGGATCACCAAATCCCCCCTCACGGGGGTCCCATCAGATCTCAGGCATCATGAACAGCGGATTTGCCTACCGTTCGCCCTACATCCTTAGACCGGGACAACCATCGCCCGGCTTGGCTACCTTCCTGCGTCACACCTGTTAATACGCTTGCCTCCCAGGATCAGGTCCCGCGCTCCACCAAAACCCTTCCACCACAAGGGCGGTCAGGCAGGTTTCGGGCGGTTAGTATCCCCTGTTCAACATGGACGGTTTTTCGCCGGTACGGGAATATCAACCCGTTGTCCATCGACTACGCCTGTCGGCCTCGCCTTAGGTCCCGACTTACCCAGGGCAGATTAGCTTGACCCTGGAACCCTTGATCATTCGGCGGACGGGTTTCTCACCCGTCTTTCGCTACTCATGCCTGCATTCTCACTCGTGTAGGCTCCACCGCTGGTTTACACCGCGACTTCACTGCCCACACGACGCTCCCCTACCACTCCAAACGCCTGAACCAACCCCACAAGGGAGCGGCTTGGCTAATATTTGAAATCCACAACTTCGGCGGTGTACTTGAGCCCCGCTACATTGTCGGCGCGGAATCACTTGACCAGTGAGCTATTACGCACTCTTTTAAGGATGGCTGCTTCTAAGCCAACCTCCTGGTTGTCTTCGCAACTCCACATCCTTTCCCACTTAGCACACGCTTAGGGGCCTTAGTTGGTGGTCTGGGCTGTTTCCCTCTCGACTATGAAGCTTATCCCCCACAGTCTCACTGCTGCGCTCTCACTTACCGGCATTCGGAGTTTGGCTGACGTCAGTAACCTTGTAGGGCCCATTAGCCATCCAGTAGCTCTACCTCCAGCAAGAAACACGCAACGCTGCACCTAAATGCATTTCGGGGAGAACCAGCTATCACGAAGTTTGATTGGCCTTTCACCCCTACCCACAGCTCATCCCCTCCATTTTCAACTGAAGTGGGTTCGGTCCTCCACGACGTCTTACCGTCGCTTCAACCTGGCCATGGGTAGATCACTTCGCTTCGGGTCTAGATCACGCCACTGCAACGCCCTATTCAGACTCGCTTTCGCTACGGCTTCCCCACACGGGTTAACCTCGCGACGTAACACTAACTCGCAGGCTCATTCTTCAAAAGGCACGCCGTCACCAGAATCAGACTGGCTCCGACGGATTGTAAGCACACGGTTTCAGGTACTGTTTCACTCCCCTCCCGGGGTACTTTTCACCTTTCCCTCACGGTACTGGTCCGCTATCGGTCATTAGGGAGTATTTAGGCTTATCAGGTGGTCCTGACAGATTCGCACGGGATTTCTCGGGCCCCGTGCTACTTGGGATACTCTCCAGGCGGCACAAAACATTTCGGTTACGGGGCTCACACCCTCTCTGGCCGGCCTTTCAAGACCGTTCACCTATGCCTGCACATCACACCTCACTGTCCCGGCAGAGACAGTATGGAAAGTCCCACAACCCCGACCATGCAACGCCCGCCGGCTATCACACATGGAACGGTTTAGCCTGATCCGCGTTCGCTCGCCACTACTAACGGAATCACTATTGTTTTCTCTTCCTGCGGGTACTGAGATGTTTCACTTCCCCGCGTTCCCTCCACGCACCCTATGTGTTCAGATGCGGGTCACCAGGCAGATCGCTCCCCTGGCGGGGTTTCCCCATTCGGACACCCTGGGATCACAGTCCGGTTATCGACTCCCCCAGGCTTATCGCAGATTCCTACGTCCTTCTTCGGCTCCTAATGCCAAGGCATCCACCGTGTGCTCTTAAAAACTTGACCACAAAAGATCAAAAAACTACTTCACGAGAGAACCATGAAAACCATCACTCCATCCCGAAAGACAGAACAACAGATCCAGGTTCATATTCTTGGAAATTGCTTCTTATAAAAGATGCTCGCGTCCACTATGTAGTTCTCAAACAACAACCCCAAACCACACACCCCACACACACAACATGCGCGATCGATGCAGCCAGGAAACCAGAAACAAACAAACCCGGAACCCTCCCCAAGGGAAGAACCCCGGCCCTGTTGCCTCAGGACCCAACAGTGTGCCAAACACTACCCAGCAACCCGAACCAGCGAGCGTTCCAGGACAACTGATCTTCCGAAGAAAAACAATGTCCGTACTAACAACCGGTCCGTGCCACCAGGCACCTATTTGCTGATATTCCACCCGTGAGCACCCGCCGCAGAACAAACGTCTGCGCAACGGGCATATACTCCTGACAACCCCGCCACACTCACATAACGTGAGGCACGGTGACTGTAGGTGCTCCTTAGAAAGGAGGTGATCCAGCCGCACCTTCCGGTACGGCTACCTTGTTACGACTTAGTCCCAATCGCCAGTCCCACCTTCGACAGCTCCCTCCCCGTAAGGGGTTAGGCCACCGGCTTCGGGTGTTACCAACTTTCGTGACTTGACGGGCGGTGTGTACAAGGCCCGGGAACGTATTCACCGCAGCGTTGCTGATCTGCGATTACTAGCGACTCCGACTTCATGGGGTCGAGTTGCAGACCCCAATCCGAACTGAGACCGGCTTTTTGGGATTAGCTCCACCTCACAGTATCGCAACCCTTTGTACCGGCCATTGTAGCATGCGTGAAGCCCAAGACATAAGGGGCATGATGATTTGACGTCGTCCCCACCTTCCTCCGAGTTGACCCCGGCAGTCTCCTATGAGTCCCCGCCATAACGCGCTGGCAACATAGAACGAGGGTTGCGCTCGTTGCGGGACTTAACCCAACATCTCACGACACGAGCTGACGACAACCATGCACCACCTGTGAACCGACCGCAAGCGGGGCACCTGTTTCCAGGTATTTCCAGTCCATGTCAAGCCTTGGTAAGGTTCTTCGCGTTGCATCGAATTAATCCGCATGCTCCGCCGCTTGTGCGGGCCCCCGTCAATTCCTTTGAGTTTTAGCCTTGCGGCCGTACTCCCCAGGCGGGGCACTTAATGCGTTAGCTACGGCGCGGAAAACGTGGAATGTCCCCCACACCTAGTGCCCAACGTTTACGGCATGGACTACCAGGGTATCTAATCCTGTTCGCTCCCCATGCTTTCGCTCCTCAGCGTCAGTTAATGCCCAGAGACCTGCCTTCGCCATCGGTGTTCCTCCTGATATCTGCGCATTTCACCGCTACACCAGGAATTCCAGTCTCCCCTACATCACTCTAGTCTGCCCGTACCCACCGCAGATCCGGAGTTGAGCCCCGGACTTTCACGGCAGACGCGACAAACCGCCTACGAGCTCTTTACGCCCAATAATTCCGGATAACGCTTGCGCCCTACGTATTACCGCGGCTGCTGGCACGTAGTTAGCCGGCGCTTCTTCTGCAGGTACCGTCACTTTCGCTTCTTCCCTACTGAAAGAGGTTTACAACCCGAAGGCCGTCATCCCTCACGCGGCGTCGCTGCATCAGGCTTTCGCCCATTGTGCAATATTCCCCACTGCTGCCTCCCGTAGGAGTCTGGGCCGTGTCTCAGTCCCAGTGTGGCCGGTCACCCTCTCAGGCCGGCTACCCGTCGTCGCCTTGGTGAGCCATTACCTCACCAACAAGCTGATAGGCCGCGAGTCCATCCAAAACCACAAAAAGCTTTCCACCCCCCACCATGCGATGAGGAGTCATATCCGGTATTAGACCCAGTTTCCCAGGCTTATCCCAGAGTCAAGGGCAGGTTACTCACGTGTTACTCACCCGTTCGCCACTAATCCCCCCACAAGTGAGGTTCATCGTTCGACTTGCATGTGTTAAGCACGCCGCCAGCGTTCATCCTGAGCCAGGATCAAACTCTCCGTTGAAGTAAAACAAAAACGAACACAACACAGAAACCACGGAAATAACGCGGCAACCGCACTGCAAAATTTGAAACCAGCTGTAAAAACCAGACCACACCACAGGGGCGGCATGACCCGGCAAATTCAACCAATTCAATACAATAAATTGGTATCAACAAACTTGGCACACTATTGAGTTCTCAAACAACAGACACACCCGGCACCACCACCAGCACTAAACAGCCGTGGATCGCTCCGGAGCAACTTTTCAAACTTACCCGGTCTCGGCCAGCTTTGCAAATCAGCGTTTCCGCGATTTCCTGCTCCGACGAACCGGCCCCACCCGTACCTGACACACCAGAAAGTGCGCCATTCTCAGGCTGTTGAAGAAGGGGGCTTGTCGCTATTTTCCCGCATCAGCGGCGGCGACTCAGAAAACAATACACGCCCCCAACCCACACCGCAAATCCACCACCAACACCACCCCCAAACCCCCAAAAACCCCGCCAACACACCAAACCCGGACCCTCCCCAACGCAAAACAGGCCCCCACAGCCGGCATCCGACACTGTTCCCTGAATCACACCCCATGGTGCCTCCAAGCCAGCGGCGCTCCACCCCATTTCCTATGGGTCACACCGAACCGTCACCGCAAGCGCCCGGCAAACTAGCCTGCCCCGTGGAAGACCGTCCCGGCCTTAACGGCCAGGCTGACCGGGGCAAGGCCTTCAGGCACGCTAACCAAGTCACCCAAACTAAGTTGGCTTTCCGCTCCAGGCGGGTATGCCCGCCGCCTGTCAGCCTGCGGGCATACCCGCCCTGATGTCGCGCACAGCGCCGGCGTCAACGACATGAGTCACACCGAAGAGGACCACTAAGCCTCGGATCGCGTTAGAGGTCTAGGGCCAAGACAACCAATGCAGAAATGCGGCTGCCCGATGGCGTATGCATCCTCCGCGGGTAAAATGAGGCGAAATTCGCCTATGAACGTACTCGTTCCGATAGAGGAGCCGGTTGTCGCGAGGCAGCCTGCTGATCTCCTTGCCGGCCGGTGGAACATAGCGATGGCGCTGACCAGCAAGGGATACGCCGGCTCGATGAGTGACGGCAGCCAGGCTGGCATGGAGCTTTTACCGGCCGCCCCCCAAGTTCGAGCCATTATTGCGGACGCCATTTGGCGCACCCGTACCAGTTAGGTCGCCAACGGCAGAACCCCTGCCGGCGACAACCGAGCCGGAGGCGAGATCCGCCGCCAACCGCAAGAGCCTGGCCAGATTCCCGTACCAGAGGCCCTCGACTGAGAGCCCGCGAACTGAACGTTCGTAATCCTGCCGCCTACCGGCGAACCGCTGGTTGTGGGGGCAACGGCGGCACGTACACCGGGCAGCCGCACAGGTGCTAGGCCAGCGAGCGAGGCCTGATCTGTGTCACCGCTGCGCGTGGACCGACCCGAAGTAGCGCCTGCCGGACCTGAACACGATAGGTACGACGTCCATGCGCACCTCGTCGACCAGACCCGCGGCAAGCACCTGGCCGTCGACGAAGCGAAACGGCGCCGCGGCGTTCCACCCCTCAGAGTCACTCGGGCCGATGCGTCACCACGACCACATAGTCGGCCCCTGCCTGAGGCTTCCCGTCCCAGCCGTCCGCCGTGTCGAAAACGTGGCGGATGGCAACGGTCGCCCCGATCTGGGCCCAGTGCGCCCGGGTGTAGTCGGAGGACCGCTGCGACACCTTCAAATGCCCCGTTATCGTCCGACCCACGTCACCGCTGGACAACCAATCGAACAGGCGTCCGGGCTTGTCGTTTCCGTCCGCGATGAACCCGTCCACCGACACCGAGCCGTACATGACCACCTTGCCCATGGGGGAGCTCTTTTATGCTTTGAGGTGCCCCGGATTAGCGCCTCAGTATCTCCGAAGTACCCCATATCGGGGTGGGGTGGTCGTCGTTTACGGGGCTCCTCGGGAGGCACCGGGGTGTTTCCGGTTGTCGGTTGGGCGCCAGGGCCGACCGGCGCCGATCAACGGCAAACGCGCGGGGTGCCGGGTGATAGTTGCCCGCCGCAGCTGGCCGGGTCGTACTGGAACTGTCGGAGCTCTGGCGGGCATCGGCAGGCGACGGCGATCTTCGCGGCCCAACCGACTGCAGCTCCCGCGAGGGGCGTTCGAGAACGATGTAGCCACCGTTAGGTACCTTGGGCTTGGGCACGCGCCGTCGATGACGGCGGCAACATCCGTCCGCTATCAAGGCACCGCTCCGATGCCACGACCGATTGTGGCTCCGCACATGTCGTCAAGATAGACGCTGTCACGACCTGCCTGCATGACCTGGCCGAGCGGTACTGGCTAAGTCTTCGACCTGACTTGGCTCATTTGCTTAGCGCGTGAGTTTCGGGTTGTGGAGGGCGTCGAGAATGGCCTGGTGCTCGGCGGCGATGTCCCGGGCAAAATGCCTGGTTGGCGCCGTTGATGGCGATGGTCGCTGATCACAGGGACCTGAGTTGTTTGATGACGTTACGAACTGCCAGGCCTGTCTTGTTCTGGACAGTCCGGGAGACCGCAATCGCGGTGAAAACGGTGGTCAGGTGCGCCTCGATAGCGTCGCGGGTGCGGTGGAACATGGGTCCGGCCCGCAAGTCTGTCTTGCTCATCCGGAACGACTGCTCGACGTGCCACCGGTCGTGGTAGGAGCCGATGACTTCCCCTGCGGCCATGATGTTTGCGGCGATGTTCGTCACGTAGCCTTTCAGCCCGACGAATTGCCGGGCACGCGCTGTGAGGCTTCGTCCAGGCTCGGTTTCCCGCCGGCGGTACTGACGAACCATGGGGTCCGGGCTGATTTCTGTCCCTCGATGACCTCGCGGGCCCGGTTCTCCTGGGCCGTGAGCGGGGTGTTGTCATGGACGGCCCGTTTGCGGGAGTACGCCCGAACTGCCCGCCAGGAGCCGGGGTGCGCGGCAGGGTCCCAGACGGGTTCTGCGCGCAGGTCGGGTGGTTCTCGTTCGTATGGCCGGTCCTGGGAGTTGTGTGTCGATCAGTTGCCCGGCGCTGAACGCGTCGCCGTGCCAGCGGAAATGCGAGGCCAGGTCATTCGGCGCTTTCGTCATCCGGGAGCCGACGATGAACCGCAGGTTCGCCTCGTCCAGCTCGCGCAGGTTGCCCGCTGAGAGCATGCCGGCATCGGCGACAACGACCATGTCGGCCAAGCCGTGGCGGGCTTGGAACTGCTTGATGATCGGGACGATGGTCGCGGTTTCGGCCTTGTTGCCCTCGAAGCAGCCGATCTCCAGCGGGTGGGTAACGTGCCGTCGATGATGGAGGCAACATCCGTCCCCTCTCAAGGCACTGCTCCGATGCAATGACCGATTATGGCTCCGGACATGTCGTCAAAACGCTGTCACGATCTGCCCGTATGACCTGGCCGAGCGGTACCGGCTAAATGTTCGACGGCGGTGCTGTGGGTGTGGGGCACTAGGCCTGTGCACCTCGGGGTTTTGCCCGCGTTGAGTGAGAGAGGGTCAGCGGTTTTCGCGCGTTAAGTGAGAGAGCGTTGCAGGTGGGCTTGGTTTGGCCGGTTTTTTGGTGTGGTGGTTAAATGTGGGAGACCCCCCGACACGTGTGTTGGGGGGTCTCGACCTAATGGTGTTCCGGCGGTGACCTACTCTCCCACACCCTCCCGGGTGCAGTACCATCGGCGCTGTGGGTCTTAGCTTCCGGGTTCGGAATGGGACCGGGCGTTTCCCCCACGCTATGACCGCCGTAACCCTTGCTCCGCACCCTGTCCTGGCTGTGCCGGGCGGGGTGGGAAATCTGTGGTTACAACATGCTTCCTGCCGGTGAGGGCAGGTGTGGTGTTGATTATTGTGTTGTGTTTTTTGTTCCCTGCAACAAATGGGTTTGTTGTTTGGGAACCACATAGTGGACGCAAGCAGTCTTGTTATCTTTGTACTCTCCCCATGGGTGTGAACGTCTTTTGAATCCGTTCACGAGGAGAGTGTGTGGTGTAAGTTATCGGCCTATTAGTACCGGTCAGCTTCACGAGTCGTTAGTCCTCGCTTCCACATCCGGCCTATCAACCCAGTGGTCTGGCTGGGGGCCTCTCACACACAAGGTGTATGGAAATCTCATCTCGAAGCGAGCTTCCCGCTTAGATGCTTTCAGCGGTTATCCCATCCGAACGTAGCTAATCAGCGGTGCACTTGGCAGTACAACTGACACACCAGAGGTTCGTCCGTCCCGGTCCTCTCGTACTAAGGACAGCCCTTCTCAAATTTCCTGCGCGCGCAGCGGATAGGGACCGAACTGTCTCACGACGTTCTAAACCCAGCTCGCGTACCGCTTTAATGGGCGAACAGCCCAACCCTTGGGACCTACTCCAGCCCCAGGATGCGACGAGCCGACATCGAGGTGCCAAACCATGCCGTCGATATGGACTCTTGGGCAAGATCAGCCTGTTATCCCCGAGGTACCTTTTATCCGTTGAGCGACGGCCATTCCACAATGTACCGCCGGATCACTAGTCCCGACTTTCGTCCCTGCTCGAGATGTCTCTCTCACAGTCAAGCTCCCTTGTGCACTTACACTCGACACCTGATTGCCAACCAGGCTGAGGGAACCTTTGGGCGCCTCCGTTACTTTTTAGGAGGCAACCGCCCCAGTTAAACTACCCATCAGGCACTGTCCCTGACCCGGATTACGGGCCGAAGTTAGATGTCCAAAGTGACCAGAGTGGTATTTCAACGATGACTCCACCCGAACTGGCGTCCGGGCTTCAACGTCTCCCACCTATCCTACACAAGCCACTCCGAACACCAATACCAAACTATAGTAAAGGTCTCGGGGTCTTTCCGTCCTGCTGCGCGTAACGAGCATCTTTACTCGTACTGCAATTTCGCCGAGTTTATGGTTGAGACAGCGGGGAAGTCGTTACTCCATTCGTGCAGGTCGGAACTTACCCGACAAGGAATTTCGCTACCTTAGGATGGTTATAGTTACCACCGCCGTTTACTGGGGCTTAAATTCTCAGCTTCGCCGCGAACGGCTAACCGGTCCTCTTAACCTTCCAGCACCGGGCAGGAGTCAGTCCGTATACATCGTCTTGCGACTTCGCACGGACCTGTGTTTTTAGTAAACAGTCGCTTCCCCCTGGTCTCTGCGGCCCCGATCCCCTCCCACCAGCGCGTGGTGTTCAAGGTTGGGGCCCCCCTTCTCCCGAAGTTACGGGGGCATTTTGCCGAGTTCCTTAACCATAATTCTCTCGATCGCCTTAGTATTCTCTACCTGATCACCTGTGTCGGTTTGGGGTACGGGCGGCTAAAACCTCGCGTCGATGCTTTTCTCGGCAGCATAGGATCACCAAATCCCCCCTCACGGGGGTCCCATCAGATCTCAGGCATCATGAACAGCGGATTTGCCTACCGTTCGCCCTACATCCTTAGACCGGGACAACCATCGCCCGGCTTGGCTACCTTCCTGCGTCACACCTGTTAATACGCTTGCCTCCCAGGATCAGGTCCCGCGCTCCACCAAAACCCTTCCACCACAAGGGCGGTCAGGCAGGTTTCGGGCGGTTAGTATCCCCTGTTCAACATGGACGGTTTTTCGCCGGTACGGGAATATCAACCCGTTGTCCATCGACTACGCCTGTCGGCCTCGCCTTAGGTCCCGACTTACCCAGGGCAGATTAGCTTGACCCTGGAACCCTTGATCATTCGGCGGACGGGTTTCTCACCCGTCTTTCGCTACTCATGCCTGCATTCTCACTCGTGTAGGCTCCACCGCTGGTTTACACCGCGACTTCACTGCCCACACGACGCTCCCCTACCACTCCAAACGCCTGAACCAACCCCACAAGGGAGCGGCTTGGCTAATATTTGAAATCCACAACTTCGGCGGTGTACTTGAGCCCCGCTACATTGTCGGCGCGGAATCACTTGACCAGTGAGCTATTACGCACTCTTTTAAGGATGGCTGCTTCTAAGCCAACCTCCTGGTTGTCTTCGCAACTCCACATCCTTTCCCACTTAGCACACGCTTAGGGGCCTTAGTTGGTGGTCTGGGCTGTTTCCCTCTCGACTATGAAGCTTATCCCCCACAGTCTCACTGCTGCGCTCTCACTTACCGGCATTCGGAGTTTGGCTGACGTCAGTAACCTTGTAGGGCCCATTAGCCATCCAGTAGCTCTACCTCCAGCAAGAAACACGCAACGCTGCACCTAAATGCATTTCGGGGAGAACCAGCTATCACGAAGTTTGATTGGCCTTTCACCCCTACCCACAGCTCATCCCCTCCATTTTCAACTGAAGTGGGTTCGGTCCTCCACGACGTCTTACCGTCGCTTCAACCTGGCCATGGGTAGATCACTTCGCTTCGGGTCTAGATCACGCCACTGCAACGCCCTATTCAGACTCGCTTTCGCTACGGCTTCCCCACACGGGTTAACCTCGCGACGTAACACTAACTCGCAGGCTCATTCTTCAAAAGGCACGCCGTCACCAGAATCAGACTGGCTCCGACGGATTGTAAGCACACGGTTTCAGGTACTGTTTCACTCCCCTCCCGGGGTACTTTTCACCTTTCCCTCACGGTACTGGTCCGCTATCGGTCATTAGGGAGTATTTAGGCTTATCAGGTGGTCCTGACAGATTCGCACGGGATTTCTCGGGCCCCGTGCTACTTGGGATACTCTCCAGGCGGCACAAAACATTTCGGTTACGGGGCTCACACCCTCTCTGGCCGGCCTTTCAAGACCGTTCACCTATGCCTGCACATCACACCTCACTGTCCCGGCAGAGACAGTATGGAAAGTCCCACAACCCCGACCATGCAACGCCCGCCGGCTATCACACATGGAACGGTTTAGCCTGATCCGCGTTCGCTCGCCACTACTAACGGAATCACTATTGTTTTCTCTTCCTGCGGGTACTGAGATGTTTCACTTCCCCGCGTTCCCTCCACGCACCCTATGTGTTCAGATGCGGGTCACCAGGCAGATCGCTCCCCTGGCGGGGTTTCCCCATTCGGACACCCTGGGATCACAGTCCGGTTATCGACTCCCCCAGGCTTATCGCAGATTCCTACGTCCTTCTTCGGCTCCTAATGCCAAGGCATCCACCGTGTGCTCTTAAAAACTTGACCACAAAAGATCAAAAAACTACTTCACGAGAGAACCATGAAAACCATCACTCCATCCCGAAAGACAGAACAACAGATCCAGGTTCATATTCTTGGAAATTGCTTCTTATAAAAGATGCTCGCGTCCACTATGTAGTTCTCAAACAACAACCCCAAACCACACACCCCACACACACAAACGTGCGCGATCGATGCAGCCAGGAAACCAGAAACAAACAAACCCGGAACCCTCCCCAAGGGAAGAACCCCGGCCCTGTTGCCTCAGGACCCAACAGTGTGCCAAACACTAAACCACCCACCCCCGCTCCCGCACCGTTCCAGGACAGGCATCCGAAGAGACTATCCGTACTAGGCAAGAAGAAGAAACACGCGGCCGCTATTTGTTGATATTCCACCCGTGAGCACCCGCCGCAGAACTTACGTCTGCGCAACGGGCATATACTCCTGACAACCCCGCCACACTCACATAACGTGAGGCACGGTGACTGTAGGTGCTCCTTAGAAAGGAGGTGATCCAGCCGCACCTTCCGGTACGGCTACCTTGTTACGACTTAGTCCCAATCGCCAGTCCCACCTTCGACAGCTCCCTCCCCGTAAGGGGTTAGGCCACCGGCTTCGGGTGTTACCAACTTTCGTGACTTGACGGGCGGTGTGTACAAGGCCCGGGAACGTATTCACCGCAGCGTTGCTGATCTGCGATTACTAGCGACTCCGACTTCATGGGGTCGAGTTGCAGACCCCAATCCGAACTGAGACCGGCTTTTTGGGATTAGCTCCACCTCACAGTATCGCAACCCTTTGTACCGGCCATTGTAGCATGCGTGAAGCCCAAGACATAAGGGGCATGATGATTTGACGTCGTCCCCACCTTCCTCCGAGTTGACCCCGGCAGTCTCCTATGAGTCCCCGCCATAACGCGCTGGCAACATAGAACGAGGGTTGCGCTCGTTGCGGGACTTAACCCAACATCTCACGACACGAGCTGACGACAACCATGCACCACCTGTGAACCGACCGCAAGCGGGGCACCTGTTTCCAGGTATTTCCAGTCCATGTCAAGCCTTGGTAAGGTTCTTCGCGTTGCATCGAATTAATCCGCATGCTCCGCCGCTTGTGCGGGCCCCCGTCAATTCCTTTGAGTTTTAGCCTTGCGGCCGTACTCCCCAGGCGGGGCACTTAATGCGTTAGCTACGGCGCGGAAAACGTGGAATGTCCCCCACACCTAGTGCCCAACGTTTACGGCATGGACTACCAGGGTATCTAATCCTGTTCGCTCCCCATGCTTTCGCTCCTCAGCGTCAGTTAATGCCCAGAGACCTGCCTTCGCCATCGGTGTTCCTCCTGATATCTGCGCATTTCACCGCTACACCAGGAATTCCAGTCTCCCCTACATCACTCTAGTCTGCCCGTACCCACCGCAGATCCGGAGTTGAGCCCCGGACTTTCACGGCAGACGCGACAAACCGCCTACGAGCTCTTTACGCCCAATAATTCCGGATAACGCTTGCGCCCTACGTATTACCGCGGCTGCTGGCACGTAGTTAGCCGGCGCTTCTTCTGCAGGTACCGTCACTTTCGCTTCTTCCCTACTGAAAGAGGTTTACAACCCGAAGGCCGTCATCCCTCACGCGGCGTCGCTGCATCAGGCTTTCGCCCATTGTGCAATATTCCCCACTGCTGCCTCCCGTAGGAGTCTGGGCCGTGTCTCAGTCCCAGTGTGGCCGGTCACCCTCTCAGGCCGGCTACCCGTCGTCGCCTTGGTGAGCCATTACCTCACCAACAAGCTGATAGGCCGCGAGTCCATCCAAAACCACAAAAAGCTTTCCACCCCCCACCATGCGATGAGGAGTCATATCCGGTATTAGACCCAGTTTCCCAGGCTTATCCCAGAGTCAAGGGCAGGTTACTCACGTGTTACTCACCCGTTCGCCACTAATCCCCCCACAAGTGAGGTTCATCGTTCGACTTGCATGTGTTAAGCACGCCGCCAGCGTTCATCCTGAGCCAGGATCAAACTCTCCGTTGAAGTAAAACAAAAACGAACACAACACAGAAACCACGGAAATAACGCGGCAACCGCACTGCAAAATTTGAAACCAGCTGTAAAAACCAGACCACACCACAGGGGCGGCATGACCCGGCAAATTCAACCAATTCAATACAATAAATTGGTATCAACAAACTTGGCACACTATTGAGTTCTCAAACAACAGACACACCCGGCACCACCACCAGCACTAAACAGCCGTGGATCGCTCCGGAGCAACTTTTCAAACTTACCCGGTTCCTCGCTGCGATGCAAATCCATCTTTCAGGACCCGCATCAGCGGAAAACACATTCTCAACCCAATCTGAAGCGCTCGAAAGAACTACCAGAATTTGGTCTTGAATTTGGGGGTTTTTGCCATCCGCGGTTACCAGCTCTTCGCTGTCTCCCTGCGGCGACTTAGAAAACAATACACCCGCTGGCGCCCCACCGCAAATCATCCCCGGCAGAGGTCCTGTTCCCCGTGATTCCGCGGAAGATGCGGTCACTAGGCACCCAGGATAGGCGCCGCCGTCGTGCATTCCCTTTGTGTGGTGCAGCACAGGCATGGATCCCGACAATCCGGAGCAAATGCACTTGCGGCGGTTAAAAGCAGAAGGGCCGGCAACCAAGCGGTTGCCGGCCCTTCTCAAGCAGCTGGAATCAGCGGTGCTGGATTACCAGGAAGACTTGGTGATGCCCGGGAGCTCACCACGGTGAGCCATGTCGCGGAAGCGAACACGGGAGATACCGAACTTCTGGAAGGTACCGCGGGGACGGCCGTCGATGATGTCGCGGTTACGCAGACGGATCGGGGACGCGTTGCGGGGCAGCTTCTGCAGGCCGAGGCGTGCAGCTTCGCGTGCTTCGTCGGTTGAGTTGGGGTCAACCAGGGCCTTCTTCAGCTCGAGGCGCTTTGCAGCGTAACGCTCAACGATGACCTTGCGCTGCTCATTGCGAGCAATCTTGGACTTCTTAGCCATGGTTTAGCGCTCCTCTCGGAATTCGACGTGCTGGCGGATCTTGGGGTCGTACTTCTTCAGAACCATACGGTCCGGGTTGTTACGACGGTTCTTACGCGTTACGTAGGTGTAACCCGTGCCCGCAGTCGACTTGAGCTTGATGATCGGACGTACGTCCTTGTCCTTAGCCACTAGAGCTTCACCCCACGAGCCAGGATTGCGGCGACGACAACGTCGATGCCGCGTACGTCGATGGTCTTGATGCCACGAGCAGAAACCTGCAGCGTGACGTTACGGCGCAGGGACGGAACCCAGTAGCGCTTCTTCTGAATGTTCGGATCGAACCGACGCTTGTTGCGGCGGTGCGAGTGCGAAATGCTGTGCCCAAAGCCCGGCTCGGCTCCGGTCACTTGGCAGTGTGCTGCCATGACTTCTCCTCAAGAATTGAAAGTAATGATCCGCATATCTGCTGCAGGATCATGCGTCTGAGTGCGACCCAAAATGATCAGGGTGAACGGTTAGTCACGCAACTTGAGCCCCTAACTACCGGCTACCCTGGAGAAATTTACCGGGCCACCGGAGCAATTGCGCACGCTCCGCGCACTTAGCGCCTACCAAGTCTACGAGTTCACGCAATTAAAGACCAATCCTGGCTCGGACGGTGTATAAGGTAGCCGGCGCTGGTGCCAGGCATTCATAGCTGGCGGACCGCTATTTTCACAGCTGAATGAAAGCTTCGGTGCCCATCGTTGAAGCATGAAGACACAGCTCCAGCCGGCCAATCCGGCGCTAAGCCGTTCCGGCCACACAGAGCCGTTCTCCGCCGGACGTCCCGCTCCGGGCCGGTTCGCGCGGCAGCACCGGCAGCGGACGCTCCGCGCCGATGCCCTGACCGTCATCGCCTGCAGTTCCGTGGCAGCCGCCGTGGCATTGTGGTTGGCCGACGGCGGCGCAACAGTAATCAATTCGCCCGCTTCCGCGGTGACCGCCGCGGGCATCGTGGCGGGGTTGGCCGGCATGGACGTTGTCCTGCTGATGCTCCTCCTGGCGGCCAGGATCCCGGTGGTGGACCGAACCTTCGGCCATGATCGCGCCCTGGAATTCCACCGCAGGCTGGGCAAACCATCGTTGTACCTGCTTCTGGCGCATGGGCTGCTGCTCGCCGCGGGGTACGGCATGGCAGAAGGGCTGGACCCCGTCAGTGAGTCGGTTGCTTTGTGGACGCTGGTTCCGGACATGTGGCTGGCCTTTGTCTCCATCGGCCTGTTCATCGGTGTGGTGATCACCTCGCTCGTGGCCGTCCGACGCCGTTTCCCCTACGAATTCTGGTACGTCGTCCACCTGCTGACGTATGCCGCCGTCGGCAGTTCCCTCCCCCACCAGTTCAGCGTGGGCGGGTTGTTCGCCGAGGGAACCTGGCAGCGGTGGTACTGGCTGGCAGTCTGCACCGCAACCGGCGCGGCCCTCCTCTACTACCGTGTTGCACGGCCCCTGATGGCCACGTGCCGGCACCAGCTCACCGTCAGCCGGGTGACCGGTGTGGCCCCTGGCGTCGTGAACATTGAGATGACCGGCCGGGACCTTGACAGGCTCGCCGGGAACGGCGGACGGTTCCTCGTCTGGCGCTTCCTCGCCCCGGGCTTCTGGTGGCATCCGCACCCCTTCAGCCTGTCAGCCGAACCGCTGGCGCCGGGGCGGGACGGCAAGTCAGCCCTCCGCATCACGGTCCGGAACCTTGGCCGCGGCTCGGCCCGACTCATGAGACTGCGGCCGGGCACGAAGGTGGCCGTGGAAGGACCGTACGGAATGTTCGGCACAGCTGCGCGCACCAGGGAAAAGGTGGTGATGATCGGAGCGGGCATTGGCATCACCCCGCTGCGCGCCCTGCTGGAAAGCACGCCATTCGCCCCCGGGAACGCCACCATCCTGCTGCGCGGGCACAGCGAACAGGAGCTCTATCTGGGCTCCGAGATCCTCGAACTCTGTGAGGACCGCGGTGCCAGGCTGTTCCATCTGACCGGTCCGCGCGTTCAGTGGGACACCAACAGCTGGTTGCCCGAGGATGCCGTCCGCGCCGGCTACAACGTGGCCTCGTACGCACCGGACATTGCTGATTCGGACGTCTACATCTGCGGGCCGCAAGCCTGGGCCCGCAACGTCATCTCCGCTACCCACGCTGCCGGCGTCGGGACGGACCAAATCCATCACGAAAGGTTCGACTGGTGAAAGCACGGGGAGCTTTATCCGCAGCAATCGCCTCCGCCGGGATCCTCGTGGCCGGCTGGCAGGCCGGCACCCAGGTCGCGGGCGTCAGCACCACCACCAGCAGTACGACGGCGGCAGGCACCGGCGGTGCCGCGCCCACCGGCGGTGCCGCGCCCTCCAGCGGTGCGGCATCCTCCGGTACGTCGGGCCCCTCTGGTTCTCCCGCGGACTCCGGCTCCTCCAGCAGCGCATCCGCTGCAGGAACGTACACAGGATCGGTGGTGCAAACAAGGTTCGGCGCAGTGCAGGTTCAGATCGCGGTCAACGCCGGAAAGATCACTGAGGTCACTGCCCTTCAGCTGACCGACGACGACCGTAAATCCATTCAGATCAGCAACCGGGCCGCCCCGCTGCTGCGAAGTGAGGTCCTGGCTGCACAGTCTGCGCAGGTCAAGACCATCAGCGGCGCCACTGTCACCAGCAACGCGTACCTCTCGTCCCTACAGGCAGCCATCGATGCCGCGAACCTTTGAGAGCTCATCCTCGGCTGAGCCCCCGCACCCGAGGCCGCGCCTGAAGGCCGGGACATTCCGCAGCATGGGCACGGTGGTCAGCCTGACCATGCCGGTGGACGCATCCGCAGGAGGCGCCTCAGCCGAGGATGAGCCTCCAAGGGCCACCGCCGTCGTCGAACGCATTTTCGGTGAACTGGATCAGACGTTCAGCCTGTACCGCACGGATTCGGAGGCGAGCCGCCTGGCGCGCGGCGAGCTGTCGCTGCGCGATGCGTCGGCCGGTATGCGCAGACGGTACGAGGACGCGCTGGAGTGGCGGCTCCGCACCGAAGGCGCGTTCACGCCGGAAAGACCGGACGGTGCGCTGGACCTTTCCGGGCTCATCAAGGCGTACGCGATCCACGAGGCGGGTGCGTCGCTGCTGGCGCTCGGACGCCCGGACTGGTGCCTGAACGCAGGCGGGGACGTCCTGGTCAGCGGCTCTCCCGCGCCGGGAACCGCAGAGCCGTGGGAGGCCGGGATCGTGGATCCCGCTGACCGCGGCGTTCTGCTCGCCGGCTACCCCCTGGGCGGACGACGGCGGCACGCGGCGCTGGCGACGTCGGGTTCCGCTGAGCGGGGGGACCACATTTGGAGTGGCACCTCGAAAAAGAAGGCCTTTGTCCAGGTGTCGGTTGCCGCTGCGGACATGGAGACAGCCGACGTCCTGGCCACGGCGATCGTTGCAGGTGGCCTACCCATGCTGGACAGGGCCACGGCCCACTGGGACATCGCCGTCCTGGCAGTGGGCCCGGACGGTGCCCTGCTGGGGACTCCGGACTTCCGCGGTCAGTAACCTGCCAGGACTTTCACTTCAGAGGCGTGTGAGTTGGGGATACTTCGGTGATAGTCCATCGCCGGAGGACCTGCCGGTGACGCGGCGGACCACCCACGGGCCGGCGAATTCGCGGACCCACCGGGCGTTTGCGCGAATGGCTTCGGCGCGGCTGAGTTCCGGTACCGGGGTCATGGGCGGGACATCGATCGAGTGGTCGTGTTCCAGCACAGTCAGTACCCGCTTGGCCATGTTGGCGTGCCCGGCTGCGGACATGTGCATCCGGTCCTTGGCCCACATGCCCCAGTCGTAGTACTCGCTGAACCGCCAGTAGTCCACCAGCAGCGCACCGTGGTCACCGGCGATGCCGCGGACCAGCTCGTTGTAGATGGCAGTGCGGCCGCGCATGGTGCTGAACACCTTGGAACCGCGGGCGTCGAAACCCGTGAACATCACGACGGTGGCACCGGTTGCGGTCAGTTTGCGGATGCCGGCGTCGTACTCAGTCAGCAGGTCATCGATGTCGATCCTGGGCCGCAGGATGTCGTTGGCACCAGCGTAAATGGTCACCAGGGTGGGGTTAAGTTCGACGGCGGCGTCCACCTGCTCTGCCATGATCTGGCGGAGCTTCCTGCCGCGGATAGCCAAATTGGCGTAGCCGAAGGCGGGATCCGCCGCGCCCAACTGCTCCGCCACACGGTCGGCCCAGCCGCGCAGCCCGTTGGGGCGCCCGGGGTCATCATCGCCGACGCCCTCCGTGAACGAATCACCGAGGGCTACATAGCGGGTGGAAAAGTCCATGCCTAGGCCTGGCCGTCCTTTTCGCGGAGGATCCAATGGTCCTCGTCCAGGCGCGCAACGATTTTCTCGCTGATGCGGGCCAGGTCGTTGACATCACGGTCGGTGAGGGCGTCCAGAAACTTGGTGCGGACTGCCTCCACGTGCCCCGGTGCGAGTTCCACCAGAGTGGCCATCCCGACGTCGGACAGGTGCGCCGTGGTGACACGCGCATCACGCGGATGCGGGCGCCGCTCCAGCCAGCCGCGCTTTTCCAGCTTGGACACGACGTGCGAAAGCCGGGACAGCGAGGAACTGGTGCGGGCTGCCAGTTGGC
This sequence comes from Pseudarthrobacter sp. BIM B-2242, assembly GCF_014764445.1. Taxonomy (NCBI): domain Bacteria; kingdom Bacillati; phylum Actinomycetota; class Actinomycetes; order Micrococcales; family Micrococcaceae; genus Pseudarthrobacter; species Pseudarthrobacter sp. BIM B-2242. Next base: position 4,152,844 of record NZ_CP061721.1, read on the forward strand.
TCATGGGGAGGAAATGGCCCTCTGCCTCTGACAGCATGGCCATGACGTTGTAGTCGAACAGCGACACTTTGCCGGCAGTGTGGAGCTGGCTGTCCAGTGCGGCGGGAAGCAGTGTGTTGATGCTCAGGATCGCCAGCCAGGCACGGCGTTCATCGGCGTTGAGCCAGCGCGGTTCGGTCATGGGTCCAGTCTAGGAGACAAACTCCTTGACGGTTCAAGTGCCCCGCGCGGGCACGGGTAGGCTGGCCCTATGTTTGTTGTGTCGCTGACCTACAAGGTGCCCGAAGACATCGTCGATTATCACCGCCCCGCGCACATGGCCTGGGTTAAACAGGCGTTCGACGACGGCGTCTTCCTCGCGTCCGGACGTTTAGTTCCAGCCGTTGGCGGTGTGCTGTTGTCCAAGGCGGACCGGGCCACCCTTGATGCGGCTTTGGCCAAGGACCCTTTCTACAGCAACGGCGTGGCCGAGTTCGAGGTCATCGAGTTCACTGCCACCACTGTGGCGGAGGGCTATGAGAACCTGCTGGACACCTAGGTCTTTTTCGCCTTTGCGCGTTTCTCGGCCAACTTCCTGAGGCCGCCTTTCCGCGGTACCTTGACGGGCTCGGGCCAGCGTGGGCTCAGCGCATCCCCCAGCGTGATTCCCCTGATCTTGCGGCCGAAGAGTGGCAGCACCCAGTCACTCACCCACCGCCGCTGCCGCTGCTCCCACTCGCGCAGGCTCAGCCTCGCCGGCGGGTCCCATTCCTTGGGCCGGATCTTGTGCGGCACCCCCAAGTGGTCCAACACCTGCCCGGCGAGGTACTTGTGGCCCGCCTTGGACATGTGGAGCCGGTCCGAATCCCACATCCGCCGGTCATGGAAGGCGTCCAGGCACCAGTAGTCCACGAGGACAGCCCCGTACTTAACGGCGATCTCCCGGACCCGCTGGTTGTAGATGGTGTTCCGCTTCTTGAGCAGCTCCAGCACTGCCGACACCTTGACGTCGAAGCCCGTGAACAGGACCAGCGTGGCTCCGCTCCCGGCAAGCCGCGCCACGAGGTCTTCGTACTCATCCATCAGGACGGCCATGTCCGTGCCGATGTCGAGGAGATCGTTGCCGCCGGCGTAAAGGGTGATCAGTGCCGGTCTCATGGCCAGCGCCGGTTCCAGCTGTTCGCCCGAGATGTGGCGCAGGCGTTTGCTCCGGATGGCCAGGTTGGCGTACTCCCAGCCCGGCTCGGCCTTTGCCAGCTTCTCAGCCACCCGGTCGGCCCAGCCACGCACGCCGTTGGGCAGCCGCTCATCCCGGTCCCCGACGCCCTCGGTAAAGGAATCCCCCAGGGCTACGAAGACGCGCCGCCCGCTTTGGGGCAACAAAGGATCACCAACCACCCGGCCACCCTAACTATCCGAAAAAGCGGCCAGGGAAAGGTGAGGTGAATGCAAGGTGACTGGACGGAGGGGAGGCATCCGGCAGCGTGCGTCTAAGCGAGGAACGAGCGAGCACGCCGAGGATGCGCCCCCTCCGTTCCTGGAAGACTCAGCCCTCGGCCTTCCCCTTGCGCCAGTAGCCCATGAACGCGACCTGCTTCCGGTCAATGCCGACGTCGCGTACGAGGTACCGGCGCATGTCCTTGATGACGGCGGCTTCGCCGGCGATCCAGGCGTAGAAGGGCATGGCACCGGCGGGCAGGGCGGGGTTTCGGCTGGCCTCGATCTCGGCCGTCTCCATCCGCGCGGGAGTCTCCCAGAGGATGTCCACGTCCACGTTGACGTCCTCGGGCTCGGGGCCCGCACCGCCGTCGGCCGCTTTGATGCCTACCCAGCCGGGCACCGGCACCGCCCTCTGCACGGCCTGCTGCAGCAGCTCGCCGTGCGGGCGTGAGCGGCCGATGGCCGCGCCGCGGGCAAGCCAGGTGATCTCGATGTCGGCGTCGGTCTTGAGATCCAGGAAGTCACCGGCCTCCGGGACCTCCAGGAAGGCGTGGCCGCTCATATAGGACGGCAGGCTCTCAAGGATGGCGGAGATGGCGGGAACGGCGGTTTCGTCGCCGGCGAGCAGCACCCGCTGGGCCAGGCCCGGACGCCATTCGATGCCGCCGTACGTTTCGGCGGTTTGGCACTGTGCGGCACGGTTGTTGGGTCCGATGACGGTGAGCGCATCACCGGGTTTGGCCGTCTGCGCCCAATTGGCGGCCGGCCCGCCGTGGCCATCGGCGTCGAAGTGCATCACGAAGTCCACGTCGATTTCCGGGTAGACCGCATCCAGGCGTTCGCGGCGAACCGTGTAGGTGCGCATCGAACCGCGGAGGGCGGGGTCCATCGCGAGCCATGCCTGGTACCAGCCGGAGGCATTCATATCGAAGGCGGGCAGCGGGATCTGCTGGCCGGAGCCGTCAAGCGAGGGGATCATCAGTTTGATCCGCAGGTCCTGCGTGTCTCCGGAAACGCCGAAGTCGCGCAGTGAGTAGCCGCCGAAGGTGATGCGTCGGAAGTTGGGGCTGAGCTCCTCCACCGAGGAAACCGTCACTTCAAAAGCGAGGGTCATGGGCTCGGTGTTCATGGTCTTTGCGGCGGCAGTTTCGCGGGTCTTCATGAAACGAGCTCCAGTTCGTTGGCGGTGGTGTGGTGGCGGCCGATGGGAATGATCAGCGGGGTTCCGGACACGGGATCGGGGATGACCCTGGACTCGAGTCCGAAGACGTCCAGGACCAGCTTTTCGGTAACAACTTTTCCGGGGGCGCCGAGGGCCACGATCCCGCCGGCTTTCATGGCGATGACGTGGTCCGCGTAGCGTGCGGCCAGGTTCAGGTCGTGCAGGACGATCGCCACCGTGGTGCCGCGCTTGCGGTTCAGGTCCGTGACCAGGTCCAGGACTTCCACCTGGTGGGCCAGGTCAAGGTACGTGGTGGGTTCGTCCAGCAGCAGGACGTCGGTTTCCTGGGCCAGGGCCATGGCAATCCACACGCGCTGCCGCTGGCCGCCGGAGAGTTCGTCCACGTTGCGGTCAGCGAGTTCCAGCGTTTCGGTGCTTTCGAGCGCTCGGTGCACCGCCGCGTCGTCGTCCGGGCTCCAGCTGCGGAAGAAGCCCTGGTGCGGGTACCGCCCGCGTCCCACGAGGTCACGGACGGTGATGCCGTCCGGCGCGGTGGGGTGCTGCGGGAGGAGGCCAAGAGTGCGGGCCAGTTCCCGGGCCGGGCGGGAGTGGATGTCCTTGCCGTCAAGGGTCACGGCGCCGGCTGCGGGTTTGAGCAGGCGGGACAGGCCGCGGAGCAGCGTGGACTTCCCGCAGGCGTTGGCGCCCACGATCATGGTCACCTTGCCCTCCGGGATCTCCGCGGTGAGCCCTTCCACAACGCAGCGCTGATCGTACTTCAGCGTGAGGTCCTGAGCCTTGAGAACGGCCATGTCAGGCATCCTTTCGGTTGGCCGTGACCAGGAGCCACAGCAGGAAGGGGGCACCCAGGGCGCCGGTAATGACGCCGACGGGCAGCACGGTGCCGTCCAGCAGCAAGGGGGCAACATTGGCCGCGAAGTAGTCGGCCGCGAGGACAATCAGCGCACCGACAAATGCCGACGCCGGGAGGCTGGCTTTCCGGGTGAAGCGCCGGGCTATGGGACCGGAGAGGAAGGCGACGAACGAGACCGGGCCGGCTGCCGCCGTCGCCACCGCTGCAAGCCCGACGGCGGTGATCACCACGGCGAGGCGGGTGAACCCGACACGGATGCCCAGGCCGGCCGCAGCGTCATCGCCCAGTTCCAGGATGCGGAGCGGGCCAGCCAGGGTGATGACCGCAGGGACCAGGACCAAAAGTGCCAGTGCCAGCAGGCCTGCGCGTTCCCAGTTGGCTGAATTAAGGGACCCGTTAAGCCACACAAGTGCGTCGGCTGCCGTGCGGATGTCCGCGCGGGTCATGAGGAAGTTGACCACGGCGTGCAGGGCGGCGGCGATGCCCACACCCGCCAGGATGAGCCTGTTCCCGGCAGCGTTTCCACGGTTGCCGCCGCCTGACCCCAGCGCAGGCCCGCGGGAGATGGCGTAGATGAGGGCGGCAATGCCCAGCGCGCCGCCGAGTGCCGCCCCGGACACGGCCGGACCGGTGGCGCCGAAGACCACGATGGCGGTGACGGCCGCGGCGCTGGCACCGTAACTGATGCCGATCACATCCGGACTGGCCAGGGGGTTGCGGAGCATGGTCTGGAACAGACCGCCGGACAGGCCGAATCCGGCGCCGATCAGGATGCCGATGACCGCACGGGGCAGCTTGTTCTCCATCACGATGAAGCTGGCGCCGGGGATTCTTTCGCCGCCGTTGAGGTGGGCGATCAGGATTGTGAAGAAGTCGGGGATGGTCACGGTGTAGCTGCCGAGCAGGACATAGACGGCAAACATCACGACGACGGCGAAGCCGAGGAGCGCGGTCCGGGTCAGTACGCGGGACGGCAGTTCGCGCCAGTGTTTGCGCGTTGGGTGGCCGTCACGCGGCAGCCCGGCGGGAGCGTTGAGGGTCTTCACAGGCCAACCCCCTTGCCCCGGCGGATCAGCCAGACGAAGACGGGCGCGCCAACCAGTGCCGTCATGATGCCGGCCGGAACTTCGCCCGGAAGCAGGACCACGCGGCCGATGATGTCCGCGCCAAGCAGCAGTGCCGGTGCCAGGACGAGGGAGAACGGCAGGATCCAGCGGTAGTCGGGGCCGGTGAGTGACCGGACCGCATGTGGGATCACCAGGCCGATGAAGCCGATCGGGCCGGCCAGCGCGGTGGCTGAACCGCACAGCAGGACGATGCCCAGGGCGGTCAAGCCTCGTGAGAGGCCCACGCGCTGGCCGAGGCCTCGGGCGATGTCATCACCGAGTGCCAGGCTGTTGAGGATTCGGCCGGTGCAAAGAATGATGAGGGCACCAAGGGCAAGGAATGGCAGGCCCGGAAGGACGACGGCCCAGTCACGGCCTGCTATCCCGCCCACCTGCCAAAAGCGGAAGCGGTCGTAGGTGTCCTGGCTGGAGACGAGAATGACGCTCATCAGCGAATAAAGTCCGGCGTTCAGCGCCGCCCCGGCGAGGGCCAGCTTGACCGGCGTCGCTCCGTCCCGGCCCATCGAGGCGATGAGGTACACCGCAACGGCGGCTGCTGCGGCGCCAATGAAGGCAAACCAGATGTAGCCGCTGAGGGAGGTGACGCCAAAAAGGTAGATGCCGGTAACCACGGCCAGCGCAGCTCCGGCGTTGACGCCCATGATGCCGGGGTCAGCCAGGGGGTTGCGGGCGACGCCCTGCATGGCAGCGCCCGCGAGGCCCAGGGCACCGCCGGCAAGGATCCCGAGGATAGTGCGCGGAATGCGGGCGTGAACCACCGCATGGTCGCCGTTGGCGGGGTCGAACTGGGTGAGGGCCTGCCACACCGTGGCGAGGGAAAGTCCCCGGGCGCCGATGACCAACGAAGCGGCGGTCAGGACAATAAGTACGACGACGGCGGCCAGCAGCCAGGCTGCCTGCCTGCCCCGGGAGCGCGGGCGGGCGGCGTCGGGGTTTCGAGAGGTGAGATCCCGGCGCTTTGGCGACGCCAAAGCGGTGAGACCTCGCCCCTGGGCGGCCGCCGTCGTCGTACTTTCCGTCATGGGACGGTGCTTACTTCACTGCATCCGCTGCGCTGGCAAGCTGCGGCAGGAACGTGTCCAGTGACCACGGCAGGCTCAGCGGCGAGGATGCCGAGATGGACAGCGTCAGGGTGTTGTCCGAATCAGCCACGAGGGCGCCGTCCTTGATGGCCGGGATCTGGCCGAGGAGCGGGTCTGCCTTGATGGAATCGGTGGTGGCGGCATCCGGAACCCAGGTGACGAAAATATCGGAGTCCAGTTCGTTGGCCTTCTCGGCGGACCACGGGATGAAGAATTCCTTGGAACCCTTCGAGTTTTCCTCCACAACGGAAGCGAGCTTCATGCCGATCGCGCTCAGGAAACGGGGGCGGTTGTCGTTGGCGGTGTAGACGTTGACGCCCTCAGCCGATGCTGGCTCGAGGTTTCCGTAGATGAAGCTCTTGCCGGCGATCTGCGGGTACTTGGAGACCTTGTCCTTGATGGTGGCTTCGGTGTCGGAGACCAGTTTGGTGGCCTCCGCATCCTTGCCCAGGGCCTTGCCGATGATGGAGGTGGAGTCCTGCCAGGAGGTTCCGTACGCGACCTCGGGGTGGGCCACCACAGGGGCGATCTCGCTGAGCTTCTTGTAGTCCTCTTCGGTCAGGCCCGAGTAGGCGGCCAGGATGACGTCAGGGGTGAGCTTGGCGATCTCGGTGAAGTTGATGCCGTCCGTCTCGGAGTACTGGACCGGAGCCTTCTCCGTGCCGAAGCCGGCGCCGAGTTCTGTCAGGGCCGCATCCTTCCACGGCGTGGAGCCCTGTTCATTGCCGCCCCATTCGTTCTTGGGGACGCCCACGGGTACAACGCCGAGGGCAATGGCGACGTCGTCATTGACCCAGGAGACGGTGGCTACGCGGGTGGGCTGTTCCTTGATGGTGGTCTCGCCGAAGACGTGCTTGATGGTGACGGGGAACTGGGCGCTGCTTGAGCTGGAGGCGCTGGCGTCAGGGGTGCCGGCCGCGGGCCCGGTGGAGCAGGCAGAGAGCGTGAGCGCCGCGGCGGCCAGGACCGCTGTGGCCTTGCCGGCTGACTTGAACAGCGTACGGCGGGTGGCGCCAGGGCCACGGAAAAGGGGGGAAGTCACGGAACTCCTTAGGTGAATGATGCAATCCTAAGTAAGGGTAGCCTAGCCTGCTCGCTATTACGAAAGCTTTGCGTTGCCTAATTGCTCCTGTGACGCAATAAACACTACCCCGACATTGCTGGCGGGGGGTGAACGGTGGTTCACTGGAAGCGGGTAAACGTGCGTTCACCCCACCCAATCCACGCCTGACCCCTGAAAGCAGTACATGCCGCGCTCCCAAGCCCCCGACTCGCGACGCCGCCCGTCTCCGTCCGCCATCACCGCAGTCCTGGCCCTCAGTGGCACGCTCGTGGCGCTGATGCAGACTCTGGTGGTGCCCCTCCTTCCGGACTTCCCCGGGATCCTGGGCGTCACGGCCGACGACGCCTCCTGGCTGGTGACCGCCACCCTCCTGTCCAGCGCCGTGGCAACGCCGATTGTGTCCCGCAGTGCGGACATGTACGGAAAGCGCAAAATGATGGTGGTGTGCCTCGCCATCATGGTGGCGGGATCCGTCATGGCAGCCGTTGGCGGGGCCTTCGTGTGGCTGATCATCGGCCGGGCACTCCAGGGGTTCTCCTCGGCCTTGATCCCGGTGGGCATCAGCATCATGCGTGATGAACTGCCCAAGGAGAAGATGGGCTCCGCGGTAGCCCTCATGAGCGCCACCCTGGGCATCGGCAGCGCCATGGGCCTGCCGCTGGCAGGAGTTCTGTACGAAAGCCTTGGCTGGGCCTCGATCTTCTGGGTCTCGGCTGGCGCGGGAGTGCTGCTGCTCCTCGCCGTGGTGCTGATCGTTCCGGAATCCAAGGTCCGCACGCGCGGAAGCTTCGACTATGCAGGCGCCCTGGTGCTGTCTGCGGCGCTGGCAGCCCTGCTCCTGGCGATTTCCAAGGGCGGCTCCTGGGGCTGGGGATCCGAGCCCGTCCTGCTGCTGTTCCTGACCGCTGCGATACTTCTGGCCGTCTGGGTCCCGTATGAACTGAAAGTCCGCCAGCCGATGGTTGACTTGCGGACCTCTGCCCGCCGCCCCGTACTGATGACCAACCTGGCCTCGCTGCTGATCGGCTTCGCCATGTTCGCCAACATGCTCCTCACCACCCAGCAGCTCCAGCTTCCCGCCGTCACCGGCTACGGCTTCGAACTGAATGTGATCACCGCCGGGTTGTGCATGGTCCCGTCCGGGCTGGCGATGGTGGTGTTCGCACCGCTGTCCGGACGCATAATCCGGATCTTCGGCGGCAAGACGGCGCTCATGGCAGGGGCGCTGGTGATGATTGTGGGCTATGTGGGCCGCGTCTTCTTCTACGATTCCATCGCCTGGGTCATCATCGGTTCCACCGTGGTGAGCGTGGGCACCGCCATCGCTTACGCGGCGATGCCCACCCTCATCATGGGCGCGGTGCCCATCACCGAGACGGCGTCCGCGAATGGCCTGAACAGCCTGGTCCGTGCCATCGGCACCTCAACATCCAGTGCGGCGATCGCCGCCGTCTTCACCTCGGTCACCATCGCGGTGGGCGATGCCCGGTTCCCGTCCTTCGACGCGTTCCGGGACATTTTCTGGCTGGCGGCCGCGGCTTCGGCAGCATCGATGCTGGCCGCCGTCTTCATCCCCCGCGCCGCCGGTGTCCGCCGCCCGCCGGCAACCGTTGCCGGCGCCGCCGAACTGGTGGTGCAGGGGCGCGTCCTGGCGCCGGATCACCGCCCCCTCACCCCCGCCGTCGTCACCGTTCTCCGGACCGACGGCGATCCGGTGGACTGGAGCCGCGTGGACACGGAGGGCAACTACTCCGTGGCTCTGCCCGGCGCCGGGAAATACCTTATGGTGGCCAATGCGGGCGGGTGGGCCCCCATGGCCGAAGTCTTCGACTTTGACGGCCGCACCCTCACACAGAACTTCATGCTGCGGGAACGCCTGGAGCTCGGCGGCTCCGTTGTAGCCGGCGGCACGCCGGTTGCCGGCGCCATGGTGACGCTCCTGGAAGCCAGCGGCGAGCATCTGGCCACCACCCGGACGGACGACAACGGGATATACGCTTTTCCCCTGCCCCTCGCCGGACGCTACGTCGTGACAATGCTTCACCCCGCAACACTTCAGGCGGTGGCGCGGAAGCTCGCTGTCGACAACCGTTCGGTGACGCTGGACTTCGCCGCTCCGCCCGTGGAGGAAACCTCCGGCGAGCGGGTGGGAGCGTGAGCAGCCCCAGCCACGACGCGATCCTCCAGTCCGCCGGGCGCCTCTTCGGTGAACGCGGATACCGGGCCGTGACCGTCCGGGACATCGCGGCGGACGCCGGTGTTTCCGCCGCCCTGGTCATGAAGCTGTTCCTGTCCAAGGAAAAGCTGTACGCCGCCGTGCAGCCGGACGAGTCGCTGCTCGCCGAGTTGGAGGTCCCGACGCCGGAACTCGGCAGGGCCCTCGTGTTCCGGGTGCTGATGCGCCGGGAACGCGGCGTCCAGGAGCCGTGGGCCATCATTCCGTTCGCCGTACTGGACTCCCCCGACCCCGAAGCCGCCCGGGCTGACATCCGCGAACGCTACGTCACCGCCATCGCCCGGCTGATCGGTGACACAACGCCGGACCGCCGCTACGCCTCGACCGTGACCGCCCTGATGACGGGCTTCGGCGAGACCGTCCGCACCCTGAACCTCTTCGCCAGCTGGGACTTTGATGACCTGGTGGCGCACTATGGGGAAATTGTCCAGACCCAGATCGATGCCTGCACCACCCCCACGGCCCCTGCCCCCACCTCCAACCCCTGAAACGCTATCTCACTTAATGCGCTTAAAACACCGACGCTCTCTCAGTTAATGTGGGAAATTCCCCTCTACGTCAGGCTGGTTGTGAGTCAGCCAATGATTGATGAGGAGCAGGAGCAGACATGACTGTTGGTGCGCGAGGTATTAGCCGCGATGAGATTCGGGAGTTGGTGCATCAGTATTACGTGCAGCCGTACGGGACGAGGAAGGAATGGCTTGCCTCCCAGCCAGTGACTGAGTGGACGTTCCGGCGCTGGCGGAGGATGGTGCAAGAGGGTGACCTCGACCGGAATCTGATTCCACGAGAGCATGGGAACATGGCCCGCACGAATGGCGAGTGGTCCGCGTTTGAGAAAGCGCGCGCCAAAGAGATCGCTGAACACCAGTCCGAAGTCGAACAGCTCAAGGGCCGTATTCGTGATCTTGAAGGCACGAATACAGCCTTGGGAAAAGCTATCGGGCTCTTGCACGAGTTGAGCGTGCCAGAGCCCGATACGGCCCGGACGAAAGATCCGAAAGGTTCATCGAAGCCGAGAACATCCTCGTCCGGCAACTGACAACGCTCACCGGCTCGCAACGGCAAGCCCTCGAGTTCGCCGGCGTATCCCGCTCGACCTGGCACTACCGGCAGAATCCCCGCGCAGGGGTCCAGGACCCGCTCGGACAGTCTGAACGCGCTTACCAGTCACGTGTCAGCGCCAATGACCGCGACCGGATCTGCGAATACATCCTGGTGGGCTGGGCCAACCAGGTCTCCGTTGATCATTCCTACGCGGCTGCCTGGGACGCGGGGGTGATGCTCGCTTCCCGCCGCACATGGTGGCGGGTCGCGGCGCAGATCGAGGACCAGATGCTGCGCCCCGCGATCCCGACCAGGACAGGGAAGAACCGGCCCCCGCGGGAGAAGCCCGTGGTGATGGCCACGGGCCCGGGGCAGGTCTGGTCCTGGGACATCACCGATCTGTATTCACCCTGGCGGGGACGGTCGTTCAAGGCCTACTCGGTCCTTGATATCTACTCCCGCCGCATGGTGGCCTGGCGGGTCGAGGAACGGGAGGCGGACCATCTCGCTGTGGAGATGTTCGAAACCGCGATCGCCCGGTATGGCGCACCGCGCATAGTTCACGCCGACTCGGGGCCGGCGATGCGATCAAACCTGCTCCGCGAAGCTCTCACCGGCCACGGCGTGGAGCTCTCCCACAACCGGCCCTACGTCTCGAACGACAACCCCTTCTCCGAGTCCGGGTTCCGGACCATGAAGTACAGGCCCGGCTACCCCCGTGTGTTCAAAGAAGTCGAGGCCGCCCGGGCCTACCTTGCCGACTACGTGCCCTGGTATAACACCCAACACAAACACTCGGGCATCGCACTGTTCTCGCCCGCCGAAGTCCATGACGGCTCATGGAAGGAAGTTTGGAAAACCCGGGACCAGGCACTACAGCGCTACTACAACAAACACCCCGAACGATTCCACCAGCGCCCAACGACACCAGCCCCAGCCAGCCATGCCGGAATCAACCTCCCGACAACAAAAACACCCACACAACAAACCCAATGACTCCACACAGCTTGACAACCTGCGTTCCCCAGCGCTCTCTCACTTTCTTTAGGAAAGTGAGAGAGCGTCGGTCAAAAACCCGCATTAAGTGAGAGAGCGTCCGGGGGTGGGGTCAGCGGTAGGTGAAGCTCATCAGAATAGCCTTCAGGGTTTTGCCGTCAGCTCCCCAGTACCAGTCCTTCGCCGCATCATCACTTGCGAACGGCGGACCGTCGAACAGCACGTCGGCAGTCAGGACGCGGTTGCCGAGCATAATGAGCCCGTTCTGCACCTGACCGTCCGGCGAGACCGGCAATCCTGCTGTAAGACCCATTCGATACTGTGCAGCGCCACCGCTGCGATCAACAAAGAACGACGAATGGGGCGTTGGAACAGCATGGCCCCGCAGGCCCAGGACCGGGTCCGTCTCGAGCACGGTCCGGGCGCCGGAGCCGGCTACCACGTCGGCAATCTCGCCGGTATAGACGGTGATCCGCATCCGGCCGGCGGGGTCGTAGACCGTGGCAGTCCCCACGAAGGGCGAGGCGGATGCCTCGAAGAGCTCCACCCGCCAGTCCTTCGGGTGCTGGAAGGAAAGCCGGCCGTCCGGAAAGGTGTAGGTCGCCAGGCTGTCACCAGGGACAGCCGGCTGTGGCGTGCCGGCCGCGGGAGAGGGGCTCGGAGATGCCGGGGCCGATGCCTCGGGGACCGGGGAATCAGGGCTTTCCGACGAGACGTTGGCCGCGCAGCCTGCGAGGGTGAGGGCTGCGACGGCGGTGAGCGCCATGTAGGTGGTGGCGCGGCGTGCTGGGCGCATTTGTCATGCCTTTCAAGGGAAGGCCGCCAACCTCATCAGGCGTCAGATGCAGGACCCAGCGTTCCGCATGTACCCGGAAAGAGGATGAAGGCGAGTGTTTGATGCCGACAAGCATGGCACCAGGACAACGCCCTCCAACAGCATCCGGACAATATATCCATCGATTTGTTATAACCGCGGTCCGCTGATAACGGCTAGCGCAAAATAATGTCCACGGGGTTCGCCTCGGACCGCCATTCCCCCTCGCTGCCGGGGCGGGGCCGGACTACCGGTGCCGTCAGGACCCCGGACCGGTTGGTGCGCTTGTCGCGGAGGATTTCGGTGACCGAGCCCAGGTGCCGGGACAGGTCGATCACGTTTTCCGGGGCTGCCAGCAGCAGCTGGAACCCGAACTCGTGCAGCGCCTTAATCCCCGCGCCGGCGAATTCCTCGGACGCCAACACGAATGCCTCGTCCATCATCACCGTGCCGTACGTGGTGAACCCCTGCTCAGCGATCCCCAGCTGGTAGCTCAGTGCCGCCGCCATGATGAACGCGGTGAAGCGCTGACGCTCGCCGCCGGACATGGAGCCGGTATCGGCGTGCATGTAGACGTCGGTGCGCTTGCCGGCTTCCCGGTGCTCCTTGCACTGGATAAACAGGTGGCCGCGGACGTCCAGCACCTCGGCACGCCAGCGGCGGTCCTCGGGCGTGGGCGATCCCAGCCGTTTCACCAGCGTTTCCAGGGTCTTGTAGCGCGCGGTCAGTTCGGCGTCGTCGTCCCCGCCGGAGTCCGCAGCACCGCGGGCGGGCCGCGTGTGCCGGGCCTTCAAAGCATTCTGGATGGCGTCCTTGAACTGCTTCGCCGTGGCGGGCAGCGTCTGTTTGATGTCGAGTTCAAGGAAGCTGCCCTCGTGGAAGTTGACCTCGGACAGGATGCCGTTGAGCGGAAGGATGCGGCTGGTGATCGAGCGCCGCTCCTCGTCCAGCAGGTGCAGCAGGGTGCTGAACGATTCGTGCGTCCGCTGGTTGAAGAATTGCCGGAACTCGGTCTCCTGTGCGGGCAGGCCGTCGCTGACAATCGCGTGGTAGCGGGCTTCGAACTCGCCGGCCGCGCCGATGGACGTGCCGTGGTCCGCCGAGATCGCCGAGCCCCATTCACGAACGAAGCCCTCGAAGATCCGGGTCAGGCGCTCCGACGTGGCCTGCCCGCGCGTTTCGGCGGTGTGCAGCTCCCCCAGCAGGGCGGTCCGGACGCGGTTGGCCAGGTTGTCCAGCTCATGCATCTCGCTGACGTCGCCGAAGTCCGTAAAGTACGGCGCCAGCGCGGTGATGGTAGCGTCCGACGGCGGCGCCTGCTCCAGGCGGGCGCGCGCACCTTCCAGCAGTGAATCGGCTGTGGTCAGCTGCCGGTCGAGTGCCTTGTATTCGCTCTGCAGGACTGCCGCGGCCTCGGTGCTGGCCTGGTGTTTCTGCCGCGCCGTTTCGATGTTGGCGCGCAGCGGCTCCAGGTCTGCCTGGGCCGCCAGGGCGTCCTTGAGCCGCTGTTCAATCCGGCTGAGTTCCTCCGTTGCCACGGCAGCTGACACCTGCTCCCAGGGCCGGTGGTCCTCGGCGATGCGCCGAAGCGCGTCCAACTGCCGGCTCATGCCCTGGTGCGACTCTTCGCGGCTCTGGGCCAGTTCGGCCGCTTTCGCCAGCTCCTGCTGCAGGTCCTCCACCTGGGCGGCCACGAGTTCCAGCTTGGCGGCGTTGTCGAACCCCAGCACGTAGTCCTGGCGGCTGCTGAACCGGTCGTCCTTCTCCACGGTGTGGCGGTTCCGCTTGACCACACCGCCCAGGCTCAGGCCCTTGTCCAGCTTCGCCAGCTCGTCGGGGTCCTCCACGCACGGATATGCGAAGTCGAGGGCGATCCGCTCACGGATCCATTCCCCGGCGTCGGCCACCGCGCCGCTGGCGAGGATGTCCAGCTTGGTCAGCAGGTCGCCGTCGCGCACGTCCTCCACGGCCAGCGCGCCGCCGGCAAGCGGCTTGGAGACGTCCACGGCGCGCAGGGCACCGCGCACCCTGTTCTCATTCAGGTACCGGGTCACTGCGGCGAAGTGCTCGCCGGGCACCAGGAGGGTGGTGGCCAGGTTGCGGAGGGCCCGCTCAGCGGCAGGCCGCCATTGTTCCTCCCCCTCGGCGAGGTCCATCAGCTCGCCGCCGAACGGCATCCGGTCCTCGGGCACCCCGGTGGCTGCCGCGATGGCGGCACGGTTTTCAATGCTCGACGGCGGCAGCAGGGACTTGCGCGTCTGCAGCGAGACCAGCTCCTGCTGTGCCGCCGCCAGCTCGCGTTTCTTCGTGGCATGGCCGTCGAAGGCTTCGAAGCGGAGTTCCTGCAGGGCCTGGGAGTCATCCTTGAGCTCGGCTGATCTCGCAGCGGCCTGCTCGTGCGCCTGCTCCCAGCCCTCGGCGGTCCACTCAAGCTGCAGCCCGGCGTCGGACAGGGCCTTGCGGGCTGCCTCCTCCACCTGTTCGCGCAGCCGCAGGCCAACTTTGGCGTTCTCCAGCGACTGCTCGATCGCGGAGATCGCGTTGCCGCCCTGGTTGTTGTAGTCGGTTTCGAGCTCACGCAGGTCCTTGGCCAGCCCGTCGCGCACCAGGCGCTCCGCGCCGAGTTCCCTGGCCTTGGCCTGGGCCAGTTCTTTGAACCGCACGAGGGTTTTCTGGTGCACCGTGACCGCGAGCTGCTGCTTGTAGGCCTCGAATTCCTCGCCGGCCAGCTCCCGCAGCCGGTTCGCGTCCAGCAGCGACTGTGCGTACTCCTTGTTGAGGCCGGGCACGGGGGCCAGCTGGTCCCGCTGCTGCCGCACATCCTCCAGGCGCTGCCGGATGGACATGAGGTTACTGAATTCCTCCACCACATCGTCCGCCGCCGCAAGGGTGGCCGGGGCGTCCAGCACCTGGTCCAGGAAGAACGTATTGACGCTGCCGCCCAAGCCCTTGCCGGCCTGGATCACGCGGAGCAGCGGCAGGGCCTGGTCCGAGCTGATGCCCAGCAGCCGGCGGAAGCGCTCGGCGAAGGCTTTATGGACGTCGAAAATCTGGGCATCCGGGAAGACGGCCTCCAGCGCTGCCTTGGTGAAGCGCTTGTCCGCGATGTCCTCGATGGCGGGCAGGTCCAGCGGCTTGCTGTCGATCAGGTAGAAGCGCCCGACACTGGACTCCGTCCCGTTCTTCGGCACATCGAACAGTGCCGACACGGTCACGCGCGTGCCCGCGGCGTTATCGAACGTCAGCGCGACGGCGGACCACGTGGCCCCAGGGCGCTGGAAGGCACTGGCCGAGCCTTCGCCCACGGCCTTGTCGCCCACCTTGCCGCGCATGTAGGTAAAGGTGGTCCTCTTGTCCTCCACGGCCCCGCCCGAGCGCTGTGCCGCGGCCTCGTTGGAGCGCGGCCGGGCATCGAACACCCGCAGCATGGCATCAAACAGCGTGGACTTTCCCACGCCCGAGTTGCCCGTCAGCAGCGTTCCGTTGCGGTCCACATGCATCGTGTGCGCCCCGTGGAACGTGCCCCAGTTGACCACCTGCACCAACACCAGGCGCATCTGGCCGGGGTTCGTCACGTCGCCCATCGGCAACATGGATGCGATGCTCACTTGTTGTTCTCCGTTGTTGTGGCTGGGTTCGCGTCGGCGGGGGCGGCATCGGCGTCGTCGTCCTCGGCACCCGTGTCGTTGTCGAGGTCCAGCAGCGGTTCGGTGCCTGTGGGATCTGTTGTGGCTGCCACCAGGGCTTCGATCTGGGCCGGGATGTCGCCGATGTTTTCGAAGGGGAGGGCCAGTGGGAGGGCGTTGGAGATGGTGTAGACGTCCTCCAGGCCGGTGGTGAGGAGGAGTTGGCGGGCCAGGAGCTTGGTGATGGCGCGGGTGACAACATCTGAATCGCGCAGGGCGTCCTGCTGGCCGGCCGGCTGGTAGTGGGCCACAAGGTCTGCGATTTCTTCGCGGGTGATGGTGGGATCGGTCTGGGCCGTGACGTGGCGGTCCAGCAGGAGGCGCAGGCGGAGCAGCACGATGGTTTCGACCCGGCTCAGCGCACGCTGCTGGCGCAGGATGCTCGACCGCGTGCTGCCGCCGATGGCCTCGGGGTCGACCGGGCGCAGGACTGCGATTTTGCGTTCGTGATCAAGCTGCAGCGACAGGAAGACCTCGGACAGGCGGCTGCGCAGGATGAGCTGGTTGTCCAGCAGCGTGGTCCACAGCTTTTCGTCCCGGCCACCATCGACGTACGGGCCCTTCAGGAGCTTCACCAGTGCCTGCCGCACCTTCATCGACAGCAC
The DNA here is from genome assembly GCF_014764445.1 of Pseudarthrobacter sp. BIM B-2242. Lineage (NCBI taxonomy): Bacteria > Bacillati > Actinomycetota > Actinomycetes > Micrococcales > Micrococcaceae > Pseudarthrobacter > Pseudarthrobacter sp. BIM B-2242. The sequence continues at coordinate 4,168,955 of NZ_CP061721.1, forward strand.
GCCGGTGTCACCGGGGAACAGCGCCGCGCCGTCCACAAAGGTGTCACGCGGGGAGAGTGCTGCCCCAACAGGTCGCTCAGCGCCCGATGCCGCCCCCGCCCCTTCGCCGCACCGCTGATCTTCGATCAGCTCAGCGCGCGGCTCCGACAGGCCCGATGCCACTCCCTGGGCGGCATCGGGCGCCGAGCTCGTATCGTTCGTTGCTTCAGTCATCATGAATCCTTTGTGAGCGTGACCACGGGCAGGTACGCCTTGCGGGTGGTGCCGTCTATCTGTTCGAAGTCCAGGCCGTCCCAGGCTCCGCGGTCGAAGGCTGCGCCTTCGTGCAGTGCATGGGACAGGAGGGCGCGGATGGAGTTGATGTGCTGCTCCCCGGCCGGCAGCTGCTCCCAGGCTTCGGCCAGGGTGGACGCGCCGGCAACGGCGGCGCTTATGGCGGCGGGGCTCGCCTTCCGCGTTCTCGGCGAGCGCACGCGGTCCGAGTCGCTGAAGGCGATGGGGTCTGCGAGCCTGGGCGGGACGGCGAACTCGTCGGGGTCGTAGAGCTTGACCATGGCCAGGGATTCGAACCCGGCGTTGAACAGCGCCGGGCCGCGGACCAGGCCGGGCCGTTCGCGCTCGTAGGGCAGCGACCTGATTGCCTGTTCGGCCTCGCGGAGGACCTTCCGGAGCCGGACGGACTGGCGGAAGTCGTCGCTCTGGACGTAGGTGTTCAGGCTTTCGCTGAGCTTGCCGTAGATGCGCTGGATCTGACCGTGCTGGTGGCGGAGTTCCGCTACGAGGTTCTTCAGGGTCTCGCGGTCCTCGGGTGAGAGGTCATCGGCGAACTGCCTGCTCAATACCTCGCCGATCGCGGACCGGAACCGCATTTGCTGCTGCGGATCCTCCAGAAATGCGGTGAAGGAGCGGAAGGTCCTGCCTTCGGGACTCTGCCGGAGCCGCTTGTCCGCCTCCAGCACCTGGGCCATGGTGGCACCCTTGCTGAGCGACTCCTCGATGATCTGGTTGCGCAGGGCGCCCACCAGTTCCTCGATGCGGTCGCGCATCTTTTTGTAATCGGCGGGCAGGCTCGCGGCCAGGTCAAGAATGTTGCCCGCGGCCTCCACGGCCTCATCGTCGTCCAGCAGGCCATCGAAGTCGCCCGAGCTGATGTCCTGGATGAGCTGCTGCCGCTCCTCGATCTCTTCGCCGAGGGATTCCAGCCGGGCGCTCTGGTCCGGGTTGGTCTCGTTGGCCAGCTTCTCCACGTCGCCCAGCAGCGTGCCCAGCCGGGAACCGTTCAGCGTGGACCGCTCGCTGGACAGGCTGTCCAGGAACGCGAGCACGCGGGCGGCGGGTTCGGTGACCTCGTAGACGATCTGCCCCGACTGGTTGCGCCGGGTCAGGAAGTTCTTGCGGGTCCACTCGTCCGCGTAGTTTCGGCCCGAAGACGTGCCAGGTGCGGCTCCGCCCGGCCCGGGCTCCTGGCGCCGCAGCTGCTCAAGGAAGGAGTCGACGTCGGCGTGGAACTCCTCGAGCGGAAGCTGCGGACGGGTGCGGGTAAAGGATGCCTGCAGCACCGCGATGACCCAGGGCGCGGAGCGCGTGAGCGCCCAGGCGGGTCCTTTGGTGAGGAGTTCGAGGTCCCGGAGCCGGGCGCTGATCACGTCAGCGGATGACCTGGCGGAGCGGGGCACGCACTCTCCTTCAACTGGCGGGGGATGGGTTGGGCAGGAAAACTGCCAACTACAAGGTTAACGCAGACGCCCTGCACCCCTAACAGTGAGCGTTCCGCGACCGCGCCGTGACCTACCTGCGGGTAGCATTTCGATCCCGTATCAACCCGGGTTCCGCGCGGCCTGTGTCTGGTTTGGGACGTCCGGGACCCCCTACGCTCAGTCCTACTGATTCAACCGAGGCAACGGCGCAGCAGGGGGAACAATGCAGTTCGACTTAAGTTCAGTGGAAACGGCCACCATGGTCTTTATGGGAACACTGGTGTTTGCAGTGGCCCTGACGGCCTTCGTCCTGGTGGCGGGTTTCCTGGCCCTCATCCTGGTGGGGCTGGGCAAGCTGGCCTGGGTTGCTGTCTCCACGTCGCTGGTGGCCACGGTGCACGGCATCAACCTGGGCTGGGAACGGCTGGTCCGCAAGGCCGCCACGGTTGAGCTTCCCGGGGAGTTTCAGGGGCAGCCTTCCCCTAGCACCGGAAGCTACCCGCGGGTAATGTTGGGAGACAGCTAAAGGGTTCTCCAACCCGGCGGATCCATGGCTTGAGCCGGCCATCCCGGGCAGAGGAGATACCCCATGAGCTCCGCCACTGACAGTCCCGCAACCAAGGCAGCAGTTACCGACGTCCCTCCCAAGGATGCTCCGGCCAGTGACGTTCCCGTGGCCGCGGACAACCTCGGCCCGGAAGCCACTGCAGAGGATGCCCGCGCGCTGGCCGAGGCCTCCCGCGAGACCGGCTGGGACCGGCCCAGCTTTGCCAAGGGGCTCTACCTCGGAAACTTTGACTTGGGCCTGGTCCACCCGTGGCCCAAGGCGAAGGCCGAAGACGTGGAGCGCGGCGAAGCCTTTCTGGAGCGGCTGACCGAATACGCCCGCACCATGTCCGGCCGGAGGATCGAACGCGACGCCAAGATCCCGGACGAATACCTCCGGGGCCTTGCAGACCTGGGCGCCTTTGGCATGAAAATCCCCCGGGAGTACGGCGGCCTGGGCCTGTCGCTGGTGTACTACGGCCGGGCGTTGGCGCTCCTGGGCAGTGTCCACCCCAGCCTGGGTGCACTGCTGTCCGCCCACCAGTCGATCGGTGTCCCCGAGCCGGTGAAGGAGTTCGGCACCCCGGAGCAGAAGCGGGAATACCTGCCGCGGTGCGCAGCGGGAGCCATCACCGCCTACCTGCTGACGGAACCGGACGTGGGCAGCGATCCGGCCCGGATGGGCAGCACGGCAGTGCCAACGGACGATGGCGGGGCCTACATTCTGGACGGCGTGAAACTGTGGACCACCAACGGGGTGATCGCCGAACTGGTGGTGGTGATGGCGGTAGTCCCCGCGCACACCGATGCCCAGGGCACTGAGCACAAGGGCGGCATCAGCGCTTTTGTGGTCGAGATGGATTCCCCCGGCATCACTGTGGAGAACCGCAACGCCTTTATGGGGCTCCGCGGCATTGAAAACGGCGTGACCCGGTTCCATCAGGTGCGCGTGCCTGCAGCAAACAGGCTGGGGCGTGAAGGCCAGGGGCTGAAGATAGCCCTGTCCACATTGAACACCGGGCGGCTTTCCATTCCGGCGCTGTGCGTTGCTTCCGGACGCTGGAGCCTGAAGATTGCCCGCGAGTGGTCAAGTGCCCGCGTTCAGTGGGGCCAGCCGGTGGGCATGCACGAGGCCGTCAGCAAGAAGATCGCGTTCATTGCGGCTACGGCCTTCGCCCTCGACGCCGTCTTCGAACTGTCTGCCGAAATGGCCGATGCGGGGCAGAAGGACGTGCGGATCGAAGCCGCGCTGGCCAAGCTGTGGTCCACGGAGATCAGCTACCGCATCGCGGATGAACTGGTGCAGATCCGCGGCGGCCGCGGCTTCGAAACAGCGGACTCGTTGGAAGCCCGGGGCGAGCGGGCCGTCGCGGCTGAGCAGCAGCTTCGCGATCTCCGGATCAACCGGATCTTCGAGGGATCCTCGGAGATCATGAAACTGCTCATCGCGCGCGAGGCGGTGGATGCCCACCTCGCCGCGGCCGGCGACCTCGCCTCCGTCACGGCGAGCCTGCAGGACAAGGCGAAGGCCGCCGTCGGTGCGTCAGGTTTTTATGCCAAGTGGCTGCCAAAGCTGGTGGCCGGCGCCGGTATGGATCCGCGCTCCTACGGGGAGTTCGGGCGGCTGGCCAAGCAACTGCGGTTTGTGGAGCGGTCCTCGCGCCGGCTTGCCCGCCAGACCTTCTACGGAATGGGCCGCTGGCAGGCCAACCTGGCGTACAAGCAGGCGTTCCTGGGCCGGGTGGTGGACATCGGTGCCGAACTGTTTGCCATGGCGGCATGCTGCTCACGCGCTGAGATGATCCTGCACACGGCGCCGGAGAATGCGGCGAGCGCCTACGAACTGGCGGAGGCGTTTTGCGAGCAGGCCCGGGTCCGCGTGGACGAGTACTTCGACCAGCTCTGGCGCAACACGGACGACGGCGACCAGGGGCTCACGCGCAAGGTCCTGGCCGGGGATTACACCTGGCTTGAGGCCGGCGTGCTGGACCAGTCGGAGGGCACCGGGCCGTGGATCGCGGATGCGACGCCGGGCGCGTCCACCAAGGAAAACCTGCACCGGGACTATCGCTAGCGAATAGTAAGCATCCTTGTTATCGCCGGGCAGCAGTGGTTGAGTTGACCTATGAGCAACCACATGGAACCAGGGGACGGTCTTCCGCGGCGCGCCCGCAATGACAATCTGCGGAGCGAAACTGCCCGTGATGCGTCCTTCGCAGGTGGTGAGCCAACGCGTGCTCTCGATCAGACCAACCCGCCCAGGGTTGAGCAGTCCACCGTGGAGCAGCCGTACGGGGCGCGGGCCACCGGGGATCAGGAGCCAAGCGCGGAGCGGTCCTACCGGGCTGAGCCGTACGCAGCCGAGCCGGCAGGGGCCGCACCGGTAATCGACCCCCGGCTGACCGACCCGCGCCTGACCGACCGCCAGACCGCCGTCGCCCGCGAGAAGGAACAGTTCGGCGGCGTCAAGGTTGGCTCTGCCTTCTTTGGCTGGCTGGCCGCCACCGGGATGGCTGTCCTGCTGACGGCCTTCGTGGCCGCGGCGGGCACTGCGGTGGGGCTGGCCAACAACACGGATGTCAATGAGGCCGTCAACCAGATGGCCACCAACGGCACCGTGGGCGTGGCGGGCATCGTCATCCTGCTGGTGATCCTCTTCGTCTCCTACTATTCAGGCGGCTACGTGGCCGGCCGGATGGCCCGGTTCAACGGTGCCAAGCAGGGCATGATGGTGTGGGTCTGGGCCCTGATCGCCGCTGTTGTGGTGGCGCTGCTGGGCCTTCTTGCCGGGCAGCAGTTCAACGTCCTGGCCAACCTCAACAGCTTTCCGCGGATCCCCGTCAACGAGGGCGAACTGACAGTAACCAGCATCATCGCCGCAGTAGTGGTGGCCGCGGTTGCCCTCGTGGGAGCGGTGCTCGGCGGCCTGGCGGGCATGCACTTCCACCGCAAGGTGGACAAAGCCGGGTTCACCCCGGACGAAACGTACAGCGAGGCCTAGGCGGGCAGAACGGCGTCCACGTAGTACCAGCGCCGGTTTTCGCGCACAAAACGGCTGGTTTCGTGGTGGACGCCGCGTTCGGCGTCGTGCCGGAAATGCGCCTTGAACTCCACCGTGCCTTCCGTATCCAGCGGTCCGCCGCGGTGCGTGGCGAGAATATCCAGCCGCCGCCATTCCATGGCCGGGTCCAGTTCCAGGTCCGCCGGCACCGTGTCCGGATGCCATGTTTTCCTGAGGTAACCGGCGTCCAGCAGGACAAACGCGCTGTAGCGGGAGCGCATGAGCTGTTCTGCCGTGGCGGCGTCGGCACCGCCGCTGTGAAAGCGTCCGCAGCAGTCCGTGTATGCCTCGCCGGAAAGGCAAAAGCAGTTGCCGGCCGTGCCTGGGTTCTCGGGCAATGGTGCTCCTTCGGCAGTGGTCCGGGCCGCATCGCGGCGGCGTGGTGGTCTCTTCCGACTATAGGCCGAAGGGCCCTTCGTCATATCCGGTAACAGCTTTGAAACAACCTCTGAATCACCCTGCAGGCGGCGGCGCGGCCAAAAATTAGTCCGTAAGGTAGTAGGGGGTTTTGGTGCCCGTGGTGAGTGCCGGGACGGACTCCGCCGGTGGCAGATTGGAGAGATGACGTGGGAGATTCAACGACGATCGCTCTCAACCTGACGTTTTTCGGCACACTGGGGCTGGCGTTCCTGATGTTCCTGGGCCTGTTCCTGCTGGTGGTGGCCACTTTGGTCCTGGCCGGTGTCGGGCGCCTGATGGTCCTGACCGTCCTGGCCCTGTTTGGCCGCCTCCCCAAGCACGAATCCCTCCCGCTGGTCCGCCTTACCGGAGAACAGGGCACGCCGTCACACGACGACGACGCTGCCCCCTCCTCCGCCAAACCGCCGCGCGCCGGGGTGCTCCGCGCCCGCGCCCTCCGCGCAAAAGCCGCTGCCCTCCGGGCCAAAGCTGCTGCCCTCCGGGCCAAAGCTGCTGCCCTCCGGGCTAGGACCCGCGCGGCCCCGGCCAAAGCCCGTGCCCGGTGCAGGGCAGCATTCTCGATGGCGGCTGCCTGGTGCAGTGCCATGACCGCCGCGCTCCTTGCGCCCCGGGACTGGCGTCAGGCTGCGCGGAACGGCCGCGACCTCCTGAAACCATCCGAGTTCCGCCCCCGGCTGCAGGAGGCCGTGGAGCATCACCCCCTGCTCACCGCCGCCCGCCGTGAGCAGCCCGTGCTCGCCGAGGACTGGGCGGCCGCCGTCGCCGAAGCCGACGCCCGGGCCATGGCCCGCGCGCGAGCCTCCGCCCCGGAGATCAAAGTGTCTGTCCGCGAGCTTCCCGCCCCGTCCGTCCCCGCGGCAAAGGTGGAGGCCGTGGCACCTTTGGTGGAGTCGGCTCTGCATAGGGACATTCCCGAGCGCGTCAGTCCTGGACGCGACGGCCGCGGCGCGGCCCGGTCCTTCACGAAGCCACCGGCCGCCGCGCCCATGTCACTGCTGGACACCGGCTCCCTGGTGTCGCTCTCCGGCCATGCGACGGCCCTCAAAGCCAAGCTGCCCGCGGACACCTGAGCCCGGCCGGCCTGAAGGAAACGTTTACAGGGCGAGGAAACGTTCACAAAACGTCACGGCGCAGGGCCGCGTTACGTCCCGCTACGAAAAGCGAACTACTAAGGCGCGAATCGTTTTCCGCTCCATCGAATTTGTGTAGCGTCATGACGATCCACAGCAATCCGCATGGAAAATCAATCGTCAGGAGCCGGGGATGAGCCTCAGCGAACTTCGGGTGTTCGGCCGCTCGGGCACACCCATCAGCCCGCTCACGCTGGGCACCATGAACTTCGGCGAAGGCCCCGGCGGTGCTTCGGGCGGCGGCCTGACTAGCGCTGCTCCTACCGGGGCGGACGAAAGTATCCGCATCATCCAGTCGGCACTGGACGCCGGCATCACCGCCGTGGACACCGCCGACGTCTACTCGCAGGGCGAATCCGAACAGGTGGTGGGCCGGGCGCTCCGCGGCCGCCGTGACGACGTCTTCCTGGCCACCAAATTTCACGGGCAGATGAGCCCCAACCCGGCCCACTCCGGCAACTCCCGGCGCTGGATCATGCAGGCCGTTGAAGGCAGCCTCCGCCGCCTGCAGACCGACCGGATCGATCTCTATCAGGCGCACCGGCCGGACTACAACACGGATGTCCTTGAGACCATCACCGCCCTGAACGACCTCATCAGGCAGGGCAAGATCCTCTATTACGGCACGTCCGTGTTCACCCCCGCTCAGCTGGTGGAGGCCCAGTGGCTTGCCACCACAAACCACCTGATCCCGCCCGTGGCCAACCAGGTTCCCTACTCCATGCTGGTCCGCGGCAACGAACGCGACGTCCTTCCCATCGCGCAGCAGTACGGCCTTGGCGTGCTCGCCTACGGTCCGCTGGCCGGGGGCTGGCTGTCCGGCGAGTTTGTCCTGGACGCCGGACAGCCGCCCACCCGCGTTCATTCGCTGCCGGGACGCTACGACATCTCCGGGCCCAGCAGCGAACGGAAGCTCCTGGCCGCGGATTCGCTGGCCCGGCTGGCCGACAAGCTGGAGATCTCCCTGGTGGACCTCTCCATCGGGTTCGCCCTGAACCACCCCGCAGTGAGCAGCGTGATCATCGGCCCGCGCACCGAAGCCCATCTCCAGGCCTACCTCAAGGCCGCCGACACCCTGCTGAGTGAGCCCGTGCTGGATGCAATCGACGAGCTGGTCCCGCCGGGGACCAACTTCGTGGAACGTGATGCGGGCGCCGTGGTGCCGTCCCTTGAGTACGCGGAGCTCCGCCGCCGCTGACCGCGGTACCCGGCGCACCGTCGTCGTAGGTTCCCCAAGCCGCACCCCGCCAAGCCCTTACCCTGAGCAACCAACTCCGTTAGCGTGGAAACCATGGAATTCAGATACCTCGGAAACAGCGGCTTCAAAGTCTCGGAAATCACGTTCGGCAACTGGCTGACCCACGGCTCCCAGGTGGAGAACGACGTCGCCACCCAGTGCGTCCGGGCAGCGCTCGACGCCGGCATCAGCACCTTTGACACGGCGGACGTCTACGCCAACACGGCCGCGGAAACCGTCCTCGGCGAGGCGCTGAAGGGCGAGCGCCGCGAATCGCTGGAGATCTTCACCAAGGTCTTCGGCCCCACCGGCCCCAAAGGCAAGAACGATCTGGGCCTGTCCCGCAAGCACATCATGGAGTCCATCAACGGCTCGCTGCGCCGGCTCCAGACTGACTATGTGGACCTCTACCAGGCCCACCGCTACGACTTTGAAACACCGCTGGAAGAGACCATGCAGGCGTTCGCGGACATCGTCCGGCAGGGCAAGGCCCTGTACATCGGTGTCAGCGAATGGACGGCTGAGCAGCTCCGCGAAGGCCATGCTCTGTCCAGGGAACTGGGCTTCCAGCTGATCTCCAACCAGCCGCAGTACTCCATGCTGTGGCGGGTCATCGAAGCTGAGGTTGTGCCGGCATCGGAAGAGCTGGGCGTCTCGCAGATCGTCTGGTCTCCCATGGCGCAGGGGGTCCTGAGTGGAAAGTACCTGCCCGGCCAGCCTGCGCCTGAAGGCAGCCGCGCCACCGATGACAAGGGCGGCGCCAAAATGATCGAACGCTGGATGCGCGATGACGTCCTCACCGGCGTCCAGGCGCTCAAGCCCATCGCCGAGGAGGCCGGACTCTCGATGCCGCAGCTTGCGGTGGCCTGGGTCCTGCAGAACCCGAACGTGGCCTCTGCCATCGTGGGCGCGTCCCGCCCGGAGCAGATCGCCGACAGCGTCGCTGCGGCAGGGGTGACCCTCGAGCCCGAGGTGCTGAAGAAGATCGACGACGCCATCGGCTCGCTCGCGGAGCGCGATCCGGCGAAGACCACGTCCCCCGCTACCCGCGAAAGGTAAGGGGATCCCTTGACGTCTGTTCCGACCCTGCCCGATCTGGCGGTCACCGGGTCCACCGGCGGCCTGGGCGGGATGGTGGCCCGGCAACTCGCCGACGCCGGCACCGCCCAGCGCCTGCTGGTCCGCGACGCCGGCCGCGCCCCTGAGCTCGAGGGTGCGGTCCCGCTGGTGTTCAGCTATGCGGACAGCGCCCTGGCCGGCCAGGTCCTGGAGGGAGCCAAGGTCCTGTTTATGGTGTCAGCGGCCGAGGCCGAGGACCGGCTGGAGCAGCACTACAGTTTCATCGATGCCGCGGCCGGCGCCGGAGTGCAGCACGTGGTGTACACGTCGTTCTACGGCGCGGCCCCGGACGCCACGTTCACCCTGGCCAGGGACCACTACGCCACCGAGGCGAGGATCCGGGCATCCGGGATGGACTTCACGTTCCTCCGGGACAACTTCTACCTGGACTTCCTGCCGCTCCTGGCCGGGCAGGACGGCGTGATCCGCGGGCCGGCCGGGGACGGCCTGGTCTCGGCAGTCTCCCGCGAGGACGTCGCCCGGTCAGCGGTAACCATTCTGCGGGATCCTGCACTCCATGTGGGCACCACCTACAACCTGACCGGGCCCGAGGAGATTTCACTGGGCACCGCGGCGGAAGTCCTCACGGCCCACACCGGGCGGACCGTCACGTATCACCCGGAAACCGTTGAGGAAGCGTACGCCTCCCGCGCGTCCTACGGGGCACCGCCCTGGCAGGTGGACGCGTGGGTGAGCACGTACACGGCCATTGCCGCCGGCGAGCTTGCCGGACTGTCACCGGACGTTCGCGCGCTCACCGGCCGGGACCCGCTGAGCCTGGCGGAGTTCCTGGCGCAGCCGCAGCTGTAGCCGGCGGACGTTTCTGCCGGAGGCGGACAGCAAGACGCCGTTGACCCGGCGGGCGGCCGGGCGTAAACCTGTGAAGAGGGGGAACGCCTGGCCGCACCGAGCAGAATCGCACCGCCATGAAGCAGATCTACAAGCACCGGCTGTCCGACCGCCTCACCCTGCATCCCGGCGAGCCCACCACGGGCCCCCTGACTGCGGAGGAACTGCAACTGGCGGCACGAAACCATTCGATGCCGCTCGAAGCCCTCCGCCATAACCTCACTCCCCCGGGCCTGCACTATGTGCTCACGCACTTCGACATCCCGGACACCGCGGCGGCGGGCTGGCACCTGCAGATCAAGGGCGCCGTAAAGCAATGCCTGGAGCTGAGCCTCGCAGCGCTGAAACGGGATCCTGCCATTACTGTGCCCGTCACCCTCGAGTGCGCGGGCAACGGCCGCTCACTGCTCAAGCCCAGGCCGCTCAGCCAGCCCTGGGTCCTCGAAGCGGTAGGGACGGCCGAATGGACCGGCGTGCCGCTGGCCTACCTGCTCGCGAAGGCAGGGGTCCTGCCGGGTGCGGTGGAGGTGGTGTTCACCGGAGCCGACGCCGGCATCCAGGGCGGCGTCCCGCAACAGTACGCGCGCAGCCTCCCGATCCGCGAGGCGATGCGTCCCGACGTCGTGCTTGCCTACAGGATGAACGGCAGCGACCTTCCGCCGCAGCACGGCTATCCACTGCGGCTGGTGGTCCCTGGCTGGTACGGCATGGCCAGTGTTAAATGGCTGCAGTCGATCGACGTGGTGACTGTCCCGTTCGGGGGTTACCAGCAGGCAGTCGCGTACCAGTACCAGGAGACCGCGCACGACGCCGGTGTGCCGGTTTCGCGGATCCGGATCCGTTCGCTGATGGTCCCCCCGGGCATCCCGGACTTCTTCGAACGCAAGCGCGTCCTGCCGCACGGGCCCGTGATGCTGCAGGGCAGGGCCTGGTCCGGACAGGGTGCGGTGACCGGAGTTGAGGTGGGGATTGACGGGCAGTGGATTCCGGCGCACCTGGAGAAGCCGGCCGGGCCGTTTGCCTGGTGTAAATGGACGCTGCCGTGGGTGGCGGATCCAGGCCAACACGAACTCGCCTGCCGGGCTACCGACAGCACCGGCGCCAGCCAGCCCCTGGCGCAGAACTGGAATTACCAGGGGATGGGCAACAACATGGTTCAGCGGGTGAGGGTCACGGTGGAATAACCTCCGCTCCGGAGTCCAGCCGCGTCAGCAGCCTTCGAAGTCGGTGAGGACTTTGACCTTGTCCGCCGAGGCCGATGCGGGATCAAAGGTGTAGCCGATCCATTCCTTCGCCAGCCTGCTGGCCAGTTCCACACCGACCACCCGCTGCCCCATGGTGAGCACCTGGCAGTCGTTGGACAGGACCGAGCGCTCCACGGAGAAGGAGTCATGGGCCGTGGTGGCGCGGATTCCGTCCACCTTGTTGGCAGCGATGGCCACCCCGATACCCGTGCCGCAGAACAGGATGGCCCGGTCCGCCTTACCGTCACGGATCATCTCGCCCGCGGCGATGCCCACATAGGGGTAGGGCCTGACGAAGTCCGCCGGGGCGTCGGTCCGGTTGACCCCGATGTCGATGATTTCGCTGATCCTTGGATCGGCCTGCAGGTCGGCCAGGATGCGGTTTTTGTAGTCGACGCCGGCTTCGTCGGCGCCCAGGACCAGACGCAGCCCGGCCTTCCCTGCCGCGGGGGGTGCTGCCGTTGTGCGTGCTGCTGTGGTGGTCATGAGAGTGCTCCTGCCGGCTGGCTGTTGGTGGTTGCGGCGGCGGGATGCCCGGACGCGGCCAGGAACGGTCCCATCACGGTGAAGATCATCGCCAGGGAGGTAGCCCCGGGATCCGGTGTGCCCACGCTCTTTTCCGCGAGCGGCCGCGCCCGCCCCTTCAGGGGGCGCAGCGATGCTGTGGCCCCGGCCGCCGCTGTTGCTTCAAGGGCCGCTGCGTCCCACGCCCGGCCCGGCTCCGCGCCTTCGGTTGCCAGGCGGGTGAGGGTTTGTGTGAACGGCACCAGGGCATCCACCATGGTTTTGTCGCCGGGCTCTGCCTTGCCGAGACCGGTGATCCTGTCTGAAAAGGCACGCACGCCGGCCGCCAGTTCCTCGGCGTCAGGGCTCTGCCGGTCACCCAGCGACTCCCCGAACGCCCGCAACCCCGCGCCCCAAAGGACGCCGGAGGTGCCGCCGGCCTTGTCCGCCCACGCGTCACCCGCGGCGATCAGGACCGAACCGGCCCCGGCGCCTTGCCCGGCCGCGGCTGACGCGGCGGAGGTTGCGGCGTCGATCCCGCGGACCATTCCGCGGCCGTGGTCGCCGTCGCCGGCGATGGCGTCCATGTCCCCTAGCCGCGTTTCGGCGCCGTGCAGGCAGTCACGGGCGGCGTCAAGCGCCGAAACGCAACGGACGGCGTACTCACGCGAATCCTCCGTGGCCTCGAAGGCGGCCGGTTCGCCGGCGTCGTCGGACGTTTCCTCACGCGACGCATCACCGGACTGAATGGCAGCATTTCCCCGGCGGTACGCGGGTGTCTCGGCCGGTGCGGTCCAGAGCGGCTCCAGTTCGTCATCCAGCCACGTGATGGTGAGGGACACACCGGACATGTCCAGGCTGGTGACCAGCTCGCCCACCTCGGGCATGACCAGCGTGTAGCCTGCCTCCCGGAGCAGCGGAGCCACCGTCAGCCAAAGGACAAAAAGTTCCTCATGCTTGGTGGAGCCAAGTCCGTTGAGGATGACGGCGAGCCGGTCACCGGCGCCTTCCGGCGTTTCCGCCAGCAGTCGGGTGACGAACTCCTGGCCGAGTTCCTTGGCGGACGGCAGGTCGGTGTCGAACAGGCCCGGCTCGCCGTGGATTCCCAGTCCGAGGCCCATCTGCTTGTCCTTGAGCGCGAACAGCGGTGCGTCCGCGCCGGGGAAGGTGCAGCCGTGGAAGGCGCTGCCGATGGTGCGGGTCAGGCTGTTGGCCTTCCGGCCCAGCCGGACAACGTCCGCCAGGTCCGCGCCGGCTTCGGCTGCGGCTCCCATGATTTTGAAGACCGTGAAGTCACCTGCGATGCCGCGGCGCTTTTCTGATTCCGACGGCGGTGCGCTGGCGATGTCGTCCGTGACCAGGACATTTTCAACCCGGATTCCGTCGGCGGCGAGGCGTTCGCTGGCCATGCCGAAGTTCATCACGTCGCCGGCGTAGTTGCCGTAGGTGAACACGACGCCGGCGCCCGACTCCGCGGCCTTGGCCACTGCGTAGGCCTGCTGGGCGGAAGGCGAGGTGAAGATGTTGCCCACCACGGCGCCGTCGGCCAGTCCGGGCCCGATCAGCCCGGCGAACGCGGGATAGTGCCCGGACCCGCCACCGGCGAGGACCGCCACTTTTGCCTTGGCCGGACGGTGGCGCCGCACTGCGCCGCCGGGGACCTGGCGGACAAGGCCGGAGTGGATGTCGCAGAACCCGGCAAGGGCTTCTTCCGCGAACTCGGACGGATCGTTGAAAATCTTGGTCATGGTGGGCTCTCTGACGTGGACTTGGTCTTCGGGGCGGGCTGCTAGTGGATGTGGCTTCCGCCGTTGATGTCGATGGTGGTGCCGGTGAGGTACGCGGATTCCTCGGAGGACAGGAAGGTGATGACGGCGGCCACTTCCTCGGTGGTGGCGTTGCGGCCCAGGGGGATGCCGGCGTTGATGGCGGCTTCCTGCTCCTCGGTGCTGCCCACACGGATGTTGGTGTCCACGGCGCCGGGGGTGATGGCGTTGACCGTGACCCCTGCGGTGCCGAGTTCGCGGGCCAGTGCCTTGGTGAAGCCGAGGATGGCGGCCTTCGCGGCGGAGTAGGGGACCTTGCCGAAGACGCCGCCGCCGCGCTGGGCGGAGACGGAGGACATGTTCACGATCCGGCCCCAGCCGTTCTCGATCATGTCCGGCAGGAACGCCTTGGTCACCAGGTAGGTGCCGGTGGCGTTGACGTCCATCACCTTGTGCCAGAGCTCAAGCGTGGTCTCGAGGAACGGGACCGGCGAGGTGATGCCGGCGATGTTGGCAAGGGCGCCCACCGGGGGAAGGATGCCGGCGTCGATTTCCTTCTTGACGGCAGCGTAGGCGGCGGTGACGGAGCCCTCGTTGGCCACGTCGATCTCGTGGCCGAACGCCGGCACGTTGAATTCGTTGCCGATTTCGGCGGCGACCTTGGCGGACTTCTCGCCATCGAGGTCCAGGATCACCACACCCCAGCCCTGGCTGGCGTAGCGGCGGGCGGTGGTGATGCCGATGCCCCGCTCGGAGGTTGCTCCGGTGAGGACGGCGGTGCGCTGGATGGTGGTCATGATGCTCCTTGGATTACTTATGTGGTGGTTCAGAGTGGTGGTCAGATGAGGTCGGTGATGAAGCTTGCCGCTTTGGCTGCGGCGGCGGGGCGTTCGTCGTGGGTGACGTCCCGGGTTTCGAGTTCGAGCGAGAAGTGGCCCGCATAGCCTTGGACGGCGAGGGCGCGGAGCCCGGCGGCGAAGTCCGTCTGCCCGTTGCCGATGCTGAGGTTGATGTTTCCCGGCACGGCGTCCCGCAGGTGGACGTGGGAGATCCGGCCCTGGTGGCGTTCGAGGTACTGCAGCGGGTCTTCGCCGGCGGCAACAATATGGCTGAAGTCCATAACGATGCCGACGCCGGTCCCGGCCAGCCGCCGGGCCAGCAGTTCCGCGCGTTCCAGGTTCCAGCAGAACCGGAGGAAGTGCAGGGATTCGGTCCAGAGCTCGACGCCGAACTCTGCCGCACGCTGTCCGGCGTGGGTCAGCTGGGCGGCGATGAGGTCCAGGTCCTCGTCGGGACTCCGCACCGGGTTGTGGTTTAGTGCGCCGCACGGGAGGACCAGCGCTTTGGCACCGGTGTTACGGGTGAGGGTAAGCAGCGCCTCGAGGTGCCGTTCGCGCGCTTCGCTTGCGCCGGCGTCGAGCACTGCATTGAGGTCGCCGATGTCCCCGTTGACTGAACGGACCCGTAGGCCGGAAGTGGCCACCTCCGCGGTTACCGCGGTAACCGCGGCTGCGTCAAGGTTGTACGGCACGTGGTCGCACACACCCGGGAGGGCCCCGAGGTCGATTTCTTCGAAGCCCAGGCCGCTGATGGTCCGCAGGGCGGCCGGCAGGTCCTGATGCCTGAAGCTGATGGACGAGCAGCCGAGTCGGGAGTTGAACATCGTCGTTGATCCTCTGGATAAGCGGGTGGTGATGTGAATCACTGTAGGTCAATTCATTGTTGACAGTCAACCTCAAACATTGACTGTTGACATTGCGGCATGATGCGGGTCACACTTGGGGCATATCATTTGTTAACAGTCGACAGCGGCGGTGCGGAAGCGTTCCTCGCTCTTCGAAAGGTAAAACAGCTATGAGCAATGAAGCTCTGAAAATGCGCGGCCACGTGCATGGCACCAAGGACGCCAAGCGCGTTGCTATCGGCTCCGGTGTTGGCGCCGTTATTGAGACATATGACTTCATCGGCTTCGGTACGGCCGCTGCCCTGTACTTCGGTACGGCGTTCTTCCCCACCGGCGATCCGGTCACGGGAACCCTTGCCGCCTTCGCCACCCTCGGCGTCGGCTTCGCTGCCCGCCCCATCGGCGGCATCATCGGTGGTCACCTCGGCGACAAGGTGGGCCGCAAGCCCGTCCTGGTAGCCTCCCTGATCCTCATGGGTGTGGCCACCTTCCTCATCGGCCTCCTGCCCACCTACGAGCAGGTTGGCCTGCTGGCTCCGGCCCTTCTGGTCTTCGTCCGAGTGGTCCAGGGCCTGGCCTTCGGCGCTGAATGGGGCGGCGCCATCCTGATGAGCTACGAGCACGCACCCTGGAAGTCCAAGGGTAAGTACACCGGCATCGTCCAGGCCGGCTTCCCCGTCGGCCTGCTCCTGGCGAACCTCGTTTTCCTCGTCAGCGTGAACCTCGGCGGTGAACTCGCCTGGCGCGTCCCGTTCCTGGCCAGCATCGTGCTGGTGGCAGTTGGCCTGATCATCCGCTCAAAGGTCCCCGAGTCCCCCGTATTCGATGAGGTCAAGGACAGCGGCTCGATCGTCAAGAACCCCATCATCGAGGTCATCAAGACCGACTGGCGCAGCATCGTCCGCGGCATCGGCCTGCGCATCGCCGAGACGGCCGGCTACGCCGTCTCCATCACGTACATGATTTCCTACCTGCACACCCAGCAGCTCGCTGACAAGACCCAGACCCTTGTGGCCCTCTGCATCGCGTCCTTCATCGGTATTTTCGCCACCATGGCGTGGGCACGGCTCACGGACAGGATCGGCCGCCGGCCGCTGTACATCTGGTCCACCGCCTTCGCCCTGCTCTTCGGCATCCCGATGTTCCTGCTGGTGAACACCGGCATGTTCATCTTCGTCATCGCCACCATCGTCATCTCCTACGCCGTCTGCCAGAACTCCCTGGCCGGCGCCCAGGGCCCGTGGTTCCCCGAACTGTTCCAGGCCAAGACCCGCTCCTCCGGCGCCTCGCTGGCCTACCAGATCTCCGCCATGGTCTCCGGCTTCACCCCCTTCATCACCACCCTGCTGTTCGTGGCCCTCGGCTGGATGGGCCCGGCCCTGCTCTTCAGCCTCTACGCAGCGATCGGCCTCTGGGCCGCCCTCGTCACCCGGGAAACCTGGGGCAAGCGCGAACGCCAGCTGGCAGATGAGGCCACCAAAAGCACCCCCCAGTCGGTGAACGTCTGATGACTGCCACGCACGAACTGCACACGCCCGAACTCCCGCAGAAGGAACGAATGCCCCAGGAAACTGCTTCAGAACGCCTCGAACGCGTCAGTGCCGCGGCGTACCGGATCCGCCACCACGCCCTGAACATGGGCGAGGTCCAGGGCCAGGGCTACGTGGGCCAGGCCCTCGGCGCCGCGGACATGCTGGCCGTGGTTTACGCGGACCAGCTCCGCTACCGCGCCGAGGATCCAGAATGGGAGGCCCGGGACCGGTTCCTGCTCTCCACCGGCCACTACGCAATCGGCCACTACGCCGCCCTGGCCGAAGCCGGCATCGTCCCCGTCTCCGAACTGGAAACCTACGGATCAGACGACTCCCGCCTCCCGATGTCCGGGATGTCCACCTACACCCCCGGCATGGAAATCTCCGGCGGCTCCCTGGGCCACGGCCTCACCATCGCCGTGGGCATGGCCCTGGGCCTCCGCTACCAGAACTCCGACGCGAGGATCTACAACTTCCTCTCCGACGGCGAACTCGACGAAGGCTCCACCTGGGAAGCGGCCATGGGCGCCCACCACCACCAACTCGGCAACCTCACCGCCATGGTGGACATCAACGCCCTCCAGGCCGACGGCAAAACCGACACCGTGCTCCGCACCGAACCCGTCACCGAAAAATGGGAATCCTTCGGCTGGTACACCCAGCGCGTGGACGGGAACGACGTCGGTGCGTTGCTCGCAGCGTTCGATAACGCAGCTGCCCAAGCCGCCGCCGTCGGCCGTCCCTCCGTGATCCTGTGCGACACGAAGGTGGGACGCGGCGTGACCCTGGTGGAGGAACGCGAAAAGGCGCACTTCATGCGCATCGAAGAACACGAATGGCAGACCTGCCGCGGACAACTCACCGCAGGATACGAAGGAAAGGCTTCAGCATGAGCACCGCAGCCGTCACCAAGCCGAAGCTGAAGACCTCGGCGATGATCGCCTCCTTCGCGGATCCCGGCCAGAAGACCGCGTCCGCACCGTTCGGCCATGCCTTGGTCAAAGCAGCGCAGGAGAACGACAAGATCGTTGGGCTCACTGCGGACCTGGGCAAATACACCGACATGCACATCTTTGCCCAGGCCTACCCGGAGCGGTTCTTCCAGATGGGCATGGCCGAACAGCTGCTCTTCGGTGCCGCCGCCGGCCTCGCCGAAACCGGCCTGGTCCCGTTCGCGTCCACCTACTCCGTGTTCGCGGCCCGCCGGGCCTACGACTTCCTCTGCCTCGATTCCGCCGAGCCGAACCTGAACGTGAACATCGTGGGCGGCCTCCCCGGCCTGACCACCGGCTACGGCCCCAGCCACCAGGCCACCGAGGACATGGCGATCTTCCGCGGCATGCCGAACCTGACCATCGTGGACCCCTGCGACTCGATCGACATCGAACAGGCCGTCCCCCAGCTCGCAGCCTCCGAAGGACCCACCTACCTCCGGCTGCTCCGCGGCAACGTGCCCACCGTCCTGGACGAGTACGGCTACACCTTCGAACTGGGCAAAGCCAAGGTCCTGCGCGGCGGCAACGACGTGCTGTTCATCTCCTCCGGACTGATGACCATGCGCGCCCTGCAGGCGGCCAAGGCCCTGGCCGAGCACAACGTGGACGTCGCGGTGGTCCATACGCCGACGATCAAGCCGTTCGACGCCGAGACCGTCCTGGCTGAAATCAACACCGACCGGCTCGCCGTCACCCTGGAAAACCACAGCGTGATCGGCGGCCTCTTCGAAACCGTCGCCTCCGCCGTTGTCACCGCCGGACTCGGCAATCGCGTCGTGCCGGTGGCACTGCCGGACGAATTCCTCGACGCCGGTGCGCTGCCCACACTGCACGACCGTTACGGACTCACCGTCCAGAAGATCGTGGCGAAGGTACTTGCCGAACTGAAGTAGGACCTATCCAGATCAGAAGCGCGGCGCCGAAACCACCCGGCGTCGCGCTTCTGCCGTACCATCGATTGTTAACAGATCGACTGTAAACAGTCGACCAATGACATTGAGGAAGTATCACCATGGCCGGAGCAACAGCACCGCTGCTGGGACTGCAGAAGAAGAGCCTGCGCGAGCAGGCACTTGCCGCGTTGCGCGCCGCCATCACCAGCGGGGAGCTGGAACCGGGGCGGCACCTTGTGGAAACCGAACTGTCCGAGATGCTCCAGATCAGCCGCGGCACCCTCCGGGAAGCGCTGCGCCAGCTGGAACAGGAAGGCCTGCTCTCAGCCGGACCCAGAGGCCGCCTGTCCGTCCGGCACCTTGATGCCAAGGAAATCCGTGACATTTACTCCGTCCGGGCCGCGCTGGAATCGCTGGCTGCGCGCACCCTCTGCGAACTCCCGGACCGCCAGCACGTCATCAGCTCCCTGAAGACCGCTATTGAAGCCATGGCCGCTGCCGAGAAATCCAGCATGCAGGACCGGGTTGAATCGGACCTGGAATTCCACCGGACCATGTGCCGGCTCACCGGCAACGAGACACTGCTGCATTCCTGGGAGGCCCTGGAGGGGTCCATCCGGATGTCCATCATGTTCGCGGGCCAGGAAAAAGGTGTACGAAACATGAGTGTGGACCGGCACTACGACATCGTGGCAGCGATCGAGACCGGCGACGCCACGTTGGCCCGGAATACGATCCGCGAACACATGGACACTGCTGCCGCGAACCTGGTGGCGTAGGGCGGGCGGGCTTTAGTCGCCGCCCCAACCAAAGCCCGTATACTCGGTGCCAGCCATGACCAGCCTTCCCGCCTCCCCCGCCAGCGTCCGTCTCGACGCGTGGCTGTGGGCGATCCGCGCGTACAAAACCCGTTCCGCAGCCACGGCCGCGTGCCGGGCCGGGCACGTGCGGCTTAACGGCAGCCCTGCGAAGGCATCGGCCACGCTTGTCACCGGCGAGACCGTCACCATTCGCATGTCCGGCTTTGAACGCATCCTCGAGGTCCGCCGCCTGATCGCCAAACGCGTGGGGGCGGAGGCGGCATCGCACTGCTTCACCGACCACACCCCGCCCAGGCCCGTGGCGCCGGCACTGGGTCTCCCGCAGCGGGACCGTGGCGCGGGACGGCCCACCAAAAAGGACCGGCGGGAGATGGAACGGCTCAAAGGTTCTTAGGCGAGGGCTAGTTTTTGGATTTCGCCTGCACAAGGTTCGCGAACGGTAGCTTGCCGTGGTCCGCAACGAAGGCTGCGTGATACGCGGCCTCGGCCTGGCTTACTTCCTCCGCGGGGAGTTCCTTCCACGCGAGGATCAGCTCGTCCGCGTGGGTCAGCTGCCAGATCAGCCGGCTGTCCCAATGGCCCGGTGGCAGGCCGCGCCCGAAGTCCAGGAACTCCTTGATCTGGATGCGGAGGCCGCGGTTGCCTTTGCTGCCTGGCCCCGCTTTGCCGATGTAGAGAATGTCAGCGCCGTCCACCCATTCAGTCCAGATAGCGTCCGCCGGCAGGGTGGGGATCTTCTTTTTGAAGACCCCTGCGGTGCTTCTCTTGAGGAAGTGCGGCTCGAACTCGTTGGGCCGCAGGACGGCGAAAAGGCCGGGGCCCTGGGGAACCCTGATGATCTCCAGGCTGTCGAACGGCCTGAACCCAACAAAGCCGTCAGACTTGAGCGTTTTCCTGTTCATCCTGACGACGTTACCCGGCCCCGCCCGGCGCGGGTGCAGGAATCAGCACTGCGCACCCAAACGTCCAAAAGCGTAGAGTGGGTTAAGACGCCTGATTCTGGACGCCGTGCTGCTGAGGGAGAGATCGTGACGATTGACTGGGACGAAAAAAAGGCCCTGCTACAGGAACCAAACATCGCGGCTGTAACGCAGCTCTGCGATGAACTCATGGAAAAGAAGCCAGGGTCCGTCGTCCCGTACATCGACCCCGTGCATGACGAGGACGAATGCCGGATCGTCAGCCTCCATGTGAGCCCCGGCAAGGGCACTGAATCGGGGTTTGTCTCCCACTTCAACGATGACGAGGCAGCCCGCCGCGCCACCCAGATCTACGAACTCGCGGAACTCGATCCGCGGTACGTCATGCCGTGGAACGCCTACCCGTGGGTCCGCGATCCGGAACTGCCCTCGGCCCTGAACGTCCAGGAAAAAACCGATGGCCTGCGTCCGTTCCGGCAGTTCCTGAAAATCAACCGCCGCGTCTCCGCAGTCATTGCGCACGGCACGGATGCGTCCACGTTCCTCACCCTGTTCGAGAAGACCTACCACTCTTCACTGAAGAACAGCGGCATCAAGATCTATAAGGCCAGCGCGCTCGGCGGGCGGGCCTTTGCTGTTTCCGAAGCGAAACAGGAGGATCTGCTGGCCAAGAGCGTGGAAGTATACAAGGACGCCATGCAGCGGGCGGGCATCCAGCACCTTTAGTTCCCGGGAACGCACCGCGACGGGACTCCCCTCTGTGGCGCCGCCCGCCGCGGTGCTAGGTTGGGCGAATGGACGTGCTCGACTGGCTTCTGGACTCCGATCCCGCGATCCGCTGGCAGGTCCTGCGCGACCTTACCGGGGCTCCGGCTGAAGAGATCCGGGCCGAGCGGAGCCGCATTGCCACTCATGGCTGGGGCGCCCGGCTGCTTCAGCTCCAGGGCCCCGACGGACAATGGGACGGCGGTACCTACTGGCCGGCGCAGGACGACGATCCGGACAGCCAGCCTTGGACCGCCACAACCTACAGCCTGCTGCTCCTGCGGGATTTCGGGCTGGACCCCGGCAGCAGGGAGGCCCGGCACGCGATCACCCTGGTGCGGGACAACAGCCGCTGGGAAGAAGGCAACCAGCCGTTCTTCGAGGGTGAAACCGAACCCTGCATCAACGGCATGACCGTGGCACTCGGGGCGTATTTCGGCGAAAACGTTGACTCCGTGGTGGAGAGGCTGTGCCGGGAACAGCTCGACGACGGGGGCTGGAACTGTGAGGCGGAAAGAGGATCCACCCGATCCTCTTTCCACACAACCATCTGTGTCCTGGAGGGCCTCCTGGAACACGACCGTTCCACCGGCGGGAACTCCCGGTCGCGGGACGTACGCCGCGCCGGAGAAGAATTCCTTCTGGACCGCAGCTTGCTGCGGCGAAAGTCCTCCGGCGAGCTGATCAGCCCCGACTGGCTGCAGTTCTCCTACCCCACCCGTTGGTTCTACGACGTGCTCCGCGGCCTGGACTACTTCCGCGCCACGGGATGCAGCCCGGACGAACGCCTGCGGGAAGCAGCGGAGGTGGTGCGGTCCAAGCAGCAGTCCGACGGCACCTGGCTGCTGGAGAACACCCATCCGGGCAAGGTCCACTTCGCCGTGGACGACGGCGACGGGCAACCAAGCCGGTGGAATACCCTCCGCGCCCTGCGTGTCCTCAAGTGGCACGACGGTTTGTGATGGCCCTCCCCCGTTCAGCCCTCCAGCAGCCTCCGGCGGTGTTTCAGTTCCTTGACCCAGGCCCTGGTGACCATGTCCGGAAAGGGTGAGCCGCCGCCGTCGTTCCTTCCCGCACTTGGCGCACTTGGCGCGGCGGCGAAGGCGGTACCGGCGTCCAGATCGGCGATCAGCGGGCCTGATGCCTTCAGGGCGAGCTCGATCACCTGCGTGGCGGTGCGGTCCGTGAGCCCAAGGTCTTTGGCCCAGGCCAGGAAGTGCCGGCGCGAGATGCCGCTCCGCTTTCCGTTCAACGTCAACGCCAGGGTTTTGTCGCCGTAGACCACTGTGGAGGGAATGTCGTACACGGGGGCGATGGTCCACTCCCCGTGCGGCAGCTGGACCATGGAGACGTTTTTGGCATGCAGGTCCCCGTTGCCGCTTAGCCACGCGAATGCCCCCTGGATGGCGAGGTTGCGGAGCGCGGGGAGCGGTGCAGAACAGTGATCGGCCAGCGCCCGGCACACCGTCCCGTACCCCACGTTGTACTTGTCTGCCGGGTACAGCTTCAGCACTTGAGCGCCGTCCTCCACCGCCAGCCGCTGGACCTCGTTGGCCCCTCCGCCGGGAACGGGGATCCGGTCAAACCGCTCCACCAACAGCCCTGGCCGGCCCGCTACGTCCCGGATCACCTGCACAGGGCTCACGGGGATGCGCAGTTTGGCCGCATACCGGAACATCACCAGCTCGTTCTCCACCACGTGCGGGAACTCGGGCGCGTTGAGCTTGAGGATGTAGCGCTTGCCGGCCCTGGCCACGGGGAGCGAGATCATGCCGGCGGACAACTTGTCCTGCACGCCGGCGAGGGCCACGGGATCGATCAGGTCCGGGTCCCCCAGCAGCTGGTCGAAGTCCATGGGCAGCTTCGGGTCCAGTTCGACGGCGTGCTCGTCCGGGTCCAGCGGTTCGCCGTGACCCACGATCTGTACGTCGCCCACCGGGTTTCCGCCGGCGGCGATGAGCAGGGACAGGTCGTCGTCGGCGCTGGTCTTGATGGAGCGCCGCAGCGCATTGAGCCGGCGGCCCTCCGGCAGCAGCCCGGTGAAATACGGCGGCGCCGCACCTGCCGCTGAGAGCACCGGCTCGCTGGTGAGCGGCAGGGAACTGGCGACGGCGGGCCCCCCGCTTTGGAGGTAGGCCGGCAGGTAGCTGAATCGGGTGCCGCCGTCGTGCCGTTCCAGCCTCGCGGCCAGAACGCCCGCCTTGTAGATGTCGGCGACGCGGTGCTTCATGGCTGTGTTTCTTTGACGCTGCCTGCGGCAGCCGCGGGGCTGCCGGGAGTGAGCACTGCCTGGCTGGTTCTGGTGGCGAGCCGGAGTTCGAGGCCCAAGGTCTCCAGGACCGCAGTCAGCGAATCCAGCTGCACACTCGGCTTGCCCTGTTCAACGAACCGGACAAAGCGTTCGGAGACTCCGGCCATATCGGCAAGATCCCGCTGGGTGAGGCCCAGCTGCCCGCGCCGCGAGCGGACCTCAGCGGCCAGGAGGCCCGCGAGTTGATCAGCCATGACTCTCCCATAGGTACGATCGTGCCGTTTCTGTGCTCACCGAGAGTCTACGCCGATGGCGAATGAAGCAAAAGACTTAGAACGGTACGAACGTACCGCTCAAGCATCGCTTTCACTGACAGCTTGCAACATCTTGAGCAAATCTTGACGATTCCTTGTCCCGCAGCGTCCAGCATGTTGGGAGGAAACTTTCAGGTTCAACCAACGTTGCCCGTAGCCTTCCACTCCGATCGCCTGTTTCAGAAAAGAGTTTTGAATGAAGAAACTACTCGTCGCACCAGTCGCCGCGGCTGCGCTGGTGGCGGGCTCAGTGGTCGTCGCGTCTGCAGCGAATGCAGATTCCGGAACCGTGGTCCGGGTCATCGATGGTGACACCTTGGTGGTGTCGATAAATAACGGGGACCACACGATTCGGCTGCTCAATATAGACACCCCGGAGACGAAGGACCCCGCCCAGCCTGTCGAGTGCCTCGGCCCGCAGGCCACGGAATACTTGGAGGGCCTGCTGCCAAAAGGCACGCAGGTCAGGCTCGAGTTCGACGCCAAGCGCCACGACAAATACGGCCGGACTCTCGCTGGGGTTTTTGCGCCTGACGGATCACTTGTCAACGCCAACATAGCCCGGGAAGGTCTGGGCATCCCCGTGCAGTTCGACGGCAACATTAAGTTCCTGCCGCCGGTCGAAGCGGCGTACGCGGAGGCCAGGGCGGCCAAGAGCGGACTCTTTTCCGATCAGGTCGACTGCACGATACCTGCCCGGCTTGCGCAGACGACAGAGGCGCTCGAGGCCGTGGCAACAGCCGAGCCCGCAGCCACGTCAGCTAATGCCGGCGCGGCTGCGGCAGCACTAGTCACGCAACTGGCGGCCGCAAAGGCCCTCAGAGCAGTTATCGCCGCAGGCAAGGACGCCCAGAGGGCAATCTACTGGGCCGGCCTGACCGCCACCGTCACCGCGGCGTACCTTTCGACGCTGGATAGCAAGGTTTCAGCCGCAGAGAAGAAGCGGGACGAAACGGTGACGCTGCAAGGCACCCTCGCCGCAGCGGAGAAGAAGGCCCACGAGGACCGCCTGGCCGCAGAAGCGCAGGCTGCAGCAGAAAAGAAAGCTGCAGAGGAACGTGCGGCGGCTGAAAAGAAGGCGGCGGACGACGCGGCAGCAGCTGAAGCGGCCCGTCAGGCCGAAGCCGAGCGCCTGCGCGGGCTGCCGGCACCCGCACCCTACATCCCGCCGGCACCTCAACCGTACATTCCGCCCGCTCCCGCCCCTTATGTACCACCGGCCACGAAGTACACGGGCCCGCGCTGCTACGCACCGGGCGGGAAGAGCTGGCGACCCTGTTAGCGATAAGGGGATGGCAGCGGGTCACCAGTGCGTTGGGGGCCCGCTGTTTTCATCAGAGCCGGTGAGGAGCCGAAGGTGCCCACTTAGAATGCCGGCACGCGGCGGGCACCTCAGGGAATGAAAGCTCCTTGAGCTTTGGATGTCTTGTGGAGTGATAGGAAGTAGACACGCACTCATCAAACCCTAGGTGGAATATCCCGTGGAAAACGCGGAAGAGGAACTGGCCAACCGCGGCATCACAATCACGCAGGGCAGGTGGCTAAACACCGATTTCGCCGGATACAGAGACGCATCAGCCAGATCAGCCGTGGGGAGCGCGATCGTTAAAGTGCCGGCCATATCCGGCAAGGCGATCGCCTTTCTTGCAGCATTCGTGGCTTTTGTCTTCCTGGTCCCCTTTCTACTTTCCCCTTTATTGGGATATGACGACGTTCCCATTCATATGTTGCGCTCCTTCGTGATGCTGATAGCGGCGCTTATGGTCTGGAGCGGGAGCCGGATATTCGTCATCCTCGGCGCTGCAGGATCCGCCCTGTTTGCGGTTGGCTCCCTGGCATCGTTGTTCGGCACGGGCGCCGGCGCCGGCGCCGGGGGCGTGATTGGGCTCGGCACTCTCGCTGCCGCATTTGCGGTGGCTTTGTTCGGAGCCCCGCTCTTTAGAAGAACTGAGGTTGCGGCTTCCAACAGCCAGTATGTCTACGGGACACAACCAACCGAATGGGGCCGCGGTTCCGGTGATTCGAGTCGCAGCGGCATATGGGTGATGGGCCTGCTTTTGAATAGGCTCGTCAGGATTCCCGGCATCTACGTATTCCACGGGTTGAAGTCGCCCGGAGCCAAGAGGATCGGCGTGGAGCACGCGGTAACCCACGGAAACAGTGTCTATTTGATCGACTCATGGATTGACCTGCCCGCGCATTACAGCTGGCACCCGAACAGGAAAGGGCTCGCGGTCTCTTCCAAAGGCGATGACGGTCACCGGCACACCAAAATCGCTGATGCCGCAGACCACTACCGCTCAGCTCTGGGCCCCGGCGTCAACGTTGTCCCCATCATTGCCATCGCCTCCGGAGCAGCGACCATCGGACCCGAGAGATGGTCGCCACGCGGCGTCGGTCTCTTTACGGCTGATGAGATCCTGACGTTTATCGGAGATGGCGCAGTGGGAAGCCTGCCAGCGTTCCAAGACCGCCCTGAGGTTCGCGAAACCATCGCCTCCACAGTCGAAACCTACGGGTGAACAACCGTCCCAGACCGTCCCCGGCCGGTGGCGCCGCACCCGATATGGCGAGACAATTAAGTCACAGGTAAGCAGAATCTGAAGGAGCCAGCGAGCATGCATGCTCCGGCATCGCTGCGCCCGGTGGAGCGCCTCGACGGGTACTTGCCCATCGAAGATCATGGCCTCATCGGCGACGGATCCACGTGTGCCTTGGTGGGGCGCGACGGCGGTATTTCCTGGCTTTGCCTCCCCGAGTTCGACAGCCCGCCGTTCCTTGCCGGAATCCTGGACACGGACGCCGGCGGCCTCCTGGAGATCGCTCCCCTGCCGCTCCTTTCCTCCACCCAGCGGTACACGGAGGACTCCGGCGTCGTTGTCACGTCTCTGCTATCGGACCACGGCATGCTCAAGGTGACGGACTGCATGACGCTCCGCTCCGGTGCCAATCTCGCAGAACCGGTTCCGGCGGGCAGGCATGAGCTTCTGCGTTATGCGGAGGCGGTGGGCGGTGACATCCGGGTTCGCGTTCGCCTGGTCCCCAAGATCGGCACCACTTTTGACCAGCTTGCGGGCGGGTGGAGGTTCGACTGGCCGGTGAACGGTACGGCCGAGGTCTACCTATGGTCCTCCGTAGAGCTTCGGCCGGACGGACGGGGACTTAGCGCCGAGCTGACGCTCCGCGCAGGCGAGACACTGACGGTCTCACTGCATTGGTCAGGGCGCTTCCGGCTGCGGCAACGGCCGGAAGCGAAAAAGCTCATCGACCAGACCGTACGGGCATGGCGGGAGTGGTCCTCCGGCCTGAATTGCGAGGGCTCGCAGGCCGAGCTGATGAAGCGCTCGGCCCTGACCCTGAAGCTCCTCGATCATGCGGAAACCGGTGCCATCATGGCAGCGGCCACCTCGTCCCTGCCCGAATGGCCGGGCGCCCCGCGCAACTGGGACTACCGCTACACCTGGGTGCGGGACGCGTCCTTCTCCAACTACGTCTTCCGGCGGATCGGTGACCGCAGTGATGCCGACGTGTTCCTCGCCTGGGTGCTCACCAATGTGGAGCGCGACGGCGTTCCACACGTGATGTACGCGCTGGACGGTTCGCAGCCGCCCGAGGAAGTTGTGGATCCAATTCTGCGGGGCTACCGGGGCTCCGCCCCGGTTCGGTGGGGGAACGGCGCCATCCACCAGGTGCAGCACGATGTCTACGGTGAAATCGTGGACATCGCCTACCAGTGGTCCAACAGCGGCCAGCCGGTGGACAAGCACCTGTGGGCGGCACTGGTCCCCATCGTGGAAGCAGCCATCACCAGCTGGAAGACGCCGGACAGCGGCCCCTGGGAGGTCCGCACCGCCGGGCGTCCCTTCACCTACTCGGCGGCCATGTGCCACGTGGCCCTGGACCGGGCCATCCAGATCGCCCGGAAGCACAAGCTGCCCTATCCCACCCGGCGCTGGGCCGCGGCGGCCCGGGAGATCCACGACGCGGCACTGGGACTCTCCTGGAATCCGGAGCGCCGCACTTTTACTGAACAGCTCGGTGGGACGGGCGGCGTGGACGCTGCCCTGCTGTCACTGCCCATCCGGAATGTCATCAGGTTCGACGACCCAAGAATGGTCTCCACCACCAGGGCCATCGCTTCCAGTCTGGATGCAGGCAACGGACTTCTCTTCCGTTACCTGCCCGAGGAGTCGCCGGACGGACTGCCCGGCGGCGAAGGCGCCTTCCTGCTGTGCAGCTTCTGGCTGGTGGACAACCTGGCGGGGCAAGGACGGTTGGATGAGGCGCATGAACTGTACGAATCCCTGTGCAGCCGGGCGAATCCCCTCGGCCTGCTCCCCGAACAGATC
Source organism: Pseudarthrobacter sp. BIM B-2242 (assembly GCF_014764445.1). NCBI lineage: Bacteria > Bacillati > Actinomycetota > Actinomycetes > Micrococcales > Micrococcaceae > Pseudarthrobacter > Pseudarthrobacter sp. BIM B-2242. The sequence continues at coordinate 4,197,052 of NZ_CP061721.1, forward strand.
CATCCGGACACCGGGGAGTTCCTCGGCAACTTCCCGCAGGCCTTCAGCCACGTGGGCGTCCTGTCCAGCGGACTGCGGCTCCTGAAAGCGCAACGCCGCAAGGCCTCGCAGTCCTGATCCGCTGCGGGCCCCGGAATCCCAACGCTGAAGGCTAAAAGAGCGGCACCGTATTCTTCTCCACCAGAGCGGGATTCCCCACCGGTTCCCGCTTCCGTTTAAGGAAACCGGCCCGTTGGTAGCGCTGGGCCAGGATGAACCCGGCGGGCGTGCCGTGTTCGTAGGACTCAACAAAGACGGCCTCCTGCCGGCCTTCCGAGGTGGTCATAAATCCATCCCAGGCAAGGGCTGCACGGTCAGGACGTGGATCCTCACTGACCGACCGCCTGGCTGCGGCCACGCCTTCCTCGAGCTGATTTCCGGCGAGATAGCGCTGCAGATTCCGTTGATCTCCGGTTTCCCGAATAACGAAGGGCACCAGGTCGGTGCCGGAAGAGACAACAGAGTCGATGGCATGGTCCAGAGCCATAAAGGCCAGGTTGCGAAGTTCCTCAGAGTATTCATCCATGGCAGGAGGCTAACCTCCCGCCACTGCAAAAATGCTGCTTACGGCAGGTGACACACCGGGCAGATATCGCCCGCGGCATGGCGCCGACATTGACACGCCCTGTGACCCGTGCCATATTTAAGGCGTGAACCTGTCAGACAGCCGGACAGCAGGACAGCCTGCCACCACCCACCACGAGCAGAGTGCCGGAACCTTGCCTCTCGCAAGGCTCAGCGCTGCCGAAGCGGTGTTCAATGCCGTCCGGGCTGACATCGAATCCGGCAAAGTGGCGGTGGGTGGGAAGCTCAGCTCCGAGGCGTCCCTCTCGCAGCAGTACGGCGTCAGCCGCTCAGTGATCCGGGAAGCCCTGCGTTCCTGCACGGCCTTAGGCCTGACCGTCACCAAGACCGGGAAGGGCACCTTTGTGGTGGCCGACAAGGTCGCAAACGACCTCACGCTGGGACAGTACTCCGCACGGGACCTCACCGAAGCCCGGCCCCACATCGAAGTCCCCGCCGCCGGACTGGCCGCCCAGCGGCGGACAGGCGAGGAACTGGAGACGCTGCGGAGCATCGTCGCCGCGATGACCGCCGAAACCGACCCGGAATCGTGGGTTGCCCTGGACTCCAGCTTCCACGCCGCCATCGCCCGGGCCAGCGGCAACAAGGTTTTCGCCAGCGTGGTTGCGGATATCCGGGGAGCCCTGGCCTTCCAGTCCGAGACGCTGAACATGGTGGCTGACCGCCAGCACGCCTCGGACACCGAACACCAGCGGATCCTTGAAGCCATCGAAGCAGGCTCAGCAGACGAAGCCAGCAAAGCGATGGCAGAACATCTCCGCGCCGTGGGCCTTGCCCTCGATTCCATCCTCAGCAAGTAATCCCTGAACAAGACTCCTAGGACCTCATGCCTGCCGCTGCCCTTTCTGCTGCCCAAACCGCCGTCCCCGGCACAGCTCCACACGGATTCCGGTCCGGAATCAACAGCGGAAACCTTCCGCAGCACGCACCCCTCGTGGTTGCCACGCGCGACGGACTAGTGGAAAGCATCCACTACGGATCGGCCATCGCCACGGCCCCGGACGGCTCTATCCTGGCGTCGGCTGGCGATCCCCTGGCTCCGTTCTACCCCCGTTCTTCACTCAAGCCGCTGCAGTCCGTGGCCATGGTCCGCGCCGGCCTGAAACTGCCTGCCGACCTGCTCGCCCTGGCTGCAGCGAGCCACTCCGGCGGAGCCAGGCACCGCGGCGGTACCCAGCGCATCCTCGCCATGCACGGCCTCACCGCCAACGACCTGGAGAACAGCACCGACCTCCCCTATGGCACCAGCGAGCGCGAAAACTGGCTGCGTTCCGGACTCCACGCCACACAGGTCACCCAAAACTGCTCCGGCAAACATGCCGCCATGGCCGCCACCTGCGTCATCAACGGCTGGCCGGTCAAGGGCTACCTGGACCCGTCGCACCCGCTGCAGCAGGCTGTCGCGGCCACCGTCGCCGACCTGACCGGCGAGCAGCCACTGGCCCTCAGCACCGACGGCTGCGGCACTCCGCTGTTCGCCCTCACCCTGCGCGGCATGGCCCGCGCCTTCGGCACCATCGCTGCAGCTGCCGCCGCCGCCAATACTCCTGCAAGAACCCCCGACGACGGCGGGGCGGCCCCGCTGCTGGCGGAAGCCGCCGTCGGACTTGCCATGCGGCAGCACCCGGACATGGTGGCCGGCGAGCGCCGCGACGTCACCGAACTGATGCGGCTGCTCCCCGGCGCCGTGGCAAAGGACGGTTTTGAGGGTGTCCAGCTCGTGGGCCTGCCCGATGGCCGCGCCGTCGCGATCAAGATTTCAGACGGCGGCGATCGCGCCCGGATGCCCGCCGCCGTCCACATGCTTGAGTGCCTCGGCGTGAATACTGCGCCGCTGGCCGGTATCAGCACGGCCCCCGTTTTCGGCGGCGGCCACCACGTCGGCCTGCTGCAATCCCTGAATTTCCTGGCTGCACCAACACTGTCCAACCCCGACAACGAAACCCGCTGAGGACCCTCATGCCAACCCTGACCACTCTTGAGTCCACTGACGTTGTACCGGAAATCCGCTCCGAGCACGATCTCCTGGGCGACCGGGATATCCCTTTCAACGCATACTGGGGCGTCCACACGCTGCGCGCCGTGGAGAACTTTCCCATCACCGGGCAGCCGCTGTCCTCCAACATGCACCTGGTCCGCGGCCTTGCGGCCGTGAAACTCGCGGCTGCACGTACCAACCACGAGCTGGGCCTGCTGGACGCCGAACGCACCGAAGCCATCGAACAGGCATGCCAGGACGTTATGGCCGGGAAACTCAGCGACCAGTTTGTGGTGGACGTGATCCAGGGCGGGGCCGGGACGTCGTCGAACATGAACGCCAACGAGGTCATTGCCAACAGGGCGCTGGAAATCCTCGGCCACCCCAAGGGCGACTACGCCCGCCTGCACCCGAACGACCACGTGAACCTTAGCCAGTCCACCAACGACGTCTACCCCACGGCCGTGAAGCTGGGCACCATCTTCGCCGCCCGGAAACTGCTGGACGCACTGGCCGAACTCGAGGAGGCGTTCGGTGAGAAGGCGCTGGAATTCCGCACAGTGGTGAAGATGGGCCGGACACAGCTTCAGGATGCCGTCCCCATGACCCTGGGCCAGGAATTCGGCACGTATGCCATCACCATTGGCGAGGACCGCCTGCGCATGGCCGAGGCCGAACTGCTCATCCACGAAATCAACCTCGGCGCCACAGCAATCGGTACCGGCCTGAACGCCCCGGCCGGCTACGCCGAGACCGCCTGCCGGCACCTCGCCGAAGTCACCGGACTGCCGCTGGTCACCGCCGTCGACCTCATCGAGGCCACCCAGGACGTCGGCGCCTTTGTGCACCTGTCCGGCGTTCTCAAGCGCGTGGCCGTGAAGCTCTCCAAGATCTGCAACGACCTCCGCCTTCTCTCTTCGGGCCCGCGCGCGGGCTTCGGCGAAATAAACCTCCCCGCCGTCCAGTCCGGCTCCTCCATCATGCCCGGCAAGATCAACCCGGTGATCCCGGAAGTGGTCAGCCAGGTGGCCTACGAGGTCATCGGCAACGACGTCACCATCACCATGGCCGCCGAGGCCGGCCAGCTCCAGCTCAACGCCTTCGAACCGATTATTGTCCACAGCCTCCACAAGAGCATCTCCCACCTGGAAGCCGCCTGCCGCACCCTCACGGCCCGCTGCGTCCGGGGAATCACCGCCAACACCGACCACCTCCGCCTCACCGTCGAGCAGTCGATCGGCCTGGTCACCGCCCTGAATCCCCATCTCGGCTACGCCACCGCCACCGCCACCGCCATCGCCCAGGAAGCCCTCGCCACCGGCAAGGGCGTAGCGGAACTCGTCCTCGAACACGGCCTGCTCACGGACACCCAGCTCCAGGACCTGCTCAGCCCCGAACGCCTCGCCAACCTCAGCAAGTAAGGCACACGCATGACTAATCCCCCCACCCCCCTCCCCGACCACATCATCGACGGCGGCCACGCCCACGCCACCGAATCCGCTCTGCACGCGGAGGACAAGGGCTATCACAAGAACCTCAAGCCCCGGCAGATCCAGATGATCGCCATCGGCGGGGCCATCGGCACCGGCCTGTTCCTTGGAGCTGGCGGCCGGCTCAACGCCGCCGGGCCGTCCCTCGTCATCGCCTACGCGGTCTGCGGCTTCTTCGCCTTCCTCATCCTCCGGGCGCTGGGCGAACTGGTGCTCCACCGGCCGTCGTCGGGCTCGTTCGTCTCCTACGCCCGTGAATTCTTCGGCGAGAAGGCTGCGTTCGTTTCCGGGTGGTTCTACTGGATCAACTGGGCCACCACAACCATCGTGGACATCACCGCGGCCGCCCTGTACATGAACTTCTTCGGCAACTACATCCCCTGGATGGCAGCGGTTCCGCAGTGGGCATGGGCACTGATCGCCCTGCTGGTGGTGCTCGCCCTGAACCTCGTTTCCGTCAAGGTCTTCGGCGAAATGGAATTCTGGTTCGCCCTGATCAAGGTCGCCGCGCTGGTGGTCTTCCTCGTCGTAGGAACCTACTTCGTCATCTTCGGCACCCCCGTGGACGGCCAGCAGGTGGGCCTCAGCCTCCTGTCCGACAACGGCGGCGTGTTCCCCAACGGCCTCCTGCCCATGATCATCCTGATGCAGGGCGTCCTGTTCGCCTACGCCTCCATCGAACTCGTGGGCACCGCCGCCGGCGAGACCGAGAACCCCGAAAAGATCATGCCCAAGGCCATCAACTCCGTGGTCTTCCGCATCGCCGTCTTCTACGTCGGGTCCGTCATCCTGCTCGCCCTGCTGCTGCCGTACACGTCCTATGAGAAGGGCGTTAGCCCCTTCGTGACCTTCTTCGGCTCCATCGGCATCCAGGGCGTGGACGTCATCATGAACCTTGTGGTCCTCACCGCCGCGCTCTCCTCCCTCAACGCAGGCCTATATTCCACCGGGCGCATACTTCGCTCCATGTCCGTGAACGGCTCCGCGCCGAAGTTCGCGGGGCGGATGAACAAAGCCGGCGTCCCCTACGGCGGCATTGCCATCACCGCCGGAGTCTCCCTGCTGGGCGTTCCGCTGAACTACCTGGTGCCCGCACAGGCCTTCGAGATCGTGCTCAACGTGGCGTCCGTGGGCATCATCATGACCTGGGCAACCATTGTGCTCTGCCAGATCCAGCTCAAACGCTGGGCTGACAAGGGCTGGCTCGAACGCCCTTCCTTCCGCATGTTCGGCGCCCCGTACACCGGCTACCTCTCCCTGCTGTTCCTGGTGGGCGTGCTGGTGATGGTCTTCCTCGAGTCCCCGCTCACCATGCTGGTCACGGCCATCGCCTCGGTATTGATGGTGTTCGGCTGGTACGCCTGCCGCCACCGCATCCGCGAAATCGCCGAGGCCCGCGACGGCTTCACGGGCACCGCCCCGGTGGTCGCCAACCCGGCCGCAGACACCTTCAGGAAGTAAGGCGCCAGTAACGCCCGTCCGGTCCTGGCTGGATCCCGCAGCCGCGCATTGACAAAGCACGCCACGGCAGAGCATGCGGCCAGGCCGCACCCATCTGTTGCGGTGCACCGGTCTCACAACTCCACATCAGGTACGGCCAGCTGGCGGGGCGTGGTGCCTGAACACCTCAGCGTTCACAAAGCTTTGGAGTTCACCATGAACAGCAGCACCCTGCAGGCTTTACAGGAAAAGTTACGCGGACCCCTCATCACGCCGGAGCATACGGACTATGACGCAGCCCGCGCCGTCTACAACGGGATGATCAACAAGCGCCCGGCCGCCATACTCCCGGTTTCCCAGGTAGCGGATGTGATCTCGGCAGTGAACTTCGCCCGCGATGCGGGAATGGACATCGCAGTCCGCGGTGGCGGCCATAGCGCCCCCGGCTTCGGCACGTGGGATGACGGCCTGGTTATTGATTTCGTCAACCGCCGGGGAGTGCGCGTGGACCCGGCCGCCGCCACTGCCCGGGCCGAAGCAGGCACTACCTGGGCCGATTTCAATCACGCCACCCACGCGTTCGGCCTTGCCACCACGGGCGGCATCATCGGCTCCACCGGAGTGGCGGGCCTGACCCTGGGCGGCGGGATCGGCTACCTTTCGAGGAAATACGGGCTGACCTGTGACAACCTCAAATCCGCCGACGTGGTCACAGCAGACGGAAAATTCCTGGTAGCCAGCGCCACCGAAAACGAGGACCTTTTTTGGGGACTCCGCGGCGGAACCGGAAACTTTGGTGTTGTCACGTCCCTCGAATTCAACCTGCACCCGGTGGATATTGTGTACGGCGGCGTCGTCATCTATCTGCTCGAACACGTCGAGGCCGTGGGGCAGCTGTACCGGGAGACACTCGCTTCGGCACCGGAGGAGCTCGGCATCTTCCTCGGCGTCCATCAGGGCCCCGAAGTCCCCTTCCTGCCGGCCGAGTACCACGGACGTCCCGTAGTGGTCATTGTGGGCGGCTGGACCGGCCCGCAGGACGAGGGACCGCGGCAGTGGCAGCCATTCCTGGACGTCGCGCCCGTGGCCGGCTCGTTTGTGGGGCTGCTCCCCTACCCGGTCCTCAACACGCTGTTCGACGAGTCCCTTCCAAAGGGGCTCCAGGCGCACTGGAAGGCTGAATTCCTGCCCACCATGAGCGACGAAGTCATCAAGGTGGCCAAGCACTTCGGCGAAGGCGTGCCCAGCCCGCAGACGGCCAACCACTTCTATGCCATCAACGGTGCAGTCCAGCGGGTGCCAAAGGATGCCACGGCCTTCCCGTACCGGGATGCCGACATCGCCGCCGTGATCGCCGGCATGTGGGAGGATCCTGCGCACAACGAGGCGAACGTGCGCTGGGTGCGCGACTACAGCACGGCGCTGCACGAACACAGTGCAGGCGGAGCGTACATCAACTTCATGGACGCCGATGACCAGTCCCGGATCAAGGACAACTACGCCGGTAACTACGAGCGCCTGGCCAGCATCAAGGCGAAATACGATCCCGATAACCTCTTCCATATCAACCAAAACATCAAGCCGGCGGTCTGACCTCAGCGCCTCCCGTGTAACGCAACCCTCCCGCAACCCATCGTGGCGGGCAGATCGCTTATGCTCAGCAGAGCGCCTTGGCTAGCTGCCCTGCGCGCATCGCAACCTGCAGTTCAACGACGAACCACCCGGGAGACACGGCATGACCAACTGGCGGATCAGGGATTTCCACTCAGCAGACCTCGACGGGATCCTGCACCTGTGGGAGACCCTCAAGGCCTCCGACGTGGAGCCCGTCTATGCCCTCTCCGAAGTCCTCGCGTCGTGCGAGAAGGACCACGCCGTGGTGGCGGTGCAGGGAGACATGGTGGTGGGCGCCGCCGTCGGACGTGCAGCGCATGACCAGGGCTGGATCGTTTTCCTCGCCACGCTGCCGGAGTACCGCGGCCGGGGCATCGGCACCTCGCTGCTCGCCGCCGTCGAAAACCGGATGGCGCCGCACGGCCTCAACAAGCTTTCCGCCCTGATGCCCGAGGCCGAAACCCGGGTGGAGGCGTTCCTCAGCCGCGGCTTCGCGCTCAAGAAAAACCTCCGCTACTTCGAGCGGACCATTCCGGTGCAGCGCCAGGAACTCGGCGCGCTGGGCCAGCTCGGCGGCCGGATCCTGGCCCGGGACCTCTGGGAAAACGTTGCCGGCATGCGCAAGGAAAAGGAGCTCCTCGAGCGGCGCCTGGTCCTCCCCCTGGCGGAGGCCGATCTCGCCGACGAATACGGCGTGGTGCCGCCCCGCGCCGTGGTGCTGTTCGGTCCTCCGGGAACCGGCAAAACCACGTTCGCGAAGGCGATCGCATCCCGGCTGGAGTGGCCGTTCGTGGAGGTTTTCCCGTCGCGCCTGGCCTCCGATCCCCAGGGGCTCGCCGGTGCCCTGCGCGAAACATTCCTGGAGATCGCCGAGCTGGAGCACTGCGTGGTGTTTATCGACGAGGTGGAGGAGATCGCCTCCCAGCGGTCCGGCGAGCCGCCGTCGCCGCTGCAGGGGGTCACCAACGAGCTGCTGAAAATCATCCCGGCGTTCCGTGAGCAGCCGGGCCGCCTGTTGGTCTGCGCCACGAACTTCATCAAGGCCCTGGACAGTGCCTTCCTCAGGCACGGCCGGTTCGACTACGTCATCCCCATCGGCCTCCCCGACCGCCAGGCCCGCGAAGCCATGTGGCAGCGCTTCATCCCCGCCGCCGTGGTGGACGACGTCGATGTGGAACTCCTCGTGGAGCGGACCGAGGGCTTCTCCCCCGCAGACATCGAATACGCCGCCCGCAGCGCCTCCCAGCGTGCGCTCGAAAAGGCAGTGTACGACGACGGCGGCGCTGCTTCCGGCGGCAGCGTTTCAGTCCGTGAGGCGGTCCGGAAGGGGCCCTCCACGCAGGATTACCTGGACGCTATCGGGGAGACCCGGACCACCGTCAGCGAGGAAGTGCACCAGGACTTCCTCGAGGACATCGACGCACTCGGCCGGGTCTAGCCCGGGTCTGGCCCGAAGGCACGAAGAACTTTTCAAACTCCTTTGGGGGGGTGGACCCCTGGCGCCGCTTGAATGTCGTACCCCCTTGTCATGCTGGAGGTATGGATAACAGGGCAGGTGCAGAGGTGTTGGAGGCCATCGCGGCTTCTGCTTTGCGGCTGGCCGGTGTGCTCCGGGGGACGGATCCGGCCGACACACCTCCTGTAGCTGGCCCTTCGGCGGCTGACTCGGACCCGCTGCGTTGGCAGGCTGAGGCGTGTCTGACGGTCCTGTCCGGCGCGGCCGGGTTGGAGGCGATGGTCGCCGCTGTGAAGGTCCATGCCGCCGGCGGGTACGACGAAGCCGCCCAAGTGATCGCGGGGCCCATCTTGTCCCCGCAGGAGCAGACCGCCCAGGAAATGGGCACGGTGGCCGAGGTCGCCTGCGCCCTGACCGTCAGTGAACGTACGGCCGCCGGGCTGCTCGGTGAGGCCCACCGCCTCACCACGGCCCTGCCGCTGACGCTGGCGGCCCTTCAGGCCGGGACGTTGTCGTGGCAGCACGCCCGGATCATGGTCGACGAAACCACCAACCTCGAGCCCGCCGCCGCCCATGCCCTGGAGGCGCACTTCCTGGACCCGGAGGCACCGAACCCGGCCCGCGGCGCGGCCGGCGGGATGGTCCCGGGCCGGTTCCGGGCCAAAGCCAGGACCTGGCGGGAACGCCACCACCCGGTCAGCATCGAACAACGCCACACCCGGAGCGCCTTGGACCGGCGGGTTGAGTATGCCCCGGACCGGGACGGGATGGCCTGGCTCTCGGCCTACCTGCCCGCCGACCAGGCAGCCGGGATCTGGAACCGGGCCACCACAGCCGCCCGCGCCCTCCAAAGCCCAACCGAGGCAAGGACACTCACCCAACTCCGGGCGGATAACGTCGCGGCCTGGCTCCTCGGCGGGGACAACGCCGATGACATTCCCTCACCGGCAGCCCAGGTCCTCGTGACGGTTCCGGTGTTCGCGCTGATGGGTCTGACCGATGAACCGGCCATCCTCGACGGATACGGACCGATCCCGCCCTCCATGGCCCGCGCCCTCGTCGCTAATGGTGCCGAGTCGTTCCGCCGGGTCCTGACCGATCCCCGGGACGGGGCACCATTGGAGATCGGGCGGGAAAGCTACCGGATCCCCAAAGCACTGCGCCAATGGCTCCGGCTCCGGGACGGCAAATGCCAGTTCCCCGGCTGCTCCAACCCATCCCTGGACAACGAAGCCGACCACCTCAAGGCCTGGGCCAACGGCGGGACCACCGGGATTTCAAACCTGACCCAACTCTGCCCCAAAACACCACAAGCTCAAACACACCACACCCTGGCAACCACCGAAGCCACCAAGGACGAACCGCCCGGCTGGATCTCACCCACCGGCCGCCACTACCAAAGCGAACAACCCGACCCGGAACCACCCCACTGGCCGGACCAAATGGCGGACGGACTCCACAACGGGGAATTTGGCTCCTCCCTGCCCCACAGCCAACTACAGGCAGATCCGGTGACGGAGTGGGCTTGGTTAGGGCGCCGGCTCCAGGAACCGGAACCGTTTCTTTGTCCTTCCGTCCCTGATTTTCTGTGGCTGACTGAACAGCCGAGGGGCACCGCGCCGCATCAATGCCTCTGCGGCAGCACCGGATGAGCCGTGTCGCGCAGCCTCGAAATATAGGGCGGGCCCGTTTCTGCGGCTGTAATCTTTGACGCATGCCCTCCAATCCCCTCCGGCACGCCTTGGCCAGCATGGGTGGCCGGGACCCGCACGAAAAACACCGTACCGCCACACCACTGGAACTCTTCTTTGACCTGACCTTCGTCATTGCCTTCGGAGTCGCAGGCAGCCAGTTTGCCCACGAAATCGCGGAAGCCCACGTCGGCGTTGGCCTGCTGGGATTCTCTTTTGCGATGTTCGCGGTGATCTGGGCCTGGATCAACTTCACCTGGTTCGCGAGCGCCTACGACACCGACGACTGCGTCTTCCGTGTAGTCACCATGGTGCAGATAGTTGGCGTTCTGATCCTGACGATGGGCATCGAACCCATGTTCCACTCCCTCGTGGAAGGAGACCACGTCGACAACAGGGTCATTGTTGCCGGCTACGTGCTGATGCGCCTTGCCCTGGTGACGCAGTGGGTGCGGGCTTCGAGACAGGACCCTGCCCGCCGCGAGACCTGCCTGCGCTACGCGAAGTACCTGGCCGTAGTCCAGCTTGGCTGGATCGCTGTGCTCATCATCGAAGCGGACATCGCCACCACGTTCGCCATGACGGTGCCGCTGATCGTGCTGGAGATGGCCACACCATACGCCGCGGAACGTAAGGCTACGACGCCATGGCACGCGCATCACATTGCCGAACGCTACGGGCTCCTCGCCATCATCGCCTTGGGTGAATGCCTTATCGGGGCGATTGAAACCCTGCGGGCGATAGTGGCCAATCACGGCTGGAGCGTTGACGCCGCCCTTGTTGGCTTCGGTGGAACCGCCCTGGCATTTGGCATGTGGTGGATCTACTTCATGCTTCCCGCCGGCCGTGCCCTGCACTTGAGACGGCACCGGTCATACCTGTTCGGCTACGGCCATATCCCCATCTTCGCGGCAATAGCGGCCACCGGCGCAGGCCTGCACGTGGCCGCCTACTTCATCGACCATGAGGCGCACATCAGTGCGGCAATAGCTGTGGCCAGCATCGCCGTACCCGTCGCCCTGTTCAAACTCTCGCTGACGTGGCTTTACAGCGCGATGGTCGGCGCCGACCGAACCATCATCACCGTCGCCGCCTTAGTGCTGGTGGTGCTGGCCGGATCCATCGGCCTGGCTGCCGCCGGGGCATCCGTCCCGGTGTGCTTATTGGTGATTGTCCTGGCGCTTGCCGCCTCAATCGTCATTGACGAACGCCGGGGCTCGGAACGGCTCCATCAGGCCCTTCAGAAGCTGGAAGCGGAGGCTGCTTCGTAGGCTGTGACTTTCGGCCCTGCACCGGCCCCGCAACAGCTGCCAACGTGACGGTATGACCCGAAACGTCGGGCCGTGGAGGCGGCAGGCATGAGCACGATAGTCAGAACGAAGCAGGGGCAGTTGCGGGGGACCGCCGACGGCGGCACTCACCGTTTCCTTGGCATTCCGTACGCGGCGCCAACCTCTGGTGCCAACCGGTCCGTCCGCAGCAGCTGCAGCCCTGGAGCGGAATCCGCGATGCCAGCACCATGCTCTTTGAGGCCGAACCGCACCTCATCCATGACCCCGCGCCTGGGAACGGGACCTCTGGAAGGACGTCCGCTAGGACTCGTAGGAGAGGTTCTCGTAGTCGGTATCGTCGTCCTCATCCAGCCGGTCATCAAGTTCCTCCAGCAGCCACGGGTTGACGCGGGCAAGGATCTTGCGGATTTCCTCCGTCTCCACGGCTGCGTACAGCACCGGCCGGGCGTCACGGTATTTCGTGACCGGCGGCTTGTCCGGCCACTTCTCGGCGAGTGCCTTCACGCGCTCAGGGAGCGAATTGTGGGCGTTGTCCGCGATCTTCACGAGGGCGGCGTCGTGGTCCTCCGCAATGTAGCGGATGCCGGCCTGATAGTCATCAGGGTTGTCGTGCAGCCGGTTGGTGACCCGCTCGATGATATCCACGGCCCGTTCTGGAACGCCCATCTCCAGCAGTGCCTGCCGGGTGATGGGGGTGTCCTCAGCGATGTCATGGAGATAGCCGGCAATCCGGATATCGTCGTCGAAATCCGCCAGGGCATCCCCGACGGCGATCACGTGGTCCCGGTAGGGCCGCTTGAGCTTGTCCTTCTGCCGGTTGTGCGCCACCTCTGCCAAAACCCGGGCGGTCTCGACGGTGAATCCCGGCTGGGGGACGTGCGCTTCAGTGAATTCAGGTTCCGACATGGTTCCAGCCTACGCGCCGGGCACGTCCTAGCCGGGCACGTCCTAAACTAGCGCGGGCGGTCCGCACCCAAGCCACTCCACAGCCACGGTTCGCGCGGGAGCTTGCCCGGCACGAATGCGGCAAGGGCCTTCTCCAGGCTGCCGGCCGGCAGCCCCAAGGACTGCAGGAGGTGATTCCGGACCTCCGTCACAGTAACGCCGGCCAGCGCGAGGTCGGCCAGCGTGACGGCGCCGTCGCGCTTGGCCAGCCGCGCGCCGTCGTGATTGACAACCAGCGGCACATGGGCATATTCCGGAACTGGAATATGCAGCAAAGACGCAAGGTACGCCTGACGAGGGGTGGAGGGCAACAGGTCATCCCCGCGGACCACTTGATCGACGCCCTGCGCAGCGTCGTCCACCACTACCGCAAGGTTGTACGCGGTCACACCGTCGTTTCGGCGGAGGACAAAATCGTCCACCACCCCGGTGAACCCGCCGTGCAATACATCGTGCACCGTGAACTCCGCGACGTCCGCGCGGAGCCTTATCGCCGCTGGCCGGATGGAGCGTTTGAATTCCAGCTCGGCGGGATTCAGATTGCGGCACGTTCCGGGGTAGGCGCCCTGCGGTGCGTGCGGCGCCGATGGGGCCTCCTGGATCTCGCTCCGGGTGCAGAAGCACTCATACGTCAGTCCCGCGTCAATGAGACGGCGGATTGCCTCGTCGTACACCGCACCGCGGTCTGTCTGGCGGACGACGGCGCCATCCCAGGTCACGCCGATGGCCGCCAGATCGCGGAGCTGCCCTGCCTCCGCGCCCGCACGAGCCCGGTCAAGGTCCTCAACGCGGAGCAGGAAGTCCCGGCCTGTGGAACGCGCAAACAGCCAGGCAAGGATGGCGGTGCGGAGGTTGCCGACGTGGAGTTCCCCTGAGGGGCTGGGGGCAAAGCGCCCGGCTGGAGTCATGAATCAACCCTACGCATTGGGGCAACACAAAAGCCCCTCAGCTACCGCTGACGCCGAAGGTTCGGCGCCCGGGAGTTCAGGGGCTCTTGTCGTGATTGCAGAATGACCGTGGTGTGAACAAGTGTCATCAGCGGCAGCCTCCTTGCGGGAAGCGGTGTCCAGTTTCCGGGTGGTGTGCCGGGGAGCCTGTCAGCCAGCAGGATTCGGCGGTAGCCTTTGCCTGCTTGTTGCCACCATTTGACCAGACAGCCTACAGTTGGCACAACCGGCATAGGAATCATTGGTCAGACTGATCAATGCAGATGGCATGGACCGACGGAGAATGATCACATTGCAGGAATTGGATGCCACCGACAAACGGATCCTTAACGCCCTCGACGAGGATCCCCGCCTTCCGATCATGGTTCTGGCCCAACGGCTGGGCCTGGCGCGTGGAACCGTTCAGTCACGCCTGGAGCGGATGACGGCGTCGGGTGCGCTCCGGCCCAACAGCAGCCGCGTGCTTCCGTCCGCTCTTGGCCGCGGCGTGGCGGCCGCAGTAAGTGCCGAACTGGACCAAAGCCACCTCAACGAAGCCATCGCCGCGCTCCGTGAAATCCCCGAAGTCCTGGAATGCCACGCCCCCGCCGGCGACACCGACCTGGTGATCCGGGTAGTGGCCACGAGCCCTGACGATCTGTACCGCGTCTCGGAGGAAATCAGACTCTGCCCGGGGATCGTCCGGACGTCCACCAGCATGTTCCTGCGCGAGGTCATCCCCTACAGGACCACGGGGCTGCTGAAGGAGTAGAGGTCCCGGGGGCTGAATCTAGACAGGCGGCCCCGCGTTGGACTTGAGGTTCTTCATTACCAGCGTGGATGTCAGCCGTTCCACGCCGGGCAGCGACGTGAGCTCGGCGTCATAGAAACGCTGATAGGCCGGCAGGTCCTCGGCGATGACCTTCAGCAGGTAGTCCGGTGAGCCGAAGAGCCGCTGCGCCTCCACGATGTTGGGTGAGTCAGCCACGCGGTTCTCGAAGATCTCCATGGTGGAGCGGTCCACCTGGCGCAGGGTGACGAAAACAATCGCTTCGAAACCGAGCCCGACGGCGGCGGGATCGATGTCCGCCTTGTAGCCGCGGATCACCCCGGACGCTTCCAGGTCACGGAGCCTCCGGTGGCATGGCGCCACCGTCAAACCCACCTTGGCGGCGAGCGCCGTGGCAGTCATTCGGCCATCCTCTTTGAGATAGCGCAAAATATTCCTGTCAATATGGTCAATCACGCAAGAAGCTTACCAATTTAGATCCGATGACAGCGAAAAAGGTAAGCACTTATGGCCGGAAAGTTCATAGGGTTTGTGCTGTAGCCATCGGACAGGAGCCCACCCATGAACCCCCAGCTGTTTTTCGCCTTCGTGCTGGTTGCCGCGGCCCTCGCCTGCACGCCCGGCGTGGACTGGGCGTACTCGATCACCGCCGGACTGCGGCAGCGCAGCTTCGTCCCGGCAGTGGCCGGACTGTGTGGCGGGTACGTCCTGCACACCCTGCTGATGGTGGTGGGCCTGGCGGCGCTCCTGTCGGGGATGCCAGGCCTCCTCGGCTGGCTCACCGTGGCAGGGGCCGGGTATCTCCTCTGGCTGGGCATCAGTACCCTCCGCTCGTGGCGCGGGGCCTCCTTCAGTGCGGCAGACGCCGTCGGGAAGCCCGTCAACCAGCTCCGGACCTTCCTGCAGGGCATGGGCACCAGCGGCATCAACCCCAAGGGACTGCTCTTCTACGTCGCGCTGGTCCCCCAGTTCGTCAGCCCGGACGCCGCCTTCCCGCTGCCCGTCCAGTCCGGACTGCTGGGACTGACCTTCGTCCTGCTTGCCGGAACCGTCTACACCTGCGTGGCACTCATGGCCCGGAAGCTCCTGCAGTCCCGCCCCGGCGCCGCGCGCGCAGTCACGCTGACCAGCGGCATCATCATGATCGGGCTGGGTTCAGTACTCCTGGCCGAGCAGGTGGTCCCCGTGGTGGCCGGCCTTGCCCGGCACGCCTAGACCTTGCGCTCCATGAACCACTCGGTGAACTCCGACGCGCGGCCGTCCGGCTCCAACCGGATCACCCACAAGTTGTCATAGCTGGGCCGGTCGCCAAAATAGTGCGTGAAGCCCTGAACGAACGCCAGCCCGCCGTCGGTCCCCAGCAGGTTCCAGTCGAACGACCATTCGTCCGGCTCGTCCCGCTCAACCAGCCAGCGCTCGACGATTTGCTCGCGCCCCCGCCAGGCATCCGGATCGTGCGGCCGGGTGGCGTAGACGGCCTGCTCAGTGAACAGTGCCTTGATGTCCGCGGGCTCGTTGGTGGTCCATGCCGCGATGTACTTTTCCATCCAGGTCCGGACTGCGTCGCTCATCCCTCCGTTGTACTCCGGGGCGGATGGCACCACAAGGCGCCCGCGGCCGGCAAGCCTATTTCCCGTCCAGGTTCTCCCACTCCTGCTCCCACAGCCTGCGTTCGTCCACGTCCTTGCGGATCACCTCGAACGTTTCCAGCTCCGCCGGCCTGCCCCGGAGCCAGTCCCGCGGGTTGAGGGATTTGCGGCCGTTGTCCAGCACCAGAAGAGCGCGGTCCGTCAGGGCGTCGTTGCGGAGCACCACGTCCGTCTTCCGACGGCGAAGCACCTCCTTCAGCGCCTCGTGTGCCTTTGCGTGCGCCCCGAGCCGCCGCAGCGCACGGCCCCGCAGGAGCAGCAGCGCAGCCGAGAGGTCATCGGAATTCATCAGGCCCTCAGTCCAGATCACCACCTCCTTGTCCCGCCCCAGCGCGAACGCCAGTGAACAGCGGGCCAGCGCTGAGGGCAGCGACGGCGGCAGGCCGGCTACCGTCTGGAGGGCGGCTTCCAGCTGGCCCGTCTCCCGCAGGGAGTGGGACAGTGCCAGGAAGACGGATTCCTGCCCGAACAGGACGGGGACTTCAATGCGCTCGGCGACCTCGACCCGGGTGACCACCCGCGTCAGGTACGTGGCCGCATACTGGTTGGCGTCGTCGTCGTTCCTGATGGACAGGCCCCGCTGGAGAAGCTCGGAAGCGCGCAGGTAGCCGCCGTGCTGGTATGCCAGGAGGCCGGCCATAACGGAACACAGGCCGGCCCAGCCCGGGTACGTGCGGCCCACGGCAATGAGCCGCTCCGGTTCCCGGCTCGTAAAGATGGCGTTATGGACTGCTTTGACCGTCCGGCCGGGCATGATCCCCAGCCTGGGGACGTCGCCGTCCACGGCGATCAGCGCAGCATCGCGGCCACCGAAA
Source organism: Pseudarthrobacter sp. BIM B-2242 (assembly GCF_014764445.1). Classification (NCBI taxonomy): domain Bacteria; kingdom Bacillati; phylum Actinomycetota; class Actinomycetes; order Micrococcales; family Micrococcaceae; genus Pseudarthrobacter; species Pseudarthrobacter sp. BIM B-2242. The sequence goes on from NZ_CP061721.1 coordinate 4,213,762, forward strand.
ACACCGTTGATCAGCCCGCCCATGCTGCCGGCAAGCTCCCGGACGGGAGTCTGGAACTGGACGTTTCCGAACGGCGTCAAATCCCGGGTGTCCCGGTAAATCGGTCCTCTGGCATCCCCCACGGTCATCTCTCCATGCTACGGCGAGAGCGCGTCGCCGCCCTACGTGACGGCGGCGATCCAAAGCCCGATCACCCAGGTACTGGCGGCCAGGCAGGCCAGCCCGAACTCTACGAGGATGCCCAGTCCGGTGGCCTTCAGCGCCGCCCAGCTGGTGGTGGTTGCGGTGTGGATGTGCCGCGTCCGGTGCAGCTCACTGAGCAGCAGACCGGCGGCGAACCCCACAAAGAGGCCCACGAAGGGGATGATGAACATCCCGATGACGCCTGCAATTAGGCCGACGACCACGCTCCGGTTCGGGATGCCGTGCTGCTTGAGCTTCCGGCCGGCCAGGACGGCGCTGGCGGACATGCCGGCAACCACAAACACCATTCCCACCGCGAAGACCACCCAGCCCAGCGTTCCTGCACCGCCCCAGATGGCCCACGCCAGCAGGCTGAGGCCGATCAGGAAGCTGCCCGGCAAGACCGGGATGATGGTCCCGGCCACTCCCACCAGGATCGCAAGGCCACAGAGGATGCTTACAACGGTTTCGGAGTTCATGAGCCCCAGTTTAGGGTGGCGCGGCCGGCCCGCCGGCAACGGGGCTGGCACTCCGGCTTGTGCCCGGCTTAACGCACGACGGCGGTGCCCCACCGTTGAAAGGGAGGCACCGCCGTCGGGCGTTAGGGAACTGTGTGGCCGGTGAGGTTACTCAGCTTCCACAGCGGCAGCCACGGCGGCCGTCACTGCGGGGGCAACCCGCGGGTCCAGCGGGCTGGGCACGATGTAGTCAGCGGACAGGTCCTCTTCGGCGAGCTCGGCGATGGCGCGTGCCGCGGCAAGCTTCATGGCGGGAGTGATCCGGCGGGCTCCGGCATCCAGGGCACCGCGGAAGATGCCGGGGAAAGCGAGCACGTTGTTGATCTGGTTGGGGAAGTCGCTGCGGCCGGTGGCCACAACGGCGGCGTACTTGACCGCAACCTCGGGCAGGACTTCGGGGTCCGGGTTGGAGAGGGCGAACACGATGGAATCGGCGTTCATCAGCTTCAGGTGCTCTTCATCCAGCTTCGAGGAGGAGACACCGATAAAGACGTCCGCGCCGAGCAGTGCATCACCCGGGCCGCCGGTAACGGCGCGCGGGTTGCTCCGCTGGGCCATCTGGGACTTCTTGCTCTGCGGATCAGCCACAATGTCCGCCCGGGCGCTGCTGATGACGCCCTTGGAGTCGAGCAGCACAACGTCCCCGATGCCTGCGGTGAGCAGGATTTCGGCCACGGCGATGCCGGCCGCGCCGGCACCCGAAACAACCACCCGAAGGCCGGACAGTTCGCGGCCGGTGACCTTGGCGGCGTTGGTCAGGGCAGCGAGGGCCACCACGGCGGTGCCGTGCTGGTCGTCGTGCATAACGGGGCAATCCAGGGCCTCGATGAGCTTCTCTTCGAGTTCGAAGCAGCGCGGGGCGGAGACGTCCTCAAGGTTGACGGCGCCGAAGCTGGGGCGGAGCCGGACGAGGGTTTCCACGATCTCGTCCACGTCCGTGGTGTTGAGGACGAGCGGGATGGAATCCAGTTCGCCAAAGGTCTTGAACAGGGCGGACTTGCCCTCCATGACCGGCAGTGAGGCGCTGGCCCCGATGTTGCCCAGGCCAAGGACGGCGGTGCCGTCGCTGACCACTACTACCAGGCGCTGAGCCCAGGTGAGGGTCTTGGCGAGCTCAGGGTTGGCGTGGATGGCACGGCTGACTTCGGCCACACCCGGGGTGTAGGCGATGGACAGGTCGCGCTTGTTGGACAGGGGGACGGTGCTGGTGACCGAAAGCTTGCCGCCCTGGTGGGCATCGAAAATCTCGGCTTCGGTCAGGGCCGTTGCGGCGGAGTTATCAGTGGGTGCGATTGCGTCAATGGACACTTCGTTGTCTCCTGGTGCTAGCCGTGGGCGTACGGCGCGGAATGGCTCAAGCGCAGGGAGGCTCAAGGTGGTCTAATTCGGCGCTTCGTGGGCCCAGTTGTGGCGGGCCCGGGGTGAAGTCCTTTGCAGAGGCAGGTTCCCATCCTCTCCGGTCCTGCAATGATAAACAGCGCTCACAGGCGCAAAGTTGTGTTTCGTGACCGGAGGAGCGTGCCAAATCGTTTTGTCGCCGCAATTTGTGATCCACATCACGGCATAAAGGCGTATTTAATCACCCATTGGTCTAGACCAGTTACGCTGATCGATGGGCCCTGCGGGCGCCTGGAGCGCCCGGAGCAAGCAGGGTGCAGGCCTTTTTCAGGTCCTCTTCGGCCTCGAAGAGCGATAACCGGCGGTTTCGGACGGACTGGACCAGACCAGTGACCGTCAGCAGGAGCACCCGGGCCGCCACGGCGTCGTCGGAGGCGGTTGTCACTGCCTTTCGCTGAGGGTGTCGATCTCCTCCAGAAGGGCCGTGGTGTCCCTGCCCTTGAGGTACACGCTGCGGGCCAGGCACTGTTCGACGGCGGGCTGCATCACCCGCATGTGGAAGATCTCCATAACCACGCCGGTGAGGGCGCGGCCGCCAAAGCTGGCAGCTGACGTGCTGGCACGCGACTGGAGCTCATCCAACTGCTGGCGATAGAGGGCCAGCATCAGGTGTGCGGGTGAGGGAAAATACCGGTAGACGGTGCCCAGCGGAACACCGGACTTCTCCGAGATCCCGGCCAGGTCCACTGACTCCAGCCCCTTCCGGGCAAACCCTCCGGCGGATTCGAGGACGCGTGTATAACGCAGCCTCTGCCGTGGAGTGGAGGGCCGGGCGGCCATGGGCGGATGGTCGGGAAAGGTCTCGGGCATCAGCATTCCGGGGTAGTGAACTTACGGTGCAGCGGCAGGCGGGTCCCCATCCCGGTTGCCCTGCAGTCGGCCTCAACTATACGGCACGGTAACTTACCGGCTCAGTCCACGCCTTTGATCTTGACCACGAACACGGCGCCGAGCAACCCAAGGACGGCCGCAGTAATGAACAGCGTGAAGTACCCTCCGAAGTACGTCACCGCGAGGAACGCGAGGCCGGTCGCGAACACCTGCGGCAGCGAGGCGGCCACGTTAATGACCCCCATATCCTTGCCACGATCAGCGGCCTGCGGCAGCACCTGCGTCAGCAGCGCGAAGTCAACGGCCTGGTAGGCGCCGAACCCAATGCCCAGGATGGCGGCGCCAACCAGGGCGCCGGTCCACACCGGGAAGAAGGCCATGGTCAGGCCCGCGAGGGCAATGAGGGCTGAGGATCCGATCACGAAGGGCTTGCGCTTGCCCACCCGGTCGCTCCACGGCCCCGCAATCACCGCAGTAATCATCACCAGCACCGCATAAATGCCGGTCAGGATCAGGACTCCCAGCGCCGGGCTCTCCAGCTTGAGGACGTCCCCGAGGAAAAAGATCAGGTACACAATAGTCAGCTGGTTGCAGACGTTGACCAGGAAGCGGGTGAGCCACGCCCAGGCGAAGTCAGGGTGGCGGGCCGGGCTGATCCAGAAGCCGCTGAGGAAACTGCCCCACGAGAACGGCGGCCGGAGTTCCCTGGGCAGCGGCGGGTCATTGCGGTGGAACAGGTACGGCACCACGGAGAACAGCAGGGCGGCCGCACACATGGTGTAGCCCACCATGAAGTTTCCCGACACCACCGCCCCGAAGACGGCGCCCAGGAGGATGCCCGCCGTTTGGCCCAGGGCCGCCAGTCCCCCCACTCCGCCGCGCTGCAGCACCGGCACCCGGTCCGGGATGGCGGCGGTGATGGCCGCGTAGGCTGCGTTGGCGCCCAGTTGGACCAGGCACCAGAACAGGACCATCAGGGCCACAGAGCTGGCTCCGGACATCGCCAGCAACGCTGCCGTGGCCAGGATGGCACCGGCCAGGACCCAGGGGGAACGACGGCCGAAACCCGAGACCGTCCGGTCGGACAGCGCCCCGAACAGCGGATTGGCCACTAGGGATACGGCGGCGCCGCACCCAAGTACGAGGGAGGCGATGGCTTCCTTGTTGGCTTCGTCGATGCCAATGGCCTGCTCGGCGATAAAGACGTTGATGGGCCCGAAGAACGCGGCGTTGATGCCAACGTTAACCAGCACCAAGCCGGTCACCCAGCGCGCGGTGACCCTCTGCGTCGGCTCGGCGAGCGCCGCCGTCGTACTTCCTGCTCCTGCCAAGGGCTGTCCGGTGGAGCCTGGATCCGATGCACGGCCCGGATCGGCCGCTGCGGGTGTGTCGGGCAGGCTCATAGCTGGTTCCCCCTGGAACGGTAGGTAATTCTGGAGACAGACTATCGTGGGCATCAAGCCCCGCTTGTCATACGGCGCACGCCGTGCGGGGACCGCCCTGGACACCAGACACCGGACACCTGGAGATGCAATGAACGCACCCGCCCAACGCCCCGCCGACGCCGTCAATACCGCCGATCTCTACGACGAGCGCGGCGAGGACCTCGCCTCCGTGTCCCTCCAGTTCCAGTCCCTCGGCGGACGCTCACACTTCAGCGGCCCGGTCCGGACCATCCGCTGCTTCCAGGACAACGGGCTGGTCAAGTCCACCCTGGCCACCCCGGGCAACGGCGCCGTCCTGGTGGTGGACGGCGGCGGTTCCCTGGGCACGGCCCTGATGGGGGACATGATTGCCGAGAGTGCCGTCGCCAACGGGTGGGCCGGCGTCGTTATTAATGGCGCCATCCGCGACCGTGTGGCGATTGCCGCCCTGGACCTCGGCGTCAAGGCGCTGGGCAGCAATCCGCGCAAGAGCGCCAAGGCCAGCGCCGGCGAGGTGGACGTGGATGTAGTGCTCGACGGCGTGACCTTCCGTCCCGGTGTCACCGTCTGGTGCGATCCGGACGGCATCCTCGTGGAGCGCTGAGGTCCTCCCCTCCCGATCGAGCGGTGAGATCCCGGCGTTAAGCGCGCCTCTTAGCGCCGGGATCTCGCCGCTCGATCGCGAGGCGGGCGGCCAGCCGCCAAGTGGAACGACGGGCGGTGACGTGCCACACTGGCACGTGCACACCGGCCAATCTGCGCCGGTACCGCAGCCGACGACGTCCGCACCGCAGCCACCCACCCCCAAACCCAGGGAGAACTATGTCCACCGCCACGGAGCAGACAGCCGCCAAAATCCCGCAGCGGGTTATCTGGCTGGCACTTGCGGGTGCTGTGGGCGGCTTCCTGTTCGGCTTCGACTCCTCCGTGGTGAATGGCGCGGTGGATGCGATCAAGGATGAGTTCGCACTGTCAGAGGCCGTTACCGGATTCGCCGTGGCCATTGCCCTCCTGGGCTGCGCGGCCGGCGCCTTCCTCGCCGGAAAGGTCGCCGACCGCTACGGCCGGATCCCCGCCATGAAGCTCGGCGCCCTGCTGTTCCTGGTCAGCGCCATCGGGACCGGCTTCGCCTTCGGCGTCTGGGACCTGATCTTCTGGCGCCTGGTGGGCGGCCTGGGCATCGGCCTCGCCTCAGTGATTGCGCCGGCCTACATTTCCGAAATTTCCCCGCGGCACGTCCGCGGCCGGCTGGCCTCGCTGCAGCAGCTGGCCATCACCACGGGTATCTTCGCCGCCCTCCTGTCCGACGCCGTCTTCGCCACCAGTGCCGGCGGCGCAGACCAGGCGTTCTGGCTGGGCATCGAGGCGTGGCGGTGGATGTTCCTCGCCGCAGCGGTTCCGGCCGTGGTCTACGGCTGGATCGCCTACACGCTGCCCGAATCCCCTCGGTTCCTGGTGGTCCAGGGCAAGGAAGACGAAGCCCGCAAGGTGTTCGAGTCCATCGCCCCGTCCGAGGACACGGACCGGCACATCCGCGAGATCCAGGACGCCATCGAAGAGGACAAGCTGGCCGGCCAGAAGGGCTCGCTCCGGGGCAAGACCTTCGGCTTGCAGGCCGTGGTCTGGATTGGCATCATCCTCTCCGTCCTGCAGCAATTTGTGGGCATCAACGTGATCTTCTACTACTCCACCACCCTGTGGAAGGCCGTGGGATTCCAGGAGAAGGACTCGCTCACCATTTCCGTGGCAACCTCCATCACCAACATCCTGGTTACCCTCGTGGCCATCGCCCTCGTGGACCGGATCGGCCGCCGCCCCATCCTGCTGGCCGGTTCCATCGGCATGGCAGCCTCACTCGGCACGATGGCGCTGGCATTCTCCTCTGCAGTGGGCACCGGGTCCGAAATTTCCCTGCCGGGCGCCTGGGGTCCGGTGGCCCTGGTCGCAGCCAACATCTTTGTGGTCAGCTTCGGGGCGTCCTGGGGCCCGCTGGTCTGGGTGCTCCTCGGCGAGATCTTCCCGTCCCGGATCCGTGCCCGTGCCCTCGGCCTGGCTGCCGCGGCGCAGTGGGTGGCAAACTTCGCCATCACGCTCAGCTTCCCGGTGATGGCCGCCGCTTCGCTGCCCCTGACCTACGCCATGTACGCGCTGTTCGCTGCGGCATCGTTCTTCTTTGTGATGTTCAAGGTGCCGGAGACCAATGGCATGTCCCTGGAGCAGGCAGAGACCCTCTTTGTGGCCAAGGGTTCCAGGAAGGCCTGACCGCCACCCTCAGAGCGTGAGCTTCATGCCCTCGTGGCTGGCGTCAAAGCCGAGCCATTCGTAGAAGCGGTGGGCGGACGTCCGGGATTTGTGGGTGGTCAGCTGCATCAGAGTGCAGCCGCGGCGGCGCGACTCGTCGATGGCCCACTGCACCATCAGGTTGCCGATGCCCTCGCCACGGAGGCTCTCGGCCACCCGCACCGCCTCAAGCTGAGAGCGCCACGCGCCCTGCCTCGAGAGGCCGGGGAGGAAGCTCAGCTGGAAAGTTGCGATCACCTGGCCTGTCTCAGCGCCTGGGGAAACCAGCTCCCCCACCACCAGAAGGTGGGCCGGGTCAGCGTCGATCGCTTCGAAGGCCTGCTCATACGGCGTCATGTCCTGGCTCTGTTCACGGCCTGCGCCCAGCGAGTCGTCGGCCAACAGCGCCACGATGGCCGGGAGGTCCGCCGGTAAGGCGCGCCGGAGACTGATCGCCCCGCCGTCGACGTCGGCAGTCAGCAAGGGGGCAACGGCACCGGTATTCACCCCACCAGCATTCCACACCGCCACCGTGGCTTCCGGGCCGGAGGACTGTACGCTGCACCTACAGTCAATTGGGGGAGAGCCTGTAATGGATCACAACACGGTTTCTGGATTGCCACGAAAAACTCTGCGCGCGGGAATAGTTGTGGGTGCCGTCGGCGCGTTCGCGGTCATTCTTGCTCCACAGATTATGCAGCTGTTGGTGCTTGGTCCCAGCTATTCCCAGGCACTCGGCGCAGTCCTCCAAGTGCTTTTTCAGCTCGTCACGCTCTTCTTCCTGCCGTTTTCCGCCGCCCTGATTGCTGCCTCGCTGGTCATGCGCCATCTTGACGCGGCACTCGCGCCGCGGGCGCAGACACCACTCGACGCCCTGCCGCCAACGGACTAGGCCAGCCACAGATGAAGTACGACGACGGCACTCACGGTGAGTGCCGTCGTCGTGCGTTAAGTGCGAGAGCGTTTCAGGAAAATCCGCGTTAAGTGAGAGAGCGTCACCGAAAAACCGACATCAAGTGAGCGAGCGTCGCGGGGTCAGGCGAAGTAGACGCCGATGCGGTTGCCGTCGATCTCTTCGATGCGGATATCGATGTCGTAGACGTCGTGCAGCATGGCGGCCTGCATGATCTCCGCCGGAGTGCCCTGATGGACCAGGCGGCCATGCTTCATGGCCAGGATGGTGTCCGAGTAGCAGGACGCGAAGTTGATGTCGTGGACCACCAGGACGATGGTCTTGCCCAGCTCATCCGCCAGCCGGCGCAGGAGCCGCATCATCTCCACCGAGTGCTTCATGTCCAGGTTGTTCAGCGGCTCGTCCAGGAGCAGGTACTCGGTGTCCTGCGCCAGGACCATGGCGATGTAGGCGCGCTGCCGCTGGCCGCCGGAGAGTTCGTCCACGAACTTGTCCGCCATGGAGCTCAGGTCCAGGTGCGCGATGGCCTCCTCCACCTTGGCCAGGTCCTCCACAGTGGGCCGGCCGCCCGAGTGCGGGAAGCGGCCGAAGGCCACGAGGTCGCGGACGGTCAGCCGCATGGTCAGGTGGTTTTCCTGGCGGAGGATGGCCATGGTGCGGGCCAAATCGCGGCTGGGCGTGGCCACGATGTCCAGCCCGGCCACGGAGACGGCACCGCTTTCCAGCGGCTGGAGCCGGCTGATCAGCGACAGCAGCGTGGACTTGCCCGCGCCGTTGGGCCCGATGATCGAGGTGATGCCGCCGCGGGGAATCATGCAGGTGACGTCGTCGAGGACCTGCTGGCCGCCGTAACTCTTGGAGACGTTCCGGACGTCAATCATTTCAGCGAGCCTTTCAGCAGGAGGTAGAGGAACAGGATGCCGCCGGCGAACTCGATGACCACGCTCAGCGCGGTGGCGAAACCGAAGACGCGCTCCAGGATCAGCTGCCCGCCCACCAGCGCCACAGCCCCGATCAGCACCACAATGGGGATCAACCGGGCATGGTTGAAGCCGCGGCAGAGCTGGTAGCCGAGGCTGACCACCAGCAGGCCAAAGAACGTCACGGGCCCCACCAGCGCCGTGGACACGGCAACCAACAGCGAGCAGGCCAGCAGGCTCCGCATGACCACACGGCGGTGGTCCACCCCCACATTGATGGCCAGTTCCCGGCCCAGGGCCAGGACGTCCAGCGTGTGCCGCGCCCGCCATACGCCGACGCAGACAACGCCGATAATTACGGCCGAGACGCCCAGCAGGGCAGGATCCACGTTGTTGAAGCTGGCGAAAAACAGGTCCTGCAGGATGATGAACTCGCTGGGCTCCATGAGCCGCTGCAGGAGCGAGGAGAACCCACGGAAGAGGCTGCCCAGGATGATGCCCACCAGCAGCAGGAGGTGCAGCGACCGGGTGGCGCCGGTGAACATCCAGCGGTACAGCAGGGCGCTGAAGGCCACCATCAGGACAACTTCGACGCCGAACTGCAGCGTGGGCGGCGCAGCGGTCACTGCCGCGGCACTTACGGTGAAGACGAGCGCCGTCTGCACCAGGATGTAGAGCGAATCGAAGCCCATGATGGACGGCGTCAGGATCCGGTTGGCGGTGACGGTCTGGAACAGCAGGGTGGAAACGCCCACGGCGACGGCCACCAGCAGCATTGCGGCCACTTTCAGGGCACGCCGCGGAAGCACGTAGCCCACATTGCCTTTGAGGTCGCTGAACAGGAAGAACACGACTGCGGCGACGGTGGCGGCCAGCAGTATGCCGATCACCAGGCGCGGCGGCGCGTTCCGGATGCTGTTCCGCAGGCGCGCGCCCGGCTTACGCGCGGCAGGTTTCAGCGTGGGCGCACCGGGCGTGACTGAAATGGCGGGGCTGGGAGTGGCGGTCTCAGGCATTGCGTTTCCTCAGGATCAGGACGAGGAACAGGATGGCCCCCACCACGGCCATCACCATGCCCACGGGAACTTCGTATGGATAGCGGATGGTGCGGCCGATGATGTCGCAGACCAGCACAAAACCGGCCCCGAAGAGGGCCGTCCACGGTACGGCGCGGCGCAGGTTGTCGCCGAACAAGAGCGAAACGATGTTGGGTACCACCAGGCCAAGGAACGGCACGGCGCCCACGGTGGTCACCACCACGGCCGAGATCAGCGAGACGATGATGAGGCCCAGCCGCATGGTCACCCTGTAGTTGAGGCCAAGGTTGGTGGTGAAGTCCTCGCCCATGCCGGCCACCGTGAACCGGTCGGCGGCCAGCAGCCCCACGAGCATCAGCGCGGCCACGATCCACAGCAGCTCATACCGGCCGCGGAGCACGCCGGAGAAGTCCCCGATCATCCAGTTGCTCAGGGTCTGGAGCAGGTCGTAGCGGTAGGCGAAGAACGTGGTGACGGCCGCGATGACCCCGCCCAGCATGATGCCCACCAGCGGAATGAGGAGGGTGTTCCGGGTGGGCAGGCGCCGCAGGATGGCAAGGAACAGCGCCGTGCCCAGGACCGCGAAGATGCTGGCAACACCCATCCGCAGGAGGATCGGTGCCGTCGGAATGGCCACAGTGACCACCAGGATGCCCAGCGTGGCGGACTCGACGGTCCCCACGGTGGACGGCTCCACAAAACGGTTCCGGGCCATCAGCTGCATGATCAGCCCGGCCACGGCCACCGCCATGCCGGCCAGGACCACGGCCATGGTGCGCGGGACGCGGGAAACCCAGAAGATTTCGACGGCGGCGGGATCGCCGGCGAGCAGCGCCGGCAACGACACGTCACTGACCCCAACGAACATACTCGCGGTGGCCAGGGCCAGCACAACGGCGGCAGCCGCAACCAGCCCCACGTACTCGCGGGACCGGCTGCGGCTTACCGGCGCGGCGGTCCGCACCGCCGTCGTTGTCATGATTGAACGTCAGTCAGTGGTCAGGGAAGCTCAGGCCACCGATGCGGCAACGGCTTCAACCATCGCCTGGACGTTGTTCAGGCCGTAGCCCACGATGTACCAGGCAGCGGGGTCCAGGCTGATGACCTTGTTGTTTTTGGCGGCGTTGGTGGACTGGACCAGCTCGTTGTCCAGGACCGGGTTGGCGGCTGCGGCCTCGGCACCGATGGCCGTGTCGCGGTTGATGACGTAGAGGAGGTCGGGGTTGACCTGCTTGATGTATTCGAAGGACACGGACTCGCCGTGGCTTCCTTCAGACTTGACGTCGGCCGCGGTGGGAACGCCCAGGACGTCGTGGATGATGCCGAATCGCGAGCCCGCGCCGTAGGCGGTGACTTCGCCGCCGGAGGTCAGCACGATCAGGCCCTTGCCGGCGTCCTTGGCCTTGGACTGCGTCTCGGCGATGGTGGCATCCACGTCAGCCAGCTTGGCTTCAACGTCCGCCGACTTGTTGAAGATGGTGCCTAGCTTCTTGGTCTGGTCCTTGAAGCTCTCCATCGGGTTCTTGGCATCGATGGAAAGGTCAATGGTGGGGGCGATCTTGCTCAGTTCCTCGTAGGCACCGGCGGTGCGGCCGGAAATGATGATGAGGTCCGGGGCGCCGGCGCTGACGGCTTCAAAGTCGGGTTCCTTCAGCGAACCGATCTTCTCGTACTTCGCGTCCGCGTACTTCGAGAGCGACTCCGGGTAGCTGGCCTCGGGGACGCCGGCGGGCTCGACGCCCAGTGCGTCGAGTGTGTCCAGAACGCCGAGATCGAACGTGAAGACCTTCTCCGGGTTGACCGGCACGTCGGCGGTGCTGCCCTGGGCATGCTCCACCGTGATGCTGGAGGCCGCCTCGGAGGCGGGGGTTGCGGTGGCAGCGCCGCCGCAGGCGGTCATGGTCAGAAGCGCAGCTCCCGCCGCCAGTGCCCCCAGGTAGCTCGAAAGCTTCTTCTTCACGTCAATTCTCCAGTCCGCTAATAGGTCACACGTTTGTTGCCTAATGTCCCTGCACTCTATAAGTAAGGTGAGGCTAACTTCAAAACGTAACGGCCCATAGCGGGCTGATTGTGGTTGGGATCACAACGCACGACGCCAGCACTCGGGTGAGTGCCGGCGTCGCGGTTTGGTGCGGGAGGGTTGCCCGAAACCCTCTACGTCAGGCTGGTTGTGAGTCAGCCAATGATTGATGAGGAGCAGGAGCAGACATGACTGTTGGTGCGCGAGGTATTAGCCGCGATGAGATTCGGGAGTTGGTGCATCAGTATTACGTGCAGCCGTACGGGACGAGGAAGGAATGGCTTGCCTCCCAGCCAGTGACTGAGTGGACGTTCCGGCGCTGGCGGAGGATGGTGCAAGAGGGTGACCTCGACCGGAATCTGATTCCACGAGAGCATGGGAACATGGCCCGCACGAATGGCGAGTGGTCCGCGTTTGAGAAAGCGCGCGCCAAAGAGATCGCTGAACACCAGTCCGAAGTCGAACAGCTCAAGGGCCGTATTCGTGATCTTGAAGGCACGAATACAGCCTTGGGAAAAGCTATCGGGCTCTTGCACGAGTTGAGCGTGCCAGAGCCCGATACGGCCCGGACGAAAGATCCGAAAGGTTCATCGAAGCCGAGAACATCCTCGTCCGGCAACTGACAACGCTCACCGGCTCGCAACGGCAAGCCCTCGAGTTCGCCGGCGTATCCCGCTCGACCTGGCACTACCGGCAGAATCCCCGCGCAGGGGTCCAGGACCCGCTCGGACAGTCTGAACGCGCTTACCAGTCACGTGTCAGCGCCAATGACCGCGACCGGATCTGCGAATACATCCTGGTGGGCTGGGCCAACCAGGTCTCCGTTGATCATTCCTACGCGGCTGCCTGGGACGCGGGGGTGATGCTCGCTTCCCGCCGCACATGGTGGCGGGTCGCGGCGCAGATCGAGGACCAGATGCTGCGCCCCGCGATCCCGACCAGGACAGGGAAGAACCGGCCCCCGCGGGAGAAGCCCGTGGTGATGGCCACGGGCCCGGGGCAGGTCTGGTCCTGGGACATCACCGATCTGTATTCACCCTGGCGGGGACGGTCGTTCAAGGCCTACTCGGTCCTTGATATCTACTCCCGCCGCATGGTGGCCTGGCGGGTCGAGGAACGGGAGGCGGACCATCTCGCTGTGGAGATGTTCGAAACCGCGATCGCCCGGTATGGCGCACCGCGCATAGTTCACGCCGACTCGGGGCCGGCGATGCGATCAAACCTGCTCCGCGAAGCTCTCACCGGCCACGGCGTGGAGCTCTCCCACAACCGGCCCTACGTCTCGAACGACAACCCCTTCTCCGAGTCCGGGTTCCGGACCATGAAGTACAGGCCCGGCTACCCCCGTGTGTTCAAAGAAGTCGAGGCCGCCCGGGCCTACCTTGCCGACTACGTGCCCTGGTATAACACCCAACACAAACACTCGGGCATCGCACTGTTCTCGCCCGCCGAAGTCCATGACGGCTCATGGAAGGAAGTTTGGAAAACCCGGGACCAGGCACTACAGCGCTACTACAACAAACACCCCGAACGATTCCACCAGCGCCCAACGACACCAGCCCCAGCCAGCCATGCCGGAATCAACCTCCCGACAACAAAAACACCCACACAACAAACCCAATGACTCCACACAGCTTGACAACCTGCGCTCCGCGAAGCTCTCACCGGCCACGGCGTGGAGCTCTCCCACAACCGGCCCTACGTCTCGAACGACAACCCCTTCTCCGAGTCCGGGTTCCGGACCATGAAGTACAGGCCCGGCTACCCCCGTGTGTTCAAAGAAGTCGAGGCCGCCCGGGCCTACCTTGCCGACTACGTGCCCTGGTATAACACCCAACACAAACACTCGGGCATCGCACTGTTCTCGCCCGCCGAAGTCCATGACGGCTCATGGAAGGAAGTTTGGAAAACCCGGGACCAGGCACTACAGCGCTACTACAACAAACACCCCGAACGATTCCACCAGCGCCCAACGACACCAGCCCCAGCCAGCCATGCCGGAATCAACCTCCCGACAACAAAAACACCCACACAACAAACCCAATGACTCCACACAGCTTGACAACCTGCGAAAACCCGCGTTAAGTGCGAGAGGGTTCCCGAAAAACCCGCATTAAGTGAGAGAGCGTCCGGGGGTGGGCGGGGGTATGGGTGGACGGGAGGAGGGGCACGGCCGCGCTAGGCCGGGGCTATTGCCCCTTCCTGCTGGCGCTCCTCCACAAGGGTGGACACGGCGGCGAACAGCGGGTGTTCGGGAGCCAGGCCCGTGATCCGTTCGGTGGCATCCGCGGGCGTAGACGATGCCAGGATCTGCGCGAGTTCCGTGGCCTCGGCGTCGGCCGGATCGTTGAAGCGCAGAGCTGCGGCGATGGCACCCAGCAGGGCTTCCGGCACGATTCCGCGTTCGGCCAGCTCGGCCGCCGGACCGATGAACCGCTCGTGCCGGCTGAGCTTCCGCAGCGGGGCGCGGCCCACCCGGTTCACCGTGTCCGGCAGGTGCGGGTTGGAGAACCGGACCAGGATCTTCTGGACGTAAGCTTCCTGTTCATCGTTACTGAACCCGTGTTTGGCCACCAGCAGCTGCTTGGTCTCTTCCAGGACGGCGCGGACGTCCTCCGCTACGTCCTGATCGGCCATGGCGTCGGAAATCTTCTCCAGCCCGGCCTCAAAACCGAAGTACGCGGCGGACGCGTGCCCGGTGTTCACGGTGAAGAGCTTCCGCTCGATGTAGGGCGAGAGCTCGTCCACGAAGGTGGCACCCGGAATCACCGGCGCCGCATCGCCAAACGCGGTCCGGTCGATGACCCACTCGTAGAACGTCTCCACCGTGACGTCCAGGCCCTGCCCGGGCTCCTGGTTGGGCACGATCCTGTCCACGGCGGTGTTCGCAAACACCGCCAGGGAGTCCAGCGAGCCGGCTGCGTCGTCCCAGAGGGCCGCCACTTCGGTCCGCAGGATGTCCGTGGCATTGATGGCGTTCTCACAGGCCATGACCTGCAGCGGCGCCAGCCCGGCCTCGCGCGCGGCGATGCCCTTGGCAATGGCGGGCGCCACGAACTTCAGGATGTGCGGCCCCACGGCGGTGGTGACCATGTCCGCCGTGGCGATTTCCCGCACCAGGTCCGCTTCCTGGGTGCCGGAATTCAGCGCCCGGAAGTTATCCACCGTCCGGACGGTGGGGTTCTCCCCCACCTCGTTGACGTTGTAGCTGTCTGCTGCCGCCAGCTGGCTGATGAGGGCGTCCGCGACGTCGGCGAACACCACCTCATACCCGGCCTGGTGCAGCAGCAGCCCGACAAACCCGCGGCCGATGTTCCCGGCGCCAAAATGTACTGCCTTCACTATGCGTTGACCTTTCCGAACAGTTCCAGGACTTCGTCCACGGAGGTCGCGGCCTCCAGCTGGGCCACCTGGGCCTTGTTGGTGAAGACCTTGGCGATGGAGGACAGGATGTGGAGGTGCTCGTTGTTGATGCCTGCCACGCCCACCACGAACTTGACCTGCTTGCCGTTCCAGTCAATGCCGTCCGGGTAACGGATCACGGACACCGCGGACTTCATGATGTGGTCCTTGGCCGCGTTGGTGCCGTGCGGGATGGCCAGGAAGCTGCCCATGTACGTGGACACGGACTCTTCGCGCTCGTGCATCGCCGCGATGTAGCCCTCGTCCACGGCGCCGCGGTCCAGCAGGAGCCGGCCCGCTTCGTCGATCGCTGCATCCCGCGTGGTGGCGGCGCCGTCGAGGATGACGCTGTCAGCCACCAGGATGTCCGACGGCGGCGCCTCGGTCCCGGCGGCAGCTGCGGTCCCGCTGCCGGCAGCACCTGCGCCGTCAACGGGGGCATCGGCGACGTGGGCGCCGTGGCCGGCCGCTCCGGCTCCGGCAGTGGCAACACCTGCGGCGGCAGCACCGGCGTCGGGCGTCGCACCCCCGGCGTTGTGTTCCCTGACCAGTTCCACAATTTCGTCGTACCGGGGGCTGTTCATGAAGTTGTCCACCGAGAAGTGCGCCGCGCTGGACGTGGCCGGCTTGGCCCGCTCGGTCAGGTCCTGGTGGGTGATCACAACGTCGTACGTGTCGTTGAGGTTGGCGATGGCCGCGTTGGTGACCTTGACGTCGGGAAAACCGGCGGCCTTGATCTTGTTCCGCAGTACCGAGGCGCCCATGGCGCTGGAGCCCATGCCGGCGTCGCAGGCAAACACAATGTTCTTGATGGGGCCTGCGAGGACGGCCGTGCCAACACCCGCGCCGGCGCCTGCACCCGCGCCGGTCAGGGCCGAGGACACAGAGCTCTTTTTGCCCTTCATGGACTCCATCTTGGACGTGGCGTCGGTCAGGTCCGTCTCATCGCTGTGCTTGGTGGTCTTGAGGATCACGGAGGCCACCAGGAAGGAAACCGTGGTGGCAAGAATTACCGCCAGGATCACCCCGACGTAGCTGTCACGCGAGGTCTGGGCGAGTACTGCAAGGATCGATCCGGGCGCCGCGGGGGCAACCAGCCCGGAACCGGTGATGGCCATGGTGGCGATGCCGGTCATGCCGCCGGCGATCGCAGCCAGGATCAGGAGCGGGCGCATCAGGACGTAGGGGAAGTAGATCTCGTGGATGCCGCCGAGGAAGTGGATGATGGCAGCACCGGAGGCTGACGCCTTGGCCACACCCCTGCCGAAGAACATGTACGCCAGCAGGATGCCCAGGCCGGGGCCGGGGTTGGCTTCGAGCAGGAACAGGATGGACTTGCCCTGGTCCAGTGACTGCTGGATGCCCAGCGGAGTCAGCACACCGTGGTTGATGGCGTTGTTCAGGAACAGCACCTTGGCCGGCTCGATGAAGATGCTGGTGAGCGGCAGCAGGCCGTTGTTGACCAGGAACTGCACCACGTTTCCGGCGCCTGTGCTGAACGCTGTGACCAGCGGAGAGATGCCGTAGAAGCCAAGCATGGCCAGCAGGGCGCCCCAGATGCCTGCGGCGAAGTTGTTGACCAGCATTTCGAAGCCGGGCCGGATCTTGCCGTCCCAGAGGGAGTCGATCTTCTTCATGGTCCAGCCGCCAAGCGGACCCATGATCATGGCGCCGATGAACATCGGAATACCGGCGCCCACAATGACGCCCATGGTGCCGATGGCACCCACGACGCCGCCGCGGACGTCATAGACCATCCGGCCGCCCGTGTACGCGATCAGGAGGGGCAGCAGGTAGGTGATCATGGGGCCAACCAGGCCAACGTTGGGATCGCCGTCAGCGTTTGTGCCGAAGCCTCCCAGCCCTGGGACCGGGATCCAGCCCTTCTCGATAAAGAGCGCGGTGATGAGGCCCCAGGCGATGAACGCCCCCATGTTGGGCATGATCATTCCGGACAGGAACGTCCCGAACTTCTGGACGCCGACCCGCACGCTGGTGCGGGGTTTTGCAACTGTCTCTGTTGCCATGTGATTTCCTAACCGTCATTCCTGCTGCTGCGCAGGATGGGTCCGATATTTACGACGAAGTGCTGGTGGAGATCCGGTGGAGCCATTCGAGGAACAGTTTGAGTTCCGAGCTGGAGAGCTGGTCCGAGTGCGATGCCTGGAGTGCGGCGTTCAGGGCGATCGCAGCCACCACCACCGAGGACTTTCCCGAGTCTTCCGGGGAAGCTCCTGCGGCCTGCTCCGTGGACACCGCAAAGATCATGGCGTCCCGGGTCATGGTGGACAGTTCAAGGTTTCGTTCAGCAACGGGCTCAGCGATCAGCATGAGCGTCACACCCACGTTGGCGGCCAGGATGGACCTGGCGGCCTCCCGGGGCTGGACATTCAGCTGGCCTGCCGCTGCTGCTTTGGTCAACATTTCTTCAAGCAAAGCCTCGGCATCGGCAACGATGGCGGGGCGGCTTTCCGGACGGATATTGCCGAACATCACCAAATACAGTTCCGGCTGGTTGAGCCCGAACTGGACGTGGTTGTCCCACATCCGCCGGATGTCTTCCAGCGGCTGTCCGGACGGGGCGAAATCCCTCTCACCCGCAACGTATTCCTCAAATCCCGCGGCGACAACGGCGTCGAAAAGACCTTCCTTGTCACCGAAGTGGTGGTACAGCGTGGGCGCCGTGACTCCTGCCAGCTGCGTGATCTGGCGGGTGGAAACGGATGCCCCCGCGGATTTTGCCAGCAATTCTGCCGCTGCTTTGAGCAGTCGCATTTTGGGGGGAAGCTGGCCATCCAAACTCATAGCCGCTACCCTATCACCTATAGCATTGCTATATGAACTGAATCACATACAATTTTTTCAGGCACGTTTCCGCCGTCGCACATGGTTGTCGCGGCGGCCCCGGCATGGCGCCGGGACCACCTTGGGCGGGCCTGGCAAACGGCAGAGAATGAGGACCTTCAGTGCAGACCTTCCCAGGAGTAGGCGTCAGCCCCGGCCGCATCATCGGAACCATCCGCCAGATGCCCAAACCGATCAGCGAACCCCCGGCAGGTGAGCAGCTGCCCGCCGGAGTCACCGCCGAGGACGCGACAGCCGCCCTCAAGGCCGCCTCCCAGGCCGTGCACGACGAATTGAAGAACCGTGCCGCCCACGCCACCGGTGACGGCAAGGCAGTCCTGGAAGCCACGGCACTGATGGCCAAGGACACCATGCTGATCAAGGGTGCGGCGAAGCTCGTGGCCCGCGGCACCTCCGCCGAACGCGCCATCTGGGAGTCGGGTTCCTCCGTTTCCGAAATGCTTCACAACCTCGGCGGCTACATGGCCGAACGCGCCACCGACGTCCTGGACGTGCGTGCACGGATCGTTGCCGAGCTGCGCGGCGTCCCCGCGCCCGGCATTCCGGCCTCCAGTACCCCGTTCGTCCTGGTGGCCGAGGACCTGGCTCCGGCGGACACCGCCACGCTGGATCCGAACAAGGTATTGGCACTTGTGACAGCCGGCGGCGGCCCGCAGTCCCACACCGCCATCATTGCCCGCTCCCTCGGCCTGCCGGCAGTAGTGGCTGCCGTCGGCGTGGACGAACTCGAGGAGGGCACGGAAGTCTACGTGGACGGCGCGGGTGGGACCATCACGGCCGAGCCCGATGAATCCCTGCGTGCCGCAGCGGAGGCGTGGGCGGCCACCGCCTCCCTGCTGGCTGAATTCAGCGGCACGGGTGCGACGGCGGACGGCCACCTGGTGCCCCTGCTCGCCAACGTTGGCGGCGGCAAGGATGCCGAGGCAGCCGCAAAACTTGGCGCCCAGGGCGTGGGCCTGTTCCGCACCGAGTTCTGCTTCCTGGAGCGGGACACCGAGCCCACCGTTGAAGAGCAGGCCGCCGCGTACAAGAGCGTCTTTGATGCGTTCCCGGGCAAAAAGGTGGTCCTGCGCACGCTCGACGCCGGCGCCGACAAGCCGCTTCCGTTCCTGACCGACTCCACGGAACCCAACCCGGCCCTGGGCGTCCGCGGCTACCGGACGGACTTCACCACCCCCGGCGTCCTGGACCGCCAGCTGGAAGCCATCGCCTTGGCCGAGGCGCAGTCCGAAGCGGACGTCTGGGTAATGGCTCCGATGATTTCGACTGCGGAAGAGGCTGCCCGCTTTGCTTCCATGTGCGCCGACGCCGGGATCAGGACCCCCGGCGTGATGGTGGAGGTCCCGTCCGCTGCACTGACCGCCGAAGCCATCCTGCGTGAAGTGGGCTTCGCCAGCCTGGGTACCAACGACCTTACCCAGTACGCCATGGCCGCCGACCGCCAGCTGGGCCCGCTCGCCAACCTGAACACGCCGTGGCAGCCGGCTGTCCTCCGCCTCGTGGGGCTTACGGTGGAAGGCTCCCGCGCCGAGGGGAACAACAAGCCTGTGGGCGTCTGCGGTGAGGCTGCCGCGGACCCGGCCCTCGCCGTCGTACTCACCGGCCTGGGCGTCACCACGCTGTCCATGACGGCGCGCTCCCTTGCCGCCGTGGCCGCGGTCCTGAAGACGGTCACCCTTGCCGAGGCGCAGCAGCTGGCCAAGCTGGCACTGTCCGCGCCCAGCGCCACCGAGGCGCGTGCCTGGGTCCGCGAAAAGCTTCCCGTGCTTGAAGAACTCGGGCTCTGAGCAGCCGGCTCCGGCGCCCCGCCAACCACTACAAACACCTACCAGGAGGAACAATGCCCGAACGCATCGCCACCATCGCCAGCCGCTCCGGCCTGCACGCCCGCCCCGCCGCGCTCTTCGCCGAGGCTGCCGGCGATGTGGGAGTGGACGTCACCATCGCCATGCAGGGCGACCCGGAGGATGACGCGCTGGACGCTTCGAGCATCCTCTCGCTGATGACCCTCGGTGCCGCAAAGGGTGATGTGGTGGTGCTGCGCGCCGAAGGTGACGGCGCCGACGCGGCACTGGACTCCCTGGTCAAGCTCCTGGAAACGGACCTGGACGCCGAATAGGCGGCGCCACGAAGAGTACGACGCCGGCGCTCACCTCACGCGGTGCGCGCCGGTTGCCGGTTCATTGCGGCGGTGGCGCACTCAGAAGATGACGCCGTTCAGGCTGTCACGCCGAAGCCGTCCACTGCCCGGGCCCAACTGCTGATCGCCGCGGCCGCGGGCCCCGTGGCGGTGTGCTGGAAAACGTGGCCGTGGCCGGGGATTTCGGCTGCGCTGCCCTGGGGCGTCCGGGCTGCCAGCAGGCGGCACCAGTCGCGGCCGGCAATCGGGTCCTTGCTGCCGCGGAGCACCAGCAGCGGCTGGCTGACGCCGCTGATCCGGGCCTCCAGCGGATACTGCATCATGACGGGCAACTCGGTGAGGTACCAGCGGAGGCCGGCCCGGAAATAGTCCGAGAAAACAATGGCGTTTGCGGACAGGCTTTCGCTGAACATGGCGTCGCGGGTCAGGGCGAACGCCTGCCTCGCAATCGATTTGCGGCGGGGGTCCACCACCGGTCCCATCAGCACCAGCCCGGCCACGAGATCCGGCTCCTGCAGCGCCAGTTCCACAGCATGCTGGGTGCCCATGGAGTGGCCGACCACCACACAGGACGTCACGCCGGCAGCCGCGAGCGCGGTGCGTACAAAAGCGGCGAACTCACCCACCGGTACCTGGCGCGGAGGCTTGGGCGCATCGCCGAAACCCGGCAGGTCAAAGGAATAGACGTCGGCCGTCAGCGAAAGCTCCTGGTGCAGCCGTGCAAGGTAGCGGTGGGAGACACCAATTCCGTGCAGCAGGACATAGGTCCGGCGCGGACCGTCGTCCCCGGGCGCGACTGAAGCGTACAAACGGCCCGTCAGGCCGCCTGTTTCAATGTCCCTGCCACCGGTGAGCTTCACCCAGCGAGCATACCGCCCTCCCCTGCAGGTGCCGGGTTAGGCTGTTGGCATGGCACTGATAGCTCCCCGAATGACTGCCGGCCTGCCGGCCGAAGACGCAGGAAAACTGCGGCAGGCATTGGAAGGCGGCCACGACATCACGGTCTTTGTGGACGGCACCGTCCACCGGCTGACGCCCGAGGCGAGGGACGCCGTCGTCGACCTTCTCAGCCGGTTCAGCCGCGGCGAAGCGGTGACTGTCAGCAGCGTGGAGGAAATGCTCACCACCTCCCAGGCGGCCGAACTCGCCGGCATTTCCCACACGTATCTGCGCAACATGACAGACCGCGGCGAAATCCCGGTGGAATACCGCGGCACGCACCGCAGGATCAGGCTGGCGGCCATCATGGCGTGGCTGGACCAGCAGAAGAAAAACGAGCAGGCGGCCGGGACCAGCTAGATCCGGGGACGCATCGCCCAGCGCCGCATCTTCAGCGCGGCGTGGAGTTCCAGGCGGGGCATGCCTTTCAGGGGGTCGACGCCGAGGAGCTGGCGGATACGGCCCAGCCGGTTGTAGACGCTGCTGCGGTGCAGGTGGAGTTTGGTGGCAACGTCCTGGACGGAGCCGTCGTTGTCGTAAATGAGCTCCAGCACCGGGAGTAGCTCATGGTTCCGGTCGTGGTCCTCCAGCATCCGGACGTAGACGGACCCGGAGTCGGCCCAGGCGCCCGCTCCGCCGCCGGCCGATGCCAGCAGTTGGTAGACCCCCGTGGACCGGCAGTCCACCAGTTCGCCCAGCTGGGGATCCACCGCGGCCGCCTGGGCCGCCTGCCGCGATTGCCGGTATGCCTCTGCCAGCTCGCGCGGCTTCGCGAAACCCTCGCTGATGCCCAGGATGATGCGGTGCACCGGGCGGCCGGAACGTTTGGCGAGCTCCAACTGGTAGTGGACCAGGACCTGGGCGTGGTTGGCGCGGCCCACCGACTCACTGAACAGCACCACCGAGTGGGTTTCGGTACCCGCGCTGAACAACGCCTTGTCCACACCGATAGTGGCCTGGAGCGCGGCCGAGCGGTGGATCAGCGTGGAGGCGATGGGGTCAGGACCGCCTGCCCAGCCGTCGGCGTCGAGCACTGTGACCACCTGCCACGGACCCTTGCCTTGGATTTCCTTCCAGCCGGCAATGGCCGCCACCGCGTTCGCCTCGCCGGAGCAGGCCGCCAGGAACTCGCGTTCGCGGCTGCGCCGGAATTCGGACTCTGCGGTGTTGGAGTCCAGGAGCATGCCGGAAAGCAGCTCAATCTCATGGGTCACCGCCGGCAACTGGGAGACAATCGCCGTCGGGCTTTCCTCTGCGGAGTCCTGCTGCACCCACAGGTACCCCACGCGGAACCCGCGGACCATCAGCGGAACACAGACCCGGCCGAGCATGTCCAGGTCCGGGTTGGCGGGAATTATCACCGGGCGGACGGCTGTGGCGATGCCATGGGAGAGCTGCCAGGCACTGACATCGGCGGGCACCCTTTTACTCAACAGGAAGTTCACCCTGACCCGGTCGGCGTGGGACTGGTTGGAGCTGTAGGCGAGCAGCAGGCCGTCCAGATCTTCCAGTGAGAGACCGCGTCCGAGCTTTTGGGCCACCTGCTCTACGAGCGCTTCCACATCCTGCTGCATGGGCTAACACTACTGCTCAGCAGGCTCTTCCGGCGAACAAACATGAGGCGACACCTGACGCCCCCAGGCTAAACATTTGTCGACCTAAGAAAACCGAAAAGCCCGGTATTACGCGGGTGCCGCCAGGGCAGGATCCCGCTTTCCTGTCAGGTGGGTCACAGCCGGATTTATTCTGGAATCACAACCTTTCCCCGCAATTTCGGACCCATCCGGTCCGAGAACATGGAGCCCCAAATGATCATCGGTGTCCCCAAAGAGATCAAGAACAACGAATTCCGCGTCGCCATCACCGCCGCCGGTGTTCACGAGTTCCGCAGCAGCGGCCATACCGTCCTGGTGGAACGCGGTGCCGGGCTCGGATCAGGGATCACGGATGAGGAATACGCGATCGCCGGCGCAGAGATCGTGGCCGACGCCGATGACGTCTGGGGCCGGGCGGACATGATCATGAAGGTCAAGGAACCCATCAAGGCCGAATACCACCGCTTCCGCAAAGGCCTGGTGCTGTTCACTTACCTCCACCTCGCCGCGGAGCCCGAACTCACGCAGGAGCTCATCAACTCCGGCGTCACCGCCATCGCCTACGAGACCGTGCAGGAAGGCCGCGCCCTGCCGCTCCTGGCCCCGATGTCCGAGGTTGCCGGCCGGTTGTCCGTGCAGGTCGGCGCCACGTCCCTGATGGCACCCGCCGGCGGCAAAGGCGTCCTCCTGGGCGGCGTCCCGGGTGTCCGCCCGGCCAAGGTCGTTGTCCTGGGCGCCGGCGTGGCCGGCACCAACGCCGCCGCAATGGCACTGGGGCTCGGAGCCGACGTCACCATCCTGGACATCAACATCAACCGCCTCCGCGAACTGGACGCCCAGTACGCCGGCCGGCTCAAGACCGTGGCATCCAACAAGTACGAGATCGAAAAGTCCGTTGTGGATGCCGACCTGGTCATCGGCTCCGTGCTGATCCCCGGCGCCAAGGCCCCCAAGCTGGTGACCAACGAACTGGTGGCCCGGATGAAGCCCGGCTCCGTGCTGGTGGACATCGCCGTGGACCAGGGCGGCTGCTTCGAGGACACCCACCCCACAACGCACCAGGAACCCACCTACAAGGTGCACAACAGCATCTTCTACTGCGTAGCCAACATGCCCGGCGCCGTTCCCAACACGTCCACGTACGCCCTGACCAACGTCACCCTGCGCTACGCCGTGGCCTTGGCCAACCTGGGTGTCCGGGCAGCCTTCGACCGTGATCCCGCCCTCGCCGCAGGGCTCAACATCGCCGGCGGCCACGTGGCGCACCACTCCGTCTCCGAGGCCCACAACCTGCCCCTCGTCGCGGACTGGCACGAGCTCGTTTCGGCCTAGTCAGTACTCATCGGCTGCTCCGTAACCGCCCTTTTGGACCCCCAGAACGGCCGCGTGGGCCCACGCCGGCAGGGTTCCCTGGCCGAGCTTGCGAGGCGAGGGTGCCGGTGGGGACAGCCGATTTCTTTCTTAAGCCAGTTCCCGGGCTGCTTCTATTACCTTGAGGACCTCGACGGCGTCAGTTGGGTCTACCGGGACCGGGAGTTCGGAGGTACTTCCGCCGCCGCGGATCTTGTCTCCCAGAATCCGGTAGAACTCGGGGTAGGCGCCTCGTTCGGTGGGCAGTGCGTCCAGGTGTCCGTCGCGGCCCAGTGATCCGGCCCATTCCGGCGCCTCAACGCCGTAGTCGGAATCCAGCGGGCTGCCGCCGGCAAGGATGTAGGGTTCCTGCGGGTCGATCCCGTGCTTGGTGAAGGCGCCGGTGGTGCCCAGCACGCGGAAACGCGGGCCCTGCTGGGCGCAGAGCATGTTCATGGTCAGGTGGCTGACAACGCCCGATTCG
This sequence comes from Pseudarthrobacter sp. BIM B-2242, assembly GCF_014764445.1. NCBI lineage: Bacteria > Bacillati > Actinomycetota > Actinomycetes > Micrococcales > Micrococcaceae > Pseudarthrobacter > Pseudarthrobacter sp. BIM B-2242. Next base: position 4,238,061 of record NZ_CP061721.1, read on the forward strand.
TGCTGAAGGGCCACAAACGCGTCGTCGTCGGCCTTCTCATCGGGACGCCGGATCCGCAGTTCGGAGTGGATCACCGCGGCCGGACCGAACAAGTGCAGGGCCTGGTCGATCAGGTGTGTGCCGAGGTCGAAGAGCACGCCGCCGCCGTCTGACGCCGTGGCACTGGCCTTCCATGCCTTGGCGATCTCCGGGGACCAGCGCTCGAAGCTGGACTCGAAGCGGGTGACGGTGCCCAGTGCTGCGCCGGCCAGGAGCTTCCGGACTGTCAGGAAGTCACCGTCCCAACGCCGGTTGTGGAACACGGTAAGGACCCGGCCGAGCTGCTCAGCCAAGGTGATCAGTTCCTGGCCCTCGGCACTGGTGACGGCGAACGGCTTGTCCACCACCACGTCCAGGCCGGCTTCCAGCGCTGCCTGCGCCAGCGGGAAATGCGTGGCCGGCGGGGTCCCTAGCACCACGAGATCAAGGCCACCGGCGAGCTCAAGGACAGCACCGCCGTCGCGCACTGTTTTGACGCCCGGGTACCGCTGGGTCGCAGCCGCTTGCCGGCCGGCGTCGGACGTTGCGATGACGTCCAGCGAGTAGCGCGGGTCCGCCGCGATGAGCGGCGCGTGGAAAACGCTGCCCGAGAGGCCATACCCGACGACGGCGGTCCGGATCATGCGTTCAGGTTCGGTCGAAGTCATAGGGAGAACGGTACCCGGACGCTCTCCCACTTACTGCATGTTTCGGACCAACGCTCTCTCACTTAATGTGCGTTCCAGGCGAACGCTCTATCAATTTCCTGACGGGGCGCGGACCGGCTCGCGGCACCAGTGCGAGAGCGTCCGTGAAAAACCCACATTAAGTGAGAGAGCGTCTGACGGGGCGGGCGGCAACAGCGAAGGCCGGCACCTCCTGGAGTTCCGGAGGTGCCGGCCTTGGCCGTGGTGCCTTGTTCAGTCAGCCGTTCAGGCGGGAGGAGTTACTTCTTTTCCCAGCCGATGGTGGTCCAGTCCGGGACCTGGGACAGGCTCTGGAACAGGGACGGGCCGTAGTTGGCCAGCCCGGTGCGGACGAAGGAGATCTGCGGTCCGTTCATGACCACGCCCATGGAGTAGTACTTCGCCATGTGCTCCTTTTCAACTTCCATGGCCGCCTTGTTGCGCTCGGCATTGTCCTCGATGGAAGCGAGGTCGGCGATCTTCTTGTCCAGTTCGGCGTCGCCCAGCTGGTTCTCGTTCGTCTTGGAGTCGTAGTACTGCTTGACGGCGTCCGTTGCATCAGGGCCTACGGTGTAGCCCGAGACGCTCATATCGAACTCTCGTGAACCCAGGACCTTGCCAAAGTCGGCCGAGGCGCGCTGGTCGATCCCGACGTCCATGCCGCCGGCCTGAAGCTGCTTCTGCAGGGTCTGGGTGAAGGCGAGGGTGGTGGGGTCGTCACCGAAGTTGCTGATCTTGAAGGCGGCGGGCTTGCCGTCCTTCTCCATGATGCCGTTGGCGTTGGCGGTGTAGCCGGCGTCGGTCAGGACCTTCTTGGCCGCGTCCGCGCCGGTTTCCTTGACGGGGTAGTTGTCCTGGTAGTACTCGGAGAACGGCAGGAGCATCATGGAACCGGAGCTGGGCTCTTCCCAGTTGAGACCGTTGAAGCGGACCTTGCGGAGGGCTTCACGGTCCACGGCCGCGAAGATGGCCTTGCGGACGGCCACATCGGTGATCCGCTGGGCGTTCAGGTTCATACCGCCGGCGAAGAGGCGCTGGCCACGGCGGACCTCGGAGTTGTTGGTGCCTTCCAGCTGCTTGTAGAGGGAGATGGTGTTGGCGGACATGCCATCAATCTCGCCGTTCTTGAAGGCTGCGATCTGCGCGCTGGTTTCCAGCTGGCGGAAGACCACGCTCTCCAGGACCGGCTTGGCTCCCCACCATTTGTCGTTCGGGACCAGCGTGACGGTCTTGGCAGCAGAGTCGTACTGGTCCAGTTTGAAGGGGCCGGCCATCCACTCGGGGTGAAGTTCGCCGTTGAAGCCTTCGTTGAAGAGTTCGGGGGCGTTTACGGCGGGGTGGATCAGGCCGAAGAAGAGTGAGTCCACGGGGTAGACCGGCTGGGAAGTCTTGACGATGACTTCCTTGTCGCTGCTGCCGGCTTCAACGGACTCAACAAATTCGTAGGCACCGGAGCTGACAATGTCGTAGCCGGCATCCGGGCTTTTCAGGATGTTCCAGGTGTTCTGGAAGGCCTTGACGTCGATCGGGGTGCCGTCGTTGTACGTGGCCTTGTCGTTGACCTTGATGGTGATGGTCTGCTTGCCGTCGGTGACTTCGCTTTCCACAGACTCGCAGAAATCGGTGTTCGGCGTCACTTTGCCGATGAAGCTGACCTTCCAGCAGCCGCCGATGCCGCCGCTGTTCACGGCCACCGGGTTCATGGGGATCTGCAGGGCAGAGTTGTCTGCGCTGTTGCCGTTGTTCGAGAACCCGTTGAAATCCGGGCCGATGTTGCCCAGCGGCAGGGTGACCTTGCCGCCCTGCTCAAGATCCGCGGCAGGCTTCTCATTGATGCTGATGAGCTTGGACAGATCGCTGCCCGATTCCTGTCCCTTAGCCGTTTCCGGTCCGGTGGGAGTGCCACCACCGCCACAGGCTGTTAGCGTCAGCGCCGCGGCAATTGCCGCGGCTCCGCCGATCTTGGTCAGATTCCTCATTGTTTTCCCTTCATAGGTGCGGGTGGTGCTTGTGATGGGTATAGAAAACCTAGGGCGCATGGGGGTCCGCCGTTTCGTGGACCACCAGCATGTCCTCGTCCAGTTCGCCGTCCGGGAAGAAGCAGGCGAACTGCTGGTCCAGTGGAGGGACGGGACCTGCTTCCAGGACCTTGACCGCCGGCGACGGCAGGACCGCCTCAAGCGGCGGCTCCAGCGTGAGGCAGCGCTCCTGCTTGGCTGCCGGCAGGGCGGCGAACACCGGGCAGCGGGTGGCAAAGTTGCAGCCCTTCGGGGCATCCAGCGGGGAGGGCAGGTCGCCCTTCAGGATGATCCGCTCCCGGGTGCGCTCAATCTGCGGGTCCGGAACGGGGATGGCGGAGAGCAGCGCACGCGTGTACGGGTGGCGCGGGTTGTCGAAGACCCGGTCCACCTCGCCGATCTCCACGATCTTGCCGAGATACATCACGGCCACCCGGTTGGAAATGTGCCGCACCACGGAAAGGTCATGCGCCACCATCAGGTAGCTGAGGCCCAGTTCAGCGCGGAGCTTATCAAGCAGGTTGATCACACCTGCCTGGACCGAGACGTCCAGCGCGGACACCGGCTCGTCCAGGACCACCAGTTTCGGGTTCACGGCCAAGGCACGGGCAATACCGACGCGCTGCCGCTGACCGCCGGAGAACTGGTTGGGGAAACGGTTGACGTGGTCCGGTTGGAGCCCCACGAGCTGCATCAGTTCCATGATGCGCTTCCTGATGGCTTTCTTGTCCATGCCCGCGTTCTGGAGCGGTTCGGCGAGGACCTCATAGACCGTGAAGCGCGGATCCAGGGCACCGGTGGGGTCCTGGAAGACCATCTGCATTTCCTTGCGCATGGCGCTCTTGGCCCTGGCATCAGCGGCCTGCTTGTTGCTGATCCCGCCGATGATCACCTCACCGTCCTGGTCCTTGTGGAATTCCATGATTTCCAGGAGGGTGGTGGTCTTTCCGGAGCCGGACTCCCCCACGATGGAGAAGCACTCGCCTTCGCGGATATCGAAACTGAGGCCGTCCACAGCCTTGACGGTGCCGATGCGCCGTTTCAGGAGGGCACCCTTGGTCAGCGGGAAGTGCTTGCGGACGTCCTTGAGTTCGAGCACCTTGGCGCGTTCCCCGCGGGGGATGGCGTCAAACCGGGACACGGCAACAGGCGGTGCCGAGAAGATTTCGAGCACGTCCACGTCCGTGCCGAGGTCATCCGACTTGATGCAGGCCGCTTTGTGCACGGTGCTGCCATTGGCGGGAAGCAGCGGCGGTTCGCCGTCGAGGCAGGCGTCGCTCACCAGGGGACAGCGCGGGGCGAAGGAGCAGCCCGTGGGCGTATGGAGCAGGTTCGGCGGGATCCCGTCGATGGGGACGAGTGAGGATTTTTCCGCCACGTCAACACGCGGCACGGCGCCCAACAGCCCCATTGTGTAAGGCATCCGGGGGTTGTAGTAGATGTCGTCCACACTGCCGGTTTCCACCGGCTTCCCGGCGTACATCACCATGATGTCGTCGGCAATGCCTGCCACCACACCCAGATCGTGGGTGATCATCACGACGGCGGCACCCGTCTCCTCCTGCGCGGTATGCAGCACCTCCAGCACCTGGGCCTGGATGGTGACGTCCAGGGCCGTCGTCGGCTCGTCAGCGATCAGCACCCGCGGGTTGTTGGCGATGGCGATGGCAATCATGACGCGCTGGCGCATGCCGCCGGAAAACTCGTGCGGGAAGGCCTTGAGCCGGTTCCTGGGGCTGGGGATGCCCACCATCGCCAGAAGTTCGACGGCGCGGGCCTCCTTCGCCAGTTTGCTCATGGCGGGGTTGTGAATGGTGAGGGCCTCGGTGATCTGGGTTCCCACCGTGTACACCGGGGTGAGGGAGGACAGCGGGTCCTGGAACACCATGGCAATATCGTTGCCGCGATAGGCGCACATGGCTTTGTCGCTGAGGCCCAGCAGTTCCTTGCCGTTGAGCCGGACTGACCCGGAGACATCAGCAGTGGCCGGCAGCAGGCCCATGATGGCCAGCGACGTCACTGATTTACCGGACCCGGATTCGCCGACGATTCCCAGCGTTTTGCCGGGCAGGAGGTCAAAGTTGACGCCGCGGACGGCGTGGACTGACCCGTTTTCCGAGTTGAAGCTGACGTTCAGGTCCCGGACGGACAGCACCGCGTCCGAAGGCGAGTGCAGGCCTGCCACGTGGAGCCTTTCGGCTGGCGCGGGGGCCTGGTCAGCCGGCTCGATGTAGGTTCCGTTGCTCATTTGCCCTTCCTCCGTCCATTGTTCTTCCTTGCCCGGCCAACGGAACTGGAGCTCGGGTCGAAGGCGTCACGCAGGCCGTCGTTCATCATGGCCAGGGACCCCGTCAGCAGGAACATCACCGTCAGGGGAACCCAGAACATCCACGGGAAGGTCTGGACCTGGGACGTAGCCCCGCCGATCAGCACGCCCAGGCTGACATCGGGGAGCTTGATGCCAATGCCGATGAATGAGAAGGCAACTTCAGCAAGGATGGCGCCGGTGACGCCGCGGGTGATGTCCAGGACAAGCAGCGACCCGATATTGGGCACCAGGTGCCGCCAGACGATCCTGCGCGGCGGGACACCCATGTACTGGGCCGCCTTGACGAAGTCCCGCTGCATCAGCGACATGGACAGGGAGCGGATCAGCCTGGCCGTGCCCATCCAGCTGAAAACCAGGAGCACGATGATCAGGAGCAGCCAGCTGGGGAGGTTCTGCTGCAGGGTAGCCCCGCCGCCGCTCGTGGCCACCGCCACCACCAGCAGTGCCGGCATCATGATCAGCGCCTCCAGGACAAAGAGCATCACCTTGTCCACTTTCCCGCCGAAGTAGGCCATGGTGCAGCCGTAAACGGCGGCAATCAGGACCGAGACGAGGCCAACAATCAGGCCGATGAGGATGGATATGCGGGTACCTTCAACGGTCAGGGCGTAGAGATCGATGCCTGCCTGGGATGTGCCCAGGAAGTGATCGCCGGAGGGCGGCATACCGATGTTGAAGGGGTCGATGGTCTCCTTGTCCCACGACGTGAAGAAACCGCCCACGAAGGAGAAGAGAGTCAGTGCCAGGAAAATTACCAGCCCCGCCACGGCGGTCTTGTTGCGCATGAATCGGCGGAAGATGATGGTGGATTTGGCGATCACCACATCGTCGCCCTCGAGGTGCGCGTCCTGGGCTACAGCTGCCGGGTCTACGGCATTGAGGTTGGTCATGGCTACTGCACCCGCACTCTCGGGTCAACAAGCGTGGTGGCGAAATCGGCGAGGATAGCGCCGAGGGCGAAAATGACCGATCCGTAGGCCAGCGTGGCCGTGGCGGCGTTCACGTCCTGCAGCGAGATGGCGTCGATACTCCAGGAACCCACGCCGGGCCAGGCGAAGATCTTCTCCGCGAAGAAACCGCCGGCGAAGATGGCCGGGATGGTGAAGGCGATGCTTTGGGCCACGGGGATGAAGGACACCCGGAGGGCGTGCCTGGTGATGGCCTGGTTACGGGTCAGGCCCTTCGCACGGGCTGTGCGGACAAAGTCGGCGTTGACGTTGTCCAGCAGATACTGCCGCTGGGCAATCTGGTACGAGCCCCAGCCCACCAGGGTGATGGCGATGGTGGGCACCGCGTAGTGCGCGAGCATGTCCACGAACTGTGCCCATCCCGGCGCCATGCCTGGCGTGGAGATGCCGGTGACGAAGAAGATACGTTCGCCGACCGTCTCGTTGATGTTGATGGCCCCCAGCTGCACCAGGAAGTAGGCGATGGGCGCGGGCACAATGTAGGCGAGGTAGCTGTAGGACGTGATCACCCGGTCCTGGAACTTGTACTGGCGGGCCGCCGAGTACACGCCGAGGGCAACGCCGATGACGAGCGTCAGGATGATGGAGGCGAGGAAAAGCCGGGTGGAAATCCAGACGCGGTCGCCGAATTCAGCGTTGATGAAGGCCCCGTTGGGGCTGCGTCCCCAGTCCCACCGGGTGACCACCGCGGTTAGCCACTCCACGTAGCGCTCCCACGGACTAAGGTCCGGGTCCAGGCCCTTCAGGCGCATGGAATTTGCAACCTGCTCCGGTGTGGGGCGGGGAATCCGCTCTTGTTCGAGGAGCGCCGGCTTGAGGGAACTGACCGCCAGGAAGTATCCGGCCGAAGTGGTCAGGAAGATCATGAATACGTACGTGATGCCGCGTTTGGCGAGGTACCTGAGCATAGGGGCGTCTACTTCAGGATCGGGGCCACCCGGGATGCGGAAGGAAACCCCAAGGGATCGCCTTGGGCTGGCCCCGGATTATTCGCCTTGACTACATCCATGTCCCAGATCCTTCCGATGTCCGGCTCACCGCGGGTCTCGCGGCTGCCAGGTGTCCACCAGCGCGCTGCCGGCCTCCAGTGACCACAGTCATGTCCGGGTTAGCGGGCTATGTTTTGGGTCACATTCCAGAGGAAACTACCACATAGAGGGAGGCTAAGTACGGGCCGTAGCACCAAATCCGCCCGACCGTATCAGATTGTTATGAATGGATCAGTAAAACTCATGTGACTGGACGGGTGCCCGAAATCTCGCGTAGCCTACGGCCCGCCAATAACGCGTGTGACAAGTTCGCGCCATGTGCCAATCACTCTCTCGGGTGCCAGGCCCTGGATGCGGACCAGGTAGAGCAGCCGCTCCGGCTCAAGGGTGGAGATCAGCGCAGCGGCCATCACCGCGGGGTCAGCCTCCATCCCCGCCGCCCGCAGCAGGACCTCGACGTGCCGCTGCCACAGCAGGGCCGCGGGCACCTCGAAACGGTTGGGCGCCGTACTCTCCGCGGCGCGTACGAGGTCCCCGTGTTCAAGGACGTACTCAATCCTCGCCGCTCCGAAAGCGACCAGCCGCTCCACCCCGGAAGCCCCCGGACCCAGGGGCGGGGGGCCGAACATAAAACCGGCCTGGAAGGCGGCCTCGGCGTCGCTCAGCAGCGTCATCATGAGGCCGGTCCGGCTGCCGAACCGGCGGAAGACGGTCCCCTTGCCCACGCCGGCGCGCTCGGCGAGCCGGTCCATTGTGAGGGCGTCCACGCCGCATTCTGCGATCAGTTCCCGTGCCGCACCCAGCAGCCGCTCCCGGTTCCGCGCGGCGTCACTGCGCTCCGCAACGGGGCCCGACAGGGAGCCTGGCAGCAATGGGATGTAACTCACACCCATATCTTAGCGGCCGGGGAATTTTAATCGGACCGCAGTCCGTTTAGTCCATGAAGGCAGCAACGCCTCTACCCTTCCACCGGCCAGCGGTCCCCGCCGCAGCCCGACCACAGGAGTCCGCATGTCAAAGAACACCGTCCTTACCCTTGTTGGCAGCCTTCGCGCTGGATCCACCAACCAGCAGCTGGCCGAAGCCATCCAGCTCAACGCCCCCGAGCAGGTTGATGTGGTCATCCACGAAAGCCTGGGCAACATCCCGTTCTACAACGAAGACATCGACGTCGAGGGCCAGGTCCCCGCTGCTGCCGCTGCCCTCCGCGCCGCCGCCAACGAAGCCGACACCATCCTCCTGGTCACCCCGGAGCACAACGGCACCGTGCCGGCATCCCTGAAGAACGCCATCGACTGGCTGTCCCGCCCCTTCGGCGCAGGCGCCCTCGCCGGCAAGCCCACCGCCGTCGTCGGCACCGCTTTTGGCCAGTTCGGCGGCGTCTGGGCCCAGGACGAGGCCCGCAAGGCCGTCGGCATCGCCGGCGCCCAGGTCCTCGAGGACGTCAAGCTGGCCGTTCCGGGTTCGATGGTCCGGTTCGCCGAACTGCACCCGAAGGACGACGCCGAGGTTGTTGACCAGATCAAGGGCATCTTCGCCCCGCTGACCGCAGCCCGGCCGGCAGCCTAAGGCCCGCCCGGCAAGGCCTGCCCTGTCAGGCCCGCCGCGGGCCACAGCCCCCGGCATGCCGGCTGATGCCCCGGACACCCACGAGGTGCCCCGGGCATCAGTCTGTCCGGGGCATTCTGTTACCGCACCGTGAGCGCGCGGGCGCCTATCGGGACCGGGCGTGACCAACTCTTGCTCCAACCGGTACCCCGCGGACATACTCAAGCGTCCAAGGCAGCCGTAACGTTAATACACGGTAAGCACGGGGATGGGAACGCGGTGCGGGCATGGCAGGCATCCTGAGGTCCGGGACATTCATGGCGACGGCGGCGCTGACGCTTCCGCTGTGGCTCGGCTCCTGCACTCCCGGCCCCCCTCCGTCCATCGGCAGCGGCATCCCCGCCGGTGCCACCGCCGTTGAACCCGCGGCGCCTGCCGCGCAGGTTCCGGTTCCCGTTCCGCAGCCGCAGGCACCTCCGCCGCCGCTGTCGGCAACCGTCGACGCCGCCGCGCCGCCCCCGGAGCAATCGGCCACACCTACCCGCTCCGCTGAGTCGCCGGAGACCGGCACCGTCACCACTCCTGCGCCCGGCGTGGTGTCTGCTCCCAGTGCCACCCCCTCCGCAGTGCCCCAACCGTCGCCAACGCCGGAGACTTCCGCGCCGCCGCAGGCCCCGTCAGCCGCCGGGTCCTCCGCCGTTCCGCCCGGTCAGGAGTCCGGCACCAGGCAGGTCACGGCCTACTATGTGCTGCTTGACGACGGCGGTGCCGCCGGTGTGCGCTTTGGCTGCAATGACAGCCTGGCCAGTGTCCGCCGCACCGCGGAAGGACCGGCCGAACCGCTGCCCGCCGCCATGAACGCCCTGCTGGACGGATCCACTAAGCCTGCGCCCGGGCTTTACAACGCTTTGGCGGCCTCAACGCTGACGTTCCTGTCCGGTACCTTCGACGGCACCACCGTCACCGTCTACCTGTCCGGCGCGCTTCGTCCCGGCGGTGTGTGCGACGTCCCGCGGATCGAAGCCCAACTCACCCAGACCGCCGTGGCCTCGGTCGGCGCCGTCCGCGCAGATATCTACGTCAACGGCGTTGGCCTGACAGAGGCCCTCAGCCTCAAGTAGCGCTGCACCCGCCCAGCAGTCCGGGTCCTCGGTTTTCATTTTTCGAACAACGCGTCCATGTCGGCATGGCTGCGGGCTCCGGCCAGCTCTGACCAGTTGCCGTCACCGAAAATTTCTTCGGCCACCCTGAAGACAGTTGCATAGGCGGCCTTCGCAGTGTTGCCGCCAATGCTGATGCGCCGCACACCGGCGTCGTGCAGTTCCCCCACCGACGGCGCTCCCACTCCTGCGAGTGCATTCAGGGGCGCGGGAAGGCGGCGGGCGAGCTCATGCAGCACATGAAGATCGGTCACGCCGGGCACAAAGATGCCGCTGGCCCCGGCTGCCAGATACGCCTCGGCGCGGCGCACCGTCTCCTCAAAGGCGTGATCGGCGAAGGTGCCGGACAGGTATGTGTCCGTGCGGGCATTGAGATAAAGGTCGACGCCGGCTGTTGCGGCAGTCTCCCGGATTACGGTGAGACGGCGGCACTGTTCGTCGATCGCGGTGAGCGTCCCGCCGCTGGCGTCCTCGAAGTTCACGCCGACAGCACCGGCGTCGATCACCGCACGGATGGTGTCCCCGAGGAGGGCCTGGCGGTAGTTGCCAGCCTCGCCCGCATAGCCGGTTTCAATATCCGCCGTGACGGGAAGGCGGGTGGCCGCAACAATCCTCCTTAGCGCGTCCAGCGCTAGTCCCCGGGGCAGGTGGTTGCCGTCCGGATATCCGAGGCTCCATGAGATGGCGGAACTGGATGTGGCGATGGCGGCCGCTCCGGCCTCCTCTGTCAGCTTTGCCGAGGCTGCATCCCACACATTGACCAGCAGGAGCGGCGGACGGCCGGCCTGGTGGAGGGCGTGGAACTCGGCTGTGCGTGCGGCGGTAGCTGTCATTGGTCCATTCCAGCCCCTCCCGGCCCGCCCGTAAAGAGGCGTCCGGGGTGATCTGGAACAACGGGTGTTGCCTTATTAGCAACTAGCGGCTGTATCCTGTGGGTGTGACCCACGAAACACTTGACGCTGCAGCAGCGGCGCTCCCAGCCGAAGCCATTGACGCAATCGAACGTGCGGCGACATCTGCCCACCGGGCGGCGCATCCGCACGAGGCGCTGTTCTCCGAGCGGGCGGCCAACATCAAGCAATCCGCCGTCCGGGACGTCTTCGACATCTCACTGCGGCCCGGATTGGTGTCATTGGCAGGGGGCAGCCCCTATCTGCAATCCCTCCCGCTGGAGCGGCTGGCGGCCACGGCAGCCGGCATCATCGCCACGGACGGACTGACAGCGCTGCAGTACGGCGGGGGGCAGGGCACCGACGAACTGCGTGCCCAGATCTGCGAGGTCATGGCGGCCGAAGGAATCAGGGACGCCGTGCCGCAGAACGTGGTGATCACTGCCGGCTCCCAGTCTGCCCAGGACGTGGCAACGAAGGTGTTCTGCAACCCCGGCGACGTGGTGCTGGTGGAAGACCCCACCTATGTCGGGGCCCTCAACACGTTCGAGTCCTACCAGGTGGAAGTGGCCACTGTGGCGATGGACCAGGACGGCCTGGTGCCTGAACTGTTGGAGGCGAAGATCGCAGCGCTGCAGACGGCCGGCAAAAGCATCAAGTTCCTCTACACCATCCCCAACTTCAACAACCCCTCAGGGATAACGCTGGCCAGGGAGCGCCGTCAGCGGATCGTCGATATATGCCGCAACGCGAATATTCTCGTGCTGGAGGATAATCCCTACGGCCTGCTCCGCTACACCGGCGAACCGCTGGAGCCGCTGCGCGCAGCCAACCCCGCCGACGTCATCTACCTGGGCTCGTTCTCGAAGATCTTCGCCCCGGGGCTGCGCGTCGGCTGGGCGCTTGTGCCGGAGCACCTCCAGCGGCGTTACTACCTGGCCTCCGAGTCCGTCACGCTGTGCCCGCCCACCTTCAACCAGATGCTTGTGTCCGCCTACCTGCGGGAGTACGACTGGCAGGGCCAGATCGAGACCTACCGCGGCCTCTACGCCGAGCGGTGCGCGGCCATGCTGACCGCCCTGGACGAACACATGCCGGCGGGCACCAGCTGGACCAGCCCCGAAGGCGGCTTCTTTGTGTGGGTGACGCTGCCGGAGGGCGTGGACACGTACCCCCTGTTGCAGAAGGCGATCGATGCCGGCGTCGTCTTTATCCCGGGCGCCGCCTTCACCCCTTCGGACGGGCCGTCCAACAGGCTCCGGCTGGCGTTCAGCGCCGTGCCGCCGGCCGCCATCGGGGAAGGCGTGCGACGGCTGGCCGGGGTACTGCGGGAATCGCTCGCTGCGTTGTAACGTTGGCGGGACTGAGAACGGCCAGTTTTACCTCGACCAAGGAGTCACAAGCATGAGCGGAATTATTGTTGTAGGCGTTGACGGCAGCGGAACCGCCAAGAAGGCCGCCGAAGCGGCCCGCGATCTCGCCGTCGCCGTGGGTGCCTCGCTGCACGTAGTCTCAGCCTTCGACAGTGACCGCACGGAGGTGTTCGGCTCCGGCAGCGACCAGTGGATCGTCTCCGACGCCGACGGCGCCGAGCACGTTGCGAAGACCGTTGCCGATTCCCTCGCCGGTTCCATCAAGGTGACGTACTCAGCCGCCCGCGGCAAGCCGGCCGAAGCGCTGATCAGCGAAGCCGAGCGCCTTGGCGCCAAGATGATCGTGGTGGGCAACCGGCGGATGCGCGGCATCGGCCGGGTGCTCGGAAGTGTCGCCAACAGCGTGGCCCATAACGCCACCTGCGACGTCTACATTGCCAACACGTACGACGCTGACTGAGGGCCTCCCTCACGGACTGAGACACCGGACACCATGGACCGCCCCGGCGCCGGTCCATGGTGTCCGTTCTCACCCCCGCAAGGCCACATTCGGCATGGGCCGGGCGATAAAATGGAAGTGCCCCCAACGGAGCGGTCACCACTCTCCACGTCACCCAAAGGGGCCCCCTTGATTACTCTTCAGCGCCGCCAGCTTGTCGGCCACGACATCCTCCTTGCCCGTCACGGCAACCACATCTGCTCGATGCGCGTGGACCACAGCAACGGCCGGGTCATCGCGCTCCTCGACGACGGCTCCCTGGACAGCGCCCCCAACCTCATCTCACCGGACCTGCACCTGCCGGCTACCATCCGGAGCGTGCTGCGCGAGGACTGGAAGCTCTTCGCAGCCGTTTCATCCGGCGCCGTCATCCTGGGCGGCCTCCTGTTTGGCACATGCGCGGCCCTTGCCGGAACCTGGGCCGGAAGCCCGGAGATGGTCGAAGTCCTGACGGCCTATTCCTCTTACACTTACTGAGCCCTGACCTCTCGCGCGGACACGAGGTATGGCCGGTGCGCCGACGTGACAGTTGAGTTCGCCAGCACGGCCGGCAGCTAGAGCAGCCAGCCGCGCAGCAGCCACCACAGGCCGGCCATCACCAGCATGCCGAAGAGCGAGCCGGCGACCACCTGGGCCCGCGTGTGCGCCCGGAGCACCACACGGGACCAGCCGACGGCGGGGATCAGCAGGAGCAGCGGCAGCCAGGCCGGACCGAGCATCAGGACGTAAATCGCGGCCGCCGACGACATGGCCGCCGCGTGCCCGCTGATCTTCCAGAACGGGCTGACAGCGGCCAGCACCACAATGCCCGCGACGATCGCCAGCACCATGACCACCACGCTCCGCGGCGCACCAACGGCCCCGAGGACCACCAGTCCGGCGATGACGGATGCCAGCGCCATAAGAAGGACGGGCGCACGCTGGTGGCGGTTGCTGACGTGGTGATCCGTGACCTTGCCCAGCCTGACGAGCCCAAGCAGCACAAGCAGGGGCAGCACGCAGACGAAGAGTGCCGCCAGCGCGCCGTAACCGAGCGTGCCCGGGAAACCCGGTTCAATCACCGGGCTGATGAGCAACTGCAGCGTCACCACCACGGGCGGCTGGAACACCTCGGTCAGCCATCTGGCGGTCCGGTTCCTCACCCGGAGCGCGGCGGCTCTGGAATCCCTAATCAAGAAGGAGCGCCGGCTCCTCAAGGATGGCGGCGACGTCGGCCATAAAGCGGGCTGACAGGTCACCGTCAACCACCCGGTGGTCGAAGGAGCCGCCCAGCGTGGTGATCCAGCGCGGAATGACCTCGCCGTCCAGGACCCACGGCTTCTGCTTGATGGTTCCGAAGGCCACGATGGCTACTTCGCCCGGGTTGATGATGGGTGTTCCGGTGTCGATCCCCAGCGCGCCAATGTTGGTGATGGTCAGTGTCCCGCCCTGCATCTCAGCCGGCTGGGTCTTGCCCGCACGGGCCGTGGTGGCCAGGTTGTTCAGCGCCAGCGCCAGCTCCTTGAGCGAGAGGTCCTGCGCGTCCTTGATGTTGGGGACCATGAGTCCCCGCGGGGTGGCGGCGGCGATGCCCAGGTTCATGTAGTGCTTGACCTGGATTTCGGCGGCGTCGGTGCCGTCCACGTTGTCCACCCAGGTGGCGTTGACGCTGGGATTCCGGGCTGCGGCCCAGATGACGGCCTTCGCCAGGATCAGCAGCGGTGAAACTTTGATCCCCTCAAAATCGCGCGAAGCCTTCAGCCGCTTAACGAACTCCATGGTGCGGCTGGCATCAACATCAACGAAGATACTGACGTGCGGCGCCGAGAACGCCGATTCCACCATGGCCTTGGCAGTCGCCTTGCGGACGCCCTTGACGGGGATGCGTTCAATCCGCTGGTCCTGCGGCTTGCCGGCCTTGCCCCAGAAGCCGTCTGCCTTGTCGAGCTCGGCGTCACGCTGGGCCTGGTAGCTGACCAGGTCCTCGCGTGTTACTTCGCCGCGGTAACCGGTGGCCACGACGTCGGCGAGGTCGATCCCCAGGTCCCGGGCGATCTTGCGGACGGGCGGCTTGGCCAGGACGCGGTTCACGAGGCCTGTGATGGTTCCGCCCAGGGTCGGCCGGTTGTCGACCGCTCCGGTGATTGAGCCGGCCGACATCCGCGCCCCGGCAGGCGCGGCCACCGGCGGGGAGACTTCCGCCGCCGTATGGGGCTGTACAGGTTCCACCTCGGGGGCATTGCGCGACACGGCGTCGGCGGGCGAGACGGCGGCAGGCGCCGACTTTCGGGGGCGGCGCCTGACCGCGTCTGCCTTGGGACCTGAACCCACCAGCGGTCCGCCGGCCGGGGCACCACCGGATGCATCGCCGTCGTCCGCGGGAAGTTTGCCGTACAACGGCTGAACCGGAGTTGCGGGAGCCGGCACGTCGGCGGGACTCGGATCACCGGAGATGGCATCCGAGACGCTGATAATGGCGGTCCCGACGTCGATCGTGACGCCTTCGGGAACCAACAGTTCGGTAACCGTGCCGGCAAAAGGTGAGGGCAGCTCAACGAGTGACTTGGCGGTTTCGATCTCGCACAGGACGTCGTTAACGGCGACCATATCCCCGGGTTTGACCTTCCAGGTGACGATTTCCGCCTCCGTAAGGCCTTCGCCCACATCGGGCAGATTGAACTTGTTGAGAGCCATGGTGTCCTCTTTTGCGACGGGTTTTGCGGCGGGCGCAGGCGGGGCGGGGTGCCTAGTAGGCCAAGGCGCGGTCCAGCGCCTCGAGGATGCGATCAATGCCGGGAAGATAGTCTTCCTCGACCTTAGCCACGGGGTACGGCATGTGGAACCCGCCCACGCGGATCACGGGTGCCTCCAGGGAAAGGAACGCACGTTCACTGATCCGGGCCGCGATCTCCCCGCCGATGCCGCCGAACGTCGGCGCCTCATGGGCAACCACAAGGCGGCCGGTCTTCTTGGCGGAGGCCGTGACGGTATCAAAATCGATCGGGGAAATGGAGCGGAGGTCGATGACCTCGATGCTGTGTCCGTCCTCGGCAGCGGCGTCCGCTGCCGCAAGGGCCACAGGCACGAGCGGCCCATAGGCAACAACGGTGGCGTCTGTACCTTCGCGGACCACGTGGGCTTTGAACGGATCGGCCGATGCTCCCGGAGACACCGTATCCACCTCGCCCTTGAGCCAGTAGCGGCGTTTCGGTTCGAAGAAGATCACGGGGTCCTGGCACTCGACGGCCTGGCGAATCATCCAGTAGGCGTCATGGGCGTTCGACGGCGTGATGATCCGCAGGCCCGGCGTGTGGGCGAACAGCGCCTCCGGCGATTCGGAGTGGTGTTCGATCGAGCCGATTCCGCCGCCATACGGGATGCGGATGACCACGGGAACGGTCAGGTTGCCGTTGCTGCGGGCGTGCATTTTGGCGAGCTGGGTGGTGATCTGGTTGAAGCCGGGGAACACAAAGCCATCGAACTGGATCTCGCAGATGGGCAGGTAACCGCGGAGGGCCAGCCCGATTGCCGTCCCGATGATGCCGGATTCGGCGAGCGGAGTGTCCACTACGCGGTCTTCACCGAACTCCGCAAGGAGGCCGTCGGTCACGCGGTATACGCCGCCCAGGGCGCCAATGTCCTCGCCCATCAGCAGGGAACGGGGGTTACTGCCCAGCGTTTCGCGCAGGCCCTCGTTGATGGCCTTGGCTATGGTCATGGTGGTCATGAGCGGGCCGCTCCTGTCGCTGCGTCATCGTTTGTCCCGGGCCCGGCCGGGCCGGTCTCTGCCTCGTCAGCGAAGCCGGCACTGTATTCCTCGAACCAGGCCAGTTCCTCGGCCACAAGCGGGTGGGCCTCGACGTACGTGTTGGCGAATGCAGTCCGGATGTCAGGGGTTTCCAGATCGTGCGTGGTCTTGCGGACGTAGGCGGCCAGTTCGTCGCCGTCGGCCTTGACCTTCTCGAAGAAGGCGTCGTCCGCCAGGCCCTGGGCACGAAGGTACTTTTCCAGGCGGTCGAGCGGATCTTTGGCCCGCCAGAGCGTTTCCTCGGATGATTCCCGGTACTTCGTGGGGTCATCGGCGGTGGTGTGCGCGCCCACACGATATGTGAAGGCCTCGATCAGCACCGGGCCGTTACCTTCGCGGGCGTGTTCCAGGGCCCACTCAGTGACGGCATGGACGGCGATGACATCGTTTCCGTCCACCCGGATGCCAGGGAAGCCGTAGCCCTTGGCCCGGTTGGACAGCGGAATACGGGTCTGCACGGAACTG
This sequence comes from Pseudarthrobacter sp. BIM B-2242, assembly GCF_014764445.1. NCBI lineage: Bacteria > Bacillati > Actinomycetota > Actinomycetes > Micrococcales > Micrococcaceae > Pseudarthrobacter > Pseudarthrobacter sp. BIM B-2242. The sequence goes on from NZ_CP061721.1 coordinate 4,254,791, forward strand.
GGTACGGAGATGGCCCAGTGATTGTTCTGGCAGAAGAACACCACAGGCGCATTGTACGAGGACGCAAAAACCATGGATTCGTGGACGTCGCCCTCGGAACTGGCGCCGTCACCGAAGTAGACCATGACCGCGGCCTTCGGCTCAGCCGGCCGGCCCGGCTCTCCGCCGGCAGCTGCGGCGGCGAGCTTCTGGTCCCGTTGGATCCCCATGGCATAGCCGACGGCGTGCGGGGTCTGGGCAGCAAGGACCAGCGTATAGAGGTGGAAGTTGGTGTCCTTGGGGTTCCAGCCGCCGTTGGAGACGCCGCGGAACTGGCGAAGAAGTTCGGCAAGGTCCACGTTGCGTGTCAGCGCCACACCGTGTTCCCGGTACGTGGGGAAGATGTAATCCTGCGGCTGGCTGGCCCGCCCGGATCCGATCTGCGCGCCTTCCTGGCCCGTGAGCGGGACCCACAGCGAGAGCTGGCCCTGGCGCTGCAGCGCCGTTGCCTCAACGTCGAAGCGGCGGATCCTTGCCATGTCAGCGTAGAAGCCCCGGAGCTTTTCGGCGTCCAGACGGTCCGCGTACGCGGAGAATTGCGGGTCTGTGCTTAGGGTGCCGTCCGGCGCCAACAGCTGCACCATCGGTTCGGCCGGGTCGCCCAGCCTGGCCTCAGCCTCGGCTTCGAGCTGGTCGTCTACCGCTGTTCCTTCGAACTCGGTGGAGGGCAGATGTGTGGCGCCCATACCGTCTCCTTGCTTGCTGCACGCGGATGCGTTGCAATGTCGCTGGGATATATGCCCCGCAAGGAATGTATTCCTTTGTTGGCATATATTTGGCTTACTGGTCCTTACTTTATCTTCAGTAGGTGCCGCTGCTGACGCATGTTAAGCGCTAGGAACGCCGTGGCGGCTTTGTATAGACTGCACAGAGCTGGAGGAAACGGCTGTTGGCTTCCGGTTCGCCGATGCTCACGCGCACTCCCTCACTGCCGAATGCCCGCACCGAGAGCGCCTGTTCCCCGGCCAGATCGGCAAATTCCATGCTGTTGGCACCAAGATCCAGCCAGACGAAGTTGCCCTGCGCCTCCGGCACAAACCAGCCCAGCTCCTTCAGCCCGGCCGTGACACGGGTTCGTTCGTCCACAATGATTTGTACCCTTTCTACAACCTGGGGGTAGTTCTGCAAGGACACTATTGCGGCCTTTTCCGCGATCTGTGACACCGCAAAGGGTGTGGCGGCCACCCGCAGGTACTCTGTCAGGCCGGGGTTCGAGACGCTGTATCCCACGCGAAGGCCCGCCAGTCCATGGGCCTTGGAAAACGTCCGGAGCACAATAACGTTGGGGTATTTGCGGTACAGCGCCAGGCCGTCCACAGCGTCCTCAGCACGCACGAACTCCTGGTAGGCCTCATCGATAACCACCACAACGTCTGACGGGACGGACTGAATGAAGCGTTCCGTTTCAGCAGCAGTCAGGGCGGGGCCGGTGGGGTTGTTGGGTGTGCACAGCAGGATGACCTTGGTTCGGACCGTGACGGCTGCAGCCATGGCTGCAAGATCGTGGCGGCCCTCAGCCGTCAACGGGATCCGCACGCTTTCCGCACCTGACAGGCCGACACTGATGGGGTAGGCCTCAAAGGACCGCCACGCGTAGATCACTTCGTCGGCTTTGCCGTCGTCGTTCTGTCCGGCGAACGTGGACAGGATCTGGCTCAGGGCACCCAGGCTGCCCGCGCCCGTGACGATGTCCGCTGCCGGGACGTCCAGGAAGTCCGCGAGCGCCGCACGCAGCTTGCTGCTGAGCGGGTCCGGGTAGCGGTTGAAGTCTGTCTGTCCGGCAATGGCCGCAAGCACGGCCGGGAGCGGCGGCAAGGGGTTCTCGTTGGAGGACAGCTTGTAGCTGGCCAGGCCTTCCACGGTGGCCGGGGGCTTCCCTGCGGCGTAACGGGGAAGCCGGCCCACTACGGGACGAGGCCGGATTTCCCCAGACAGAATCTCTGATGACGTCATGCAAACTAGCCTACTTTCTCCCGCGTCGTGCGGCGCCGCCCCCGTCCGGGGCTGCTACACGGCGGAACGGGCACAGCACACCGGGCCTCGCAGTGCGGCCCGGCACCTCACAGGGCCGTGTGAAAGCATTGGGCTATGCGCTCTTTTATTCTTCGGGTCCTGATCAACGGGCTGGCCCTCTGGATTGCCAGCTGGATTTTGCCCGGCCTTGATATCTCCACGTCCGCCACCACCGAGGCTGTGGCCAACTCGGGCGTAACGCAGGGCACGGAGACCATCGGCATCATCCTGGCCTACCTGTTCATCGGGCTGATCTTTGGCGTGGTGAACGCTTTTGTCCGGCCCCTGGTCAGCTTCCTGTCGCTGCCGATCACCATCCTGACACTGGGCCTGTTCACGATCGTCATCAATGCCGCCATGCTGTACCTGACGTCCTGGCTCAGCAGCTACACGCCGGTGCATTTCTCCATTGACTCCTTCTTCTGGACGGCGGTCCTCGCCGCGATCATCATCACGCTCATCTCCCTGGTCGCAGGCAGGGTTCCGGGCGGCCGCCGGCGCTAAGCCTCGAGCAAGGACCGAACGGCTTTCAGCAGGGCGCCGGTGCGGCTGCCGGGCAGCGTCGTTCAGCCCTGCATCCTTCCGGTGGCCACCTGGTTCTCTGCCTCGGACCGCTGTGGTGACCGCTGGGCGGGCTGCAGCCTTGGCCCGGGCGCACTCGCCTCCTGGATCGGGGTCCGTGACAAAGCGAAGCGTGTGGCCGTTGCCGTGCCGCCGGCCCCGAGGACGCCGGCAAGGACCGCGGTCGAATGCACCAGCGTGGGGTCCTCGCTGGCACCCACCAGCCTGGCCGCCTCCTGGTAGTTGCCAAGATTGTGGCCAGGGCCCAGTCCCGGATCCTTGCCTTCCGGCGTTGTCACCTGGTCCAGGAGCGTTACCGTCACCCGGCTCCGCGTATCCGGGTTCGCGGTCCCGTCCGTTCCGGGCACCCAGTCCTGGCGGTGCTGGAGATGGAGGACGCTGACATCACCGGCCGGCTCGATGCTTCCGACCGGGGAGCCCGCCGTGAGCACGTATTTCATGGCGTATTCCTTGCGGAACAGAGGATCAGCCGCAAGATTCATGGCATGGATCCCGCCCTGGCTATAGCCGACCGCCACCACCGGCGCCCCCCTTTCTGCCCCGGCTTCCTGCAGCGCAGCCCGCACAGCGACGTTGACCTCAGCAGACCGGTGACCGACGGCTTCCCCGATGCCTGCCGGATCGAACGGGTTCGCTCCCCCGATGTCATCCCCGGCCTGGGTTCCGGGAATAACAACGACATAGGCCTTGAGCCCGCCCGTATCTGTTTCGATGACCTCGATATGGCCGGGGCCCCTTTCGTCAATAATCTGCGCCCGCTCCAGGAGGGCAGCAGGGGATCCATCGAAATCAACGGGCATGGTTTCCTTCCGGTCCACCACAATGCGGCGCGGTTCCAAGGCGGGAACGAGGGCGCCGGCGATGCCCAGGATGTGGTGCCTGGCCTTCACAATGTTGCGCAACGCCAAATCCGTGCCGCGAAGGTCGGGCCACAGCGGATCGTCAAGGCCGACATGTTCAAAGTCGCGGAACGAAGGAATGCCCATGGTGGCGAACAGGCTTGTCGCCGCCTCGGCAGCCTCATAGTCCCGCTTGCTGGCGCGGACCTGGCTGCTGATTGCCTGCAGTTCCAAGCGGACGGCCTGGACTCCCAGCCTGGCGCAGCTCAGGGCCGACACCGCCCCTGTCCACGTGGGTGTTTGGCTGAGTTGGTAAGACCCCAGATTGGATTGGATACGTTGCACCTCGCCCTCTGTGTGGGCCAACTCCTCGGCAAGGAGGTCAAGCTTCTCTGCACCGCCCACGAGTTCCTCAAGCTGGAAGGTCATGCCGCCAATCCCGCCCCTGATTTCCAGGCCGCTGTCCACAGCAGGGCCGGTGAGCCTTATGGGCCCGCCGGCACCGGACGGCGTTACCTCGGCCATGGGAATTGCCCCGCGGGAGCAGCCGCGGCGGTTGGAGCGGAGGCAACGTCCTGCGCGTGCCGGCTCACTGCCGCCACCGCCTCCTCAATCGCGACGCGCGCCCTTCCAAGCGCTACCTCCTGAAGGGCCACGGAATCCCGGTACGCCCGCCCGGCCGGTGACTGCCACTCCAACAACTGGATCTCCCGGAACCCGGCAAGGACCCGCGCCACACTGTCCCCGCATACGGCTACCCGCCGCGCCAAATTCTGAACCTCGTATCCGCGGCTCAGTTGCGCCGCCAGATCAGCGGCCGTCAAGTCCCCGCCCACGCGTCCCCCTCCCTGCTACACAGCACGTCCTGCCGGATCACCTGAACCCCTGTCTCCTGAACCCGGTCTTCTGAACCTCGACGCTACGGTCCGCCGCTCACGCTACGGAAGCACCGCCGTCGGCTATGTGGACAAACACGGCGGCAGCGCCGATAAACGGAACACCCCGCGGGGGGAGGACAGGTCACGCGGAACCTGCCGCTTAAGCCGCGGCCGGAGTTCATGAAAGAATCAGCACATGCCTGAAACTGCCGCCACAGCTGATACCCGCACGCCCTCCGGACGCCTGGCCCTCGCCGCCTCCCCGGAGCCGATCGCCCTGGGCCCGCTGGACGGCCGCTACCAGTCCGCCGTCGCACCCCTCGTTGATTACCTGTCCGAGGCGGCCCTCAACCGTGACCGCGTGGCAGTGGAAGTCGAGTGGCTCATCCACCTGACCAGCAACAACGTCCTCCCCGGGGCCGGCCCGCTGACCCAGGAGCAGCAGGACCAACTCCGTGCCGTCGTCACGGAATTCAACGCGGCGTCAGTAGCCGAGCTGGCCGAAATCGAAGCCGTCACGGTCCACGACGTCAAGGCCGTGGAGTACTACATCGGCCGCCGCCTGCCCGGCATCGGCATCGAAAACCTGACCGCCATGGTCCACTTCGGCTGCACGTCCGAGGACATCAACAACCTCTCCTACGCCCTCGGCGTCAAGGGTGCTGTGGAGGATGTGTGGCTGCCCGCCGCCCGTTCCCTCGTGGCCCAGATCAGCACGATGGCCGAGGAGAACCGCGCCGTTCCCATGCTGTCCCGCACGCACGGCCAGCCCGCCACGCCCACCACGCTGGGCAAGGAGCTGGCGGTCATCGCCCACCGCCTCACCCGCCAGCTGGACCGGATCGCGAAGACCGAATACCTGGGCAAGATCAACGGCGCCACCGGCACGTACGCCGCGCACGTCGCGTCCGTTCCCGGCGCTGACTGGCAGCAGGTGGCCAAGTCGTTCGTTGAGGGCCTGGGCCTGACCTGGAACCCGCTGACCACCCAGATCGAAAGCCACGACTGGCAGGCCGAGCTGTACGCCGACGTCGCGCGGTTCAACCGGATCCTGCACAACGTCTGCACCGACATCTGGAGCTACATCTCCATCGGCTACTTCGCCCAGATCCCCGTTGCCGGCGCCACCGGATCCTCCACCATGCCGCACAAGGTCAACCCGATCCGCTTCGAAAACGCCGAGGCCAACCTGGAGATCTCCTCCGGCCTCCTGGACGTCCTCGGTTCCACCCTGGTGACCTCCCGCTGGCAGCGCGACCTCACGGATTCCTCCAGCCAGCGCAACATTGGCGTGGCATTCGGCCACTCCCTGCTTGCCATCTCCAACGTGGCCAAGGGCCTGGACCGGCTGGATGTTGCCGAAGACGTCCTCGCCGGGGACCTGGACACCAACTGGGAAGTCCTGGGCGAGGCCATCCAGATGGTCATGCGCGCCGAAGCGATCGCCGGCGTCGAAGGCATGGAGAACCCGTACGAGCGCCTCAAGGACCTCACCCGCGGACAGCGCGTTGATGCTGCCCGCATGCAGGAATTCGTCCAGAGCCTGGGCCTTTCCGCCGACGCCGAGGCGCGGCTGCTCGCCCTCACGCCCGGCAAATACACCGGCATCGCGGACCAGCTCGTGGACCACCTCAAGTAGGCCATGTTCCCGGACAACTGAAAAGTACGACGGCGGCGCCGGGCTCATCAGGGCCCGGCGCCGCCGTTTTGGGTTGCGGTGGCCGCGGGCCGGTGCGTTCCTGCCCGGTTGCCGGCCCGGATTCCGGCATTTCGGGTCCAACACGCCGTGTCCCGCCGCGTAAGCGCAGCAGCAACCGGGCGGGAACGCACGACGCCCCAGACGTCCTGGCGGCACGGCCGACTCCGGGGTGCGAAACTGGACTCATGAAGCTGCTCCTCATCCGTCACGGACAGACCCCCGGCAACGTACTTGGCCAGTTGGACACCGCCCACCCGGGGCCGGGGCTCACGGAGCTCGGCGAGCGGCAGGCTGCGGCGATGGCACGCTCGCTGGCCAATGAGCAGATCGGCGCGCTGTACGCGTCCACGCTGGTGCGGACCCAGATCACTGCTGCCCCGCTGTCCCGGCTGCACGGCCTTGAAGTTGAGGTACTGGACGGCCTCCACGAAATCGAGGCCGGGGCATTGGAGAAGCTGACAGACCATGAAGCCCACAAGCGGTACATGACCACCGTCTTTGCCTGGGCCGCCGGCGACCTTGACCGCCGCATGCCTGCCGGCCCGGACGGCCGCGAGTTCTTTGCACGGTACGACGCCGATATCGCCCGGATTGCCGAACGCGTGGCTGGCGGAGGCGGGGACTCTGCCGTGGCCGCCGTAGTCAGCCACGGCGCAGCGATCCGTACCTGGGCAGGCCTGCGTGCACAGGGCGCCGACCACGAATTCGCGGCCCGCCACGTTCTGGCCAACACCGGCATCGTTGCCGTGGAGGGAGACCCCGACTCCGGATGGAAGCTGATCCACTGGGACGGCAGCCCCGTGGGTGGCCTTGCCCTGGCGGATCCCACAGCCGGGGACCCTACGGGCACGGATGTGGCCGGGCCCTAACGCACCGGGGAACCGGCCAGCTTTCGGGCCATGACTGCAGCCTCACCTGCGGACGGCCGTTCAGCGCTGGACATGGCTGTCACTGCACGCAGCAAGGCGCCCCAGCCCGGGCCCAGCCCGGCCGGGATGACAGGACTGCGCAGTGTCCGTGCCACGAGGGATTCCACCGCCGTTCCCGTGTAGGCCCTGGCCCCGGTCAGGAGTTCCAGGAGGACCAGGCCCAGTGCATAGACATCCCAGGCAGGCTGCGCCGTTCCACCGGACGCCTGCTCAGGACTCATGTAGTGCACGGTCCCCGATGACATTCCGGGCTCGGGCGCGGCACCGGCAGCCGCCGCAATGCCGAAGTCAACAATCCGGACAGGGCTGCGGCGGAGCCCGCTGAGCATAAGGTTGCCGGGCTTGATGTCCCGATGGACCACACCCTTGCCGTGAAGGTAGCCAAGCGAGTCATAAAGGGCGCCGGCCCATCCGGCTACGTCATGGGGAGAACGCAGCGGGCCCCGGGACACGTCCGCGAGACTGGGTCCAAATGCGAGTTCTTCCACAATGTAGGGCCTTCCCGACAGCGGCCCCCTCGGCGGCATGGTTCCTTCCGCAATGAAGCTGATGACAGACGGGTGATCGAGGCCGGCCAGTATGCGGGCTTCGTTGGCGATCCGTTCCCGGTGCTTGGGAGAAGGGTCAGCAGCGATTTTCACTGCTACTTCACGGCCGCCGGCGAGGTCCACGGCACGGAAGACTTCGGCCATGGAACCCCGCCCGAGCCGCTCCTTCAGTAGGAAGCGTCCCGACACCAGGATCTCCCCGGCCATCGTGCCATGCCCGGAGGCAACTGCCGGCGGCGCTACCGCCAGTGCCGTCACTCTGCGACGGTGCCGGTGAGGACCGGCAGCCGCCGCTCCGGCGCCTGCGGCTCGTTGGAAAGGTCCGGCCAGCCGGTGGCCCAGGCGTCGAGTTGGAAGCCGCAGCCGCAGCGCCAGACCGGAGGCAACTGGACGGGTCCGTCCGAAGCCTCGAAGGTGTAGCCCACCGCACTGGCGCCCACCGCAGGAATCACCATTTCCATCTCAGTGGCGCAGTGAACGGGCCATTCTGCTCCGTCGTAGGTGTCAGGTGCCGATGAAGAACCCGGCGGGACTGCCTCAAAACAAATGTTGATCGCGCTCATGACTCCCCTTGGAATATTCAGGACTAGTCGTAAGCATACATATTACTAGACGGGCTAACTAGTTGCCCTAGCTATTTGGCTTCCGTGTCGCCGGATTCCGCCTCGATGGCGCGGGTCATCCGCGCGAGGAACTCCACAACCACCCTCGCCTCCTCAACGGACAGGCCCTCCGCCACGGACATCATCCGGCGGTGCATCGCCCCAAGGGTTTCGCGCACCTCACGGTCGGATTCCACCGTGGGCACCACCACCACTGAGCGGCGGTCTGTGGGGTGCGACTCCCGCCGCACGTGGCCGCTGGCCACCAGCCGGTCGATGAGGGATGTCGTGGAGGCGCTTGTTATGCCCAGGAACAGGCTCAGATCCTTCGGCACCACGGCGCCTCCCGACGCCTGGACGCGCAGGACGTACCGCAAAGCCAGGATGTCCGTCTCCCCCATCCCCATGGAGTCGCGCGTGGAGCGCCGGACGGCCGTCTCGGCGGTGCGGTAGTCGCGCAGGGACTTGAGCACTAACGCGCTGTAGTCCAACTGGCCGTCCGGCCCGTACCAATATCCGGAACCTTCATTTTTGGAGCCCATGCAATGATCTTAGACGGTCTTATAACTAGGCCATCGAGAATGTTGTCTTAGCAGGACCGCACCGGCCTGTTAGCCAAACCCTTACGGCGGGGAAACACCCGCGTAACCCGGCGCCCATAGGCTCATCAGGCATATCCCTTCGGCGAATCGAGGCAGTCATGCAGACCAACCCGCGTCTCAACATCAGGGCCGTTACCTGGGCCAACCCTGTTGGCGCCGATCTGCGCAGGGCCCAGCAGGCCGAACTGGACGCCCGCTTCGGTACGCCGGACCACGAACCCGGGACCCCGCCGTCGGGCGCTGACTGCGCCGTATTCCTTGTGGCGTATGACAAGGGTTCCGGCCAGCCCGTGGGCTGCGGCGGTCTCAGGCTCCTGGACGACTCAACGGCGGAAATCAAGCGGCTGTACGTCCTCCCTTATACGCGCGGTTCAGGCGTTGCCAGCTCCATCCTCGCCGCCCTCGAGGCCGAGGCCTACAAGCAAGGAATCACCAGGATCAAGGCCGAAGCGGGCTCAGCCCAGCCCGACGGCCGGAACTTCTACCAGAACTCAGGGTTTGAACCGGTGCCCAATTTTGGCGCTTACATCGGGGTGGAGCACTCCTACTGCTATGCGAAGCTGATCGACTCCCACAGTGCCGCCCACACTGCGATGGCCTAACGAGGCGTCACACGGCGCCTGGCAATGCGCACCGCGCGCCGGGGTCGGCTAACCTCGCCCTATGGAATCAGCAGACATCACTTTCCGGACGCGCAAATGGGTGCGGCCCGAGGACCTCAACGCCAACGGCACACTGTTCGGCGGCAGCCTGCTGAAATGGATCGATGAGGAAGCGGCCATTTACGCGATCCTCCAGCTCGGCAACGGGCGCGCGGTGACCAAGTACATCTCCGAGATCAACTTCGTCAGCTCGGCAGTACAGGGGGACCTGATCGAGATGGGCCTGACGGCTACGCGGTTTGGCCGGACGTCGCTGACCATGCGGGCGGAGGTACGCAACATGATCACCCGGCAGAGCATCCTCACCATCGAACAGATCGTCTTTGTGAACCTCAGCCCGTCCGGCCAGCCTGAACCGCACGGCTACACCGAAATCACTTATGACCGTGACAGGATTCCCACGCACCACCTGACTGAAACGCTGAATCAGGACTGACGACGGCGGGACTCGCCTGTGCGCCCGAGCGCACCTGCTTCGCAACGTTCACCGCGCGTTTACGCACTGTGCCCTGAATGTTGCGTCAATGGGGCCAGACTCGACAGCCTGGCTGTTTATCGAGTTGATAGCTATAAACGCCCCCATTAGTCGAGTCCAGCTATAGGCTTGCCGGACTATGCTCCGAGTCGAGTCCAGAAACGAGTCCTGATCGTGCGTAAATTCCAGACTTTAATGGCGGCCGCCGTCGCCGCGACCATGTTGGCCGGCTGCGGCGCTGGTACCGCAACCCCCGCAGCGTCCGAGGCCCCCTCCTCCACTTCGACGGCTCCTTCCGGCGAAACCCTGGTGGTTTACACGAACTCAAACGGTGAAGGCCGCGGCGACTGGCTGACCGCGGAGGCCACCAAAGCCGGCTTCAAAATCGAGGTGGTGGGGGCCGGCGGCGCAGACGCCACGAACAAGCTCATCGCCGAAAAGAACAACCCCATTGCCGATGTTGCCTTCGGGCTGAACAACATGTACTTCGCCCAGATCAAGGCCGCCGGCGCGCTCGAAGCTTTTGACCCGGCGTGGGCGGGCGAAGTGGACACGGCCGTAGGGGACACCGGTGACGGCAAGGCGTACTGGCCGCTGGTGAAGCAGGCAATCCTCCTCGGCTACAACGCGGACAAGTTCAGCGCCGACGCCGCCCCCAAGGACTGGACAGACCTCTGGACCAAGGACGAGTTCAAGTCCCGCTATGAGCGGGTCACCGGCCTGGGAACCGCAACAGCGCAGCTGGTGTTCGCGGGCATCCTCTCCCGCTACAAAGACGATTCCGGTGATCTTGGCATCTCCGATGAGGGCTGGAAGCAGGTTGAGCAGTATTTCCAGAACGGCAGCCCGGCCGTGGCCAAGACCGACCTTTTCGCACGGATAGCCTCCGGCGAAGTGGACATGGGCCAGATGCCGTCCTCGATCATTGCCGAGCGGGAGAAGTCCTTCAACGTCAAGGCCGAAACGGTGATTCCCTCGGTCGGTGTTCCGCTTGCTGTTGAACAGATTGCCCTGGTGAAGGGGACGGACAAGAAGGCTGAAGCAGCAAAGTTCATCGACTGGTTCGGCAGCGCGGAAGTCCAGGCCGCCTTCGCCAAACAGTTCAACTCGATGCCTGTCAACAAGGTCGCGGCAGAGCAGGCCAACCCTGAGGTGGTGGAGTTCTTCGCCACTGTCAAGCAGCAGGACATCGACTGGGAGTTCGTCCAGGAGAACATGGGTGCCTGGGTGGAAAAGATCGAGCTCGAATACATGCAGTAGGACCCTCCTACCGCCCCGCCCCCGCACCGTAGCCGGGTCAGCCGGCTTTCCCCAGACAGGTACCCCATGATCCGCCTAGACAACATCGAAGTTACCTTCGGCGATTTTGTAGCCATCCCGAACCTTGACCTGCACGTGAAACCCGGCGAGTTCTTCACGCTGCTCGGGCCTTCCGGGTGCGGCAAGACGACGGCGTTGCGGACGTTGGCGGGGTTCATCGAACCTTCTGCAGGGACGGTGCATGTGGACGGGAAGAACGTCACCCGGCTTCCGAGTGACAAGCGTCAGGTGGGCATGGTGTTCCAAAACTATGCCCTGTTCCCCAGCATGAGCGTCTGGGAGAACATCGCCTTCGGGCTCCGGGTCCGCAAGGAGAAATCCGCCGAGAGTGACCGCCTGGTGCGCGATATCGCGCGCCGGGTGGAGCTCAGCGATGAGCAGCTGCACAAAAACGTGGCGGAACTCTCCGGCGGCCAGCAGCAGCGCGTGGCCGTGGCCCGGGCGCTGGTGCTGCGGCCCAAGATCCTCCTGTTGGATGAGCCGTTGTCCAACCTGGACGCCAAGCTCCGGCACCAGCTCCGGCAGCAGCTCAAGGACCTGCAGAGCGAGTTCGGCATCACCACCGTGTACGTCACGCACGATCAGGACGAAGCGCTGGCCATGAGTGACAGGGTGGCGGTCTTCAACAAGGGCGTGGTGGAACAGGTGGGAACACCACAATCCATTTACGATGCCGCCGCCACCGAATTCGTCTGCAACTTCATCGGTGACAGTTCGCCGCTGACCCCGGAATTCATCGCTGAGCTCAACAGGCTCTCCGGCGCCGGCCTCAGCCCCGCCGCCAACTCCTACCTCCGGGTGGAAAAGGCGTCACTGACGCAGCCCGCGGACGGAGGCACCGCCGTCGGACTTTCCGGACAGGTGGTGTCCCGCACCTACCACGGGCTCCACAGCCGCTACATTGTGCGGAGCCACGGCGCAGACCTTCGGCTGCTGGTGAAGGAAGACGGCGCCGCCCATCCGGAGGCGGGAGCGGAAACCACCGTGTTTGTCCAGCCGGGGCACGTGCTGCAGTACCATCCGGACACCGGCAAGGCCCTGGACAGGCGGGAAGAAGCGGTGACCCTGCCATGAGCGGGCCCTCCACCAAGAGCATGCTCCGCTCCCCCTTCGTCCTGATCGTGGGCGCAGTGCTGACCTGGTTTATCGCCGCGTTCCTGGTCTGGCCCAACGTGAACGTCCTGATCGCAACGTTCTTCCCGGACGGGAGCTTCTCCGGCCGGGCCGCGGAAAAGCTGTTCTCCTCCCAGCGCGCCATGAAGTCCCTCGGCAACAGCTTTATGCTGGCCGTGGCCCTGTCCGTCACGGTGAATGTGGTGGGCGTTTTCATTGTGCTGGTTACGCACTACTTCAAGATCCGCGGTTCCAGAATCCTCTTCCTGGGCTACGCCACCACGTTTATCTACGGCGGCATCGTGCTGGCCGCCGGGTACAAATTCATCTACGGGGACAAGGGAATCGTCACGTCCCTGCTGGTGAGCGTGTTCCCGGGCATGGACGCAGCCTGGTTCTCCGGGTTCTTCGCGGTCCTGGTTGTCATGACCTTTGCCACCACCACCAACCACATGCTGTTCGTTGGCAATGCGCTCAAGGGCATTGACTACCAGACCATCGAGGCCGCCAGGAACCTGGGCGCCTCCACCTGGACCATCCTGCGCAGGGTGGTGCTGCCCATGCTCAAGCCCACGCTGTTCGCCGTCACCATCCTGTCCTTCCTGACCGGGCTCGGGGCCCTCAGCGCCCCGCAGGTCCTGGGCGGCCGCGATTTCCAGACCATCACGCCGATGATCCTGACGTTTGCCAACAGCGCAACGTCCCGGGACCTGGCTGCCCTGCTGGCCGTTATCCTGGGCGTCTCCACCATCCTCATGCTTGCGGTAATGTCGCGGCTGGAGAAGCGGGGCACGTATTACTCGCTGTCCAAGGTGTCCTCGGCCTTGCAGAAGCAGCAAATCACCAGTCCTGTTGCCAACGCTGCCGTGCACGTCATCGCCTACCTGCTTTTTGGGCTGTACACACTGCCTGTTGTGCTTATTGTGCTGTATTCCTTTGCCGACGGCGCCGCGATCCAAACAGGCCGGATCTCGCTGGGCAGCCTGACCTTCGACAACTATGTACAGGTCCTCACCCAGGAGTCGGGCCTGCGGCCCTTCGTTGTCAGCGTCGTGTACAGTGCGCTGGCTACGGTGATAGCTGTCGGCGGCCTGCTGTTCGTGGCCCGGCTCCTGCAGAAGTACAAAAACTGGGTCGCCGCCACTTTCGAATACCTCCTCCACATCCCGTGGATCCTGCCCTCCGCGTTGCTCGCCTTGGGGCTCATCATCAGCTATGACCACCCCAACCCCCTCGTGGGCGGCGCCGTCCTGACCGGGACCACCGTGATCCTGTTGATCGCTTTCGTCACAGTCAAGATCCCCTTCACGCTCCGCATGCTCAAAGCATCGTTCGCGTCGGTCAACTCCTCAATGGAGGAAGCCGCCGCCATCATGGGAGCCAAAACGCTGTACGTGTTCCGCCGCATCCTGCTGCCACTGGTTCTTCCGGCAGCGGCAGCGATTGCGGCATTGAACTTCAATACCCTCCTGGATGACTACGACACCGCGATATTCCTGGCGCACCCCCTCGTCCAGCCGCTGGGCCTGGTGATCAAAGCGAATACCGACGGCGCCGAAGGGGTGCAGGGCGTGGCGAACACGTTTGTGTACACCGTGTTGCTGATGGTCATCACGGGGCTGACCATGTACCTGGTCTACGGCCGGACCAACCGGCGCGGTGCCGGCACGTCCGGCGGGCGGAAGTCCGGCGGGCGGAAGTCCGGCAAGGGCCGCCGCAGTTCGCAGGCCAGGGTGACCGTGGCTGAGGCTGCTCCCGTGCCCGACGCCGCGCCGCTGCCTGCCGGCAGGCCATGAGGTCCGTCTGCGCCGCCGCACTTCAGCGCGGCTACACTGGGTGCCGATGAACGACTACTTCGTGATGGCCCTGCTCCTGGGCGTGCCCGGCCTGGGGGCCGTGGGAACCGGTGCAGTGGCGTGGAGTGGCCGGTGGCGTTCGTGGGCGCCAAACTATGTATCCTGGCGCTTCCATACAAAGAGGAATTACCTGCCGCTGCAGGCCGGCTTCGCAGGACTCATAATCCTCTGCGCCATGGTGCCGCTGACAGCCACGCTGGAGCATTGGGAGCACGCCGGGAACCTCTGGACCGCGTTCGCCCTTGTGGCGATGACTGCAGCGATCGTGACCCGTTTCTGGTGGCCGCACTGGCTCACCCCGCGCTGGCACAAGGACTGGATCCGGCGCGGCGGCGACAAAGGCAGATATGACGTCCCGCTCTGGGGTCCCGACGAGAATCCCCGGGGCTCAAAAGCATAGGATCAATAGCCGGACCCTATGAAAGGACCCCCTTGGCCAAGCTCTACTTCCGCTACGGTGCCATGAACTCGGGCAAGTCCACCGGACTCCTGCAGGCTGCCTTCAACTATGAGGAGCGGGGCCAGCGGGTCCTGCTGGCCAAACCCGATGTGGACACCAAAGGCGATACCGACATCGTGTCCCGGCTGGGCATGACCCGGTCCGTGGACTTCCTGATCTCCCCGGAGACGTCCGTCCGCGACCTGTACGCGGCGCACGCGGCGGGAGATGACCCCAATGCCCTGCTGGAGCATGTGGACCAGAAGCCGGTGGCATGCCTGCTGGTGGACGAGGCGCAGTTCCTCACCCCGGACCAGGTGGACGATCTGTTCCGCATTGCTGTCCTGGACAACGTGCCGGTGCTGGCATACGGCATCCGGACCGACTTCCTCACGCACGCCTTCCCGGGCTCGCGCCGGCTCATGGAGGTGGCCCACACCCTGGAGGAGCTCAAGACGATCTGCCGCTGCGGGCGCAAAGCCATCTTCAACACCCGGCGCGTGGGCAACGAGGTGGTGTTCGACGGCGACCAGGTAGCCATCGACGGCCAGGACGTCTGGTACGAATCCCTGTGCGGGTCCTGCTATCTCGAGGTATCCGGCGGACGGCTCGGCGGTCAGCGGCCGGAGGCTTAGCCTCCGGCACGCTTCCCACCTGCCGGCCGCTTACACCTGCCAGCCGGGGGACTACTGCGCTCCGGGCCAGCCGGTGTAGGCCTCGGCAAGGTAGGCCATGCCATGCCTGGACGAAACCACCGAGTTGAGTTCGCCGAGCTGGCGGGCACGGGAGAAGTCGTCCGCATCGGTGGGCGTGTGCAGCATGGTGGTCATCCAGTAGGAGAACTGCTGCGCTTTCCACACGCGCTCGAGGGCGCGGTCGCTGAAGCTGTCCAGCAGGGCCATGGACCCGTTGCCGTAGAACGATTCCAAACCCTCAAAGAGCATCTTGACGTCGTGGATTGCCAGGTTCAGGCCCTTGGCGCCGGTGGGCGGCACCGTGTGGGCGGCGTCGCCGGCCAGGAACAGGTTGCCGTGCCGCATGGGCGTGTGCACAAAGCTCCGGAAGGGCAGGACCATCTTGTCAATGACCGGGCCTTCCTTCAGTTCGAAGCCGTTGCCGTTGACCCGGCTGCGGAACTCGGCCCAGATCCGGTCGTCGTCCCACTCGGCAACGTTTTCCTTGGGATCGCACTGGAAGTACATCCGCTGGACCGTTTCGGTCCGCTGGCTGATCAGGGCGAAGCCGTTGTCCGAGTTGGCGTAGATCAGCTCATCGGAGCTGCGCGGCGCCTCGGCCAGGATGCCGAACCAGGCAAAGGGGTACTCGTGGAAGTACCACTTGCGGTCGGCCTCCGGAATTTGGAACCGGCAGTGGCTGCGTGAACCGTCGGCGCCCACCAGGAATTCGGCCTGGATCTCGCATTCCACACCCTCCGAGTCGGTGAACCAGACTTTCGGCTTGCCTTCGAGGTCGTGGACAGTGGTGTCGGTAACGCTGTAGCGGACGTCGCCGCCGTCGGCCTTCCGCCGTGCGGCGAGGTCCAGGAACACATCGGTCTGCGGGTAGAGCCACACGGATTCGCCCACGAGGTCCTTGAAATCGATGCGGTGGCTTTCACCGTTGAACCGCAGCTCAATGCCATCGTGCCTGTCGCCGTCGCGCAGCACTCGGTCCGAGACTCCGCTGTCCACCAGCAGGTTCACCGTGCCGTGTTCCAGGATTCCGGCGCGGACCGTTTCGGAGATCTCCTTGTGGCTGCGGACCTCGATCACGGTTGATTCGATGCCGGCCTTGGCCAGGAGGTGGGAGAGCATCAGGCCGGCGGGACCGGCGCCCATGATGGCCACCTGGGTGATGATGACTTTACGTGCTGCCATGACTGTTTTCTCGCTTCGTTGCGGGGCCCGCGCTGCCGGGGCCGGTAAGTGGATCTGGCTAACAGTCTGCGCCGATAGCTGTGATTAGCGTTATACGAATTCCGTTGAACGGAAGACGAACTGCGGGCCAAGATCCCCGAGCCGCCGCGCAATGCCCCGGGCCGCGGTCTGCAGCGCTGGAACCAGAGCCTGTAGCCGTACCTCGTGGAGCGGCACCACAACACCCAGGGCTGCAACCGCGTGTTGCCGGCTGTCGATTACGGGGACGGCAATGCCCCACGTGTCCGGATCGACCACACCGGCCAGTTGCGCGAAGCCTGTGTGCG
Organism: Pseudarthrobacter sp. BIM B-2242; assembly: GCF_014764445.1. Classification (NCBI taxonomy): domain Bacteria; kingdom Bacillati; phylum Actinomycetota; class Actinomycetes; order Micrococcales; family Micrococcaceae; genus Pseudarthrobacter; species Pseudarthrobacter sp. BIM B-2242. Next base: position 4,271,590 of record NZ_CP061721.1, read on the forward strand.
CGGTCTCGGCGAGCAGCGTCCGCACGGCTTCCGCCGTCACCTTTCCGTCCGGATCCACGAACTGCGTCAGGTACTCTCCCTGCACCGCCTTGCCCTGGTGCGCCATCAGGGCGAGGCCGGCGGACGAGACGTGGACCGGCATCCTGCCGGCGATGCGGGCCCGGTTCGCCACGGAGCCCCTGCGGGAAAGCCGCTCCACGAAGAGGGCCTCCCAGCCATCCAGCACGGCCAGGTTCACGTTCTGGTTGAGGACCTGCTGGATGCCTTCCATGAACGGCATGGCAGCCTGGCGCAAAGCCAGTGTGGGCGAGTTCCGGTTCACCAGTTCCCACAGCCGCAACCCCAGCCTTACTGTTCCGCCGCTGCCGGTTTCCAGCAGTCCGTGCGCGGCGAGCTGCCGGACCAGCCGGTGGGCAGTGGTGAGCGGGAGGCCCGAGCGGGTGGCCAGTTCGGAGAGCTGCAGGCTTCCGGACCCCTCGGGGAAGGCGGAGATCACGCGGACGACGCGGTCAACAACCGAGTCGCCGGAGAGAGAATTTGCCACAATACCGCTTCCATTGAATGGGTTCGCTGAAGTGTCCCCAGATTACACCCCGCGCAGGCGCCGCCACAGGCCCGGTGCCAGCACCACGGCAATTCCGACGGCGGCACCAATGAATGTCTCGATGATGCGGTCCCGTAGCAAAACCGTGGGCGACGCCGGCACCACCAGCAGCGTGGAGATCAACGCCAGCGGCGTGACGAAGAGCTGCGCGAGCACGTACTGGCGGGCAATAAAAAGCTCCGCACCAAACTGGCAGGCGGCTATGACCAGGACGGTCTGCCACGGCGCGAGGCCGAGCAGCAGGATGGCCGCCAGCAGCGCCAGGCCGAGGACGGTACCGATGATCCTTTGCACACCGCGGCTGACACGGTGCCGGGTGGAATGCCCCACAAGCGGGACCACCGCAGCCACCATCGCCCAGTAGTTGTGGCCGAAACCCAGCCACTGCCCGGCCCAGGTGGCGAGGGCACCGGCCAGGCCGGCAGCCACCAGGTAACCCAGGCCCTCGAGCCAGGCCGTTCGACGCTCATCAGCAGTGCGCCGGATCGGGCGCGGACGAACCCACGGCGTGCGGTGACGCGGCAGGACACGTGCGGAGAACCCGATCAGCAGGCAGAAGGCGGTGGTGAGGGCTGCCACCAGCATGCCTTCCCATACCGGCGGCTGGTTGGGAATGGACGCGATGGCCGCGAAAGCGAAAATGTGGAACAACGAGCCGGCAGGACGCAGCCGAAGCCAGGAGATGGCCACCGAACATGTCCCGGCCACCAGCGTTGTGGCCAGGACCAGGAGCCAGGTGGTGTTGGCGCTGTCCAGTCCCCAGGCTGCTCCGGCGCGGGCCGCGAGCGCAGCCAGCAGGATAACAACCAGCATCAGCAGGCCTGCCCGGAGCTGCAGCACAAACCGCGTGCCGTGGGGCTCTCCCCGCCCGTAGATTCCCGTGAACGCACCGAAAGACGCGAAGATCGCCAGGTCCAGCCGGCCCAGCAACACCAGCGTGATCAACGGGACAAAGATCCCCACCGCACACCGGATGGCCGGGTGGTGGTCCTTGTTGGCGGGAGCGATGCTGAACATCTCAGCGAGGATCTTCACGTGCTGATGGCGCCTTCCTGCAAACAACCGGTACCCCAGTAGAAACTGGTACATCTCTGACGGGCGGCCGCGCTGACGTCCACATCGATCCTACGCCGCGGCCTGTTCCCATAAACGGAACGGCAGGGCAACACCACCGAAACACCCCCACGCAATCCTTAGGGCATGAAGCCCACCGCACGCATCCCTGCCACGGCTGATCTGAGCTGCGAAGTCTGCGGCCTGATGCCCGAACCCACCAAGACCCGCCTGACCTTGGCGAATGTCGCCGTGATGCTCCCCATTGAGCTGCTGGTCCACGCCCTTGTGGTGGAAACCCACCTGCCGTATCTGGCCAAGGTACTGGTGCTTACGCTCACGGCCACCGTTCTGGTGATCTGGGTGGCGGAGCCGTCCGCAGCCCGGATCCTGCGTGGCTGGCTGCACGCGCCGGCGCTCCGTCACCGCAGGAAGCTGGGCACCGCGCCGGCCTTGTGGCGGGCACGCACTGTCCTGCTGGACCAGCCGGGTGCGCTGCAGAAGGTTACCCGGGCGCTGGCCCGCCTGGACACCAACATCCTTAGCATCCACGTCCACCCGGTGGCCGGCGGAGTGCTGGACGAATTTGTGCTCTCGGCGCCGGGCAACCTGGCTGAACGCCAACTGCTGGAGGCATTGGACGACGGCGGCGGGTCCCGTTCCAAGGTGTGGCCCACCACAGCGCTGGCCATGGCGGACGGGCAGACCAAGGCGCTGAGCCTGGCGGCCAGGATCGCCGACGCACCGGACGAGCTGCCGCTTGCGGTGGCCGAACTGCTGCGAGCCCGGGTCCTCACGCCGGCGGAGGCCGTGCTGGAACACCACGACGCCGGCACCCGGCTGAAGATCCCCACCGCCTGGCACGGACCCATTATCTTCGCCCGTCCCGGCGAGCCGTTCACGCCTGCCGAGTCCGCCCGCGCGCACCGGCTCGCCGAGCTCGCGGAGATCCTGGCCCACCGCCCTGCCCCGGCGCACGGCATGTAGACCGGCCCAGGCCATCTAAGTAGCGCTATCTGTCGTTCTGAGCCCTCAAAACGACAGATAGCGCTACCTAGTTGGGAGGGCTACAGGCGGACGGTGAGCGCCCCCGGTTCCATGGTCATCAGGACGTGCTTGCCTTCGCCCTCGTGGTCGCCGTCCAGCTGGTAGTCGTCGTTGTGTTCCAGGGTGATCTCCACGGACTTCCCCTGGTAGTACTCCACTGCCGTGTCCTTGCCGCGGCCCTTGCCGATCATGCCGGCGATCACGGAGAACCAGCCCAGCTTCCCCTGCGGGGCCAGCACCGCCACATCCAGCAGGCCGTCATCCATTTTGGCGTCGGGGAAGATCTCCAGACCGCCCTGGACCTTGCCGCAGTTGCCCACCATAACGCTGCGGATGCCGCGGTGCACAACGTCTTTGCCGTCGATTGCGATGGTGGCCTTCACGGGCTTGCCGGGAAGGTTCCGGATCCCGGCGTCCACGTAGGCCAGCCAGCCCACCTTGTCCTTGAGGTCCTCGTTGGTGTCGGCCATGATAGTGGCGTCGTAGCCGACGCCGGCCATGACCAGGAAGATCTGCTCCTTGTCGGGGTCGTTCCGGCGGGCACGGACAACGTCGATTTTCCGGTCGGTTCCAGCCAGAGCCCCGGCCATGGCACCGTCAAAGTCCGTGACGTCCATGCCCAGGTTGCGGGCCAGGAGGTTGCCCGTCCCGAACGGAAGCAGCCCCATGGGCACATCGCCGCCGGCCAGGACCTCAGCCACGCAGCGCACGGTGCCATCGCCGCCGGCTGCAATAACGACGTCGGCCCCCTGCTTGAGTGCCTCCTTCGCCTGCCCGACGCCGGGATCTTCCTTGGTGGTCTCGAGCCAGATGGGCTCCCCCCACCCGTTGGCCGTACAGTGCTTTGCCGCGAGCGCCTCGACATCAATGTCCACCGGCTTGGCAGGATTGATGATGATGGCCGCACGTTTGAGGTCGGTGGACGGGTTGGCAGTCATGGTGTCCTTCGGTGAAAGTGAATGTGCCTCTATGGAAAGGGTACTTGCCGTTTTCCGGTACCCCGTCGGCGCCGCCCTATTGACGGTTAGGGAGTTCCTGGCTGCGGGTTTCCTTGGTGCGGGCGTTGATCCGGGCTGACCGGATGATGGTGTAAACACCAAGGGCATCCACAACGGCGATGACGGCAACAAGCCAGTACAGTCCCCGGCCCGCCACGAGGAACATGCCCACTAGCCCGGTGGCAACAGTCATGATGACGGGGAGCAGCCATACCGGACGGGCCGGGCTGGTTGCGTCGGCGGGGGAACCGGTGGTCTGCGGGTCGCTCATGGGTGTGTCTCCTGGAACTCGTGAAGGCGCGGCGGAAAGGGCTACGGTCTGCACGCTACAGCGCTTTCACGGCTCCGAGCACCTTGGCGAGTGAATCTTTGGCGTCGCCGAAGAGCAGGGACGTCTGCGGTTCGTACAGGAGCTCGTTCTCAATGCCGGCGAATCCGGGCCGCATTGAGCGCTTCAGGAAGATGACCTGGCGCGCATCGGACACTTCCAGGATGGGCATGCCGTAGATGGGCGAGCCGGACGAGGTCTTCGCGGCCGGGTTCACCACATCGTTGGCGCCCACCACCAGTGCCACGTCCGCGGTCCGGAATTCGGAGTTGATCTCGCCCATTTCCTTGAGCGACTCGTACGGCACGTTCGCCTCGGCCAGCAGCACGTTCATGTGCCCCGGCATCCGGCCGGCCACGGGGTGGATGGCAAAGTCGACGTCGATCCCGCGGGCTTCCAGGGCCTGCGCGAGTTCGGCGGCGGTGTGCTGGCCCTGTGCCACGGCGAGGCCGTAGCCGGGCACGATGATGACCCTCTGGGCGTAGCCCAGGAGCACTGCCACGTCCTCAGCGCTGGAGGATCTGACCGGACGTTCGCTCACGGCGGTGGACCCCGCCGTCGAGCCTCCCTTGAAGGCGCCGAACAGGATGCCCGCCACACTGCGGCCCATCGCCGCGGCCATGGCACGCGTCAGGATGGTACCGGAGGCGCCCACCAGCGTGCCCGCGACCACCAGGAGGACGTTGTCCAGCACCACGCCGGACGCGGCTACCGCCAGGCCGGTGAAGGCGTTCAGGAGCGAAATGACGATGGGCACGTCGGCCCCGCCCACCGGCAGCACCAGCAGCGCGCCGGCGGCGAGGCCCAGCACCATCAGCAGGACCGCGAGCGCCAGGGAACCCGTGAGGACAACGGCGACGGCGGTGCCCACCGCGGCGAGCAGGACCGCCGCCATCACCACGGGGAGCCCGGGGAACACCACCGGGCGGGTGGTCATAAGTTCCTGGAGCTTGGCGAAGGTGACCCCGGAGCCGGCGAAGGACACGGCACCCACCAGGAGGGTGAACACGATGGCCAGGCGGACCCAGGGATCTGCATTGTGCCCGAGCTCCAGGAGCGCCACGAGAGCGGCAGCACCGCCGCCAACGCCGTTGAACAGCGCCACCAGCTGCGGCATCTGGGTCATTTTCACGCGCCGGGCCACCGGGGCGGCCACGGCGGTGCCCACCGCGATGGCGCCGATGATCCAGGGGATGTTCTCCAGCCGGGCGGACAGGAAGACGGTTACGACGGCGAGCAGCGCACCGAAAGCGCCGATCAGGTTGCCGCGCCGTGCCGTACGCGGTGAGCTGAGGCCGCGGAGGGCCAGGATGAAAAAGACGGCGGCGGCGAGGTAGAGCAGGGAGGTCCAGACCGGGTCGAGGAGGCTCACTTTCCGTCCTCCCTGACAGTTTCCTTCCGGGCGTGGAACATGTGCAGCATCCTGTCCGTGACCACAAAGCCGCCCACCAGGTTGGCGGTGGCCAGCACCACGGCCAGCAGCGCAATGGCCAGGACCCAAGGGTCGGCGGCCTGGCCGGCTACGATGATGGCACCCACCAGGATGATGCCGTGGATGGCGTTGGCACCGGACATCAGGGGTGTGTGCAGGGTGCTGGAGACCTTGGAAACCACCTCGAAGCCCACAAACACCGCCAGCACGGTGACTGTCAGCAGGCTCATGCCGTCCATCAGATTCCCCCCTCGTTCCGTACCCTGGTGCCCCGCACAGCATCATCTTGCAGCGCGTCGTCCCGCACTCTCGGCTCATGGTCCGGCAGGGCGGGGATCAGCGCCGCCAGAGCCTCGGCCGTCGGCGCATGCCGCACCCCGCCGTCGTGCGTGAGGCAGGCACCGGCGATCACGTCGTCGTCGAAATCTGGCGCCACCGTGCCGTCGCGGACCATCAGGGCGAGCAGGTTGGCCACGTTTTTGGCGTAGAGCCGGGACGCGTCCGAGGCCATGGCGGACGGCGCGTCCTTCAGCCCCACCAGGGTGACGTAGCCCTGGCCGTCGGCGGTGGGCACCAGGATGTCCTCGCCCGGGACGGCACCCTCCACGTTGCCGCCGGACTCAGCGGCGAGATCGACGACGACGGAACCGGGGCGCATGCCCTGTACCATCTGGTGGCTCACCAGGAGCGGGGCGCGCCTGCCGGGGACGGCCGCCGTCGTGATCAGCACATCTGCCTGGGCGATGTGGGGGGCGAGGAGTTCGCGCTGGAGGGCACCGCGGTCGGCACTGAGTTCGCGGGCATAGCCGCCGGACGCCTCGGCCGTTTCCAGGTCCAGTTTGATGAATGTGCCGCCCATGGACGCCACTTCGTCGGCGGAGGCGGGCCGGATGTCGTTAGCGGAGACGCGCGCACCGAGCCGTTTGGCGGTGCCGATGGCCTGCAGTCCGGCCACGCCGGCACCAAGTACCAGGACGCGGGCGGGCGGGACGGTGCCTGCCGCCGTCATGTAGAGCGGGAAGAACCGGGGGAACCGGATGGCGGCCTCCAGCACACAGCGGTAGCCGGCCACCAGGGCCTGGGAGCTGAGGGCATCCATGGACTGGGCGCGGGAGATGCGGGGCACCAGCTCCAGGGCGAAGGAGGTGACGCCGGCCTCGGCGAGCGCCTGTACCGTGGCCAGCTCGGACGACGGCGAGGCCAGGCCCACGGTGACCGCGCCCTTTTTCAGGGCTGCCGCCGTCGCGGGTTCCAGGGGACGGACGTGGACGAGGATGTCCAGGTCAGCGTGCTGGAGCGCCGGGACAATCCGGGCGCCGGCGTGATCATATTCGTGGTCGGAATGGCCGGCGGCGGCCCCCGCGCCCGCCTCGATCAGGACCTCGAGGCCAAGCCCCGCCAGTTGCTTGACGGTTTCCGGTGTGGCGGCAACACGGCGTTCACCCTCATGCCGTTCCCGCGGTATGCCCAGTTTCAACCGCCAGCTCCCTTACGGACGTAGTTGGCTTGAGTCTAGAGCGCTCACCGCTGCTGCGGGAGTAGGGCGGAGGGCTTGGATGGCAAACAGTTACCTTAGCCGGGTAGTACCCGGCTGCGGAGTGAGGCCCGGGCCCGCCGCGCAGGGGCAGTCCCGGCGCAGTGAACCAGGCTGCCCCAGCGCGGCCCGGGCGGGCCTACCCGCGCGCGGTCAGGTCGGCCGAAATCAGCTTCGCCGTCGCCACAATTTCCCGGGCAACCGCGGCCAGGTACGCCTGCGGGTCCGCCTGGTCCGCCACAGACTGGGCCTGCAGCGAGACGTTGGCTGCCGCCACCACCTTGGCCAGCCCGTCGTAGACCGGTGCCGCCACGGACATCAGGCCCGGCTCGAGCTCCTGGTCCAGCAGGCACCAGCCCTGCTCCCGGACCGTTTCCAGCACCGCCAGCAGCTCCGGAACCGATGCCAGGGCACGCGGCGTCAGCGGCTTGATCTCCGCGGCGGCCAGGTACTCCTTGAGTGCAGCCGGCGGCAGGGCAGCCAACAGCACCCGGCCCATGGACGTGGCGTAGGCGGGGAACCGGGTGCCCACCGTGATGCCGACGTTCATGATCCGGCGTGTGGTCACCCGGGCGATGTAGGCGATGTCCGTCCCGTCCAGGACCGCCGCGGAGGTGGATTCGCCCAGTTTGAGGGACAGTTCCTCCAGGTGCGGCTGGGCCAGCTGGGGCAGGGACAGCCCGGAGAGGTAGGCGTAGCCGAGCTGGAGGACCTTGGCCGTGAGCGCGAACGTCTTGCCGTCCGTCCGGACGTAGTCCAGCTCAACGAGGGTGTGCAGGAACCGGCGCGCCGTGGCCCTGGTGAGGCCCGTCCGGGCCGCCACCTCTGTGAGGGTCATGACGGGATGGTCGTTGTCGAAGGCACGGATGACAGCGAGCCCCCGCGCCAGCGACTGCACGTACTGATCGCTCGCCTGGGGAGCGGTGCGTGCAGCTGCTGGCGCGTTGGTCATGGTTATCAATCCTAGGGTGGCGGAGGGGGCTAGGCTGCGGTCTTGAGCGGGACGGGCACGAGTTCCTGGAGTTCCTCCAAGGTGCAGCCGAACGTCTCGCGGACTGTGACGCCGTCGGGTCCGGTCAGGAAGACGGCCTTGTCGGTGTACACACGGGTCACGCAGCCGACGCCGGTGAGGGGGTAGGTGCACGCTTCCACGATCTTGGACGCCCCTTCCCTGGTCAACAAAGTCATCATCACAAAGACGTCCTTGGCGCCGGTGGCCAGGTCCATCGCGCCGCCCACGGCGGGGATGGCATCCGGGGCGCCGGTGTGCCAGTTGGCGAGGTCACCGGTGGCCGAGACCTGGAACGCGCCGAGCACGCAGATGTCCAGGTGCCCGCCGCGCATGATCGCGAACGAGTCGGCGTGGTGGAAGTAGGACGCACCCGGCAGTTCGGTGACGGGGATCTTGCCGGCGTTGATGAGGTCGCCGTCGATCTGGTCACCCTCGGCTACCGGACCCATGCCCAGCATGCCGTTCTCGGTATGGAGCGTGATGTTCTGCTCCGGCTTGAGGTAGTTGGACACCAGGGTGGGCTGGCCGATGCCGAGGTTCACGAAGGAGCCGGGCTTGATGTCGCGGGCCACGAGTTCGGCGAGGGCGTCGCGGCCCAGGGGCTTGTCACTGGTCTGGATGGAAGTTGCGGTGCTCATGCTCAGGCCACCTTCACGATGCTGTTGACGTAGATTCCGGGGGTGACCACGTTTTCCGGGTCGAGTCCGCCGGTGGGGACGATCTCGGACACCTGGACCACGGTGTGCTTGGCGGCGGCGGCCATGATGGGGCCGAAGTTCCGGGCGGTTTTGCGGTACACGAGGTTCCCCACGCCGTCGGCCTTCAATGCCTTGACCAGCGCGACGTCGGCGTGGATCGGGGTCTCGAAAACCTGGCCGCGGCCATCGATGATGCGGGTTTCCTTGCCCTCGGCCAGCATGGTGCCGTAGCCGGTGGGGGTGAAGAACCCGCCGATGCCGGCCCCGGCGGCACGGATGCGTTCGGCCAGGTTGCCCTGCGGGACGAGTTCCAGCTCGATTTCGCCGGCGTGGTACTTGGCGTCAAAGTGCCAGGAGTCGGACTGCCGCGGGAAGGAGCAGATCATCTTCTTCACCCGGCCTTCCTTGATCAGCAGCGCGAGGCCCTGATCGCCCTGGCCGGCGTTGTTGTTGACCACGGTCAGGTCCTTGGCGCCGCAGTCCATCAGCGCGTCGATCAGTTCGAACGGCTGCCCGGCGTTGCCGAACCCGCCGATCATCACGGTGGAGCCGTCCTTGATGCCGGCGACGGCCTCGTTGACGGTGTCTACAAATGTCAGCATTGCTCAGCCCTTCACAGAAGTTACATTTTCAAGTACGACGGCGAGGCCCTGACCGACGCCGATGCAGATCGCGGCGACGCCCCAGCGTTCGCCGGAGGCCTGCAGGGACCGGGCGAGGGTGCCCAGGATCCGGGTCCCGGACGCGCCCAGCGGGTGGCCCATGGCGATCGCCCCGCCGTGCCGGTTCACGATTCCCGGGTCGATGCCCCAGGCATTGATGCACGCCAGGGACTGCGCGGCGAACGCTTCGTTAAGTTCGACGGCGCCCACCTGGTCCCAGCTGATGCCCGCCTTCGCGAGGGCTTTGTTCGCGGCCTCCACCGGGGCGTAACCGAAGAACTGGGGATCGTTGCCGTGCGCGCCGCGGCCGGCGATGCGGCCCAGGGGCTCGAGCCCGAGCAGCCCGGCGGCATTCTCGGATCCGATCCAGGCTGCGGAGGCGCCGTCGGACAGCGGGGACGCGTTCCCGGCGGTGACAGTACCGTTCTCGGTGCGGAACACGGTCTTGAGCCCGGCGAGCTTCTCCGCCGAGGAGCCGGCGCGGATGCTTTCATCCCGGACCAGGTCGGTGCCCGGGACCGGGGTCACCAGGTTGTCGTAGAAGCCTTCGTCCCACGCGGCGGCGGAGAGGTTGTGCGAGTTCGCGGCGAACTCGTCCTGCTGCTCGCGGGTCACGCCGTACTTCTCGCGGAGCCGTTCGGTGGCCTCGCCCAGGGAGATGGTCCATTCCTTGGGCATGGCCTTGTTCACCAGGCGCCAGCCCAGCGTGGTGGAGGCCAGGGTCATGTCCCCGGCCGGGTAGGGCTTTTCGGTCTTGGGCAACACCCAGGGGGCCCGGGACATCGACTCGGCCCCGCCCACGAGCATCAGCTCGGCGTCGCCGGCGTTGATCTGGCGCGAGGCGATGATCGCGGCGTCCAGGGAGGATCCGCAGAGCCGGTTCACGGACGTGCCCGGGATGGATACAGGTAGCCCGGCGAGCAGGGTGCCCATGCGGGCGATGTTGCGGTTCTCCTCGCCAGCGCCGTTGGCGTTGCCAAATACGACCTCATCGATCCGTTCGGGGTCCAGCCCCGGGGCGCGCTTCACGGATTCCTTGATCACGTGCGCGGCAAGGTCATCCGGGCGGACGGCCGCGAGGCCCGAGCCGAACTTCCCGAACGGCGTGCGTACGGCGTCGTAAACAAATGCCTGGTTCAAAACTTCTCCTCTTGATTCTGTGGGTCCCAACTAGGTAGCAGTAACTGTCGTTATGGGGCTCCAAAACGACAGTTAGCGCTACTTAGTTGGGAGGGGTGGGGGTGTCTGTGGGGATGTCCGTGGTTGCGTCGTCCATTGCGCGGAAGACCTGCTGGGCGGTCTTGAAGGCTGTGTTGGCGGACGGGACACCGCAGTAGATGGCGGTCTGGAGCAGGATTTCCTTGATCTCGTCCCGGCTCAGGCCGTTGGTGATGGCCGCGCGGATGTGCATGGCCAGCTCTTCCCAGTGACCGTGCGCCACCATGGCCGTGATGGTCACGGCCGAGCGCATCTGCCGGGAAATGCCGGGCCTGGTCCAGATCCCACCCCATGCGATCCGCGTGATCATGTCCTGGAAGTCCTCGGTGAACCCGTCCTTGGTGGCGTTGGCCCGGTCCACATGCGCGGCGCCGAGCACTTCGCGGCGGACCACCATGCCGCCGTCGTAAATCTCCTGGCTGGTGGCGTCCGGCTGGACCACACCATGGCGTTCAGTACCGCTCACTTCGCAGACCGCGATTCGCTCCACGTGATGAGGCTCCGCAGCAGTTCTGCAACGTGGGCGGGTGCCTCGGCGGGGGCAAGGTGCGCCACACCTTCGAGGGTAACGGCATTCGCCGTGCCTCCCCCGGCGGTGATGCCGGCGGCGATTTCTTCCGCGAACGACGGCGGCACAACAGCATCCGCCGCGCCTGCCACTGCCTGCGTGGGGACCGTGATGCTGCCGAGTTCCGCGCGGACGTCGTAGCCGGCCAGCGCTTCACAGCAGAACGCGTAGCTGAAGCGGTCGGCATCGCGGAGGGAATGGAGGAGCTTGCTGCTCAGGTCGGGCTGGCGGTCCATAAAGCCGGGTGCGAACCAGCGTTCCGCCGAACCCTGGATGACCGCCGGAGTGCCCTGGCCGCGGACCAGTTCCGCACGGTCCAGCCAGCCTTCAGGGGTGCCGATCTTGGCGCCGGAGCACTGGACGGACAGGCTCTTAAGGCGTTCGCCGTGCTTGATGCCGAGCTGCAGGCCGGTGGCTCCGCCGAGGGAGACGCCTGCGTAGTGGAAGGATTCGCCAGGGGCGATCGAATCCACCAGGTCCACCACGGAGTCAGCTAGGGCGGGGACGTCGAAAGTTTCGGTGGCTTTGGGTGAGACGCCGTGGCCGGGCAGGTCCCAGGCCACCACGTCGTAGTCGTTGGCCAGCAGCGCAGCCGTCCCGCCCCACAGAACGGCGGAGGACGTGCCCAGCGAGGGGCCCACCACCAGCAGCGGGCGTTCGCCCAGGGCTCGTTCGGGCGAAAGCAGCACTGCCTTCAGGGTCGGTTTAGCCACGGTTGGCTCCGTTCTGGTCGGGGTCTGTTGCGGACGCAATGTCTGTTGAGGATGCGGGGCGGGCACGGGAATAGTCGGGGTACTCGGCCAAAATGCGGCGGGAAATTTCGGCGGCCTGGCCCAGGTAGCTGGCGGGATCCAGGAGTTCGTCCAGCCGCAGGTCCGTGAGCGCACCCACGGGGACCGCTTCCCGGACCAGCCGCCGGTAGGTGGCACCCTGCTCGGCAGCGGGCGCGGCAAGGGTCCGGTCCACCACGTCCTGCAGCTGCTCCTTGCCGGTGCGCCCGTCCTTCTCTGCCAAAAGCGGGGCGACGGCGGCGCCCACCCCTTCCGCCAGGAGCAGCGGGCCGGCGAGGTCCAGGTTGCGGCGCATGGCGTCCGGGTAAACCTGGAGTCCTGCGGCGAGCTCACGGAGGTGCCCGGCAGCGCCCAACGCCAGCCGCAGGAGTTCACGCAGGGCCGGCCATTCGGTGTGCCAGGCGGCATCGGGGCGTTCGTCGTTGAAGTTGGCAGTGGCCAGGTGCAGCTGCGCCACCAATTGCGGGGCCTGGAGGGCGGCGCTGCGGATCAGGACCGACAGCACCGGGTTCTGCTTCTGCGGCATGGCCGAGGACACGCCGCGGCCCGCGGCGCGGGGTTCCGCGAGTTCGGCCACTTCGGGCCGGCTCAGGAACAGGACGTCCGCGGCGATCTTGCCCGCGGCGCCCAGCACGGCCGCCAGGGCGTTGCCGAGGGACGTGATGACAAGCCGGTTGGTGTGCCAGGGAGCGGGGGCGGGAGCCAGACCCAGCTGCTTGGCCAGGGAATCGGCAAGCGTGAAGGGAGTGGCGCGGCTCCCGGCGGCCAGCACGGTGCCGGCGGCGAGGGTTCCCGCAGCCCCGCCGAACTGCACCGGGAACGTGACGCTCTCCAGCTGCCGACCGGCCGCGGCCACACCGTGGAACCACTGCGCTGCCCGCAGCCCGAACGTAAACGGGAGGGAGTGCTGGGTCAGGCTCCTTCCCACCCCCAGCGTGTCCGCATGCTTTTCCGCCAAGGCTGCGAGCGCCGCCGTCGTGGTTTTCAGGTCGGCAAGCAGCGCTTCCACGGTGTTGCGCGCGAGCAGCATCAGGGCCGTGTCGAGGACGTCCTGGCTGGTCAGAGAGGTGTGCACCGCACGCAATGCACCGACGCCGGCGGTGTCCAGCGCCGAAACCTGCTTCCGCAGGTCCGCCAACAAAGGGATGACGGGGTTGCCGCCGCCTTGGGCGCGGGCCGCGATGGCCGCCGCGTCGTAGCGGCCCGGCTGCGCGGCGGAAGCCACGACGGCGGCGGAACCGGCGGGCGCCAGGCCCGCCTTCTCCAGCACCGCGGCCCAGCCGGACTCGACGGCGAGGATCGCCGCCAGCACCGCACGGTCGCCGGTCACCGCCGCCACCAATGGCGACGCCGAGACGGGACTGAGCAGGCCGACGTCACCGTCCTCCGCGCTACCGAAATTACCCAAGGCGGCGTCCGTCACTGGAAGTCCAGGAAGACCGTCTCGCCCTCACCCTGCAGGCGGACGTCCCAGCTGAGTCCGCCGTCGGGATCACGGCGCGCGATCAGGGTCTTCCGGCTTTCCGGGTCCAGGGAGCTCAGGAGCGGGTCCTTGGCCAGGGCTTCCTCGTTTTCGGGCAGGTAGATCCGGGTGAAGAGCCGGTTCATCAGGCCGCGGGCAAACACGGCCACGGAGATGAAGGGGGCTGCACCGGGCTCGGTGGGGCCGGGGTTCACGGTGGTGAAGGTGAACACGCCGGAGTTGCCCACGGCGCCGCGGCCCCAGCCGGTGAAGGTGTAGCCGTCGCGGACCAGGGAGCCGGTGCGCTGCACGATCTTGCCGTCGGCGTCAGGCTGCCAGATCTCCAGGATGGCGTCCGGAATCGCTGCGCCGGAGCCGTCGTACACGGTGCCCTGAAGGCGGATGGAACCGGCCGAGCCGGGTGCCAACAGTTCGTTGTCCTTCTCGTACGGCAGGGCGTAGCCGTAGAAGGGGCCTACTGTCTGGCCGGGGGTGGCAACAAGTTTGGTGGCAGTCACGTTATTCCTGGTCTCCTTCTGCGCCCAGCGCTTCGTTTTCGGTCCAGGTCCGCTTGGAACCGGTCAGGATGATGTCCCAGTTGTAGCCCAGGGCCCACTCGGGCTCGGTGAGGCTGTGGTCGTAGGTGGCCACGAGGCGGTCGCGGGCGTCCTGGTCCACGATGGACTGGTAGATGGGGTCCAGCGGGAAGAGCTGGTCGCCGGGGAAGTACATCTGGGTGACAATGCGCTGGGTGAACTCCTGGCCGAAGAGCGAGAAGTGGATGTGCGCCGGGCGCCAGGCGTTGAGGTGGTTTTTCCACGGGTAGGCGCCGGGCTTGATGGTGGTGAACCGGTAGGAGCCGTCCGGGCCCGTGATGCAGCGGCCCACGCCGGTGAAGTTGGGGTCCAGCGGTGCCGGGTGCTGGTCGCGCTTGTGGATGTAGCGGCCGGACGAGTTGGCCTGCCAAATTTCCACGAGCTGGCCGGCCACGGGGCGGCCGTCGCCGTCCAGGACCTTGCCGGCCACGATGATCCGCTCACCCTGGGGTTCGCCGTTGTGCTGGATGGTCAGGTCCGCTTCGAGCGCGTGCACGTCCTGGTGCCCGAAGGCGGGCGAGTACAGTTCGATGGTTTCCGGGTCTGCGTGGTGCAGGCTCTTGGTGGGGTGCCGGAGGATGCTGCTGCGGTAGGGGGCGTAGTCCAGCCGGGGCTGGGTTTCGGCGGCGACGCCGCCCTTGAGCGCCCGCGTATAGGCCTCGCCCAGGGCGTTGATCTCAGCACTGAGAGCGGCCTGGGTTTCGACGGCACTGTCCAGGGGGAGGTGCGCGGCGCGGGGTTCTGCGGCCGGTACGAACTCGTCAGTCTCAAGCTGGTGGGCTTTGATGTCCTGCGGCACGGTTGGCTCCTTTCGTTAGTGCTTTGCTGGTTTGGTAAGGCTTGTTCGGGTTGGTTGCTGTGCTGGTTCCGGAGCGGGTCTTAGGGGCGGTGCAGGAGGTCGTACTGGACTGCGTGCCGGACGGGCGCGTTGGGTGCCCCGTAGCCGTCATAGGCTCCGCGGCGTTCCACCATTTCGAAGAACACGCTGCCCACGGTGGCGGTGTAGAAGTGCAGGAACTCGCCGTCGGCGTCCCGGTCGTACAGGAGGTTCAGTTCCTGCAGTGTCGCCAGGAAATCCGGGGCCAGGCCGAACCGGGCGTCCAGGTCCTCGTAGTAGTTCGCCGGGATCTCCAGGAACTCCAGTCCGCGGGCCTTGCAGTCCCGGGCGGTGGCCACCAGGTCATCCACGGCGAACGCGATGTGCTCCTGGTAGGTTTTCCGATGGCCTTCGCCTGCACCGTCCTGCTGGATAAGCGGCGCCAGGTTCAGCACCAGCCGCACCGAACGGTCGTCCGTGGCCATGACCTGCGAGCGGACCAGGCCGGTGGGGCTCGGCACCTCCGCAAACGGCTGGGGCGTCAGGGCGAGGGCGCTGGTGTAGAAGAGAACGGCCTCGTCAAAGTGCTGCCACGGCTGGGCCAGGTTGACGTGATCAATCACCGCAGTGACTCCGGCCGCGGGCGCTACCGGCCCCTCGCGGGGCTCCGCCGTCTCGCCGAATTCGCTTGTCCAGGCGGCGGTGCCGTCCGGGCTGCCCTGGCACAGGAAAACCTCCGTGGAGTCCGGCGCCGCGAAGCCCTGGAACACCTCCTCGTTGGCCTGGCTCGTGCGCGGGACCGCGGGGGCCTTGAGCTGCCGGGCCCGGGCGGAGGCAATCACGGGTGAGGCGACGTCAAATCCCAAAGCCGCGATGGCGGGTGACGCATCCGCGGCGCTCTCCCCCGACCCGGGGGCCGCCTCGTTGACGATCACCCGGGCGTGGCCCATGGTCCACAGCTGCACGGCCTTGGTGCGGTGCCGGCCGTTGAATTCAAAGCCGAGCTGGCCGAGGACAGTTTCGAGGCCCTTGGTGTCGGCGGCCCTGACCTCGGCAAAGTTGTAGCCTGCCGGTTCGGCCACCTGCGGGAGGGTGGCCAGTTCCATGGGATAACGACGGCGGAACGGGGCCGCGGCACCACCAGCACCGGTGGGTCCGGCGCCCGCAGCGGACAGAGCGGGTGCGTTGGCGTCGAGCCACTTGGCGCTCTGTTCCTCCAGCCAGATGAGCGAACGCATGCCGTCCACGGCGGTACGCTCCACGTCCGACTGGCGGAAGACGTCGTTGAAGATTTCCAGCGACACCGGTCCGCTGTAGCCGGCCCTGACAACGTGGCCCATGAACTTGGCGAGCTCGAACTGCCCCTCGCCCGGGAACACCCGGTAGTGCCGGCTCCAGGACAGGACGTCCATGGAGAGCTTCGGGGCGTCCGCAACCTGCACGAAGAAGATCTTCTCCGGGTTGAAGGCCTCGATGGGCGCAGTGTCCCAGTTGCGGGAAAGGATGTGGAAGGAGTCCAGGCAGGTGCCCAGGTTGGGGTGGTCCACGGCTTCCACCAGCCGGTGGGCGTGCTCGTAGTCGCTGACGTACTTGCCCCAGGCCAGGGCCTCGTAGGCGACCTTGATGCCGTGGTCCCCTGCCAGTGCTGCCAGCCGGCCAAGCTGCTCAGCCCGGAGGTCGTCGCTGTCGATGCTGGCCGTGGCCACGTTGGAGCAGACCAGGATGGTGTCCATGCCCAGGCGGGCCATCAGCTTGAATTTGGCTTCGGCACGGCGGAGGTTGGCCGTGAGGAGGTCCTCGGACACGCTGTCGAAGTCACGGAACGGCTGGTAGAGGTCCAGGGTGAGGCCAAGGTCTGCCGCCATCTTGCGGACGTCCTCGGGCGTAACGGGTGAGGTGACCAGGTCCTGCTCAAAGATTTCAATGCCGTCGAAGCCTGCGATGGCGCAGGCCTGCATCTTTTCCTTCAGGGTGCCGGAGAGGCAGACTGTGGCGATTCCGGTGCGCATCAGGCGGCCACTTCTTCCTGGGCCACGAGCTCCAGGAAGTGTCCGCGCATGCGGTCAGCATCGGCTTCCAGCCCGGTGAAGATCCGGAAGGAGTCAGCCGCCTGCCCCACGGCCATGCGGCCGCCATCCAGGACCGCGCAGCCCTTGGCACGGGCACCCAGGACAAGCTCGGTCTCGATGGGGCGGTAGACAATGTCCGCCACCCAGTGCCGGGATTCGAGGAGGTCAAGGTCCAGCGGGACGCCCGGGTGGGCGGCCATGCCTACCGGCGTGCAGTGCACCAGGCCGTCGGCCAGCGGCATCAGCTGCGTTAGCTCCGTCGTCGTACGCGGTGTGATGGTGCGGTCCGGGAAGAAGCCGGCCAGTTCGGCGGCGCGCGCCGCGCAGCGGGCGGCGTCCGTGTCCACCAGGTCCAGAGTCTTCACGCCGGCGGTGAGCAGGGCGTAGGCGACGGCGGACCCGGCACCTCCTGCGCCGAGCTGGACCACGCGGTCCAGCCGGGCGCCCGGAAGGCCGGAGGCCAGGGCGGCGGCAAAACCGGAGAAGTCGGTGTTGTGTCCGATGAAGCGGCCGCCCTCGATCACCACGGTGTTGACGGCGCCAAGCCGGAGGGCGTCCGGCGAGACCTCGTCCAAGTACTGGAGGACCAGCTGCTTGCACGGATGGGTGATGTTCAGGCCGTTGAAGCCGAGGCTGCGGGCGCTTTTGAGCAGCTCCCCCACGGCGTCGCCAGTCAGTCCGAGCTCCAGCAGGTCGATGGGGCGGTAGAGGTAGCGCAGGCCTTGGACATCGCCTTCGCGTTCGTGCATGGGAGGAGTGAGTGACGGCATCACGCCATCGCCGACCAGTCCCACAAGGTAGGACTCAGTTCGATTGCTCATCCGGGCAGCTCCTTTGATACGGCACGTGGCGGGCGGCGGCGCTCAAGGAGGACGCGGCGGGCCAGGTGATAGGGATTACAGTACAACACTTGTTCACTTATCGCACGCTTGTTCTACATGCGAACATTTGCGGCTAGCGCTGGGGTAGGCGCGCAGCCAGCTCGGCAGCGGCCTCCTGCAGCAGGGGCACGTGGGCCAAAAGGCCTTCCATACTGAGGCGGAAAACAGGGACCGCCGTGGCCAGCGACGCGAAGGCGTGGCCCTGGGAGTTGAGCAGCGGAACAGCCACCGCGCGCATCCCGTTCTCGTTTTCCTCATCCATCACGGCGTATCCCTGGCGGCGGACCCGGTCCATTTCGGCCCGGAAGGCGGCACGGTCGGTGATGGTGCGCTCCGTGAGCGGCTCGAGTTCAAGCTCCTCGATGAGGGCCTCCCGCTCCGCATCGTCCGCAAACGCCACGAGGGCCTTCCCGACGGCGGTCGCATGCAGGGCGCCCAGGTGGCCAGGGTCGCTGGTCACCCGGAACATCTGCGGGCCGTCCACCTTGTTGACGGTGAGGTGGTGATGGCCGTCCCGGACGCTTAGGATGGTGGCCTCCCCCGTCTGCTCGGTCACTCGGCGAAGCACCGGCATGGCCGCGCCGGCGAAGCCGTGATGCTGGGACACCCGCTGCCCCAACTGGAAGATGCGCAGGCCCAGGTGGTAACGGCGGCCGTCCGGCTCATAGTCCACAAAGCCGTCCCGGGTCAGGGAACCCAGCAGGCGGTACGTGGTACTGAAGGGAAGGTCGGCGCGGCGCGAGATCTCCGCGGCACTGGCACCGCGGGGCTCGTCACCCAATAGGACAAGCAGGCCCAGGGCCTTGCCCACCATGTCGGTACGGTCGCCCTTGGGCGCCTTTGGCCCGGCAGCAACGGTGTCACCGCCAATACCGCTGGAGGCAACATCGCCGGGAACAACGCCGTCGGGGGCTGTGGTTTGATTCACACTCATAGCTCGATGTTGCCACATCGTGGGAGCTATTTCTAGATGGTGATTATTTTCTTGACAAGTGACTGCGCTCACAGCCATCATTGTCGTATCGCACAAGTAGCTCCCACCATGTGGCTACTGGTCCGGGTCTTTCCACGGACACCAGCCGCACCGCCCTCTGCCACCACAGGCAGGTGCGGCTGCGCTTCCCCAGATCCATCCGCGACAATGTCGTCACACCAAAGGAACTCCATGAGCCAGACACTTCCGTCCGCCGGGCAGGGCACTGTTGCCCCGGCCGGGACGCCCAAGAAAGCAGCCCTCGCCAGCTTCCTGGGCAGCGCCGTCGAATACTACGACTTCTTCATCTTCGGTTCGGCGGCGGCACTGATCTTCCCCACGGTGTTCTTCCCGGACGCCGGCGCCAACGCCGCCGTCATGTCCTTCGCCACCTTCGGCTTTGCCTACGTGGCACGTCCGGTGGGCGCTGTGATCCTGGGCCACTTCGGTGACCGCGTGGGCCGGCAGAAGGTGCTGATGTTCACGCTGCTGCTGATGGGCGCCTCGACTTTCCTCATCGGCTGCCTGCCCGACTTCAACACCGTGGGCTGGTGGGCGCCGGCGCTGTTGGTGCTGGCACGCCTTTGCCAGGGCCTCTCCGCCGCCGGCGAGCAGGCCGGCGCTTCCTCCATGACGCTGGAGCACGCCCCTGACAACCGCCGCTCCTTCTTCACCTCCTGGACCCTCACCGGGACCCAGGGCGGCCAGATCCTGGCGGCCCTCGTCTTCATCCCCGTCCTGGCCCTCCCGGACGAGATCAAGTACGGCGTCGGCTGGCGCATCCCGTTCTGGCTCAGTGCCGCCGTTGTTGTTGTTGCGTTCTTCATCCGCCGCACGCTGCACGAACCCCCCGCATTCGCAGAAGCACAGAAGACGGCCCAGATCTCCAAGCTCCCCGTTGCCGACCTCCTCAAGGGACACTGGCGCGACGTCCTGCGCGTTATTGCCTGCGCGTTCATCGCGGCCGTCTCCACCGTGTTCGGCACCTTGGCCATCAGCTACGCCAAGACCGTCGCCGGCGTTGACGGCACCACCACCCTGTGGCTGGTGGTCGGCGCCAACCTGGTAGCACTCGGCACCCAGCCCCTGTTCGGCATGCTCGCCGACAAGATCGGCCGCAAGCCCGTGTTCATCTACGGCGCCGTGGCCAGCGCGATCCTCACCCCTGTGTTCCTGCTCAGCCTGGAGTCCGGCAGCACCCCGCTGATGTTCCTCGCCGCCATCGGGTTCTTCTCCTTCGGCTACGCAGCCTCCAACGCCGTCTGGCCGTCCTTCTACGCCGAGATGTTCAGTACCAAGGTCCGCTTCTCCGGCCTGGCCATCGGCACCCAGCTCGGCTTCCTGATGGCAGGCTTCGCCCCCGCCATCGTGGCAGCGATGGGCGGCATCAAGCCCGGCGGCTGGGTCCAGATCAGCATCTTCACCGCCATCATCTGTGGTATTGCGGCGATCTCTGCCCTGACGGCCAAGGAAACCTTCAAGGTCCCCACCAAGCAGCTCGGCCTGAAGTAACGCACTGGCCCGGTTCTGAAACCGGAAAGCCCGCCGCTCCCTTGAGTGGCGGGCTTTCCTTGCTTAAAAGGGCCCGCAACAAAAGTACGGTAGCGGGGTGCTACGGCCGGCCCGTCTCCAGCACCGACGCCAGGTCGAAGTTAACGGGTTCTTCCAGCTGCGCGTAAGTGCAGGACTCCGGGTCCCGGTCCGGCCGCCAGCGTGAGAACTGAGCTGTGTGACGGAACCGCTCGCCTTCCATGTGGTCGTACCGGACTTCCACCACGAGTTCCGGCCGCAGCGGCACAAAGGACAGGTCCTTGCCGGCGCTCCACCGGCTTCCCTCGGCGTTGCGCGGCGTCCGTTCGCCTTCCGCCTGTTTGGCCCAGGCCCACGGATGGTCGTCGAAATCCGTGACGAGCGGTTGCAGCTCCCGGAACAGTTCCTGCCGCCGCTTCATCGGGAAGGCGCCGATCACGCCCACACTGGCCAGGCCGCCGTCGTCCTTGTATAAACCGAGCAGCAGCGAGCCGATGGCATCCGGGCCGCTCTTGTGGACGCGGTAGCCGGCAACCACACAGTCGGCGGTGCGTTCGTGCTTGATCTTGAACATCACGCGTTTGTCCGGCTGGTAGCTGCCGGCGAGCGGCTTGGCCACGATCCCGTCCAGGCCTGCGCCCTCGAACTGCCGGAACCACGTCCCGGCGGTGGATTTGTCCAGGGTGGCGGCCGTGAGGTGGACGGGCGCCTTGCTGCCGGCGAGTGCCTTTTCCAGCGCAACCCGCCGTTCGGAGAAGGGCCGGCCGGTGTAGTCCTCATCATCCAAAGCCAGCAGGTCGAAGGCGACGAACTTGGCCGGGGTCTGTTCTGCGAGCATCTTCACGCGGCTGGCGGCGGGGTGGATCCGCTGCTGCAGGGCGTCGAAGTCCAGCCTGTCCCCGGACTGGCCCACCAGGACGATCTCCCCGTCCAGGACGCACCGCGGGGGGAGGTTCTCCTTCAGGGCCACCACAAGCTCAGGAAAATACCGGGTCATGGGTTTCCCGTTCCGGCTGCCGATCTCCAGCTCATCGCCGTCCCGGAAGATGATGGACCGAAAACCGTCCCATTTCGGTTCGAAGCTGAAGTCACCCGCTCCGGGAATACCGTCTATGCCGCTGACGGCTTTGGCGAGCATAGGCAGGACGGGGGGCATCACGGGAAGTCGCATACTGCCCATTCTTGCCCGCGCAAGGCAGCGGGCGAAAGGCCCGGCCCGGCAAAAGCCCAGCTGAAAGCCTCGACACGGAACGCCGGGGGACTGTAGACCTTAACGGATGGTCACCCTCGGCTTCCATGCCTCCCATGAACAGATCAGCCCCCGACAACTGCTCAAGGACGTCCAGCACGCGGAGCAGGCAGGCTTTGATGCCGCCATGTGCTCCGACCATATCGAGCCGTGGTCGGCCCGGCAGGGTCATTCCGGCTTTGCCTGGTCCTGGCTGGGAGCCGCGCTGGCAACAACAGGCCTTCGCTTCGGGGTGGTGACGGCGCCGGGCCAGCGCTACCATCCGGCCATCATCGCCCACGCTTCGGCAACCCTGGCAGCCATGTTTCCTGGGCGGTTCTGGATGGCGCCGGGCAGCGGTGAAAACATGAACGAGCACGTTACCGGGGATGCCTGGCCGCCCAAGGAGACCCGGCAGCAGCGGCTTGAGGAGTGCGTGGACATCATTCGCCGCCTGCATCGCGGTGAGGACGTCACCCACCACGGGTTGGTGACCGTGGAACAGGCCCGGATCTGGGATGTTCCGGAGCCTCCCCCGCCACTGATCGGCCCGGCCATCAGTGTGGAGACGGCCCGCCGGGCCGCAGACTGGGCTGACGGCCTGGTCACCGTGAACCAGCCGCCGGAAAAGCTGAAGCACATGCTCGCCGCTTACCGGGACAACGGCGGACAGGGAAAGGCGGTCCTGCAGGTTCATCTCTCATGGGCGCCGCGCGAAGCAGATGCCCTGGCCGTTGCGCTGGACCAGTGGCGGACCAACACGTTCGCCCCTCCCGTCCCGTGGGATCTGCCCACAGCCGCGCATTTCGACGGCGTCAGCAACCATATCGGCGAGGAGCAGGTCCGGAAGTCGGTGAACATCTCCGCCAGCCTGGACCGGCACGCCGAGTGGCTGGCCGGCTACGCCGCGCTGGGGTTCGACGAGCTGTACCTGCACTTTGTGGGGCAGCACCAGACCCCGTTCATCGATGCGTTCGCAGCTGAGGTGCTGCCGCAGCTGCGCCCGGATCCCGTCCCGGTGCCAGCGGCCCTGCCGCGGGCGTCTGCGGCCCCGTCACCCGCGGAGGCCAGGCCGTGAGAATTGCCGAGACCTCTGACCTCTGGTGGAAGAATGCGGTCATCTACTGCCTGGACGTGGAGACTTTCTTCGACGACGACGGCGACGGCACCGGTGATTTCGCCGGCCTGACCCAGCGTGTGGACTACCTCGCGGCACTGGGCGTGACGTGCATCTGGCTGATGCCGTTCTACCCGTCACCGGACCGCGACGACGGCTATGACGTGACGGATTTCTTCACCGTGGATCCCCGGCTGGGCACTATGGGGGACCTGGTGGAATTCATCCGCAGCGCGAAAGACCGGGGCATGCGGGTGATCGCCGATTTCGTGGTCAACCACACGTCAAACCAGCATCCGTGGTTCGTGGAAGCAACGAAGTCCAAGGACAATCCCTACCGGGACTACTACGTCTGGCGCGCGGACACTCCCCCGGACACGTCCTCGGAAGTGGTGTTCCCGGGCGAACAGACCTCCCTGTGGACCAAAGACAAAGCCACGGGCGAGTGGTATCTGCACATGTTCGCCGAGCACCAGCCGGACCTGAACGTGACCAATCCCAAAGTCCGCAACGAAATCGCCAAAGCCATGGGACTCTGGCTGGAGCTGGGCCTGGACGGCTTCCGGCTGGACGCTGTGCCGTTCTTCCTCGAAACCCGGGGCCAGCCGAAGGACGACGCCGCGAACCGCGACCCGCATGAGTACCTCAGTGCGCTCCGCAGCTTCCTGAACCGGCGCAACGGCAGCGCAGTGATGCTTGGTGAAGTGAACCTCCCATACAAGGAGCAGCTGGAGTACTTCGGCGGCACCGAAGGCAACGAGCTGAACATGCAGTTCGACTTCATGACCATGCAACACCTCTACCTTGCCCTTGCCCGGAAGGATGCACGTCCTCTGGCGGAAAACCTGAAGAGCCGCCCGCCGCTGCATCCCGACAACCAGTGGGCCATGTTTGTCCGCAACCATGACGAACTCACCCTGGACAAGCTCAGTGACGCCGAACGGGAAGAGGTTTTCGCCGCCTTCGGTCCCGAGAAGAACATGCAGGTCTACGGCCGCGGCCTCCGCCGCCGGATCCCGCCGATGCTCGGCGGTGACGCCGAAAGAATCCGGATGGTGTACTCGCTGCTGTTCTCGCTCCCGGGGACCCCGGTCCTCTTCTACGGCGAGGAAATCGGCATGGGCGAGGACCTGCGGCAGAAGAGCAGGTCAGCCGTGCGCACCCCCATGCAATGGAACAACACCAAAAATGGCGGCTTCTCCGACGCCAAGGTTGCCGAACTGGTGGCCCCGCTGGTCCGGGGAGAATTTGGTCCGGACCACGTGAACGCTGCTGCCGCCAAACGGGACCCGGAGTCCCTGTGGAATTTCATGGCCACGCTGATCCAGCGCTACCGGGAGTCGCCGGAGCTGGGCTGGGGCGAATTCGCGTTGATCGACCAGCCCGAGCCCGCGGTGTTTGCCCACAGCTGTACCTCGGACGGGGGCACGATGGTCCTGCTCCATAACTTCGGCACCGCAAAGGTGAAGGTCACCGGGACGGTGGCACCCGAGGACGGCCCAAAGCGCACCTACAGGGGCACCATGCTCCTGGATGTCCTCGACGGCGGCAACGTGCCGATGGAGCCCGACGGCGGCTTCACGGTTGAGTTGGGCCGTTACGGCTACCGGTGGTTCCGGGTGCAGCAGCCGGGCGACCGGCTGGCGCCGTGAGGGGCTGCCACACGGAACCGGTCAGGCCCGTGGCCGGGCGGCTGCGATGAGTTCCTCGGCCTCCCGGAGAATGCGGGCCCCCGCCGCGGACTCCACCACCACTGTCTGGTCCCGCGAGTCCAGCCGCACTTCGTGACGGGTTTCGGCAGGCCCGCCGGCACGCACACCCGCCGACGCGGACGCACGCGGCGGCCGGTGGAGCTCCTGGTCCTGGATTCCCACGGCAAGTGCGCTCATCAGGTCAGCGTCCTCCGGCGTGGCGAGGTCGCTGCCGATCAGCTGCACCAGGACTTTCATCCCGGCCAGCCGGCGCTGCGGATCGGCGTCGTTCAGGGCGGAGTCGATGCCCCACTGGGCGCGTTTCCACCATTGGTCCCGCCTGTCCGCGTGGGCCTTCTGCCGGTAGGTCAGGTAGGCCACGAGGACCACCCCGAATGTTGCCAGCGGTGCCACTGCCGCCGCAGCCAGCACCCCGGTCCAGATCCCCTCTGCGAACTCCATGCCACCACCTTAGGCTCGAAGCATGACAACGGGGCTGAGGCAGCCCAACGAATTAGCGGCGGCCGAAACCAGCCCGGCGCGGAGAACTAACCGCGCCCTAACAGCGCGGAAACCAAGCCGCAACAATGCGCAGCCACACTGGAATAGCCGGCAAGTGCAGGCACCAGCTCCAGCCAGGAGGCCCCCGCCATGTTGAAGGAAGCCAAAGCCCATGTGACCCGAGTCCGCGCCCTGGATCAGCTCCACCGCGGCGATGAAATCGAAGCCCGCCTCTCGGTAGGCCCGAACTACGACGACGTGGTGATCCGCCGCGGCAGCGTCCAGGAAACCGCACCGGGAATCGGCGTTGTGTGGATCATGGACCACCACAGCGGTTCCCGGAAGGCCATCAATACGGACGAGTGCAGCGTATGGCGCGTTGCCTGATGCTAGCCGCCGGCCACTGACTGGATGACAAGCACCTCCTGGCCGGCAGCCACCTCGGTCTCCATGCCTTGGAGCCGCCGCACTTCGTCGCCGTTCACGTAAATATTCACGTAGCGTCGGAGTGCCCCGGTTTCATCCCGCAGGCGCCGAGCGAGCACCGGGTAGTCCCCGGTTACCATCTCGAGCAACTTCCCCACCGTCAGAGGCCCTTCGGCGGGCGCAGTCAGGATGGACTGCCCGCCGGCAAGTGGCTGCAGGACACCGGGGAGCACCACACTGATCTCAGGCACCGTGGGCCGTTGCCGTTTCCGGAACCGGCAGCACCGCACCGGAGATCACGGTAGCCCTGACACACAGGACGTCCGGAAGGTGTGAAGCCACTTCCGCGAACGTTTCGCCTTCGTCGGCACTGGCGTAGACAGCGCCGCCGCGTGTCCCGAAGTACACCCCTGCCGGTTCGGCGGAATCCACGGACGCGGCGTCGCGCAGCACGCTGTTGTATTCGCTGGCAGGCAACCCGGAATCCAGCCGCTTCCAGGTGGCTCCGGCGTCGTCAGTGCGGTGCACTGCCAGCTTGCCGTCCGGCGGGATCCGTTCGCCGTCGGCCTTCAGCGGCACAACCCAGGCGGTCCCCTCCCGCCGGGGATGGGTCAGCATCACAAAACCGAAGTCTGCGGGAAGGCCTTCGGCGATGGAATTCCAGTTCTCGCCGTTATCGTCCGTGCGGTAGACGCCGTGGTGGTTCTGGGCGTAGAGGCGGCCTTCGACGGCGGCATCCGCCGCGATCTTGTGGACACACTGGCCAAACTCTGGGTTGGGATCCGGCATGAAGTAGGCCGAAATCCCTTTGTTTCGAGGCTCCCAGGAGGTTCCGCCGTCGAGCGAGCGATACACACCTCCGGTGCTCATGGCGATATGGACGTTGTCCCCCGCAGGATTGACCACGATGGAGTGGGCGGCCGCTCCGCCGTAACCCGCGCCCCATTCACTCCGGTGGGGATGGTCCCAGAGCCCGCGGTTGAGCTCGAAGTGCTCGCCGCCGTCGGTGGATTTCCAGACTGAAATCGGCTCGGCGCCCGCCCAGACCACGCCTGGCCGCGCCGCTGAATCCGGGTAGATCTGCCAGATCCTTTCCACCGCCGCACCGGTGTCTTCGGGGAAGGTGATGGCGCCTTTTTCGGGCTCGGACCAGGTGGCGCCAAGATCGTCCGAGTGCGCAACGGTGGGGCCCCAATGCTCGGATCTTACCCCCACCATGATCCTTGTCCGGCCGTCCCGGGTGTCGATGCCGATGCTGGGGATTTCGCTCATGAGAAAGTGCGGGCCCGAGAACGACCACTGCTGCCGGTCTTGGCTCGTTGCCAGCCAAAGGCCTTTTTTGGTTCCGATCGCCAGGACAAAGTTCTCTGCGGTAGCCATGCACCCCATGCAACCACCCCGCCCGGGAGGCCGCAACGGTTTTTTCGGCTATGTGGGGCCAGGCCCGCCAGGCGGGGACGGCTCAGTCAACGAATTCGGACTGGGTCTCGATGAAGTCCCAGTCTGCCTCGGTGAGGACGGCGACGGGAGTATCGGGGTGCGGCCCCCCTGCCTCGGCAATGCCCTGCAGCACGTTCAGCGGAAGTTCCGTCGCGCGGAGGTTCTCCCGCAGCCATTCCTTACTGTCCAGGTCCAGGTCCAGCCACCACATGTAGATTTCCATGCCCGTCACGCACCTTTCGTATGATTCAACGTTAGGCGCGGGCAGGGTGGCATTCAAGGGCGCCGGCTGTCACTTCGCCCTCGGCCGCTGTGAGGTCCGGGGTACACTGCCATGCCCCCTGCATGTCTTTCCGGTCCGCGTACCCTTCCGGGAGTTGAGTTCCACATTTGCGTAGGAACAAGTATCGTCGCAGGTCAAACGCAGCGAAAGACGAGTACCTGCTACTCGCGACCCCTACCGGCCACGCCCCTAGCCTGAAATAGCAAGCAAGCTGACCGTGCTGGGGCGTGAGCAAACTGCCGCTCCCCCTCGCCATGGTCCGTTTCAAACAGACTGGGGAGAACACCATGAAACGAGCCATACCAATCTTGGGGGTCGCGGGGCTGGCATTGCTCTGCGTCTCCGCACCGGCCTACGCAGGGGATGACAAGCACGGGGATACAGACGGGAACCTGGGGAAGGTCATCGTCTGCCACATGACCGGCAGTGCGGGCAACCCGTATGTTGCCACCCCCGTTAGCCTTAATGCTTTGGGCAACCACAGGCTGGAGACCGGGGACATTGTTCCCCCCAATCCGGTCCTGAAGGGCGGGCACAACTGGGCTGCCGGAATGGCCGATTACTACAAATACTGTGTGACGCCGCCACCGCCCGTCGATGAGGAACCCGGTGAAGAAGAACCCCCGGGCGAAGAAGAACCCCCGGGTGAGGAGCAGCCGCCGGTGGAGGAACCTCCCGGTGAGGAACAGCCCCCGCCGGTTGAGGAGGAACAGCCACCAGTGGAAGAGGAGCAGCCGCCAGCGGTCGTTGAAACTCCGGCGGTCCAGGCCCCCGCGGGCCAGGTAGCTGCCCCTCAGAGTGCAGTTGTCCAGGCGCCGGCCGCAGCCGTCAGCCGTGGCACCAACCAGGGCTACAACGCACAAACGGCGGTAGGCGGAGCCGGGGACAGCACCACCTGGCTGGCTGGCTTGGGCCTCCTGCTGGGTGCAGGCGGCGTTGTTGCGGTCCGGCGCAGGTCACGTTCGGAATCGCCGACGGCGGGCTGACGCCCCCGGAGTACCGCCGACACCACTGAGGGCGTCCCGCCGAACCTGGGCGGGACGCCCTCAGCACACGGCCGCTTTCCACCACCGGCCATCCCACCAACCACCGCATACCAAGGGGGTATCGTGGCAAAGCCGTCCGGCAGGCATGTCCCCCGCAGGCGCCCCGTCGCCACCTCCGACGCCAGTCCCGCCCGGGGTTGGAGCCGCCTCCGGCTGAGGGGGACGCGCAGGGCCCGGGGATGGAACCGGGGAGACATCGCCATCCTCATCTGCGGGGTCCTCGGGTTCTTCTCGCTCACCTTTGGCGGCCCGCTGCTCCACGATATGAACACCGGCAACCACGGGACTGCCAGCGTCGCGGCGGCCGAAAGGCCGGCACTCCCCCTTGGCCCGCCGTCGTCCCTTCCCCTGCCGCCGGCCGTAACGGATCCGGAGGCGACGGCTGCCGCCACAGCGACGTCACCCGCAGCCGGACCCCCACTGCCCGACGCGTCCGCGCCGCTGCGCATCCTCTACCCCGGAGCGGCCATCGACACAGCGGTCCACCCGCTGGAACCCGACGGCGCCGCGGCGGCCAGCCGCACCGTGGTGCCGCCGTCCACCATGGACGGCTACTGGCTGACCCCGTTCGGAGTCCCTGGCAACGGCTCGGGCAACACCACGTACGTCATTGGACACAGCTGGGAAGACCGGGACGCGCCGTTCAACCACCTCAGTTCAAGCGCGGCCGCAGGCGACGAGTTCAACGTCATCACCGCTGCTGGAACCATCCGCTACCGCGTGGATACTGTCACCACGTACCTCAAGGACAGCCTCAAGGACAGCCCCATCTGGGAGATGGTGCCCAACCGCGTTGTGCTCATCAGCTGTTACACCGAAGATCCCTGGGGGAAAAACGTGGTGGTTTCGGCGTCCCCCGCCGGCCCGTAGCTCGCTGGCCCATAGCTGCCCGGCCGGCACTGTTCAAGGGCTTCGGACGGGCACAAAATGGGGTTATGACTCCAGAACGGTTCAGCGGCCCTGCCCCTCTCCTGGTGGGCGTGCTGCCCAATCAGCATCCCGAAGTGCTGACCACGGCAGCAAACCTGGCGGCCCGGCTGTCGGCGCCCCTGCTGTGCGCCTACGTTGACGAGGCCAGCTACCTGGTCGAATGGGATCCGGGCAAATCGGCGCACCGGCTGTCGCTCCACCCGGGCCAGGATGACGACGACGTCCGCGCGGTAACCAGCGGGCTTAGGGCAACCATCGAACAGGCTGTGGCCAACGCGGGGACGGGGAGCGCGCACGTGGAGTGGACCCTGCGCACTCTTGCTGGAGACCCGGCCCGCGCCCTCGCCCGGCTCGCTGCGGAAAGCAACGTCCCCATGATCATCGTGGGGACGTCGGAGCGGGGTTTGTCGCACCGGCTCTCGGAGATGCTCAATGGTTCGGTGGGGCTATGGCTGACCCATCATCAAAGCAGGCCGGTACTGGTTGTCCCTTACCGGAGGCCGGCCCACGAGGACCGGGAATAGGCTCCATCAGCCCTGCCGAAGGCTGATGAGCGGCCCCGGGATAATAAAGCGAAAGTAGTTATTCGAGGTGGTGGCGGACGGCCATACCGGCAAGTAAGCTAATTCAAGCAGAGAGATCCGGCTGTTAGCCGGTGACGAATCTGCCCAAAGACTGCTCCGGAGTGCGTATCCCCCAATAACGCACTCCGGAGCTTTTTTGTACCCGGAAAACGGCTCTCCATAATACCCCTAGGGGGTACTTGCCATGATACCCCATAGGGGTATAGGTTGGGTCTATGGAATCTCCCCCAGCAACCGTGGCCGGGCTCGAAGGCGCCGTCCCGGCCCCGTCGCCCGGCTACACAGCCAACAAAGATGCCTATCTTCGCAGGCTTAAGCGCATCGAGGGCCAGGTCCGCGGCATCGCCCGGATGGTTGACGAGGACAAGTACTGCATCGATATCCTGACCCAGGTCTCAGCGGTCACCAAGGCCCTTCACGCCGTCAGCCTCGGCCTTGTGGAAGAACATATAGGACACTGCGTGGTGGGCGCGGCCGCAGAACCCGATCCTGACCTCCGGGCGGAAGCCATTGACGTCAAGGTCAAGGAGGCAGCGGAGGCCATCGGCCGCCTCCTTCGCTGACGCGTCCGGCCTGCAGGCCCCCAAGACCCATTTCCCCAGCCGGCAACACGCCGGCGCATCCCCAAGGAGCCATCATGAGCACCATCACCACCACAGTCAGCGTGTCCGGCATGACCTGCGGCCACTGCGTTTCCTCGGTCACCGAGGAAATTGAGTCACTGGCAGGGGTTGAAGAGGTGGACATCGACCTCAACGCCGGCGGTATTTCCACCGTCACCATCACGTCCAGCCAGGAACTGTCCCCGGCGGAGATCGGCGAAGCCGTGGCCGAGGCCGGCTACCTGGTCGTAGCCAACAACGCCTAACCACATTCAAAAATCGAGGATCACAGCGTGAGCACCGAACACCTCCTGAACCCGGCTGCCAGCCGGGTGGTTGAGCTGGACATCGAGGGCATGACCTGCGCGTCCTGCGTCAACCGCGTGGAGCGCAAACTCGGCAAGCTCGACGGCGTGGAAGCCTCGGTGAATCTTCCCCTTGAGTCCGCCCACGTCACGGTTCCGGCCGGCATCACCGACCAGCAGATCGTGGACACGGTCAACGCCACGGGCTATAAGGCCACACTCCGCCAGTCCCACGCCGCCAGTCCCAGCACCCGCGAACACCCGGCCCGAGAACACCCGGCCCGCGAGGACCACGAAGATCACCTGCAGCACGGCGGCACGGCAGCCGAACTGAGGCCGCGGCTGATCGTGGCCGCAATCCTGACTGTGCCGGTGTTCCTGATTTCGATGGTCCCGGCACTGCAGTTCCCGAACTGGGGCTGGGTTGCGGGCCTACTAGCCCTTCCCGTGGTCAGCTGGGCCGCCTGGCCCTTCCACCACGCTGCGGCCGTCAACGCTCGCCATCTGGCGTCCACCATGGACACACTTGTCTCCATCGGTGTCGCGGCCGCCTACATTTTCAGCGTCTGGCAGCTGGCACTTGATCCGCGGATGACCGAGCACCCGGGCATGGAGGGAATGGAGACCGGCGGCCTGTATTTCGAAGTTGCCGCCGTGGTCACCACCTTCCTGCTGCTGGGCCGGTTCCTGGAGGCGAACGCCAAGCAGAAGGCAGGCGACGCACTCAAGGCCCTGCTGAATCTGGGTGCCAAGGACGCCACCGTCCTGCACAACGGATCCGAGCATAAGATCCCGGCCGATCAGCTCCGGGTAGGAGATGTTGTGGTGGTCCGCCCGGGCGAGAAGATCGCCACGGACGGCGTGGTGATCGACGGCACCTCCGCCGTCGATGCTTCCTTGCTGACGGGCGAATCCGTCCCGGTGGAAGTCGGACCCGAAAGCAAAGTCACCGGCGCCACGATCAACACCTCCGGCCGCCTGCTGGTCCGGGCCACAAGGGTGGGTTCCGAGACCACCCTTTCACAGATGGCCCGGCTGGTATCGCAGGCCCAAACCGGCAAGGCACCGATTGCGCGGCTCGCCGACCGGATCAGCGCCGTTTTTGTCCCGATCGTCCTCGCCATCGCGGTGCTGACCTTTGGGCTCTGGCTCGCCTTCAGCGGCCCGGTGATCACTCCGGCGGAGCTTCGCGCCGCGTTCACTGCCGCCGTTACGGTCCTGGTCATTGCCTGCCCCTGCGCACTGGGGCTTGCCACGCCGGTGGGCCTGCTCACCGGCACCGGCCGCGGAGCCCAGCTGGGCATCCTGATCAAAGGCCCGCAGGTCCTCGAAGACACCCGCACTGTGGACACCATCCTGCTCGACAAAACCGGCACCATCACCAGCGGAAAACTCGCGGTGGACCACACGCTGGCGTTTGACGGTTACCAGGGCGGGCATGTGTTGCGGCTGGCCGGCGCGGTGGAGGCCGCATCGGAGCATCCCATCGCGCACGCCATCGCGGCTGCCGCACAGACGGCAGAAACCGCGCACGACGACGGCGGCCGGCTTCCCGCCGTCGAACGCTTCCGGTCAGCACCGGGCGGCGGCGTCGCCGGAACCGTGGAAGGACGCGTCATCCTCGCGGGCCGGACCGGCTGGCTCAACGAAAACGGCATCAGCATTTCCCCGGCGCAGCAGGAGGCGCTGGCCAGGGCGGAGGCGACCGGGGCCACCGCCATCTGGGTGGCAGTGGACGGGACCCCCGCCGGGATCATCAGCCTGCGGGACACCGTTAAACCCGGATCGGCAGCCGCCATCGAACGGTTGAAGAAGCTGGGACTGCGGCCCATTCTGCTGACCGGGGACAACGCCGCAGTGGCCACCCAGGTGGCGGCCGCCGTCGGAATCGCCCCGGCCGACGTTTACGCCGGTGTGCTGCCCGCCGGAAAAGTCGAGGCCGTCCGGAAACTCCAGGCCGGCGGTGCCACCGTAGCCATGGCGGGGGACGGCGTAAACGACGCCGCGGCGCTGGCTAAGGCCGACCTTGGCATCGCCATGGGCTCAGGCACGGACGTGGCCATTGAGGCGGCGGACCTCACGGTAATGGGCGACGACCTTGGCCAGGTGGCCCAGGCCATCGAGCTGTCACGCCGGACGCTGGCCACCATCAAAACCAACCTGTTCTGGGCGTTCTTCTATAACGCCATCGGCATTCCGGTGGCAGCCCTGGGCCTCCTGAATCCCATGCTTGCCGGTGCTGCGATGGCCGCGAGTTCGGTCCTGGTGGTGGCCAACTCGCTGCGGCTGCGAAGCTTCGGTAAATAGGCGCGACCGGCCCAACCAGGGATTGCTCAGGCGGTGCCGAAACGGACTGCGGCCCGGGCCTTCGCCTTGGCCGCCTCTTCGTCCCGGTCCTTGGCGGGCGCGTGAGCCACCAGCGAGTCAAGCAGGTGCTGGGTGATGTGGGCGATCTCGTGCACGGCCTCTTCGAAGGCGTCCTCGTTCGCCTTGGACGGCTTGGTGCTGCCACTGATCTTGCGGACGTACTGCAGGGCGGCGGCATGCACCTCCTCGGAGGTGGCGTGCGGTTCGTAGTTGTGGAGGGTTCGAATATTCCGGCACATACCGCCATGCTAGGCTCTGGAACGCCTGGAATCGACCCTTGCCTTACGCTTTTTGGGGGTGCCCGCTTATGGGGAGTGGTGCATGGGCAGCGGTGCCCATCGACAGTGTTTTGGGGCCGGGATAGGTTCTAGGTAATGGATCTTCCGGATGAGCCGGGGGCCGCTGGGGATGCCGATCTGGATCGGATCCAACGAACACATGAGGAGAAACTGATGGCTATTTGGGGCGCAGATGTAGAGCAGCTCAGGACTCTTGGCACGAAGCTGCAGGCCGGTGCTTCGGAGATCGAGCAGCAGCGGACCAACCTGTCCCGCCTGCTGGACAGCACCACCTGGGAAGGCCCGGACGCGAAGCACTTCCGCAGCGAATGGTCCGGCACGCACACCAGTGCACTGAACCAGGTCATCCAGGCGCTGAAGGATGCCGGCACCAAGGCAACCAAGAACGCCAACGAGCAGGACCAGGCTTCACGCTAACCACCGCATGAACCGAGGGCCCGGACACAGCAAAGTGTCCGGGCCCTCGGCCATTTAAGGCGCGTCGGCACTCAGGGGACGGGTTCGACGTCGTTCGAGTGATCCAGTTGCTCCACCGTCCCGGCGGGTACGGCCTCGGGGGCAGCGGCAGCGGTGCGCAGTTCGTCCAGGCGCACGAGGACCACGCCGCCAACGATCAGCAACCCGCCGATCAGCTGGATGGCGCCGGGCAGCTCACCCAGCAGCAGCCAGGCCCAAATGACGGCGAACAGCACCTCGGTCAGTGACACGAAGGACGCCACCTTGGAGCCGAGTGCGCGCGCGGCCATGACCCCGGAAACGTAGGCAAGGACTGTCGCCAGGATGACCAGTCCGGCCAGGGCAACCCACCATGGCGCGATCCAGGCACCGAGCCGGGTGTCCGCTGTAGTAAATGCCATGGGAAGCAGGCCTGTCGCTGCCGAGAGCCACATAACAGCGGCCCCCACCATGAGCCCGGCTGACGCAAGGACGATGGGCGGCAGGGAATCGTTCTTCTTTGCGGTGATGAAGAAATAGATGGCCAGGCAAACCGCGGCAGCCAATCCCCACAGGACCCCGACGACGTCGATTTTGACGGCGCCGGTGAGGTCCAGCACCAGGACCAGGCCGGCCAGGGACAGCAGGGTTCCCGCAATGGTCGGAACGCGGGGCCGTTTGCGGCTGGCAGCCCACAGCCACAGCACAATCAGTACGGGGGCCAGATACTCCAGCAACAGCGCCACGCCCACCGAGAGCCGCTCCACAGCGTTGAAGTAGAAGAGCTGGCACGCGGCCACGCCGATCAGTCCGAAAAGGCCGATGGTGACCCAGTTGTCCCGCAGCTGATGCCACCGCCCCCGCAGTGCCAGGATGGCCGGGATGGCAAGGATCAGCGCAGCGCCGCTCAGCCGGGCCGTGACGGCCGCGCCCGGCGACCAGCCACTCTCCAGGAGTGCTTTGGCAAATGAGCCGGACAGGCCGAAGACGGCCGAAGAAAACAACGCGACACCCAGGCCGGAACCAAGGATTCCCCGCGCTGTTGCGGGATTGAGGGCGGCTGACACCGTCGCCTCCTGTCAGGAGTAAAGTGGGGTATTGGTCCTGACACTACGCTTGGACTAAGTAAGGAGTCAAGATGGTCTTTGCCCCTGACACTGAGGTTGCCCTGCGCACGGTGGTCAATCTGATCAACACGGCCGCGAACGGGCGGGAAGCGCTGGCCACCGTGGCTGACCTGGACCACTTCACCGAAGCGGAACGGTTCAGCGGGTCCCGGACGCGCGACGCGGCGGAACTGGACGGCGTCCACGCGCTACGGAGCAGATTGGCAGCGCTGTGGACCGCTGACGAGGACACCGCGGTGGCCACGGTCAACCAGTTGCTGCGGGACGCCAACGCCCTCCCACAGCTCATAAAGCACGACGGGTGGGACTGGCATCTGCACGCCACCACGATGGAAGCGCCCCTGGCAGACCGGATGAGCACCGAAGCAGCCATGGCACTCGTGGATGTCATCCGTAGCAAGGAAATGGACCGGCTGCTGGTGTGTGAGGCGAGTGACTGCGACGCGGTGCTGCTGGACCTCAGCCGCAACCGGTCGAAACGGTACTGCGATACGGGGAACTGCGCCAACCGCGCACACGTGGCGGCCTATCGTGCGAGGCAGGCTGCCGTGCGATAGGAGTTTGCTAGCAGGCGCTGGTTCGCTAAGGGCGGGACCCTAGGGGCGACGGGCGGCCCGGACCGGGTTGCCCGGACCGTCAGCGGCTACGGGTTGCCCGGGCCGTCAGCGTCGGAGGCACCCGAAGTGCTGCCCGGCTGGCCGTGGCCACCGAACCCGTGGGACGGCTTCTTGGCCGAGCTGAGGTTCACTCCGGAGCCCTTGCCCAGGTACTCGGCGTTTTCCTTGTGGCTCATCGAGAGCATGGCCGCGATCACCAGCGTGACGATAAACGCGATGCCGGCGCCGGTGAAGGCAAGATCGAACCGGGGGGCACGGGAACTGCCGCCGGAGGCGAAAATCAGCACTGAACCGAAGGTGAGGACGGCCCAGAACGCGGAGAACATCAGCGGCCCCTTCACCGAGGTCCGCAGCTTGCGCGGTTTGCCTGGTTTCTGGTCTGCCACGATAATTCCTCTCCTATCAGCCGGGCCGGATGGGCCTGCTGGTTTGAATGTGTGCGGTTGTCCGCCCGGGTTTTCTACGCAGGGTAGAAACGTTTGCTTCTAGTTTACGGCTTCGCGGAGGCAGTCCGGGCATCGTGCCGCAGCGTCAGCCCCGACAGGACCCACAGCACACCGGAGATGATGGCCCCGCCGCCGGCGACGCCGAGCAGCGCATGGGCTCCCAGGCTGATGAAAAAGGGGAGAATGGCCGCCGTGCCGAGGCCAATGGTGCCCGATGCCAGCCAATCGCGGGCCAGCAGGTGCCGGCCCCGGTACCGGATACCGCAGTAAAGCTCCACCGCTCCCAGTAGCGCGAGGCCCACGGTCGCCACTGTTCCGAAGACCATGTCTCCATGCAGCAGGACCAGCGCAGCGCCCGCACCCGTCAGTCCGGCCCCGGCCGCGGAAAGGATCTTGCCCGGCATTCCGTCCCGCGGAAAGCCCGCCAAGGGGATACCCCACAGCAAAACAAGCCCGGTGGCCAGCAGGTACAGGCCGCCGGCCCAGCCCATGACCTGGATGGACGGCGCGGGCCAGAAAATCGTTACGGCTCCGAAGGCGAGTGCAGCCAGGGCACGGAGCAGTACCGGCTTCCACAGATCAGCCCGCTGGGCGGTGCCGGCGGCTGTGTTTGCGGGTGTCAGTGGTGGGTTCACCGGTCCAGTTTAGTGGCCGCGGATGCTATGGCGAACCCAGCACCATCCAGCGGTCCGTCCGGGCGCGGAGCCCAAGCGTCACGGCGCGGGCAGCCATGTAGGCCACGGCGAAGGCGGCCCACAGCCACCCAAGCCCTGCGGTTCCGGATACTCCCGAGGCTGCCACGGCCGCCAGCAGCGGGGCGTACACGGCAAGGTTGGCCACGCCGGCCAGCGCCAGGTACCTGGCGTCGCCGGCTCCGATCAGCACGCCGTCGAGGACAAAAACGTACCCGGCCAGCGGCTGGCCCGCCGCCAGGATCCACACCGCATACATCAGGGCCGACCGGACACCGGCGTCGGACGTGAACAGCGCCCCCGCCCACGGCGCAGCAATGGCGAGCAGTGCCCCGGTAACCACCCCGAATCCGAGGCCCCAGCGGATCATCGTCCGGGTCAGGAGCCGCGCCTTGGCGGGGTGGGATGCCCCCAGTTCCTTGCCGATCAAGGCCTGCGCGGCGATTGCCAGGGCATCGAGGGCAAAGGCAAGAAAGGAGAAAATGGTCATGGCCAGCTGGTGCGCGGCCAGGTTCACGGCCCCCTGGCCGGTGACAACAAGAACCGTGGCCAGGATCGCGATGCGCAGGCTCAGCGTGCGGAGCATCAGCCATGACCCGACGCGCGTCATGGTCCGGATTCCCCTCCAGCTTGGCAGCAGGCTCACTCCGTGCCGGACGGCATTCCGCTGAACCATGACCAGATAGACAGCAGCCATGGCCCATTGCGCCACGCTGGTGCCGATCGCCGAGCCGGCCACCGACCAGCCCAGGCCGTAGACCAGCCACAGATTGAGCAGAATATTCAGGGTGAAGCCGGCCGTGGCCACCACCAGCGGCGTCCTGGTGTCCTGCAGGCCGCGAAGGACACCCGTGCCGGCAAAAATCAGCAGCATGGCCACCAGCCCGGGCATTGACCAGCGGAGATAGTCCACCGCGAAGGCACGCACGTCGCCCTCGGCACCCATCAGGGTCACCAGCGGTTCGGCGGCCCAGAACCCGGCCACCGCAAGGACAAGCCCCAGCAGCAGCGCCAGCCAGACGCCGTCGCGCCCTGCAGCGAGGGCCTTGCCCAACTGGCCGTGGCCCATGGCGCGGGCCACTGCGGGAGTCGTGGAGTAAGCCAGGAAGACCATCAGGCCGACGGCGGTGTGCAGCACGGCGGAGGCGAGCCCCACTCCTGCCAGCTGGGCAACGCCCAGGTGCCCCACAATGGCAGAATCCGCCAGCAGGAAGAGCGGTTCGGCGATCAGCGCGCCGAAAGCCGGCACAGCCAGGCGCAGAATGTCGCGGGTATTGCTGGCGGGACGTTCTACGGCGGGGGCGGATTGGTGCGGCACAGGGCCAGCCTAACGGGGTCCACCGGCATCCGCGCCCGGCGTTACGCCACAGACTTCATGACTCCCCGCTTCATGACAAAGGACACAAAACATCATAATTAGTTGACACTTCAACCAATTCCACGGGACACTTGAAGCATGAACCAGTCACGCCTCACCACCGCCGCCCTGACCATCCTCCGCGTTGCCCTTGGCTTCCTCTTCGCCGCCCACGGGTTCCAGAAGTTCAACGAATGGACCATCGCCGGCACCCAGGCCGCCTTCACCCAGATGGGCGTGCCCGCTGCCAACCTGACCGCACCGCTGGTGGCAGGCCTCGAACTCGTCGGCGGCATCGCCCTCATCCTGGGCGTGCTCACCCGCGTTGTCGCCGCCCTGCTGGCCGTCAACATGATCGGCGCGCTCTTCCTGGTGCACGCCGCAGCCGGCGTCTTTGCCGACAAGGGCGGATACGAGCTTGTCCTGCTCCTCGGCGCAGCCGCCCTGGCCCTCGCCCTGACCGGCGCCGGACGCGTTTCCGTGGACCGCGCCCTCTTCGGCCGCATGAACAACAACCTGGCAGTACTCGCCTAACCCAATCCCCCTCAGACGCTCTCTCACTTACTGCGGGAAAACCGGCAACGCTCTCTCACTTTCTTGAAGAAAGTGAGAGAGCGTTCCGCGTTTAAGCACATTAAGTGAGAGAGCGTCGATGGGGAGAGGGAACGGTCAGCCCGTGACGCCGGTCATTTCGTTCGGCGCGTGCGTCTGCTCAGCGCTTTTGACCACCTTGCCCGTCTTCAGGTCCACGGCGTGGATGCTGGAGGTAGCCGGTTCGGTGACATAGGCCCGCGAACCCAGGACAAACAGCGTAGGCCGCGGGTCCTGCCAGACCTCAGGCTCCTCCCAGGCTCCCACTACGGGGATTTTGGCAGTGACTGCGCCCGTGAGCGGGTCAATAACATGCAGGGCGCCGTCCGTTCCCAGCACCAGCGCCTCCCCTGCCGGACCGCGGCCCAGTGAGCGGAAGGAGTAGCTGACGCCAAGATCCACCAGCTTGAGCTCGCCGGTGTCAGTGTTGACCAATGAAACCCGGGTGGGCCGCTCGAGCTCGGCATCCCGGTCCACCTTGTAGTCCCCCAGGATCACCGGGGAGGCAGCACTGCCGGCCTGGTTACCCATCCGGCCGTAAGCATCCGGACTTGCCACCTTGGTAAAGACCCCGGCGCGATAGACCAGCATGCCGTCCTCGCAGCCCACCACCACCGTGTCCGCGCCAGCCACCGCCTCGCCATGGACGCCGGGGCAGTCCTCGTTCCGCAGGAGCTCGGCGCGGTCCTGTCCGTCGCCGGCCGCCGGGGCACCCAGCAGCGCCATGCCGGAGCGGCCCTCGGCGTTGCCCAGCGTAACCAGCAACTCGCCGCCCTGCAGCCCGATGGCCACGCCATGGTGGGCTTCCGGTGTGATGTACGTGCTTGTGGAAGGCAGGCCGGCGGCCAGGCCGTCCGTCAGTGCGGCGGGGTCAAAGATATCGACCCTGCCCGAGCCGTC
The DNA here is from genome assembly GCF_014764445.1 of Pseudarthrobacter sp. BIM B-2242. Taxonomy (NCBI): domain Bacteria; kingdom Bacillati; phylum Actinomycetota; class Actinomycetes; order Micrococcales; family Micrococcaceae; genus Pseudarthrobacter; species Pseudarthrobacter sp. BIM B-2242. The sequence continues at coordinate 4,310,847 of NZ_CP061721.1, forward strand.
ACTGAACAGGACTGTCTGATCAGCGTGGTTAACCACATGGCCCGCCTTGCTGGCATCGAAGGCCCGGTCCCTCATCCGCGGTTCACCGGCATAGGAATGTCCATGGTCTCCGTGGGCTTCCGTCCATACGCCCGCGTCGAGGATCCGGAAGGCATCCCCGGTGGCCACCAGGACATGGCGGCCGTCGCCGGCGGGGCTCACCCTGTTGAAGCCGGCCAAGGGCAGCTCCCCCACGGCTTCGAGCGTCTTGGCGTCCAGGACGGAGATGCCTTCGTCGTGGGTCAGGACAAGGCGCGGCGCGCGGCCGGGCGTCTCCTTGGCCTCGACGGCTTCTTCACTGCCGGTGGCAGAGGCGGACGCCTGGGCCGCCCCGGATCCGGGGGCACCCGTGCCGCAACCGGCCAGGGCCAAAGCTGTCACGGCGAGCAAGGCCGGCAGGAGGAGTGCCGGGCGGTGGGCCCGGCTATGGGAAGGAGGAGTTATCAGCATGGCTTAATGATAGTGATTATCATTAGCGTAGCAAATCGGCGTTACCGCTAAGTAACCCTTTTCCCTCAGTAAGATCGCAGCATGACTGAGACCGCCGCCAATTCCGTGACCCTCCGATTCCTGGCAGCGCCCATGGATGTGGGCCACAGCGGCTCTGTTGATGCGGGCACTGTCCTCGAGTGGGTGGACAAGGCTGCGTACGCCGCCGCCGTGGGCTGGGCCAAGTCATATTGCGTGACGGCTTACGTGGGCAACATCCACTTCGCGGACCCGGTGAACATTGGCGACATGGTGGAGGTGGAAGCCACCATCGTCTACACGGGACGCTCCTCGATGCATATCCGCACCGTTGTGTCATCCGGTGATCCGAAAGGCGGCGGGGCCACGATGCGCAGCCAGTGCATGGTGATCTTTGTGGCGGTGGGCGACGACGGCAAACCCGTGCCGGTGAGGCAGTTCGAACCGGTGACTCCGGCCGAAATTGAAGAGCGCGACCATGCCTTGGCGCGGATCAGGATCCGCGAGCAGATCGTCGAAGCCATGAGCGCCCAGGAATATACCGACGCCGGGACGGCCGAACGAGTGACGCTGCGGTTTATGGCCGCCCCTACGGACGTGAACTGGGGCGGGAAAGTGCACGGCGGCATCGTGATGAAGTGGATCGACGAGGCGGCCTATGTGTGCGCGTCACGTTACTGCGGGAAGGACACCGTCGCGGTATTTTCCGGCGGCGTCCGCTTCTACCGGCCATTGCTGATCGGCCACGTGGTGGAAGTCGAAGCCAGGCTGGTCTACACCGGGACCAAAGGCATGCACATTGCCGTACACGTCCGCTCCGGGGACCCCAGGGGCAGGGAACTGAACCTCACCACGTATTGCCTCACCGTAATGGTGGCACGCGACGCCGACGGCAACTCAGTGCCCGTCCCAACCTGGGTGCCGGTGACGGACGAGGACAAACGCCTGCACGCCCATGCGCGCGAACTGCTGGAGATCCGCGGGACCGCGCCGGGGAACCGGCTGCCCAACCACCTGCTGCAGCAGGGCTGAGCCGGCCGGCTCAGCCCCCGAGGGCCGCTTAGAAACCTCCGCCGCCGGCGTCGGCCGCCATGTTGGCGAACCGCGAGTAGTGGCCCTGGAATGCGACCACGATGTCCTTCGTGGGGCCGTTACGGTGCTTGGCGATCAGGATGTCCGCTTCACCGGCTCGCGGCGACTCCTTGTCGTACACATCCTCGCGGTGCAGCAGGATGACCATGTCCGCGTCCTGCTCGATGGAGCCGGACTCGCGAAGGTCGGAGACCATGGGCCGCTTGTCCTGGCGCTGCTCGGAGCCACGGTTCAGCTGCGACAGGGCAATGACCGGGACCTGGAGCTCCTTGGCCAGGAGCTTGAGCGCGCGGGAGAACTCGGAAACTTCCTGCTGGCGCGACTCCACTTTCTTGCCGGAGCTCATGAGCTGCAGGTAGTCCAGGATGACCAGCTTGAGGTCATGCTGCTGTTTGAGGCGCCGGCATTTGGCCCTGATCTCCATGAGCGACATGTTGGGGCTGTCATCGATGAACAGCGGGGCATCATTCATCCGGCCCATGGTGGTGGCGATCTTGGACCACTGCTCGTCCTTGATGGTGCCTTTGCGAAGGTCCTGGAGGCCGATGGTCGCCTCGGCGGACAGGAGGCGCATCGCAATTTCGTTCCGGCCCATTTCGAGCGAGAACATCACAGTGGCCAGGTTGTTCTTGATCGCCGCCGAGCGGGCGAAATCCAAGGCAAACGTGGACTTGCCAACGGCCGGGCGGGCTGCGATGACAATCATCTGACCCGGGTGGAGCCCGTGGGTGAGCTCATCCAGCTCATAGAATCCCGTGGGCACCCCGGTCATGCCTTCCTCCCGGTGTCCGGACGCTTCGATCTCGTCCACCGTGGATTCCATGACGTCCTTGAGGAGCACATAATCCTCGGCGGTGCGCCGCTCAGCCACGGCGTAGACCTCGGCCTGCGCCTGGTTGACCAGGTCCTCCACTTCGCCGTCGGAACCGTAGCCCAGCTGGACGATCTTGGTACCGGCGTTGACCAGGCGGCGCAGGACGGCACGCTCGGCCACAATCTCGGCGTAGTAGCCGGCGTTGGCGGCCGTCGGAACCGTCTGGATGAGCTCGTGAAGGTAGGCGGGGCCACCGATCCTGTTGATTTCCGCCCGCTTGGTCAGTTCATCTGAGACGGTCACGGCGTCCGCCGGCTCACCTCGGCCATAGAGATCGAGGATGGCTTCATAGATGGTCTCGTGTGCGGGACGGTAGAAATCCTGGCCGCGGAGGATTTCCACAACATCGGCGATGGCGTCCTTTGACAGCATCATGCCGCCGAGGACGGACTGTTCCGCCGGAATATCCTGCGGAGGTTTTCGGCTGCCTTCCGAACTGCGGGTGCCCTCGAGCGAGTCCAGGTGCGTTACTGACAAAGCTGCCGTCCTCCGTTGTGCCGCTGACGCGGCGGGTAAGCCATTTATCCTGCCGGGGACCGTCCTGTGGAGCTTCCACAGAGCGGCGTACATTAAGGTCTACCAGTGGCCACTGACAACCAGGACCGGCCGGGCTGAACGGGTCAGCGCGGCGCGCGCGGGAGTTATCCCCACTATCCACAAGTTATCCACAGAAGATGCCGGCAGTGCCAAGAACCAAGGCCTGCGCGGTGGTCCCACCCGTCGGCGGCGGCGTTCCCTCGCTCCCCAAAAACAGGTATTCCGCAACGGTAGCCGTCCCCGCCCCAGCCTCCAAGCCAGCAGTCACCGCAGCCTGTGGATAACCTGTGCACTACACGGCGTAGCTTGTGCACAGCCTGTGCATGACCCTGTGGATACAAAAAAACTTTGACGTGAGACAGAGGTCTGACCTGCGCAAACGTCCTTCTGGTATGTGGACGGGATTTTTTTATGTGAAACCTTCATCCACAGCTTGCAGCGGGACGCTGTTGATACGGGGGCGTATTGAGAGGCCTTGGAGCGTGGTCCGTGCAGGCCTGATGATGAACCTCACACCAGCTGCTGAGGTTTTGACCGTGCGGCCAAAGCACTGTATGGAACGCGGGTAAATGTGCTGTGGATAACGCCCATCTGGCATAAGCTCTAAGCATGGGCGACATACTGATGGTGCTACTGCCGGCCGGAATCCTGGTGGCAGTTCTGTGGACGCTCGCAACAGCGCTAAGGCCACGCGATTCCGGGACCTCGGATGCTGAAAAGTACCAGCAGGACCTCGCCAGGCGCTCCGCTGAACACTACGCCGAGCAGGTGCGGGTGGCTACGGCAGTGCGCGCCCGCCTCGAAGCCAGTACGCGGCCAAGCCAGAACGAGCAACAGCAGTCCCAGCAGGAAGCCCACGCCCGCGCCGCACAACACGGACAGGCTGGGCCGCACAACGGCATGTACGGATTTTCCGCACTCCCGGGCGGGCAGCTGAATCCGCAGCTTGCGATGCAGCTGCAGACGATGGCGCGGGACGGGCACAAAATCCAAGCCATAAAACTCCTGCGCCAAGCAACCCACACAGACCTGGCCACCGCCAAGAAGTACATAGATCGGCTTTAGAAATGGAATCGCTCGTGATCCCCGTCATCATCCTTGCGGTCGTGGCCGCCGGAGTAGCACTGGCAGCCCGTGCGTTCAGCAAACGTCAGGCCACGGCGCACCAGGCGGGAGCCGCCCCTGCTCCGGACGCGGCTGAGCTGGCCCGGGTGGCAGCCGGCAAGCTCAGTGAGGACCAGCACCGCAGGCTGTACGCCCTGATCGCGCAGGGGCAGGCCATGGCTGCCATCAAGTTCTACTACGAGTCCACAGGGGACGGACTTCGGGCCGCCAGGGACGCCGTGGGCGCCCTGGCCGCCCACCCGCAGCCTTACCGGAGCCCGGACGCCGCACCCGCAGACGTGGAGCCGGACGACGACGACACGCCCCAGCGGTTCCCGTACCGCTACCGTGCCATCGCCAGCAAGGGCGATGTGACGCGTGAGGTCAGCAGCAACATGCTCAACGATGAGATCTACGGACGGATCCGGACGCTGGCGCGCAGTGGCGACGTCGAGGGTGCGGCGACTGCCCTGACCAAGCACTCAGATATTTCGCTTAAGCAGGCCCGGGAGTTCATCGCCCTCCTGGACGATTAGCAGCTCCGGGCGGTCAGAAGTCGAACAGGTCGCCCAGCCAGCCTTCCTTCTTCTTGGGACGCCGCCGGTCATAATCGCGGTCATAGCCCTGTTTGCCGTATTTCCGGTCATCATATTTCCGGTCGTCATGGCGGGGCTGGTCGTACCGCGGCTGCTCGCGGCGCGGTTCAAAGTTCGGATACAAGGGCGGCGGAACAGGAGCCGGGGCCGCGGCCGCAGTGCGGGGTGGGGTTGAAGCGCTGCCGCCCATTGCCTCGTTGGCGCGGTCGATGATCTTGTCCAGCTCACCGCGGTCCAGCCAGACGCCGCGGCACTGCGGGCAATAATCGATCTCCACGCCGCTGCGTTCGCTCATGATCAGGTCAATTGAATCCACAGGACATTTCATGTCCCGGTCAACGACCGGGAGCCCCGATTAGTTCGGGAAGCGCTATTTCAGGACCGTGCGCCCGAGATGCCGGCGAGGAGCTGTTCAAACGGCAGGGACTCCGCCACGGCAGGCTTCCGGCCGGGCTGCGCACCCTCCAGGAGCGCGGCGAACTCTGCCGCTGCCCGCTGCACCCTTTCCGAAAGGGGCGAGCCGCCGTCGTCCGTGTTTCCCCAATCCTGGGGGCCGGCGAAAACGGCGGTCGCGGCGATCCGCGTTCGCAGGTATGTGAACAGCGGACGCATGGCGAAGTCCAGCACCATCTGGTGGCGGTCCGTGCCGCCGGTGGCGCCCAGCAGGACAGCCTTGCCTTCCAGGGACTTCGGGTCCAGGACGTCGATAAAGGATTTGAAGAGGCCGCTGTAGGACGCACTGAACACCGGGGTGACGGCGATGATGCCATCGGATGCCTCCACGCCGGATATGACGTCAGCCAGCCGCGGGCCGGCGTAGCCGGTCACGAAGTTGTTTGCGATGTCCACGGCGAGGTCCCGGAGTTCGACGACGTCCACGCGCACCTGATAGCCGGCGTCGGCAAGCTGGTGCTCTGCGGCAGCGGCGAGCTGGTCGGCGAGCAGCCTGCTCGAGGACGGGACGCCCAGGCCGGCGGACAATACGGTGATGCGGCGGGTTTCCACCATGGACTCCTCAGATCGGTACAGTTTCATACTACATGTGTTTGCATGTACTGAGGTAACAGGGCTGCTTCCGCATTTATTCCGGGATTCATCCACGGGGCTAGAGCAGCACATCTCCGCTGATGCAGGTGGTGGACCTGCCGCCTACCCAGATGTCGCCGTCCACGGCCTCTACCCGGACGCGTCCCGCCCGGCCCAGCATGGTGCCCTGCGCTGCGGTGTACGACGACGGCGCACGGCGGCTGCCGATCAGCCACTGCGCTGCGCCGGCGTTGAAGCTGCCCGTGACGGGGTCCTCGGCCGCGGCGTCACCCGGGATGAAGGTCCGCACCTCGAAGTCAGCCTCAGCGTCAGCATCGTGGGGACCGATCACACCAACCTTTAGGTCCCCCATGGCGGCAAGATCCGGTCTGATGGCTAGCACCTGCGCGGCGGACGCCAGCAGTACGCCGATCCAGCCGGGCCCGTTGACCAGCCAGGAGGCGTCCAGCAGCGCCTGCCGGGGCACGCGCAGGCCCGCCGCGATGCGTGCCAGGTCCGCCTCGGCCACGGGCCCGGAGCGCGTCAGGGGCGGCGCTGCGAAAGCCAGCTGCCCGCCGTCGCGCTTCACCCGGACCAGGCCTGCCGCACATTCCTGGACCAGGACGCCCTCACGCTTCGGGACACCGCCCCCCTCCAGCCAGACATGCGCCGACCCCAGGGTGGGATGGCCAGCGAACGGGAACTCCTCGTGGGCGGTGAAGATGCGGACGCGGTAGTCGGCATCGGGGTGGGTGGGCGGCAGGAGGAAGGTGGTCTCCGACAGGTTGGTCCAGTTGGCAAACTGCTGCATCTGTTCCGTGCTGAGGTCTTCGGCATCGGCAACCACCGCGAGGGGGTTGCCGCGGTACGGCTCGTCCGTGAACACGTCCACCTGGGTGAACGGACGACGGCGGCGGGCAGGGGCAAGGTTCCGGGTCACCGCCGCAGGCTATCACCTGGGTGGGACGAGCCACCGGGGCGGCGCGACTGACAAGCGGCGTTGGCTCTGCCAGACTTCCGTCATGGCTGAAAACAAGACCCAGGCAACCGGCGCGTCAGTGGAGGAATTCCTGGCCGCAGTGGAACACCCGGTCAGGCACCGTGACGGGCTGCGGCTGCTTAAGCTGATGCGGGACATCACCGGCGAAGAGCCCGAGATGTGGGGCCCTACCATCGTGGGCTTCGGGCAGTACCACTACAAGTACGGGAGCGGCAGGGAAGGGGACGCGGCCGCGGTGGGCTTTTCGCCCCGGAAGGCCAGCCTCTCGCTCTACGGGCTGACCTACGGGCCCGAGGCTGCGGACCTGCTGCCCCGGCTCGGAAAGCATAAGACCGGCGCAGGATGCCTGTACGTGAACAAGCTGGAGGACGTCGACGAAGCCGTACTGGCCGAGCTGATCAGGGCAGGCTTCCGGCATGTGACCACGGTCCTCCAAAGTCCGTGACATCCCGTCCCAAACACAGCAAAGAAGAAACAGAAAACCCCCGCCGCCGGAATCCGGCAACGGGGGTTTTCGTGCAGTTCAGGACTGCGTAGCCGTGAAGACTACTTGCCTGCTACTACGTTGAGTTCGATCACAGCGGCAACGTCAGCGTGGAGGCGGACGTTGGCCTGGTAGGAACCAACCGACTTGATGTGTGCCGGCAGTTCAACCTTGCGCTTGTCGATCTTGCCAAGGCCAGCGGCCTCAACAGCGTCGGCTACGTCGGCCTGCTTGACCGTGCCGAACAGGCGTCCGGTCTCGCCAGCCTTGACGACGAGCTTGACCGGCTTCGCGGAGAGTGCAGCGGCCTGCTTCTGAGCATCTTCCAGGGAAGCGTGCTCGCGGGCGGCACGGGCAGTCTTGATGGACTCAACCTGCTTCTCGCCACCCTTCGACCAGGTCAGAGCGAAGTTGCGGGGCAGCAGGTAGTTACGTGCGTAACCGTCCTTGACCTCGACAACGTCGCCAGCAGCACCGAGACCGGTTACTTCGTGGGTCAGAATGAGCTTTGCCATGTTAGTTAATCCCTTCCTTAGCCGCGGCCAGCGCCGGAGTAAGGCAGCAGAGCAACTTCGCGGGCGTTCTTGATTGCCTGGGCGATCTTGCGCTGTTCCTGCACCGTGACGCCAGTGACGCGACGGGCGCGGATCTTTCCGCGGTCGGAGATGAACTTGCGCAGCAATGCTACGTCCTTGTAGTCGATGACAGTGATGTCAGCGGCCTTCAAGGGGTTGGACTTTGGTTTGGGCTTACGGAGTTCAGCCTTAGCCATCGTGGAGCTCCTATTCTATGGAGCCCGTGGATGTTGATCCACGGGATGGTGGTGGTCCGACGGCGGCAGTCACCTGGTGCCTTGCGGCATCTTCGGCGGTCCCGGCGTCGGGCCTTAATTTGGTGGTTTAGAAGGGAGGTTCGGAATCGGGGCCGTTGCCCCAGCCGCCTGCGTTGGAGACACCGGGCGTTGCCCAGGGATCCTCCTGTGCAGCCTGCTGGTTGCCGCCACCGAAGCCTCCGCCGGAGTTGCCGCCCTGGTTTCCACCAGAGTTGCCGCCTCCGAAGCCACCGCCGCTGTTGCCGCCGCCGAAGCCACCCTGACCACCCTGACCGCCGGAGCGCTGGGTGCGGTTGACCTTGGCATTGGCATAGCGCAGGCTCGGGCCGATTTCATCGACTTCGAGCTCGATAACGGTGCGCTTTTCGCCTTCTTTTGTTTCGTAGGAACGGCTCTTCAAGCGGCCGGAAACGATAACGCGCATGCCCTTGGTGAGGGATTCGGCGACGTTCTCGGCTGCTTCCCGCCATACCGCTGCGCGGAGGAACAGGGTTTCCCCGTCCTTCCACTCATTGGACTGGCGGTCAAAGGTGCGTGGGGTGGAAGCGATGGTGAAGTTCGCTACTGCCGAACCTGACGGTGTGAACCGCAATTCCGGGTCATTGGTGAGGTTACCGATGACCGTAATGGTGGTCTCGCCTGCCATCTACTGCCTCCTTGTTCGATCCTGGGTGAAGAATTCGATCCTGCGGGGTGAAGAATGAAAATCGGAGCTGAAATTACTCAGCAACAACCTTCTGCTCTTCGGGGCGGGTGATCTTGGTGCGCATGATGGTCTCGTTAAGAGACAGCTGGCGGTCAAGTTCCTTGGCGGTTTCCGGCTTGGCGGTGAAGTTCACCACGGCGTAGATACCTTCGGACTTCTTCTTGATTTCGTAAGCCAGTCGACGACGGCCCCAGATGTCAACCTTTTCGATGGTTCCACCATCGTTGGTGATGACATTCAGGAACTTCTGAAGCGACGGCTCAACGGTACGCTCTTCGACCTCGGGGTCGATGATTACCATCAATTCGTAAGGACGCATATGTGAACCCACCTCCTTTGGGCTAAGCGGTTACGGCATTTCCGTAACAGGAGGTTCATTTGCGATGCCATGCATGCCCGGCCAACGGAACGAAGGCAGGGCGCAGCACAGACTTCAATATCTTAGTGCATTTGGACCGGATAGGCGATTCGCGCTTGACTCGAGGCTATGCCGCGCTTATCCGGCCCGGAAGCCGGGGAATCTCCTATGTGGATAACACTGAGTAGTCTCCAGGGACATCACTCAGGCGGTCCCCGGCCATTGTTCCGGGGACCGTGGGGGCCGGGAACCGCCTCCGTACACCGGCCGCAAGCAAGTGCTGCGGGGGCCGAAAAGTGAGTACCGGAAGGGCTCAATTTCGCTGGTGCAGGGCAGGCGTGGCGGCTATATTTGCACCCATCGGCTGGGTACCGTACTGAACGCGGTGACGCGTACAGCGTTTGCTCGAACGGTCATTCACGTGGCCGCAGGGGCACGGTTGTATTTGATCCGCCACGCTAGAAGAACAGGTCTCCTTCATCGATGAACGGGGACCCATGTACTTGACAGGTCGGACCAGCGAGTTGGACCGGATCCGGTCAGTGATCGGAGCTTCCAAGGAGTCCGCCCTGTCGATTGTGGCTCGGCGGGGAGCGGGCAAATCAGCGCTGCTGTCCCAGATCCCGCGCCTGTCCGACTATCGGACCGTCTTTCTGCAGGCAAACGCGGCTGAGGCCGACTGGCCATTTTCCGGTCTCACAGCGCTTCTCAACGGTATCGATGATCCCATCCTGAGCCGGTTTACAGACCAACTGTTGCGCACCTCGACGGCGGACATGAATGTTTCCACCGTTTCCACCATGCTGCTCGACGGACTCCACAAGCGCTCATCTGGACGGACCGTCATTGTGGTTGATGATGCCGACCAGCTGGATGCGAGCACTCAGGCCGTCCTCGGATTCCTCTCGCGCCGCTTGGCCGGAACGGACATTGCCCTGTTCACCAGTGTGCGAGAGCAAGGGCCGGGCAGCCCGTTCCACAGCATCCCCGCCCTGCACCTCTCGGCCCTGGACTACAAGGACACCGTCCGCATGCTTGAGTCTTTTCCGGCCAGGCAGACCGCGACAGCGGCGATCCATGCGGTAGCAGCAGCCAGCCAGGGAAACCTGGCCGCCGCCGTCGAGCTCTACACCGGCCTGCTGGAACGGCAAGCGGAGGGAACGTGGGCCTTCCCTATTCCCCTGGCCTGCAGAAGCAGTTTTGACTCCGAATATGCCACTGCAGTGGGATCGCTTGGTGCGGCAGCGCGGCAGGTACTGAACCTCCTGTCTCTCTCCCGCCGGAGCGACATCGCCACTTTGGAAAAGGTCTGTGGCGAGCTTTGGCCAGGCCTGGATGAGCTGCTGGGAAACGGCCTGGCCAGCCAGTCCGGGCCCCACGTGAGGATTCCGGACCAGCTGCTGCGGGGCTACGTTTATTCCGCTATGCCGCCCGCCGCCCGGACCGCCGGGCACCGCACACTCGCAGAAGCGGCGGGGGCCGACGACCCTTATGCCCAGCGATGGCACCAGAGCTTCAGCGCGCCGGAGCGCGAGACGCCTTTAGGACTCCTCCGGTTCGCGGTTGACCTGATCCGCACCGGCGAAGTCCCGTTTGCCTTGGAGTACATCGAGCGTGCGCTCACTGTCGGCCCCTGCGGGGCGGAGTCCGCGGTCCGGCTGGCCACTGCGGCCGAACTCCTGTTCAACAGGGGGGAATTCGTCTTCGCCAGGCGGTACCTGGAATGGGCACAACGGGTGACATGCAACCCGGCCCTGGTTCTGCGCCTGGCCGGACTCGGCTTTGAGCTCCAGTTCATGCAGGGCACCTCCGTGAGACCCAGCATGGTCCTGCGCCTGGTGAAAGAGTTCGGGCAGCATGATCCCGCGTATTCGGCCAGACTACTGGCTGTCGGTTCCCTGTATTACGCCGAGCGTTGGGAGCTGGACGATGCCCTCACGCTGCTGCAGCACGTGCAGGAATTCCGGGACGCCGCGTCCAGCGACTGCCTTGCCATGGCAGACTGCGCCGCCCGGCTCGTTGACGCGATCCGGGGTAAATCCGTACATCTTCCACGCACCAGGGAAGCCGCCGGCACCACGCTGGCCACCGTACTGGTGGAGGGCCGCGCTCTCACCTACGCCGAGCACCATGGCGCGGCCCATGAGGCGCACGCGATCGTGCGGAGCTCCGGTGAGGCCGTCGACCTCAATTGGCGACAAACCGCCGCGCACTTTGCCGTGGACAACGAAATCAGGGCGGGAAACGTCCGGCGGGCCATCCTGCTCATCGACCGCCTGGAGCATTCCGACCCCGAAACAAAGTACCACCGGGGGATGCGGCACATCTTCCGGGTGTGGCGCGCCCATTCACTGGGCGATGAGGCCCTTGCCCAGAGGTTTTTTGCCGAGGCCCAGCATTTCGTGAGCGAGGCCAGCCATCCTGCCGTCACGGCTCAGTTGGCCGCCTGCCAAGGGCAGTTCGCATTGATGCGCGGCGACCTGGCCGAGGCTTTCGCCCAGTTGTCACGGGCGGCCGAGATCGGCACCGTCTTCGCCAACCCCACGCTTCTCCGCAGCGAAGCTGACCTGGTGGAGGTTCTCATCCGGCTCGGGCGGCACAGCGAAGCCATCCGGGTCTTTGGCCGGCTGGAGAGCCGTTCCATAGGGCGACGATCATCGTGGCTGATGACAGCTACGGCGCGCAGCCGCGCCATGCTGTCCGACGGGGAGGAGTCGCTGCGGCTGTTCAACGCGGCACTGGAGAGCAGCGGCTCCCAGGAGTCGCTGCTTGAGCGCGCCAGGACCCTGCTCTGCTACGCGGAACGGCTCAGCGCCTTCGGACGGCTCGGTGAAGGCCGGGAGGGCCTGTTGCAGGCGAAGGTCCTGTTCGATGAATGCGGGGCTGATGCCTGGACACAGCGCGTCGATTCCCTCCTTCTCGACGAACGGATCAGGCCTGCCGGTGTGCCTGCGAATCCGGCCATGCTGATGCTCACCGACCACGAACGCTCTCTTGCCCAGATGGTTGCCCGTGGCATGCGAAACAAGGAAATTGCGGGCACTCTCTTCGTCTCCGTCCGGACTGTGGAAGTTCGCCTCACCAGCATCTACCGCAAGCTCGGCGTGGAGTCCCGCGCACAACTGTCCGCCTTGGCATCCGGGAAGATGGCCGCCACCCGGGAACCGTACGTCCTGCCTCTTCTGTGACCGCCAACGAAACTCCCACCATTTTTCCATCCACTCAGCCCAGGACTTTCCCGTAAGAAGGGCCAATTGAGGACCACCTTTTCAGCACACGAGATGACCGCGACCAAGAAAGTTGGTGCCCCATGACGGCGGAGATCGTCCTTGCCCGGATCAGCCTCGTGAAGCCGTGGTTCGGGGATGAGGAAGCCACGGCCCTGGCCGAAGTGGTTGCCTCCGGCCACGTAGGGAAGGGGCCCAAGGTCAAGGAGTTCGAGGCCGGTTTCAGTGCCGCGCAGGACTTGCGCTATGCCATTGCAACATCCAGTTGCACGGCTGCGCTTCACCTTGCGCTCGTGGCTGCGGGCATAGGTCCGGGTGACGACGTGGTGGTTCCGTCGCTGTCCTTCATAGCCACCGCCAACGCAGTAACCTACGTAGGCGCGCGGCCGGTGTTCTGCGACGTCGATCCGGCCACGGGTAACGTCACGGCCGAGACCATTCATGCGGCGCTCACACTGGATACCCGTGCCGTCCTTGTTGTTGACCAGTGCGGCGTGCCGGTGGACCTTGATCCCATCCGGGAACTCTGTGACCGCCACGAGATCACCGTGATCGAGGATGCCGCGGCCGCTGTTGGTTCCCTTTACAAGGGCCGGCCTGTCGGCAGCGGCGCGGACCTGACCGTCTGGTCTTTCCACTCCAACAACGTCATCACCACAGGTGAGGGGGGCATGCTCACCACACACCGGGCGGATTGGGCGGCGCGGGCCCGTATGCTCCGGGAGCATTCCAAAGGCCCCACCCCGACCGACGGGCACGAGTCGGTCAAGCCCCGCCCGGATGTCTATCTGGAGATCGGATTCAACTATCTGATGACGGACCTGCAGGCCGCGGTGGGGGTCGTACAGCTGCGCCGGCTTGCGCAGGTGGTGTCCCGGCGACGCGAGATCGCCGCGATGTATGCTGCCGGACTGACCGGACTGAAGGGCCTGCGCCTGGTGGCAGACCCGCCCTACGGCACCACCAACTTCCAGTCCTTCTGGGTTGAGGTCCTGCCCGGTTTCGCCACCAGCCGCGAAGGGCTGCTCTCCCGTCTTTCCGACGCCGGCATCTCGGCCACCCGTGGCATCATGGCGGCCCACCGGCAACCGGCTTACCGTTGGCGTGACACCGGCGGCGCGCGGCTGCAGCACACAGAACGGCTGACTGACAGCACAGTCATCCTTCCGATGTTTCACGAGCTGGATACGGTCAGCATCAAGCGCATTATCAACACTATCCAGACCGCCGGCGACTGGAGTGGCAGGTGAGTGAACTTATCCTGATTGCCGCCAGCGGGCTGGCCCGGGAAGTCTTGGCGATGGTGCGGAGCAGCGGTCAATACGACGTCGTAGGGCTGCTTGATGATGACAAGGAAATGGCAGGACTAACCGTGGACGGTGCGCCGGTCCTCGGAACCATCGACGACGCCCCCGCCTACTTGCACGCCTTCGTCCTGGTCTGTCTCAACTCCGGCAAATCACGTGAAAAAGTGGTGGAGCGGCTCACGGCCCTGGGACTCCACGAGGCGCGGTACGCGACTGCGATAGATCCGTCTGTGGAGTGCCCGGAGGGGTGCCGGATTGGCCGGGGCAGCATCCTCATGCGCAATGTGACGCTGACAGCCTCCGTCACGCTCGGCTCACATGTGGTGGCGATGCCGTCCGTAACGTTCACGCACGACGACGACGTGGCGGACTTCGCGACGTTCGACGCCGGGGTATCGCTGGGCGGCGGAGTCCGGATTGGCCGGTCAGCCTACCTGGGGATGAATTCCAGTGTCCGCGAAGGGACATCGGTGGGAGCCTACGCGACCGTGGGCATGGGTGCTGCGGTCCTCAGCAACGTGCCTGACGGCGAAACCTGGGTCGGCGTCCCGGCCCGCGGAATTGACCACGAACCCTCCCGTTACGGGCAGGGTCGCTGAGGTTGCCCCGGTCGGGGGCCACGGAGCCGGTAACCCGGCAGGAGCCTACGCCGCAGTCCGGAAAAACAGCTCAGTTACCGTGGCAAGCCGGTACGGGTCCTCCACACCGCAGAGTTCGCGCGCGGAGTGCATGGAGAGCAGCGGCACTCCGACGTCGACCGTGCGGATTCCCAGGCGCGTGGCGGTCAGCGGCCCGATGGTGGAGCCGCAGGGCATCACGTTGTTGGACACAAATTCCTGGTAAGGCACACCGGCCTCACCGCAGAGCCGTGCCCAGAAAGCGGCGCCGGTGGCATCGGTGGCATACCGCTGGTTGGCGTTGATCTTCAGCAGCGGGCCGCCGTTCAGGACGGGGTGGTTGGCCGGATCGTGCCGTTCGGGGTAGTTGGGGTGGACGGCGTGGCCCGCATCAGCGGAAACGCAGAACGACGCCGCCAGCGCCTGCCGCCGCTGGCTCACCGTGGCGCCGAGGCCGTCGGAGATCCGCACCAGCACGTCTTCGAGGATGGGCCCGCAGGCTCCCGATCGGGAGTTGGAGCCGATTTCCTCGTGGTCGAAGGCTGCCAGGACGGCGATCGGCGCACCCGCGCCCGTGACGCCGTCGGATCCCCCGCCGTCGGAAGAGGCAGCAGCAGCGTGCGCGATCAGCGCCGCCAGCCCGGCATGCGTCGCGGAAAGGTTATCCAGCCGCCCGGACGCGAAGAACTCACTGCCGGCCCCGAAAACCGCCGGCGGCTGCGTGTCCGCAATAACGACGTCGTACCCGCCGATCTCCGCAGCGTGCACCGCAGTTCCGCCCGGCACATGGGACGCCAGAACAGCCAGCAGGTCGAAATCGGCCGGGTTGCCCAGGCCCCACACAGGGTTCATGTGCCGCTGCTTGTCCAGCGTGAGGCCGTCGTTCACGGCGCGGTCCAGGTGGATGGCCAGCTGCGGAAAGCGGAGCATGGGGCCGGTGGCCGTGAGGTGCTCGGTTCCGTCCAGCATGACAAGCCGGCCGGCCAGCTGCAGCTCGCGGTCCAGCCAGGAGTTCAGGAGCGGGCCGCCGTAGATTTCGACGCCGGCCTGCAGCCAGCCCAACGCACCCGTGGTGGGCTTGGGCTTGAGCTTGAAGGACGGCGAATCCGTGTGCGCCCCCAGGATGTTGAACCCGGTGGTGGGCCCCGCGTTCTCCGGTATCACCCAGGCGATCAGCGCACCGTCGCGGACCAGGTAGAAGGCGCCTGCCCCGCCGGTCCAGGGCTCCCGCTCATCCAGGCCGGTGAACCCCGCTTCGTCGAGCCGGCGTGCCGCTTCGTGGACGGCGTGGAAGCTCGACGGCGATGCGCTGACGTACGCGCCGAGGTCCTGGATGTGGTCTGCGGCGGCGGAAGGTGAAGGCATGGTTCCGAGTCTAACGCCGCGTCCGCCGGCGAACCCCGCAGCCTGCAACCACAGCGTGCCCGCCTACAGCGTGACGTTCAGTCCAGCCGTGTAGCCCGTGGTGGCGGAGCCAGTCATCGTGGCGAGCTGGTAGATCCCGCCGTCGTCCCGGAAGACGTTGTCATTCTGCAGCGTGGTCCGCTTCATGTTGGCGACGCTGTCCTCGTATCCCGGCGTGGCGTAGACGTCGTCGCAGGCGGCCTTGGTCAGTGCGATCTGTGACACCGCGAGCACCTGTCCGGCCGCGGTGGCGTTGCTCATGGACTCGAACACTTCGAAGTGGATGTGCGGCCAGCGTCCGGAATAGGCGCCCGGGAAGATGGAGATGAAAGTGACCTGGCCGTTGGCGTCGGCTTCCTGCACTCCGCGGAGGTAGTTTTCGTTGGACAGTCCTGAATCGTAGAGCGAATACCGTCCCTCGCGGTCACAATGCCAGGCGTAGACGGCGGCCCCGGCCAGCGGAACACAGCCGTTGGCGTTGTCCAGCAGGGTCAGGGTGAAGGTCAGCGGCACGCCCCCGGCTTTGGCGCTGCCGGTGCCGAAACTTGCGGTGATGTCCTGCCGCACCACCCCGGAGGCGGCCAGGACGTTGGGCCCGTTCGATCCGTCGCCAGGGAACGGACCCGCCGTCTCCTCCGGAATCTCCACGCCGCACTCGGCGATCGCGCGGGTGAGCGTCGGGGACGCGGTGGGCGACGCCGTCGTGCTGGCTGCGGCGGATGCGGTAGCACTTCCGGTGACGGTCGACGTCGGTGTGCCGGCTGTGGTGCCCGACCCGCCGCTTCCCGACCCTCCTGGCGTGCACGCGGCCAGCGCCGCTGCCGCGCCGCCGGCGCCGAAAAACATTCCGAGCGACCGCCGGCTCATGAGGGTGGAGAGGTCAAACTCGAGGCCGCGGTCATGGTTGGGGTGGGGAACGTGGTTGCTCATGGTTCTATCCAACCTGCCGCCCCTGTCGATTGCATAGGGCGGGGCTGTGCGGACGCTGTGCCTCGGCCGGCCGCGCGCGAGTTAAACAGCCGAGTCAGTAGTCAGGGTTGCTCGGGACCACCAGGCCGGTCTCGTAGGCGTAAACCACGGCCTGCACACGGTCCCGCAGGTGGAGTTTCGTGAGGATCCGGCGGACGTGGGTCTTCACGGTGGCTTCCGACAGGAAATACCGGTGCGCAATCTCAGCGTTGGACAGGCCCTCAGCCATTGCTTCGAGCATCTCGGTTTCGCGCGGGGTCAGTTCTTCCAGCAAAGGATCGCGGGGCGTGGAGGCGGCGGGCCTCGCAGCGCCCCGGACGTATGTCTCGAGCAGCCGCTGGGTCACCCGCGGGGCCACCACGGCATCCCCGCTGGCCACCACCCGGACGGCCTGGATCAGCTCCGCCGGCGCCACATCCTTGAGCAGGAACGCGGAGGCCCCCGCCTGGAGCCCGGCGAACGCGTATTCATCCACATCGAAGGTGGTGAGGATGATGACCCGTGCGGACGCCCCGGCGGCAGTGATGGCACGGGTCGCCTCGATACCGTCCAGCACCGGCATCCGGACGTCCATCAGCACCACGTCAGGCGCGAGGTCCCGCACCTGCCGGACCGCTTCGGCGCCGTCGGACGCTTCCCCCACAATGCTGAGGTCATCCTCCCCTTCCAGGATGAGGCGGAACCCCATTCGCAGTAACGGCTGGTCATCCACCAGCAGGACGGTGATCGTTTGGGTCTCAGTCATGCTCTGCCTTGCAGTTGGGGAACGTGGCGGGATTCCGGAGTGTCGTCGCCCGGCCAGCTCAGGACGGCCCGCACGCGCCAGCCGCGGCCGCTCCGCCCGGCCTCCACGGTGCCGGCGTAGATGCGTGCCCGTTCCGCCATGCCCGCCAGGCCCTGGCCCGTCCCGGTTCCGACCGGACCCTGGTGCCCGGAACCCGGACCGCCTCCGTCGGCGGTGCCCGGCCCCCCAACCCCTGCGCCGTCGTCGAGCACTTCAATGGTCACGGCGGAACCGTCGCGGACGATGCTCACATCCACCCGCCCCAGGGACCGGCCGTAGCGGAGCACGTTGGTCAGCGACTCCTGCACAATCCGGTACACGGTCAGCTGGAACGCTGGGTCGTTGGGCAGCGCGGGCCCTGTGTGGGAATAGTGGAGGGGCAGGCCGGCGGTGCGGAAGCCTTCCAGGAGCTTCGCCAGGCTGTCGCCGGATGCGAGGGGCTGCAGCGGCATGGTTCCGGCGTCGTCCCGGAGGACACCCAGGACACGGCGCATGTCCGCCAGTGCGGTCCGGCCGGTCCGCGACAGTTCGCCGAGCACCTCGCCGGCGCGGTCGGGACTTTTCCGGACCACGACGGCGGCACCGTCGGAGAGGCTGACCATCACCGTCAGGGAGTGGGCCACGACGTCGTGCATCTCGCGGGCGATCCGGTTCCGTTCGGTGACCGAAGCCAGGCTGGCGGTCCGCGCCGCCCACGCCGCGATTTCCTGCTCATGCTCCCGCCGCTGCCGCACGGAAATGCCGATCCCGGTGGCGATGACGTTGGAGAGGGCAATGGTGGCGCCCGTGGCGATGCTCGTCAGGAGGTGGAAGTCGCCGGGATTATTGGCCTCAACGTGGAGGAAGGAATTCTCCATGGGGCCCACGGCGGCCAGGAGGTACAGGAGGGCAAGCGGTGCGGTTGCCGCGGCCATGGCCACCAGGGCGAACCGGCGCGTGTGCACCACCGCCACGGCGTACAGCGAGAACCACAGCCCGGCCGAGACGTTGGAGCCCCACGGGTGCAGGAGTGTGACCGCGACCTCCATCACCGCTACAAACGCGGCCACTGCCACCGAATGGGTACGCCGGAAAAACAGCGCTCCCGCCACGGCACCCAGGAGGGCAGCCGCCAGCCAGGCGCCCTTCATGACGGCGTCCGCCACGGTGGGGGCCACCAGCAGGATGTAGCTTCCGGCGACCACGGCATCCATCACGCGGGGATGCTGGTAGAGATACCGCCGGAACCGGCCACGGCGCTTGGCCGTGAGCTCGGCAAAGGACGCGTGGGCCAGTCCGGCCGACGCGTCCCTTGCCTGTACCGCTTCAGTCATGCTTTGAGCCTGATTTCAGCTCACACATCGCGTTTCTTGATCACGATCATGGCCGGCACAAGGAACAGCAGAACGTAGCCCAGGAAGACCAGGCCGCCCTGCCAGGGGTCAATGACGCCGTCCGTGTGGCCGATGGAGAGGAACCGTCCGCCGGCGTCGCTGGGGATGTACTGGGGGACGTACTTCCAGAAGTCGCCGGGGATGAGCGTCAGGAAGCTCGCCGCGATGGACAGGACGAAGAACAGGCCCACCAGCACGGTGATGCCGCCGGCGGAGTTGCGCAGCAGCGCCCCCAGGGAGAGGCCGATCAGTGCCACACCGGCAACGTAGAGCCCGCCCGTGAAGACGCTGTACAGCACCCCTTCCGTGGACCAGTCAAGGTCGAATCCAAGCCCCTGGAATACCGGCATGGCGATCAGGAAGGTGGCCACGGCGGCGATGGTGGTGATGACGTAGGAAATCACCGCGAGGATGATCGCCTTTGCCACGAACGCGGGCGTACGGCGCGGCACGGCGTTCATGGTGGAGCGGATCATCCCGGTGGCGTATTCCGAGGAAATGAACAGGACAGCCAGCGAACCCAGCACCAGGATGCCGATCTGCAGGCCCGCGTTGGGTAGGTTGTACAGGTCAAAGCCGGATCCGGGCGGGAAGGACTCCGCCATCATTTCCGGCGTCATGGTCTGGCCGGCTTCCCGCGCCTGCCGGGACATTTCGTCCAGGAAGGTGAAGCGGATGAGGACGGCAAGGGCACCGACGCCGACAATCGCCAGCAGGGTCAGCAGCAGCAGGATGCGGGTGGACATCAGGGACCACAGCTTGATCCATTCGGAGCGCAGCACGCCTGTGAAAGTCACGCCTTTGGTACCGGCGGTGGAACGGACCCGGGAAGTCTGGGTATCAGTCATGGTGGTCATGGTCCTTACTTTCCTGCCGTTGCGGGGGCTGTTTCGGGTGCTGAGGCCGGCGATGCAACCGATGCAGGCGCGCCCGCAGGTCCGCCGGTCAGGTGCGAGTGGTATTCCACTTCGTCCTTGGTGAGGTCGAAGTAGGCGTCTTCCAGGGACGAGTGCTGCGGGGTGAGTTCATAGACCAGAACGCGGTTTTCCAGGGCTACCTGGGCGATCTGACGGGAATCCAGGCCAGTCACTTCCAGGGTTTCCTGCTCGTTCTGGTCCACAGTGACGCCGTTGCCGGCCAGCAGCGCGGCGAGGTGGGTGGCGGCCGATGTCCGCACCAGGGTCCGGACCTGGCGTGTACCGGCGATGATTTCCTGCACGGGAGCGTCGGCAATGATCCTGCCGCGGCCGATCACGATCAGGTGGTCCGCTGTCTGCGCCATTTCGCTCATCAGGTGGGAGGACAGGAAGATCGTCTTTCCCTGGTTGGCGAGGTAGCGGACCAGGTTGCGGACCCACAGGACGCCTTCGGGATCGAGGCCATTGACAGGCTCATCGAGGATCAGGGTCTGCGGATCCCCCAGGAGCGCGGCCGCAATGCCCAGGCGCTGTCCCATGCCCAGTGAGAATCCGCCGGCCTTCTTCTTGGCGACGGCTTCCAGCCCGGTCATTTCGATGACTTCATGGACGCGGGCTGTGGGAATGTTGTGGGTGGCTGCCATGGCGCGCAGGTGGTTGTAGGCGCTGCGGCTGGTGTGGACCGCCTTGGCGTCCAGCAGTGCACCCACCTCATGCAGGGGCGCCCTGTGGTCCGCGTACGGCAGCCCGTTCACAGTGACCGAGCCCGACGTCGGCCGGTCCAGTCCCATGATCATGCGCATCGTGGTGGATTTGCCGGCGCCGTTCGGGCCAAGAAAGCCCGTCACCTGCCCTGCGTTGACGGTGAAGCTGACGCCGTCAACGGCCGTTTTGCTGCCATAGACCTTGCTCAGGCCTGTTGCCTCAATCATGGAGTGTTCCTTCGAACAGCAGCCAAGGGGCTGCGGGATGCTCGGACATTTGGTGTGTACGCTCCACGCTACCGACGGCCATCGCCGATTTCGCCTGTCTCAGGGATGATTCAGGGGCGAATCAGGGTAATCCGGACGGATGATCAGGGATCACTCCGGTGTGCAGGCCTGGTCAGCCGGATTCAGGACATGGGCGAGTAGTAGGCCAGGGCCCGAGGCTCCACCCGTACCCGGACACTGCGGACTCCTGCCAGCGCTTCCCCGTCCACTGCCAGGGCCATCGGGGGGCCCGCCGAATCGATGCGGACGTCCGTGGCTTCCCTCAGGTGCGTGATCCGTGACGTCGCCACGGTTCCGGTCAGGACGGACCACAGGAGCCGCAGCCGGGCAAAGGATTCATCGGCAGTGATCATCCGGACGTCCAGGACGCCGTCGTCGAGCACGGGCCGCAGCAGGGGTGCATGGTCCCGGGGGTAATAGCGGCCGCGGCCCACGTACGCGATCCAGACCTTGTGCCTCACACCGTCGACGACCAGCGTGGTGGGCGTCCCCACGGCGAAGGTCCGGAACATGGCCACCACTCCGGCCAGGGGTTTGCCGAGCGCCGGCTGCAGCTGTTCCCTGCGCCGGACCAGGTTGGGGTAGAGGCCCACGCTGGCGGTGTTGACCATGATCAGTTCTGCCGTCTCCGGATTCTCTGCCAGCCCGCGTTCCACGGTCACTATCCCCACGTCCGTCCACGCGGCCTCGCCGTTAGTGGCAGCGGCAACAGCTTCCTTGAGGCTCCCGATTCCGGTGTCCCGGGCAAAGTGGTTCAAGGTGCCCCCGGGCAGCACCAGCAAGGGCAGGGAATGCTCGATGGCGGCCGCTGCCGCCGCACTGACGGTACCGTCGCCACCCCACACCCCGAGGGCCTTGGTGTTGTCGAAGGCAGCGGCAGCCTGGATTGCTTCGGCCAGGCTCTCGCCGGGCTGCACCGACTCTATATGCGCTTCCGGGAATACTTCCTGGAGCGCTGCAGCAGTCTTCTCGGTAAAGGAACCGCCAAGTGTATTCACCACAATGCTCAGGCCGGCGCCGCCGGGTAACTCAGGGGCGTCAGCCTCGGTGCGGGCCACCTCAGGAAAGGGTGGCCGGACCGGCCACCATTTCCGGGTGACAAGTGCTGCTCCCGCGCCGATGGCGGAACCGAAAAACACATCCGATGGCCAGTGCGCACCGGTGTGGACGCGTGAATAAGCAACGCCCAAAGCCGCAGGTGCCAGCGCCGTACCGAGGGCCGGTTTGACCAGTCCCGCGCCCAGCGCAAAGGCGATGGCGGACGCCGAGTGCCCTGACGGCATGGAGGAACTGGTGGGTTGCGGGTGGACAAACCGGAACACCGGAAGGTGTTCCGGCAGGGGCCGGGTGCGTGGCAACAGCGTCTTGAATCCTGCGTTGGTGACGGCCGAAGCCACTGCCTGGGCGATCAGACCGTGAAGCGCTGCCCGGCGGGGCCGCCCGGGAAACAGTGCCATGACCGCGGCCGCGCCCATCCAGAGTTTGCCGTGGTTGGCGGACGCGGAGAGTCGTCGGAAGAACGTGTCATGGTTCCCGCCGGGGAACGCCGAGACGCCCCGGACCAGATGCCGGTCGAAACGGCTGATCCATCCCGTTCCCTTGCGCCATTTGGTGTGCATCTCCCCACCCTAATGCCGGCGCTTGCGGCCCGGGAGGAACCCGGCCGTTGCTTAGTGTTCCCTGGCTGGGCCGGATGCCAGCGGCTTCGCAGCTCCCGCCAGGACCAGGGCCACCACGATAGGGGCGAGGATGGCCAGCAGGGCCAGATGGATTCCCGTGAGATCGCCCAGATAGCCCAGCAGCGGCGGGCCGGCAAGGAAGGAAACATACCCCAGGGTGGATACAACCGAAACTCTCGCCGCTGCATGCTTCGGATCGTCCGCGGCCGCGGACATTCCCATCGGGAACGCGAGGGCCGCGCCGACGCCCCAAAGCGCGGCGCCCAGGCCCGCCAGCCAGACGTTCCCGGCGAGGACAAAGAGGCCAAGTCCCGCGGCGGCGGCGGCCATGCTGGCCCGGAGTACTGCGACGCGGCCGTATGCGTCGATGACCTGTCCGCCGAAGAAGCGCATTGCGGTCATGGCAAGGACGAAGAGGGCGAACATCAGGGCGCCGGTGGATTCGGACGTACCCAGGCCGTCAACGGTGGCCTTGGCGATCCAGTCGTTTCCGGCGCCCTCGGTGAGGGTCGCGCCGAGGACCACCACACCGATGAGCAGGGTGCGGCTGTCACGCCAGGCGGATGGGCCCTTAGCGGTCTTGGGCTCGCCGTCGAGGGGAGCCGGCTCTGCCACGTGGGGGAGGAAATAGCGGGGCGTTACCAGCGCCACCGCCACCACAACCACAGCGATCACCAGCAGGTGCTCCGGCAGCCCGACACCGATGGTCGACAGCCCCGCACCGATCAGCGCACCAACGAAGGCCCCGCCGCTGAAGGCGGCGTGGAACTGGGGCATGATGGTCCGCCGCAGCCTGTGCTCCACGTCTGCGCCTTCGATGTTCTGCGAGACGTCCCACAGTCCGATGCCGATGCCGAAGAAGAACAGGGCAATGGCGGTCCCCACCACCGATTCAGCCGACAGGGAGAGGGCAATCCCGACTCCCGCCAGGGCGGCCAGCACCCCGGCGGCGCGTACGGCGTTGGCCGTACCGATCCTGCCCACCACCAGTCCCGCCGTCGGAAGCGCCAGCAGCGAGCCGATGGCTGTGCACAGCAGAAGCGTCCCCATCTGCCCGGACGTGAGGTGCAGCGTCTCTGTGACCGCCGGAATCCGCGCCGCCCAGCTGGCAAAAACAAATCCGTTGACACCGAAGACCACAAACGTGGCGGCGGCCGCCGCCCGAAGCGAGGGTCCGGCCGCGGTTCTGGTGATGTCAGTCTTCATGCTGGAAGACTAGCAACCGGCGGGAGCCCTCACCCACCACCCCCACCGGACGCTCTCTCACTTAATGTGCTTAAATAGCCGACCCTCTCTCACTTTCTTGAGGAGAGTGAGAGAGGGTCAGTGTTAAACCCACATTAAGTGAGAGAGCGTCCGGGGGTTAGCGGGCGCGGACGACGCGCTTTTCGTCCCACACGGGCTCGGCCGACTCGTAGACCTTGCCGTCGGAGCCGAACACCAGGAAGCGGTCGAACGTGCGGGCGAACCACCGGTCGTGCGTCACGGCCAGGACGGTTCCTTCGAAGTGGTCGATGGCCTTTTCCAGCGCCTCGGCCGAGTGCAGGTCCAGGTTGTCGGTTGGCTCGTCCAGCAGCAGCAGCGTCGCACCGGAAAGCTGGAGGAGCAGGATCTGGAACCGGGCCTGCTGGCCACCGGACAGGGACTCGTACTTCTGTTCCGACTGTGAGGCCAGGCCGTAACCGTCCAGCGCCCCGGCAGCGGCCTCGCGGCCCAGTCCGGAGCGGTGTTCGTCACCGCGGTGCAGGATTTCCAGCAGGGTCTTGCCCAGGAGGTCCGGCCGGACATGGGTCTGGGCGAAGAAGCCGGGGCGGATACGGGCGCCGAGTTTCACGGTGCCCTCGTGCGGCACTTCGGCGATTTCGACGTCGGACACGGGCAGGTGCTCCCGTTCCGGATCGGTGCCGCCGGTGGCAAGCAGCCGCAGGAAGTGGCTCTTGCCTGACCCGTTGGAGCCGAGCACACCGACGCGGTCGCCGAACCAGACCTCGGTGGAGAACGGCTTCATCAGCCCGGTAAGTTCCAGCTTCTCCGCCACGATGGCGCGTTTGGCGGTCCGGCCGCCCTTGAGCCGCATCTGCACGTTCTGTTCGATGGGCAGCGCCTCGGGCGGACCCACCTCCAGGAACTTCGCGAGACGGGTCTGGGCAGCGTGGTACCGGTTGGCCATGTCCGAGCGGAATGCCGCCTTGTTTTTGTACATGTTGACGAGTTCCTTGAGCTTGACGTGCTCCTCGTCCCAGCGTTTGCGCAGCTCCTCGAACCGGGCGTTCCGGTCCGCGCGGGCGTCCACGTAGGAGCCGAAGCTGCCGCCATGGACCCAGGCGCCGGCGCCGTTGATGCCCGGTTCGAGTGTGACGATGCGGCCGGCGGCATTGTTGAGCAGCTCGCGGTCGTGGCTGATGAAGAAAACCGTCTTTTTGGACTCGTTGAGCTTGTCCTCGAGCCAGCGTTTCCCGGGCACATCGAGGTAGTTGTCCGGTTCGTCCAGAAGCAGGAGTTCGTCGGGCCCGGCAAAGAGCGCCTCAAGCACCAGGCGCTTCTGCTCGCCGCCGGAAAGGCTCGACGCCGGGCGGTGCTGTGCGCGGTCAAAGGGCAGTCCCAGCGCGGCCATGCAGACCTCGTCCCAGACGGTCTCCACGTCGTAGCCGCCGGCGTCTCCCCAGTCCACGATGGACTGGGCGTACCGCATCTGGGAGGGTTCGTCGTCGAGCTCCACCATGGCAAGCTCGGCCTCGTCCACCTCGCGGGCAGCGGCGGCCAGGGCCGGCGGCGCGGCCGATACCAGCAGGTCGCGGACGGTGGAATCATCCCGGACCTGGCCCACGAACTGGCGCATGATGCCCATGTTCCCGGACCGCCCGATCACACCTTCGTCCGGGACAAGGTCCCCGGAAATGATCCGGAAGAGCGTGGTCTTACCGGTGCCGTTCGGGCCGATCAGGGCGGTTTTGGTGCCGTCCGGGACCTTGAAAGTCACGCCGTTCAGGAGCTGGGTGCCGTCGGAGAGGAAGTAGTCAATACCGGAAACGTCTATGTGGGCCACGCCAACAATCTTCCCACGCCCGTGCAGCCGGGCTCATCGGCCGGCTGCACAGGCGGGTCAGCACACGGGTCAGCCGGCCGCGGTCAGGAACTGTTTGAGCAGCGGCCCGGATGTGGTGGCGCCGAGGCCGCCGTCCTCAACGAACACGGCGACAGCCAGGTCGCCATGGACGGCCACAATCCAGGCGTGCGTCTTCGGCGGGGTTTCCTTGCCGTACTCCGCTGTCCCGGTCTTGGCACCCACGGGTTCTCCCGGCACGGTGGACAGGAAGCCGGCGTGGCCCGAGGTGATGACCGCGCGCATCATTTCGGACAGGGCCGCGGCTTCCTCAGCCGTGATCGGTTTGTCAGAGGCTGCGGAGGGTGCTTCAGGCGTAACGCCCGACGACGGCGATACAGGCTCCGCGGTCGGCTCGCCCGGTGTGCCTCCTGCGGCGCCGGCGTTGGGGTTCAGGACCAGCTGCGGTGAGACGGGGGACCCCTTGGCCACGGAACCTGCCATGATTGCGGCAGCCAGCGGGGACATCAGCACCTTGCCCTGGCCGATCATGGACGCCGCGTGTTCGGTGCCGGCAGCCTCGCCGGGCACGGAACCGAGGAAGGCCACGGCACCCAGGGACGGTGCTTCAACGGCCACGCCCATGGACACCGCGGCGGCCTCGAGCTGGGTCTGGGTGACAGTGTCCCTTGCAGCGATGAACGCCGTGTTGCAGGAATGGGCGAAGGCATCGCGGAGCGTCACCGATCCCAGGGATCCCTCCGGGTAGCCTTCCGAGTTCTTGAAGGTCCGGCCGTCCACCTCGAGGGTGGGAGTGCACTCCACCTTCGAATCCGGAGTGAGTCCGTTGCGGAACATCGCGAGTGAATCAACGATCTTGAAGATGGATCCCGGTGCGTACTGGCCCAGCATCGCGGTGTTGTACCCGTTGCTTCCCGGTCCCGAGGCGGCCGCGAGGACCGCACCTGTGGACGGGCGAAGGGCCACGATGGCAGAGGCGGGTCCCACGCCGGCCAGCGTGCTCTCCGCGAGGGACTGGAGGGCGGGATCCAGCGTGGTTTTCAGGGGTGTGCCCGGCGTCGGGGCGGTCTCATAGACCACGCGTCGCGGATCCGTTGCCGCGGCGTTGATCTGCTCGCGGGTGAGGTCCGCACGGTGTGCCCGGATCACTATGGCATCGCTGCCGCGCAGCTGGGCGTCGTACTGCTGCTGCAGCCCGCCGATGCCCGTCACATCACCGGCGGTCAGGGCGCCGTCCGACGCTTCGATCTGTTCAGCACTGGCCTCGCCGACGGACCCGAGGACAGCGCGGGCGAACGTGCGGCTCGGCGCCAGGGGCTGGCTTTCCTTGATGGCGCGGCCCCCGGGGATGGCCGTGATCTGCTCGTCCGTAATGGTGCGGCCTTCTTCACGCAGCGTGATGGCAGCGACAAAGGCCTGGGCACCGGAGGCGGAGACCTGCTGGGCGTAGCCGGCGGGGTCTATGCCTACCAGTTCGGCGAGTTTTGTGGCCGACGCGGCCGGATCCGCTGAACCGAGGAGGGGTTTGTCGATACCCACTTTCACCACGGGGCGGTACGTGACCAGCTGCGCGTCGCCCGCACCGAGGATGTCTGCCCGCTGGGGTGACTGAGTGCCCTTGGTGAGGATTTCGCCTTCCGCCAGGTCCGGGACGAGCGACGACGGGTTCCACACCGTGAGCCACTTATCCCCGGACTTCGTGAACTCCGCGTAGGTGGTGTATTTCCACTCACCCGAGCCGATCTTCCAGATGTAGTTCAGGGGGACAGTAGCAGTATTGCCCTCCAGCGACAGGTCACCGGTTTCCACGGCGGGCCTGTCCGGGTCGAGTGATTTGAAAATGTCCTGGACCTGCTGCCTGGCCACGCCGGCGTCCTTGCCGTCAAAGGCGACAGGGCCGACGTCGAGCGCGGACACCGCCGCGGCGAACTGTTCAGCCGCGGCTTCGGCACCTCCTCTGCCGTCGTCGCAGGACACCAGAGAGGCGCCGAGAATGAGACCAGCTATGGCAAGTGAAAGTTTCTTTGAGTTCCCCACGGCGTTATTATCCCCCAGCGCGGCAACTGCGCCGTCGAGGCCGCGTAACCCTTAAGATTTCCCCAGCGCCGGGACCTGCAGCCCGAATATGTCCTTCAAGGCATGTTTTGCGGCGAAGAACCCCGGCATCCCCGTTACTCCGGGGCCGGGAGGCGTGGACGATGAACACAGGTAGAGGCCGCGAACGGGCGTCCGCCATGGAACGGGCGAGACCACAGGCCGCTGCACGAGGCCCCGCACGTCCATGATCCCCGCGCTGAAGTCACCCCCGATGTAGTTGCGGTTGTAGCTGGCGAGTTCCGCCGCAGTGGTGACGTGCGTCTGAACCACCAGATCCCGGAACCCTGGCGCAAACCGTTCCAGCTGCGCGGTGACAGCCTCACTCATATCCTGCGTTGATCCGGCGGGAACATGGCAGTAGGCCCAGAGGATATGCCGCCCGTCCGGAGCCCGTCTGCTGTCGAACCGGGACGGCTGGGCCACCAGCACGTAGGGACGCTCCGGGTGCCTCCCGGCGATGACCTCATTTTCGGAGCGCGCCAGCTCCTCCCGGGTGCCGCCAACGTGCACGGTTCCGGCGTCCGCCAGTTCCGGTGCTGCCCACGGGACGGGCCCGGACAGGATGTAATCCACCTTGCAGGAACCACTTCCGTAGCGGAACGATTCGAGGGAGCGCCGGTACTTCCCGGGCAGTTGGTCGCCTGCGATGTCCAGCAGCCCCTGTGGCGCAACGTCGAGCAGTGTGGCGCGGGCACGGCCAAGTTGCTGAAGGCTGTCAATGGGCTCACCGGTCCGGATCACGCCGCCGTGGGCCCTGATGTCGTCGGCTAAGGCGCCGGCGATGGCGGCCGATCCGCCCTGGGGGATGGGCCACCCTTGGGCGTGGGCCAGGGCAGTCAGCATCAGGCCGGCACCGGCGGCAGCCAGCGAGGGCAGGTGCGACACCGCGTGGGCTGCCACACCGCTGAGCAGGGCGGGCGCGAGTGGCTCCCGGAACCGCACGTTCCACAGCCGGGACCCCTGTTCGAAGGTCGCCAGCCCGAAGAGTGCTGCCGCTGTTGGATTATGCGGGATCCGAAGCAGTTGGTGCTGGGTCAGGTCCATGACCCCGTCAATGCGCCTCACGAGGGGCCCGAGCAGCCTGCGGTAAGCCTGACCGTCGCGGCCCAGTCCCTCGACTGTCCGGTCGAGGGACTGGTAGCCCAGGGCTGCCCGTCCGCCGTCGAGCGGGGATCCGAACCCGAGTTCCGGGACCACCAGGTCGATCCGGCGCTCGAGCTCGAAGGCACGGAAGAAGGGGGATGCCAAAGCCATGGGGTGCACTGCCGAGCAAATATCGTGGAAGTGCCCCGGCTGCATCAGCTCGAGCGTGCGTGTGCCGCCGCCTATGGTTCCGGCAGCTTCGTAGACCTCTACGGACAGCCCGGCCCGTGCCATCACAGCGGCGGCGGCCAGTCCGTTAGGCCCGGACCCTACGACGGCGACATCAGGCATGGTGTTTCGCCCGCCAGGGGAGGACGGCCAGCAAGGGCTTCCGCGGACTGAAGCGCAACCAGTCAGGCAACCCGTTGAACGGGCCGCCGTGAGGATCGTCTACGTGGTGCCGGCGTACGGGGTCGTAGTTGGGGTCGTAGATGTCCCACACCACCCGGATCATCAGATATGCCGTCACGAGCATGTGTGCTGCCACCGCCAGAACGTAGTAGGGCATGTCAATATTGTGCTGCGTCGGGCCCTGGCTGGTCACTTGGCCCAGATACATCCAGATGGCTGCCCAATAGAGCCCCTCAATGCCCTGCCACACCAGGAAGTCCCGCCACCGCGGCCGTGCCAGTGCCAGCAGCGGAATAAGCCACAGCACAACCTGGGGTGAGTACACCTTATTGGTGAGGATGAAGGCAGCCACCAGCAGGAATGCCAGCTGGGCCAGGCGCGGCCGCCTCGGCGCCGTCAGTGCCACATAGGCCACCGCAGCGCAGGCCAGCAGGAAACAGGCCAGGGCAAGCACGTTGATGACCGCAGGATCAAGCGTTTGCCAGCGGAGGCGCCTCGCCACCAGATTGTAGGCGAACCACACCGAACCGTAGCCGGCTTCCCCGGACTGCGTGGATCCCAGGAAGGACCCCCACCCGGCCGGATTAGCGAGGGCTACGGGGATATTGACGGCCAGCCAGGCAGCCGCTGAAGCGCCGGCGGCCACAAGGAATACCCTGATCCGCCCTGTGCGGACGGACAGCAGGAAGACGGCGGCAAGAATCAGGGCGGCGTACGGCTTGGTGGCAGTGGCAAGGCCAATCAGGATGCCCGCGAGCACCAGCCGGTCCCGCGCGAAACACAACATGCCCACAGCCAGCAGCGCCACTGCCCAGAGGTCCCAGTTGATGGTGCCGGCCAGAACGATGCCAGGAGCAACCGCCACCATGGCCGCGTCCCACGGGCGCCGCTGGGATATCCGGGCGGTCGCCACGACTGCGACGATCCAGACGGCTGCGATCAGTGTCGCGTTGACGTCGAAGTATCCAAGGATCCGGGCGTCGGTAACCCCCTCACCCGGAATAAGCCAGGCTGCGGCACCGCCAATGAGTCCCACAAGAACCGGATAGTCGAAGACGCTGCCCTGGTTGAGGAACGCGAACGGATCTTCGCCGAGGCCCCGGTTCCGGAAGAATTCAGGGAAGTCCGAGTAGCACGTGGAGTAGAACTGGCCGGGCGTCTGCCAGCCGTTGGTCCGGCAGTAGTTCTTGATGGCAAGGCTCACCAACGCCGCCAGAACTGTAAGGATGATCAGCACGCGTTCCACCGTGAACACACCGGGGGAGACCAGGCCGGGTGCCGACCGGGCGCCCATCGGCCCGCCAATGAGTTCCGTGAAGTTCTTCAGCAGCAGGTCACTGCGGCTGGGAACAACCAGGCGGGCACGCTGTGGGCGGCCCGGCGGCTTCGTCTCCTGCATGTCCCCGAGCTTACCGGGGTGGTATCCGGACAGGTCGGGGGACAGGGCCTCGGCAGGAAGATTCAGTACATGCCGGCCATGTGCTGATGCATCAGCACGTACACGTCGTCGCGTCGTTGGTCCAGCAGCTCCCCGTTGAATTCGCGGCGGTCAGCCCGGACAGGCCGGCGCAGCTGAAGCATCGCCTTCTTGATCTTCTTGATCATGTGGCGGTCACCTCCTTTCGAAAAGTAATTGGGCATGGCAAATAGCGCCACATAAAGTCGGGACAATAAAGGCGGTAATTGGACATAGAAATGCCCGGTGCTTATGAATGGTTTACAAATGCGAAAGCAGGCCCGGCGAATGCGGTTGCCGGGACCCGACAAAAGCAGGGATCAGAACCAGGGATTTCTGCGATCACGCCCGACCAGCCGTGATGGTGCGCCTGAAGCGCTACCTGACGGTCAGCCGGATGTGCCTGGAGGTGGGTCCCTGAGCCAGTGATCCAGCCCGGAGGCTGATCAGAGAATGGCTCTAGGAGGCAAACACTCCGCGAAAATGGCGCGCAGAAGCGTCAGGGGCCGGGGTGGCGGTGATGGTCATCTTCCATCCGCTAGTCAAAGTAATCATTTTTCCCAACCTCCTTTTCTGCTCAAGCCGTCGCATCAGCTGATTGGCTGTACAACGTGCGCCGCGACCCCGGCAGAACGCTCTGGGGTCAGGAATAAAAATACCTTACGAATGCGACGATCCGCTACCTAATTCACAAAGATCTTCAAGAAAGTTTATGAATTACGGTTTACAGGCCCCAACGGACAATGGCCGGGGTCTTCTTGTCCCAGCCAAGCGTGCAGACTTTGGCGGTACCCAGAATAAAGTGCCGGCCTTCGGTGGGGGCCAATTCAAGCCAGCGCGCGGTCAGGATGCGGGAGAAGTGTCCGTGGGCCACGATCAGCACATTGTCGAGTCCGGATTCGAGTACCCGGGCCACAATCTTGTCCGCGCGGGCCGCCACTTCGTCCAGGGTTTCACCGTTGGGCACACCGTGGGTCCAGATCAGGTAGTCGGGGTTGTCTTTTCGGATCAGGTCCGAGCTGATGCCCTCGTAATCGCCGTAGTTCCATTCCACAGCCAGCGGCTCATGCTGCGCGTCAGGGTAGCCTGCCAGTTCGGCTGTCCGCCGGGCGCGGCGCAGCGGTGAGGTCAGCACCAGGTCAAAGTCCACCTGGTCCAGCACCTTTCGGGCTTCCACGGCCTGCTGCTCTCCTTCAACGGTCAGCGGCAGGTCCGTGAGACCGGTGTACTGCCCGCTCTTGGACCACTCGGTCTCACCGTGGCGCAGGATCCACAGCTGGGGGCGGGGCGCAAAATTCGACACAGTCATTTCGACTCCTCATTCGGGGAAAGCTCGACGGCGGCGGCCGGCTCTGTTGCGTCCGGAACCGGGGGTGCCGCCTCGGGCTGCTGAGCCCACCAGGCGAGCAGCCGCGCTTCGGCGTCCTCGGTCGGCAACGGACCATGCTCCATGCGTTCCTCCAGCAGGAACCTGTAGGCACGGCCCACCACGGGACCGGGTTTCAGGTCCAGGAGAGCCATGATCCGGGCCCCGTCCAGATCCGGGCGGACCGCCTCCAGGGACTCCTGCTCACGCAGCGCGGCGATCCGGTCCTCCAGATCGTCATACGCGAAGGCCAACCGTTCGGCCTTGCGCTGGTTGCGGGTGGTGACGTCGGACCGGGTCAGCCGGTGCAGCCGCTCCAGCAGGGGCCCGGCGTCGGTGACGTAGCGCCGGACAGCGGAGTCGCTCCAGCCGGCGTCGCCGTAGCCGTAAAAGCGCATGTGCAGTTCCACCAGCCGGGCTACGGCTTTGATGGTGTCGTTGTCGAAGCGCAGGGTCTTCATCCGCTTCGAGGTGAGTTTGGAGCCCACCATGTCGTGGTGGCGGAAGCTGACCGCGCCGCCCGGTTCGAAACGACGCGTCGCCGGTTTGCCGACGTCGTGCATTAACGCTGCGAACCGCAGCACAAAGTCCGGAGCCGGTACGGCGCCGTCCGCATCGGTCTCCAGGGCGGCAGCCTGCTCCAGGACCTGCAGGGAGTGCTGGTAAACGTCCTTGTGGCGGTGGTGCTCGTCTGATTCCAGACGCAGGGCCGAGACTTCAGGCAGCACAAATTCGGCCAGTCCGGTGTCCACCAGCAGGTCCACACCAATCCTCGGGCGGGCGCCGCAGATGAGTTTAACCAGTTCATCGCGGACGCGTTCAGCAGAGATGATCTTGATGCGTTCTGCCATTTGGGTCATCGCCTGACGGACAGCAGGGTGCACGGAAATGCCCAGCTGCGAGGCGAACCGGGCGGCACGCATCATGCGCAGGGGATCGTCGGAGAACGAGTCCTCAGGGGATCCCGGGGTAGTCAGAACAGAAGCATGCAGGTCCCGGACGCCGCCAAACGGGTCTACAAGTTCAAGGGACGGCAGCCGCAGCGCCATGGCGTTGATGGTGAAATCCCGGCGCAGCAGATCATCTGTCAATGAGGTGCCGAAGGCCACGACCGGCTTGCGCGATTCGGGATCGTACGCCTCGGCCCGGTATGTGGTGATCTCGATCTGGAAACCCGCCTTGCGCATGCCGATGGTCCCGAAGGCCCGGCCGATTTCCCAAAAGTTGTCCGCCCATTTCTTGATCAGGGCGACGGTCTGGTCTGGCGTGGCATCCGTGGTGAAGTCCAGGTCCGGCGAGGTGCGGCCCAGGAAGAGGTCCCGCACCGGACCACCCACCAGCGACAGTTCATGGCCGGCGTCGACAAATCGCTGGCCGAGCTCCAGGACCACCGGGTCCACCTGGAAATCGACGGTGTGGGAATCAGTCTTGTGATGTGCGTGCGCCATAGTTACTTAAGCTTGGCAGAAACCAGCGGCTTGGCAGGCCAAAATCCGGTCAAGATCGTGCCGATTCCCTCACGGTCTCTCAAACTGCGTCATACGCAGTCCATCTTGATGTCATGTTCCGGTCATCAAGATTGGGCAAGAGTCGTTAGAGTGGACTGCATGGCCCATCCCGTACCGAGCGCTCCCGGCAGGAGGACGAACGCACCATTGCCGTCGGCAATCGGTGCCCACGTCGCGCCTGCCCTGCACTCGGCTCCGGCCTCGCTCCCTACGGTGGAGGAAATTTCCGCCGGCGGCGTTGTGGTGGACACGTCCGACGGCGAACTCAGGGTTGCGATCATCGCGCGCCTTAACAGGGGCGGGCGTTTGGAGTGGTGCCTCCCGAAGGGCCATCCGGAGGGCAAAGAAAACAACGAGCAGGCGGCAGTGCGCGAGATTGCCGAGGAAACCGGCATCGAAGGCGACATCCTCGCCCCGCTGGGCAGCATCGACTACTGGTTCACTGTCAGCGGGCACCGGGTCCACAAAACGGTCCACCACTATTTACTGCGTGCTACCGGCGGTGAGCTCACCATCGAAAACGATCCTGACCAGGAAGCTGTGGACGTTGCCTGGGTGCCCATCAAGGAACTTGCACGGAAGCTCTCTTTTCCCAATGAGCGCCGCATCGCGGACCTGGCCCGGGACGTCCTGCCCGAACACCTCTGAGCCTGCGGCCCGGGGCTTGTGCCCCGTTGCGGGTGGATGCGGGCCGCGCAGGCCGGTCCGGTGCGGAACAAACAGGGTCCGGGTGAGACGATGAACTCGATGTCAGCTTCCAATTTCCCTTCCGATAGAACAGGCCAGGCAGGTCAGCCCGCGCCTGAGGCCGTGCCAACGGCTCCGGCCGATGCTCCGGGTCCCGCCGAGCCCGGCCCTCCCACAGGCGCGAGTGAGACACGGTCCAGCGCCATCATGGCCGCCGGTACCCTGGTTTCGCGTTTCCTGGGATTCGGCAAGACCTGGATGCTGGGTGCGGCCCTCGGCCTGGGTTCCACCGTTAATGACACGTTCATCAACGCAAACAACCTGCCCAACCTCATCTTCCTGCTGGTGGCCGGCGGCGTCTTTAACGCCGTGCTGGTTCCGCAGATCATCAAGGCGAGCAAGGCTCCGGACAGGGGCGCCGACTACATCAGCCGGCTCCTGACCTTGGCGGTCCTGCTGTTGCTGGGCCTGACCGCGCTGGTCACCCTGGCCGCGCCGTGGGTCATTGAGCTGACTACCCAGGGCTATTCGCCGCAGCAAAAGGCCCTGGCCATTACGTTCGCCTTCTGGTGCCTGCCGCAAATCTTCTTCTACGGCCTCTACGCCCTCCTCACCCAGATCCTCAACGCCAATGGCGCGTTCGGCCCGGCTATGTGGGCCCCTATCCTGAACAACGTCGTGGGCATCGCCGGCCTGGGCATGTTCATCTGGATTTTCGGCCAGAACGCCGTCAACGCGCACACGCTGGACAACTGGGGTCCCAACCAGACGTTGCTCGTGGCCGGCTTCTCCACCATCGGCGTGGTGGCCCAGACGGCCATCCTGATGATCCCGGTATTCCGGCTGAAACTAGGCCTCCGGCCGAAGTTCGGATGGCGGGGAGTGGGTCTTGGCCAGGCAGCGAAGTTGAGCGTCTGGACGCTGCTGACCGCCGCCGTCGGGCAGTTGGCGTTCCTGTACGTCATGCGTATTGCCACCATTCCCGGTGCGGAGCGCCTGCGGTTGAAACAGGCCGGGGACCCGGCGGCTGAGATACTCCCCGGTAACGCTGTCCTGGAGGTTGCCAGCCAGCTGTATCTCCTGCCGCACTCGATCATCGCCCTGTCCCTCGCCACCGTCCTCTTTAACCGGATGACCCGCGCGTCGCAGGACGGCAACCGTGCCGAACTGCGCGATGCGCTCTCGCACGGGCTCCGGACCATGGCAGTGGCCACCGTCTTCGGCGCGCTGGCACTGTTCGCGCTGGCCGGACCGTTGGGTATGTTCTTCTCCGGCGGCCTTCGCCAGGATGGCGTGATGCTGGCCCAGACGCTGACCATCCTGGCGCTGAGCACGCCGTTTATGAGTGCAAATTTCATGATGTCGCGGGTTTTCTACGCCAACGAGGACGCCCGCACACCGTTCTACATCCAGCTCCTGCTCGCAGTTGTCTATGTTGCCGGGGCTTTTGCCATCCAGTTCATGCCGGTGGGCCAGATCATCTACGCGATCGCCATTCTGTACATGGTGGGCAACATCCTCTCGGTGGTCATCAGCGCCTTCTTCCTGCGCCGCCTGCTCGGCCACCTCGACGGTCCCCGCATCGCCAACTCGTACATCCGAATGGGTTACGCGGCGCTCGGTTCCGCTCTTGCCGGTGCCGGCGCCCTGTGGCTAATGGGCAGCTACAGCCCGGACGGCTTCGCCTGGACCGACCGTCTCGCGGCCCTGGTGACCCTGGTCGTCGTCGGGCCCATCATGCTCGTGGTCTATGTACTCCTGCTTAAAGTTTTCCACGTCGCGGAGCTCCGCGATCTGCTGCGCCCCCTCCTCGGGCGGCTTGGGCGCCGCGGCGGGGGGCCGTCGGACACGGTGGGAGGGCCGCCGTCGGCATCATCTGCCACCGACTCTTCCTCAGAATCGGAACGTCCGACGCCGGAACGCGCCACCGTCTCGGTGGACACCGGACTGATTCCGCGCATCTCGGGCGAATTCGACGCGACGTCCTTCCGCGCCGGACCAGAGCCAGAGCGGCACAGGCCTGCGGCACCTGCGATTCCTGCCGGTTCCACGGATGACGGAAACATGCCTGCCGGTGAATATCTTCCGGCCGAAGATGTGCCGGGAACTGCCCGTGGCGGCTTCCTCCGCGACGAGATCCCGCTCCCCGGCCGGCGCACGTTCCAGGGGCAGCCCGGACGGAACCCGCATTTCAGGTCACGGCGGCCCCGCAAAAAGTGACCTTCCCCGGGTTTCCGGCTGCCTGTCGCCCGCGGCGGGTAGGGCCAATCGGCTAGGATCGACAATGAACAGGGGTAGTTGCAGGCAAGAGTAAACCGGCTCGACGCCCGGCCTTTTGACCGGTTCTGACCGCCGGTGGCATCATCTACGCCGGTAATTCCCGGACAGTCTAGGAGGAACACGTGTCCCACCCGATCGACGTTGGATCAGTACTCGGCGGCCGCTACAAGGTCACAGCCACGGTATTGACCTCACACGACCATGATCTGGTGCTGGACGGGGTGGACCAGGTACTCAACCGGCCTGTCAGCATTCTGGTTGCAGGCCCGCACAACACGGAGCAGGTTGCGCAGAGTGCCCGCGAGGTTGCTACCGGGGAGCGTCCCGGCAGCGTCCAGGTACTCGATCTTGGCGTCACCGAAGCCGCCACCTACCTCATCACGAACCACACGTCTGCGGCAGACCTGCTCGATCTCGTCGTCGCTTCCGATGCGCCCTACGTTGAGCCCTTCTTTACCGACACCCTGGGCAGTGAGATTTTCGGCCAGGCGCGGTCACACGAGCCCGAGCCGTACGACGAAGAAGAGAACGTCGACGCCGGCTACATCAACTACGCCGACCACCACCCCAGCCAGGTGGACCCTTACCGGTCGGCTCCTTCGGTTCCGCCGGTGGTTCCGCCCCGGCCGCCGGTCGGTCCGACCACCCGCCCTGCCGGTGGATCGACCGGGGCCGCCGGTGCCGGAGCGGCTGGCGCTGCTGCAGGTGCCGCCGCAGGAGCAGCTGCCGCGCACCAACAGGCCACCGCCCCGCATCCAGTCCAGCCGGCGGAGCGGGAGCCGGTTTCGGGTTCCGGCGCACCGGTTGCCAGCCGGCCGCACAACGGACAGGAACAGGGTCAGCCCAAGGTCTCGCTGTGGTCTGAAGACGACTACTCCTACGAGGACCAGGACACCGGCTACGACACAGCAGCGGAGGCCAAGCCGGCCAAGCCCAATCGTGCCGCAGCCGCTTTCCCTTCCCTTGCGCGAAAGACCTCCCCGGCGGCAGCAGTACCGCCAGCAGGCGGTACAGGCGCTTACAACGATGACGACGACGAGCCCGAGCGTGAGCCGCGATCCATGCGCTGGCTCGTGGGCGGCCTTCTTGCCGTAGTACTCATTGCAGGGCTGGTGTTTGCCCTCACCAACCTGGGCAGCTTGTTCCAGTCCGGCCCGCAGGCCGACCCAACGCCGGCTTCGACAGGCGCGCCGGCAACAGGTCCGGGCACGGGGACGCCCACAGCCAACCCGAGTTCAGCACCGCCGGCAGCCCCGCCGTCCATCGAAAACATCACCCGCCAGGGTAATTTCGACTTCGCAGCCACCTATGATGTGGACCTCGTGAAGGCGTTCGACGGCAATGCAGCCAGCTACTGGTCCGATATGGAATTCGCTACCGAAGGCTGGGGCGGCCTGGCCGCCGACGGTGTACCCCTGTTTGTGAAGCTGAAGAGCCCGGCCACGGTTTCTTCCATCACCCTGACCCAGCTTGGAGCTTCCGGCGGAAACCTGAGTGTCTACACGAACGACCGTCCGTCACTGGATGGTGCCAAGCTCGTGGGAACGAACAGCTTCACGTCAACCGATCTGACCTTGCCGCTGGCTGAGCCCGTGAAGGCACAGTACGTCATTGTGTCCATCAAGGCGCTGCCCAGGCTGGCGGCCCCGAAGACCCGCTACGGCTTCGGCATCCGCCTTGCAGAAATCAAGGTCCAGTAGCGAGGGCCTGCGTCACGCCGCCGCCGAGCCGCGTCTGTTCTGCCAGGGGATGGCCCCGGCGGTAACAGATGCGGCTCAGCTGTTTTCAGGCGGTAATCTGGGAGGGCACCTGTTGAGGCGACTCCGTCATGACCATTCATGGTTACTCCGTTCGCGCGGTGCCCGGAATATTCACCACCAAGATTCAGTTGTGCCATGTGGCCGGTCCAGTAAACCGGCGCATCGACTAAGGAAGAGGTTCACCGTTCAGTGAGCAACGCAGAAAACACCGCGTCCGAAGTACGTGATGTCATCATCGTCGGCTCGGGCCCGGCAGGGTATACGGCCGCGGTCTACACGGCCCGAGCCAACCTCAAGCCCCTGCTCCTGGCGGGTTCAGTGACCGCCGGCGGCGAACTGATGAACACCACCGACGTCGAAAACTACCCCGGCTTCCCTGACGGCATTATGGGACCGGACCTCATGGAGAACTTCGAAAAGCAGGCCGCCCGGTTTGGGACGGAGATCCAGTTCGAGGACGTCACCGCACTCGACCTCGAAGGCGACATCAAGACCGTCACCATCGGCACGGGCGAGACTTTCCAGGCCCGGTCCATCATCCTGTCCACCGGATCCGCTTACCGCGAGCTGGGCCTGCCTAATGAGAAACGGCTCTCCGGACACGGCGTCAGCTGGTGTGCAACCTGCGACGGTTTCTTTTTCAAGGGTCAGGACATTGCGGTCATCGGCGGGGGAGACTCCGCCATGGAGGAAGCCCTCTTCCTGACCAAGTTTGCTAAGTCCGTCACGGTAGTCCACCGCCGCGACACCCTCAAGGCCTCAAAGATCATGGCCGACCGGGCGCTGGCACACGAGAAAATCTCGTTTATCTGGAACAGCACCGTGGACGACGTCATCGGCGAGGATAAAGTCACCGGCCTCAAGATCAAGAACCTGCAGGACGGGACCGTATCCGATCTCGCCGTCACGGGCGTGTTCGTAGCCATCGGAAACGATCCCCGCACCGAATTGGTCAAAGACACGCTGGAGATTACGCCTGAGGGCACTATCGCCGTGAAGGGCCGGAGTTCCAGAACCAGTGTCCCGGGCGTCTTTGCCGCCGGCGACGTTGTTGACCCCACCTACCGTCAGGCGATCACGGCGTCCGGTTCCGGCTGTGTCGCTGCCATCGATGTGGAACATTACCTCGCAGACCTGCACGCGTAATCCGCGTCACCGCCATTCGAAGAGAGAGACAAAGCTATGAGCAACGCTAAAGACGTAACAGATGCAAGCTTCGGCACGGACGTGCTGTCCGCTGACAAACCGGTGATCGTTGATTTCTGGGCCGAATGGTGCGGCCCCTGCCGCAAGCTGGGACCCATCCTCGACGAGATCTCGGTCGAGTACAGCGAGAAGGTCGACGTCGTCAAGGTCAACGTTGACGACAACCCGGGCATTGCCGCCGAGTACGGCATCACGTCCATCCCGGCTGTATACCTCTTCCAGGGTGGCGAGGTAAAGGGCACCGTTATTGGAGCCCGACCCAAGCAGTTCTTCGAAAAGGAATTCGCTGACGTCCTGTCCTAACGGACCTCACGGCTGTCGGTTCATGACCCCGGCCCTCAAAGAAGGCGTCCTTGCGATAAGTGCTTAATAGCGTTTGTGGCCACTGCTTCCCTGAAGCAGTGGCCACAGATGTTTAAGTCACGGTTTCCGTGCTGACGAAACAAACAAACACGGTTTCAGAACGCACAAATTCTGCCCTGGGCACATTACTACGAGAGCATGAACCGCGGCAGATACTGCCTGAGTCCATGGGCGGCGTCCAAGCAAGTTAGCGGGAGATTTCTCAGTCAGAGCCCGATGAGTTCTCTTCGCTGGGCGACTCTATGTTTCACGTGAAACACCTCCTGGCTTGCGGGGGAGTGTGACGTCGGAACTGTGCCATATTCTTGCCCGCGGGCACTTTGAAGTATGCCATTTCCCTTGGTCGGCACGGGATGGACAGTCTCCCGCCCGGCGTCAACAGCAGCGCTTCTTTCGTCTCGGTACGACTTCTCCAGAATCCGCAACAACCGCAACCGTCGGTTTGGGACGAACTCGGGTAAGAGTGTTTCACGTGAAACACACCGACGAACGATGTTGAAGCTTCCCGCAATTCCCATTATCAGGGGAAGGTGCATCTTATCCGAATCAGGCGTGACAGAAGATTTATGCTGCGACAAAATATGGAGTCCGCACTCTTCTGCTCTAACCCTCCTTTCTCGTGGCGCCTCAAATCAACTGAGTCCCTTTGCAGGAACACGATCCGACAGCGTGGTGACTGTGTGGCCCTTGGAACAACCTGGGCGATGGGGCGCTTCACGTCCGTCACGGCTCGGCCGGGATCAATCGTCAACTCGTGCAATGTTTCACGTGAAACATAGTCAAAGACGCCAACGGTACAAGAGGTGACACCACCAACGCAGCCTCACCACCGAGGTGCTCCACCGGGACACCTGGTCTTGTCTAGTTCAACGACAAGCGAGAATACACCTGATAAGGGCCACGTCCTATGTGCTAAGTTCCATCAGCGGTCCGCAGCCGGAGAATCTAGAGGTACGTGACTATAAACCGCTGATTTACTGGGTAGAAAGCCAGCAGATTCCCGAGAACCACATCTGCTAAATTGCTCACTCCCACCTCAATCCAGCGAAAAACCAAGTTTGAGGCTAGCGGCCGACGAAGGGGGCCTACTCGCCGAGATGCCATGCCGCAGCATGAGCACACAACACGGAAATGACAGCACCGCCAGCACAATAGACCATGCGTAAACCGATCGTAGGCCATCGGCTCTTTGCCAGGACTCATGGAACCGGGAAACGAGCTCCACCACTCATGCCGCTCACCTTGGTGGAACCAAGCTCGCCGGAATGGCGACTCCAGCCGGTTCGATTGGGGGAGACCACTCGG
This sequence comes from Pseudarthrobacter sp. BIM B-2242, assembly GCF_014764445.1. Lineage (NCBI taxonomy): Bacteria > Bacillati > Actinomycetota > Actinomycetes > Micrococcales > Micrococcaceae > Pseudarthrobacter > Pseudarthrobacter sp. BIM B-2242. The sequence continues at coordinate 4,351,818 of NZ_CP061721.1, forward strand.
TGACACGAGTTCGCCGAGATGAATCCTTGGGCAGGGTCCTTCGCTGAACACTGTGGCTGAGTTGTCGAGCAGGAGACAAAGCGTTCCAGTGCAGAAATCACACCCAATATGCCCTGCAGATTCTGTGGCTAGTAGGACGCCTGCAACGAACGGAACATGAAGCATCCATGCAAAAACACCATGAAGGCAAAAAGGGACGACGACGTCGAAGTCTCAGGCGTTGGGAGAGTTCACCGGGAAACCAGGAGCGTAGGGGATCAGTTTGGGTCTCTACACAGGGCTCCGGCCGGCGGTGTGTTTACTACTTGCAAGATCGAGCAGGACTCCGCAGGCAGAAAACTCGCCAAACTCCGTAAGTTGGGGCGGTGGCGACCCATGCATTCGCGTCGTACAACAAATCAACAGCGGCATCCTCACTTCTGGCCCACGCGGAGCACCCAGTCGGCTCCATCCCGCAGCGTACAAAGCTTCAGTCTGCCGAAGAGGCGGTCCTCCGCGTTGCATGCCGGGTTGCCAATATCTAGGTACTGTTCGAGTTCAGCTCGGACGGCGGTGAGAGCAAGCCCCGCTTGCCAACACCTCTTTTGCCGTGCACCCAGGTCAGATCCGCCGCTCAGCTTCATGTTTCACGTGAAACGAAGTAGTCCTAAGCCAGCTGAGGTCCACTCACTTGGCCTTCAGTGTTTCACGTGAAACAGCGACGTTCCCGGATACGTGAGCCTGGAGTCTCGGTACTCTGGGCCAGACCTTCCACGCAGCCACCGTGGCAGCTCGATAATACGAGGACGCAACGTTGCTTGCCCGGGGCGATCATACACAGCGCGCCCAACATCTACCGCGGCTAAAACCCCAAGCCTCTGCTCATCACACCGCACACCACAACCCACGTGGTCAGCACAGCACGACGCCCGCACACCAGGTCGCCGGCACACCACGTGGCTGGCGGCCAGCGCGGGCGCGTACAGCGGACACTTCACATGCCACGGAACGAATTCCTACGTCAACACACCCACAGTGAGAGGGCGGTCAGGGGGCATCCCCGGCCAAGGCCTCAAGACCCGGTGTGCGGCGTTTGAGGCTACCCAGGAGAGGCTACACGCGTAGGCGTACCAAGAGCTTCATCGAGCCTCTAAAGCCAGACACCGCCCTTGCATGCACGAGAGCGAACAGCGCACGAATCTATCAGCCCAGGAGGTGCAGCCGAAGACCCTAGATTTGCTGCACCGGCATCCGGTACGCACGAGCCAACCCACCTCGCCGCCGAAAGAAGGGCCGAAGCTCGGGCACTCCACGGGGGTAGTTGCCCTCGGATCACGGCGACGGGAGTGGATGCAGTGTCCGAGTCAGTGTCAGAGTGTGATTGTCGCTTCGTACGGAGCTCGCACCCTGAAGACTCTTCAATGTAGATCAACCCTCGGAGCTCCGCAGGTCTGCGAAGCAGTGATCGAGATTCACTCGGCTATCGGTCTCCTGTGTCCACGCACGGCGAATTCCTACGAAGGGTTGACAGCGACGGCAGCTATGCAGAGGATGCTCCATCTCCAGCCAGCGATTTCCACGGCGGATTTCGGCCTGGAGATCGTCATTCCTCACGAGTTATCCCCATGAGTTATCCACAGCAATATCCACACCGATTTCCACAGACTTATCCACCGATACGAGCAGCCAATATCGAGATCACAGCTACACGTGGGAATGTGAGGCATCTCCCAAGCTGCGCTGCCGGGTGTACGCCCGATCACATCCAATCGGGCAGCCAGAAAATTCCGCTGGTCAAATCGAAAACGCGGGCTAAATCGGTCATATATGGACGATTTAGCGCTTCTGGTAACGATTGCAGCAGTTCCGTAAATGTTTCACGTGAAACACGGTGCTGCCCGGGCAAGTCAGGAATTTGCTTCGCCTACGCGCGTCGCTAATTGGATTCGTTGGGGCTCCCCCTTACCCTCCCACGTCGCTGGCAACTATCCACAAAGTTATCCACAGGAATATCCACCGTCCAAGTCGAAAGAAATCGTTGGGAAGGAGAACCGCCAAGAACGCGCTCGTGCTTTCCCGGTGGACGATCGGCGCACGTGAACGACCCTCCCGTCTCCCCGTCGAGCGAGGGACCATGAGACATGCGAGCGACTCGACTGCACAAAGGGCAGGTACAGCTTCTCGGAGTCGCCCCCCTTCCCACCATTTGAAGCCCCCGCATAGCCGGGCAGCCTCCTACGGCCCACCGCTCGAAATTGGCCCTCATGAATCTTGTGGATGTTCCCGCGATGGCAGTGCGTCATGTCACAACAACAGCCCAAGGCCACCCAGGCCCTAGACCGTTTCGAATGTTAAGCCCGCACCGCCAGCCGACGACCACCGGAATGCGCGATATATCTAATGCGCGATTGTGGCGTGCTGCGCAACAAGCTGCGTTCCGAAAAAACTCCCTCATGCCGGCGAGGCAAGGACCGTAACACTGCACTAAACGTGGGGCTAATGTCGGACTCGTATGAATCCGCTGTTACGTCTTCTGTGCCTCCCGCTCCCATCCCTTGACCGTGACGAACCAGTGGCACGAGCCCCTGGTTTAGGTGCCTGCGCACAGCAAGCAAGTACGGGGACTATCATCGCCCTGCTCATCGGCTCTATTGATGAACAGCCACGACTATCCATGAGGTAGCAGTCAGCCGTGCTGTCCTCAGCAGTTCAGCGGAACCCAGCCACGAAGTCCCGGGAACGCCGCAACCGCCCTCGCCGAGCTCCGGGGGAGGGGCTCCGCACAGCCATGGGTACCCCCATGAGACCAACATCGGCCTTGGTCTGCCGGCGCACTATAAGTGCCACGTGGCTAAGGGGGTGACGCGGCTCGAAAGCCGGGACAAGGGCCGTGGGTAGTAGCTTCGCGTAAGGGCTACGAAGCAGGGCAGGGATCACTGTCGGCTATCTATGCGCCGTCACAGATACAGCTGCTGTCTCGTCCAGCCCGCCCTTTGTGCTTCGTCCGACCTGGCGGAGGGGTCCACGACTACATGCGGCATGCGCGAGCCCGTGCAAGCGCCTGGGAGCGCCTGAGAGGGTGTTCGTAAGGTTCTGCCGTCCACGCAGTACACGACCACGCAGCAGGGGACAGCTGCGTTCCCACAAACACGCCGAGGATCATCCTGTGCATCCATCATGGGAGTCAGCAGGACCATTCATATCCAGGGCCTCCACCGACATAGCAGGCGACAAGCGGGTGCGCTTTCGGGGGCGCTACGCGAACACCATCCTGAATTCCTTAGATCTGTACATCTACGCGGTACGGGTCCCGGTAGAGAGGGTCGATACCTGGATTCGTGAACGTCTGCTCCCAGGGTGCCAGCCCAACGTGCGCGACGTTTCACGTGAAACGCATTCACGGCGTGGATGGAATGTTAGCTAGCTCTGCAGAGACTACTGCCCCTCATGCAGGTCCGGGATACACCGGGGACCACCGGCGTCGAGTCAATGTTAGTTTCACCCCGCGTAGTCGTGTGATGCTGTGAAAGCATTCAGTTTAGAAGAGCTATCGGGAACACAGATCGCCACAACGTGACCTCCTCGCCCGTGCTGCCGAAGCTCCGAAAGTGCACACGCTTGTTAGACGGAGCTGATGACGGCGACAAACAGTCTGCGAAACAGAAGCATCCCCGCGGGGCTCAAGTCGCTTGTTTCACGTGAAACTGCCGCGCACGGGCCACTGCAAGAGACGAAGGCAGTGACCACCATGGATAGGAGCCAAGTGCGTGTGTCCTGGCCGCTAGTCCTATTTACGCTGGTGTCATTGTCATCGAGTGCTCCAACAAACCATGGCCGTTCCAAAGCTAAAGAGCACCGGAACCAACTTCAATCAACCAAAGCAACGGAGCCAGAAGCCCAGCGACCAGACCCGCGAACTAGAACCCACGCACCCGATCAGGGCCAGTTACCTTGCACGCAATCAAAGTGCCGCTAATGCTACGCATCAACGAGCCATCCGAGGTAGCGAGCGGACTGTATCCGAGGGAAGGCAAGCAGGAGAAGGGCAGACCTTCGCTAAGTGACGATCTCAGTCGGAGGCGGGGGGCGGCGGGCGGTCGGGCAGCGGGCAACTGAAGCAATTTCAGGAGCGTATGCACGGTAGCGGCCCAGAAGGGAGATTCACCCCGCACAATGTGAACAGCAAAAAAGGAGGGCCTGTTTCACGTGAAACAGTCCCTCCCTCGGTGACTAACCCACAGTCTAGGCTGCAAGCTTCGTCATGCCGGCTAGTTTTCGGCCCCCGGCGCAAGAACCTCCATGATGCGGTTCAGGTCTTCAACACTGGCAAACTCTATGCTTACCCGGCCCTTGCGGACACCTAGGGAGATCTTCACATTGGTGTCCAGGCGATCCGAGAGGGACGATGCCAGGTAGTCAAGACGCTCATGGCGTGCCCCCGGACGAGGGATATTGTTCTTGGCAGGCCTGGTCGGATCCTGGTACAGGGTCACGGCTTCTTCAGTAGCCCGCACAGACATACCTTCCGCCACGATCTTCTGCGCGAGGCGTTCCATTGCTGCCGCGTCCGGAAGAGCCAGCAGAGCACGCGCATGGCCGGCAGAAAGAACGTTTGCCGCAACCCGCCGCTGCACGAGGGGAGGCAGCTTAAGCAAACGAAGCGTGTTCGATACCTGAGGACGGGAACGGCCGATACGGTCAGCGAGCTGTTCGTGCGTTGTTCCGAAATCCTCGAGCAGCTGCTGGTAGGCGGCCGCTTCTTCAAGGGGGTTCAGCTGGCTGCGGTGGAGGTTCTCCAGGAGTGCGTCCCTGAGAAGGTCATCATCGGTGGTATCCCGCACGATGGCCGGTATGGTTTCCATACCTGCGGCCTGTACTGCACGCCAGCGGCGCTCACCCATGACCAGTTCATATGGTTCTCCACCCTTTTCGGTTGAAGTACGCACCACAATTGGCTGGAGGACGCCTATTTCACGGACAGAGTGAATCAGCTCCGCCATATCGTCCTCATCGAAGACTGAGCGGGGCTGTTTCCGGTTTGGGTGGATGTCGGAGACCGGGATCTCAGCAAACCGAACCCCGGGGACCTCTATAAGGTCAACCCCGTTGTCCACTCGGTTGTTGAGGTCCTCAGTGTCATTGGCAACAGAGGACGGCTTCGCGGCAGGCTCAGCTTCCAACGCCTCCTCGGCTGCTGGAGTACCGGAGGACGTCGTGGGTTTGGCCGGACCCTTGGCGGAGGTCTTAGCCGGAGCCTTCGTCGCGGCAGGTTTGTCAGTCGCCGTCGGCGAAGGCTTAATGGGGGAGCCGGAATCCGGGGCGGCCGCATCTTTGGCTGCCTGGTCATCCCGGGGCGTCGTCTGCTTCGCCGAAGCAACCGCTGTCCGCTTTTGCGGTGCCCCTGCCGGTGCTGAGCCGGCGGTCGACCGGGACCTGGCGCCCCCCGGCTTCGCATCGTCTTCTACAACGCCCGGTGAGGAATCAATTTTCTTCCGGCCTTCGGGAAAGAAGAGGTCCACGGGCCGCGAAACAGCAGTCCCATTGCCCGACCCATTACCAGCGGCGGAACTTGGAATGAGTGCGCCAAGTCCGCGGCCCAGGCCGCGTCGCTTCTCGCTCATGGATAAATCCCTCCGATGGAAGAGTCAGGCACTGCCGGACTCCGGTTGTTGCAGTATTTTGAAGATTTTAGCGTTCAGCGATTTCCGCTGCGGCTTCCAGATAAGACAAGGCACCACTGGAGGAAGGATCGTATGTCATCACAGTCTGCTGGTAGCTGGGTGCTTCCGAGATCCGTACCGAGCGGGGAACCACTGCACCCAGGACCTGGTCCGGGAAGTGCTGGCGAACCTCAGCCGCGACCTGTGCCGCGAGGTTGGTCCGGCCGTCGTACATCGTCAGAAGAATCGTGGACACCACGAGATCCGCATTCAGATGCTTTTGGATCATTTCGATGTTTTTGAGGAGCTGACTCAGTCCCTCCAGGGCGTAGTACTCACACTGGATGGGGATCAGGACCTCGCCGGCAGCACAGAAGGCGTTCACCGTGAGCAGCCCCAGGCTTGGCGGGCAGTCAATGAAGATGTAGTCGAGCCGTTCCTCGCCATTCTTCGCCCGGGTCTTGGCGTAAACGTCGATTGCCCTGCGCAACCGCTGTTCACGGGCTACGAGGGAGACGAGCTCAATCTCAGCGCCGGCCAAGTGAATGGTGGCAGGAGCACAGATCAGGTTGCGAATGTCCGGGCAGGGGGCCACCACATCAGCCAGCGGGAAATCGTTGATCAGGACGTCGTAGATGCTGTCCACATCCGCGTGGTGTTCCACGCCGAGGGCGGTGGAGGCGTTGCCCTGCGGATCGATGTCGATGACCAGGACGTTCAAGCCGGCGGCGGCAAGGGCCGCGGCAATGTTTACGGTAGTGGTTGTCTTACCCACTCCGCCCTTCTGGTTGGACACGGTAAAAATACGTGTCTTGTCAGGCTTGGGCAGCTCCCTGCCAACCAGGCGCTCCCGGCGCTTCGTCTCGTGTGCCAGTTCACGCGCTATGGGGCTAGAGTCATCCATCGTGTCAATGACGTTTGTCTTGCCGCTCGACGCTGTTTCACGTGAAACAGCCGGAAACTTTGCCACGCCTGCAACCGGAGTAGGGTGATTTTCCCCTCGCACCGGTACAGAACCCATGCCAGCAAATGAACGTGCTGACCCCAAAGACACAAACGGGGGGATCCGTTGTGTGGAGGCTTCGCTACTGGTCACTGGGACACACTCACTCTCGTTCAGCTGTTGCTGCCGTTGTCTAGCCTAACCGCTTCGTCCTGCAGACCAAGGTTACCGGGCCCGGACTATGCAATCTTTCGGGACTTGTTTACAACGATTCGGACCACCGTGGTGGGTTCCTCCAAGAGGCTTTCCCCGACGGTCACCACCGACGTCTGGACGCCGCCGAGTTTGCGGATAACCTTCGCGGCTTTTTCGATTTCTTCGCCGGCGCTGCGGCCCTTGATCGCCACAACTTCACCCTTGCCGGCCAGCAGGGGGATGGTCAGGCCGGCCAGGTTACTCAGTGCGGAGACGGCACGGGCAGTGACCACATCGGCATCAACCATGCCGACTGCAAGTTCAGCCCGGGTCCGCATGATGGTGACGTTTGTCAGGCCCAGATCGTCCACCACTTCCTGGAGCCAGATCACGCGGCGTTCCAGCGGCTCGATCAGGGTGAGCTCAAGATCAGGCCGCGCGATGGCGAGGCAGAGCCCCGGCAGTCCGGCCCCGCTCCCCACATCGGCAACGTGGCTGCCGTGGGCGATCTCACTTTCGATGACGGCACAGTTGAGCACGTGCCGGCTCCACAGACGCGGGATCTCGCGAGGCCCGATAAGCCCGCGCTCAGTACCGGAAGTAGCCAAGTGCTCGACATACCGCTTGGCGAGATCCAGGCGGTCACCGAAGATCTTCTCAGCCGCCAGCAGTTCGGCCGCCGTGATATCAACCATGGTCAACGTTCAGCAATTCTCTAGTCAGCGGAAACTACGATGTGGCGGCCCGAGCCTTCGCCTTCAGATTCACTGACCAGGCCAAGGTCGGCAACGGCGTCGTGAACAATCTTGCGTTCGTAGGCACTCATCGGTTCCAAAGCCACGGCCTTGCCGGTCTCCCTCACTGCGGCGGCCGCATCTTCGGCAATCTTCTGCAGGTGGCCGGCGCGCTGCTGGCGGTAGCCGTTGATGTCCAGCACCAGGCGTGAGCGGTTCTCGGTGGCAGACAGCACGGAAAGCCGTGTCAGCTCCTGCAGGGCCTCGAGGACTTCGCCGTCTTCGCCTACCAGGGCGTCAAGGCCGTCCGTTTCTTCCTCAGCCACGATGGAAATGTACGTGCGGCCGTTGCGCACCTCGATGTCAATGTCACCATCGATGTCCGCGATGTCGAGGAGCTCCTCCAGGTAGTCCGCGGCGACGTCGCCTTCCTCTTCGAGGCGGCTTGCGGCAGTCCCCTTGGGGTTGGCGTCGGTGTCCGTGGTGGTTTCGTCCTGGTCGTCAATGACCTCGTCGGAAAGGGCGTGTTCGGTGCTTTCAGCAGACATTACTTCTTCTTCCTGTTCTTACGCTGGGGCTGGACGCGCTGTCCCTTTTGCTCGATGACCGCCGCAGCGGCAGCTGCCTCCGCTTCGGCGTCGGCCTTCTTTCCGCCCAGAATGGGCAGGGCCGGCAGGCCCTTGGCGGCCCTGCGCTCGGCGAGTGCCTTCGCAGCGGGGGATCCCGGCGTGGGCATGCGGCGGATGACGAAGAACTGCTGCGCCATGGTCCAAAGGTTGGTGGTGGTCCAGTAGATGAGGACACCGATGGGGAAGTTGATGCCGCCCACGCCGAACACGACAGGCAGGATGTAAAGCATCATCTTCTGCTGCCGCATGAACGGGCTGGCCATGGCCTCTTCGGACATGTTCTTGGCCATGATCTGCTTCTGCGTGATGAACTGCGAGGCCGTCATGGCCAGGATCATCACGATCGAGAGGATCCAGACGGCTGTCAGGTTGCCTTCTCCACCGTGAAGGAGTGAAGCGGACAGGGTGGCACCGAAGATGGTGGAGTCATCAAACTGCACCACTTGCTCGTGGCTCATGGCCCCGATGCCGGCACCCTTGTCGCGGGCAGCGCTGATGCCGGACAGCACCTGGAAGAGAGCGAAGAAGAAGGGCATCTGGATCAGCATGGGCAGGCAGGCCGAGAACGGGTTGGTGCCGTGCTTCTTGTACATGGCCATCTGTTCCTGTGCCATGGCCTGCCGGGACAGCTGGTCGGTCTTGCCCTTGTACTTGTCCTGGAGTTTCTTCAGGTCCGGCTGCAGCAGCTGCATGCCGCGCTGCGCCTTGATCTGCTTGACGAACACCGGGATCAGGGCGGCGCGGATCACCAGCACCAGGCCGATGATCGACAGGGTCCACGTCCAGCCTGACGCTTCAGGCAGGCCGATAGTGCTCAGGCCCTCGTGGAAGCCCACCATGATGATGGAAACCAGCCACTTGAACGGAAACATGATTGTTTCAAAGAAGTCCATACGATATCCCTATTCGTCAGGCCGCAACGCGGCCTTCTCCATCAGTCTGAGCAGCCAAGTACTTGTCCGGGTTGTTCAGCACAACAATTGTGGGGGTCCGGTCATCGGGCCAGTGGCGGTGACCGGCGGGGACATGGTCCACGCCGCCGGCGTTCCACGGATGGCAGCGCGCCAGACGGCGGGCGGCAAGCCAGCTGCCTTTCACTGCGCCATGGACAGTGATCGCCTCAAGGGCGTAGGCGGAGCAGGAAGGAAAAAACCGGCAGACTTGGCCGTACAAGGGGGAAATCACCTTGCGGTAGGCCATCAGCACCAGAATAAGAATGTTCTTGGGCAGGTTCCAAAGGAACGCGCACACAGAGGCAACACCAGGTTGAACGTAGCGGACGACAGCGGCAGTCACGTTACGCACGCGGTGTCCCTTCCTGTGTTGTACCGGTTGAACCGTTTACAGCAGCCCGCGGAAGGCGGCTGCCCAACCGGTTCATGGTCGATTCCAGTGCGGCGTTGTAATCCGCGAGCAGTTGATCCCAACTCGCGGTTGCCGACGCAGGCAGGGCCCGGACCACTATGGCAAACCCGGTACCGTACTCGCGCAGCGAGGCGGCACCGGCTTCTCTCAGTCTCCTCTTAACGAGGTTCCTGACCACAGCGTTCCCGACACCTTTGGAAACGATGAACCCGATCCGGCTGGGTTCGTCGGCAGCCAGAGCTGCCGCATATAACACTACGTTCCGGCGTCCATTGCGGACACCGGAACGTACAGTTGTGGAAAAATCGGTTGAGGTCCTCAAACGGTTACGGGTGGCCAGCACCTTAAACTCGCAAAGAAACAGTAAACCGACGAGTCAGAATCTAGGCCGACAGTTCGGTGCGGCCCTTGCCACGACGGGCTGCCAGGATGGCACGGCCGGCACGGGTACGCATACGAAGGCGGAAGCCGTGCTTCTTGGCTCGACGGCGGTTATTCGGCTGAAAAGTCCGCTTGCTCACGTTAGTTACTCCAGTGGATCAAAGGTGCGCCCACCCGATCAGTAAAAGGGAAGAACTGGCCGACGCTAAGTTTTGTATATGCGCGCTTCCCCCGGCTGCCCAAACGCAAAGCGTCGGAGAGATTCAGATGGGGCGGAAAGCGCACACAAAGGACTTCACAACATTAGGCAAAATGCGCCCCGGAGTCAAACCGGACAGTGTCTTCGCACCTGCCCATGGCTGTGGCTAACCTTGCCCCACAGCCTGTGGATGAACTGGCTCACAGGGCCTGTTTTCGAACCACAACGGTGTAATTATCCACAAGCTACTTCCCAGCTATCTTCTAGCGTTTTGATCCCCTAGAGTGGCTCAGTAGCCGATTATCCACGGACTGTGCATAACCCTGTGGATGAAGCTGGACCAACATCCTGGTTCCGGACTTGGGGCTGCACGTAATGCAGGCACGCAAGTTTTGAGGAACTGATTT